>NZ_FNVG01000001.1 GCF_900107935.1 Vibrio hangzhouensis | reverse complement strand
TTTGGTGCGATCAAGATAACTTCATGTCCTATGGATTGGCAAAAACGCCCCCAAAAGTGGGAAGTAGCACAGGACTCCATTACGACGGTGCAAGGCGGTTGTTTGAGTAACCAGGATTTTAGTTTGGCTTTGCTGAATGGTTTCTCTGTAGCGACATGATTGCCAACCAGCTTACAAACCTGGAATGAGCTTTTTGCTAAATCAATAGCAATGGTCGTAGACTTATTCATGTATGGACTCCTAAAGATTATGGTTTGGTCACCAGTAATTTTAGCTCCCTCTTGAGGGAGGGAGTCCATACATCGTGAAAACGAGGATCTCTTCTAGCGCGTAGCAAACTTAAATGCACTTATTTTTTGTTTGCAACGCGCTAAAGAAGATTCCCTTTTTCAAGGGAATGATGATAGTTTTCCGGTCTAATTACAGTGCTTCGCCATTCGACTTAATGACTTGCTGGTACCAATAGAAGCTGTCTTTTTTGTAACGCTTCAGCTCTTTCTCGCTCTCTTCATCTCGATCAACATAAACAAAGCCATAACGTTTCGCATAGCCGTTCAGCCAGCTAAACAGATCTTGATAAGACCAGGTGCAGTAGCCAATCACTTCACAACCGTCATCAATGGCGTCACCAATTGCTTGTACGTGCGCCTTAAGGAAGTCAATGCGATAGTCATCATGGACTCGGCCTTCTTCAGTTAGCGTGTCATAGGCACCCAGACCGTTTTCACTGATCAGAATAGGAAGGTCATAGCGGGAAGTAATTCGACGCAATGCGACGCGCAAGCCCTCTGGATCAATCGCCCAGTTCCAGTCGGTCATCTTTAAATGTTCATTGTCTGCGCGAACATAATAATGGTCTGTTGGTATGTCTGCGACATCGGAGACGACCGAAACCTGCGCGGCGTTACCCGTTTGTGCCGTTTCAGCTTTGTTTTCCGGTGCGACATAGGTGGCTGACTGATAGTAGTTTAAGCCCATAAAATCACAGACACCGGCTTTGAGAAGCTCGCGGTCTCCATCCTGAAAGTCGATTTGGATGCCTAATCTTTCAAGCAACTTGAGACCAATTCTGGGATAAGCGCCTTTTGCGTAGACATCCATCCACAATAGGTCCTGGATCTCTTGTGCGTTCTCAGCGGCAATCACATCTTCAGGGGATGCGGTCTTTGAATAGGTAGGGCTATAGGCAAAACTTGCTCCAATCTTGCCTTTCAAGCCCATCTCTTTGAATCGCTTAACTGCGCTGGCATTAGCCAGGCTAGCGATGTGGTTGGCATTAATAAAGCGTTGATAATCTGAAACCTTTGGTGGGTGGATTTTCTGTACGTAACCCAAACTGGTAAAGATATTCTGCTCGTTCATACACACCCAGTAAGGAACTTTGTCGCCATATTCATCAAACAGCAGCTCACAGTAGCGGGTAAAGTCATTAAGGATCTTGCGACTTTCCCAACCCTGATATTCATCCTGAAGTGCCTGAGGCAAATCCCAATGGTAAATGGTCAGGATGGGTGTAATGTCACATTCAATCAGCTTGTTAATGACTTTGTGGTAAAACTCAACTCCTTTAGGGTTCAATGTGCGTCCATCGGGCATGATACGTGTCCACGCTACTGAAAAGCGATACGCTTTTAAGCCCATCTCACGCATCAACTCGATGTCTTCTTCAAACTTGTGGTAGAAGTCAATTGCCACTTCTCCTGTGGTGTTTTTGAAGGTGTTTCCTGGTACGCGAGAATATACGTCCCAAATAGAATCGCCTTTACCGTCTAAGTTTGCGGCACCCTCAATCTGATACGCTGCTGATGCGCTGCCCCATAAAAAGTTTCCCTGAAATGCCATATCTACCCCAATGTATGATGAACTATAGAATTTAACTTGGTCCCGATGTTATTAAAACCATATGGTTTTACAATTGCTGGTCATTTTATTTGTGATGTAGATCGTTTCTTTTGTGTGTCAGGCAATGGTGGTTATGGTAATAACCATATGTTTTTCAGGTAGCGCTTGTACAAAGGAAAAGAACCCAGTAACCTGCTTAGTTTATTAGACGTTAATGGACAGCAGCGTCACAAATTTGACGCAGGATCAGAGTAAATGGTGAAGTATCAGGGCATATACAACGAACTAAAAACACGAATCCTGTCGGGCTATTACTCTAGCGAGCAGAAGCTTCCGGATGGTAAGTCTCTGGCGAGTGAGTTTAACTGCAGTGAGATCACCATTAAGAAAGCGATGGATTTTCTGGTAAAAGATGGGCTGGTGGTCAGAAAGCGTGGTTCAGGTTCGTTCGTTAAACCGCTCAGCGGAGGCGTATCGGACTCGCATCTGCTCGGAACCAAGCGACGGGCTGAGGACAGAGGGAAAACAGTGAACACACGTGTGATCAAGTTCTCTCAGCTGGCAGCAGACGAAACAATTGCCGATAAGTTGAAATGTAAAGTCGGGGACCCTGTTTACGATATTACTCGTGTAAGAGTGCTTGATGGAGTGCCATCGATCATTGAGTACATTTATTTGTCTGCGGGCATCGTGCCGAGTTTGTCTGTAGACCATGTGAAAACATCCATTTACGGTTATATCTCAGACCATCTGAATCTCAATATCCACAGTGCTAATCTCCGAATTACCATAGGTCATGCAACACCGGAAGAAGGAGATTTGCTTGGGCTTCCAGTTGGAGAACATTTGGTTAATGTCACTCAGAATGCCTACCTGGATAATGGGCAGGTTTTTGAATATTCGCTAGCCAAGCATACGTGTGACAGTTACGAATTTTCTACCACCTATGTCAAAAGTGATACACAGCTATAACAATCAAGCTGTTATACTTGACCTCCTTGAGAGTCTCATAAATGAGACGGTGTCAGACAGATAACCCGTGTAGCAGGCGCTAGTATTATTAGTATCAGAGGTGCTAACAAAGGAGGCGCGTTTTGACTGGCTTAACTGGAGTCAGCAAAGCAATTGAATTTACTAATAAACGGATTTCACAATATGCCGCCAGTGACAGTGAGATACTCATTCAGGGAGAAACTGGCGTAGGTAAAAGTCGCTGCGCTCGGCTCATTCATGATACGTCTAAACGCTGCAAAGGCCCATTTGTAGAGCTTAACTGCGGCTCGATCCCCAGAGGCCTGGTCGAATCCGAATTGTTCGGCCATGAGAAGGGTGCTTTCACTGGTGCGATTAAGAACCACGTTGGCTTTATACGCAGGGCCAATAAGGGGACGCTTTTTCTCGATGAAATCGGTGACATGCCTGTTGAAGTTCAGGGGCACTTACTGCATTTTTTGGAAACCAAACAAATTAACAGTGTGGGTTCGGACAGCACGGATACTATAGATTGCCGGGTTATCGCTGCAACCAATGAACCTATTGATTTGTTGATTGAGCACGATGACTTCAGGCAGGATCTGTTTTATCGCCTCAATGTATTGCCACTCACTCTTCCTTCCCTTCGCGAACGCCCGGAAGATATTCAGATTCTGGCGGATATATTTCTTCTTCAAGAAATGACGTTGGCGGGCCGCTCAGGGCTGAAGCTATCGACTAATAGCTATACGGTATTGAGGCATCACTCCTGGCCGGGGAATATTCGTGAACTCAAGAATGTTATTAAGCGTGCCGTAGTGCTGTCTCAGGATTCGTTGATCGAACCAGAAGCCCTTGGGCTTGACGTTGAAATGCCCTTTCGCCCGATAGACCTGAAGAACATCCGCTCAGAGTTTATTGAGCAGGTCATCCGCTCTCACAAATTCAACATGACCGCCGCTGCGAGATATCTGAAAATCTCAAGGCCAACGCTTTATCGCTTAGTCAAAAAACACAATATCGAGCTGGATAGCTGATGCCTAGTTCCTTTGAATTAGTTTACAACCTGTAAAGATGAGTGTGTAACATGACAGTTGTTCAAAAACAATGCGTTGTGTCTTGTAGCTGTAAAGCCTCTGTATGATTTCTCGAGATATCAAATAGTTATAATCGGTACAAAAATTGCTCCTATAAGGTGGTAATCCCCCCTCCTTCTAAGGAGAAAATCATGAGTACTCAAAGATCGCGTGTATCTATGCAGCGATTTTGTCTCACAGCAATTGCTGCAACCAGCATCGCATTCTCTGGTCTTGTCGATGCCAGATTAGATGGTGCGATATTCACAACCACACCCGGTGGCGAAATTGTTAACGAAAACGTTCGTTATGAGTCTAAGCAAGAAGTTTTCTTGGATGGCGGTCCCGGTCCCAACGCACCAGCACATGCAGCCGCATTACCCGCTGGTTGGTACTACTTCCAGGTTACGGATCCTTCAGGTAAATGCTTGTTATCGAGCATTGAAGGAGATGCCGGTGTCAATGGTGGTACCTGTTATGAATCCGTAAAAGGTAAAGGAGGCCCAAAAAACGCAGAAACTTTTGACCCGGAACCTTTAGAGTGCAGACTGTTTTATTTTGATGGTGAAGACGGTGTGTCATTGCCGAATTCAACCTACAGTGTGACACAGAAAGTCAGAGGTCAATGGGTGACTGAAGAGTTACCATGTTCTCATCTTCTCGGTAGCGAATACCTTGCTCAGCAGGGTAGTGGTGAGCTAGCCGAGGGTGAAACAATCCAACTGTTCCCATTTGCCAACACACCTAATCCAGGAGGCGTATACAAAGCTTGGGTTTCTACCGAGGCCAGTGTGCAAGAGGCATGTGATGGTCAAGTCAATAATGGCGCTACAGGCGAACTCTGCGACGGAGTTTTTGGCTTCATACCTAGATTCTCCAAAACAGATAACTACAAGGTTCGTCAACAAGACGTTCCTGATCCGTCTGCCTATGATATCGGCTTGCGTAAATTCCACGATAAAAACTTAAACTGCCGTTACGACCCTGACCAAGGTGAAGAGCACGTCAGCAGTTGGTTCTTTGGTATTACACGCCCTGATGAGCAGCGTGATGACGCTAAATTCTCATCTAACTCTGAACCTAACCCTACAACCTTTAGTGTGTTGGGCGAAGAAGATCTGATTTGGACAGTCGACCAATTCATGTGGTTTGCCGATGTTCAGGTCCCTCAAGTGATACCGTTGAACGCAAATGGTGAGATTAAGCCAAACTTTACTCACTATACGACATTTGCGGAGTTAAGAGACTTTGCACCTGCCCATAATGATGGATTCCTCCACTTGAGTTTCGTTGAGCCGTTGGCATGTGCGCAACTAGCAGATGCTCAATTAGCGGATGTACAACTAGCGGACGCTCAATCTATCCGACGTGATACTGGTGAGGTGACCGATGATGGTTTTGTTCCTGGTTTGTATGCTGACCCAATTTCATACAAAACTGGTCAGAACCCAGATCCCGTCTTAATTGTGGCATTTGGTAGTGTAGGTATTGCAGAGATTAATGTCTGTAAAGTGTTTGATAAAGACCGAGACGGGGTGAAAGACCCTTCCGAATCAACGATTCCTAACTGGCCTATGACCCTGACTGTACCGCAGAGTGTCCCATTACCTGACAATATTAACCCTCAGGCGACTCCTGAGCTTTGGACTAAGTTAGTTGAGATATTCGGTAGTGATATTGCGGGAATGTACAACAGGGTGATCAGCAAACAGACTGGTGAGGATGGATGCGTGACCTTTAAAGCTCTAGTCCCTAATGTCCGTGGTGATCTGGCACCTTATGTTTTACAGGAAACATTAAGTGCAGCTCAAGGTTGGACTAATACTTCCCAACAAAGCGTCACATTTGATGTCCGTTCTGTATTGACTTACGACAACGGCTTACCTGTCATTGATGGTGAAGTTTATAACCGAAATGACGGCGGCTCAGGTGATGATTTTGAGTTCAACAATGTTTGTGATGTGATTGTAAACTTTGATACCAAAGGCTACTGGCACAACAAAAATGGTTTGTCTGAGCTTACTGAGGCTGACAGAGTGTATGTCAACAGTCTAGCGCCTTATAGCAGCCCTTCAGTTTACTTTGAAGCTGGTGACGAACCGTTTGATGGTACCTTTAGCGGAGGAACTCCGGTTGCGGCGGCCTTTAGTGGTGACGGTGTCATTTGGGACGCTGGTACCTGGCAATCTGAAGTGTCTCAATTCCTGGTTGACAGTAATGGTAATGCCGAAGAGAACATGCACAAAGAGCAATTAGCACAACAATTGCTGGCATTTATCTTCAATACCAGACACAGACCCGATGCGGGTGGTCTATCTGGTACTGCGACTATCGAGGTGAACGGTACCTGGATGACCATTGACGATATTATTGCTCTAGCCGTTGCTACATGGCAAGGAACAGACGTCGAGGCGATCGTATCAATGGGAGCAACATTAGATGCATTTAATAACAATGATGCGTTGCCGGTTGCACCAAATGACTACACAGATTGTGTGGCACCTTTTTAACGGTATGTATTGATCTGTGATCCAGAAGCCAGTTTTTATAACTGGCTTCTTTTTGTTCTACGCTTACAGGGGCTAACAAAGATAACTCTCAGAAGGAAGCACCATGAGCAAACCTGTCATCGCGAACAACAAACCTATTAAAGTAGAACTCAAGGAAGGTCAGGAGTATTACTTCTGTGCTTGCGGACGTTCGAGCAATCAACCCTTTTGTGATGGCTCTCATAAGGGCTCCGAATTCAAGCCGCTACGCTTTTCTGCAGACTCCAGTGACGATGCGTATTTGTGTCGCTGTAAACACTCTGCAAACCTGCCTTATTGTGATGGCACTCATAAGCAATTTGCAGATGAGCAGATTGGGCAAGAAGGGCCTGGTATTCAGGTTAAGGGGGATCAGGCACCTATCGCAACCAAAACCATTGAAGAACCAACGGTAGAGTTCATTCATCAGTTAGCAAGAGAAGGGCTGTCTAAACTGGGGCATCACGGACCGATGACGTCGATGGGTGTACCGAGACATTTGCTGCCCCACTGGGATGATTTGCAAATCATGGTCGCACAAATGGCCACCAAGCCGCTGCTCGAAGATGTCAGCGTAGATACCGAGCTGGTTATCGGTCCGCAGGCAAAGAAACCGCTGAAATTGAGCATCCCATTGTTCGTCTCTGATATGAGCTTTGGCGCGTTGTCCGAGGAGGCTAAAGTGTCTTTGGCCAAAGGCGCGGATCTCGCAGGCACGGGGATTTGCTCTGGGGAAGGGGGCATGTTACCCGAAGAGCAGGCGGCCAACTCACGTTATTTTTATGAACTGGCCAGTGCTCAGTTCGGATACGACGAAAGCAAATTAAAATCTGTACAAGCCTTCCATTTTAAAGGAGGGCAAGGGGCGAAGACAGGCACGGGCGGCCACCTCCCGGGAAATAAAAATATCGGCAAGATCTCGGAAGTTAGGGGTATTCCGGAGGGAGAGCCTGCTATTTCGCCGCCAACATTTAAGAAACTGCATACAGCTGAAGACTTCAAAAAGTTTGCCGACAGAGTCAGAGAAATCACCGGCGGTATTCCAATAGGTTTCAAACTCAGTGCAAACCACATTGAAGAAGACATTCAGTTTGCCTTGGATGCAAGTGCCGATTACATCATTCTTGACGGTAGGGGGGGCGGTACAGGGGCTGCTCCGGAGATGTTCCGGGATCATATCAGTGTGCCTACAATTCCTGCTCTGGCCAGAGCAAGGCGCTATCTCGACCAACAAGGAATGAGTGGCAAAGTGACTCTGATTATTACTGGTGGCCTCAGGGTGCCGATGGACTTTGTCAAAGCGCTGGCACTGGGGGCCGATGGTGTGGCTATCTCCAACAGTGCGATGCAGTCTATTGGCTGTGTTGCGGCGCGGATGTGTAACACCAATAACTGCCCGGCAGGAATTGCGACTCAGAAAGCGGATCTCAGACAGCGGCTTAATGTTGATAAAGCGTCTCATCAACTCAAAAACTTTTTTGAAGCGTCAGTGGAACTGATGCAGGTCATGGCAAGAGCGTGCGGCCACAACTCTTTGGATCAGTTTAACAAGAAAGATCTCGCAACATGGAATCGAGACATGGCTCATTTGTCCGGTGTTAAATATTCCGGGTTTGAATAATTTCAACGATAAGATCTGTAAAACGACGTTGCCAATGTGAGTTTCTGTACGGCGGCCACGGTGTAGATTTTGTTGTTCACTTCAACGGCATGAGATTTCGTGCCGTTTTTATTCCTCTAATTTTTCGTTGACCTGTCTATAGCTTTATAGTTTAAGGTACCTAATCACAGGCGGATAGGAGGCATCCTTCGTGTATCGAATCTCAGAGCTCGCCACAGCAGTTGGACTGTCTCGGACGGCACTGCTGTACTATGAAAAGCTAAAGTTGATATCAGGTAAAAGGCTGGATAATGGCTACAGAGTATACAGCGACAGAGATCGACAACGGATTCGTCTGATTCAGCAATTGCAGGCTGGTGGCTTGACACTAAAAGAGTGTAAAGCATGCCTGGAGGCTAAAATAGACCGGGCACTATTGGAACATCGTCTGCAAACGCTGGAACATGAGATAGAGCAAAAGCAGCGTTCACGCGAACTGCTTGCTGCAATGTTGGGAGAGGGAGACCTAAAAGCCTGGCACGAGGGGCTGGATAAATTGGCTCCCGATGCTCATCTTGAGTGGTTAATTAAGCAAGGCTTTGATGAAAAAGAGGCATTGCGGTTGAAATGGTTATCAAGAGATATGAACGAACACGAACAGTACATGGCTGATTTCATGAAGGTATTTGAAACACTCGAGCGTTGGGGGCCAGGTAGTGAGCAAGCGACACAAAAAGCACTTTCCTTAGTGCCCACCACACCCAAGAAGCTACTCGAAATTGGCTGCGGTAAAGGTTTGGCGACGCAAGTGCTAGCAGAGAGTGGTTCAGCAATCATTACCGCTGTCGACAATGAACAATCAGCACTCGATCGTCTGAATCAGCGTTTTGAGCAATTAGGTTTGAGTAGCAGACTCGAAACCGTGTGTGCGAGTATGACAGAGCTTCCGTTTGATGAAGAGAGCTTTGATTTAATTTGGGCTGAGGGCAGTGCCTATATCATGGGCGTAGAGAAAGCACTGTCTCAATGGAAACCGTATCTTGAAACAGGCGGTTGTCTGATGATCAGTGATATGGTCTGGCATACGTCTCAACCAGGTAGTGAGTCGATTGAGTTTTGGAATCAGGAGTACCCGGATATCCAACTGGTTGAGACTCGATTAAAGCAAATGCAGAACGCGGGATACCGAGTGATAGGGCACTTTGCACTGAGCCAGGAGGCCTGGATGAATTACTATGGCCCTCTTGGTGAGAGAGTAAAAGAGCTACAGCCAGAGATGTCTGCAAGTCAGGCGTGGAAGGATATTCAACGTGAGGTGAATGTGTGTACTCAGTTTGCAGAGCAGTTTGGGTATCATATGTTTGTGTTGGAAAAAATATAAATCGAAGGCGGTGGCCATAGCCGCCGCCAAGTCCTCTTTGTTTCCTTGCAAAAGGAGATTTGTCAAAACGCAGGGCTAACCCAATCCCTTTCTATCAAGTTACGCGCTTTGAGAGACCCTCACTTTCGTGCAGAAGACGGGAGTGGAAGAGCTCGTTGATCAATAATGACGAAATTGTTTATCCATTCCAAAATATTATCAAAACCATAATATCTGATAATTTCAGGTGTTTTTACCTTTGTCGTAACCTTGTGCAAGTTGGAAATCATATTTAACCCGTGCCGCCAGTTAATGGGGGCGACGCGGAACTCGGCAAAGGTACTCATGAAAGTTTTACACACTATGGTTCGCGTTGCGGACTTAGACAAATCAATAAAGTTTTACTCGAAAGTTCTTGGAATGAAGGTGTTAGACCGTTTTGAGAACGAAGAATACCGCTATTCACTAGTGTTCGTTGGCTACGAAGGTCAGGACGCGGGTTCAACTATCGAACTCACGTATAACTGGGATACTAATCAGTATGATCAAGGTAACGCATGGGGGCACATCGCAATCGGTTGTGAGGACATATATGCCGCTTGTGAGCAAATTGAGCAACTGGGCGGCAACATCACACGTGCTCCTGGCCCGATGAAGGGTGGTGAAACTCATATCGCCTTTGTTAAAGATCCTGATGGCTACGCTATTGAACTTATTCAAATGAGCAAATAAGAGGCTTATGAAAATGACAGATTCTATGTTTCAACCTATTCAGCTTGGTTCACTTTCACTAAAAAATCGCATTGTAATGCCGCCAATGACGCGTTCTCGAGCAACTCAACCAGGTAATTCAGCGAATGAAATGATGGCTGAATACTATGCGCAACGTGCATCCGCTGGCTTGATTGTCGCTGAGGGAACGCAAATCTCACCGATGGGGCAGGGATACGCGTGGACACCAGGCATCTACTCTCAGGAGCAAATAGCGGGCTGGAAAAAAGTAACGGATGCCGTTCACGCAAAAGACGGTGCCATTTTTGCCCAACTATGGCACGTGGGTCGCGTTACTCACCCGGACAATATTGGTGGTGAACAGCCAATTTCTTCTTCTGCGCTTAAGGCAGAAAATGTGAAAGTGTTTGTGGATAACGGCACCAGCGAGCCTGGTTTTGTTGATGTTGTTGAGCCTCGTGCGATGACTAAAGAAGACATTAAAGAGGTTGTCGAGCAGTACCGCCAAGCGGCACTTAACGCGGTTGAAGCGGGCTTTGATGGCATCGAGCTGCATGGGGCAAACGGCTATCTAATTAACCAGTTCATCGATTCGGAAGCCAACAATCGTGATGACGAGTACGGTGGTTCAATTGAAAATCGCCTGCGTTTCCTTGATGAAGTGGTAGCAGCAGTAGTGGACGCGATTGGTGCGGATAAAGTGGGCGTGCGCCTTGCACCGTTTACTTCCCTGAATGGGACTGTGGACAAAACGCCGGTAGAGACCTATACGGCTGCAGCTCGCGTGCTAAACAAACACAATGTGGTCTACATGCACATTGCTGAAGTAGATTGGGACGATGCCCCAGATACTCCGATGGAATTCAAAACTGCAGTACGAGAAGCCTACAAGGGGACTATCATCTATGCAGGTCGCTACAATCAGGATAAAGCAGAGCAGGCGATTGCCAACGGCTTAGCGGATATGGTGGGTTTTGGCCGTCCATTTATCTCAAACCCTGATTTACCGAACCGCATCAAACATGGCCATCCGTTGGCTGACCATGATCCAAATACTCTATTTGGAGGCAACGAAGTGGGTCTGCTGGACTATCCAGAATACCAGGCATAATAAATCAAGCCCAAGGCATGCTTTTTGGGGGCTTCCCTTCGCGGGGAATGGTGCCTTGGGCGACTTCTTTCTGTGACAATACAAGTTCTCTCGCGTACACTTCATACATCCTCAATCACCAGCATACGCTCTATGAGTTTCGCCGAACTTCAAAATAAACTGACAAGCTTTACCGCGATAGAGCAGGTATTCGAGTATTTTGAAGTCGAGTATGACAGCAAATTTGTCGACGAGTATCGGCTGCCCCTTATTAAACGTTTTAATGGTTACATGATCATGCAAAAACCGGATGACTGGTTTGCTGCTCGGCGTGTACTTCGCAATGCGTACTGCAAAATTCAGCGAGGTCGGCTCGACCCGGCCACTCGTTCGGCGTGCCGAGGTTGTACGTCCTGTATTCGTAGATAATAAAAAAGCCCGCAACGTATTCGCTGCGGGCTTTCTTGAATAGCTGAATTACTTGTCGTTCACATCGACAAACAGCATGGTTAGTGTAAATGCAAGAGCAAAGACACCTACGACTCCGAATACTGCCTGAACAAAGTTTTGGGTACCGCTTGCCAGATAGGCTGGCAAACTGAATACTGATGACAGGATATAGCTCGTGAGGTGAGTATCAATGGTCACCGAAATGGCGCCAACGATTCCCGCAGCCAGACTCGCCATAAACAGCGCTTTGGTGTATTTAGTCAATACACCAAACAGAGCTGGCTCAGTAATACCTAAAATTGCAGTAACACCAGAACCAACCGTAACGGATGACTGCTCTTTCGAGACGTTCTTACGTTGCTTATACCATACCGCCATGGTAGCACCTGCGATAGCAAGGTTACCCAGACACATGATTGGCATCAACAGGTCTTTTCCGTAAAGCGCAAAGTTGTTCAAGCTGATTGGTGTCATGCTGTGGTGGATGCCAAAGACGATTGTAATCGGGCGAGTCAGACCAAAGATAAAGCCTGTTAGTGTCGGTGAGATTTCCAACAGTGAGCCAACAACCCAGCCAGCGCCGTTACTTAACCACATACCAGCAGGTGCAACCAATGACAGAACGATCGTCGACGTCACGGTGAACGCGAGCAGAGGTGTAAATACAGGCTTTGCAGAAGAGGGGACAAATCGATCGACAAACGGAGTGACTTTGGACAATACCCAGACAGCAAGAATCGCAGGTACAATTGCGCCGCCATAGTTAAGCAGTTCTACGGGAACGACGCCAAGCACCGTCAGCTCAGGTACTTCTCCTGCGGCTTTAAGCGCGGCTGCTTTATCAACAAGCTTTGGTGCAAGCATTGCTGATGATACTGCTAGTGCAATATATTCGTTGACCTTGAAAACCTTGGCGGCCGAAAACGACACAAGCATAGGCAGGAAAAAGAATACAGCAGTAGAAATGGATCGGAAGAAGTACACCGTGTCCGATGATTCTGAGATGACATTGGTAGCGATTAGGCCAGACAACAAACCCATAAGCATACCAGCTCCAGCGATTGCCGGTACGACAGGGCCAAAAATGCCGGCTACGATGCGCATTGCATTCTGGAACAGCTTGCCTTTTTCGGCTTCTATGACTGGTTCATCGTTGGAGGTGCTGACACCAGAAAGTGCGTTGTACCACTTTTCAACGTCAACACCGATCACAACTTGAGTCTGCCCCTGAGCCAATACCACGCCTTTAACACCAGGAATGGCTTCTAGCGTACCTTTATTGGCCAATGATTCGTCAGCAAGTTTAAATCTCAAACGTGTCATGCAGTGGGTGATATTAACAATATTGCTATTGCCACCCAGCGCGTCTACAAGTCCTTGTAATTTATCGCTAAAGCTATCACTCCGGCTTGGTGTTCTAACACTCAAGTCTACTTCGTTATTGGTTTCGGTTAATTGCATTTTGGGAATCCCTGTGTGCTTGCGTTATTTGTTGAGGTCATAATATCGACCAGCCAAATTAACCCCAATCGGAAAAACAGAGATGTTGGTCACATTAAATAGGCTGATTTTTGAATTTTAAGAAAATTTTGCCGATTGGTTCGTTTTTTCAATCAAAAGAGAATGCGTAGCGAACCAGTTACTTTTAGCGGTAAATTAGCGCTTGAAATCGATGAAATTTCACTGTTAGATAGAATAAAACCACTTACTCAGAGCCATAAAGTTGTGAAAGAAAATATCATATCTAACATTGAATGTATAATAACTAAACCAGACAGACATAATCTCATCACTGTAATTGTTGAAACAGAAAGTGGTATTACTGGTTACGGCTGCGCAACATTTCAACAACGCCCTTTGGCCGTAAAAACTATGGTCGATGAATATATAAAGCCGTTATTGATTGGTAAAAATGCAAACAATATTGAAGATTTATGGCAAATGATGATGGTCAATGCCTACTGGCGAAATGGTCCTGTCATAAATAATGCAATTTCCGGTGTTGATATGGCACTTTGGGATATTAAAGCTAAACTAGCAAATATGCCTTTACATCAATTATTTGGCGGTAAGTCGCGGGATGCAATTCAGGTATATACCCATGCAACCAGTGACACTATGGAAGGTCTGTACGAACAAGTCGACTATTTCCTCGAGCAGGGCTATAAACATATACGCTGTCAGTTGGGCTTTTATGGCGGTGTGCCTGAGAACATGCATACCACAGAAAATCCAACCGATGGTTCCTATTATGACCAAGATCAGTATATGGATAATACCGTGGAGATGTTCCGTCTTCTGCGTGAGAAGTATGGTCAAACGTTCCATATTCTTCATGATGTCCACGAACGACTGTTTCCCAACCAGGCAGTTCAGTTTGCAAAACGTGTTGAACCGTATCGACCTTATTTTATCGAAGATATTCTGCCACCGAACCAGACTGACTGGCTCGACAATATTCGTAGTCAGACGTCGTTATCACTGGCGCTGGGGGAGTTGTTTAATAACCCGGAAGAGTGGAAATCCGTTATCATCAATCGTCGAATTGACTTCATTCGATGCCATGTGTCACAAATTGGTGGGATTACACCAGCGCTAAAACTGGGCCACTTATGTGAGAGTTTTGGTGTCCGTATTGCTTGGCATTGTCCACCAGACATGACGCCGATTGGTGCTGCGGTAAATACCCACTTGAACGTGCACTTACATAACGCGGCTATTCAAGAACATGTGCATTACAAAGAGAACACTCGTAAAGTATTTCCTAATGCTGCAGAGCCGAAAAATGGCTTCTTATATGCGTCTGAGCAACCTGGCATTGGTGTGGAAATGGACATTTCTGCAGCAGGGGATTTTCCGGTAGAGTATCGCCCCCATGAGTGGACTCAAAGCCGCTTACCTGATGGTTGTATCCATACGCCTTAAGCTTATAGCCAACAAGCTAACAACGACGACCGCTTCAATCGCGGTCGTGTTGATCCCGAAACTGCAAACTTTCATTGTTAAATTTAGTGTGGTAGGTACATTGATAATTAATATCAATGATATCACTTTCGATGAATACTTCACCTGAAGTTAAAAATCCTCTATTCGTAATATTCATTGCAGGAGTCGAACGTTTACATTTTAAAATATTGGCGTTGTCTGCTGATATATTTACAGCTTTATAGCTGGTTAAATAACTATCAATTTGTAACCCTAAAGAAATTGCATACTTTTGCAACGAGCTTTCAATGATTTGTTCATTCATTTTTGGAAATAAATGAACAGGCAGGATGGTTTCTTCAATTTGAGTGATTTTATCCTGGACGATTCGTAATCTTTTGATATGCCAAAGGTAATCATTTTCTCCAATGGAAAATACTTGCATTTCGTGGATGCTTGGAATGCGCTTATTCAATTGTACTTTTTTGTATGAAATGTCATCAAAGCTATTTTCTGTTATGGAGTTATAAATCAGCGGAGAACCAATAACAGACGTGTTGACGTAATAACCAGAGCCAGTTTTAGGCTTTACAACGCCAATAGCCTCTAACTTTGAAAGCGCTTTTCTTACCGAAAATCGAGATAACTGGTATTTTTCAACAAGCTCTCGCTCTGACGGGAGTTTATACGTAATCGCATTTTGACATATTTTCCCAATCAAGTCCTGAACCAGTTGTTCGTGTTTTTTCATAAGAGCTATCATTTCAATAATAATAAAACTAATGATAACGGCTGTATTGGTTTAAGTGCAATATCCGATACGAGATTTTGTTACAGAAAGGCCGTTTGAAGTGAAAACAAGACAGGTAGTGCCACTCCAAGTGAGCGGCACGAGGGTAGAGTAATTAGGAACACTTCGCCAAAGTGATGGCTTGTGGATTGGCCTTTTCGTCAAACTTGATGGTCCAGACATATTGACCGGCTTCTGCAATCGTCGTCTTGGTGTCTTTGGCGTAACCGCCCCATTTGAGCACTTTGCTTTCCCCTACTGCAAGTGTTTTGCCGTCGGCAGTAAATTGTGGCTTCCAGTCTCTTGCGGCATATTGCATCGAGAACTTGCCTGCTTTTTCACTCACGACAGCTTGGTATACGCCATTGCCCTTGTATGCAAATTTTCTGTTGTTAACGTGATTCCAGTTTGAGTCGGTAAATGTGCCGACTACAAACAAAGGTTTTTGCACCGGACCTTGTTCACTGATCGTTGGGTTGTCGCATGCGCTCATAAAGGCAGCGCCAGGATCAACGAACGCTGCCGCTTTCACTTCACTCGTATTGGTTTTTGGTTGCTCTTTCTCTGATGAACCAGCCGGATCGGATGCGCATCCAAACATTAAAGTGCTTACCACTGCCACAGACAGCACAGATTTTAGTAATGTCATTAGTTGTCCTTTTGTTAATTTACTAATAGGGCTTGATGAGCGTAACGACGGGTTTGATTTGGTTGTTCATCCTTTGTGACATTTTCAGAAGGATGAGCGAAAAGGATGAGAGTTTGCGGTCACATTTTGTACATGTTTTTTGGTGCTGGGAAATATGCTTTGTAGTGCATTGAACCACTAAATTTATGTATTTAGTGGATAATCTCATATTGGCTCGTGCTTTAGTTGGTGTTGTAGATAAATGTTCTAATTCGGCGTGGGTGATAGGTTGATCAATGTTTGTTGATACATTTTAAGGGCTCTCAGGCAATCATCTATTGACCAGAAGTTCACAAGGTTGCGTACAACAATCAAGGTAGATTCAACATAGATAAGTCATCATGAAAATAATGTTTGTAGCTTGGTTTGCATTACTGGTTAGTGTCGCTGCGTACGGTGCAGGGTCTGGTTATAGCAGCTCAAATTCGCAAAACAAATCGCTGCGGCTTTACAACGAAGGCGTGGATCTGATGATGGACAAGCAGTTTAGAGCCGCAGAAAGAAAGTTTCGCAGTGTAATCGCAAACAAGAAAAGCTGGGCGGAAGCGCATAATAACCTGGCCTATACATTGCGAAAACAAGGGGCTGACCATTACACCACAGCGTTATTTCATTACAACAAAGCCATATCATTAGCGCCTAACTTGCCTGAACCCTACATGTATAGAGGAGTGTTGCATGTGCAAATGGGGAATGACGATCTTGCCCGTAAAGATCTGAACACATTACTTGCCTTGAACTCTCCCTTGGCAACGGAATTAGAGTTTGTCATCGAGAATCAAGTGGAGAAAACACCTGAGCAGTTTTTTGGTGTTTCGGGAAGAACGGGAGGCTGACCTGTAGCACATTCAGAGCTCCTGATATTGCTAGGGGTGAAAGGAACAGGGCAGATATCACTTAAGACACAACTTGGTGAATGTAAGCTCTTGTAAGTATGAAGTCATGGTATCGAATCGAAACTGTTGAATACACCTTGTAGCGCAAACGGAGGTAAACTCGGCTAGACTTTGCTAGTGATAACTCTGTCATTAACAAAGCGCCTTCATACTTAGGAGGGCTATCATGAAGCTAACCAACCTGATAAAAATCCTTTCGTACCTCACCTGGTTTGTCTCCGCAGCTGTGTTCGCAAATTCGACATTTTCCAATGTAGCCACCACCGATACCTCTTTGGCCAATAAGGCTTACATTGAGGTGACTGCTGACTTTTCCGGCAGTTTTGTTCGAAGCGACAGGAGTCGTGGCTCATTTACCGTCCCTGTTACAGCATTATTCCCTAAGGGGAAATGTAATAACACGGCCGTCATCGACGTCGTAAACAGTGTGTTATTTGAATTTCCCATTACCCCTCTAGGTTATACGCCACTTTATTTTGCGAGAATGTTTTTGGGAGATGACGTTCTCTCAGGCAGAAATAATGACGCAGGGTTTACTTACTACAGTGTCCAGTGGAATAAGAGCGTCATAGACTACGAGGGTAGCGGTCATTTGGAGCAAGCTACCGATGGATACATTGTGTTAGAGGAGCTCTCTAAAGCAGTACGACAAACCAAGCTTGAGAAATATTTATCCGCGAAACCGGGTTGTAAAATCCAACATACCATTGGCTTTGGCTGGTCACAATCAGGCAAGTTACTTGCTGATATGCTTACCAGTGAGTTGAACGGAAAAAGAGGCACACCAATTTTTGATGGACTGTTCCTGGGTGTGGCTGGGGGGATTTGCCGCTCACTTCAGGATACAACCTTCCCCTGGGCGTATCACAATTGCAGTGAACCTCCAGAGAAACACGTACCGACCATCGCATTTAATACCCAGAGTGAGATAGAGTTGTCCATTGGTAGTGGAGCGCTGAGAGCACCGTCAGAGTACTTATCGGTTTATGAATATGCCGGACTTGCCCATATTGATGCCAACTTTTTGCCATTTGACATAGTTTTTGGTGGATTCGGATTTGAATTCAAGCAAAATCCAGTTTCAGTGGTACCCGCAGTACGAGCGTCCTTCTGGAATCTTTACTTGCAGGTGAAATATGGAATGTCTCCGGCGCCGAGTCAGCTAATGTATTCATCTTTTGTAGATACGCCAGCGGTATCATTTCTGGACTTAAGAAATGACCCGGCCGCCATGAGTTGGAGTGGTGGCGATGTCTATACCGCGGATCAAGATGGCGATGGTAGTGCCGAAGGCGGTATCCGTTTACCTCATATGTCCACAGTGTTGAACGTAGGCTCGCCTGTTGCTATTGGTGCGCCATTAGGTGATTACGGAGGCATCGACTTCAATTATGCTGGTGGCGGTGGCATCTTCTTTGCCAACGGTGGTACGTTTGACCCATATTCAGCAGAAGAGCTCGCATTGAGATATCCCACCAAAGACGACTATATGATGAAAGTGCGTAGCGCTGTGGTGTATTTGGTGCTCAGCCGGTATTTATTGTTAGAAGATGGTATGAAAATGGTGGAAGAGGCCGATTCCGTTGCTTTACCCCACTGGGATTGAACATCAATCGTGGTCCGAGTTTGGTGCGAGAATTAACAAGTACTTCATTCACTAACAAAGCGTGCGTATTGGTCTCGTTTTGTTAGTGAAACTTGGCGGACTAGTTTTTACTCTGAACTTCGCTATCCAATTTCACAAGCACTAATATCCTACTTATCCTTGGTTCGATTAGGTCAATGACTCATACGCAGTCACTTCAAAAAATTGCCTGCTTTTTATTTTTAAAATGGAACATCATGCTGATTGATAGGAATAAAAAGGTGAAGTAGTAGAAAAATGAAGACAGTGAGTCAATGAAGTCTATGCCTTGTGCTATCTGCTCTGCAGTGTAGTCTTGAGACAGTAATTTATAATAGAAGGCGTATAAAACGCCGATAGCACCGTATCCAAGATTAAACATCAGGCCTTTAAAGCTCAGCACTGTAGCTCTGTTGTATGACGCGGTCTGTTTATTGAGGTGAAAGCTAATGAAAATGTTCACTGTCATAATAATAAAGATCAATATTAGCGCGGGTAACACGCCATAGATGGACCACCCCAGACTAATCCAATAATAGGTTGCCATGGTCGCGACGCCCATAACCGTAATGAAGGTTTTGGGGTCCATGTACTCAGCCAATTTACGACTTTGTCCGGCGAACAAAATTTTAAACACACTGACTCCGGCACCAATAAAACCGATATAGATAATCGGGATGTCGATAGCTCGGTAATACTGGCTGTTCATGGTTAAGAACATGCGTGATGTGTGTTCAAAGAGGCTGTAATAAAGCAGAATAAACAATACATAAGGTATAGACAGTACCCACTGACCCGTATTCAGAGTTAATCTCAGGCTTGCCTGTGTCATTGCCCATTTATCACTATGACGTTCATGCGTTTTGTTGTCTTCCTGCATGTTGACCGCTGAGTAAATAGCAATCAGTGCAACGATGAGAGTCGCGTAGACGGGAATACGCATAATGTCTTGGGTACTTTCTGGCTCAACGAGTCCGAGCGCACGATAGATGGATGCCATGAAGTCAACGTCATACATGGCCGCACCCAGTAAAGTAACAAAAATACCCACAGCAGAGGCGATGCGAAGCTGAATTTGAAGAATGTGCGGCCATACATCTTCACGGCCAGACTCTTTTAACGTGTCGTAAGCCAGGGCTTCATCTGCACCGCTTGCCAACGCCATTGCTAAGCCACTTAGTACACGGTTTACCAAAAAGACCATGAAGACCAGAGTCGGGTTGCCTGTGGGAACAAAAGCGATCATGGCAATTTCGATGAACATGATAACCGAGGACAACACCACGAGTTTTTTGCGTCCCAGCACATCAGCAAATGCCCCCGATGGGACTTCAGCAAGAACAATGGTGGCCGCCCAAACCACATTAAGCATCGCAAATTGAGATAAGGTTAAGCCGTAGTCTAAATAGAGCAGGGTGAAAACAGGGTAGTAAAAGCGCGCAAAGTAACTGCACCGAAACATCAGGAAGTAACGAACATTTCGGATTTGAAGAACTTCTTTGAGCGTCATAAAAGAGCCAAATTTCTGAACAATATAAGACTATGTATATACCCTTTTTAGCAAGATAGGAAAGCCTGGCTGGTGGAAAACATGAGAGCACGACAAAATATCTTGCTGTTAAAGTCGATAGAGTGGCCTAGCACCATCTATCATATATAAATCAGTTAGATGATATCGGTGAGTTGAGAATGGATCCATTATCGCAGGGTGTGTTGGGCGCCTCTTTGTCACAATCCGCAAGTAAAAAACAGCATTTGGTCGTTGCCGGTGTGTTAGGTTTACTCGCGGGAATGGCACCAGATTTGGATGTTCTCATTCGATCATCGCGTGATCCATTACTGTTCCTGGAGTTTCATCGTCAATTTACTCATTCACTTTTGTTTATCCCTATTGGCAGTCTTCTTTGTGCGCTACTATTGCATTCACTTTACGCCAAAAAGCGCGGACTCGCGTTTAAACAAAGTTGGTTGTATTGTGCGTTGGGCTACAGTACGCATGCACTGCTGGATTCATGCACTTCTTATGGCACTCAGCTATTTTGGCCGCTAACCAATGAACGTTATGCCTGGAACACGGTATCTGTAATTGACCCAGCTTTCGCACTCCCAATTATCACCCTGCTACTATTTGCGACCTTGAAACGCAGGCTCTGGTTAGCACGTGTCGCGTTTGTTTGGGCGCTAATTTACCCCACGCTGGGGATGATACAAAGAGACAGAGCAGAGGCTGCCGGATGGCAGCTAGCCAAAGCTCGACAACATACGCCGATACAACTGGAAGCCAAGCCAAGCTTTGCCAATATTCTGGTCTGGAAAGTGGTTTACGAGACAGAAAAACATTACTTTGTCGATGCAGTTAGGGTAGGCACATCAGTGAAAACTTACCCCGGTGACTCCATTGCCAAACTCGACGTTAGCAGAGACTTTCCCTGGCTCGACCCGAGCTCACAGCAAGCCAGAGACATCGAACGATTCCGTTGGTTTTCCAATGGTTACTTAGCGCAGGATCCCACTAACGAACTGCATATTATGGATGTCAGATATTCAATCGTACCAAACCAGCTCAAAGCGCTATGGAGTATTAAGCTATCACCTTCAGCGAATGGCGACACACATGTTGAGTACGCAACGCACAGAGACAACAGTCCGGCGTCGAGAGAAGCCCTATATCGTATGCTTTTTGATTTCTGACGGATTCAATCAACGGAACACATAGATTAATTTCTGGATAAACCGTGCTTGTAGCTTGAATTCTGCCTGGTTTAGCAATTGCGTGAAAATGGGAGGGGAATCTACTCGAACTTATTAAATACCGTTGAACTTGCTTATCGCTGGTTATCAGAAGATCAAATAAACAGTCTTTGAATTTACGTCGGTTCTGATTTCTTGATAGTGCAGCAGTTGGCTGCACTATTTAGTTCAGGGGACACAAAAGTAGTGGCGAAAGGGCTAGTGCTTGTACCTGAAGTTATTACTATCATCAACGATGTCAATTTTGACCGGTGCTACACCTTTATTGGTGTTGCCGATTCGCCCAAATGCCTTGTAGGAAAGGTCAATGACTCTTCCTTTTACAAAGGGACCGCGGTCGTTGATTTTGACATCGACCGACTTACCATTCGCTGTATTAGTCACTCTTACAATGGTTCCAAAAGGCAGGGTTTTATGAGCCGCAGTATAGGCTCTCATGTTATACCGCTCTCCACTTGCAGTGAGCTTGCCGTGGAACTTATCACCATACCATGACGCTTGACCAACTAGCTTATGTGACTTGGCGTAACTGCTGGTTTTTTCATCGACGACTGCCGCAGTTGAGGAGCAACCCGTTAGCAAAGTAAAGATGAGAGCTGCAAAGAAGAGGTTCAATTTTTTCATGCTATCTGGATACTCTTATTTATCATTTTGTGTCTGTGCATACCAAGCCACCATAGTTTCTTCAGTAAAGTTAAAAAACTGAACGAGGTAAAAATGCCCGTTCGATATGACGGATTTTTCCATGAACTGCGTTTCGTTTGGTCATGGTTAAGAAAGAGTTTCGAAGGGAAAATACCAAAATTGGTAACGCATGAGATTGGTGTCAGATTACCCTTGCAATCAAAGCTCCGTTCGACAGAACGAGGACGTACACCCAATCATGCGGCGACTATCAGACTTTATGTTAACAAATACGGACTCTAAATCATTCATAACAACACTCTTCAAGACCATGATAGTGATGCCAGATAGAAACAGGCATTAAACACAATCTAGGAGAGGAATTATGTCAGACTCAAAAAAATCAGCACCGATTGTAATCATCGGAAAAAACGCGAAAACAGGTGTACGGGTTAACAAGCTATTGCTTGAAAGGGGAATCGAAACCAGACCGGTATCTCGCAGCACCGAAACTAACTTTGATTGGGAAAACCGCAGCACATGGCCAACAGCCTTGAATGGAGCGAGAGCGGCATATGTGACGTATCAACCTGACTTAGCTGTCCCTAATGCAGAAAGTGATATACAGGCTTTTGTAGACGTAGCGAAAAGTGAGGGTATAGAGCATATTGTTTTGCTTTCTGGTCGTGGAGAAGAACGTGCAGAAAAAGCCGAGCAAATACTGATTAATAGTGGTCTGGAATGGAATGTCGTTCGAGCGTCTTGGTTTGCTCAAAATTTCAGTGAGAGTTTTATGGCGCAAGGCGTATTAAGTGGTGAGCTTTTCCTGCCCGCAGGGAATATCCCTGAACCATTCATCGATGTGGATGATATCGCAGAAGTAGCGGTAGCGGCATTGGTGGACTCGGGTAAACGTAACCGTCTGTTTGAAGTGACCGGCCCTGAGTTAATGACTTTTAAAGATTGTATTGAGGAGATCGCAAAGCAATTAGGTAAGGATATTAAGTTTACGTCGGTCGCTATCGATGATTACTTAGCCCTCTTAAAAAGTCAGAATGTACCAGAAGACTATCAATGGTTACTTAATGAATTGTTCACTGTAGTGTTTGATGGTCGAAACTCAAATCTCACTAACGGCGTAGAAGAAGCGACCGGTCGTAAGCCTACCAGGTTTGCCGATTATGTCGCGAAGACCATTGAAGCGGGATACTGGGATTAATCAAGCGATAACACCTTCAGTGGGGCAGTATGCATGTTTAAAATCTGGCGCCTTCAGTTCAATCGCGACTAACAAGTACGTTGGCTTTTTGTATGAGATGGAGGCTCGCCATATTTGATTTTATAGGCACGACTAAATGCAGCTTCTGACTGATAACCTACATCAAGGGCAATGACCAATACGGGCTCATTGCCTTGTGACAACCTTTCTCTCGCTAACGACAATCGCCAGTCAGTAATGTATTTTTTAGGAGTTTGACCAACCACCTTCTTAAAATAGTCTATAAAGGTGGTTCGAGACATACCCGAAAGGTCTGCTAACAACTCAATGTCTATGTTAGCTGACGGATCGCCATGAATTTTCTTCATTGCTTTTGATAATCGTTTATCAGTATGTGCAACTAACCAGTTCGGGTTATCACCGGACACATCATTAATCCACGCACGGATGCACTGCAGAATTAAAACATCAGCCAACTTCGATACGATCAATCCGGTGCCATAACTTTCATTTTGTGTTTCTAGTTGTATAGCTTGCACGATGCTTTTTATTGTTTGGTGAGCCTTCGAGTTAGCTTTTATATGGATGTAATCGGGCATGGAGCTGATGATGGATTTGGTGACCTCGTTATCGAACAATACTGTGCCACACAGTGTAATCGTTTCGTCTCCATATCCATTGGTCGTTAAACGCTCATAGAATTCAGTCACTTTTTCAATGTTGTTCTCAAACAAGTCACGAGCGGTTGTACTGTTAATATCAACAATATCGTGACCAGCTCCACGGGGCAGCAATATAAAATCTCCTGGGCCTAGTTTTACCCGTGAGTTGCAAACGTTGATAATTGCGTCGCCGTCGAGAACCAAATGGAACATGGTACTTGACGGAATGGAAGGCATTTTTATGCCCCAAGGTTGCTTCATGGTTGAGTGAGTATAAAACACGCTACTCATCTTAAGCTGACCGAGAGGGGACCCTACTTCTTTGCCTTGACGTTGTTTGAGATCGAACTTAGAAAGTTCTTGTGGCACCCGGTTATCCATAAAAACGTACTTCCTGCAAAAATTCTGCGATTTCTGATTAACCAAATCATCGCCTAATCGTCTGTAATAGACAAACAGTGAGTCCTGATGAGGAGAACCCGATGTCTATAGTTCTATTTCAAATCCTGAGTGTCATTGCTGCTACTTCAACAGCCCTTTTGGCTGGGATTTACTTCATTTTTCACAATACAGTCATGATAGTACTTGCAGAGCAAGATGGGATAAAAACGATGAATCGTATTAATCAGGTGATTTTGAACAAAACCTTTTTGCTCATCTTTATGTTGTCACCGTTGAGTAGCCTCCTAATGCTTGCAATTGGCTTGGCCGAGGGATTGTTAACCTTTCACTCACCGCTGCTATACGGTGCTTTACTTGCGATTTTGGGCTTTCTTATCACCATTAGATTCAACGTGCCACTGAACAATAGCTTAGCTCTCGTGACAGATAGCGACCGAAATGTGTGGGAACACTACCTTGTACATTGGGTTACATGGAACAGTCGTCGCTTTTATCTTTCGATCATAGCCGGAGCAGCCATCGTGGGAGGGTTTGTATTTTAAAATGCACGACGAAAGGAGAGGGAAAATACATAGCCCGGAACTCTTATTAACGTCACAGGGTCATGGATCTGAGCTTGGCAGTGAGTAATGAGCTACGAGTGGTCCTCGTTTTCACGAGGGCGACGACCTCTTTTGGTGAGGAATGGGATAAACGATTAGTCACAAGATTATCTGATGTAATAAAAGATTGTAGTCATTAATGGAGTTGGTTATCGCCAAATCGAATGCAGCAGGTCAGGCGAACAATGAGGTGTGGCGGTTAGCGACTCGGTTGTTAGCACCTCTATCACCATCTAACTCCTATGTGGGCATAGGCACTCATCTCGCCACGGTTTGCTCATGCTTTCAATCTTGTGAACACTCGTGCTACAGCCTTTTTTCATACTCATGGTCACTGCCTTCCGATTTATTAAAGCCGACTCGTATTAAGTAATCGCGATGCTCAGAGGTGTTTGCCGTTGCTTTAAGTACACATATTCCTCGACTTTTTATTAGCGCGGGGTTGGTTTGATATAGATAGTAAGCCAGCTTTAAATCTCTATACTCTGGTGTCACGTAATCGAGTGAGACGTTTAATACGCCATCGTCTTGCTTAGTCCCGACCAGAAGGCCAGCAATGGCGTTATTTCGTAACATATAAAAGGCTGAGTTTCCTTTTCTCAATTCGCTTATGGTGGTCTGTTTTTCGATATCTCTGGCATTGGTTGCAACAAAGTGATCGAAGTATTCGGAACCGATAGTGGCCGATACCAGTTTGAACTTATCTTTCGACCCCGCAAGCTGGTAGAGGTAATAGACGTTAATGCAAGCAATTCCAAGATTCATAAACATGGTTGGATAGGAGTTAATAAAATAAGCAAATGCTGCAAACAGTAAGCAACCTATAAAATTAATCACTCTTAGCTTGACTATTGATGTCATAGTCAGAGAGACAAGCACCACCAACGATGCCAAATAACCAAACCATTCAATCCAATCAAATGCCATAATACAGTCCTTATGTCTCTCTTTTCTATAAAGATAGCAAATGACACATAGTTCAGTCAGGCTCATCATCTAACTGTGCCTGTCCCTGATATTGCGCGAACTTCAAAGGATATATGAGAACACACACCCAACGAGGGGTGTTGTGGAACACAGTAATAGACGACTATGCTCAAAGCAGTGATACGGTTTAGAGTGGTTTTCACCGTCAATTGGATTTTTACTCAAAGAAATTTTTGTGCTTCTGGAATCGAAAGCGTGCTCAGTGTCAGCATAATAGAAGAGTCAACAGTCCATAAGTACTAACTAAAACACCGGAAAACGAATGGGAAGAACATGAAGGTAACCATTGAACAGCAATTATCAAGAATTGACCTTAACCTGCTAGTTTCCCTCAGTGTGCTACTCAAAGAGCGCAACGTAACCAGGGCCGCGCAGCAACTCTATTTGTCTCAGCCAGCAATGAGTAGAGCGTTAGGCAGATTGAGAGAAATTTTTGATGATCCGTTATTAGTCCGTGAAGCAAATGGGCTGCTACCGACTCAAAAGGCTCTTGAATTACAAGCACCTATTGATGAACTTTTAGTGTCCACACAAAATATCTTTGCTAAAAAGGAGTTTAGCCCGCAAAACTGTGAGAATACCTTTACTATATCTATTCCGCCGCTTATGAGTGGATTTCTGTCGGTTCCTTTAGCATCGGCGCTTATGGATCATGCCCCTTCCGCCAGTTTAGCTGAATATCCGATCACAAATACGCCTATTCAACATTTGTCTGCACGAGAGGTCGACTTCTCAATACATATTAATCCACCGAAAGATGACAGCGAATATTCTTACCAACAACTAGGAACCATGTATCCGGTTTTCTATGTCTCGAAAAATCACCCTCTGTCACAGTGCAGTGAGGTCACTTTAGAAGAGATAATGAAATATCGATTCGTTGATATGAGCTTAGACATTAGCTCATTATTTGAGTTTAACAATCCCATTGATATCTATTTAGAGGATCTGGGTTTTTGTCGTGAGTTTGCGTTTAAAAGTGGTCAGATAGCTTCACTAGTTGAATTTATGCAGGGTACAGATTGCGTTATGGCTGCTACCCATATGCTTGCCAAGGTATCTAACTTAGATGAGCAACTCGTTCCTATTCTGAGTTTACAGGGCACAAAACAAGTAGAAGCGAGTCTCTATCTGATAGAGCACAAACGTACCATGCATAGTGAAGCGCACAAATGGTTTAAGAGCTTGATTGTCTCGACTATCAGAGATGGCGTGTTTGCTTGAAACCAGATTCAGTCGATGAATTCCGGTATCTACATAAAGAATGGTGACAGATTTAGGCAATGCTTTTTGCGTATAGATACTATACGTAAACGTCATTGGTCAATGTTTAACCAAGTCGTTATTGTATCCCCATCGCTAACAGAGATAGCCAATCGACAACTTAACGAAGCTAAGGGTTTAAACTATGAAATTTGTTACTATCAGCACTCTTGCCAGTATGGTACTTATGTCTAATGCAGTGTTCGCTAAAGACGTTGCAACGCTCACAGACTACTTTGCTGAAGACGGCAAAATCACCACCAAAGAAAACTATCCAGTATTTGAGACCGCGCGACAGTTCGTCAAAGTTCAGGAAAAAGTAGGGGTTAACAATTTCGAGCATAAGCGAGTTCTCACGCCAACGGATGACCAACCCGTTGTAAGAATGAACCGAGACACTTACTACTCAATGGCGACCATTGATGTTTCAAAGGGGGCGTCCGTAACATTGCCTGAGATTCCAGATGACATGTATATGTCCCTTGAGGTGATTACTGAAGATCACCGTATTCAGCCAATGCACTATGGTGCTGGAACTTATGAGCTGAGCACTCATACTGGTGACCACGTCCATATTATTGTTAGAACTGATACCAGGTTTACCCCTGATGAAGTGCATGCAATTCAAGACAAGATGCGAATTGAAGCGGGTTCGAACAATCAGTTTACTGCACCTCAGGTAAATCAGGAGGCCTTTGAAGCAGTTGAAAAAGATCTTAAAGCTCAGATGCCAGTGATTCTTCAGCGTGATGGTGCACAAGCAACATTTGGCATGTTTACTAGCCCAGAGGATGACTCGCAGCAACTTTTCACCTATGAAAAGTATGCGGTTGGTGCCGCAATAGGCTGGGGTGGGGCACAGCTAGTGGACAATGTTTATGAAGTATCTGGTAACTTCCCTGCAGACAAGTGTTACCAAGCGACGTTCCCAAATCCAGAAAACCAAGCGTTTTGGTCGATAACTGTCTACAACAAAGCGGGTTTCATGTTTAAAGATGTCGCTAATGTAAGTTCTAACTTTGCCAAAAAGAACCCTGATGGCACCTATACGGTGAGTTTTGGCTGTGGACCAGATGCTATTAACAACTTAGAGACGGAAAATGAGTCGGGTTTGTTTAGTTTAGCCGTCCGTCACTATGTTCCAAGCCAGAAAGTGCAAGATGGGTTCCGCGTTCTGCCTTACGTCAAAGAGATCAAATAAGCCGCTCCTTCTGCAAGTAGTCCGTACCGGAGCCAAATCTGGCTCCGGTATCTTACTGATTAATGAAAGAGATATGAGTGATGAATAGACTATTAGCTATTTGTACGTATGCCATGAGTGCGGTTTTTTTACTTGGAGAGATTGCCCGCAGAGGGATGAACTACTTTTCAATTAACGCTACTACAATGATGGAAGATCTGCTTTGTGGAGCTCTGTTGTTTATGGCCGCAACCATGCTAGTGAAAAGGATGAAACAGGCCAAACTCATGCTGGTAGGGGCGTGGGGGTACGCATTCGGTGGTATGTTTGTTCCATTCTTTGCTCATCTGGAAGCATTTTTACGCGGAGTCGAGATGCGAGCGGATCATCAGATTGTTGATGTAAACTCAATCATTCTCAAGGGTGTGATTTGGCTGCTGTGTGGAGTGCTTTTATTGCTGTCATTACGCTGCGAGCCTACCTCTCAATAGTGCTTCCTGAACTCGTTCTATTCGTTCTTTAATGAGAAAGTAAATCGTCTTTGGACAGTAAAGAGCTCGAAAATGTGCCTTTAAATTTATTTGAAGTACAGGGAACTACACATGTACAACGGATATTATCACTTGTCTTTTTTGGGGAGGGTTACATTACGAGGACACAAACCTAATCAATGAATGACCAATAAGTGTATTTTTGTGAGGTGGGTCTTGTTATATGTAAAGTAAGAGCAAGTAAAATTCGACCTTCATTACCAGCTGTTGAAGTTCATTTAATGGCAAGTGGGTCGACGAAAGATATAGTTTTTTCAGAGAATCTCAAGCATATTTTTTTATCAAGAAGCATTGGAGTTGATACTCTAAATATTCTTACAGTTCCCTATTTTTGGATGACCTCATCTCATACAAAAAAAGAAATAAAGCGTCTAGCGTTTAATTGCTAATAAGATGGTGATGCGGGCCTACTGAAAAGAGGGCTAGGCAGTTAGACAGCGAAGTTCATTGATTAGGTGTGAGTTGTTTATATTGGATTTTTCTCTTAATCCAAATGCAGCGATTAATACGATGATAGGGAATAGATCAGTTTGAGCCTGGATATTAGCGAGTTACCTGATGATTTGGAAGATGTGGAATGAACCTCTCCTCAGGTTTATTGCAAATATCAGGAGCGCACTGTGATATTTAGCACACTACATATGATTAACCAGTTGTTTGATTTATTTTAAAGTGTAAAATAAATAGTGCTTGTTACCGAGTGGTGAGCTGATTAGTATGCCACTGGTTTTATACTTATAACAATAAGGTTTCCTATGTTAAAGAAACTTTCGCTAAAAAATAAGTTGGCGATCTCAGCTAGTATGGCCATTATCCTGGGGGGGATATTGGTTGAATCACTATCTTTTCGCGCTTCTCTGCAAAGACTTGATATTGAAGTCGCACAACGTTTAGAGGGTACTTCAGCTTCTTATAACCAATATGTTTCTGACTGGATCGTATCAAAAGAGCGAGCGCTCACATCTTTGTCTCAAGAATCAAAAAAAGATGGCCTGGTGACCCACCTGAAGCAAGTACGCGATTCAGCTTCGTTTGATAACGTGTTCTTAGCTTTCCCCGATGGTTCACAGAAAAATGCTAATGGCGTCGTACTTCCGGCAGGGAATGACGACCCTCGCCAGTGGGGCTGGTATATCAACGCCAAAGCAAACCCGAATAAAGTCTTCATGGATAACCCAACCGTTGCAGCGGCCACTGGGGCGAACGTCGTCTCTTTAGGTAAAGCAATGCAGCTTCATGGCGAGCAGGTCGTGCTCGGCGCGGACGTTGAAATTACCGATATTCTAAACAGTTTAGAAAAAGTGATCCTTCCGGGAGAAGGCTATATGTTCATCGCGACCAATAAAGGCACGGTGTACACCCACGCAGATACTCAACTATTGAATAAAAATATCAGTTCGCTCGGTTTGAATTTCTCCGATGTGCAAATGGCACTGGCGAGCAGCAAATATACTCCAATCGTCCTAAACGGCCATGATTATGTGCTTTATGCTCGAGCTATTGAAGGGACTGGCCTCATCACGGTGAGCGTCGTCAACCATGACTCTTTGATTGCGCCGCTATTTGATGCAGCGCTCGGTCAAATGTTGGTGACCTTCGGTGTCGTAATAGTTTGTACTCTGTTGTTTAACCTCCTGTGTAACATTCTTTTTCGCCCGCTTAACCATGTATCGCAAGCATTGGCGCAAATTGCTAATGGTAGCGGAGATTTGACTCAGCGAATTCATGTTGAAAACCAAGATGAAGTTGGTGAGCTTGCTCAGAATTTCAACAGCTTTGTTGGTAGTTTGCAGCAGTTGATAGGTCATATTCGTGGTCAGTCAGAACAGCTTAATGATCAATCTGAACAGAGCGCTAAACGTGCGAATCGTTCGGTTAGCGAGCTTAATCATCAACAGCAAGAGATTGCCATGGTGGCAACTGCAGTTACTGAAATGGCCAGTGCGACTCAAGAAATTGCTTCCCACGCTGAACAAACGGCAAAAGCAGCTCAAGATTCTGCTACCAGCACCAATAATGGTCATACACTAGTGATGGATACGAAAGGTTCTATTAATAGTCTGGCTAATGAAGTTAACGAGGCGGGCAATGTGATCAGCGAGCTTAACCAGCATGCGCAAGAGATCTCGACCGTACTGGCAACCATTCAAGGAATTGCTGAGCAGACAAATCTACTCGCCCTTAATGCTGCGATTGAAGCGGCGCGTGCAGGTGAGCAAGGCCGTGGTTTTGCCGTAGTGGCCGATGAAGTTAGGGTACTTTCCCAGCGAACTCACTCTTCAACTGAAGAGATCAAATCGACCATCGATACGTTACAGCGTACAACAGCTCAAGCAGTTGAATTGATGGAAAGCAGCTCGAAACTGGCGTTGCATTCGGTGGAAGATGCTGACCGAGCTTCTCACGCGTTAGAAGAAATTAACTCAGCGGTTGCGTTAATAAGCGATATGGCAACTCAAATTGCCACCGCTGCTGAAGAACAAACGCACGTAACAGGAGAGATCACCCAAAATGTCACGTCGATTAAAGATGTGACCGATCAATTGGTGATTGGTGCGCAAGAGAGCCTGACGGAGTCCAATGAGCTAGAAACTCAAGCCGCGAGTTTAAGTGAAAAGGTAGCAACATTTAAACTGGCTTAGTTTATCTTTAAAAATGTTTTACCAATAAATACAAACGGCGCTTCACGCGCCGTTTTGTTATTTACAAGTGACTGTGTAACCCACCCCAAATAAACCGGTCACTAGCAATTAGAGTTTTTCCGTTTACACTAAAACAAACGGAGAACGCATGATAAAAGAATCACGCTACACAGAAACACAAATTGCCAGGAACCTGAAGTAAGTGGAAGCAGGCGGAAAGGTCAATGAAGTCTGCCGTGAATTTGGCATCTTTGATGCGGCATACTACAACTGGAAATCCAAGTGTAGCTTAAGCTCGCTCTGGCTGGTGGCAGGCGTGGCTATTTTCCATTCTGATCTTGGCCGCTGGTATTGGTGGACGCATATGGGCGGAACAACGACATCCCGGATTAACAGCCGAAAGACAGAATATTGAAAATATCAAAAATGCAAAAGCCTGGGATAGAGTGCTTGCTCCACTGATGGCAGTGAGTGTCGGCTTTCCTATGTTCATTGTGGCAGGGCTGGACCATCGCTATAATTGGTCCTCCGAATTTGCTCAATGGCTCATTTGCGCTGTTCGGTATTGTTCTTGCTCTGAGTTCGGTATGGGCACTAATTCCTGCGGCGGTGGCATCAATCATCGCGGTGATTAGAACCTTACTTGAAGACCAGACTTTACAGGAAGAGTTGCCGGGGTATCAAGACTACACACGACGCATGCGCTATCGGTTGTTTCCAGGGGTATACTGAATAAGGAAGGACGGGACCTCTATAGTTCTCCTTCAGTTAATATTCTGTTTAGCTCATTATAGCTAACATCTTCGCGGCAAATAGCATAAGATACACGGCCTTTACCTAGCACTGAGCCACTCATAGCGATGACAGATAACACACAGCAAGCGACGTTTGCCGATCTTGGATTGATTCCAACCTTAGTCGAGCGATTAGAAGCGCTAGAATATAGCCAGCCGACGCCAATTCAATCTCATGCCATTCCTCATGTACTCGAAGGGCGAGATATTGTTGGTGGTGCCAATACCGGTTCTGGTAAAACCGCTGCTTTTTCGCTGCCAATTCTGCAAAAGATCCTTCAGCAAGATTCATCACCTACTCGCCGTGGTAATTTCGTTTCTCACCTGATTTTGGTCCCAACTCGTGAGTTGGCATCACAGGTGGCATACAACGTTAAGTCCTATTCGTATCACGTGAGAGATAAGATTAAAACGGTTGCTGTGTTCGGTGGCGTATCGGTGAACCCGCAAATGCTAGCGCTTCGCGGTGGTGCCGATGTTATTGTCGCAACGCCGGGTCGCTTGCTTGATCTGGTCTCCAGTAATGCCGTTAAGTTAGACCAAGTAAAAACACTCGTTCTCGATGAAGCCGACCGTATGTTGAGCCTTGGATTTACTGAAGAACTCAATAAGATTCTTGCGTTACTGCCAGAGAAGAAACAGACGCTACTGTTTTCTGCTACTTTCCCTGAAAAAGTGACAAACCTGGCTCAGGGCTTATTGAACGATCCCGTTGAAGTTCAGTTACAGAGTGCAGATGCCAGCACTTTGGTACAGCGTGTATTTAGTGTTAACAAGGGTCAGAAGACTGCGGTACTTGCGCACCTAATCAAACAGAATCAGTGGCGACAGACGTTGATTTTTGTTAATGCCAAGAACGCCTGTAACCACCTGGCTCAAAAACTGTCGAAACGCGGTATCACTGCAGAGGTGTTTCACGGTGACAAAGGGCAAGGTGCTCGTACTCGTGTACTTGAAGGCTTTAAGTCTGGCGAGATCCAAGTGCTTATTGCGACCGATATCGCGGCGCGTGGTCTGGATATAGAAAAACTTCCGGTGGTGATTAACTTTGACTTACCACGTAGCCCAGCTGACTACATGCACCGAATTGGTCGTAGTGGCCGTGCAGGCGAAGTTGGTCTTGGACTATCACTCATCGATTACGATGACTATCACCATTTTAAAGTGATAGAAAAGAAAAATAAGTTTCAGCTTGAGCGTGAGCAGGTTGAGGGCTTTGAAGTGGAAGACGATCAAAGCGAAGCTTACTTTGCACCGATGAAACCGCGTGCAAAGCCAGCCGGTACGGGTAAAAAGAAGAAAAAGCGTAAACAGTAGAATGTAATTGGTGGGAGAGAGGGCACGCCAGTTTTGCCCTCTCACTTCAATCTTTTGTTTTAAAGCACTATAGCGCTACTATCGACGCGTTTGGCGTCCACGGCCTGAGCGTTTCTTAAATGCTGTAGCCGCTTTAGCCTGCGATTTCAAAATCGAATCTACGGTGAGCGGCATCGGCTCTTTAGGTTCAAGACCGTGCGGGAAGGTGCGCGCTCTTGGTGGCAAGTCATATTCTTCTGCGCTCGCTCGAGGCATACGCTTAAAGCGATACAGGTAAAAGTTCTCTAACTTTTCTCTCGCCCATTCGGTTTTCTTCAGATACTTCACGCTACTCGCAATCGAAGGCTTGGTGTTAAAGCAGTTGAAACGCATAGCGGTATCTAGAATGTCCCAACCATAAAAATCCACTAACTCTTGCAACATGGTTTCTAGCTTTAGCCCGTGCAGTGGGTTGTTTCGTTGCAGTTCGATTCTTTCTTCGTCAGTCATCATTTTTAGGGGTCTCACTCATCAAAGGGGGGAGTTTAGCAAAGTATGCAGTGTAGAGGTATCTATAAGCCTTGCAGAGCTATATAGTGATACTGTGATTATAGTTGTGCTCAAACGGCTTTCACTCTTAAACGGTTTTTATTGTCTCGATTTGCAATCACTTGCTGATGATCGTCAATTGTACCTATTGTCTTCGCCAATCGGTCATACAAGACTACATTAACGGTCGCTGCAAGGTTCATACATCCATTCGTCGGCACGTAAACTACATGGTGTGCTCTATCCACGAGCTCTTGCGGCAGAGAACCGTCTTCGGGGCCAAATACATAGATGGCTTTTTCAGGATGCTCAAAGTGAGGCAGAGAACTTGCGCCTACGGCAAACTCGACACAAACGACTTCAACATCATCTGCCAGCTCTGTCGTGAGTACTGGTTTTTCCACCAAAGCAATACGCTCTTGAATGTTTTGGGTATCGGTTTGGAATTTTACCGCTCGACTATAACGCGTACCGTTGTAGCGCACTTCACTCGCGTCATAACATCCTGCTGCGCGCATCACCGCGCCCACATTGGTTGGACTCTTTGGGTTATGTAGGCCGATAATGACCTTAGACTCTGTTGTCATTGCTGTAGTTTTACTTAATTCGTTGGGTGGTCGGAGGTAGACCTTCTGATCTGGGTGGGGATTATGGATCTAATAGGGCGAAAATTCTATGGTTGGGTGTTGGTATTTCTATTAAGTCGTTCACTTAAAGCCCCTGACTCCCCTTATCTTAGGTACCATTAATTTACAAAAAATGAATTGAAACAACTAAAGAAACGCCGAGAGAAGGTATACAATACCCAAGTTGCAACGTCGCAGCATCGGATACACACTCACACAAAGCATCAAAGAAGCCACATATGTCCAACAGCCAAGAATTCACCACAGAATACACCCTCGACAAAGCTTTTTTTTCAGAGTGTTACGATGAAACTAGTACTCCAACTGAGTTCCCTAAATCCTACTACAAAGCTGCGCTTTTTCTTCTCTTTGGCTCGGTTTTAGTTAAGTTTGAGTTACTGCCAAACGGCTATGTTGGTTGGTTCTTTATCGTTTTGAGTTTTGTCGAGGCTCTAAGCGTTTACTTTAAAAGAACCTGGTGGGTGTGGCGTCAGAATATTGGCTCGAGTGCTGGCAGTAAAGTAGAGCTTAAGATTGACGCCAAAGGCGTGACTTATAAAAGTGGCAAGATCAATCGTACTATCGCATGGAGTGAAATCGACCAACTTCAACAAAGCGATTTAGGTTTTATCCTTCATATGGGTAAACAGCGTCAATATGTCAGTAAGTCTTGCTTAAATGATGAAGTGATTGCGTTCATGGTAGAGCAGCACGCGCTGGCGAAAGGGAACTAGTATCTGTTCTATTGCGTTCAGGCTCAGATTGATAAAGCGAACCCTAAGAGGTTCGCTTTAAAATTTGTAGAGCCTGACAAATGAGCTCTTGATGTAGTTTGATAACTGATTTTTGCCCCATTCCAAGCTTGCGCAACAGAACGCTGATAATCCCCGCTATAAAATAGTCCGACTTTTACCAATGGTAGACCGCGCAGCTTCAATGCACGAAAACTCCCAGAAGTATACAAAATACCAAATCTGTCCAAGCAAACTTAAAATGAATACTCTTGCAATACCAAAGATACCTGTACTGACTATAAAGAGTTATCCGTAGTAAACCATCCTGAAGTACGCTTGCAGATACTAACCAGCATTAACATCACTGGTACCTCAATTAGAACGCCAACTACTGTTGCCAGAGCAGCTCCTGATGAAAGTCCGAAAATCATTACGGAGGTCGCAATTGCAACTTCAAAATGATTTGATGCTCCGATCATTGCAGCAGGTGCCGCATCCTCATAACGTAAATTTAGGAATCTGGCTGAGAAGTATCCTAGAGCAAATATAAACACTGTCTGTATAAAAAGCGGGATAGAGATCCAAAGAATAGTCAGTGGATTATTCAGAATGGTCTCACCTTTAAAGCTAAATAGGAGCACAAGTGTCAGTAATAATGAACCGATTGTAATGGGTGTAAGTACGCGCAAAAATTTTTCTTTGAACCACTTTTCACCTTTATGTTTAATAACCCATTTACGGGAAAAATAACCAACAACCAATGGCATAGCCACGTAAATAGCTACGGAAAGGAGTAATGCCTGCCATGGTACTGGAAGTTTACCTATGCCTAGTAACAAGCCTCCCAGAATCCCATACAAAACCAACATGGTCAGAGAGTTAATTGCAACCATTACCAATGTAAGGCCATCGTTACCTCTTGCCAGATAGCCCCAAACCAACACCATAGCAGTGCAAGGTGCAATACCTAAAAGAATGCACCCAGCAAAATAGCTTCGCCAAAGAGGGATCTGAAGCATTTTTATCCCATCTTGTAGTACAACAACTCCATCACCATATGCAGCGCCAACAGGTAAGTTAAGACCAAACGGCATTTTTACCAGATCTATAGCCTCATCACCGATAAAACCTTTCAGTAGGGTCCCCAAGAAAAACATGGCAATGGCATACATAGTAAAAGGTTTAATGCACCAGTTAATAAAAAGTGTCAGGAACACTGGTTTACCACTTTTTCCTGCTTTAACGACACTAGCAAAATCTATTTTTACCATGATTGGATACATCATGAAAAAAAGACAGATAGCGATGGGGATAGAAACCACTGGTGCTCCGTTAACATAAATGGCCATGCCATCTAGCGTTTTTGCAAGTCCAGGAGCGACCTTGCCAAGGGCGATACCAATAACAATACATAATCCAACCCACACCGTCAGGTAGCGTTCAAAGAAACTAGTCATTTTTCGGTCGTGAGTCGGTTTTTCTATATTTACCATCTGTCAACCTTGTGGGGACTTTATCCGTATGTGTATCTCTAAGTATAGTTTAATTAAAGCTAATCGATTGATAGTAATGGAATACAAAGAAAATATCGTGGTCGATTAGTTTACTTTTGTATGGGATTATCGGTATCAAATCACTACTTCTTTGGAACTTCTCTTTAATAACCGCCCCGTGGGATGAAGCAGCGAAAAAGGTCTCATCACCATTAATAACGGTAAGTGAAAGTACACTATTCTGATTTGTAAAATTCAGGGACTTTTCGCTGCTCTATTAACAATGCTTTTGCTTCCGCATACTCCTCACCGGTGATCGCTGATTCTGTAGTGGCATAGTGAATTTGGTCACTTAGTTAGAGGTGATATCATCACCTCATAAGTTAACAGGTGACATTATGACAAAACGTACAAGACGACTATTTAGCGCAGAATTTAAGTTAGAAGCGGCGCAGTTAGTCCTAGACCAGAACTATTCAGTGACTGAAGCAGCCCAAGCCATGAATGTGGGTAAATCCACGATGGATAAATGGGTTCGCCAGTTAAGAGAAGAGCGTCAAGGGAAAGCACCGAAAGCTTCACCTATGACCCCTGAGCAAATAGAAATTCGGGAATTAAAAAAGAAGCTGGCTCGCCTTGAAGAGCATAATGAAATACTAAAAAAAGCTACGGCTCTGTTGATGTCGGACTCACTGTACAATTCTTGATAATCAAGAAACTCAAGCAGAGCTACAGCATAAAAACATTATGCGAAGTCTTCAATGTTCATCGAAGTAGTTATAACTATTGGCATAAACGCCCAACGGTAATCAATGCTGAAGCAGTAAAACTTCGCAGCTTGGTTAGCGAGGCTCACGCCGTAAGCAATGGTTCAGCGGGAGCGAGAACCATTGCAGATATAGTCACAAATCAGGGCGTAAAGCTGAGCCGATACCGAGCAACAAAGCTTATGAAAACTCTTGGTTTAGTGAGTTGCCAAGAACCAAAGCATCGTTACAGAAAGGCTTCAAAAGAACATATTGAAATTCCAAATCACTTAGGTCGTCAGTTTGCGGTTACCGCTCCAAATGAGGTCTGGTCAGGCGATGTCACGTATATTTGGACAGGTAATCGGTGGATGTATTTAGCGGTTGTTATCGATCTTTTTGCCCGCAAAGTGATTGGTTGGTCGATGTCGTTATCACCTGATTCTAGGCTAACAGGCAAAGCTCTTTCGATGGCTTATGAGTCTCGTGGTAAGCCTAAAGGTGTCATGTTCCACAGCGATCAAGGTAGTCACTATACCAGTCGTAAATACCGCCAATTACTGTGGCGTTTTCAAATAAAGCAGAGTTTATCTCGCCGAGGAAATTGCTGGGATAATGCGCCGATGGAGCGCTTCTTTAGAAGTCTGAAAACGGAATGGGTGCCAACGGTGGGTTATCGTAGCTTTGCTAAGGCTCAACAAGAGATCACTCGCTACATCATTGGATATTACTGCCAACTCAGACCACATCAGTATAACGGTGGTCTAACTCCCAATGAGTCAGAACGAATATATTGGGAAAACTCTAAAACCGTGGCCAATTTTAGTTGACCACTACAGTGCTTAACTTTAGGCTGCGTGAAGTAACGCACACCTTTTGCTTCCTTTGGTGCTCATGTTGAAACTCCGCAACTTTCATCATGTATCATCAGGTGAAAACGAGTAACTTGTTGTTGCCGTGAAGGTTTTGTCTAAAGGTTATTATAAAGAATGAATTACCAAGAACGTTTTCATCAATTACTAAACTACATAGATTCTCACTTAGATGAAGAACTAACAGTAGATAAGCTAAGTCGTATTGCCTGTTTATCCAAGTATCATTTTCACCGGCAGTTTTCTTCGCTCTTTGGCATAACTGCATTTGCTTATATTAGACAGGCTAGGATGAAGCGAGCTTCGTACCAATTGGCTTTTAAGAAGGATATGAAGGTTGTTGATATTGCCGTTGCCAATGGTTATGAAAGTTCAGAAGCGTTTTCTCGCGCTTTCAGTCAGTCTATTGGTCAGAATCCATCCAAGTTTAGAGAGCAGCCGCAATGGACTTCATGGCATGAAAAATATCAACAGTTCAAGAAATTGAGAATTCAGCGTATGAAATCAGATAAATATTCGCATCTCGTTGAAATTGTAAATTTCAGTGAAACTAAAGTTGCAGCGTTAGAGCACCTCGGTGCTCTAGAGTTACTTGGAAATACTATTAACTCATTCATTGACTGGCGCAGAAAAAACAACTTATCACCTAATGTCAGTAGAACGTTTAATATTGTTTATGATGATCCTGCTGTGACTGAACCAGATAAATACCGCTGTGAAATATGTGCCTCAATTAAAAGTGATGTTAAACAAAATGAATATGGTGTCATTACAAAGATAATACCAACTGGACGTTGTGCGGTTATTAAGCATATTGGTTCTGATGATACCATTAGTGAAACTATAACTTACTTATATTCTGAGTGGCTTCCGCAGAGTGAAGAAGAGTTACGTGATTATCCTTTGTTTTTTGAAAGGGTAAGTTTTTTCCCAGATGTTCCAGAGACTGAAATAATTACAGATATTTATCTGCCTTTGAAGTAATCATATGATTTATTACAACATAAAGAAAATTAAAGGGGAAATGATGAGGTTAAGTTTTGTTCTATCAATTACTGTAGTGCTCTTACCAATTTTTGTTTATGCCAAACAATCATATGCAAATCAACTGGAACAGCCACAAGAGAAGTTCTTTTCACTTAAAGAGATAAAAAATGCTGATAGAAAGGAGTTGATGCCTTTGGAGTATATACGGGCGAGTGATGACACCTCCTTGGCATTTCGGTCTTACCTTCCGCAGCAAGCTAAAGCGATTTTGATATTTTATCATGGTGCTGGGGCTCATAGTGGACTTACCTATAACCATATTGGTGTCGGGTTACGAGATGAATTTGAAATAGGCGTGTATATGCCAGATCTAAGAGGGCATGGAGGTTCAGGTGGCGACAGAGGTGATGCTCCTAGTGATGAACAAGTTTGGTCTGATATTAATGAAGTGGTTAAGCATGTCCGTGCTCAGTATCCAAACCTTCCTATCTTTTTAGGAGGACACTCAGGCGGAGCTGGTCTTGTGCTTAATTATTCCAGTTGGGATCAAAGAGCCTCTATTGATGGATATGTATTCCTTTCTCCATATTTTGGCTTTCGTTCAGAAACTAGTTATGATGAAGGCAAAAATGGCGGATATGAATTTTCTACAATAAATGTTTCAGATTTTGTGATAAATACGTTGAGTGGAGGGCTTTTTTTAGGCCATTCGAAAGCGGTGAAATTCAACTTCCCAGTAAGCATTTTAGAGAAAAATCCAGAAATAGTGACATTTAATACTGTCAACATGTCTAATTCAGTAACACCTTATTCTCCTGATACTCAACTATCAGATTTACAGCAGTTTGGGCTGTGGATTGGAAGTAAAGATGAAGCGTTTGACCCAGTAAAAGTAACTAGATTCGCAGAAGAAAATAGCAATAAAAAAGCTGATAAGGAAATAATGATAATTGAGGGAGAAAATCATTTCTCTATAATTCTAGAAGCATCTGAATATATTGGCTCATGGATAACTCATACTAAACATGAAGTTGCTATACACTAATATGGTTAGTCGGTAAAATTGCCACTCTTAAGAGGTAACCAGTAGCCAACACCATGATAACCATCCGAAACTACGAAAGAAAAGATGCACATGTAACATGGGAGCTTAAATTTCAAACCATTCGAAATATCAACATCCGTGACTACTCATCAGAACAAGTTACAGCATGGGCTCCCGCTAACTTTGATATGGATGTTTGGCTAAAACGAGTCGATAACATGAAGCCATTTATTGCCGAACTAAATGGTCAAGTCGTTGGTTTCGCCGATTTACAACAAGACGGCTATATTGACCATTTTTTCTGTCATGCAGATTACCAAGGTATTGGCGTCGGTAGAGCATTGATGGAGCATATATTCTCTATTGGGAGATTAAATGGTGTATCACGTTATTACTCCGCAGTTAGTCTAACTGCTCGACCATTCTATGAACGCTACGGATTCCGTGTAGTCAAAGAGCAGCAAATGGAAGTGAACGGGCTGCTATTGACCAACTTTGTTATGGAAAAAATTAGTTAACAAAATGACTAATATCTCACAGAAATGGTTGTTGGTTTGTATTATTAAACCTGAACACACAGTTAAGTGATTTTCTCATACCTGAACTAATTTATCCGTTACTAAATTAGCAAACTCACTGACAAGGTTTTGTCCATTTACGAGTTGGTGAGCCTCCAATTTGATTAACGCCAGATAGCTTGGTCCACAAAGCAAAAAGCGAACCTTATAAGGGTTCGCTTTTGAACTATTAGGAATTAACCAACTTCATTAAGATAACCATCTTCATTAAATCGTTAACCAACTTAATTAATTATCCTCAACAAACTTCATTAATCCTCATAGTTTTCAATCGAAGGACAAGAACAGATCAGATTGCGGTCACCGTACACGTTGTTTACACGGTTAACCGTTGGCCAGTACTTCCAAGTGCGTTGGTGAGCAGATGGGAAGCAGCCTAGTTCGCGAGAGTATGGGCGGTCCCATTCTTCTTTTGAAAGGTCAACTTGCGTGTGAGGCGCGTTAACAAGCGGGTTGTTATCTAGTGGCCAAACACCTTCTTTAACTTGTGTCATTTCTTCACGAATAGCGATCATCGCTTCGCAGAAACGGTCTAGCTCTTCCAGGTCTTCAGACTCGGTAGGCTCAACCATTAGTGTGCCCGCAACAGGGAACGACATAGTTGGAGCGTGGAAGCCGTAGTCCATTAGACGCTTAGCGATATCCTCTTCGCTGATGCCTGTTTCTTCTTTCAGCGGACGAATGTCGATAATACATTCGTGCGCTACTCGGCCGTTGGTGCCACGGTAAAGAACAGGGTAGTGTGGAAGTAGACGCTCCATCACGTAGTTTGCATTTAGGATAGCGACTTTCGTTGCATCCGTTAGGCCTGCTTCACCCATCATCGCGATGTATGCCCACGAGATTGGTAGGATAGAAGCACTGCCAAGGTCGGCTGCAGAAACAGCGTAATCTTCGCCTTCCACACCGTTTTCGATGTGACCTGGTAGGAATGGTGCCAGGTGTGATTTAACACCAATTGGCCCCATTCCTGGACCGCCACCACCGTGTGGGATACAGAAGGTCTTGTGTAGGTTAAGGTGCGATACGTCTGAACCGATGAAGCCTGGGTTAGTTAGACCAACCTGAGCGTTCATGTTCGCGCCATCCAGGTAAACCTGACCGCCAGCTTCGTGAACCATCTCGCACACTTCTTTCACGTGCTCTTCGTATACGCCGTGCGTAGAAGGGTAGGTGATCATGATGCTTGATAGGTTGTCACGGTGCTTCTCGATTTTCGCTGCCAGGTCATCAGTATCGATGTTGCCGTTGTCGTCACACTTAACAACGACTACCTTCATCGACACCATAGACGCCGTTGCCGGGTTAGTACCGTGCGCAGAGCTTGGGATCAGACACACGTTACGATGACCTTCACCACGGCTCTCGTGGTAGCGTTGAATCGCGATTAGGCCGGCGTACTCACCTGATGCGCCTGAGTTAGGCTGCAGAGAGAACTCATCGTAGCCTGTGATTTCACATAGCTTTTTCTTAAGGTCATCCGCAAGAGCTGTGTAGCCTGCAGCTTGATCAAGTGGTGCGAATGGGTGGATAGAGCCAAATTCTGGCCACGTCACAGGGATCATCTCAGCGGCTGCGTTTAGCTTCATGGTGCAGCTGCCTAGTGGGATCATGCCGTGAGTCAGTGAGAAATCTTTGTTCTCTAGCTGTTTTAGGTAACGCATCATCTGTGTTTCACTGTGGTGAGTGTTGAACACAGGGTGTGTCAGGTAGCGAGAAGTACGACGGCAGTTTTCAGGAATCGCAGCAAACTCGTTGCCTGCGATCTCTGAAGATAGCGTTTCAACGCTTTCTTTTACTTCAAATACAGCGAACAGAACGTTGATGTCTTCGATGGTGGTTGTTTCATCGAAGCTGATACCGATTTGACCTTCAAGTTTGCGAAGGTTGATGTCAGATGCCAGTGCTTTTTGAACCAGCTTGTCTGTATTTTCGCCGGTGTTGACAGTAATGGTATCGAAGAAGCTGTTATGCGCTAATTCATAGCCAGCTTTAGTTAGACCAGCCGCTAGAATCGCTGTCATGTGGTGAGTACGGCGAGCGATAGTCTTTAGACCCTGTTCACCGTGGTATACCGCATAAAACGCAGCCATGTTAGCTAGAAGAGCCTGAGCGGTACAGATGTTAGATGTCGCTTTCTCGCGGCGGATGTGTTGCTCACGAGTCTGCATTGCCATACGCAGTGCCTGATTACCGTTGCTATCGATAGACACACCGATAACGCGGCCTGGCATAGTACGCTTGTGCTTGTCTTTGGTTGCCATGAACGCAGCGTGTGGACCACCGTAGCCCATTGGAACGCCAAAGCGTTGTGCAGAGCCAATAACAACGTCCGCGCCCATCTCACCAGCTGGCTTAAGCAGTGCAGAAGCAAGTAGATCAGTTGCAACAGTAACCAGTGTTTTGTTTGCTTGCGCGGCAGCGATGATGTCCGTTAGGTCACGAACTTCACCTGTGGAACCCGGGTATTGAACCAGCGCGCCAAATACGTCTTGCTCTGGTAGAGATTCAAGAGAACCTACCTGAACGTCAAAACCGATGAACTCAGCGCGAGTTTTCACGACTTCTAGCGTTTGTGGGTGAACATCGTCTGCCACGAAGAAGACTTTGCTCTTGCTCTTACCTGCACGCTTACATAGCGTCATCGCTTCTGCTGCAGCAGTCGCTTCGTCAAGTAGAGAGGCGTTCGCGATTTCCATACCAGTCAGGTCCATGACCATTTGCTGATAGTTCAGAAGCGCTTCTAAACGACCTTGAGAGATTTCAGGTTGGTATGGCGTGTAGGCGGTATACCAGCCTGGATTTTCCAAAACATTTCGCAGAATAACGTTTGGTGTGAAGGTGTTGTAGTAACCCTGACCGATAAATGTACGTTTAACTTGGTTTAAATCCGCGAATTTTTTCATTTCGACCAGCATGTCCGCTTCGCTCATTGGAGCGTCAAGCGTCATTGGTGTTTCCAGGCGGATTTGGGCTGGGACAGTCTCTTCGATCAGCGTGTCGAGGTTGAGAACGTTAATCGCGTCCAGCATTTTTTGTTGGTCTGATTTGTTTGGCCCATTGTGACGCGCTACAAATTCATTTTGTGTGCTTAGGCTTTGAAGTAATTCAGTCATGATTCCTTTACCTTCTCAAAGATCTTCTGCGAGATCTTTAAAAAATAAGCTGCCCAATATCGGGCAGCTTACCATAGTGTGTTGCTTACTCGTCTTCGATAGACGCTAGGTAGTCTTCTGCGCTCTTAAGGTTGTCTAGCTCAGATGCGTCAGACATTTTCACCTTAACAATCCAACCGCCCTCATAAGACTCTTCGTTGATAAGCTCTGGGCTGTCTTCTAGCTCTTCGTTGATCTCTACGATTTCGCCAGAAACAGGTGCGTAAATGTCAGAAGCCGCTTTAACAGACTCGACCAGAGAGAAACTCTCACCTGCTTCGATTTCGTCTTCAACTTCTGGCAGGTCTACGAATACTACGTCACCCAACATCTCTTGAGCGTGCTCTGAAATACCGATAGTCACAGTACCGTCACCGTTGTCACGTACCCATTCGTGGCTGTCAGAAAACTTCAAAGTGTTATCCATTGCTTTATCTCCAAAATTAAGGATGTTTTGTTCTTTAAGTGTAAAGTGGGAAGCGAGCACACAGTGCCTTCACTTCTTTACGAACGCGCTGCTCGACTTCTGGGTTACCCTCAGGGTTTTCAACCAGACCGTCCAGAACATCGCCGATCCACTCACCGATGAGTTTGAATTCTTCAGTGCCAAAACCACGGGTGGTTCCGGCTGGCGTCCCTAAGCGAATACCAGAAGTAATCATAGGTTTTTCTGTATCAAAAGGGATACCATTTTTATTACATGTGATCCCCGCACGCTCCAGCGCTTCTTCTGCCTTATTGCCTTTAAGCCCTTTTGGACGTAAATCAACCAGCATCAGATGCGTATCAGTGCCGCCCGTCACAATGTCACAACCGCGAGTTTGCAACACTTCCGCGAGAACTTTTGCGTTAGTGATCACTGAATCGATATAAGTTGAGAATTGAGGACCAAGCGCTTCACCAAATGCCACGGCTTTCGCAGCAATGACGTGCATCAGAGGGCCACCTTGAAGACCCGGGAATACCGCAGAATTAATCTTCTTGATGATGTCTTCGTGGTTAGTCAGGATCATGCCGCCGCGAGGGCCGCGTAATGTTTTGTGTGTAGTGGTTGTCACTACATGAGCATGTGGTAATGGGCTAGGGTGAGCACCTGTCGCTATAAGACCTGCAATGTGTGCCATGTCTACCATTAAAATAGCGCCCACTTCGTCAGCGATTTCACGGAATTTAGCGAAATCAATGACACGTGGAATCGCACTACCACCTGCGATAATCATTTTTGGTTTATGTTCTACGGCCAGAGCACGAACGTCGTCGTAGTTGATTTCTAGTGTGTCTTTATCTACGCCGTACTGAACCGCATTAAACCACTTACCAGAAAGTGCCGGACGCGCACCGTGAGTTAAGTGACCACCAGCATCAAGTGACATACCCATGATGGTGTCACCTGGCTGAAGCAGCGCCAGTTTTACTGCACCATTTGCTTGAGCGCCCGAATGAGGTTGAACGTTTGCGTACTCGCACTTAAAAAGAGATTTTGCGCGTTCGATAGCAATAGCTTCGACGGTATCTACGTGCTCACAACCACCGTAGTAACGGCGATTCGGGTAACCTTCTGCGTATTTATTGGTCAGGCACGTGCCCTGAGCTTGCATTACTGCTTTCGAAACGATGTTTTCAGAAGCAATAAGCTCAATTTGATCATTTTGACGAACGAACTCTGCCTGAATTCCGGTGAATACGGCGTCGTCTGTCGCAGACAGGTTGGTTGAGAAGAAGCTTTCTAAGCTGTGATTTTGGTAGCTTTTCAAGTACTGAGCATTCATGGCGGTGAACCTTCCATTGTTCAATCAGTGGCTTTTATAACCTGTTATGCGGACTGATTGAGGCTTGTCTTAGTACTGCTTGAACTCAAATCTGGTTCTGGGTAGCAGCGCGAGAATGTCCCAAATAAGTAGGACTAAAACATTCAAAAAACGAATCAGGATTTAGTGATTAAAAAAAGTACCCTGATGTCGTAAACGCATCTCTTCATCTAACAAGTCGATAACATACCTCTCTCGGCGCGAACAATCAATCAAAAATTTCCTATAGGAAACAGAGTTTCCAAAATTGTTACCAAGAGCACGCTTTATTTTTATACTTAGTCTTTAATGTAGAAGTCGCTTCATGCAACAATGAAAATGAGTCAAAGGAAGTCACAAGATAAGAGGGAAAGTATGTCTGAAGACATCTATGATGAATACCCATCATTGACGCTGGCAAAAGAAGCTGGCGATGAAAATATTGAGCCTCTGAAGTTGGGTGAACGCATAAAAGACATTCGTGCCAAACTTGGGCTGACACTGGAAGAGGCCAGTCAACGTACAGGCCTTGCACGTTCGACTTTGAGTAAGATCGAAAACGAGCAGATTTCACCGACCTTTCAGGCTATGCAGAAGTTGGCAGTTGGTTTGCATATAGATATGCCACAACTATTTGAACCACCAAAGAAAAAGGTAGCAACAGGCCGAAGAGATTTCACACGTAAAGGGGAGGGGAAACCCCATCCCACACCGACCTATGAGCATGAACTTCTCGCTACTCAATTATCGAATAAGAAAATGATGCCTTTTAAGAGTACAGTTCGTGCTCGAACCTTTGAAGAGTATGGTGACTGGGTTCGACATGACGGTGAAGAATTTTTGTTGATACTTTCGGGGGAAGTTAAGTTTTTCTCCGAGTTCTATGAGCCGATGATCATGTCTGCGGGTGACAGCGTTTATTACGATGCCAATATGGGGCATATGCTGATTTCTACCAGTGAAGAGGACGCGCAAATTTTGTGGGTGACGGCGAAATAATCGCCAAACAGTTGAGTTTCTTATAATAAAGGCAAACGATTGCTTTTGCCCTTAATAGTTCTGAATAGGCACGCTTTTGACGTAATCTTCGTTGAAAACGTGCTTTTTTATTGCCCTCGATTCTGTGAATGGAATGTTAAACGTCACATTTTTGAGTGTTTGTATCTTGTTAAAGATGAAAAATGGGCGCATTCTTGTTTATTATAGGAAACAAGATTTCCAGATAGCGAAAATCACACTTCGTATAGGCGTCGATAACAAGACGTTAAGGTGCGATAACACATACTCCGCCATTTCTCTTCTATTGTAGATAATAGAGGAATGACGGATTTAGACATCCCCGAACTAGGAGCAGGGCGCAGTGTGATGCGGCCCAACCCAATGGAGAATACAATGGCTCAAGAACAAGCGACTCAGGATTTGTTGAAAACACCACTGCATGCATTACATGTGGAAGTGGGGGCGAAAATGGTTCCTTTTGCTGGCTATGATATGCCAGTTCAGTATCCACTTGGTGTAAAGAAAGAGCACTTACATTGTCGTGATGCAGCAGGTCTGTTTGATGTGTCTCATATGGGACAAGTGCGTCTATACGGAGAGAACGCGGCGAAGATTCTCGAGTCATTGGTTCCGGTCGATATTGTTGACCTGCCAGAAGGTAAGCAGCGCTATGCTTTCTTTACCAATGAAGAAGGCGGGATCATGGATGACTTGATGGTTGCTAATCTTGGCGATCATTTGTTTGTGGTTGTGAACGCAGCGTGCAAACAGCAGGATATTACTCATTTAGAAGCACACCTTACTGATGGTGTGGAAATGGAAGTGATTGAAGACCGTGCGTTGCTAGCGTTGCAAGGCCCTAAAGCGGCTGAAGTCCTGGCACGTATTCAACCTGAAGTTGCCGACATGCTATTCATGGATGTCAGAAAGTTAGATATCAATGGTGTTGAATGCATCGTTAGTCGTTCTGGTTACACGGGTGAAGATGGCTATGAGATCTCTGTACCGTCTGAAAGTGCAGAAGCATTGGCAAAAACACTGACTGATTTTGAAGAAGTCGAATGGATTGGTCTGGGCGCTCGTGACTCACTTCGTCTCGAGTGTGGTCTATGTCTATACGGTCACGATCTCGACACAACAACAACCCCTGTTGAAGCAAGCCTTCTTTGGGGCATTCAAAAAGTTCGTCGTACTGATGGTGAGCGTGCTGGTGGCTTCCCAGGCGCAGATATTATCCTTAAGCAAATCGAAACCAAAGACGTCGCACGCAAGCGTGTTGGTCTCGTTGGTCAAACTAAAGCGCCAGTTCGTGAAGGTGCGAAGTTGTTTGATGCCAACGACAACGAAATTGGTATTGTGACCAGTGGTACTGCGGGGCCTACAGCGGGCAAACCGGTATCAATGGCGTATGTCGCGACTGAATTCGCGGCAATTGGTACTGAAGTGTTTGCTGATGTTCGTGGTAAGAAGCTTGCAATGACAGTAGAGAAAATGCCATTTGTTCCTCAGCGTTACTATCGTGGCTAACGACCCGATTTGATGAGTGAAAGCACCGCACAACGCGGTGCTTTTTTGTTTCTAATGATGTTAGAAATGCCGGAATAATGAGCATATTGTTATTCTTTGGCGGGCGTATTGAGAGCTCAGCCGATGAAACGGCAATGTGATTTGCATGTGTTGAGGGGGAGTGATATCAATAGCGCATGAAATTGGTGTTGTATGATAGTAGATAAGGAGTAACTGTCCGGTGATCCAGTTTTTTACCAAGCGTTACGCGGCGCTTGCTTTATTGCTGTTAGCTTTTAATTCATTAGCGGAACAAGCTGAGTCTCAGGCACTAGACATTTCACCTTATATTGTGAATGGAAGCCGCGCTGAGACCAGTGATTACCCCTCTTTTGTCAGTCTGTTTCTGGATGCAGAGGAATACGGACTGAACTACATGTCCACGCCTTACTGTGGCGGTACATTACTGAGTGACGAATATGTGCTTACGGCGGCTCATTGTATCTATGGCAGTGATGATGCTCAGTTGCTAACGATGGTCGCGCCTAATCTTCAGTACGAATCGGATTATCCGAATGCTGAGAAGCAGCGTGTGGTCGCTATCTATCATCCCAGTGACTACAACGATGATATCTATCGTCTGGTGCCTAATGATATTGCTATTCTACAACTTGCCAACCCTCTGAGTATTGGTAGTCCGATTCAGATTCCTACAGATGAGAGCTATCGAAGTGCAGACAGCACGTTTACCGCCGTTGGTCACGGTAATACAGAGTATGGGTATGATGCGTTTGATGTGCTGCAAAAGGTCAACTTAACTTGGGTTGATAACCTGGTCTGTGCCGGTGACTTTACAGATGGCTACTATTTAACAGACAAGCAAATATGTTTTACTGGTGACTACAGTGAAGCAACCGAACTGTTAGCCGGAACCTGTCAGGGAGATTCCGGTGGTCCAATATATTGGGACAACAATGGCACTCAGGTTCAGGTCGGTATTACCAGTTTTGGTCCTGTACCCTGTGGTGATAAAGATCGTGCAGTAACGTCTGTCTTTACAGAAATCGCAGACTACAGCGACTGGATACAGCGAGTGCTCAATGGCCAGGAAGACCCTACTTATATTTCGACCGATGAATTGCGCAAGAGTTACCTGAAGAGTCTTGGCTATCGAATTGAAGAGGAAGACACCGGTGAACCAAAGACAGATAATAGCCAACCTGACGGTTCAGACTCCGGAAGTGGCGGTGGTTCGTTACATTGGGGCCTGTTAATACTGCTTGGTGGCCTCGCGTGGAAGCGTCGCTGGCACCTGAAATAAGCACCACATAAGCTCATTCAAAAGTACTAGAGAAGATTTCCGCGAAGCGTAAGGTTTCACCCTATACTTCTGTTCGCCCTATACTGTTATTCGCCCTATACTACTAGGAGCAATATGGCCCTTGTGGGCCGCTGACGGGAATAGTTAGGAAAGGAGATCTTCTCATGTTCAAATCGCTTTCCGGTTACGCCTTTGTTGTATTCCTTTGTCTGACTCTGTCTTTACCTGCAAAATCGTCAGATATCGATGTCGCTCCCATGATCGTCAATGGCGAGGATGCCTCGATTAACGACTTCTCTTCATTTGTCAGCCTTTACCTCGACTCGATTGAATATGATGGCAGATATTCGGCCAGGGCCTACTGTGGCGCTACGTTGCTCGATAGTCGGTATGTGATGACGGCGGCACACTGTGTGCAGGGAGATCTGGCTACGCTGCTATTTACTTCTGCGGTATCCATGCTGGAAAGTGAAAGGGATTTTCTCAATACGGACCGAAGAAGGGTGGTTGAAGTCTATATTCACCCTGGATTTGTGAACAACATAAACCTGTTATTACCCAACGATATTGCAATTCTCAAACTGGAATCTTCAGCGTCCAGCGGCACTGCGGTACAGCGTGTGACCACACAAAGTTACCGAACCACGACCGAAACCTTTGTCGCTGTGGGACACGGCAACACCAGTTCAGGATACGATGCCACACCAATACTGCAAAAAGCGGATCTCTTCTGGGTATCAAACTCACAGTGCTCGGCAAATTTTCTCAATGGGGATAATCTCACGGATAATCAGGTCTGCTTTAGTGGCGAGAAAAGCGCGACCACGGGACTGAAAGCAGGTACCTGCCAGGGTGATTCCGGTGGGCCAATATATTGGCAGCGCAACGGCGTTTATCAACAGGTTGGGATAACGAGTTTTGGTCCGGCAACTTGTGGCGATCCTACTTCAGCAGTTACCGCCGTCTACACCGAAATAGTCGACTATGCGGATTGGATCGATGCTGTATTAGCAGGGCAGGTGTCACCTTATATTGTTTCCGATGAAAAAGCGCGCACTGACTACCTCGAAATGTATGGGGGAATATTTTATACCGATGAAAACATCTCCACTACGTCTTCAGGAGGAGGAGGCGGTGGGTCACTCTCCTGGTACCTGGGTTTAGTCTTGTTGCTGGTAGCGAGCTACCGGAATCTGTTAAGGCGTTCTTAGGCCCTTAAGAGCGTTTTCTAACGCGTGTATAAAGTCGAGCCTTACTGCTCGGCTTTTTCTTTGCTGCGAGTTTAATGACGCTTTTTTGCAGCATCAGGCTGTTTGGGTAAGTGATTAGGTTGCCGTTTTCATGTTTGATGAGGACATGGAACATACGGATATCCTGAATGACCCCGGAGATGTCCTCATCTTTATCTACGACCTTGATACGATCACCCACGCGATACGGGAAGACAAAAAAGATCAGAAAACTAGCGGTAATGTTACTCAACATGGACCATTGCGCGAATAGAGCGACGCCCAGAACGGCAAACACTGACGAGAAGAACAGAGACAAATCACCGTAACCAATACCAATTGTGATCGAGAATACGGCCACAAACAGAAATGCGAAGATGATGTTAAACGTTCTGCGAATAAAGCTGCTGCGTGCAGCAGAGACATTTTTGGTCTCTGCCAGATGTTTTATCCAGCCATTTACCAACTTAGACAGCGTGTAATACCCGGTAAGCAGAACAAGCGCCATAATGATCTGAACAGAGAGTGTTCGTGGGAGAGAGTGGGCGATATTGATAAGTTGTTCCATGCTGAGCTTGTCACTGACTTGCTGAGAAAACGTATCTGGAATATGAATCGATCTCGGTACTAATGCAAGCAATTACAGCAGGCTAGCATGAAAAAAGCGCTGCGAGGACAGCGCTAAAAATGCCGGTTTTGGGGGTGGCATACTGCCAGATGGGAAGGCCCCATCTGGACTTTAGGTTAGTTCAGTTGCTGACAGTTAAGCCGTTACAACTTGTTTGCTTTCTTCGCGGCGCTTGAGGAAAGCATAGGTGAAGCCTGTCACTGCGGTACCTGCTGCAATCGCGACCAGATACATAAGAACAGGAGAGATAGCACCTGGAATCAGTAGTACAAACAGGCCACCGTGTGGAGCCATCAGCTTCGCACCAATTAGCATAGACAGAGCACCTGTCAGTGCACCACCAATCATGCATGATGGAATAACACGCATTGGATCTTTTGCTGCGAATGGAATTGCACCTTCAGAAATGAAGCACATACCCAATACAAAGGATGCTTTACCTGCTTCACGCTCGCCCGCTTCGAACTTGTCTTTAGCCAGGAACGTTGCCAAGCCCATACCTAGCGCAGGAACCATACCAGCCGCCATGATCGCCGCCATTGGCGCGTACGTTTGAGAAGCCAGTAGACCAACACCAAACGTGTATGCTGCCTTGTTGACAGGACCACCAAGGTCGAAACACATCATTGCACCAAGGATAATACCCAGAAGTACTGCGTTAGCGCTGCCCATGTTGTTCAGGAAGTCGGTCATCGCAGCCATAATGCCTGCAACAGGTCCACCTACGATGTAGATCATAACCAGACCGGTAAACAAACTTGCCAGGAATGGAATGATCAAAATAGGTTTAAGTGCTTCCATTGATTGTGGCAGAGACACTTTGTCAGCAATCAGCTTCGCTGAGTAACCCGCAATGAAACCGGCGGCGATACCACCTAGGAAACCTGCGCCAGTAGAGCTAGCCAGCATACCGCCGATTAGGCCAGGTGCAAGACCCGGACGGTCCGCGATTGAGAAGGCAATGAAACCAGCTAATACAGGAATCATCAGAGCAAATGCGCTGCCACCGCCGATGGTCATAAGCGCAGCCGCCAGCGTGCCTTCTTCTTTAAAGGCTTCGATACCGAATACGAACGACAGAGCGATGATCAAACCACCCGCCACAACAACAGGTAGCATGTGAGATACGCCAGTCATTAGGTGTTTATAAACGCCTTTCTTCTCATCTGTTGCGCTAGTTTGGTTATTGCCACCAGTGTGGGCATAAGTTGTTGCGGCAGAGAAGGCTTTATTGATTTCTTGCTCGGTCTTCTTAAGCGCAAGACCTGTACTGGTCTTATAAAGAGGTTTACCGTCGAAGCGGTCAAGCGGTACTTCAATGTCAGCGGCGATGATAACCAGGTCAGCATCGGCAATCTCTTGAGCAGTCAGTTGGTTTTTCGCACCTACAGAACCGCGAGTTTCCACTTTAATTGTGTGACCAAGACGCTTACCGTGCTCTTCCAGTGCTTCTGCAGCCATGAAGGTGTGCGCAACACCTGTTGGGCAAGCGGTGATAGCGACGATTTTCTTCGAGCCACCGGTTTGTTCAGCCGCAACCGGAGCAACCGATGTGCCTTCCGTTAGCTCTGAGGCCTTTTCGATTGCGTTAGCCAGGAACGCTTTAGGATCAGTAGTGCACTCAGAAATGCTTGCTTGATAGACCTTTTTGCCGACCAGGCGCTGTGTATCCACAGGAGCGTTTGCGGCAACAATCACCACTTCCGATTCAGCGATCTGCGCGTCAGTCAGTGTTTGTGTTTCAACAACACTTGAGTGACATTCGATAGTGGCATCGTGTCCAAGTGCTTTGGCCGCTTGATCGAGCAATCCGGCTGCGATAATGCTGTTTGCTACCCCACTAGGGCAGGCTGTAATAATTGAAATTTTCATAGGTTCGACCTTTGTGTCCATTAATGCCACGCAGAATCAGAATCTGAGACTCTGATAATTAGCAGCTAAGCTCTAGTAATTTGTATTTGTTGTTGTAGGGATTTAACTTCTTCAATGCATGGCACACCCACGCCTACCTGGCTGACAGCCAAGGCTGAGAGTGCAGTTGCAAAGGAGAGTAATTCTTCTTTCATAAGTGATTGCATGTGACCCCAACAAAGTCCTGCAACCAGAGTATCGCCAGCACCCACGGTACTCACGACGTCCATTCTTGGTGGTTTTGCCTGTAGCCACTGATTGTTTTCAAGCCACAGCACACCTTCTGCACCCATCGATACCACAATGTTTGCAATACCTTTATCCGACAATGTTTCTGCCGCTTCCAAACACTGCTCTTGAGTTGACAGGTGACGCCCTACGAACTGGGATAATTCTTCGTCATTGGGCTTGATTAACCACGGTTTGGATTCCAGACCCTTGGTGAGTGCATCTCTGCTGCTGTCAAATAAGACACGCTTGCCGTTTTGCTGCAGGTGATCAATCCATGTAGCGCATTGCTCAGCGCTGATGCCCCTAGGCAGGCTACCGGCAAATACGAAGTAATCATGGTCAACCATGAGATTGTTCAGTGTTGCTTCAAATTGGACTATTGCTTGTTCGGTAACTTCAACGCCAGGGAAGTTGATGTCACTGACTTCGCCATTATCTTCCACGAGCTTTACGTTAATGCGAGTGGAGCCCGGAACACGTACGAACTCGTCTTTTGTGCCTAACTCATCAAAAAGCTGGCAGAAAAGCTCCTGGTTATCGGTTCCTAGGAAACCCGTGACGGTGATCTCCGCGCCTAAGTCACTGAGTACCCTTGCCACATTGACGCCTTTACCTGCAGCATGCAGTGAGCCCTGATTGACCAGACTCACTGAGCCTTTGTTCAGAGTCTCTAAACTGCCGGTGAGATCAAGGGCAGGGTTGAGAGTAATGGTTACCGCTTTATTCGTTTGAGCTGTCATAACGTGCCCCTCAACCTTCACCCAAGCCGGAAGCAATAGCGCTGCCAATAGACTGTAGTGCTTGTGCTGCATCCGGGCCTTCAGCGGTAAATTGCAACTCATGACCGTGCTTAACACCAAGTGCAATCACTTTCATCAGGCTCTTAGCATTCACAGCCTTGCCATCACCGTTCAGGTTTGAAACTTTGATAGCGGATTCAAATTTCTTTGCTTCCGCGACTAGCATGGCTCCCGGACGAGCGTGCAGACCATGCGAATTCTTAATCTTGAATACGGCAACGTTATCAGTCGCTGTTTCTGTGGCGATATCTTCACCAGTAAAGAAAGCCAGAACCTGTTCGGCAGACAGTGACAGCAAAGAGTCTTGTTCCTGTTTGAAAACCAGTTCAGTGATTTTGTTCAGTATTGGTGCATGTGCGTTGTTACAAGCAGCAAACGCAATCAAAGCCTGGACCGGTGTTCCATCCAGTTCACACTGATTGATGGTAGACACAAACGCCATACCTGTACGTGTTACCGCTTTGTCGCTGCTGACTAGCCACACGCCTTTACCTAAGTGAGTGGGAGACTTAGTGACAAGATCAGCGACAAACTCTGAGCCCGCACCACCGGTGTTTTTTAGAAGTCCACCCGCAACTGCAGCCATCTGTACCATGTCACTGGCCGGAAAGTTCAGTTGGATTAAAGAGGCATCAAAGTCTGCTTCGAGTTGAACGTCACCATTAAGTAGCGCAATGATTTCATTGGCTGACTTAGCTTGTTTCAATTTCTCTTCTACGCCATCTGCCGATAGTACCTTGGTAAGCTGCTTGAGGATGCCTAAGTGTTCATCCGACTTAGCTGCAATACCAATGGCAACGTAAGCGGTATTACCATCACCCCAGTCCACACCATTAGGGAAATGGTGAACTGCTACACCTGTTTCTTTAACGAGATCGCGTGTGTCGGTGGTGCCGTGTGGGATAGCAATGCCGTTTCCCAGGAAAGTCGAGTTCTGACCCTCACGGTTCAGCATGCCTTCTACGTAACCTTGTTGTACCAGTCCCTTTTCAGTAAGGTCTGCTGCGATGACTTTGATCGCGCTGAGTTTGTCGTTTGATGATTGATTTAGTTTGATGTTGCTATTGTTTAGTTGAAGCATATTAGCTCACCCACTTTGTTCTCATTTTGAACCGACTCATTTGCTTTAATGCAAAACTGAATCGATTCAGCAAATTCTTAAAAAAATTCAGCAAACCGTATCACAGTGTTGGTTTTGCTGCCACGACACCCCAATTTTTACGATTCTTGAGCAAATATAGGGCAGTTATCAAAATTGTGAACTTTGCTGAATCCTTTCAGCTTTTATACTGAACCGATTCAGCTTATAATTCAACTTGTCAGTTAAGTTGGAATTCATTTATATGATCCATCGCACAAAAAGGATCGAGTTATGACGTTAGATGAAATTGCGAAACTCGCTGGGGTTTCTAAGACCACGGCAAGCTATGTAATCAACGGTAAAGCACAGAAGTATCGTATTTCTGAAAAAACCCAAAAAAAGGTAATGGCGGTGGTTGAGCAGCACAACTATAAGCCTGACCATGCAGCGTCATCTTTGCGAGCAGGGCACAGCCGTTCATTTGGACTGATCATTCCAGATTTGGAAAACACCAGTTACGCCCGCATAGCCAAGTTGCTTGAACAGAATTCTCGTAAAGCGGGTTTTCAGATATTGATTGGTTGTTCTGATGACGACCCAGAAACAGAGAAACTGGTTGTTGATGCGCTGGTCTCTCGTCGAATTGATGCGCTTTTTGTTGCCAGTGCCATTACCGATGCCAGCGACTATTACCTCTCCGTACAGCAAAGAGGAACACCGGTCATTGCTATTGACCGTTCACTCGATGATGAACACTTCAGTTGCGTGATCAGCGAAGACTATGGCGCAGCATTTGAACTCACTAACTCAGTGATCGACACTTCAACACATACCGTCGGTCTCATTGGAGCGTTACCAGATTTGAATATCTCCCGTGAGCGGCATCTCGGGTTTGAGGCGGCAGTAAAAGACGCGGGTCTGAAAACGGAGGTGTGTTACGGAGAGCACTTTAATAATGAAGAAGGGAAACGTTTGTTTTCTATGTGGGTGGAGCAGGGTAAGGTGCCCGATGCGATAGTGACGACATCATACACGCTGCTGGAAGGCGTGCTCGATGTACTGATTGAGAAACCTGATCTGATGAGCACAGTGAAACTGGCGACATTCGGTGATAATAGATTGTTGGATTTTTTGCCAATTAAGATCAATTCACTGCCTCAGCAATTTGAGGTGATTTGCGATAGTGCTCTGGAACTCGCTCTTAATGCCTCGGCCAAGCGCTATAATCCAGGTGTCGAGCTCATTCCCAGAAAAATACGTATCCGCTAGCCTATAAGTTCACTCCCGAAATATATCTATTTCGAGAGTGACGATTCGACTCATAGTGGTTTATTTAACAACTCGATATTCAATTTATTGCTGAGCACAATTGATGTCACCCAACGCGGTACAAATTTGTTTTTCTCGCTGTGCTTCTTCTTCCATTTTGGCACCAATTTCCTGATTGTTGCGATACTCGTTCGATGGAGCACAACCTGCAATAACAACCAAGGCGCCCAATGCCAATAATGCCTGAAACTTTTTCATGTCGACCACTCCTAATCCCTAAGGCTTTTGTTTTGTTAATTATTTGGTAATCATCATAGATTGAAAGGGTTAGTGATACAACCGTGGGTGATTTGGGTGATGAGTAATTGAACGCACAAGCCTATATACTCAACTATTTTCCCTGAACTGAACACCTTGATGAAGCTCTGAGTCCTGCATCTTGAGGTCACTTGAGTATAGTGGTTAGTCATTCGTTATTGTCTGTTCCTTTCGTAGGATTAGTCTTTCATCGTTCCATGGAGGTATTATTATGTGGATGCTATTTGGGGGGGAGGGTTCAATACCGCCAGGAGTGTCTGATTTTAGGGAGAGTCCAACTGGTATCAGTGAGATACTTGTTAACGGTCTCGGTTTGATCTTAGGAAGAGTAGTAAGTTATGAACCTCCTTTTCAACGGGTTATGACTTAACTACGCATGTAAAAAGCTCGTTATTGCCTCTGACTTGGTAATGTTCGAAACAGCACAAAACGGAATGCAGTGAAATTGGCCATATGAAACAAAAGAAAACCACTATTTATGATGTCGCAAAGTTGGCCAGTGTTTCACCGAGCACGGTATCAAGGTACCTCAATCGCACGTCTTTCATTGCTAAGGATAAGGTGGATGCTATTGAGCGAGCCATTTTTGAATTGGGTTTCAAGCCCAAAGAACGCAAAGCTCAGCCTAAGACCAAACGAAACATGAAAATTGGCGTGGTTGCACCTTCGTTTGACACGCCCTACGTGAGCCGTATTTTGTCAGGCATGGACCGAACCATGCGTCATCATAGTTATGACATCATCATTGAGACCACGAATTGGGAAGAGAGCAGAGAGCGGCACGAACTTAAAGATCTGATAGCCCGTGAAGTAGATGGACTGATCGTGATAGGGGGAGAGCTTGATGAGCAGGAGATTGCAGCCATCGCTAAAAAGGTACCTACGCTGCTAATGTGCCGCCGTGGGAAGGGCATATTGCCGTTAATTGACATCGACAATGAAATGGGCGGTTATCTTGCAACCAACCACCTGATTCAGTTAGGCCATAAACGAATCGTTCATGTTACTGGTCCAAACTACAATATTGAGGCCCAACATCGCGTTAATGGATTCAAGCGAGCGATGGAGCGAGCAGGGCTAGAACTAGAAGCCGGTACGTTGATAGAGGGAAACTTCGAGTCTCGGATAGCATTCTTAAACATGCGCACAGCCATCAGAGCCGGGCAGGTGCCAACCGCGATATTTGCAGCGAATGATCTTAGTGCATTTGGCGTTATTCAGGCGTTGCATAAGCATGGCCTCAGAGTTCCGGAGGATGTCTCTGTGATTGGTTTTGACGATCTTCCTATTGATGAATATTACATCCCCAGGTTGACAACAGTGCGACAGCCCTTCACCGAAATGGGCGAAATTGGTGTCAAATATCTTCTGGATCTGATCAGCGATAATCAACCCCGTTACAATATCCCTCCCGTTCAGGTGGTGGTGCGCGAAAGTACTAAGGCAATTGCTTAGTAGCACTGTACAATCTCGAATTGATAAAAAAGCGGTCAAGTCACTCACGACTTGACCGCTTCTATCGAGTTTCTGCAGGCGCTAACAAAGCACTACGTTAGTTGGTTAGAGATTCACCTTGCGACTTAATCACCTCTTGATACCAGTAGAAGCTCCTTTTCCGCTTTCGTTCCAGTGAGCCTGTTCCATCATCGTGGCGATCAACATAAATGAATCCATAACGTTTGCTCATTTCTGCAGTGGAGTTTGCAACCAGGTCAATGGGGCCCCAGCTGGTAAAGCCCATTAACTCGACGCCGTCGAGTATCGCTTCACGAGCCTGAACCAAGTGGTCGTTCAGGTATTGAATGCGATAGTCATCTTGAATGTTGCCATTTTCATCCAGCTCGTCACGAGCACCTAAACCATTTTCAACAATAAAAAGTGGCTTTTGATATCTGTCGTATAGGAAGTTCAGCAAGACTCGCAGTCCTTTCGGATCGATGAGCCAACCCCACTGACTTTTCTCCAGGTAGGGATTAGGCACGCTATCCACGATGTTACCCACTTCTTTTTGCTTAGGATCGGCACTAGCGCAGCCACTTGCATAGTAACTGAATGAAATGAAATCGACGGATGCCTGCGCAATCGCTTCCAAGTCACCTTGCTCCATGTTGATAGTGATGTTGTTTTCACGGAAGTAGCGCAACATGTAGCCCGGGTATTTTCCGCGCGTTTGTACATCACCAAAGAATAGCCACTTGTTGTTTTCGTGCATCGCCGCCAGCACGTCATCGGGGTTGCAGGTGTAGGGGTAATTGAGAGCACCGAGCAGCATGTTGCCAATTTTGCCATCAGGGACAATTTTCTGACACAGCTTAACGGCTTTGGCGTTTGCGACAAGTTGGTGATGAATCGCCTGATAGATTTCCTGTTCTGTCGCGTCTTCCTGCAGGCCTACGCCAGTAAATGGAGCATGAAGAGACATGTTGATTTCATTGAACGTTAGCCAAAGCTTAACCTTGTTTTTGTAGCGCTCAAAAACGGTAGTGACGTAACGTTCAAAGAACTCAATCAGCCTACGGTCACCCCATCCGCCATAGTTTTCAACCAGTGCATAGGGCATTTCATAGTGTGACAAGGTGACGAATGGAGTGATGTTGTATTTGGCCAATTCATCGAAAATGCGATCGTAGTAAGCGAGGCCGGCTTCGTTGGGTTGGTTATCGTCGCCATTAGGATAGATTCGAGTCCAGGCTATGGAGAGGCGCAGACAGTTAAACCCCATCTCATCGAACAGAGCGATATCTTCTGGGTAGCGATGATAGAAATCGATGGCGACATCTTTGATTCCTGGTGTGCGCTCTGCGCGTGTTTGGTGAGGGCTCAGGATGCCGGAAGGCAGCATGTCGGATGTAGAAAGTCCTTTGCCTTCATCAAGGTAGGAGCCTTCCACCTGGTTTGCGGCGATTGCGCCGCCCCAAAGAAAATTGTCAGGAAACGGGGTCATGGTTTACCTCTTTGCGATTTAGCCTTTTTGAGTATGGCTCCAGTATCCGTCAATATAGGGAATGGAAAAAGAGTGATGATTGAATCATTTTGTTCTTGTTTTTGGCTTTATCTGGTTGTTAGTTGCCATAAATCCGCTCATTTGGCTAAAATGGGGAAGTTTTTTGTAGTTTGCTTTCCCTGTATTAGAGATTTTTAAATGAAAGATCAGCGTGCACTTCAATACTATGAACGGTTGTCGGTGCTGGGCACCAAATTTGACATCCAAACCTCGCTCGGTGAAGTGGCAGAGTGTTTGTGTACGACGCCACGTCATGGCAGGACGCTGCTACAGGAACTGCAACAGCGAGGGTGGATCATTTGGACACCTAAGGTAGGTCGTAATCAGCGATCGGTGCTGCGTCTCAAGTACAGTCTGATGGAATTGAAACAAATTCTGGGACGAGCGCTTATTGAAGATGGACATTACGAGTTGGCAATGACGCTTCTGGAAGGTGACCAACAGCGATTCGGTGCTTTGTTACAGCAGACATCTGGCACTATGGTTCGTGAGGGGCAGCTACATATCCAACTTACCTATCAACGAGTTTTCGATGCCTTGCTTCCCCATAGGCCGCTTCGTAATAGTGAACGCTTTTTGGTCAGGCAAATCTATGCATGTTTAACTGGCTGTGAAAAGAACGGCAAAGTCATCCCACAGCTTGCTCATCACTGGCAAGCGAATCACGACGCTACAGTGTGGCGCTTTTACCTTCGTCCCCAACTGCGCTTTCATTCTAACGCAACGATGGATGCATATGGGGTCGCAAAACTGTTTCAGGCACTGCGCACCTTGCCAGAATATCAACAAGAACTGTCACACGTAGAGGAAATCTCGGCAAATCAACAGAGCGTGACCTTTAGGTTGAGTAGTCCCGATCTTGGTTTTGCGGCGTTACTGTCTGATCTGCGTTATTCGATTCAACCTGTGGATCAGATAGGGCAGGCTGATACCTTGACTGTCGACGGTTGTGGTCCGTTTCAGGTGGTCGAGCACTCGAATGAGCGACTGCGACTTCAGGCTAATGACAACTACTATGGGATGCGCTCACTCACCGATACTGTGACGATTTGGCAGCTTGATCAAGCGCCCAGTGAACGGATTCAGCTAGGCCATGCAGAGGCGGACGCAACTAGTGACGAGCCTTATTACCTGCTGGAAAATGACGTACACAGCGGCGATAGTTCACAGACCCGAATTGAAAATGGCTGCCTCTACCTGTTGTTTAATATGCATGATGAGCACAATGCATTGACACCAGAGCAAAGACGCTATTTGAGTAAACTGCTCTCTCCAGAGTTCATCCTGAAACAGGAGCAACTCTCTGAACTATTAATGGCTTCGGTTCCTGCACGTAACTTATTACCCAGTTGGACGCCAATACGACCTCTTTATGAACAAGACACACCACTTCCAAAGAAGCTGGATATTGCTGTCTACGACCATCTTGTAGTTCTGGATTGTGCCAACGTGATCAGTACCCAACTCAATGAAATGGGCATTGAGTCCAAGGTGAACGTTTACTCATTGGAAGAGCTTCATCAGCGTTCTGTAATGCGCGAGATTGCCGAAGACATTATTATTGCCAGCTTTAATGTTGATGACAACGTACCGATATCGGTGTTTCGTTGGATGTGCTCTGATGCGATTCTTCGCCATGGATTACCAGACAGTGCGAAGCAGTGGCTCGATGGTGGTTTGGCCGAGATGCGACAATCTGTCGAGGTCAGTGGTTATCTGGATAAACTGGAGTCTATGGCGACAATTATGATCTATGAAAACTGGTTATCGCCCTTGTTTCATCATAGACAAACCCTGCGCTGGCGTGGTGTGCTGCAGGGCGTATCGATTACCGATTGGTCTTGGCCAGACTTTAAGCATGTCTGGATTGAAGATAAGTTGGATTGAAATGGTTATTTGAGAGGGTCTCCGTCTGGCAGCGCATTGTGGATCCAGAGCGCAAGACGCTTCTTAATATTTTGTCCGTCCAGTTTATCTTCGGGAAGGGGAACGATCTGTCTTACTTCGACCAAAAACAAGTACAGAGCTCTGGCTTTGGTTGCGGGCGTTGCTGACTGATCGTGAATTGGGTATCCCTGCATTTCCGCCATCTTACAGCCCACTTCCAGCGCTTTTTTGAACAGCTTTTCTTCATTGTGAATTTTTACCGTTTTCGACATAGGCGTATCCAACCAAGTTGCTGAGTATTGGATTCAGTATATCGCACTCTGTCTTAGCGGTGTTTGAAGCGACTCGATTAATGGGTATTTATAGCAATGGGACCTTGACAGGCAAAGCCCCATATATGTTATCGAAGATCAGCTAGTGAGATTCGAAAGTAAACTCGGGATGTGTTTTATTGAGTTCGCTTCTCAGCTGACCATTATGCCCGACGGTGACATGGCATGAAACACATTGAATCGGGTCGTTTTCCTCTAACTGCTTTTTGTAGTGAGCATGCGTTTGTAGCGACTTAGGATTATTTGCGGTTGTTTTGTCTAGCAGTGCCTGATGGCAACTCAGGCAACCGCTATCAAAGACAAAGCGTTCACGTTCTTCTCGACGAGCAATCCAATCGATCTCGTCGGTGTTGGTAAAGTTTTCTACAAAAACATCGTTGATGCCGTGTTTTGTCTTATCAAGCATGTAACCGAACACAGAATCCTGAGGCAGGTGACAATCCACACATTGAGCCACAAAACCATGCTCATTGTTGCCTCCATGAGTGTCTTGTTTGAAGGTGTTTGCCATTGGTTCCATGGAGTGGCAGGAGCCACAAAATTCAGCGTCACCGGTTTTATGGGCAATTTCTGCAGTGACCAGGCTGGCTCCTGTGCCAATTAATCCGCCAATGAACACCAGGATCAAGATAAACCATTTTCTATTCATATCTACTCCCTATGGCACTTTGCCCATCCAGGACGTGGTGGTGTGGCAATCCGCACATAAGTTGGTTGACGGTTCGTGTTCGGCATGGCACTCGTAACAGTCAAGAGACAAGGCATCATGGAACGAGTTGTGAGGATTGGTATGGTTTGCGTCCATGAACTTCAGACGGTCGGCGACTTTTTGAGCACTGCCGTGACAGGAAAGGCAGTTTTCTGTTTCGAGAGGTTCAAACTCGTCGGGGTCGTTGCCTTCGTGGCACATTACGCAGTCAAACTTTAAGGCCTTGTGATGAGGCTTCAAAGTGTACTCCTCAGATAACGAGTCCCAGTCTGGTTCGTCGTTGGCTAGTGACCAAGGTGAAGCAAAGGTCATCAGAAGCAGGGATAAATAAAGTAATATTGTTTTCATAAGCAATATGTCTGATTGATTGAAGGGTGGCGAAAACCACCCTATGCCACAGGGCTAAGCCCAAGGTTTTGTTTTCGCGGCATTCACGCCGGCGACCATGCCAAAAGCACCACAGTCAATTGTTGAGCAGGCCGTTAAACGGATGTAACCATAAGTGCCTGCTGAGGCCTCACCGCAAACAAAGGCACCTTCGATGGGTTCGCCTGTGACGACATCGACTGCTTCCGCATTGGCTGTAATCATGGCTCCGCCTTGTGCGTAGTTGTAACGGGGGTTCAACTGCATCGCGTAGTAAGGTGCTTTAGAAATGGACGTGGCTTCCTTCAATACGCCTTTCGGTTTATGAAACTCGTCTTGATCTTGCGCCATATTGGTGTTGTATTTCTCAATGTTGGTTTTGAGTTTAGTGACGTCCATTTTAAAGTTGTCGGCGAGCGCCTCTAAAGTATCGAACTTCCAGATGGTACCGTTGATGCCGTTTTTACCTTCAAGTGACAAATGAAAGCGCTGTTGATCATGGTAATGGTCAGCCCCTTTTTGGTCGTAAATCAAAACGGTATGCTCACCATCAATATGACGACGTTCTTCCAGAATGGCCATTCCTATAGCCTGACGGTCGTTGTTGTTGTATTCATCAACGAAACGCTCTCCTGTGCGAGGGTTGACCAGAATACCCCAGCGAATGTCTTCCGTAGGAACAGGGAAGGCAAATCGGAAAAGCGTCATGTGAATAGGCTTGAATCCTGCGTTAACCATGGCTTTGATTGCACCAGCGGTTGCGCCTGGTTGAGTTGTAGATGCCGCGTTGTACATGGTGCCCACTTCGTCGCCGCGGAATTTTCTATCCTGATTGTAGCCGCCTGTCGCCATGACCAAGCCACGTTTAACTTTGTAGTACTTCACTTTGCCGGATTTGTTGATATCGGGGTTATCGTTGTCTCCAAGATCATCATGCTTACGGCTAAATCGGTACTTTTCACGAACCTTAACGCCGATCACTCGTCCCTGCTCGTTACGCAAAATCTCTTCCAAAAATATCTTTTTGCGTATTTCAACGTTGCTTAAATTGGCGGAGCAGTAACCTTGCAGTTTTTTGATGACCTCAGTACCGCCCCCCTTAGGCCATACACAGCGTGGTTTCGAGTGACCTCCTAGCTTTTTGACGCCCGTACCACCACCGATAGACATGTCATATTCTACTCCGTGCTCTTTGAGGAAGTTGTAGAGATCCAACGTGCCTTTCGCGGCGACTTCGGTGAGTTCACGATGATTATAACCTTTGGCTTCTCGTTCGATATCTTTGAGCAGCAGCTCCCAGGAATCGTCGGTCACTCCAATGTTCTTTTGTAGATCAGATCCTACAACCGCCATATTTAGGCCGGAAATCAGTGATGATCCCCCTAAACGCGACATTTTGTCGGCGACAACGACCTTTGCAGTTGCGTCGGTTTCTGCGGCTCGGATTGCAGCAATCATTCCGGACATGCCGGAGCCAATCACCAGAACATCCATTTCTTCATCCCAGTTCACTTTCGCTGGGTTAGTGGCTGCGAATGCAGTAGAAGAAAGACCAAGTGCGGATACGGGTGCGATTGCGGCTGCACCTAAGCTCATTTTCAAGAAATTACGACGTGAATTAGTTTCAGACATAATCTTTTGCTCCATTTACACGAATGTGTTTGTTATTTTTTGAAATTCGATATGGGACATTGTTAAGGGGAATCTGTTCTACCTCTATAGTGGTAAACCGCACTTAGTGGTGTTGCTTGATCTAAAACAAATATTCAAATTATCAGTATGAGAGGCTAAACAGGTATTCAGATGCTGCTTGTTTTGCGAGGGAATAATTGAAAGCGAGAATGTTGATGGGGCTGCTGAGTCTCTTAGCCTGTTTCGCTGCTATGGCGGAACAGACGTTGGTCAGAATAGGGGTTCTGGCTTTTAATGGCCCCGCTTATACACTGACACGATGGCAACCGACGGTGGATTACCTCAATGGTGCGTTGCCTGACTATCACTTTGTCATTGTTCCTGCTGATATCCAAACCCTTGATAGCCTGGTCAGTAGTGAGTTGGTCGACTTTACGCTTACCAATGGTATTCAATTCCTGCTTTACAAATACAATCATCAGGCAGTTAAAATGCTGAACTTGAACCCATTTCATGGTGAAGCACGACATGCGATTGGTTCGGCGCTGATAGGGCGAGCAGATGAACCAGACATCAAGAATCTTAAAGAGGTTAAGAATCGTTCTATTGTCTCTGTCAGCCCCAAGGCATTTGGTGGATTTCGAGTCATGCTTGGTGAGTTCCTTGCGGAAGGTATTGAGAGGGAAGATCTAAAGAACCTCACTTTTATTGGATATCCACAGCAGGCATTGCTGACTAAAGTACTCAGTGGAGAGGCCGATTTTGCTATCGCGCCTACCTGTTTGTTAGAACGCAAGGTACGTGACGGAACCATACCGGAGCACAACCTGAAAGTGATGCGTCAACAGCAACCTGAATCATCATTTGCCTGCCACACTTCAAGCCAGCTGTACCCAAACTGGACGCTGGCAAGGATGAAGCATGTGCCAGCGGATTATGCCAATCATATTGCCAGACTCTTGCTTACGATACCTGCTTCCAGTCAAATTGCTGTCGCTGGGCTCTATGGGGGATGGTCAGTCCCAATTGATGACAGCGCTATTTATCGACTGATGGAAGATATTGGTGTCAGCATTCAGCCATCTTATTGGCAAAGGTTATGGGACCATTACCGCGGCTGGGTGTTGATTGGCTGCGGTATGTTGCTGCTGTTTATTGGCTATCATTTTCGAGTTAACTATTTGGTACACGTGCGTTCGGCGCAGTTACGAAACGAGATAGATCAGCACAAGCAAACCTCTAAACAGCTGGAGAAGGAAACCAATCAATTGTACAAGGCACAGCGTGTCTTGTTGGGAGGTGAAATGGCCTCTGGGATTGCCCACGAACTCAATCAGCCGTTGATGGTAATAGGAACCTATGCGTCAGGTTGTAAAAAAAGAATGAAGCGTTCGGAGATGACGCAGCAGCAGTTAATTGACGCGTTAGATAAAATCGAACATCAAACCATTCACGCCAGTCATATCATTCAACGAATGCGGGACTTCATGAAAGTTCACAGTGATCAAAGAGAGCGTTGTTCGATAGAAGCGATAATCAACAATACATTACTGATTTTTCAGCATACTTTTGAACGCAAAAACATTCATATCGAACTATTGATAGAGGACACCTATGTGCACATCGATCCCGTTCTCATTCAGCAAGTAATTGCTAATCTCATTCAAAACAGTATTGACGCGTTGAAGGAAAAGGAGTCAGGCCAACGGATAATCTCCATTAAGGTTGGCTTTAAAGAAAGCCAGCTAACTATTGCGATTTGTGACAATGGAATTGGTATGTCAGACCAACAGTTGAGTCAGCTCTTTATGCCATTTCACAGCTCTAAGGTATCAGGACTGGGGCTAGGAATGGTGATTTGCAAACGAATCATTGAAGCTCACAATGGGTCGATCAAGGCCCAGCAATTGTCTCAGGGAACTTGTTTTGTGATGACATTACCACTGGATGCGGAGGGGGAATAGGGATGCTTTGTCCTGTCTACTTAGTCGATGATGACGCTGCAATTATTGAATCTGTCACCTGGTTATTGGAGGGTGAAGGCTTTAACGTAAAAGGGTTTATAAATGCAGAGAGCTTTCTGCAGCAGGTCAGAATTGACCAGCCTGGCGTGGTTCTGCTTGATATCAATATGCCAGGAATTGATGGATTGGAATTGCAAAAAGCCTTGATAGATAACGACAGTAATCTTGTGATTATCTTCTTAACCGGGCACGCCAATGTAGAGATAACCAAAACCGCGTTTAAACGTGGTGCGAATGATCTGCTACAAAAACCAGTGAAGGGCGAGGAACTGTGTACTGCCGTAGCCCAAGCTCAGGAGTTGGCGATGAATCTGTCTGTGACCCGTCAGGAGCACGAGGATTTAGAGGCTAAGATTGCGACTCTGACAGAGAGGGAAAAGGATCTTATCCCCCTTATTATTCAGGGCAAGGCGAATAAGGTCATTGCAGATGAGCTGTGTATCGCGCTTCGCACAGTAGAGATTCATCGCCATAATCTATTTAAAAAAATGGGGGTGTCATCTGGCATACAACTCGCCTTTGATGGCCAGAATATATTGGCGAAACTGGATGCCTCGTCGTTGCCGTAACATCAATGTTTAATCATTCACTCCTGCAAAACCGCTGAAATTGCGGGTGCCTGATGGACCAGTTCATTGTTATTGATCGCGTGGACCATAAAGCGGGCAAAGTCCGTTCTTCTGGTAAGATTACGAGACAGCGCCGGATCGTGAGTGTGCTTGCGCCAAATGGGTAAACCTTGTGACGGGCCTTCCTCTAGGTTGCTGCCTCGTACTACAGTCCAGGGCTTGGTACTGTTGAAGATTAAGGAGCAGGCGCGAACCTGATCAGACAGATCGGCAAAGCGAAACAATCGGGCCAGCTTCGCAAACAAAGCGACCAGCAAACGAAAGGCAAGAGAATACTGGTCTTTACCGTCCTTAGAGATATGCCATCCACAAGAAAAAATCAGTCTGGCGTGTGCCGGGGCCGAATTAAGAACGGCTTTGGCTGTGCCAGAGGAGTAGTCATTCAGTCCCCAGGGAACCAGAACGGTTAATACCGCGTCACAGCCTTCAATGGCTTGCGCGACCACATTTTGATTGTCTGTCCACGCTGGATAGATATCGATCTGGTCTCCAAAGCGTTGCAGTTTATCCACGCTCTGTGGTCGGCACACAGCGTTTACGCGATAGCCCTCTTTAAGAGACCATTCAATAAGGTACTGCCCCAGTTTGCCGGATGCACCGACGATACACACTCGATTCATAGCGTTCTCCCTATAGCTTATATCACTAAATTAACACTGGAATTTGCCCATGTATTCACGCATGCTTGTTTTGTTGGTATGCATAAATGCATACTTAAACGTGATAAGGCCACGCTAGGGAAGAGACGAGCATGAATTTTGACTGGAACCACGCAAAAGCTTTCATTGTTACGGCGGAGTTAGGCTCATTGACCTCCGCTGCGGTGAAGCTTTCCTCTACTCAGCCGACGATTGGCAGGCAAGTACAGGCATTCGAGGATGAGTTGGGTGTCGTGTTGTTTGAAAGAACCGGCAATAAGCTGTTACTAACGGAGACCGGGCAAGTCATTTATGAAATCCTTCGGCCTATGATGGGCGTGGCAATGGAGGCAAGCCTGGCGGCTCATGGAAATGTACACACTATGACAGGGAGAGTTGTCATCGCAGCCAGCCAGATCGATGCATTATACCGACTTCCGGAAATTTTGAAAAAAGTCAGTGAGTTGGAACCTGGACTTCGCGTTGATGTTGAAGTCTCTAATCAGGTCTCGGATCTGCTCGCCCATGAAGCCGACATTGCGATCCGCAGTTTTCGACCGGAGCAGAATGAACTCATCGCCCGAAAAATTAAGACGATACCAGTCTGGCTTTATGCTTCATCAACGTATGCAGAGCATCTCAATCTGGCCGATGACCAAGGTGGCGGCAGCGCAGCAATGCGCAAAGCGAGAGTGCTCGGCTTCAAAGATAACACGCAGGTCATTTCTATCTTAAACCAAAGTGGCTGGCAGCTTACGGAAGAAAACATCACAACAAGTTGTGATTTTCAGCCTCTGCAGATCGAATTGGCCATCCGGGGGATGGGGTGTGTCTTCCTTCCACAGGATATTGGTGACAATCATACGCAATTAGTTCGGGTATTTGAGCCGCTGGGACCTCCGGTGGAAATCCCTATGTGGTTAGTATGTCATCGAGAGTTGAACAGAAGCGCAAAAGTCAGAAGGGTTTATGATCTCCTGATTGAGGCATTACTTGAAGAAGGTAGCAGAGCTCAGAAATAAATCGAGTCAATGGTTGGGTGAATAATCATACGTTAGAGGTAGCTAACAACCTCGGAAAAATTCTCATCAAAATAGTTGGATAGTGTGTGAATTACAGCCATCCTGTTGGTAAAGGAATCTGACAGGAAGTGGAAACTATGACTATTGAAGACGGTGTGGTACATATCGACTCATTTCTCGCTGTAACACTTGGCATTATTGTATTGTTTGTAGGACGGCGTCTTAATCAGGTCGTTGGCTTCTTAAAGGAGTTCAGTATTCCAGAGCCAGTATCAGGAGGCATCGTTTTTTCAGTGCTGTTTGCATTATTTTATGTGACGACATCGATTGAAGTGAGCTTCAATCTCATGGCTCGTGATGTTCTCTTGGTTTACTTTTTCACCACTATAGGTATCAACGCCAGTTTAGGTGACCTGATGAAAGGCGGTAAGCCTCTCATTATCCTGCTGGTTATCACTATCGGCTACATGCTAATTCAGAACGTGACCGGTATTTCTGTAGCAACCGCGTTTGGGCTGGAACCCGTAGCCGGGCTGTTAAGCGGTACGGTGTCGTTGATTGGTGGGCACGGCACCGCTATTGCATGGGCACCAAGAATTCAGGAACAGTTCGCACTGAGTACTGCCATGGAAATTGGTATCGCAAGTGCGACTTTTGGATTGATTCTAGCCAGTATCATGGGGGGACCAATTGCAAAGTTCCTGATCAAGCGATATGACTTAAAGCCAGCAGAACAGCAAGCGATGGATGTGGGCATCGCAGACGATCAACCGATGCCAAAAATTACCTCATACGATTTTCTGGACGCTATGCTGGCCATTCACACCTGCATCATTTTTGGTGTCATACTGAATGAAGGAATCGAATACTTAGGACTGCAACTTCCGTTGTTTGTTACCTGTCTGTTTGCCGGCATTATTTTGTCCAATTTGGTTCCTCACAACTACCCAAGAATTACGGGTACAAAGTGGCCAGCTAACAAACCAGCAGTTGCCTTGATTGCTGATATGTCCCTGGGGACGTTTCTCGCCATGTCACTTATGAGCATGCAACTATGGACGCTAGTTGACTTGGCAGGACCGATTTTCGCCATATTGGGTGCACAGTTTGTTGTTGCGATACTGGTGAACTTATTTATTATTTTTCCTGCGATGGGCAAGAATTACGACGCTGCTGTGATTTGCTCTGGATTCGGTGGGATCTCATTGGGGTCTACGCCGACGGCTATGGCAAACATGTCGGCGGTAGCGCAAAAATACGGTAACTCGCATCAGGCGTTTATTGTCGTGCCATTGGTTTGCGCATTTTTTATCGATTTAGCCAACGCGTTTATCATCCCTTACTTTATGAAAATACTAATGTAAGCCGCATTGGAAGTCGGCTAACTCTGAGGAATAGCCATGAAACTTTACGAACACGACATCACGGTCAGTTGTAAGAGGCTGAATCTTTTCTTGCGCGAGATAGGCGTGTCTGACTTGGAGCGTATTGAGGTTAATGTCCGGGCTGGCGACAACCTAAGCGACGACTATCGCGCAAAAAGTGCCAATGGCAAGGTTCCGTTGTTGGAGCTTGATGATGGCACTTTCCTTAGTGAAACAGTGGCAATTTGTCGATACTTTGATGAAACCAAGCCAAACGATCTGAATCTATTTGGTGAGTCTGTACTTGGACGGGCAAAGGTAGAAATGTGGAATCGCATTGTTGAAATTGAGGGGATTCAAAACGCTTTTCAGGCCTTTCGAAACCTCACAGGAATTTACAGTGATCGCGAAAATTGCGTAGAGGCATGGGGAGAAGAGGCCAAACATCGTGTAGAGTTATTTCTGCCAAAACTCGATAAACAGTTATCCGAATCTGATTATGTTGCGACACAAGAGTACACGATAGCTGATATCAGTGCTTATATTTTCGTGGTTGTCGCAATCAATGCTCTTAAATTGGAGGTGCTTGATGTCTATCCCAATATTAAGCGTTGGTATGACACCGTTACCGTTCGTCCGGCGGTAACAGGGTAGCTGACAGTTCTTAGCAGAAAGATGACGATAGGATTACCTTTCTGATTTGAATTTTCTCGTAAACTCACTAGCTTTAAAGAAAGTGTTGATTGGAGAACGGTTCTAGTGAGTCAAAAAAAAATACTGATGGTGTTAACGTCCCACGATCGGTTGGGTAATACGGACGAGAAGACTGGTTTTTGGCTAGAAGAGTTCGCTTCACCTTACTATGTATTCAAGGACTCAGGACTGCATATCACCCTTTGTTCTCCTAAAGGTGGACAACCTCCACTCGACCCTAAAAGTGCATTACCGGACTATCAAACTGAGGCAACCCACCGTTTTCAAGATGACGAGGTGGCAAGGACACATTTGGCCCAAACCCTAAGGCTGGTGGAAGTCAAAGCATCTGACTATGACGCGGTATTTTTTCCGGGAGGACATGGCCCATTATGGGATCTCACCTGTGATCCCGATTCGGTATCTCTTATTGACGATTTTTATGCCCAAAGCAAGCCTATAGGAGCTGTTTGTCATGCTTCCGGGGTGCTTATCAATGCTGTGGGTAATAGCGACGAGGACGAGCCATATCCAATGATCAAAGGAAAGCGGGTGACAGGGTTCAGTGACAGTGAAGAAAGTGCGGTTGGTCTAATAGAGGTCGTGCCTTATCTGGTAGAAGAAGAGCTCGTGAACCGTGGAGGCATTTACTGTAAAGGAGACGACTGGGCACCGCATATCGAAGTGGATGGTCTTCTGGTAACCGGGCAAAATCCGGCAAGTTCCCAACAGGCAGCGCAAGCTATCGTTGAATTACTAAATAAAGAGTAACAAAAGGGCCGCTCTGTCAGCGGTTCTTTAAGAACAACGACACTTAATTTCGAACATTTAATCCGATAAAGATACCCACCATATCAAAATCTGCGTCGCTGAACGTTATATTAGTGTGTCCCAGAGACCGGCATCACACCGATGGGCAGGTATTCACCAGCGTTTGAGTTCTATCTGAATGCCAGAGGCGCGTAAATAATGTCTTACCCAAACAACGACAAAGTGTGATCTTTCTTAGAAAACAAGTCAAAGCGTGAGAACTTTGAAAAGTCGATATCAAAAATGCATTGACCTGCGTGATGAATGGCGGCAATTTCAACCTAATTCCAATAATTAGACTTATGACAATGAGAACAGAAAGAGAAAAAATGTTAGCAGGTGAGCCTTATCTCGCCTGGGATGAAGAGTTGCTTCAAGCACGAGTTCGCTGCCGCCAGACATTAAAAAAGTTAAACGACAGTATCCCTAATACCCCAGAATGGAAAGAGGCTCAGGAAGCGCTTATACCGAACAGAGCGGGCGAACTATACTTAGAGCCCCCTTTTCGTTGCGATTACGGTGAGAATATCCATGTTGGTGAGAATTTCTATGCTAATTTCAATTGTGTCATACTGGACGTTAACACCGTAGAGATTGGTGACAATGTGTTATTCGCGCCTAATGTGCAAATTTACACTGCAGGACATCCTTTGGATGTGAAAGGTAGGGTAGATGAGGCCGTTGAGTTCGGGTTGCCAATTAAGATTGGTCACAATGTGTGGTTAGGCGGAGGGGTTATTGTTTGCCCGGGCGTTACTATTGGTGACAATGCGGTTATCGGTGCGGGAAGTGTCGTTACCAAAGATATACCCGCCAATGCTTTGGCGGTGGGCAACCCCTGTAAAGTGATTAAAGAGATTGATAACGGTCAGGAATCTGTTCGGTAGAGAATTCTCTAGAGCTTTTATTCAAGTATAAAGTTGCGTTAAAACAGTAATTTAACTCCGCGTCAAAAAATCGTTGTTCAGCTAACGATTTTTTGACGTTTTGTTTGATGTCCATTCCATAAAAATCTATCATGTCCGCGTTAGTTCTATAAGTTTTCTATTTGTCGTGGATTGATCGTTGCAATATTCAGATTTTGATTTGTCATTAGGTTTGATGGAAAAAGCGTTGGAAAGCGCTTCTGCCGCCGTCCTGATCACGGATGCGAATGCTCATATCAAATACGCGAACAAACATTTTTACCACTTAACGGGTTACTGTGAAGAGGAAGTGTTGGGTAGAAACCCAAACTTCTTGCGCTCGGGTAAAACCAGTCCAAAAACCTACCAGGAGATGTGGTCCAAGCTAAAAAGTGGCCACGACTGGTATGGTGAGCTCATCAATCGCAAGAAAAACGGCACGCTTTTCGTCGAGAAGGCGCATATCAGTCCCTTTGAGTATCTGGGACAAAATTACTATATCGCGGTGAAGCGTGATGTGACCTCCGAGAAAAACTTAACTGAACGATTAAGTGATCTGGCCTATTTTGACGCGTTAACCAGACTTCCCAACAGAACATCATTTTTCGAACACCTTCAGGCGTTTCTTGTAGAGCACCAGGATCTCGTTGAGCCATATTCGCTGCTTTTAATTGACCTAAATGAATTTAAGTCGATCAACGACAGTAAAGGGCACGATTATGGTGATCTATTTCTACAGAAGGTTGCGAGTCGTTTTAAAAAAGTGATTGGAGATAATGGCATCGTCGCCCGATTAGGGGGCGATGAATTTGTCGTGCTTCTACCCGTTTGTGATGCGCCTAAGGCGGAGTCCTACGCACAGCAATTGATTGATTCCATCGCCTATATCGAAATTGGCAATAAATCCGAGCGGGGCTCCGCGGCGGTCGGGATCACGACCAACAGCGGCAAAGACATCCCTTCAAGTTTATTGCTTAAACAAGCCGATCTGGCCATGTACAGAGCAAAACAGTGTCAAACTATGTGGATGAGCTACAACGATGAGATGGGGGCTCAGTGGGGGCGTAAGAAAGCGCTAGCACAGAGACTTTCAGAAGCGATCGAATCCCACAAAATTGAAGTCTGCTTTATGCCAGTGATTGACCTTAATAAGACTCAAGTTGTTGCCTACAAAAGTCGGCTGGAGTGGTGTGATCCTGTTTTGGGGAATGTAGACCGATTTGAATTCATTCCGATTGCTGAAGAGTCTCAATTGGTACGTAAGCTGAATCTTTTTACTATCGATCAGGCATGCAAGTACGCGACGGTGGGGGAGTTGAAGACTGTTGCCGTTAAAGTCTCCTCTAAAAACTTCGGTCACGGGTTGTTTGTGCAAGAAGTTGCAGAGATACTTGAAAGCTATAAATTGCCAGCTTGCTGTTTGGTGTTAGAAGTGTTTGAAGACATGCTTTCAAAGAAGCGGTGTGTGGATGAACTGTACCAATTGGTGGAGCTTGGTTGCCAGATAACGGTAGCCGACTTTGGCATGGGGCATATTTCGATTTCAGAACTTCGCGCATTGCCCATTCAGAAACTCAAGGTTGGGGCTCAGTTGACGGAAGAAATCGCTCAGGATCAATCAGTACAACAAGTCGCTAAGGCCATTGTTGGGCTAGCAAATGTATTGAATATAGATACCATCGCAGAGGGCGTAACCTCAGCAGATCAGCTTGAATCTTTAAAAGCCATTGGTTGCAACTTTGCCTCTGGTTCATACATTTCCTACTTTATGCAACAAGGCAATTAATTCTTTATTTTCTCTTCTTTTTTCCCCATTGTCACAATTTGAAACTTTTCACGAAAAACTCATCGAAACGTTTCGATAGTCAGATCTCGCTCACATTTGCTTATACAGTCACTCGATCTTTTTCACCGCTCGGCTAGGATTGTCATCGAAACGTTTCGATGACAGAATTATCAAAAATATTTATCCTGAGAATACCGTCTCGATATAGCCGCATTAAGCAGGTAAAAGACATGAAAAAAAGCGCCCTAATTAACTCTGAACTGTCCTATGTGGTCTCGACATTAGGTCATACCGACGAAGTAACAATCTGCGATGCCGGACTGCCTATTGCAGAGGAAGTTCAACGCATTGACCTTGCACTTACTCATGGTGTCCCCACATTTCTGGATACAGTAAAAGTGTATCTTTCCGAAGCGCAAATTGAAGGAGTTATTCTGGCAGAGGAGTTTAAACAAGTGAGCCCGGTGCTTCATGATGAGCTGCTTACTGTCATTGATAATGAGAAAAAGGCAACAGGCAGAGAGATCTCGGTATCTTATGTTTCTCACGAGAATTTTAAAGTGAGAACTCAGGCCTCCAGAGCGGTAGTGAGAACCGGAGAATGTACCCCTTACGCTAACGTTATTTTTCAAGCGGGCGTCGTTTTTTAGTCCAACCTCTACAGACAGTACAGGACAACAACATGCTGCAACCCATATTACAACTGAGCGATATTGAAAAAGCTTTTCCAGGCGTAAAGGCGCTCGATAAGGCCAGTCTGAATGTCTATCCGGGCAAAGTGATGGCACTGCTTGGCGAGAACGGAGCGGGTAAGTCAACTTTAATGAAAGTATTGACGGGCATTTATTCAAAAGACTCGGGTGAGCTTCGATATCAGGGCAATCAGGTCGCATTCAGTGGACCGAGGGATTCACAACAAGCTGGTATTAGTATTATTCATCAGGAGTTGAACCTAATCCCTGAACTGACCATCGCTGAGAACATTTTTCTGGGACGTGAAAAGACCAATGCGTTTGGTCGAATCTTGTGGTCAGAAATGTACGCAGAAGCGGACCACCTGTTATCAAGATTAAATGTCAAACACAGTTCGAAAACGCCTTTAGGGGATTTGAGTCTAGGCGAGCAACAAATGGTGGAGATCGCCAAAGCCCTGTCTTTTGAGTCCAGAGTAATCATCATGGATGAACCTACAGATGCGTTGACCGATACCGAGACCGAGTCTCTATTCAACGTGATCAATGAACTGCGAGATCAAGGATGTGGCATTGTTTATATATCGCATCGCTTAAAAGAAATTTTCCAAATCTGTGACGACATCACAGTGCTGCGTGACGGTAAGTTCATCGGTCAACGTACTGTGGCGGAAACCGATGAAGACACTCTGATTGAAATGATGGTGGGTCGGAAACTTGATGAGCAGTATCCACGAATTGATGCGGTTCACGGAAAAACGAGCCTGGAAGTCAAAAACCTGTGCGGACCTGGTGTAAACAACGTGAGTTTCACTCTCGACCAGGGCGAAATTCTGGGCATCTCTGGCTTGATGGGAGCCGGTCGGACTGAGCTAATGAAAGTCATATACGGCGCACTTAAGCGTGAGTCTGGTGACGTGGTACTGAATGGGAAAGTGATTAACCCAGCCAGTCCTCAGGACGGTCTGGCGAACGGTATCGCCTACATTTCTGAAGATCGAAAAGGTGACGGTTTGGTGTTGGGTCTTTCAGTGAAAGAGAACATGTCACTTTGTGCACTGGAGCAGCTATCAAAGGGTGTTCAGATCCAGCATGGCGAAGAAGTGATAGCAGTTGAAGACTTTATCAAGTTGTTCAATATCAAAACACCAACCCGGGATCAGATCATTGGCAATCTATCAGGTGGTAACCAACAGAAGGTGGCTATTGCTAAGGGGCTGATGACCAAACCAAAAGTTTTGATTCTCGATGAGCCTACGCGTGGCGTTGACGTGGGTGCAAAAAAAGAGATTTACCAGCTAATTAACAAGTTTAAAGCAGACGGGATGAGCATCATTCTTGTCTCTTCTGAAATGCCTGAGGTATTGGGCATGAGCGATCGAATTTTGGTTATGCATGAAGGGCACATAAGTGGCGAGTTTATGGCCCATGAAGCAGATCAGGAAAAACTATTAGCATGCGCTGTCGGAAAAAATGTAAGTGAGGAAGCAGCATGAACAACAAAACAATGAGCGTTGAAACAGAAAAGAAAAAGCCCCTATTTAATAAAGAGTGGCTGATTGAACAGAAATCACTGATTGCGTTGGTGTTTCTGATTGTCGTGGTGTCGTTTCTCAATCCAAACTTTTTTACTGTAGACAATATTCTGAATATTCTGCGCCAAACGTCGGTCAACGCGATTATTGCAGTGGGGATGACACTGGTCATTCTTACTGCGGGTATCGATTTGAGTGTTGGTTCCGTTTTAGCATTATGCGGCGCGTTTGCCGCTAGCCTTATCGCAATGGAAGTGCCAGTTCTTATCGCGGTGCCAACCGCGTTGTTCGCTGGTGCTGCTTTGGGTGCCATTAGCGGTATCATCATTGCGAAAGGTAAAGTACAGGCCTTTATTGCGACTCTCGTGACTATGACTTTATTGCGTGGTGTGACCATGGTCTACACCGATGGTCGTCCAATTTCAACAGGCTTCACCGACACTGCCGATGCTTTTGCATGGTTTGGTACTGGTTACGCTTTGGGAATCCCGGTTCCGGTATGGATCATGGTGATCGTATTCGCCGCTGCCTGGTATCTGCTTAACCATACGCGCTTTGGTCGATATGTTTATGCGTTGGGTGGTAATGAGTCAGCGACACGTCTTTCAGGCATCAATGTGGACAAGGTGAAAATCGGTGTCTACGCCATTTGTGGTTTGCTGGCAGCACTCGCGGGTATCATTGTGACTTCACGTCTATCTTCTGCGCAGCCTACAGCGGGTATGGGCTATGAGCTTGATGCTATCGCTGCAGTGGTACTGGGTGGTACCAGTCTGATGGGTGGTAAAGGCCGGGTCATGGGCACGCTGATTGGTGCATTAATTATCGGTTTCCTCAATAACGCTCTGAACTTATTAGATGTTTCCTCTTACTACCAGATGATAGCAAAGGCCGTTGTGATTCTCCTGGCCGTATTGGTTGATAACAAAAACAAGTAGTTACCCCCACTATATTTTTACAATAACTGGCTCAACGAATGGTTGAGCCACCCCTACACAAAGGACTAAAACGATGAAAAAACTAGCAACTATTATCTCTGCTGCGGTACTTTCTGCTTCGATGTCTGCGACGGCATCAGCACAAGACACAATGGCGATTGTGGTATCGACGCTAAACAACCCATTCTTCGTGACGATGAAAGAAGGCGCTGAAGCGAAAGCGAAAGATTTGGGCTATAACCTGATCGTTTTGGACTCACAAAACGACCCTAGCAAAGAGCTTTCGAATATCGAAGATTTGACCGTTCGTGGCGTGAAAGCAATCTTAATTAACCCTACAGACTCGGATGCAGTGTCAAATGCTATCCGTATGGCCAACCGATCAAATATCCCAGTACTTACTCTTGACCGTGGTGCAAGTCGTGGCGACGTAGTCAGCCATATCGCGTCTGACAACGTAGTTGGTGGTGAAATGGCTGGTCACTACATCATGGAAAAAGTAGGCGAGAAAGCGAAAGTTATCCAACTTGAAGGTATTGCGGGTACTTCAGCGGCACGTGAGCGTGGACAAGGTTTCATGAACGCAGTGAAAGGCTCTGAAATGGAACTCCTTGCGAGTCAGCCAGCGGACTTTGACCGTACTAAGGGCCTTAACGTAATGGAAAACTTGTTGGCGGCGAATCCAGATGTACAAGCGGTATTTGCTCAGAATGATGAGATGGCCTTAGGTGCGCTTCGTGCAGTACAAGCAGCGGGTAAAGACGTGATGATTGTTGGCTTTGATGGTACAGAGGACGGCATGGCTGCGGTTAAGCGTGGCAAACTTGCCGCGACTATCGCGCAACAACCAGACATGATCGGTGCTTTGGGTGTTGAAACTGCAGATAAAGTACTGAAAGGCGAGAAAGTTGAAGAATACATTCCAGTACCACTAAAAGTTGTTACTGAGTAATTGTTAAGATTCCCTCTATGTAGAGGATAGCAAAGCTCTCCTTTAACCAAAGGAGAGCTTTAATTGAAGCTGGTTATTCTCTTCCAAGTTAATTTCGGCCTGTCATATCAAGGCAATCCCAAGTTAATTTATTTGAGTAAAAGGAACAATGTATGAATAAACTCATCGTATTGGGTAGTGTTAATGCAGATCATGTACTGCAAGTTCCTTCATTCCCGAGACCGGGCGAAACATTACACGGGATGAATTATCAGGTCATCCCAGGTGGTAAAGGTGCCAATCAGGCGGTGGCTGCGGCGCGACTGGGAGGTGACACTGGCTTCATTGCCTGTGTGGGCGATGATGCGTTTGGCATTAACATTCGTGAAGCATTCAAAGCTGATGGTATCAATATCGCGGGTGTTCAGTTGGAACCGGGCACACCAACAGGTATCGCGATGATTCAAGTTGCAGAAAGCGGTGAGAATAGTATTTGTATCTCTGCTGAAGCGAACGCAAAGCTAACAACCGCTCGTGTTGAACCTCACAAAGCGATGATTGAAGAAGCAAATTACCTGCTGACACAGCTAGAGACGCCTATCGAAGGCATAGAGTATGCGGCAAAACTTGCGAAACAATCGAAGACCAACGTGGTATTAAATCCCGCGCCAGCGATGGCGTTACCAGACTCACTACTTGAGTGTGTAGATGTTATTACGCCAAATGAAACTGAGGCGGAAGTACTCACAGGAATTACCGTTATCGATGATGAGTCTGCGCAAGAAGCGGCAAATGCGCTTCATCGCAAGGGCATTGAAATTGTAATGATCACGCTTGGTTCAAAAGGCGTTTGGTTAAGTCAGAATGGTCGTGGTGAGCGTATTCCTGGCTTCAAAGTTGAAGCAACGGACACGACTGCTGCGGGCGATACGTTCAATGGCGCATTGGTCACTGGTTTAATTGAAGGAAAATCGATTGAAGAGGCGATCGTTTTTGCTCATGCTGCCGCTGCTATTTCTGTCACTCGTTTTGGTGCACAGACTTCCATTCCAACGCTAGATGAAGTAAAAGAGTTTTTAGAGCAAAACGCTTAATTAGCGGCAAAAACAAAAAGCAGTGGAGACCGTAGTCCAATGGCAACGATGAAGGACATAGCAAGGCTTGCTGGTGTATCCACATCTACAGTGAGTCATGTTATCAATAAAACGCGATTCGTGAGTGAAGAGATTTCAGAGCGAGTAAATAATGCAGCTAAGGAGCTTAATTATGCGCCTTCTGCGCTTGCTCGAAGCCTGAAAATGAATCGTACTAGAACAATTGGAATGTTAGTGACGACCTCGACCAACCCGTTTTTTGGGGAAGTGGTAAAAGGGGTTGAGCGAAGCTGCTATCACCAGAATTACAACCTTATTCTGTGCAATACAGAAGGGGACACTGAACGAATGAGGGCATCCATTGATACGCTTCTTCAAAAGCGTGTCGATGGACTTATTCTTATGTGCTCTACACTGGAAGGGGAGAAACTCGATATCTTTGAGCAATATCCTTCGATTCCTGTCGTCGTCATGGATTGGGGCCCCATCCACTTTGAAAGTGACAAAATTCAGGATAACTCGTTCCTCGGCGGTTATCTGGCGACAAAACACCTGATAGAAAGTGGTCATTCAGAAATTGGTTGCATTACCGGTCCGCTTAATCGTCACCAAGCTCTGATGCGATATGAAGGATACAAAAAAGCATTGAAGGAGACAGGGGTAACTCTGAATCCTGACTGGGTCATCGAATCGGACTTCGAATGTGACGGAGGGGCTAAATCGCTTGATACTTTAATGGCCAGAGGAAAATTGCCAACGTCGATATTTGTTTGTAATGACATGATGGCAATGGGGGTGATCAATGCTGCCCATAGTAAAGGAATAAAGGTGCCCGATGATCTATCTGTCATTGGCTATGACGATATTCACATTGCCAAGTATATGACGCCATCTCTAACGACTATTCATCAGCCTAAGTACCGTCTTGGCAAAGCCGCAGTAGAAACATTGCTGGCGAAGATAGAAAAAACGACGCTTGCTTCGGATGTCGTTCAACTGGAGCCGACACTCATTGTGCGCGACAGTGTAAAAGTGCTCAGTAAAGCGGGCTGAGTTTGAGAAATGAGTCGTTGAGCATCGTGGTCACACAAAGCTCAACGACCCGTTTGTGGCTTAAAGAGCCTGAGTCAAAATTTCTCGGCTTACGTCAGGGGTGATGGTTCGATTTTCACCCAACATGGTGTAGCCATTGTGTTCAAGCTTCTCAATGATCAACTCAATTGCATCCGATTTATCTCCGGAGACTTCAGACAAGCCTGTGTCGACATGCAGGCTGGCGTAAAAAGCCTCAATTGATTGAATGGTCCGCTCGGCAAGGTCGGCGCTGTCCTCCAGTCCGAATACATTTCGGCCCATTTGTTCGATTTTTGCTTGCTTATATTCGAGTTGGTTGCGAAGCAATGCAGGCTGAATAATGGCGAGTGAACGGGCATGGTCTACACCCCATAAAGCAGTCAGCTCGTGACCAATCATGTGCGTTGCCCAATCCTGCGGCATACCCGCACCAATCTGTCCATTCAGCGCCTGATTCGCAGTCCACATTAGATTGGCGCGCCACTTGTCATCGCGCTGGTTAAATTGAGCCCCAAGTTCAAGCAGATTTCGCAATAGTACTTCTGCATAACCTTCTTGAACCATGTGACCCGTCGGTGAGGTAATATACTGTTCGCACACATGAACCCAGGCATCTACCAGTCCATTAACCAACTGCTTTTCAGGTAAGGTTTTCATTGCGTCAGGGTCAAGAACGGCAAATTTCGGTCTGACGGCTGGTGAAAGAAAGCCAAGTTTTTCGTTGGTCGCTTTCCGGGTCACTACTGCACCCATATTCGATTCAGATCCGGTTGCTGGTAGTGTTAGTACCACACCAATCGGTATCGCGTTGTCCACTTTATAGTCACCGGTTATCAGATCCCAACTGTCGCCTTCATGAAGAGCGGCGGCCGCAATGTACTTGGTTCCGTCGATAACTGACCCGCCGCCAACAGCGAGCAGGTAGTCGATGTTCTCGGCTTTGACTTGTGCAATTGCTTTGTCCAGGGTTTCTTTGGTTGGATTGGCTTCAACCCCTGAAAATTCGGACCAGGAGTGCTGGCTGAGTGAGGCCACGACCTGATCATAGACACCATTTTTTTTAATAGATCCGCCTCCGTAAATAACAAGTACTTTGGCGTTCTTCGGAATGCTCGAAGAGATCTGCTGAATCTGCCCCTGGCCAAAATGAATAATGGTAGGGTTAGCGTAGCTAAATTTCATTATTTGTTGCCTCATATTGTTAAGTTGCGTTACGTGGTAGGATAACTGGAAGATATGTTACTGATAGTACTTATGGTGGGGGTGATTAGATCAGGCTTCAAGGGCAAACCTGATCTATCTTTGTTGTGCGAAGTAGCAAACTAACTGCAGTTGGGCGCCAGTCCGGCAATTTGACGCTCTTGCTGGAGTTCTTTGTGTAACGAATCTAATTGAATTTTGGCCTGTTGTGGATCGTTGACAGACGTGTTGAGTTTGACGAATTTGTCTATGGCTCGTTCTACACCTCCGGTGTTATTGCGATCAAAGTCGATGAGTGCCTGCATAACAATACCAGCTTCACGATAGGACTCTTGCGAGGCACCTTCTGCCGCGAGTGCGGCCCTGTAGGCGTCATCGTGCTGACAGGAAATAAGTGCGTTAAGTGAAGTCTCCACCTCTGGCCCAAACTCCAGAGCAGGTTTAGCAGATGCAGATTGTGATTGTTTTTGTTGGGCTTCTTGTTGCTTGTCCTTTGAGTAACCGTCAATGGCACCAGCGGCCCCTCCCGCTAGAGCGCCTGCTGTGACATTGCGGCTCAGGCGATAAGTATTGACTTCACCATCCACAATCAGATCGGTCAGGGCACCCAACATGCCCGCAGATACGGCACCCATCGCGGCACCCTCTGCAGCGCGTTGTGTGGTATTGGCTCCACACCCAATTAACATAGATGAGGCAATAGTCACAGCCAGAAAAGTTTTGAGTTTCATGAGCAAAATCCTAGGGTAACTGGTTGTTATTCAAGAAGTATAGAATGGAATGACCTAACTTTCGTCAGATAATTCAATCACTGTTTATAATTTGGGTGTTAAGCCCGATAAACGACCAGTAATAGCTCGTCATCCCTACATGATTAAAATCTCGAAACAGATCAATTTCTAACTTTTTTAACCAGCATGAATTTGTATTCTTGATGCAAAATAAGTTACCCGAAATTTCAGTTGTTAAGCATTTAATTGCGAGTCATTTCTTAAATATCATCTATAAAAAACTCATTAAGAGTAAAAAATATCCGCTTATTTTTCATTGTGTCTAAAGTGTGTGATTGAGATGTAGTCACTATGTAAACAGTTATCTGCTCGCTAGGTGGCTGCCGTTCTACATGTACGTGAAATATTCTACTGACAAAGAAAGGATTCATAATGAAAGACTCTAACAAGCCCGACAGGTCAAAACACTGGAGCAAACTCAGCGTGCTGGCAGTGTTATGCACATCTGCACTCTATTCCCAACAAAGTTTTGCTGTTACATCCCATTCAGACTGTCGCCCTGACGGACTCTATCAGACACAGGGTGTAGATGTACCTTACTGCACATTGTATGACACCGAGGGGCGCGAACTGATGGGGGCGGATCACCCAAGACGAGTGATCGGTTACTTTACCAGTTGGCGTTCCGGTGACGATCCTCAGTCATCTTATCTGGTTAATGACATTCCCTGGGAGCAGCTTACTCATATTAATTATGCTTTCGTCAGTATAGGCTCAGACGGCAAAGTGAATGTGGGGGATATCAATGACCCAAACAACGTTGCAGTGAGCAAAGAGTGGCCTGGGGTTGAAATAGACCCTGCTCTGGGATTTAAGGGGCACTTTGGAGCACTGGCGACAGCCAAGAAGAAACATGGCGTAAAAACACTGATTTCTATTGGTGGATGGGCGGAAACCGGCGGTCACTTTGCTCCTGATGGGACACGTGTGGCGGATGGTGGGTTTTATACTATGACCACCAATGCCGATGGTTCAGTGAATACTCAGGGGATCGAAACCTTTGCGACTTCTGCCGTAGAAATGATGAGAGCCTACCAATTTGACGGTCTGGATATTGACTATGAATATCCCACATCAATGGCGGGTGCTGGCAACCCGGATGATACGGCTTTTTCTGAGTCCAGACGTGCTTACTTATGGAAGTCCTATGAAGTACTAATGAAGGTGCTACGTGAAAAGCTTGATGTCGCCAGTTCTCAGGATGGGGTTCATTATATGTTGACGATCGCGGCACCGTCATCCGGGTATCTGCTGCGAGGCATGGAAACCATGTCAGTCACCAAATATCTCGATTACGTTAATATCATGTCTTACGATTTACATGGTGCATGGAATGACCATGTAGGGCACAACGCCGCCCTTTATGATACCGGTGAAGACTCAGAGCTGGCTCAATGGAATGTGTACGGCACTGCCGCTTATGGTGGGATTGGCTATCTGAACACCGACTGGGCCTATCATTACTTCCGCGGTTCAATGCCAGCAGGCCGAATCAATATTGGTGTGCCTTATTACACCCGTGGTTGGCAAAATGTAAGTGGAGGAACTAACGGACTCTGGGGACGTGCGCCGTTGCCAAATCAGTCTGAATGTCCGGCGGGCACGGGCGAAGGTGAAAAGAACAATTGTGGATACGGTGCTTTAGGTATCGACAATATGTGGCATGACAAAGATGTTAACGGCAATGAAATGGGTGCAGGCTCTAACCCTATGTGGCATGCCAAGAACTTAGAGAAGGGGATTTGGGGCTCCTATGCACAAGCTTATGGCCTAGACCCTGTAAACGATCCAACCGATAAGTTTGTGGGGACCTACACTCGTAACTATGACAGCGTCGCCATCGCACCTTGGTTGTGGAACGCAGAGAAGAACGTGTTCCTTTCTACCGAAGATGTGGAATCTATTGATGTAAAAGCCCAGTACGTCATTGACAAAGAAATAGGCGGCATCATGTTTTGGGAACTAGCCGGAGACTACAATTGCTATGTTCTTGATGCTATTGGCAATCGCGGGGCGGTGGATCCGACGGAACAGGCGTGTGCTTCAGGAAATGGAGAGTTTCACATGGGGAATAGCATGACTAAGGCTATGTACGAGAAATTCCTCAGTGCTTCACCATACGGAAACAAGGTCGCCACAGGCACGATACCTACCGAAGCCGTTGATATTGCAGTAACGGTAGACGGTTTCAAAGTCGGCGACCAGAACTATCCGATTAATCCCAAGGTAACTTTTACCAATAATACCGGTACCGACATTCCGGGCGGCACAGAATTTCAGTTTGATATTCCGACATCTGCTCCTGACAATGCAAAAGACCAGTCTGGTGGTGGGCTCAAAGTGATTGCGTCCGGTCATACCCGCGCTAACAACATCGGTGGCTTAGATGGCACAATGCATAGAGTCGCGTTCACACTGCCAAGCTGGAAAAACCTGGCAGCAGGTAGCACGTACGAATTGGATATGGTGTATTACCTGCCTGTTTCCGGTCCCGCAAACTATACGGTGAACGTGAATGGTGTGGACTACGCCTTCAAATTTGAGCAACCTGATCTGCCGCTTGCGAATTTGAGTAGTGGTGGCGGTAACGGTGGTGGTGATACTGGCGGTGGTAACTCAGGTACTTGTGATACCACTGGCGTTAATGCCTATCCTGATTTTCCTCAGGTGGATTGGAAAGGGGACCCAAGCCATGCGAATGGCGGCGATCTGATGAGTTATGATGGTGTTGTCTACAAAGCCAAGTGGTGGACCAACTCCATTCCGGGTAGCGATGGAAGCTGGGAGAAAGTGTGTATTATTTGAACCGTCTGTCGTCAATGTAGATTGTGAATGATTGAGCGAAATGAGAAAGCCGCCCGATAATAATTGGGCGGCTTTATTGTTAAGGAAAAGCGATGTCTCGCTTTGATATCAAGGAGAAATGTAACCCTAGTCGAATATGTATCCTTCGGGGATCACCACAATCCCTTTTTCGGAGATGTGGAATTTTTTCGCATCTGCAATGGGGTCAAGGCCAATTTCTGTGCCATCCGGTATCACTACGTGCTTATCGATAATACAGTTGGCGAGCTGACAATTTTCACCCACGGTGACATCACCAAAAATGATGCTGTCTGCGATCGTAGCGCCGTCATTGATTTTCACATTAGAAGAGAGAATCGAATGGTGGACTGAGCCCCCTGAGTTGACAACGCCATTGGCAATGATGGAGTTGATGAAAATCCCTTCGTTACCCGTCGCAGAGGGTACCGTTCTGGCTGGTGGAAGCTGAGGTTCGTAGGTGCGAATCCCCCAGTTTTCCTGGTACAAGTTCATTGGTGGTACGGGTTCAAGTAAGTCCATGTTCGCTTCGTAGAAGGAGTCAATAGTCCCCACATCACGCCAATAGCTGTCTCGAGCGACCCGACCTTTTTCTGAGCCGAAATTATAGGCATAGACACCCTGTGTATCAATGAGCTTGGGAATAATGTCTTTACCGAAGTCATGGCTGGACGTTTCTATCCCGGCATCTTCATGCAGGGCGTCTTGCAGGGTTTCCATATCAAAGACATAAATCCCCATTGAAACCAGAGAGCGATCGGGGTTACCCGGCATAGAAGCGGGCTCGCTCGGCTTTTCATCAAATGCGGTTACCTGCTTACTGGAATTGGTTGCCATCACCCCAAAGGCCGAGGCTTCATGCTTGGGAACGTCCATGCAGGCAACGGTAAGTTTTGCTCCTGTCTGTTTGTGCTCCTCTATCATTGCCTCATAATCCATCCGATAGATATGATCACCGGACAACACAACCACATATTTTGCATCATTTCGCGATAACAGCCACATGTTGTGATAGATCGCATCTGCGGTGCCCTCATACCATTTGCCGCCTTTTCTCATTTGAGGCGGCACGACGGTAATGAATTCCTTCAGTTCGGGGTTAAAGATGGACCATCCATCTCTGATGTGCTTGTGCAGAGAATGAGATTTGTACTGGGTTAGTACTAGGATTTGTCGTAATCCAGAGTGCAAACAGTTGGTGAGCGTAAAATCTATGATTCGGTATTTACCTCCAAAGGGTACGGCGGGTTTGGCTCTGTCATCGGTTAGGGGACTTAACCTTGAGCCCATGCCTCCTGCGAGGACGATAGTAAGAACATCTTGCATCCTATTTCTCCCTGAAATTGTGCAATGTAAGTATTGTAGTCGATATCCTTACAAGAACTACGCCATAATCTAACATTATGAATTTAAGGGGATAGCAACGACTAATAGGAGGAGTTTGCACCAAAGTGGTGAGTTGTAGTCATTAGTTGCACTGCTATTGTACTGATAGGTCTTGTTTGATTCATAGTGGTGCAAAATCTATACAGGCCATTAAATTGGCGGTGAAAATGTCCGCCATCACAATTATTTACGAGGAATATTGCTATAGTGGTTAAAACTGAATTGCGGAGATAACTTCAATGAGACCGTTTATTCCTACGCTGATGATGCTGTGCGCGCTAATTGCATTACCCCTTCAGGCGCAAACACCGACAGAAATCGTTGAAAGATCCGATAAATCCATGCGAGGAGAGTCCAGTTATTCGGAGCTAACCATGCGCATTATTCGTCCTGACTGGACAAGGACAATGAGTATGAAGAGTTGGACCAAAGGACAAGATCTTTCCCTTGTTCTGGTTACTGCTCCTGCTAAAGATAAAGGATCGGCGTCTCTTAAGCGGCAACGTGAAATGTGGAACTGGTTACCTAACATTGAGCGTATCGTGAAGATCGCTCCATCCATGTTAGGCCAATCGTGGATGGGCTCGGATTTTACTAATGATGATTTGATTAATCAGTCATCTATAGTCGTCGATTATGCCCACGAAATGGTAGGGCAAGAAGCCTTTGATGGTGAGCCAACCTGGGTTATTGATGCGATTGCCAAACCAGATGCTCCAGTGGTTTGGAGCAAAGTCAGATTGTGGATTTCAAAGCAAAGTTACCTTCAGAGGAAAGCTGAGTTTTTTGATGAGTTTGATGAAAAAGTGAATACCATGCAGACCTTTGATATTAAAGAACTAGGTGGAAGACAGGTTGCCACTCGAATGGAAATGATTCCTGCTGATAAAGTTGGTCAGAAAACAGAAATAATCACGCATCAGGCGCAGTTTAACTTTGCTATCGAAGACAATTTCTTCTCACAGACCCAAATGAAAGCGTTGCGTGATTGAGGGCACTCTGTTTATTGAGAACTATTCGGGTTGAAGTCGGAATCTAGGGAGCGTACGAGGGTAAAGGATGTTAATCAAACTTGCTTGGCGCAACTTGTGGCGACAAAAAAGACGTACGTTACTGACGGCGTCAGCGTTAGCTTTGGCGCTGTTTCTGTCACTTTTAACGCGCAGTTTCCAAGAGGGCAGCTATAACATCAACATCGATAATGCTGCCCGTTTCTACACTGGACTGATCCAACTTCAGCACCCAGAGTATGCAGAAAGTGCCAGTATTGATGACCTGCTTTCCGCAGACATTGAACAGTTTCCAACGTTAAACACAATTCCTGAGATAAGTTTTGTGCTACCGAGAATTGAATCAGTCGCATTGGCTGCGGCGGATGATCGATCCAAAGGCGTGCTGGTTTTGGGTGTTGATCCTCTGCTTGAAGATGCGTATTCAGGTGTCAGTGATAAGTTGACGGAAGGGGAATTCTTAGCTCCCGACAGCAAGGCAGTACTGTTGGGGGAGGGGCTGGCAAACTTTCTGAAAATAAAAGTAGGTGATGAAATAATACTCTACGGACAAGGTTATAGAGGGCAGACTGCCGCAGGCCTTTACACTGTAAATGGGCTTCTTCACTTCCCCGTGTCTGCGCTGGATAATCAGCTTGTTTACATGCCTCTCCATCTGGCTCAGGAACTCTATAGTACAGGTAATAACCTCACTTCCTGGGTGATACATACCAAAGACCTAAAGCAAATAGGTAAAGTAGAACAGCGACTTGTGGATCATTATAAAGATCAAATCAGGGTGCGAGACTGGCAAGATTTGTCACCAGAAATGGCCCAGCAAATCGCTATGGACCGAGCAGGGGGTATTTTCCTGATTTACATTCTTTATGGCATTGTCGGATTCGGCCTTTTCGCCACAATCATGATGATGACACTAGAGAGGCAACGAGAGTTTGGTGTGATGCTCGCCACCGGGATGGTACGCGGCAAACTACTTTCTTTATTGTTTATTGAGTCAGCGTTCATTTGTGTTCTGGGCATCGTTCTTGGGGTGTTGGTGTCGACACCGGTATTAGGATATTTCTACTTTAATCCAATCGAAATGACGGGAGATGCGGCGACTGCGATGATTGAGTCGGGCTTCGAACCAATATTGCCAGTCTATATCGATACGACTTTAGTGATTAATCAGGCTATAGCGGTAAGCTCAATTTTGTTGCTGTGCCTGATTTATCCCGGTTGGCGAATTTTTCGTTTGAATTTGGTTTCAGCACTTAAAGGAGGCTCGCATGCTCATTAGACTTGCATGGCGAAACCTATGGCGAAACAAAATTCGAACTGCAATTATGGCGGGTGCCATGGTGTTTGGTCTCGTTGGTGTGGTGGCCATGATGGGGTTTATGAACGGTATGACCAACAACATGGTCTATAACGCGATTGCCTGGCAAACCAGTCACCTTCAGATTCACAATCAACGTTTTAATCAAAACCCAGACATTAAAGATGTGGTGATCCAACCGGACAGGGTAGAGTCAGTACTCAACTCGAATCGTAACGTTCAGGATTGGGTGCCCCGATTTGTCGTAGATGGCATGCTGGCTTCAGCGCGCAGCACTCGCGGTGTGAAGGTTGTCGGTGTTGATGCTGAGAAAGAGCGTGACTTCACCCCGATATCGACACGTTTGGTTGGTGGAGAATGGCTTGACGCACAAGGCCGCAATCCCATCCTTGTATCGGCTAAAAATGCTGAGCGGTTGAAGTTAAGAGTCGGGTCGAAAGTGGTTATTACTTTTACCGATCCTAACGGTGACGTTACTGGCGCAGCATTTAGAGTCAGAGGAATCTTTAAGACACCCTCGTCAGCCTATGATGATAACCATGTGCTTGTCCGAATGTCGGATATCCAGTCTTTAGCCCAACTTAAACAGGTTCACGAATATGCGGTGAAACTGAACGCAGAAGTCGGGGCCAAAAGTGAGTCTCAGGTGCGGCAACTGGTAACAGAGATTAAAGCCAGCGTCTCCACCGACAATGAAGTGCAGGGCTGGTATCAGCTTCAACCACTGCTCGCAACGATGATGTCAACGATGGATACCAGTAACCAAATAATGCTCATTGTTTTTGTCGTCGCGATGGCATTTGGGATTGTCAATATCATGTTGATGTCGGTATTTGAGCGAACTCAGGAATTTGGTGTACTGATGGCTGTGGGCATGCAAAAGCACAAAATATTTGCTTTGGTCATGTTAGAGACGGTGATGTTGGGTAGCTTGGGTGCAGTGTTGGGGATAATGGGTAGCAAGTTGCTGATTAGCGTGCTGAGTTACACCGGTCTTTCACTGGGCTCCATGGCAGAAGGTCTGGGTGCATACGGTGTGGATACGCTGCTGTACCCACAAGTGTCAGGAGAGCAATATCTGATGGTGTTTGTAACGGTCTTCGTTGCCTCTGTTGTGGCTGCATTGTATCCGGCACGGCAAATACTGAAGCAAAAACCGGTAGAAGCAATGTCTGACAAGAAGTAGGTGAGGACAGGTTAAACAGAAGCGATGAAATATGACTATTGAAATCAAGCAACTCAACAAAACCTATAATCCTGATAGCGAATATCCGGTTCACGCGGTGCAGGACCTCACTCTGACAATTGAGCAGGGGGAATTCGTGGCAATCATGGGACCTTCAGGCTCTGGCAAAACAACCATTCTTAACATGTTGGGTGGTATTGATACCCCAACATCTGGAGAAGTCTGGATTGAAGGCAAGGATATTTGTCAGTTATCTGAAAAGCAATTGATTGCGTTTCGCCGCGACAACATCGGTTTTATCTTTCAGGATTATAGCTTGTTGCCAGTATTAACTGCGCAGGAGAATGTAGAGTTTGTCATGCAGTTGCAAGGGCGGTCAGAAGCAGAGTGTCAGCAACGTGCTGGCGAACTGTTGGAGCAGGTTGGCCTCACCCAGCAGAAGGATAAACGGCCGCCTAAAATGTCTGGGGGACAGCAGCAGAGGGTTGCGGTAGCCAGGGCTTTGGCACCAAGGCCTCGATTTGTTATGGCTGATGAACCTACCGCCAATCTGGACGCCAAAAGTACAGCTGAGTTGTTGGATATCATGCAGCACCTAAACGAAGTCGAAGGGACGACGTTTATCTTCTCTACGCATGACCCCCGAGTGATTAAGAGAGCAAAGCGCGTCATTGTATTTGAGGATGGCAAACTCGCATCCGACATGCTGCAAAGTGAACTGGCCACGGAGCTAGAACATTAGTTATGTGCAAAAAGTTAGTCACCACTATTTTTATCGTTGGCGCCGCTTTCTACATGATAGAAGTGAAAGCCGAGATACCTGGATTGCAGCCAGAAAAGAACTGGGACCTAACCGGTTATGTGAAATACATGGTGACAGGAGGTATCCCCGACCATGGTGACAATACCTTAGATCATCTTGTACATCAGAGATTTAACTACGAATATCGTTTTTCATCTTCGTTTCGTTTTAATGCGGGTATGCGTAATAGAGTGCTGGCTGGCGATAGCTTGAGTGCGCCTTACTATTCGGAAATCATTGCGGCTGACAATGGATATTTTGATCTATCGAGAAATATTGTCGACAACGACAACATGATAATCAACAGCCAATTTGATCGTTTGTATTTTGACTGGAAGGGAACTGAGTGGAGCTCAAGAATAGGACGTTATCGGGTGAATTGGGCCATGAACACCGTCTGGAACCCTAACGATCTCTATAATTCCTATTCTATCTATGACTTTGATTATGAAGAACGACCCGGCACAGATGCGGTGTCGGTAAGTCGCACATTGGGTTATGCCAGCAGCCTGGATTTTGTTTATAGCCCAAACAAAGACAGCAATCTGCAACGCTATTCTGCACGATATTTATTTAACTATGACGGTTGGGATATTCAGGCATTACTTGGTCGCTCGGGGCTGGACTATGTCATTGGTGGTGGGTTTGCCGGAGACATTAAAGGTGCGGGGTTTCGAGGAGAGTTTACCTGGTTTGACCCTTGGATGTCTGAGTATAAAGGGCAAAGCTTCCAACCCACATTGGTATCCAGTATTGAGACGGACTATAGCTTTGGGGGAAGACGCAATTGGATGATGCGAGCAGCGCTCCTATACATCAGCGAGCCTCAACAGGCGGTCGATGCTGCCGTGTATTTAACCTTGCCACTGACTGCCAGAACGTTGAGTTTTACCAAATTTACAGGCTACGCTGACTTAGGTTTCGATATTACATCATTGTCGCGGTTCACCATGTCAGGCAGTTACTATCAAGATGGTTCTTTTTTCGTCGGGCTATCGAACAGTTACTCGTTATCTGACGATTGGCAGCTACTTACCGTGTTACAGCGCTTTGATGGAAGTTCTGGTAGCTTATTTGGAGAAACACCATCAACGCTGCTGTTTGCCAACATCAAATGGTCGTTCTAATTATTTAGATGATGCGTTGTTTTCTCTAACACCAAGCGAAACCATGCACTGAAGGTTTGTGGTTCAGCCTTCATGGTTTGCTCAATGTCGGACAGCGGCCACCATTCACATTGTTCTGCTTCATCTGGATTAAGGTCTAAATCGACCTTGTTCGATTCTGCAATAACCACATGATCAAGTTCATTCTCAGTCAAACCATTACTGAATTTGGCACAATAACTGATGGTACCAATATCGTTGAGCTTGAGAGATGCCGTCACGCCTAATTCTTCGACAAGTCGACGTTTTGAAGCTAAAACGATATCTTCATCTGGACGTGGATGTGAGCAGCAGGTATTACTCCACAGTCCACCACTGTGATATTTGTTGATGGCGCGTTTCTGAAGTAAGAATTCAAGTTGGCCTGCATTATAACGATAAATAAGTACCGAAAAAGCAAGATGTTTAAGGCCCAGACGGTGCGCCTCTAACTTCTCTTCGGTCCCAATTGGTTTCCCAAATTTATCGACTACGACAACCAGTTCACAACTCATACTCTATCTCACGCTTGCTTATTGACCGCTTTGAACACCACGGTTTTTCTGTTACATCACTGTGCCAACCAGCGAGGGCGCGAATCATAGCACAAAAGATCCAGAGATGGAGAGAGGAGGAGGAGAATAATTCACAGCGTTAATACTAAGACCAAAAAGAGATGATCAACAATGTATGGATTGGACTCACTCTCTCATATGTGGGTGAGAGTAGCGTTGATATTTTGGTAACTGGTTTCTTAAATTATTGAACGTCGCTCTAGCACTTTGGGTCGATAGCTTGTTTATCAACCAAGCGGGTAATAGGCCTCCAGGATCTGCATAGGCTTTGTATTCGATGAGTGTCGTGCCATTAGTAAGCTTTTGTAGGGTCCAACTCGCTTCGACAGAAGTAATGCGAATATAGCCATTTTGTTTCGCTAAAGAGGGCTCAGGCGCATCGTGAATTTTTAGCGTAAAACCAAAATCGTCGACCCAATACTTCGAGTAAGTCACCATATCGCGGTCTCTCACGGGCCAAGGTGCTTTAAACTGGGTATAAACAATGTTTTCGTTCACTGAAATTTGCCTTAGCACTTGGCTATGGCTGGTGTTATCTATCCAGTTCGGCACATTTTCGCTGTCTTCTAATAAGGTTAAGAAGGCGCTATAGGTTGTTGGCGTGAACATTTGCGCTCGGATTTCGACTAAGCCATCGGTGTGTTCCCGAGTGTAAATAGTGATTCCGTCAATATTGCTGTCAAATTGCCAATACCTGCTTTCCTCAGCGCTCAAGGAGCCAGTCAGCAGTAACGTTGAGAACAGCATAATGATGCGTAAAACGTCCATGTTTCACCTGGTTGATGTCGATTTCTTGTATTAAGCATATACAATTTCATTCGAAAAATGAGGGTTGTAGACATTTGAAGCAAAAGAATGGAAGCAGTAGTATTGAAATGCCTCCCAAATTGTAAGAGCCAACAAGGCTGGGCGCACCTGTTGGCTCTTAAAGCTGTTATGAATATTAGCCTTCGTTACGCTTTCTACTTACCAAGTGATTTGACGCCGCCGCTGCCAACAGCGCACCACCAATCACCAAAGTTTGGTAATAAGCAGGTACGAGAGTGAGCATCCCGACGGTTAACGTCATGATAATCAATGCGCCAACAAATGAACGTAGCACTTTACCTTCACCACCACTAAATGCCGTACCACCGATTAACACCACAAGAATAGCGGTCAATTCCATACCATCGCCCGACAGTGGGTCACCAAGCGACATAAAGCTTGAGCGGGCAATGCCCGCAAGCGCTGCTGTTGCACCGACAATGGCGTAGAGTGCAAAGACGACTAACCCAGTCTTAATTCCTGATAATTTGGCTGCGGTTGGGTTACCCCCTGTAGCTGCGGCGTATTTGCCTAATAGAGAACGGTTTTGCAGGATGATAAGCAGAGCGGTAACGCCTACCGCTACCCAAAATGCCATTGGCAGACCTAGTAACACAGCATCGCGACCATAGTCGTTAAACCATGCTGGCATTTTTAGATCGCCCATGGATTTGATGGCTGACACTCCATCCTCTACTAAAAGCAGTGCAATACCTTTATACAAACTCAGGGTAATCAAAGTGGCGATAACCGGGGTGATATTAAATTTCACTACCAACAAGCCGTTGAATGCGCCCAGCAATACACCACAAAACACGGTAATGGAGAAAGCGACCCACATTGGAACACCATTGATAGCGAGAAGAGCATAAATGACCGCAGTGAGTCCCATGGTGCTGCCAACGGACAAGTCGATGTAGCCTGAGACCATAAGCAGGGTAAAAGCACCTGCTAGCACCAACAGTGGGGCGGAGACACGTAAAATGTTGATGACGTTTTTCTTATAAAGAAAGTTTCCGCGCTCAAACAGGGCGTACTGATCTAAGTTAACGCTACTTAGAAAAATAACAATCGCTGCCAAAACAAAGTAAATGTAGTAGTTACGGAAAAACTCGGCCACTTGTCCGCCCAGTGCATATGATGGTGCAGGTGACGGGGCAGGTGATGGATTAAGTGATTTGGTTGAATCAGACATAACGTTTCCCCTCCTTATTTGTTTCTAAGGGACAGTGCCCAGGTTTGAGCAGTAATCGCTAGGAAAACAGCGACCGCTTTGAGTATGAATTGCCAATCCGGTGAGAGGGTTAACCCAGTTGCAGCCGAGGTCACTACCGCTAAGATAATTGCACCAAAGAACATGCCAATGACAGAGCCGAAGCCGCCAGCAATGGCAATGCCGCCAAGAAGGGCGATAACCAGTGCATCAAACTCCATCAGTAAACCACGATTAGAAAAGCCGGACTTAAACTCAGAAGAGAGCAAGATGCCAACAATACCTGCCACTAGCGAACTAAATAGGTAGAGGTAAGTAATATGTTTGGAGTTATCGATACCTGACAGCTTCGCGGCCTCGGGGTTGGCACCAATCCAATAGGTGATGCGACCAAACACCGTTTTACGCTCAATAAAAATCGCGACAAAAAATAGGATGAGCATAAACAGCACAGGGAATTGCATTGAGGTACCAAACACTTTTAAATTGCCGAGAATGCCAAATTCCTCTGGTAAATTGGTGTTGCGTTGCGAGCCTTGAGTAATCACCTGGGCGATACCTCTCGCCACCATCATGGTACCTAGCGTGACGATGATTGATGGGATGCGAAACTTCACCACAAACAGAGCGTTCAGACCACCGATAGCCAGTGCACCCATTAAAGCGCCGACCACGGCTAACCAATAAGGTAAGCCTAAGCCCGTGGACAGGGCAGAACCGCCACCTACGGCTTGAGCAAACCAAACCGACAGCACGCCTGAAAGCGCAACAATACCGCCAACGGAGAGGTCAAAGTTGCCAGAAATCAGCAAGAAAGAGACGCCAACACCAAGTGAAATCACCGCCCAGTTATTGGTGATCAGGTTAAGCATGTTTTGAACTTGAAAAAAGTTCGGGACGAAAGCTGACGCGACGAGGAACAAGCCGATCGCGACAAAAGCGACCAACAAGGTGATATACATTTGGTCGCTCACCCTTCGATACTCGACTGGCGAGTGATTAGGCTTTACTGACGTGTTCATTATACTGCCTCCTCAAGGCCACCCGTAGCGGCATTCAAAATATAGTTAGTGTCTACGTTTGACCCATTCTTGATTTCAGATACCAGTGAACCGTCATAAAGTAAGAAGATTCGGTCACAAACGCCCAGGATCTCTTCGAGTTCCGTAGAAAACACCGCCACTGAGTTACCTTCGTTGGCGAGGCTTTTCACTAAGTCATAGATCTCTTTTTTCGCTCCAACATCGACACCGCGAGTGGGTTCGTCGAGTAGAAGAAGCTTCGCCTGTGAGAACAGACATTTAGCGATAACCACTTTTTGCTGATTACCACCGGAGAGCTTTTCTGTATGCTTTTCTATTGAGCTGGTGGCAATAGAGAGCTTATCGACGTAATCGATCGCCGCATTCAGTTCATCATTTTCTCTGAATACCCCAAAGTCAGACATTCTTGGCAGATTCATGACCGGGATATTTTCTCGAATGGTTAAATTGGTGAATAAGCCTTGAGTGCGGCGCTCTTCAGGTACGAGAGCAATACCCGCAGCAATGGCTTCACGAGGCGAATTGCCAACGTCTTTGCCATTGAGGCGAATCGTTCCAGAGACTTTATCGGCACCGAATATCGCGCGTGCAATCTCGGTTTTTCCTGCTCCAACCAACCCATAAAACCCAACGATCTCGCCTTTTTTGATATCAAACGAGACATCTTTGAGGCGGTGGTTATTAAGGCGCTGCGCCGCCAGGAATACTTCATCGGTAATGGCGTCTCGCGGGGAATAATCGTGCATGATGCTACGACCAATCATCATATCGATGAGCTCTGCGCGGCCATCGACTTCAGACATGGGTTTGGTTGCGATGTGTTTGCCATCGCGCATCACGGTGACGCGATCGCCCAAGGTTAAAATCTCATCCAGTTTGTGAGAGATATAGATAACCGTAACGCTTTGTTCTTGTAGTCTACGAATAACGGTAAAGAGTCTTTCGACTTCTCTTTCCGATAAAGCCGCTGTTGGCTCGTCCATAATAATGACGTTAGCGCCAGATGAGGCGGCACGGGCAATTTCAATAATCTGCTTTTGGGCGACACCTAGAGTAGAGACTCGGGCATATGGGTCGATAGAGGGCTCGATGGTCGCCAAGGTCTCGATCACGCGATCTTCTAAATCTGATTTAATCAAAAAGCCAAACCGGCTCTGTTCCATACCCAGCGTTAAGTTTTCAAGTACAGTCAATTCATCAACGACATGTAGCTCCTGGAATAAAGTGGCGATTCCCGATTCACGTGCTGACTGAGTGCCAGTAGGTCGGTAATCCTTACCGTTCACCTTCATCGCACCCTGAGTAGGCTGAATAGCGCCGGTGATCATTTTTACCAATGTGGATTTTCCTGCGCCGTTCTCGCCAATCAAGCAGTGAACGGTACTTCGTTCAATCGCAAAGCTCACATCGTTAACCGCCCGAACTCCGGGGTAGTCTTTAATCAGCCCTTCAATTGATAGAACAGGTGTTGAATTATGACTATTCAAGATGATCTCTCCTTCAGTGGTGCACCTTCGATACTGCTAGGCCACTGATGACATGGCAGATGAGGCGAGTTTTTCCTTAACACTGAGATTTTGAATAAATGAGTAACATATAAGGTCGGCGGTCTAGCCGCCGTCCTTAAGCCTGGGTTAGTTGCTGAACTGAGCGTCTAGCCATTGCTGTGCTTCAGGTTTTGGCATTGACCAATAAGAGATGGTGTAAGCCTTGTAGAAGAACTCTTCCGCTTGATCTTTGGTCGGTGCGACTTTGTTGTTGATTACGTCCATAACCAAGTCGATACGACCTCGTGCTGTTTCAATCGGTGGAAGGCCCATAGAGACCTTTAGGCTTGATTCAGGGTCATAGATCTGACCAAATTCAACCGAGTCAAAGTCAACACTAGCGACGATCTCTGTCACCGGTTTGCCATCTTTAAACTTGCCGCGACCCAGTTGGTTAAGACCTGCCATTGTGCCTACTGTTAAGTTGGAGGCTTCGGAATAAATCAAGTTAACTTCTGGTTGCTGAGTAAGAAGGTCAACGATGATCTGTTTCGCCGCTTCTTGACCACCACTAGCGTCAAGTGCGCCAAGGTTTTTCGCTGTAGGGTCAACCGAAAGCACACCTTCTGCAAATGGGTTGGTTCGACCAGAACTTACCTCGGTATGGTTTGGCCAACCTAGTTGAACCATGACGATTGGCTTGTCAGGATTCGCTTCTTTCCATGCTTTTGCCATTTGTGCGCCCATATCGAAAGAGACTGTCGCCTCATCACTACGAGCGGTTGGAATGCCTGTGTCGGTAATTGGACTGAAGAAAGACGTCATAGCGATGTTCTCTTCCAATGCTTCTTCAACACCAGGTGTCGCGGCTTCGCCATCCCATATATGAAGAGAAGCACCGTCAAATGCACCAGCGGCCACTTGGTCAACGTTTTGCGTCATTACCGCTGAATCGGCTTTGCCATCGAAGATAACTACTTCAGCACCGTACTTCTCTTTTGCGTAGCGCTTTGCTTCCGTCGCTTGAGATTGGTGGAATACATTAGACAAATCAGAGACGAAAAACGCGATTCGTTCATTTGCATGTGTTGTGGCAGCTAGGCTTGAAGCAACAATAATACTCGTAGCGATAAGTCCTTTATTAAATATCTTTTTTAAAGTCACTGACTTCATAATTTTCTCCATTTGTATTTGCTATTCACTCGTCGTCTTTGGAGCAACATCTGCTTCGCTTCTATTAAACAGCCTCGTTCTTAGTAAGCCAAAAGCAGCACAACACGTTGTTCTCGATGATGTGAATTATCTTTCAGACAGGTGAAATATATTTCACGTGTTAAAAGGTAGTGAACAAAATGTAGCCGGTCAATGCTATATCGATACAATACGTATCACTTTGGTTGTTATTTGTGATCTAACGCACTTAAATGGCCAAAACGATACGATTGGTATCATTTTAACTTGTAAAAGTCTTTTTCTATGATTACTTTTTACTCAGATGAAATAAATTTCACATCTGGTTAACCAAGATTGCCAAGATAAAAAGCCATTGAGTGTTAACAAAGTGTGAAGCCTATATAAAGGCAGAAAGCAGTAATAAAGGTAGAGATATGACGATGAACGAACGTGACGACATATTGAGACAAACAGCAAAGATCTTAACGCTGCGCTATATGGAAAATCGCAGTCAGTCGGATATTGCTAAGCAGCTTGGGTTGTCCACGGCGAAAGTGAATCGTGTCATCAAGCAAGCGCATGATGATGGTCTGGTTGAGATTACCTTAAAGCTTCCACAAGAAAGAACGCATACCTTAGAACAACGCTTGCTGGAACAGTTTGGTTTGAAAACTGCGGTGATTCAGCCAAGTCTCAGCCAGGATGACGAAGTCGTCACTCGCCAAGTGGCACAAGCCGCAGGTGAACTGCTCATAGAAACCATCAAGCCAGACAGCATTATTTGCATTAGTGCGGGTAAAACCATGGCGCAGATTGTTGAGCAGCTAAAACCGATGCAGTTTCCGAATGTGAGAGTGGTTCCGGCTACAGGCGGCATTCAGGGTCATCACTTCACGGATGTGAACTACCTGGCTAGCAAATTAGCGGAAAAGTTAGGCGGAAAAAGCACTCAGTTGCACGCGCCGCTTTTCGTTGATACCGACGAACAGCGCAATATTTTGATGGAGATGCGCAGCGTTAAAGACGTACTCGATTTGGCGCGTAGTGCAGATATTGCCTTGGTAGGTATCGGTTCAGTAGCCAGTGAAAGCGACAGTTACTATGACCTGCGCTCGTTGAGTGGCCATGAAACAGAAACGCTGATCAGCGCCCAATGCAAAGGGGAGATATTGGCCAACCTTTATGACGCGCAGGGCGAAAAGTGCGCGGAGCACATCAACCAAAAACTCATCGGGCTCAATCTACAAGAACTTAATAGCATCGAACACAGTTTCGGTGTCGCAGCGACTCGCACCAAAGTGTCAGCCATGTTAGCGGCACTGAAAGGCGGATTGATTAACGGGTTAGTCTCAGACGAAGACACCGTCGCCAGTGTATTGGAACAAGCAGAATAGGGAATCAACATGCAAACGAGAGAAATCGGTAATTCAGGTATTGAAGCATCAGTCATCGGTCTTGGCACGTGGGCAATGGGCGGTTGGATGTGGGGCGGAACAGATGAGAAAGCCTCAATTGATGCCATACATGCTTCGTTAGATCACGGCGTGTCTTTAATTGATACCGCTCCAGCGTATGGACTTGGTGTGTCTGAGGAAATAGTTGGCAAGGCGATCAAAGGACGACGCGATAAGGTGGTTTTGGCAACAAAATGTGGTTTGGTTTGGCATACCAACAAAGGTAATCACTTTTTTGATGAGAATGGCAAGCCAGTACATCGTTATCTTGGCGCGGATGCCATCCAACATGAGGTGGAGCAAAGTCTGAAGCGTCTGCAAACGGATTATCTCGATCTCTATATTACCCATTGGCAAGACCCAACCACGCCGATTGCTGAAACCATGGAAGCATTATTGGCGCTAAAGAAAGCCGGTAAGATCCGAGCAATCGGGATCAGTAACGCCAATCAAGCGGAGTTGGAACAGTATCAACAAACGGGCGTTGTGGACGCGGTGCAGGAGAAATACAACCTAATCGAGCGTCAGTTGGAGCAATCCTTGCTGCCGACAACCATCAAAACTAACGTCGCGTGTCTGAGCTACTCATCACTTGCCATGGGGCTGCTGAGTGGCAAAATCACCCCTGAACGTGTCTTTACTGGCGATGACCAGCGTATCACTGATCCTATGTTTACTATCGAAAACCGCCGCTGGGTACAAAAGTTCTGTCAATCTATTGAACCGATTGCTCGCCAGAAAAATGTGAGTGTTGCACAGCTAGTTATTGCTGTAACACTGCAACAGCCAGGTATCACTTATGCCTTATGTGGTGCACGAAATGTAGCTCAAGCAATAGAAAACGCCGCGGCAGGAAGTGTGGTGCTATCTCAGGAAGAGGTGAAGTTTATTGATGCAAAATCCCATGAGTTTTTTGGCGAGTTGGAATTGGCGTAACGACGCATCGTAAGGAAAGCGGAAAACAGTGGCAGGGAGCAACAATGAATAACAACTCAACCGCCTTTAGGCGAATAGAAGAGAGTAGCGACTTTGACGCCGTGGTCATTGGCGGAGGAATAAATGGTATTAGCGTTTTTCGAGAACTGGCACTGCAAGGTGTAAAGGTGCTGTTAGTCGAGAAAGATGACTTTTGCTCTAAGGCCAGTGCTGCGCCATCTCGCATGATACATGGCGGACTTCGTTATCTTGAAAATGGCGAATTTCAGTTGGTGAAAGAAGCGCTCTATGAGCGAAATCGCCTGCTTGATAACGCGCCTCATTTTGTTGCTCCTTTAGAAACCACCATACCTATTTTCTCTACCTGGTCTGGTATGTTTGATGGCCTGTTTAAGTTCTTAGGATTGAAAGACAAGCCTTCGCAGCGCGGTTCTGTGGTCATCAAAATTGGGTTGAGCCTCTACGATTGGTTCACCAAGCGTGACCAACTGATGCCCAATCATCAGATGCATTCAGCTCGCTCAACCCAAAAACGCTGGCCTATGATGGGGAGTGACGTAAAGAGCAGTGCCACATACTTTGATGCCTGGATTAGCTCACCAGAGCGCCTCGCCTTGGAATTAATTCATGAAGGGGTGGAAGCGGGCGGCGTTGCACTAAATTACACCATGGTCTCTGAGTTAAATCAGGGGCAGCTGACGATTTTTAATCACGAGGTTGCGGAGTCAATTCAAGTTAAAACGCGCCATGTGGTCAATGCGACAGGCGCTTGGGTCGACACCACCAATGGATTACTGACGGCGCCTAGCCAGTATATGCAGGGGACGAAAGGGTCTCATATCATCGTCGATAATGCAGAGCTGCTGGCTGAGCTGGATGGCAATATGCTGTTTTATGAAAACAGCGAAGGACGAGTTTGTATCTTGTTCCCGTATTTCGGAAAAGTACTTATCGGCTCGACGGATATCCCAGTAAGCGACCCTGAATTGGTGCGTTGTACTGACGAAGAAATTGATTACATCATCGAGTCACTAAGAGGGGTGCTACCAAAGCTGGATATTGGTCGTGAGCAGATTGTCTATCAGTTCTGTGGCGTGAGACCACTTCCGTCAGTAAATACCTCAACCACAGGGCAAATCCCCCGCAGCCATTCATTGAAACAAGACAAGATTGGTGACACTCATATCTACTCGCTTATCGGGGGCAAGTGGACAACGTTTCGTGCCTTTGGTGAGGAAGTGGCAGATGAACTCCTAGCATCGCTTGGCAAAACGCGAGTATGCGATACTAAACAAAGAGCGATTGGTGGTGGTAATAGTTACCCTGTCACAGAATCGTCAAAAGCCGCTTACTTAACCTCTTTGGCAGAATGTCATCCACGATACTCAAAACGCCAAATCGCAACTTGGTTTCAGCGCTACGGCACTGCTTGTGAATCACTTCTTGATGCACTTCAAGCAAAACAAGATAAAGCGCTGTCGTCACTCGATGACTACACCCAAGGCGAGCTCAAATTCATTCTGGAACGTGAGTATGTGTCGACAACGTTAGATGTGCTGCTTCGCCGTACCTCCATTGCTATTGAAGGTAAGTTGACTGCTGAGAGCTTCGAAGAGATCTCTAATTTGGTCGCTGACCACTTCTCTTGGAGTCAAAGCGAGCGCGATAAAGATAGAGCTCAATCGAAGCAAGTGTTGCTGGATTTCCATGGCGTTGAATTGGACGCCTTACCAAAAGTTTCAAAACCCAAATTACAACCTACCGTTACGGAAAATGAACAACTACTAGATGGAGAAGATTATGTATTTAACCAGTAAAGTCAGGATGAATCGCCTATTTAAACAGGGGCGTTGTTTGGATGTGGCTATCGACCACGGCGTGTGCAATGAGCCTTCGTTTTTAGATGGGTTGGAAGACATGTCTTCAGTGGTAAAACAACTTGTGGATGCCAAGCCAGATGCGATTCAGATGAATGCGGGTCAAGCTGACTTACTGCAAACTGTCGATGGCAAAGACAAGCCTGCGCTGGTCATGCGAATTGATTTAGGTAACCCATATAACGCAGAACGTCACCGCCATATGTGGGCGCTATTGCAAAATGCGGAACAGCCTCTTATCCAGGCTCTTCAAATGGATGCGGCATGCGTTGTGGTGAACTTATTCATGCTGCCTGATGAACCTGACTTGTTTAAGCAATGTGTTGCCAACATCAGTAAGGTCAAAGCAGAGTGTGAGAAATACGGCATGCCACTGATGATTGAACCGTTGGTGATGCAGCCCAACAGCCAAGGGCAGGCTTATATGGTCGATGGTGACTGCGAAAAGATTGTCACGCTGGTGCGCATGGCACGTGAGCTAGGCGCTGACATCATTAAGGCAGATCCAACGAGCCAAGCGGAAGACTTCCACAAAGTGGTTGAGGCGGCAAGGTGTCCGGTACTGGTTCGTGGCGGTGGACGTGAAGACATTGAATCTGTGTTTAGCAAAGCGCGAGCTTTGCTAGATCAGGGGGCTCTGGGTATGGTGTATGGGCGCAATATTTACCAACACCCAAATCCAAGCCGCGTTGTAGATGCTTTGATGGCTATGATTCACAACGGTGCGTCTACCTCAGAAGCAATGAACATCTACATTGGCGATAAATAGCAGATACAGAACTAGAGCGAGGAGGGGATATGAAGTCATATGCGATAGGAATTGATTGTGGCAACACGGCGATCAAAGCGGCGTTGTTCGATGAGCACGGCTGTGAAATAGGGGCTGTAGCCAATAATTATCCGACTCATATCCCTCATCCAGATTACACCGAAGCGGACTTAAACCAATGCTGGTCGCTGTGCGCAGAGGTGATTGCTAAGTTGATTAAGCAAACCGGTGTCGATAGCAGACAAATTATCGCGCTAGGAACGAGCGGCCATGGAAATGGACTCTATCTACTTGATACTGATCTAAAGCCATTACTCGGTATTAAGTCTTTAGACAATCGCGCTGCCAACGAAGTCGCATTGCTACAAGCGTCTAAGGGATTTACGGACCTCCAAAAACGTAATCGACAAGGCGTGTGGCCATCTCAAACAGCGGTGCTACTTACGTGGCTAAAGAAGCACCAACCACGGACGTTTCAAAATATCGGTCAGGTACTGTTTTGCAAAGACTATGTGAACTTCTGCCTGACGGGGCAATGCGCTACAGAGTGGGGAGATATCACTGCATCGGGTTTGTTCGATTTTGAGACCGACTCAGTGTCTCTCGAGCTTCTTAATCACTACCAGTTGTCAGACATCAGTACGAAGTTACCTCCGATTCATGAGAGTAACCAAGTGATAGGTGCAATAACCGAAGACGCTGCACGTTTAACAAAACTTAAAGCGGGAACTCCGGTCATTGCGGGGTTATTTGATGTGGTGGCGTGCGCATACGGTTCACAGGCCAGTTCGTTAGGTGATACCTCGGTGGTCGCCGGAACATGGAATATCAACCAGGTAGTGACTGATGAACTGCCGGCTGAAGAAGTATTTATGGCTTGCAAGTTCTCTGAGAATCGTTATTTAGCCATAGAATCCAGTACTTGCTCGGCATCAAATTTGGAGTGGCTGGTGGAGCGCTTTTTCTCACAGCAAAGAGAACGTGAAGCGAGTATTGGCAACAATATTTTTGAACAGTTCAATCGCCAATTGGAAGATGTAGAGTTAATGCCAACGTTACCCACCTTCCATCCGTATCTTTATGGCTCGACCGGGCAAGATGGTCAATCTGCCAATTTGTTTGGTTTGAAGGGCTGGCATCGCGATATTCATGTGGTCTACGCCTTTTATGAGGGCATTGTATTTGCTCACCTTGAGCATATCCAAAGACTGCGCGCAGCAGGGTATGACGTGGATCGAATTGCCATTAGCGGTGGTGCCTCTCGAAGTGAGTATTGGTGCCAACTGTTTGCAGATATATTAGGAGTAGCGGTTACTTCGACAAATTGTAACGAGGTTGGAGCGAAAGGGGTGGCGCAACTTGCGATGAGCGCAGTCACTGAAAGAAAAACAGAGCAAATAAACACTCAGTTTCAACCTGACAAGTGTTATGTGCCGAGCAATAAGCGCTCAGCGTTTTTTGCTGCACGATACAGTAAATACTGCCTTTTGAGAGATGCATTACGCTCATTGAATTGATTGAGCGCTTGATGAGTTTTAACCGACAAACTTAGACAGATAGCGGCCAACAAGGCCTTACCACAACATTGTTGTGGGGACTTGTTACGTCCCGAAGAAATGAATTTAAATAATGATACAAAATGTATCGATATGAAATATGAGGTGAATTATGAGCCAATCTATTGTTTTGCCAAAGCTTTTAGAGGTAGGTGAAGGCGCGACAGCGCGAGCGGGAGAGATAGCTATCCAGCTGGGTTGTCGTCGCGTCATGATTGTGTCTGATCCAGTGATGAAAACCTTAGGCCAGGTTGATCAGCTAAAGTCCGTCGTTAATCAAGCTGGTGTTGAGGCAGATGTTTTCACTGACACTATTCCAGAACCAACGGAGGCGTCGATACTTCCGGCGGTCAATAAAGTGATTGATGGGCACTACGATGGTGTCATCGCACTGGGTGGCGGCAGTGTGATTGACAGTGCTAAAGCGATTGCTTTGCTTGCGGAGCACCAAGGTCGAATTCGAGATTACAGTGTTCCCAATATCGTTACCTCACCGATTATGCCGTTGATTGCGATTCCAACCACAGCGGGAACGGGCTCGGAAGTCACCAAAGTGACCATTATTACCGACGAAACCAATGACGAAAAACTGCTATGCATGGGACCGGGTCTTATTCCTTTAGCCGCCATCATTGATTTTACTTTAACGATGACGGCTCCGGAGCGCATCACAGCGGATACGGGAATTGATGCGTTAACTCACGCCATTGAAGCCTATGTCAGTGGAAAGTCGGGCTTGTTTACTGACCAGCAAGCGTTATTGGCGATGAAACTTATCGCGCCAAACCTGCGTGAAGCCGTCAACAATCCAGACAATAAATACGCCAAAGAGCAAATGATGCTCGGCGCGACGCTCGCAGGCATTGCGTTTTCTAACGCATCTGTCGCCTTGGTGCATGGTATGAGTCGCCCAATTGGCGCGCATTTTCATGTACCTCACGGTATGAGCAACGCCATGTTATTACCGACGGTAACGGAATACTCGATTCCAGCAGCTAAAACACGGTATGCCGAGTGCTCTAGAGCAATGGGCGTGGTTGATGCGAGCGCTAATGACGACGATGCAGTCGCTGCGCTACTGCTGGAACTCAAACAGATCAATCAGGATCTGAACGTTCCTTCCATGAGTGACTTTGGAATTGATAAACAGGCGTTTTGGTCAAATCTCGACATCATGTCTGAGCAAGCTCTGGCTTCTGGATCGCCCAACAACAATCCTCGAATTCCAAACAAAGAAGAAGTGATCGAGCTGTATAAGGCCGCTTGGTAGAGCCTGAATTTCCCCAATTAAGCCTCAGAATACTAAACAAGGATGAAAACATGATCAGTAGTTTTATTAATAATCAATATGTTGAAAGTCAGTCGGAAAGACATTTACCGGTTTATGACCCTGCTACAGGCGAAGTGCAGAACCAAGTTGGATTGTGCTCAAAACAGGAAGTAGAGCAGGCAATTACTATCGCACAGGAAGCGCTAGATTCATGGGCTAAAATCACGCCGCTTAATCGCGCCAGAGTCATGTTTAAGTTCAAAACTTTGTTAGAGCAAAACCGCGATGAGCTGGCGAATATTATTAGTCGTGAACATGGCAAGGTATTTAGCGATGCATTAGGTGAGATCACTCGAGGGCTAGAAGTAGTCGAGTTTGCCTGCGGCATCCCACATCTGCAAAAAGGGGAGCACAGCCTAAACGTTGGGACTGGCGTAGACTCACACTCGCAAATGATGCCACTTGGTGTGGTGGCCGGGATTTCGCCATTTAACTTCCCAGTCATGGTACCGATGTGGATGTTTCCTATTGCCATCGCGACGGGAAATACCTTTATCTTAAAGCCGTCAGAGAAAAATCCGTCTGCGCCACTGTTTATTGCTGACCTTCTGAAACAAGCGGGATTACCTGATGGTGTGTTTAATGTGGTTCAAGGGGATAAAGAAGCGGTAGATACTTTACTGCAAGACCCGAGAGTCGAAGCCGTCAGTTTTGTTGGTTCTACACCGATCGCAGAATACATCTATTCTGAAGGCGCGAAATACGGCAAGCGCGTTCAGGCCTTAGGTGGTGCGAAAAACCATATGGTGGTTATGCCTGATGCTGATATTGACGGTGCAGTGAATGCGCTGATGGGCGCAGCCTATGGGGCAGCTGGAGAGCGCTGTATGGCGATTTCGGTTGCTGTCGCTGTTGGTGATGAAACGGGTGATGCATTGGCTCGTCACCTTCAAGACAAGTTAGCCACGTTAAAAGTCGGGCCCGGTTACGGTCAAGAGATTGAAAACGATATGGGGCCACTGATTACCAAAGAGCATAAGCAAAAAGTTTGTGGTTACATTCAAAAAGGCCAGGAAGAGGGCGCGGCCTTACTTGTTGATGGTCGAGAATTAGAACTGGCTCAGTCGAGCGATGGCTTTTTTGTTGGTGGTACCTTGTTCGACCAAGTGACCACCGATATGACTGTGTATCAGGAAGAAATATTTGGTCCTGTGCTTTGCATTGTTCGAGTCAATACCTACCAAGAAGCTCTGCAAATCATAAACGATCATGAATATGGCAATGGTACGGCCATCTTTACAGCAGACGGCGATACAGCGCGAGATTTCTCCGCCAACGTTCATATCGGTATGGTGGGAGTGAATGTGCCCATTCCGGTACCAATGGCATTCCATAGTTTTGGCGGCTGGAAGCGCTCACTATTTGGTCCGCTGCATATGCACGGTCCTGACGGAGTTCGATTCTTTACTCGAATGAAAACCATCACCATTCGTTGGCCTGAATCTGATGTGAAAGTCGGTTCAAAGGACAGCATACAGACTCAAGCCGAATTCGTCATGCCAACTATGAAATAACGCATTGACGTGAGGAGGTGTGCGGTAGGTTTGCTTAAATTTGGGCAGTGAGTCAACGAGGCAAACTGTCTAATTTTGGATTGATTGGGTAGGCGATTCTGTCCTCTTCATGTTTTTTAGTGCTCACTTTTCAATGAGAAGTGAGCTTTGTTTAGTGACCATAAAAAACAAGGAGAAGGCGATGAAAGCCAATCGCTTGATAAAGTCTTTAGAGACTTGGCGTCGCCCTGTTGTGAGCAGTGTATTAGCGGGACTATGCAGTACCTCGTTTATTGCCGCAGCAAATGCTGCACAAGGTCCCGGATTGGGTAACCTTACTTACGGCTCATCAGAGGCGTTTACTCATGTATCGCGTCCACTCATTGACGATACCACCAACTTTCTTCCCCCCGATTATCCTGGCAGAAAACACTATGGCGTGAACGTCATGACCATGCTTAACGGCTATATGGTCGGCGTATTTGCACCTGACAGTGGTGGAGGGCCAGGAGGTTGGATCGCTCTGGATGTCTCCAATCCCAAAGCGATGCAACTGGTAAAAACGGTGTATGAGCCCGACCTTGCTGATTTGAACCGCACAGGAGATGGATTAAGAACAGCGGAGTTTAGAGAGCCGCACTCGTTTGGTTTGGGGGAGAACAACACCATTGCCATCCAAACGGGGAAAGGGATAGAAATCTGGGATTGGTCTGACGTGACTAATCCTGTGCGCTTGTCGAAACTGGCGATTTCTGGCGTGAACTTCGGTGATTACAACAACGTCTCTTGGCAGCTGTTTTGGCAAGCTCCCTATCTTTATATCGCTCGCGGCAATGCAGGGTTAACCATTGTTGATACCAGCGACATGAGCAACCCGACACTGGTGAAAACCGTGCCGAACTCGGAACTGGGTGGGTTCAACATAGGACCAGTTTTTGCGCTAGGTAACCGCATGTTTATTTCCAGCATGGAAGGGACTGCGGGTTTTTCCATGCTCAACATAGATGACCCGGTTAACCCAACCTTGGTCAAGACGGTTAATCGTCTTCCAGAGAAGTACTATGCTTCCTGTTGGGATGGCAAATATGCGTATTTCGGGGCGCGAAGCACCAACGACTATTTGCGTGTTTATGATACGACCACCAACCCGATGACGTTAGTTAATGAAAAGCTTACTGGATTCGAGAATCTTTATTGTAACGTTCAAGACAACAAGTTGTTTCTGGGTAACCAAGACGATATTGCGGTGTTAGACGTCAGCGATATCAACAACATACGTGAACTTGGGCGCAGCTCACTGAATGCCACAAGCAGCAACACTGACCATGGTCAGGTGTTTCCATTTGGTAACTTAGTTTGGGTTGGTAACGACCATGGTTCTGGCAGTGGTTTGATTGCACATCAAAGTATGTCGGACAATGTTCCTCCCTATATCTCCGCCGCTAACCCTGCGATCGACGCGACATTGCAACCTTTATCGACCCGTATTGGTGTGGCGTTATCAGATAGCGTGTTGATGGAATCGGTCAATAGTAGCTCGTTTACTGTCACCAAAATCGGTAGTTCAGCCTCGCTTCAAGGGGAGTACAGCACCAACCTTGGATTTATCCACTTTACTCCCTCCCAATCACTAGAAGCGGACAGTATTTACGAAGTCGTGCTTGAAGGCATTGAGGACTTTGCTGGTAACCCGATGGCACGCACTGAATATCGCTTTGCTACGGGCTCGCAAGTCGGCCACGATGTGAGCTTGTCAGCCAATGATAAAGTGACGCTAGGCAGCAGTGTTAATGTGTCTGCTTCTACGCCCCCTTTGCTAGGTGGCAGTCTTGAGTATTCTTGGAACTTTGGCGACGGTAGTGGTTCGACACCGTTTTCGAACAGCGGAAACGCGAGTTATACCTACAATCAGCCTAACCATTGGTCTGCGGTGGTGACGATTAAAGAAACCACGGCGGATGGCGTGTTTGAAAGCAGTAAGTCGGTACCAATCACAGTATATCGTCAACCAACAACGGTCTCACCAACGGCATCATCAACCATAGTGGAAGCCAATGGTCAGGTTGTTGTGGTTAACGAAGACAACGATACCGTTAGTGCCATCGAAAGCACAGCTCCGTACGGCAAATTATGGGAAGCTGCGGTGGGCGATCAGCCGAGAACTCTGGCGGTTGCGCCAAATGGCAATCTATGGGTGGTTAATCAGGCGGATGCCAGTATCACTGTGCTGACAAATACCGGTCAGTTTGTGGATACGATCGTGCTGCCAAGAGGGTCTAAGCCATACGGCATCGCTTTCTCCCCAGATGGTGGTAACGCGTTTGTATCACTGCAGGCGAGTGGTAAGTTGATTAAGATCGATCCAAGCACCAAAGCTATAGTGGCATCAGTGGATGTTGGTCATAGCGCAAGAGGCATTGCGGTAGACAGCACGTCATCACAGGTTCTGGTCACCCGCTTTATTTCGCCTCAAGCCAACGCTGAAGTAGTGGCGGTTGATATGTCAAGTATGACAATCGATCAGAGTTACCTTATCGCTAAAGATACGACAACAATTGATGGCCCAGACAGAAGCCGAGGCATTGCTAACTATCTTGGCTCCGTTACGATCTCTCCGGATGGATATAGTGCTTGGTTGCCCTCTAACAAAGCTAATGTTGATCGCGGTTCTTATCTGGAAGGTGATGCTTCAAAAAAACTGACTTTCGAAACGACGGTCAGAGCTGTGGTCAACCGACTCGATCTTAACTCAAAAATGGTCATGGACAATGCACTAGATATCGATGATCGCGCGCAGCCTAAAGCCGCCGTATTTAGTGATATCGGTGATCTGATTTTTATTGCGGTAGAAGGCCAGAATAGCATTGAAATTCGCAATACCTACAACCTAAACAGAGCAGGGGAGATTTTTGATACTGGTCTAGCGCCAAGAGGGCTCGTACTATCGGGGACTACATTGTTTGTTCACAACTTTATGTCAAGAACGGTATCTGTGCATGACGTCAATGCGTTCTTAACGGATCGAGGTGATATTGCAACCTTGGCCCAAGTCTCTGTGGTGGCGAACGAAACACTGCATCCACGAGTGCTACGCGGCAAACAGATCTTCTACAACGCAGCCGATGCGAGAATGACTCAAGATGGCTACATATCTTGTGCCAGCTGCCACGCAGATGGCGATAGTGACCATAGGGTGTGGGACTTTACCGACCGTGGTGAAGGGTTAAGAAACACCATCTCTTTATTGGGCAAGACAGGCACAGGTAATGGTCGAGTGCATTGGACAGCGAACTTTGACGAGATACAGGATTTCGAAAACGATATTCGCTACGCCTTCGGTGGTCGTGGATTTATGGTAGACGCCTTGTTTAGCCTGTCGGAAAACCCGCTAGGGACATCGAAAGCAGGCAAAAGTGAAGACTTAGATAACCTTGCGTTTTACGTCAGTAGCTTAAATCAATTCCCTAAAAGTCCACACCGAGATGCCTCTGGCACGTTAACTGCTGAAGCCTTAACGGGTCAAGCTCTGTTTGCCTCGAAAGGGTGTGACACTTGTCATACAGGAGTGTACTACACCGATATGCAGAGACACGATGTCGGCACCATTGATGCGTCTTCAGGGCAAGGCATCGGTACTTCATTGGCAGGTACTGGCTTTGATACGCCGAGTTTGATAGGTCTTTGGGGTAGCGCGCCATACTTCCATAACGGTCAAGCGGCAACGCTGGATGACGTGTTGCAAATTGGCTCGCAGCATAGCGTGGCGGATAACGCAGAGCGCGCTGCATTGGTGGCGTATCTAGAGCAAATTGAATACGAAGGCCCTGAGATTGTGGTGCCTGAACCACCGCAAGCGACCACCTATACCTACCTCAGTGATCTAGCGGAAACAAGTGCAACCAATGGGTGGGGACCGATTGAAAAAGACACCAGTGTCGGTGAAAACGCTGCGGGTGATGGTCAAACGATATCCATTGGTGGTAGTGAATTTACCAAAGGACTTGGTGTTCATGCTCATTCAGAAGTGACGTATAGCCTGACAGGTGGCACCTACGATCAGTTTACAGCTTTCATCGGTGTTGATGATGAGACGGGCAGCTCAGGCTCCGTTGTGTTTGAAGTTTGGCTTGATGGCTTGATGGCTTATCAAAGTAGCGTATTACGAGGAAGTGATGTTGCCGAGTACGTGCAAGTCAACATTCCAAGTAGCGCGCAGGAGCTCAAGCTAGTGGTGAGTGATGCAGGTGACGGAGTCGGTAGTGACCATGGTTCTTGGGGGGACGCTAAGCTTCGCACACCAAGTGAAGGGGGCAGTGCCGCCGTACCTGGGCTGTTTTACGGCACCGTTTCGGGCAATATTAATGAAACCGATGCTAACCCGAAAGCGTCAATAACAACCTCATTAAGCGAAACGGAAGATGCTATTGCTGGTAATACTACCGAAGTGTTTACTGGTTATATCTACGATGCTGACGGTCAGATTTCATTCAGTGAAAACAATGATGATAAGACGCGTCTATGGATTGATGGACAACTAGTACTAAGTAGCGATCTCTGGAGCGATCGAGTCTCGACTGGCAACCTAAACTTATCCCCTGGCTGGCATCAGTTTGAGTTGAGGCTGAGTAATGGCAATGGGGGCAGTGGACCTCATACTGGATTGGCGTTCGCCTACGACCCAGACGGTGACAGCAACTGGATTCATCCATCCGATAACGGTTCGGGTAATCTTTTTATGACTGAGGATCCAGGAAGCTCGCCAATACCGCCAACGAGCGTTTATCTTAGCGACTTACAGGAAGACAACTCAACCAACGGCTGGGGACCCATCGAAAAAGACATGAGTAATGGGGAACGAGAAGCGCAAGATGGCACCATCATTACAATAGGCGGACAAACCTTCGCCAAAGGATTGGGGGTACATGCGAACTCAACGATCACTTATACCATTTCTGCAGGTCAGTACAGTCGCTTTACCGCTAGTGTTGGTGTTGATGACGAAGTGGGTAACTCTGGCTCGGTAGTATTCCAAGTAGAACTGGATGGCGTGTTGTACTATCAAAGCGCTACATTGACCGGTTCAGATAACGCTGAATCCGTTTCTGTTGATATTCCAGTAGACGCTACGACTATCACACTCAAGGTGAATGATGCCGGAAATGGCAATGGCTATGACCACGCAAGTTGGGGAGATGCGAAACTACTGCAGAACTAACTTGAATAGGGCTTGCTTCGGCAAGCCCTTTTAATATCTGTTACTTAGGCTTTGTACAAGGTTGCACTTAGTCAGTAAAAGCAATAGGCTATTCAAAACATATCGAATACCGCATCAAGGATGAATGTAGCTCTATGACAAGCTCTAGTTCGGCGAATACGACCAAAGGTTCAACTCTAGACCGAGTATTACAAGTGCTCGCCATCGTGGCAAAGAGTCGCGGTCAACTCAACAGAGAGTCCATCGCCGAACAACTGTCTATGCCGATAGCGTCTGCGAATAAACTGATCAACCAGCTTATCTCTTTGGGCCATCTCCAAGAAAATATCATTGGTCGCGTTATCGCGGGGCCAAACCTTCAGTCTTTATCCCATGATATTTTGAAGAACCAACGCTTTTCTGAACAAAGAACGTCAGTGTTGCAACGCCTTGCCGACACGATTGGTGAAACGTGCGGCATTTCAGTCCCTAATGGTATTGAAATGATTTACTTTGAGCGTGTGAATTGTAACTGGCCGCTGCAAATCAATTTAGCAGAGGGGAGTCCGGTTCCGATTGCTGCTTCCGCATCGGGTAAGCTTTATCTCGCTTCATTGGATACTTCAATTCGCGAAAACGTCGTGCAGCATATGGGGTTAACTGAATACACACCGAATACTATAACCAATGAAGGTTTGTTTCTCGAAGAGCTAAGTCGTATTGCTGAACAAGGATTTGGTGAAGACAATGAAGAATTTGTTGACGGTATGGTGGCAATTTCAGTGCCGATAGGCTCTGATGATATCAGTTTTGGTTACCTGTTTTGTCATGCGCCAAGTTTTCGCACCTCTTTGGAGAAATTAAAAACTCATCTTCCTGATTTACATTCGGCTGCACGAGAGATCGCTGAGTTTACGCTTAATGAGTTATAGCTGGTTCGAATAGGTCAGTAAGTCGATTGCCCTATAATCGATGGCCCAGAAGTGATTGAGACCTTTGCACCGATAGGTCGATGGCTATGTTCATATGGCTCATGCACTACCATCTGCCAACTCTTTCATTTCTCGATACACCGCTTCTAAACTGCTCTGTGCAGTACGCAATATAGGTAAGTAATTTTCTAAGTCATCAACGTTTTTTCGACTTTTAGGGCAGTGGCAGAATAACGCAGCCATAAAGTGCCCCATCTGGTCGTACAGCGGTAGAGCTATGGCGACCATACCGTCGATAAACTCTTCGTTATCGACACTGTATCCACGACGCTGGATGAGACTCAGTTCTTTTTTAAGACTCTGTCTATCAATGATGGTATTTTTTGCGCACTGGGTAAGCTCAATCTTACTCAACACACGGCGTAACTGCGGTGGGGTAAGCGTACTTAAGTAAAGTTTACCGCTCGCGGAAGCCCATAGTGGCGTTGGAAATCCCACTGGGATTACAATCTGCAGAGGCCAATTAGTTTGAATTCGGTCGTAGTAGACCATATGTGGACTAGCGTCATCATTCGCTAACGCTAAACCGCATGTCTCCTCTAGCTTACGAGAAAGGCCGTGCAGAATAGCTTGTCGTTGCAGTTTATGCTGATTGGTCCATCTCACATCTAATGCAATAGACAGCATTTGTGAACCAGGATAGAAATGACCGCGTTCATCGGACTGGATGTAGCTGGCGTCATCGAGTTGCTGCAACAATCGGTGACACGTAGGCTTAGGAATCCCTGACTCGAAGATAATATCAGATGCCGAGATAGGGCTCTTTGCTTCGCCAATTCGTTCAATAACGTTGATAAGACGATCGACTGAATTTACTTTTTCCGACACCATAGATTCCTTTTAAAAGCTCACCCCAAAATAATATCCAATGCCACTGCGTTAACGCAGTAATGTGGGCAGCAAGACTTTATATTCCCAAAGTATTTTACGAGTTTCAACTGGTTAAAGAGACATAGACATGATTTGAGTGTAGCAAAACGTCTGTATTGACACGATACTCTTCTCGCCCTTGAGTTGGAGCATCGAGAACAAAGAGTTCTCCTGAACTGAGGTATAACTCCGACTCTTGAGTGGTGAGCTCATAATCTGCTGTTGTAACGAATAAGGTATTGAAATCTTCGCCGCCAAAGGTACAGCGGGTGGCATGCTTGACTGCAAGATTGATTTCACCAAGTTGTGTGGCATGACCGACGTTGGCTTGCGACGGCGCATAGTAGGAAATGACGCCGCTGTCCCAATGACAGATATACAGGTTTCCTTGGCTATCAACTGACAGTCCATCTGGGTAGCCCCTGCTCTCACCAAACTCAACAAACACAGACTTTTCAACTATTTGTGTCATCGAATCATCGAGCTGATACTCGTACACTTTTCTTTGAAACATATTTGAGCAGTAGGCGCGTTTGAGTATAGGGTTGAATGCTATGCCGTTGGCAACGCTGAATCCAGAATCCATTTCAAGCGCAGTGTTCGCATTGAGTTGGTAAAGCTTTCCGTCAGGAGACTCTAAATTCTCCGTATTCATTGTTCCAAACCATAGATTTCCGTTAGGAGCCGTGACGGCATCGTTGAGGTGTAAGTGTGGTATGTCAGCGCAGGGATCAATGAGTGGCGATATGTTAGTAAAGTCCGGTGAACACAAGAAAAAACCTTGCTTACTGGCGCAGAGCCACTGCCTGTTTTCGCAAATCGCAATGGCAGTTATGTCGAAAGGCACCTTATAGCGAACAATCCTCTTGCTTTGGGTTTGAAGTTCAAACACGTCTTGCCCCGCCGCATCAACCCAAAACAGACTTTGTGATTCATCTCTCCAGATGGGGGATTCGCCAATCTTTGCTTTGACGCCTTTAACTGAAAACATATATTATTCCTATATTGATACAATAGGTATCAATATAGGAATAATATTAAGTAAGCAAGATAAGTCGTTACTAGAAATGTGATGGCTAGCAAATCATTTTTGTGTTTCCACGTGTTCAAAACAGATTTTTGGCAGAAATGAGTCTGATTAGTATCCAATAACGTAAAAGAAGTCTTCTATACTTTTGAAGAATAAAGTGAATTGAATCTGGCACTTGAAGTCGTTCGAAGGAGTTGAGATGACTAACCATCTTGTAGTCATGCATCATGCGTCAAAAAGCTTTGTTGATGGCAAAGAGACACATCGGGTATTGGAGAATGTCGATTTTACCTTAAATAGAGCGTCCAGTGTTGCTCTAACGGGTGCCAGCGGAAGTGGAAAGAGCACGTTACTAAATTTGATTGCAGGCTTTGAACCGTTATCAGAAGGGGTGCTTGAATTAGATGGCGAAAATACTGATGAATGGAAGCAAAATCAATGGAGCGATTTTCGTTGTCAAAAACTTGGCGTGGTTTTTCAGCAATATAACTTACTGACCCCGCTCAATGTGAAACAGAATATCGCTTTTCCTCTGAGCCTGAAGAAACAACGCTGGGATGATTGGTGTGAGTATCTTGTTGAACAGCTTGATATTCATCAATTACTGAACAGGCATGTGGCGTCTCTTTCTGGTGGTCAGCAGCAACGTGTCGCTATCGCCAGGGCCCTTGCTCACAGACCAGAGTTGTTATTGGCGGACGAACCTACAGGTAATCTGGACCACAGTGCCGGACTGGAGGTCATGAGACTCCTTTGCAAGATCACGCAACAAGGGCAAACGGCGGTGGTACTGGTAACTCACAGCCGTGACTGTGCTGAGTTTATGCAGACTCGGTACCATCTGGCGAATGGGCAACTGCATGCTTCGGTCTAGGGTAAATCATGTTAGGGTCACTGTCAGGCTGTTTGCTGCTCATTACAGGCAAGCGCCATTGCAGGCAGCCGCGATTCTCATCGGTATCGTTCTGGCGGTGACACTGTTTGTTGCGGTGCAGGCCATTAATCTTAATGCTAAACGTAGCTATTCGGAAGCGACAGAACAACTCAGTGTGCATGCCAGCAATCTGATTATTCCGTCTCCCGGACAGCGATATCTGCCAGAATCTTTGTATTTCTCTTTACGTCAGTCTGGTCTTAGTGGTGCTCTACCAGTACTGGAGGGCCGTGTCCGTGACGAGCAGGGCAGACGGTTTAATGTCCAGGGAAGTGACCTGGTCGCCGCTATTACAGCGCGACTGCGCTATGAAAGTCCTAATAACGATAGGGGAGTAGGTCTGTTCAGTCCGGATATTCCTCTGGCGAAACTTTTGGCTGGCCAACCCATTGTTATGATGAGTCAGTCTCGATTCAGAGAGCTTGGTTCACCCGAAACGCTGATGCTAGACGGCGTTGTCACTGAAATCAGGGCTGTACCGAATGAATGGCAATTGGGCAGCCGAATATTGATGGATATTGGCTTTGCTCAACAGTTACTTGGTAAGCACGGACAGCTTAGTTATATCGCACTTTTTGAGCCGAACATGAGTTCACAAAGGTGGGAGCCACTGTTGTTAGCTGAGGCTCAGTGGGTAACGAACACACAAAGCAGTGATCTGGGATCTCTTACCGACAGTTTTCATCTCAATCTGACAGCCATGAGCATGCTGGCATTTGTCGTTGGATTGTTCATTGCGTACAACGGTGTTAAATACAGCTTATTGAAGCGAAACCGGTTGTTAGTGCAACTTCAACAGGCAGGGGTGACAGCGACAGTTGTCTTCCTGAGCCTGTTGATCGAGTTGTGTACTCTGGTGGCGTTTGGCACGACCGTCGGTTTTGTTTTTGGTATCCAATTAAGTCACTGGTTACATCCAACGGTCGCGCTTACCTTAGAACAACTTTATGGGGCGACTCTACTGCCGGGAACCTGGCAGTGGCAATGGTGGGCACAAGCGCTGTTTATCACTCTGAGTGCTGCGCTACTGGCATGTTGGCAACACTTCAAACAGCACGTCGAACAGCCTTTGTCTTCTCATGGTGGATTTTATCAGGTACCAATGCATGGGCAGGAAAAGAAGCTATTTGTCGTTGGTGTGCTGCTGCTGGACATTGCGCTGATAGGTGTTTGGGTAAGTGATAATTTTCGTCTGACCATGTTTTGGCTGGGAATGTTAATTATTGCGATGCCATTATTACTTCCTAAGTCTTTGAGTCTTCTGGCTCAGTGGGCACAACGAAGAACGTCCTCTGGCTTAGTACAGTATATGTTTGCGGAGTTGCGTGAGCTTGTTGCGCCACTTTCTTTGGCCATGATGGCATTGTTACTGGCAGTAACGGCCAATATGGGGATGAATACGCTTGTGGGGAGTTTTGAGTCGACGCTGAAACAATGGTTAGAGCATAGGTTACATGCTGATATCTATGTTAGTCCCTCCCAGAGTCAAATGTCAGATGTAGAGCGGGCATTGGAGCAGTTTAACGGTGTCGAACAAGTGTATAAACAGTTTTATGTGCGAGATTCAGTACAAGGCTTACCCGTGCTACTTGGCACTAAGGATACAACCACTCTGGAGCAAACCATGGTATTTAAGTCGAGTATCCCAGAGTTCTGGTCTCAATTTTATGCCGGTAAGGTGGTGGCCATTAGTGAACCAATGTCGGTCAAGCTCAGGTTAACTCTGGGAAGTGAGCTACCCGAGGATGTGTTACCTGACGTCCCTCTTACTATTGGTGCCATCTTCCACGATTATGGCTCTCCCAACGGAGAAGTCCTCATTGCGCCCACGTTATGGTTGAGTCGTGGTTTTTCTCCGCAGCCAACGAGTTTGGGAGTAAAAGTCTCTGCCGACAAGGAGTATGTCTATCAACAGCTTATCGAGCGTCTAGATCTCCATCCAAACCAGCTATACGATCAGGCGCAAATCAAGTCGATAGCGTTGGGTATTTTTTCCAGGACCTTTGCAGTAACGAGTGCACTCAATGGGGTAACTTTGATGGTGGCTGTCGTCGGGTTATTTACCGCTTGTTTCATGATGTTTGAAGCACGTAAGGCAGCTATTGCAAGACTGTATGCGTTAGGAGTTCGACGATCAAAGTTGATGACTCTGGTTATTGGTCAGATCGTTGTACTTGTGATGTTTACGTTGATGCTGGCTTTACCTCTGGGGGCTTTGGTCGGCTATGTGCTCACTGATATGGTGACGCTTCGTGCATTTGGCTGGAGCCTCGACTACCACTGGAGTTGGCGGGATGCAGTAAGTTTGGCTGTGATTACGCTTAGTGTTTCAGTGATTGCGACTCTGCTTCCTTTGTGGCGCTTAGTCAACAAACCAGTCTTATCGAGTCTGCAAAGTGAGGTACTGTAATGAGACGCTGCAGAGCTTGGGTTGTGATTGTTTCCATACTATTGAGTGCTTGTGAAGATAAACAGTCACAGAGCTTTGGGTCCTGGCTTGGTGAAAGCGAACAACAATACCACGCCGTTTCCAAGGGACATCTGATAACCTTTCCTGCAGACCACATGGCGCACGACAGGTTTCGTCATGAGTGGTGGTATTTAACGGCAAATCTGTTCGATGAACAGGGAACAGAATTGGGTATTCAGTGGACTCAGTTTCGTGTCGCTATTGACGCTCAACAGTCGGGTGATAACACGCCCTGGAGTGGCCAGCAGATCTACATGGCCCATAGTGCAGTGACAACCTCCTTGAGTCATGTCGCAGATGAAAAGTGGTCCCGTGTACACCCACAACTGGCGGGCGTGGAAGCGTCGCCACTTCGTGTCTTTCTGGATGACTGGCAGTGGGTTTCGCAAAGTGAAGACTTATTTCCTGCAACGCTTACGGTTGCCTCTGAGAAGTTTGGTTATACATTAGAGTTGGAAAGCAATGCACCCTATCAGCTTCAGGGGCAGAGCGGATACAGTCAGAAGAGTTCCAATGGTGAGGTGGCTTCCTACTATTACAGTCAGCCGTTTATCACTGTTCGAGGGACAGTCACGTTAAATGGAAAACTTCATAAGGTGAAGGGACGAGGCTGGATTGACAGAGAATGGAGCTCACAGTTCTTGCTTGACTCACAGCAAGGTTGGGACTGGTTTGCCTTAAGGCTTGATGAACAAACCAGCCTGGTACTGTTCCAGTTACGTGACGCGCAAAGCGGTGAAGCCAGTTATGCTCAGGGGCGTATTATGGCTCTGGATGGTTCAGGCAGTACTATAGATCAGGAGGAAATCACTCTGAGTGAGATTCATAGGGATACGGTTGATGGACGACAATATCCAACGCAGTGGCGGATTGATATCCCGGCGCATGGTATTGCACTTACTGTCTCAGCGCTAAATCCCGCCGCAAAAATGCCACTGACCGTCCCATACTGGGAGGGGCCTGTACGAATAGATGGGAGCCATACGGGCACAGGGTACATGGAGCTTACCGGATACGAGTAGCGAATTAAAACCCGCATCTCGATACGGTGTGGTGGGTTAAAGACCCTTGTATCTGCGGCTTTTCATTTGGACGTCAAACGTTTGTACCGAGATATCGTCACTCCAATAATCGGCATGCCAGCCTGCTTTTTGCTTAAGGTGGTTGAGAAAATCCCTTGGTGCGGGTAGTGCTTCCCATACTTGGGGTAAAAATAGTGCGCTTCTGTAACCATCTGACAAGATAACACCACATTTTCTGTGCTCTAGATAGAAGACCAATTCCTGTTCAGTCCCAATTGTTAACGGGTGGGGAGTGGTGAGCACTGATACTTCTATCGTCAGGTCGTCAATTTGGTCCCGCTGCAGTGGCGCAAAGCGTCTATCCTGACACGCGGCAGACCATGTTTTTCTTTCCACTTCCAATACTAAGGGAATTTGGGCTACCACTGTTCCTATGCATCCTTGTAATTCTCCACCCACATGCAGGGTCACAAAGCAGGCACCGGGGTTCTGAAGCGCCTCCGGGTAGTCCTGAATCAGGATTTTGGGTAACGGTAATTGATTGATATAGCAATGGATAGTGCGCTCGACAATATCCAACAGCATGGACAACTCGGAGTCACTGAATGTGTCACTGGCAGATTGTGTAGCTGACATAACCGACGACCCTTTGTTTGTCACCATATTGAGTATCTCCTGAGTTGACTCTGGACAGCCGTGTCAAATGATAGCCGTGAGCGCGAATGATGTAATTAGCCGCGTTGATTCCGGTCGAGCCACACGCTTCGTAAGGTGAAATATCGGTGCTACCTGACTCGATTTCTCTACAAGTTCTCTCATCGATCTTATTGCATTCACTGTAGCTATGGAAGTGACTCAAATCTGAGCTGACCACTAAAAGAGTGTGTGGGTCCCAAAGTGGCTCTATCATCCGGGCGACTTGTTCTGCGGTGACGTCACACGTGACAATAGGGAGCAAAGTAAATTGGCCGAGACATGTTTGCAAAAATGGCAGGTGAACTTCAAGGCTGTGTTCCAGTTGGTGGGCCTGATCACTGACGATGATGTTGGCGTCTTCCATTAGTGCGGCTACTCCCTGTTGATCGATCGCCACATTGCCAAGTGGCGTCGAAAATTGCTCAGCTTTGGGGATAGCACAGCCCTCGAAGGCAACGCGATGGCTAGGGCCAACGAGAATAACCCGAGAGATTTGGTCGGCAATGGGTTTCAGCAATCGATAAGCGAGCCCCGCGGTACGGCCTGAAAAAACATAACCGGCGTGGGGGACGATAAGGCCTCTGATGGAACCGCATGTCGCAGGGTCAATTGCAGGTTCGCCCCCTTGGTCAATGTCATCTGATAGCAACTGACGGAGGTCTTGTGTCAGTTGCGCTGGGTCGTCGCTGTAGAAGCGACCTGCTACAGCGGGAGGTCGTATCGTCATGGTAAACACTCATGTCACGTAAAAGAAATATGCCTATATACTCAAGTAAACTCGCCCTTTGGGAGCTCATCAAGGTGCTCATTTCTGCGTCAAATAGCTTCGAAAGGGAATAGCCATTTCTTCAACTATTTTCCTTGAACTGAACTCCTTGATGAAGCTCTGAGTCCAGCATCTTGAGGTCACTTGAGTATATACTGATAGTATAGTTATTATGCAGACAAGGGTGTGAGATGACCGAAATGAACACACGTCACCCGACGCGATATTGGCAGGCACAAGACGATGGACGTGTCATGTGCACGCTTTGTCCTAGGTTCTGTACTTTGAGAGACGGCAAACGAGGGGCATGTTTTGTGCGTCAGGCGCTGGACGGAGAAATTGTTCTGACCACGTACGGCCGATCCAGTGGATTTTGTATTGACCCGATTGAGAAAAAACCACTTAACCATTTTTATCCCGGGAGTTCGGTACTGTCGTTTGGTACTGCGGGCTGTAATTTGGGGTGCAAGTTCTGTCAAAACTGGAACATCAGTAAATCGCGTCAAATCGATACATTAAGCACTCAGGCCACGCCTGAGCAAATTGCACAATCAGCGTTAAAGTATGCAAGTGAGAGCATCGCTTTTACCTATAACGATCCTGTGATTTTTCTCGAATATGCGGTGGACACGGCCATTGCCTGTCGAGAGGTGGGTGTGAATACCGTTGCCGTGACAGCTGGTTATATTTGCGAACAACCACGAGAGGAGTTTTTCTCGGTGATGGATGCGGCCAATGTTGACTTGAAAGCCTTTACCGAACGGTTTTATCGAAAACTTTGCAGTGGTCAACTGGCACCAGTATTGGAAACGCTGAAGTACCTTAAAGATGAGACTGATGTTTGGTTTGAGATTACCACATTATTGATTCCGGACGAAAATGACTCCCCTCAGGAAATTGATGCCATGACAGGTTGGATTATGGATCATTTGGGACCCGACGTTCCTTTACATTTCACGGCCTTTCATCCCGATTTTAAATTGCTGGATAAACCCCGTACACCGGCCGACACATTGGTTTCAGCCAGAGAGATCGCCTTGAAGAACGGCATGCATTACGTTTATGTTGGCAATGTACACGATCAGGCTTGTAGTAGCACATATTGTCCAGGATGCGGTGAAATGGTACTAGCTCGAGATTGGCATCAATTGGGTAAGCGCTCTTTGTCTCATAGCGGTGTTTGCGAAAACTGTGGCTATCAAATTGCCGGGCGCTTCGCTAACTATAGTAAGCCGTTCGGTCGTAGGCGAATTCCCGTTAATATTACTTGAGACAACTGCCTCATTGATAAGACTTTAGTCTGAATTTATTGCAGTAAGGCTTCCCAGTATCTACCTTAAGTTAATGAGCAAAAGAACAATATGAGGAAGCGAAGATGGATATCGTAGTGATGCTTACTAATGGCCACTTTGGTGTTTTGGAAGACTGTGATCACTTGAATCTTGAGGGTGAGATGGTGGAGTGTTGGGTTGAAGAAAACGATGGGTTTGAACTCAAAACTGCACTGGTGGAACGAGTACTGTAGATGAAAGCCTTAATACTTCCGTTGTTGCTTGGCTTGCTAGTCGCTTACGATTGGTCATTTTCACGAGATTCATTGAATGGAGACGACTTTGTGACCTCTTTCGACAAAGCCACCCCTAACCAAAATGATGTGTCCTATCATCTGGACAGGTTAACGGCAAACCCCGAGCAGTTTAAAGCTGCTATGACCTACTACCATTTGGCTATTTTGGTGACAGACAAAGAGATAAAGGATAAACAGCAGCGTTTGGCCCTTAAAAAGCAGCTCGACAGGAAACGTCAGGATGTGATTGACAGTTACCGATATTCCGACAACGACCTGACTACTTATGATGAGGTTCTTAAGTACGTAGCCAGCGCGATTACTGCGGATGAAGAGCGTTACAACCATTGGTATCAAATCCAGTTAGCGGGGCAGAAAGATGTCCATCAGCGAATTGTCAAAGTGAACGATATGCATGCCAGTTATACGTTCTGTCACCTTGGCGCCTATTGTTAATCGACAACCAAGCGAGGGCGATTGCCCTCGCTTTTTTTCTGCTGTTTGACCACCACAGCGTTATTTTTTTATCACCAAATTGAGTAAAAACAGTAGAGCTATTGGGAACAAAGATGCGACAAGCATCCAGGTCCAGCCTTGAGTGAACAGGACAATACCCGCGCCAAGTGACCCTGAAGCCTGAAAAGCCGTGATTGAAAAATCATTGACAGCCTGAACTTTGAAACGCTCACTTGGTTTATAGGTCTGAGGTAATAAAGACGTCCCTCCAATAAAGAGGAAGTTCCAGCCGACACCCAACGCCACTAATGCCCACCAATAGTGATGAACGGAGTGGCCAAGCAATGCGATGGCAATACAAGCAAGAAAGATCGCACAACCAAGGGTGATGAGTTTGTAAATACCGACACGCTTTATAATCATAGGAGTGATGAGTGAGGGTAGGTACATAGCCATGACGTGACTCTGAATCACCCATTTAGCGCTCTGAATATCATGTCCGTGTCCCGACATTGCAAGTGGGGTTGCTGTCATGAGAAAAGCCATTACAGCATAAGCCGTCAATCCCGAGCCTATAGCAAGCCAGAGCAGAGGTTGTTTAAACAGCGTGAGGAGGTCTCTCGCGTCACCATCCTGAGATTGGTTCTCTTTTATATCAAGAGGTTTCATTGCTAAAGCAAGAAGAGCAGCGCCGATAAGCTCCAGAGCACCTAGTGCTGCGTAAGCGCGGGCATACTCAGACACAAAGATGGTAATCGTCTGACCAATATTAAGCAGTTCTGGTCCCACCCATGCAGCAGCTATACCACCCACTAACACTAAGCTGATAACACTCGGATGTTGTGAAGGATTTTTACAGCTTTCGATGGCAGCGAAACGATACTGTCCAACATAAGCCAACTGTGTGCCTAACAGAAATGTGCTGACGCAGAATCCCCAGAAGCTGCTCGTTTCAATGCTCCAGGCCGCGAAAAGGGCGCTTATGCTGCTAACGATGGCAGCCAAGACAAAAGCCCGTTTTCTGCCGAGTTTTTTTTGTATCCGGGCCGCAGGAAAAATATTCAGCGATACGCCGACAATTAGCGCTGTGACAGGTAAAGTTGCAAGGGTAGGGTCGGAGTGTAGACTGGCTCCTACTATGCCGCCCAAAAAGACGTTAAGAGCGCCTACAGAGAGGACAAATGGCTGAACCGCAGCAAGCAACCAGGCATTCCATGGCAATGATCTCATTGAATTTCTTTAGTAACATATTAGATAGCGCCTATGGTGAAGGAATTACGATGAAATTCAACTTATATAGCGTAATTATCGCAATTAATGGCCGATAGATTTCGATAACAAATTGACAATAAGAACACCGGAGATGATGAACCCGATTCCAATGACTGCGGGTAGGTCGAGCTTCTGCCCATAAACGAAATAACCGATTGTTGCCACCAGAACAATGCCGGCACCACTCCATATCGCATAGACAATCCCAACAGGCATACTTTTTACGGTTACGGACAGCAAAAAGAAAGCGATACCGTATCCAATAGCCACGACCAAACTGGGCGTGAGCCTTGTGAATTGCTCTGTTTTTGGGATAAATGAAGTTGCGATTACTTCTGCCACAATAGCGATTGAAAGCGCCAGAGTAGGAGGCATAGAAACAAGGGTTTGAAACATAATACAAAACAGCCACATTGTGGGAGTACGAAACCGCTCGTATCCGGCACAGACAGATTATAGATAAATTGTGACGTTTTGATATTGGGATGCGGGTAAATCACTATTACATGAGCGTAATAGTGGGGGTTAAAACGGCTCCGGTCCAGACAGAGCCGTAATAACACATTAAGCTTGTTGTGCTACTTGCGCTCGCTTTTCAAGGAACTTAGCGATTGCAGTAACGCCAGCAATGTACATAGCACCACCCAAAAGTGCTACAGCCATCCAGGAGAAGCCGTGCTCAACCACGTGGTCTTTGTGAAGGATACACATCACTACATAGGCAAACGTAATGTAGCTGAAGGCAAAGTGCGCAATTGGACCCATACCGATGGTCACCAGTACCACACCAGCAACGTAGATATAGAAGGCATTTTCACCACCTACTACAGGCGCCAGGGCTCCCAGAGTCGCAGGGATCAGCATTCCCATTGCAATACCCACAACACCAGCTGCGAAAATGTTCTTAAGCTTACTTAGATCGAATTTTGCTTCAAAGAAGAAGATCAGTGCCAGAAACGCTGGCCACTTATCGTGGATGCCCAGTTTCTGAAGGATAACTGTACCAGTAACGATCCAGATCGTAAGCATTAAGGTTTTTGTGATATGTGCGGAGTTGAATACTTGATTCATTTTAGTTTCTCATTGGAAGGAAAAAACAGCTTGGGCGCGGATTTTATAGGGTCGAATTAGTACGGTCACTAGTGAGAAATTTATAACCATTAAGTAAAGAGGAAGTTGGGTGGTCTTACTAATGGGTTTTATTATTGGTGTGCAATTGTTAACCACGCTGCATTCGAGTGGTGGATGTTTGGATAAGTTTAATAGATACAACTAATTAGAGTAAAAACCCCAAACCGTTGGGCTTGGGGCAGAGCATAATTAAGGCTGTATGAAATACATATCTTTGGCGTAAATATTACCTTTTGGATTATTCACTGGGAAACCTTTTAGGGTATTTCGAACCAATCGGGTATGTTTGTAATAATAAAGCGGAATGATAGGAGTGGCTTCTGCCAGTATGGTTTCGGCTTCATTAAAAAGTTGATACCGTTTGGCTTTATCAGCCGTGACACTGGCGCGTTTCATCAGCTCATCAAATTTAGCATCACAAAAGCCGCTTTCGTTTTCCGTATGGTTACACGTGTATGAAGCTAGGACGGATGAAGGTTCTGCATAGTCACCAAATGACCAGGAGCGAGCTACCTGATAATCACCCAGAGATTTGGCAGATACGTAAGCCTTCCATTCCATATTCTGCAAATTGACCTTCACTCCAAGAGGCTTCCACATAGAAGCTAACGCTAGCGCAATTTTCTTGTGGTTTTCGCTGGTATTGTAAGTCACGGTAAACTCCAGAGGATTGGACTGGTTGAACCCCGCTTCTTCCAACAACTGTTTAGCGTTGGCCAATCGCTCTTCCATGTTTTTATCAGCGTAGGCCATTTGAGGAGCACTATAGCTTGGTATGATAGAAGGCACTGGAGTGTAAGCCGCAACTTCACCCTGACCGGTGATCTTCTCAACCAAGATGTTACGGTCAATGGCTATCGTTAGTGCTTGTCTGACTTTTACGTTGTCAAATGGCGGCTTTTGAGTGTTGAAAGAGTAGATATAAGAGCCCAGCAAAGGCAATCCCTGAATCTGAGAAGGATCCTCTTTAATCAGACGTTGGTATTGTTCTAACTGAATGCGGTTGGTCATATCAATTTCGCCAGACTGGTAACGGATCAGTTCAGCATTTTGAGACGAAAGCCCCAGATAGGTGACGCCTTCGATTACCGTATGTTTATTGTCCCAATAGGCCGGATTTCGTTTTACTTCTACGTACTCATTAGGTACCCACTTAACCAGGGTGTAGGCACCGTTGGTTGCAATATGTTCTGGTTTCGTCCATTGGTCACCAAATTTTTTCACCACGGTCTTAGGAATAGGGAAGAAGGTTTTTACACTCATCAAACTCAGGAAGTATGGGGTTGGCTTAGTGAGAGTCACTTCAAGGGCAGTGTCGGTGATGGCTTTGACGCCAAGCTCAGATGGTTTTAGATCTCCGGCGAGAATGCCTGCTGCGTTAGCCAGGTTGGCGGTTTTGAAATAGTGGCCAGTGTTGTTACCCGTTGATGGATCGACGGCTCGCTGCCATGCAAAAACAAAATCATGGGCAGTCAGCGGAGAGCCGTTTGACCATTTGAGGTCTTCTTTTAATCGAAATGTCACGGTCAGTCCGTCTTTCGATACTTCCCACGACTTGGCTTGTCCGGGAATCATGCGACCATTCAGGTCTTCTATGATCAGACCTTCAAACATATCATTTGCGATGATGTCCCCAGGCATGCCTGAGTTGACAAAGCTTGGATCGATTGTACTTGGTTCTGCACCATTGCCACGAACCAAATGTTGCTCTTGAGCAAGTACAGTGCCATCGGGTACATTTGCTGCCAAAATTGCCGTTGAAGTGAAGGCGAATGCTGAAGCTATTGCCAGAGGGAGAATTTTTTTGGGGGTCATTTTGTACATCCTTTACGTAAAACTTTATCCGTAACTTAACTTTTATAACTAAAAAGTTAAGACTTTAAAATAACCTAGACAAAAAAAATCCCACAAATTTAATGGGTTATTTTATAAATCTCTTTACGTAAAACATCCGGATTCCTTGCGAGCCTAGCTGAAAGGAGGCGTGAGCCATATTTTGAAACAATTGCTCACCAATTGAAGTGGGTTTGCAATCTATTGATAAGGTTATCTACTACAGAAACTGACCAGAGCATGATTAAATAACCTCATGTGATTAGTTGTTCTGTCCACTTTCAATTAAACACATGCATCCAACATAGACATTGTATTGATGTTTTGCCCTGCCACGCTCGTAGCAGGGCTTTTTTTGATCGTTCAGTGAGTGATGAAATCGGCACCCGCTTCATGAGAAAGTGACTGACGCATGGTGTCAGGAATGATACTCCAGTGAATGCCTTCCAGTGCACCGGCAAGGCAAAACAGCAGATTTACACCAGGATGTCTTTCCTGACTTACGCACACCGCTTTGTAAGCATTGACTGGGCCTTGCTCTCGAAGTTCGTCGATGGAGTTTATACCGGCTTTGCGTAGCATTCTTTCCGTTTTGTACTGCATGTTAGGAAGATCTTTGATACGGGTTGGCGTTTCTTTACGAATTTTCTCGACTCGACCAGCCGTCCATACTTCTTCACAAAGAAGGGCAACCTGTTTATCACAGTGCGCAATACAATCTGGCACGGTATAGTAGCTTGAAATGCTTGGGTAGTTGCGTGATGGAGAGCGCCAGTTGAACTCATAAGGAGTGCAGGCTTGCTTCATAAACTCCTGCTTTAGCTTATCATTGGATGCTCTAAGATAGAGCTTGTTGCCCTTAATTAGTGCAAACATTACACCGTCTGATAGCACGCCTTTGCCACCGAAAACAGAGCGGACGTTAATATTTTTGAGCTCAGTGTGCTTCTCTATTGAGTCTACAAAGGATTCCAACATCATATCTCTCTCCTTGAATGCGTCATGAATCGCATATCTTTACAATTGTTGCATAACATCTGTGACCAACGTTGCATTATTCGTTCCATGTTTAGTACTTTAGGGGTAGATAAAGCAAATGGAGAGTCTATGAACGCTAAGGAAACGGTCATCAACTACTGGAAGACGATGGCAAAGAACGATTTTTGCGAAGCCAGTAAGTGTTTGGCGGAAAACGCCGAAGTTATCTGGCCACAATCCAATGAAAAAATTGTCGGGAGAGAGAATTTTGCTGCGGTGAATACGCAGTATCCTGCAAACGGGCCCTGGCAGTTTGACGTCGTGTCGATTGTTGCCGAAGGTGACACCGTGGTGACTGAGGTAGACATTACTGACGGAGAAGTAAAAGCCAAAGCGGTCACGTTCCATACCGTTGTCGATGGCTTAATTGCAAAGCAAGTAGAGTATTGGCCAGATGAGTATCCAGCACCGGAATGGCGCAAACATTGGGTTTGCGCCATTCACTAGTCTAGGCTGCTCCCTTTTTTGGCTCGCGATTGTCCTCCTCAGAAGAGTGGCTTTCACCGTGGGGTGAGTTGTCACTCAATACATCTGCTAGCGTGGACTTCGAAAGGTGGCCCTGCAGGTCTCCCTTTTCGTCTACAACGGGAAGGGGGTGATCGCTGTCTAGGGTTTCCGGGATGACTTCCTCCAATAAGGCATCACTTTTCACTGCTGGTACATCATCGAGCATTTCTTCTGGGATTTCTTTGTGATAATCAGAGCGTTCAACCTGCTCAAGCGCTTCTTGTGTAATCACGCCCTGATACCCATCGTCGTTAACAACATAACCATAATCATGAGAAGAACGGCGCATTTGAGTCAGTGCTTCACCCAGTGTTTCCGCTGTTATACGAGAAACGGGTGGCTGCATTACCGTTTCGACGGTCAGAGCACGCGCTCGGTTTACGTCTTTTACGAATGCTTCGACATAATCATCAGCCGGGTTTAGCAGAATATCTACGGGGATATCCTGTTGAACTACAACACCATCTCGAAGAATGGCAATACGATCTCCTAGCCTTAGTGCTTCATCTAAGTCATGAGTAATGAAGATGATAGTCTTATGCAACTTTTCTTGAAGCTCGATGAGTTGATCCTGCATTTCGCTTCGAATCAACGGGTCGAGTGCGGAAAATGCTTCATCCATCAATAAAATATCGGCATCGGTACACAGAGCTCGGGCTAAACCTACGCGCTGTTGTTGACCACCTGATAATTGGCTTGGGTACTGTTCTTCGTAGCCTTCCAGGCCAACGGTCTTAATCCATTCCTTAGCCTTAGCAAAACGGTCGGCCTTGCTTAAACCCTGAATTTGCAATCCATAAGCAACGTTATCGATAACCGTTTTGTGAGGAAGCAAACCGAAGCGTTGGAATACCATCGACATTTTATGACGGCGGAAATCTCTCAGTTCTTTGTCTGAAAGTTTCATGACATCTGAGCCATCAACAATGATCTCACCTTCAGAGGGGTCAATCAGGCGGTTGAAGTGACGAATAAGTGTGGATTTTCCGGAACCAGATAACCCCATAACAACGAATATTTCACCAGGATAGACGTCGAGATTGATGTCTTGAAGCCCGAGTGTGTGACCGGTACGAGCCAGTAATTCGTCTTTGGTTTCACCATCTTTGACGGCTTGTAGATAGGCTTTGTCCTTGGGTCCAAAAATCTTATACAAGTTTTTTATCTGTATAATAGGTGTAGGTTTAGCCATTATTCTCGCCCTCCTAAATGTGCTTGCGTTCTTTTCGCATAACTTTGTGATACGCGGTCGAAAATGATGGCTAAAGCCACAATCGCTAAACCATTCAGTAATCCAAGAGTGAAATATTGGTTGGTAATCGACTTCAGTACCGGTTGACCTAATCCTTTTACGCCAATCATTGAGGCAATCACCACCATAGCTAGTGCCATCATGATGGTTTGGTTGATGCCTGCCATGATATTGGGCATAGCCAGAGGGACTTGTACACCAAATAATCGTTGAGTTGGACTTGCACCGTAGGCCGTCGCTGCTTCTAAGACTTCTTTGTCAACCAGTCGAATACCAAGATCGGTCAAACGAATGACGGGAGGGATCGCATAGATAACCACTGCAATGACTCCCGGGATCTTACCAATTCCGAGCAGCATAACAACGGGTATCAAGTAGACGAACGCTGGCATGGTTTGCATAATATCAAGGATTGGAGTGATAACTGCCCGCGCTTTTTTGGATTGGGCCATGATGATACCGGTGGGTATCCCAAGCGCTATGGCGACAAAGGTTGAGACGAGAATAATACTCATGGTTCGCATGGTATTATCCCACATACCAAAGAAACCGATTAAGAAAAACGCCACGCCAACAGACGCACTGAGCTTCCATGAACGGCTTGCCAGGTAGGCGAGTCCGACTAAGATACCGAGGATCAACCACCAGGGGCTAGAGAGAAGAAGTTTTTCGAACCAGATAAGAAAGCTTAAGAGAGGGTCAAAGATAGATTCGATTGCATCGCCATATTCGCGAGAAAAGTCGCGGTAAGCACCATCGAGCGTTTTTCGAATATCGAGTAGTTGTTTTCGATCGAGCTGAGGTATTTCACTCAACCAACTGGCATTAGACATCTGTTACTCCTTGATTACTTCTGCCATTAAAGAAGATCCCCTGTCAGGGATCTTCTTTTAGTGTGATTGATTCCAAAGCGCAGCCATCATGGCTTTGAATGGGTCAATCTTTGACGCTAGCTCACCCCAAATCCATGGGGAGTTTGAACCAGTGCGTGTATGTTACTGTTCGTTGTTAACAACGTTTATTGTTTGTTACGTAATAATGAGTGGATACATTACAGGTCTTCGACCGCTTTTTGCACTTTTGCTGCTACGTCTGGTGATAACCACGTTGACCATGTATCTTTATATTCCTTCATAAAGTACTCAACTGCGTATTCACCATCCGCCTGTTCGTCTTCCATCCAAGCCAGCAGACTATTCATTTGAGCATTCGTGAATTCACGCTTGTTGAAATAGGCCATGGCTTCTGGAGATTTCTTTGCAAAGCTATCGGTTACTACTGTCTCTACCGCAGAAGGTGGGTACATGGTTGGCTCCGGTTCAAGACAAGTTTCTTGAGTAATACACTCTTTGAACATAGCCTCATTAACGCCACTACCAAAGTCAACTTTCACCATTTTGTACTTGCCAAGTACTGCAGTCGGCGCCCAGTAGTAGCCAAACCATGCTTCTTCGCGCTCGTACGCTTTAGCAATAGAACCAGAGAGACCAGCACCAGAACCTGGATCGACTAATTCAAAACCAGATTTTTCCAAATCTAGTGCGTTGAATAGGTTGCCCGCTGAGATCTGACAGTTCCAACCTGCTGGACAAGTATAGAAAGCAGATTTGCTAGGGTCTTCCGGGTGGGTGAACTTCTTAGCTTTAGCAATTACACCTTCGATTGTTGCCAGAGTTGGGTCTTGTTTGACCAGATATTCAGGAACCCAGAATCCTTCTTCACCACCATCGGTAAGTGTGGTTCCTGCGTATTGAATCTGACCTTCCTTTACACCCTTATCAAGTGCTTCACGCATAGAGTTACTCCAGAACTCAGGTGCGATGTCAGGTTGCCCTTTGGAGATCATCGATGCTCCAGTAGGCATAGTATCCCCCGGCACTAATTCGGCATCACAGTCGAAACCGTGTTCTAGAATGAATTTATCGATGTTGGCGATAAGTGTGGCTGAATTCCAGTTCATGTCGGCGATAGTGACCGTACCACACTCGTTAGCAGAAGCTGTTTGTAGACTTGATGTAGCAAGTAAAGACGAGAACAATAACGTCCTGGTTAAGCGTTTCATAGTGATCTTCCATATCAGAGTTCACTATTAAGTATATGAAATATGAAAAAATATTACAAATTGCATTCATATGCTGTTCATATTGTAGTGGTTTACGTTTCAACAACAGGAGGTTGATTATGCATCTTTTTGCGTTTTTTTTCGTGTTTTGTTAACCATACAATCGGGATGACGATCATCATTGTACCCATGGCCATGAAAATGTCTGGAACTTCACCAAACCACAATAACCCTACGGCTACTGCACCGATCAGGCCACTATATTCGGCACTAGCAATTTTGTTACTATCGACAGAGCGATAGGTTAAAACACAGGTTGCAGCATAGATCAAAATGAAGCAACTTGATGCTGCCGCTACAGGAAAGGCACTCCAATCCCAAGCCTTGCCCTCAATGGCGACAAGAAGTAGCGATACTGGTATGCCAACCAGGTTGGTAATGAGCAATGTATGCGCGACCGATTGCTGCTTAGGTATCTTGCGAATCAACAGATTATTGACCGCAATGGTGATAGCGACGACAAGAGCGGCCAGCGCGGCAAAGTCGATCTGGTCTGGTCGAATGATGACCAATACGCCCACAAACCCCATCACGGCGGCGGCAATAGTTTGTGAAGAGAGTTTTTCACCAAAAAAAAGTGCGCCAAGAGGTAGCATCATCAATGGAGCCGCATAGAAAATGGCATTTGCCGTCGCAAGCGGCATTGCTGAGATTGCGTAAACCATGAATACCGCACCAAATAGCCAGATGTGAGCGCGCACAATGTGCCAGCGTATGCCTACAGTGAGGTTTTTGGGTTTACTGAGAAGAAAAAAAGGCAACAAAATCAGAACCGCAGACAGTTGGCGAAAAAACACGAACTGAAATACAGCCACGTCGCTACTCACGCTTTTTATAAGTGCGTCAGACAGGACCGCAATTTGGTTTCCGACTACGAGCAAAAGCATCGCTACGCCGACTGACATTGTTTTCATTTTTCTCTCCTTTGCTACTTTACGGGAGCATAAGAGATCTCCTAGGATGAAGTGAAGTGATAAATATTATTTTAGTATGAGTTTATTAGATAATGAAGCTACCTCCTTTAAGAGCTGTTCACTGTTTCGAATCGGTCGCCCGTAATCTGAGCTTTTCTAATGCGGCTGAAGAGTTGAATGTGACGCAAAGTGCAGTGAGTCATCAAATCAGGATTCTGGAAGAGTATCTGGGTGAAAACCTGTTTATTCGACAGGGCAGAAAGCTGTCATTGTCGGACTCGGGGGAACAGTATCTGGAAGAGATCAGCCCGGCAATCGCCTCAATAGCAAAGGCAAGTCAACGTATTCGCGAAGGTGAACAGGGCAGTATACGACTTGCTTTGTACAGTTCTCTCGCGGTTAAGTGGCTGATTCCAAGATTATCAGAGTTTCGAAGACTCTATCCTGAGATCGAGCTAACACTTAATATGGTGGCGGAAGATCCGGAACTGACGGACAGTATTGGTGACTGCTTTATCACTGTTGACCAGCCTAAACGCAATTTTGTCGCGGAACCCTTATACAATGAGGTGCTATTTCCGGTATGCAGCCATAAAATCTGGAAGGAAATACACGACAAACCCTTACCAGAGGCGCTTTGGGATTACCCGATTTTATCCACCGATTCTGTTTACAGGGAGCGCGGCAAAGATTGGTCAAAGTGGTGCGAGGCCGGAGGTTTTCAACTGCCGGATGATGTCGATATTCAACACTTTAGTCATATGCTGTTAGCTGTTGAGGCCGCAAAATACGATCAGGGTATTACGTTTGCTAACGGTTATATGATGACGGAACGTGATTTGCAGGATTTGGTTATGTTGCCATCCCATGGACTGGAAACAGGCGATAGCTTTTATTTTGTCTATAAGAAGAGTCGGGCGAGGCAACCTGAAATCAAGAAATTATCCAGTTGGTTGCAGCAACAGTGCGGCTAACGCTCCTCTTCATCAGAAGAGGAGCTGTCATCGAGTTATGCAGGTTCTTCGACTTGCTCGGTAATGCTGAGCATTTGGGACACTTTGTCGAGTTTAAAGTCTTTTCCTACGGCTAACGTAAACTCACAGAGCCCGACTTTGATGACTACCTCATTGAGTTCAGGGAACTGAGCATGAGGCTTCATAGACAGGTTCTCAATCAGACCTAAACGGATGAAGGTGTGACCAAATTTATAGTTGGCATCCTTTACATCGATGATATGTTTACCCTGGTTGGCAATAATCAGATCGACACCATCAGTCATAATCATCGTGCGCAGTAATTTGTATTGCACGAAGTTATGGTAGAGGTCCATGATACTGGAGCGTTTTCTCTCTGTGAGCCGCATTTCACTCTGATAAGCGAGAATGTGTAGGGGCTCAAGCACTTTCTCTGTGCCACAGTAGAAACTGTAAGTGACTTTATCCAATAAATTGGCATCGTTAAGTTCGCTGGCAACTGGGTAGGCACTTCTTGGTGATATGATTTCTCTTAGCAGCTTAACGACGTGACTGGCGACGTCCTGAGAGACGAGATTGTACTTAATCACCATTTCTCCCTGAATAGACTGTAGTCCAATATAGTTATCTAGAAGGTCGCCTCCGTGAGTTAAGAACAGAACATCGGTGTACCACATTTTCTCAGCCTGAATCCGCTCACCATCTATTTTTAGATGCATAATGAATTCTTTCTGAATAATGACGACTTCTGGGTACAGCAACATGCCTGGCTTCATGTTTCTTCGTTCTTGGTGAACTGGAATTTTAAAGCTGTAAACGGCGCCATCAAAGAAGTGTTTTTGTTCTGAAAACTGCGGAGGAATGTCTTGTTCAGACTGAATTTCGACTAACCAGGGGCCAAACTGGTCATACTCTTTTTTTAGATCGTACATACCCACCTTCCTTGTTGTCTATTATTTGCTCAGTATAACTCTATGTAAAATAATAGCAGGTTGTTGTGATCTCACCCAAAAGACCATACTTTACGAATGGGTAATCTCTCGGTAGAACATAATCTGGGGCGTTTGCTAAACGCCCCAATTCTTCATACTCTGGGTTTAAAACATGACGGCTGCGCCTAAGAAGAAATGATTGGCTGACCCTCTGTAGTCAGTGGGTTTTCCTGTGTTCCATTGATAGGTATCGTTTAAAGTCACATCGTCTCTGTAGGCTTCCAGGTACACTTCTCCCCAAGGTACCGGAGCCCAGGCAGCGCCCACATTGATCATTGATACTTTGGTATTGGTACTGTTGGTCAGTTTATTTTTGTCTAAGGCCCATTCATAGCTGCCATAAAGGCGAATTGCATCGCTTACATAAACATTGGTACCGATTCCGATATTGTCGGTAATGCCCTTAAATGCCGGACTGGCTGCACCGTCTTCAGACATAAAGCGTTCGTATCGGCCTGATAATGAGACTAATCCTTCAGCAAAATGGTGCTCGACAGCAATGGCGTATTGCTTGATGGTGGCATCGGTTGCCGTGATCGCTGCGTTGTCGTCTGGGACGCCAAGCAGGTCGATGAACTTACCGTTAATATTGTTAGACTGGTTGTAGGCGGCGGCGATGTAGGTACCAAAATCAAAGGTGTAGGTTGCGGCGAGACCGAATCCATTGTCAATGGTGATAGCTGGCTGGTCTGTGGTTGGTACGAATACGGAACCAAAATTAAGGCCGTTACCAAATGAGATCTGACTTTCTTTGCGGCTAGCCTGATATTGAAGGCCTAAATAATAGTGGTCACTCTCTTTACTCCACACTACTGTGTTGGCGGTCCTGCGGCTGCCGAGTTCATCGGATTGCATCATGTTAAGACCACCGGCCCAGTAGGCATAATAGCCTTTGTCGGTTTTCATGTACGGGCTTTCCTGACGACCAATTGTAACCTGGCCAAAAGTAGTATGAGCGAAACCTGCATAAGTCTGGCGTTGTTGCAATGCAATGTCGGAGGTATCAGATTGAGTGCCAAAATTGACGTCCCACTCCAGCTTTACAATCGCCGTAATATCACCCTGTTGGTGGGATACGTCAAAGCCAAGGTAAGAACCTGGATCTTCAACGTGAACCACATCACTGTTGTAGTTGTAGCCCGCTGCGTTACCCATTGCCGTCGATGTATCGTAATTGTACTGACTTAGCTGTGCAGCGATGGCGCCATACATCGCGACTTTCGTACCTTCATTGTTGTAAAGTTCGACGGCATTGGTAGAAAAAGTGGCCAAAAGTGCTAATGCGAAAGGATTAAGTTGTATAAAGTTTTTCATGGTTTTCAAGCTTATAATAGGTGTCAAAATCTCTGGGTTTTGTTTAAAACAAAATCCTAATTCCATTAATTTCAGTGCTTAGTTTTTTACGTTGTTTGAATTGTTTCTAATTTGTGATGTTTCTTTATTGAGCCTCCTTGTTTGTTGTTTTCGAGGCAGTCTAATTAATAATTTCAAAGCCATTCATGGTGTAAATCACAATTTATATTTTTATAAATCTCGATGTTTTAATGGTTTCTATGAATGATTGGTGGGTTCATTGATATTTCTAATAGGTTATGGTTGCGTCAAGGAAACAAAGGTGAGCGCGAGAGTACGGTGTAGCGCTGATTTAGAGATTTTGTAGGGGGAATGTAAAAAGCCTCCCGAAGGAGGCTTTGGACGAAAAGGAAGGGATATGAGATTAGAAGAATACCGCTGCGCCCAGGAAGACGTGAGTACCTTTGGAGTTACCGCCAAAGTCGGTCACATTGCCCTCGTTGTCAAAGGTATAGCTTTCGTTTAGTTTGACGTCATCATTATAGCCTTCCAGATACACTTCACCCCAAGGTACTGGAGCCCACGCTGCGCCTAAGTTAAATTGGCTAACTTCGGATTTAGTGGCACCGGATACGTTGTTCTTTTCTTCTGCCATCTCGTAACCGCCGTAAATACGGACAGTTTCGGACACATAGAAGTTAGCGCCCATGCCGAATGTGGTCGTTTCCGTATCAAATGCATTAGCACCGTCTTTGGCGAAGAATTGTTCAAAGCGTGCGGATAGAGACAAGCCGCCTTCCAAGAGGTGCTGCTCAACTGCAATTGCGTACTGTTTGATTTCCGCGTCTGTTGCAGTGTTTTCAATCAGGTCTCCCAAGAGGTCCAAGAAGCTACCGTTGATATTATTGGCCTGGTTGTAGGCAGCCGCAAGATAGGTACCTGTGGACTCAATTGTGTATGCCAGCGAGCCACCAAATCCATCGTCAATGGAGACTGGATTGGCAGGGTCTACAAAAAGCAAACCACCAAAGTTCAGACCGTTACCACCAAAGAAGATATAGTCATCAACATTTCTGGCCGCTTGATACTGTAAACCAACGTACAAATTGTCGAAGTCATTTTGCCAAACGACCGTGTTTGGTGCTCTGCGGCTACCCAACTCATCAGACTGCATCATGTTGAGCCCACCGACCCAGTAAGCATAGTAGCCTTTGTCTGTTTTCATGTATGGACTTTCTTGGCGACCAATAGTCACTGAGCCGAAGTCATCATGACCAAAACCCGCGTAGGTTTGGCGCGCAGTTAGCGCACGGCGATTGTCCAGATCTGTCGCTGTTGAAAAGTCCACGTCCCATTCGATCTTGGCAATGCCATATACACTGCCAAATTGGTGTTTCAAATCAAAACCAAACCATGAACCAGGATCTTCAATTAGTGTCTTGTCGCTGTTATATGCAAGTCCGTAGTCATTGCCAATGATCGAGCTTTTGTCATAGTCATACTTGCTTACATGGGCTGCAATCGCACCATACATATTCGCCGTAGTACCCTCTGCATTATAAAGCTCAATCGCACTCACTTGCGATGCCGCTAATACACTCACTGCTAGAGTTGAAAGCTTAAATAGACCTTTCATAGTTATTCCTTTTATATTTTTCCGTTTTTTTGGATATAAAATCCCCCTTCAAAAATAATTCTATTTTCGAATACCACTATTGGGGGGCATTGTTTGGGATAGTTTTAATTACGTATTGTTAGTTGAACCTTATTGTTAATAGATAAGTAATTTATAATTAGTGTAAGATATTTCTTTCAAACATGCGTTTAACCTCGGTCACATTTATAGGACCGATGATTTGGAAACCATTTGGATATTGAATGGTTTGAGGGGGTGAACTGTTAATATAGGCAATATGTGTTTCTGAGATGTTGCAGTTTGTAACATTGTGGTTGCGGTTTGTTGAGGTTTTTTGGGGTATTCATTACTTTGAGATAGTGGAGAGTAGTCGTTTCATTCCATGTTGATCTAAGTAGCCGTCTGACTTTTTCGTTGCGCGTAGATACTGATACGCAGTAATTATCTGTCTATGTGTCAATTGGTCGCCTTCTGGAAGTGGTGCTGACATTACGCTCTCGTAGGCGATCTGATAAGCTTTCATATCAACAACCTCTGCTTGTCGATATAAGTAGCCGCATCCGGTGGCCAACCATTCTAGTGAGCAATTAGCTTTCATGGCGATTTGGTTAGCTTTTGCTAAGCTTGGTTCACTACCTTTTAAGTATTTACGTATGAGTGCTTCTGATAACTCGACTCGTCGGGCGAATCCGCTAACGCTCTCTTGTCCAATCAGTTCTTGCAGTCTTTCAGCAAAGCTCACAACTTCGTACTCCAGTTCGTTTTTTCGAAGTTTACCCGTTGAGAGGCATAGAAAACAAGACTAGGATGTGGGCAGACTTAAATAAGGAGATGACCAATGGTTTCGAATGTTACCGCTGTTTCGAAAGTGACTATGGCGCCAAGTGGACCAGATGTATCTGAACTGGTTCAAGGATACTGGCGTTTAGCCGATTGGGGTATGACGCCTCAAGAACGTCTGACCTTCCTTAAACAACATATTGAGCTTGGAATTACGACAGTTGACCACGCTGATATCTATGGCAATTACGAGTGTGAGCAGTTGTTCGGAGAGGCTTTAGCTCTGGAGCCGTCGTTACGCGAAGAAATTCAGATTATATCTAAATGTGATATCAAATTATGCAGTGATAAATACCCGAATCGTAAGATTAATCACTACGACACAGGAGCGAAGCACATTTATGAATCGGTAGATAATTCTTTGCAACGTCTTGGAGTCAATGAGTTGGACGTATTGCTTATCCACCGTCCGGACGCACTAATGGATGCGAATGAAGTAGCCGAAGCTTTTAATGAATTGTATAAAATCGGCAAAGTGAGACATTTTGGTGTTTCGAATTTCTCCCCGCGCCAGTTTGATTTGTTGCAGTCTCGTCTGAGCAAAGCATTGGTCACTAACCAGGTAGAAATTAACCCGCTTAATTTTGAAGTTGCCCATGACGGCACGCTTGATCAGTTGCAGCAACACGGTGTCTTGCCTATGGCTTGGTCAACGTTGGCTGGTGGAGAGATTTTTAGTGGCAAGTCCGAACAGGCTAAACGGGTTAGAGCGGAACTGGAGGCTATTCGCGATGAAGTGGGGGCGGCAAGCATTGATCAGGTGATTTATGCATGGGTCAGAAGACTGCCGTCGAGGCCTCTGCCTATTATTGGCTCTGGTAAGATAGAGAGAGTAAAAGCCGCCGTCGCAGCCCTCGAAATAGAACTGACGAGAGAGCAGTGGTATCGGGTTTGGGTTGCATCTAAAGGTCACGGTGTGCCTTAAAATAGTCTGAAGATGGAATAAGAAACCGCACTTGCTGTATTTGGCAGCAAGTGCGGTTTCTTTTTATGGTGCAGTATTTAATAACTCGCTCTGTAATGTTATAACATTGCATTTATTGTTTATGTTAATACTACCCTTTATGAAGTCATTTCGAACGGTGCTCGTAATCATTGCGGTTTTGTCATTTTCAGCCGCTATTTTGCTATCAAAAGACCCAGAACCAGCCGACCAGGCAGTGAACATTCAGGTCACTCCTTACCAAGAAGACAACAAGCAATCTGTCGATGAACCGCCATCACTGCCTGTTCGGGTTCACTATTTTGTAAAGGTGGGAGATACTTTAAGTACCATTTTCTCCTCTTGGGAGCTTTCGTACCAATCGCTACAACGCTTGCTCGAAGCCGATTTGGACTCGTTAAAGTTAGATACTATCAAACCTGGTGACCATCTTGAGCTAGTGATCAATGGTGATGACCATGAGTTACTGGAACTGATTTATCATGAAAGCCTGGTAGAGCGAGCAAGCTATCTACGCGAGGATGATGGCAGCTATTCATATAAGTTTGTAGAAGAGCAGGGAGAGTGGCGGGAAAAACTCTATTCGGGCACCATTCAAGGGAGCTTTTCTGGTTCCGCGCACGAGGCGGGTCTGACGACACGCCAAATTGCCAGTATTACCCGAGTGCTAAAAGACAAGGTTGATTTTGCTCGAGATCTAAGAGCCGGCGATCGCTTTGACATACTAGTAGATGAACAATACCTGGCCAGTCATCTGACGGGAAAAGCCGAGATACATGGGATTACCCTTCACCTTCGTGGTAAGGAGATAGCCGCCTTTCTGGCCAAGGATGGGCGGTTTTATGACAGAAGTGGCAATAGCTTAGAGCAGGCTTTTGATCGTTATCCTGTTGCAAGTCCCTACCGTCGAGTGACATCGCCTTTTAATCCCAGAAGAAAACATCCCGTTACGGGCCGTGTTACTCCTCATAATGGCACTGATTTCGCGACACCAGTTGGTACACCCGTTTATTCGACAGGGGACGGAAAAGTGATTGCGGTTCGCAACCATCCTTATGCGGGGAAATATTTGGTCATCGAACATAACAGCGTATACAAGACCCGATACCTTCATTTGCAAACCTTCCTGGTAAAACGGGGTGAACAGGTAAAACGGGGCCAGAAAATAGCGTTATCGGGTGCAACAGGTCGACTTACCGGGCCACATTTACATTTTGAAGTGCTGGTTCGAAACCGAGCAGTAGATCCCATTAAAGAAAATTTGCCACTCGCGACTTCAATTGCCGCAGTAGACATGCCGGAATTTATCGCGCGAGTGTCAAAGTTTGATCAGTATGTGTTGGATAAAAAAGCCTAGTTCTAACACTAGGCTTGTAGATAAAGCGGTGGCCTAACGTTCTATCTTGATTCTCGGGTGTTGATAATCATCCGGTGTGGTTAAAGTGCCGATTCGGGTGGCGGTCACACCGCATTCACGGCAGCAATTCAGCATGTCGTTCACACCCGACTTTTCGACGGCAAGTAGCAAACCGCCTGAAGTCTGAGGGTCGCACAAAATGGCTTTTTCTTTGTCGGTAATTTCATCGAGCATGTGTTTGACAGAGTCGAAGTTTCGGTGTGTACCACCCGGGATAGTTCCCAGCTCAATGTAGTCTTCGACTCCAGGTAAGAGCGGTATAGCAGGAAGGTCGATATGAGCATCTAACTCTGAACCCTTGCAGACCTCAGTCAGGTGACCCAGAAGTCCAAATCCTGTGACGTCTGTGATGGCTTTGACCTGTTCGAACTCAGCTAGCTGCTGGCCAATAACATTAGGTTCACACATCCATTGCACCGCCATACCTTTGTGTTCAGGTTTCAGCAGTTTTTTCTTTTCCGCGCTGGTCAGCAGACCAATTCCCAGTGGTTTAGTGAGAAACAGATCGCATTCAGCCGTCGCTTTTGAATTTTGCTTTATTTGATCAAGCTTGCCAGTGCCAGTGACCGCCAGACCAAAAATAGGTTCAGGTGAGTCTATCGAGTGTCCACCGGCGAGCTCGATTCCTGCGTGTTTACAAACATTGCGTGCGCCCTCGATGACCCTTCCGGCAATCTCAGGAGCCAGTTTGTCTATTGGCCAGCCTAATATCGCGAGAGCCATAATGGGCTTTCCACCCATCGCATAGATATCACTGATGGCGTTGGTGGCAGCGATACGTCCGAAGTCAAACGGGTCATCAACAATTGGCATAAAGAAGTCGGTGGTACTGATGACACAATGCCCATCACCAATGTGATAGACCGCGGCATCGTCGCGGCTTAGGTTGCCAACAATGAGCTGCTCACTGGAGGGGCCGGGTGTGTAGGATGCAAGTATTTGATTGAGAACTTTAGGTGACAGTTTACAGCCACAACCCGCTCCGTGGCTGTATTGGGTAAGGGCGACGTTTTCCATAGCAACAACTCCATACTGAGTAGGGGAGAAGCGGTTGCAAGACGAGAGCAAATTGACCATAGTCGTCTTACAACGTAGTTATTTTTAGCTATAACACTTCTCGTTCAGACCATATTTTTTGAGTTTTCGATACAAAGTTGCAATTCCTATGCCTAACTCTTCAGCAACCAATTTGCGATTTCCAAGTCGCCCAATGGCTTCTTCTATCCTTATTCGCTCCATGTCCTCTAAGCTCATGCCGGAATCGGCAACCAAATTCGATTTTGGTTGTGGTTGTTGTACTTCAAAATGCGGGGGAAGAAGGTCAACATCAATCTGTTCACCTTCGGGTACAATGTTTATCAGATATTCTACCAGGTTGCTGAGTTCCCTGACGTTACCAGGCCAGTGATAGCTAATGAGGCAATTCATGGCCTGTTCACTGATCCCGGGGTAGTTAGTTCCCAGCTTTTGAGTGTGAATATCCATAAAATGATTCACCAGCAATGGTACGTCACCTTCCCGTTCTTTGAGGGCAGGGAGTTGCAAAGGAATCACGTTCAAGCGGTAATATAAATCTTCACGGAACTTGTTGGTGGCAATCATCTCAGCAAAGTTTCGATTGGTCGCGGAGATAATACGGATATCGACGGGAATGGCCTTATTTGAGCCGATGGGCATCACTTCACGAGCCTCTAAGACGCGAAGCAGTTTCGCTTGTAACTGCATCGACATATCACCAATCTCATCCAAAAACAGGGTACCATTGTTGGCGGCTTGTATCAGTCCAACTCTTCCCTTGCTTGAAGCACCAGTAAAAGCCCCCTTTGTATAGCCGAACAACTCACTCTCCAGAAGTTGATCGGGAATTGCGGCGCAGTTGATCGCAATGAAAGGATTTTGTGCACGCCCGCTGAGTTTATGTACGGCGTTAGCTATGACCTCTTTACCAGTACCACTCTCGCCGTTGATCAGTACACTGGACGGGCTTTTTGCAATCCGTGACATCAGGCCTTTCAACTTTCTCATTTGTGTACTTTCACCAATAACCTCATCAAATACAGTATGTGACTCGTAAGGTAACACTGGGTTTTGCGGTTGGTAGAAAGACATCAAAAACAATTTGTGTGAACGGCAATTGTAAAATTGACCAACTAATAGCTCTTCACGGCTATCAATAGAAACAATATGTTGTTGCTGATGATCATTGTTTCCTCTGCATTGCGAAAGAGGGCGAATATTAATGACTGTCTGTGGCAATTCTTGAATGGTTATATTAAGACTGGCAAGTGCTGGTTGGTTTCCGTATTTTACAAAATTGTTCTCATCGAGAACCAATACACCCTGATCCATATTGTCAATTAAGTTAATAAAGACATCTTCAAGGCCATTACTCGTCGACTGATTTTCAGTGACTTTGGCCACAACTAATTGTGCAGTGTGCTTGATATAGTCGGAGAATAGTTTGGCGTTATCTTTGATGGTCTTTTGGGACTCTTCAGTAAACGCAACCAGGCTCATGACACCGATGCAACGATTATCTAATAAGATAGGAACACCGAGAAAAGCCGTTTCTCGGCAAGCTTCTCTGCTGGTGCAATCGGCACATAGAGCGTCGTCTTGTGACTTTATTAGGGTTTTTTCTTCTTTTGTTTCAATGATATATCTGAATAGTCGTGAGCTGGCATTGAGTTTTTTACCAAAAAACTGGCTGTAGGGCCCGGTTCCTGCGATTCGTACCAAGTCAGCATCCACCACCTCAGCATCCACCTTAAGGACGGATGAAAGCATCTGAGTAAATCGAATGATGGTTGGCTGTATCGCCATGAGCTCGGAGGCGTTTCTTGTATCAGGCATAATGTTTTTATCGTTATTAAGAGAATGACATTCTATTTTTTATTGGCTCATCTGAGTTTGATTTAGGTCAGAGACAAATGTATGGAGTTGTCAATTTTCATCGCTTTGATATGTTGGTCACATATTCAACAGGATTGTTAATGAATAAATAGTCATTGGGGTGAATGTAAAGACTAACGTCAGAAATATTAAAGTCAGCACTATCAAGCCGCAAAGCTATCATATTGATAGTCTCAGATTGATATGAGAGCCCTTGTCAAAGTTAACAGTCAATATCTTCAATTCGAGTATTTTATCGCTAAGAGATATATCTCATCGAGTTAGCACAATAAACAATATCCCTGTCACAAAAAATCCAATTGCGAATTTTTATTAAGCATATTTATGCTCTATATCCATTTTGCCAAATTGATGGCTTGATAAATGCTAAAGCTAATTTCATATCCCGTCTTTAAAAGTGAATTGCTGGTACATCGTGTATCCCGGTTTGTTAATCATGATGTGCCATCAAATCGTGATGTACACCTCATTCAGCCAAGAGGGAGTAGTTATGAATGAAGCTGGCTTAGGCAGCCGAATGCCTAGAGTAGATGGAAGAGCTAAAGTTGAAGGCACTGCCGTATATGGTGACGATGTTAATATTCGAGGAGCGTTGCACGGTGTTTGTCGTTACACAGACATTCCGGCGGGCAGGATTATGTCGATCGATATTACTGATGCCATGAAAGTCACTGGCGTGGTCCGGATTGTCACTTATGACGATATTGCTGGTGACCCCAAGGTAGGCGTTATCATTCGGGACTTTTATCCTATCTGTAAAGAGTGGGTACGCTATAGTGGTGACGTCGTTGCTTTAGTCATTGCAGAAAACTATCAGGCAGCCTGTGAGGCCAGTGAGCGAATATGTATTGAATACGAACCCTTTCAGCCGATCACTGAGCCGGAACAAGCACTGAAAGAATCCGCCAGATTGATACATCCGGATAAAGCATCGAATGTGGTTAACACCCACCATACAGTGAAAGGCGATGCCGAAAAAGCGATTGCCGACGCTGACGTTGTGATTGAGCATACCTACCATACCCACTTTCAGGAACATGGCTATATCGAGCCAGAATCTATCACTACCTATCTGGAGCCTTCGACTAATGAGTTAACCATTACCGGCTCGATTCAGAATCCACATCGGGTACGCAGTTTTGTGGCAGGTTTTCTCGGAGTGCCTCAGGCATTGGTTAATGTCAAACGGTCAGTACTCGGTGGGTCTTTTGGTGGTAAGGACGATACCATAGACCATCTGGCTTGCCGTGCAGCTCTGTCTACTTATTTAACTAAACGAGCGGTGAAATTCTCATACAATCGAGAGCAGTCATTGAAGGAGAGCACCAAACGACACCCCTATAGTATGCGTTACAAAGTGGGCGTTTCTCATGATGGAAAAATTGAAGGCATCAAAATCACTATCGTTGCCGACGCTGGGGCATACGCAACATGTACTCCTTTTGTCACCTGGCGTTCTTCGGTACAGGCTGCGGGCCCGTACGATATTGACCATGTTCATGTTGAAGTAACCGGAGTTTATACCAATAACAGCGTGTCTGGCGCGATGCGCGGCTTTGGGTCACCTCAGATCATATTTGCGCATGAGTCTTTGATGGATGAAATAGCGCTAGCCTGCAATTTGGATCCGGTTACTGTTCGCGAGCGCAACGTGTTACAGCAAGGTTCACTCAGTATGACAGGTCAATGTTTTGATCAACATACCGTGTCGGCCTCACAGGTTCTTCAAACGGCTGCTGAGAAATCCAACTTTTATGAACGGATGGCACAACTTAAAGCGCAAAATAAGGTGAACTCACCTGTCAAATACGGCATTGGTCTGGCTTTGAGTTACCGGGGCTGTTCGTTAGGTGCGGAGGGTGCTGACAACTCTACCGCTTTGGTCTGCCTGAATGCCGATTCAAGCCTCAATATTTCAACGGGTGTATGCGAAAACGGACAAGGGTTACAGACAACCATGGCAATGATCGCCAGTGAGGTGTTGGGTCTACCGCTGGATAAAGTGCGTTTTTCAGAATCGCCGACCAGCCTTATCGCTGATGGTGGCCCAACGGTTGCCTCACGGGCTACCATGACAGGTGGTAATGCGGTCAAACAAGGCGCTGAGACTATCAGGGCCCGACTTTTCGATACCATCAAACAAGATCTACAAGTGAGTAATGTAGAGGAAACGGTTTGGAAAGAAGGGCAGGTGTTCGTCCGAGACGATGCGGAGAGGTCAGTTCCGCTGCAGGAAGCGATCAACCGTTGTCGGCAACTGGGCATTAATCTGGCCGCATACGGTTGGTTTGACCCGCCACCCATTCATTGGGATGAGGAGAAAGGCACAGGGTCCCCTTACTTTACCTGGGTATATGGCTGTCAGGTAGCCGAAGTTAAAGTGGATACGGCTACCGGAAAAGTTGAGGTATTAGGCGTTACCGCAGTACATGATGTAGGTAAAGTTATTAACCCGGTAGGATTTGAAGGACAGGTGGCCGGAGGGATCGCTCAAGGTATTGGCTTTGGGATTCTGGAGGACTACAACATAGAACAGAGTGAGGTGAAATCCGATAACTTTGATACCTACCTGATGCCGACTATCAAAGACATCCCTCCTTTAAGTATTCATGCCATTGAAAATCCGGATCCGAGTGGCCCCTATGGTGCTAAGAGTATCGGTGAACCTGCGGCAGAATTAGCGGCGGCCGCCATCGTGAATGCGGTTGCTTTTGCGACAAAAACACGCCATCGAACTCTACCTTTGACACTCGAGCAGGTGTATCTGGGCTACAACCTTAAAAAGCCGGTCAGGCAAAGCGAATTACTGTGCGGTGATAACAACCATCATCAGGTCAACAGGCTTGGTGAGCTTGATATAGTACGTCCAGACTCGTTAGAGGAAGCCCTGCGTCTGATTAAGCAGAGTTCACTGACCGTCATCGCGGGTGGCACGGATGTATTAGTCCAGCAACGCCTTCAGCAGACTGCGAATCTGTTACTGGATATTAGTTGTTTGAACGAACTGAAAGTGATAGCACGCCACGGCAAGGAGCTCATTTTGGGTTCCGGCTCTACCATCGCTGATGTTGTGGAGCACGAAGCGGTATGCAACCACTTCCCGTTGCTGGCGAGAGCATGCAAAACCATTGGTTCCACTCAAATCAGAAACCGAGCCACACTGGGCGGGAATATTGCGAATGCGGCACCTTGCGCAGACTCACTACCACCCCTGATAGCCTATCAAGCTGAAGTAGAACTTGCTTCTGAAGGTGAGGTGAGACGATTACCTGTTCATCAGTTGCTTAAAGGCGGATACAAGACCGACATTCGTTGCGATGAGTTGCTCACCAAAATTATTCTGACCATACCTGATAAACCTTTCGAAGTGACAGAGTATGTCCAGCTCGGACGACGCAACGCGCTTAATATCACGCGATTGAGCTTAAGTTGTTTGATCACCACCTATGGCGGCGTAGTGAAAGAATGTCGCTTAGTGGATGGTGCTTTGTTCAGTTATCCAAGGCGACTGGAACAGGTCGAAGCGGTGATTTGTAATAGCACGTTAGACGAAGAGGTTCTCGGCAGGGCGATAAGTGTACTGGCCGACATGATAGAGACTGAGATCGGCGGTAGATGGTCTGCGGCGTACAAACAGCCGGTCTATCTCAATATGTTCCGTGAACTGATGATACAGGTTCGGAGCAAAATCGCCCACCATCAGTTGCAGGGAGAGGAGTGACAAGCAATGGTTAGAGAAAAACAACGCATATCGCTAACGGTTAATGGTCAACAGCACCACCTAAACGTGGCAGCAAACACAAGACTCATTGATCTGCTACGTAACCAGCTTTTGATGACAGGTACCAAAGAAGGGTGTGCCGTCGGAGAGTGTGGCGCTTGCACTATAATAAAAGACGGAGCACCTGTCTGTTCTTGTCTTGCTTTGGCAGTTCAGTGTGATGATAGCCAAATCGTCACGATTGAAGGGTTGAGAAGTGATCCATTGGGGAAAATGCTGATGGAGGAATTTCTTAGCACCGGAGGCGCGCAATGTGGATATTGCACCCCGGGAATGATCATGAGCGCTTGGGCTTTGCTCAAACGTTATTCAGATCCGACAGAAGACGAAGTTCGCGATGCTCTGGAAGGTAACTTGTGCCGTTGCACCGGTTATCAGCCCATTATCGAGGCCATAAAGAGAGTTTCAGAATTTTGCGTAAATCCTCAACGAAAGATAGAGCAAAGCCACTAAAAGGAAGCAGTATGGAACTCCTCTATGAACTAGATGAAAAACCGCCGTATGGCGTAACCTTATTTCTCGCAATCCAGCACATGCTAGCGTCGATCGGTGGCATTGTCGCCGTTCCTTTGATTGCAGGAAGCGCGATAGGATTGCCCCCGCAAGACATAGTGACCTTGATCAGTGCTTCATTATTGGTGTCGGGGTTGGTCACCATTGTGCAGTGTCTCGGCTTTAAGCAAATTGGGATCCGGCTGCCCGTTGTTATGGGCTCGAGCTTTGCGTTTATTGGCAGCATTATCGCGATAGGTAAAACAGAAGGACTTGATGCTGTGCTTGGCGCTGCTTTCGTCGGCTCATTTTTGGTTGTTGGCTCCAGTTTTTATATGAGCCACATTCGCAGGCTGTTTCCGAACATTGTAAGTGGTGTCGTAGTGACCCTGATCGGATTGACTATTTTGCCCGTTGCGATGAGTTGGATTGGTGACGCGCCACAAGGCCATCCTGAATTTGCCACATTACCCAAAATATTTCTGGCTGCTGCCTCACTGGCTGTTGTGATAGGTGTTTCGGTGTTCTGCAAGGGTGTTGTCGCTGCGTCGAGTATTATCATTGGTCTGGCGGTGGGATACGCAATGGCTATTCCTATGGGGATGGTGGATGTTACTCAAATTGTGGAAGCAAATTGGGTGTCAGCGCCAATGCCACTCCATTTTGGTATGAGCTTCTCCATACCAGCGATTATCACTATGAGTCTGGTCTATTTGGTAGTAGTCGCTGAGGCAACCGGTGATTTTATGGCATTAGCCAATAATTGCCGTGTGGAACTGGAGGGAAACGATCTCAAAAAAGGGCTCCTCGCTGACGGATTAGGGAGCACCTTTGGTTCGTTCTTCTCCGCCATGCCCGTTGCCAGTTTCAGTCAGAATGTGGGTATCGTGGGTATTAGTGGTGTTGCTAGTCGTTTTGTTGTTGCTGTCACGGGGTGTTTACTGGTCCTCGGTGGCCTGTTTCCTAAGTTTGCCGCGTTGGCTGTTACCGTCCCTAAACCGGTGCTTGGTGGGGTAGGTTTTGTGATGTTTGGTATGATCGCTTACGCGGGGATCCGCATGCTGATGAAGGCGACAGACTCAAGACGGAATGCGCTAGTCGTGTGTGTCGCGCTGGCCTCTGGACTCGCTGTGACCTATGAGCCAAACCTACTTCATCATTTCCCAGAAAGTCTCAAGCTGATTTTCCATTCGGGTATTACCACAGGCACCCTTGCCGCGGTGACCTTGAACCTCATACTTCCTAAATCAAAAAATTCCGAACAGTGATGTTCATTAGGCACGCTTAGTAGAGAATAAGCGTGCCTATCACTCCATATCAATATGATACTCGCCTGATTACCTTTGCTATCAAATTGGTCTCGTTAGCCCGCCATAGCGGTTGATCGCAACTCATATTCACAACCGTCAGTCGTTAAGAATGAACAAATCCTTTGTACAGCAGGCTTTAAGCATGGGCTTCATTATTTTTTGCTTTGTAACAAATATTGGCACAGAACTTGGAATATAAGACTTCAGAAGGCCAGTGATTGGTCTGTCAGAAGAAAATACAAATACAAACAAGAGGGCAAGTACGCTTTGTTAGCCTGTTAAATACCAATAGCATGCGCATATTATCTTGAGTTGTATTTTTTATAGTTAATCTAGATGGATAATGGGATAGCAAATGAAAAATATAAATGAACTGATCCAAGAAATTTCTCAGTTGGAATCAAAACTGCACGATAAAGACTTTCTGCTTACCTGGGAGCAAAGCCCGCAAGAATTGGAAAGAGTATTAAAGACTGCCCAGACGCTTAAAACTATGCGTCAGGAAAATATCGCAACGAATGTATTTAAAAATGGTTTGGGCATTTCCCTTTTCAGAGACAACTCAACTCGTACCCGTTTTTCATACGCATCCGCTATCAACATGTTGGGGTTGGCTCAACAAGATCTTGATGAAGGTAAATCTCAAATCGCGCATGGCGAGACCGTACGCGAAACGGCCAACATGATCTCATTCTGCGCTGATGCAATTGGTATTCGTGATGATATGTACCTAGGGGCAGGTAATGCCTATATGAGAGAAGTGGGCGAGGCACTGGACGATGGTGTGAAAGAAGGCGTGTTGCCTCATCGACCTGCGTTGGTCAACCTGCAATGCGACATCGACCACCCAACACAGTCGATGGCGGACCTTGCCTGGCTTGAGGAGCACTTTGGTAGCCTTGATGAGTTAAAAGGCAAAAAAATCGCCATGACTTGGGCTTATTCACCGAGTTACGGTAAGCCTCTTTCGGTGCCGCAAGGCATTATCGGTTTAATGAGCCGCTTCGGTATGGACGTTGTACTGGCGCACCCAGAAGGCTATGACCTGATCCCAGAAGTGGTCGAAGAGGCGAAAAAGAATGCTCAGGAATCGGGCGGCAGTTTCACTCAGGTTACCTCGATGGAAGAAGCGTTTAAAGATGCAGATATCGTGTATCCGAAATCATGGGCACCCTATAAAGTCATGGGGCAGCGCACCGATTTACTTCGTGCCAATGATCATGATGGGCTGAAAGAGCTTGAAAAGGCGTGTTTGGCACAAAACGCCCAGCACAAAGACTGGCACTGCACTGAAGAAATGATGAAGCTGACCAAGGGTGGTGAAGCCTTGTACATGCATTGTCTGCCTGCAGATATCACTGGGGTTTCTTGTGAAGAAGGTGAAGTGGAAGAGTCCGTGTTTGAAAAATATCGCATTGCTACTTACAAGGAAGCCAGCTGGAAGCCTTATATCATTGCAGCAATGATACTGAATCGAAAATATCAGGATGTAGCAGGTATTCTGAAACAGCTACTGGAAGAGTCAGTAAAAAGAGTTAAATAAGTTATTCCCGAAATATTGCACCTCGCCTTAATTCCTTACTAAGGCGGGAGTGCAAATGGATTTAATAAGGTATCGCTATGTCAAAGTTGAATTTTAATATTCATATTGCCGATAACCAGCATTTTAATGGACGCCTCTCCGATCAGTTTTCAATTAGTGAAGCCGAAAAAGCGCGCCGATTTCATTTGCAATTAGATGGCTATCAACCCACACCGTTACACACTCTCGATCATTTAGCCAAAGAATTTGGCGTGAAACGCATTCTCGTAAAAGACGAGGCTTATCGCTTTGACCTCAACGCATTCAAAATGTTGGGCGGCGTATACGCTATCGCAAGACTTCTTTGTGACGAATACAACATGGATATTGATGGTTTCAATTTTGAAACCTTCAAAGCGCAAATCACCACAAAAATGACGTTTGCTACTGCGACAGACGGTAACCATGGCCGTGGCGTTGCATGGGCTGCTCACCAGTTGGGGCAGAACTCAGTCGTCTACATGCCTAAAGGGGCCGCCGACGAACGAGTCAACAATATTCGCGCCTTAGGTGCTGAATGTATTGTGACCGATATGAACTACGACGACACCGTGCGACTGGCAATTAAAACCGCTGAGGAAAATGGCTGGAAGGTGGTTCAGGACACAGCATGGGAGGGCTACACCGAAATCCCTACGTGGATTATGCAGGGTTACAGCACGCTCGCGGTTGAAACCGTCGAGCAAATGAAGGCGCTCGGTATCGACAAGCCAACTCATGTGTTCCTTCAAGCCGGTGTTGGAGCCATGGCTGGTGGGGTATTGGGTTATCTCGCAGAGTATTGTGGGCCGGACAAACTTCATTCTGTCGTTGTTGAGCCTAATCAGGCCGACTGTATTTATCGCTCTGGCATCGCTAGGAGTGGTGACATGGTCAATGTCGAAGGTGATCTCGCGACCATCATGGTGGGCTTGGCGTGTGGAGAGCCTAATCCATTGGGTTGGGAAGTATTAAAAAACTGCGCGACACAGTTTGTTTCTTGTGAAGACCGGGTTGCGGCGTTAGGTATGCGTGTGCTGGGGAATCCGCTAAGCGGTGATCCAGCAGTGATTTCGGGTGAGTCAGGTGCTGTAGGGCTTGGATTGTTGGCCGCCGTGGAATATAGCCGTGAAAAAGAAGGGCTAAAAGCGCATTTGGGTTTGAATGAGGAGTCGGTTGTATTGGTCATCAATACCGAAGGCGATACCGATCCCGTTCACTATCGAGAAGTTGTCTGGCAAGGCAAACACTCGACGATTTAATCAACAGAATTTAATTATCAGAAATAGAGAAATTTTATGTTTGAAAATCCCAACGAAGTGAAGTTTTCGTTGGGACCAGAATTTGGAGAATGAACAATGACTGTAAGTATCCCTTTTGCGACTGTACTGGAAAAAGCTCAAGAATATAAAGCGGATATGACCCGCTTCCTACGTGACATGATCGCAATCCCCAGCGAAAGTTGTGACGAAGAGAAAGTCGTACTTCGTATTAAAGAAGAGATGGAAAAAGTAGGGTTTGACCGAGTCGATATCGACCCAATGGGGAATGTTCTGGGGTGGATCGGCAACGGCCCGACACTGATCGCCATGGATGCCCATATTGATACTGTTGGTGTAGGTAATCTGGATAACTGGGACTTCGACCCTTACCTGGGTATGGAAGATGACGAAGTGATTGGTGGTCGCGGTGCGTCTGATCAGGAAGGCGGCATGGCGTCAATGGTCTATGCAGGCAAAATCATCAAAGATTTGGGGCTGGAAGACGAATATACATTGTTGGTAACTGGTACGGTTCAGGAAGAGGATTGCGACGGTCTGTGTTGGCAGTACATCATCGAAGAGAGTGAAATTCGCCCTGAGTTTGTGGTATCGACAGAGCCAACAGATTGCCAGATTTATCGTGGTCAACGTGGTCGAATGGAAATTCGCGTAGATGTCTCTGGTATCAGCTGTCACGGCTCTGCACCAGAGCGTGGGGACAACGCAATTTTCAAAATGGGTCACATTCTCAATGAAATCGAACAGCTTGCAGACAATCTTGGTGATGATCCTTTCTTGGGGAAAGGCACATTGACGGTATCTGAGGTGTTCTTCACTTCTCCAAGCCGTTGCGCGGTTGCTGATAGTTGCGCTGTGTCAATTGACCGCCGTCTGACCTGGGGGGAAACCTGGGAGGGAGCGATTGAGGAAATTCAAAATCTACCTGCGGTTCAAAAATATGGCGCGAAAGTGTCCATGTATAACTATGATCGCCCGGCATATACTGGATTGGTTTATCCGACGGAGTGTTATTTCCCTGCATGGAAAATAGATGAAGACCACATTGCCACCAAAACACTGGAAGCGTCATACGAGTTACTGTTTGACAAGAAACCGCTGGTGGATAAATGGACCTTCTCAACCAACGGCGTGTCCATCATGGGACGTTATGGCATACCTGTCATCGGTTTCGGTCCGGGTAAAGAGCCAGAAGCTCACGCACCAAACGAAAAAACCTGGAAAGACCATTTGGTGACCTGCGCAGCGATGTATGCCGTCATCCCACAAATGTACCTGGAAAAACGCAATACCCAGTAATGGGCTAAGAAAAAACGACTAAAGTCGTTCTCCATCCTAGAGTGCCAGCTTGTGTCTGCCTGAGGCTGGCGGAGTCCGCTCTAGGATGGGACTTGCCGTTTTAACCAGATGCTAAATAACAAATTGAATTTTCGGCGGTGACACTATGACTTTTGAACAGTTCAATCATATCGAAGCATTACTTGATAATTCGTCGTCACCTTTGTTGATCCAACATGGGACGGTCGTTGATCACGATACTATTCGTATCGCCGATGTTCTGGTGGTTGATGGCGTCATCGAACAGATTGCGGATCATGTACGGCCCATTAGTGAAGATACACGTATTGTCGATGCAAAAGGCCTGTATGTGATGCCGGGTGGTATCGATGTGCATACCCATTTTAATATTGATGCGGGTATGACCAGAAGTTGTGACGACTTCTTCACTGGTACGCGAGCCGCAGCGTGCGGTGGCACGACCATGATCATCGACCATATGGGCTTTGGACCCAAGGGTTGTGATTTATTCCATCAACTTGACGTTTATCATGAATACGCTCGAGACAAAGCCGTCATTGACTACAGTTTTCACGGTGTCATCCAGCATATTGATGAACGTATTCTGAGTCAGATGGAGGAGATGGTTCATCAACGGGGTATCTCCAGCTTCAAGCTGTACATGACATACACCTACAAACTGGATGATTGTTCAGTATTAAAAGCGCTCACTCAGCTTAAGAAAGTGGGAGCACTCACGACGGTACATCCGGAAAACGATGCCGCACTGTCGCTAAAGCGGCAGCAGTTCATCTCCGAAGGCAAAGTAGCACCGAAATATCACGCTTTAAGCCGTCCTCTGGAGTGTGAAGCGGAAGCTATTGCGCGGGTGATCAATCTGGCGAAACTGGCCGATTCGGCACCTTTATATATCGTACATCTATCCAACGGGTTAGGGCTTGACTACACCCGATTGGCGAGACAAAACCAGCAGCCGGTCTGGGTCGAAACCTGCCCTCAATATCTGGTATTGGACAGTAGTTGTTACGATCGGGAAGATGCACTGAAGTATGTGCTTAGTCCACCGCTGAGAGATAAGGAAGAAAACGACAAGCTCTGGCAAGGGCTTCGTGATGGCTCGATTGACACCGTCGCTACCGACCATTGCTCTTTCACTTTTGCAGAGCAGAAGCAACTAGGCGCAGAAGACTTTACTAAAACGCCCAATGGAATACCGGGTGTAGAAACCCGAATGCCGCTACTTTTTTCGGAGGGTGTGATGGCGGGGAGAATTACCCCAAATCAATTTGTGTCCCTGACCAGTTACCAGCCCGCAAAACTGTTTGGGCTATACCCGAATAAAGGTCACCTTGGTGTGGGGGCCGATGCAGATATCGTTTTGTTTGATCCTGGAAAACAACAAGCCATTCGTCATATCAACTTGCACGACAACGCAGATTATACCCCTTACGAATCCATACCATGCAAAGGCTGGCCATTAATGACGTTCAGTCGTGGGAAGTTGGTCGCCTATGATGGAGAATTCACTGGAGAAGCGGGCGATGGTCACTTTGTTCATCGAAAGCCTTTCTCGCAGTCGTCATATTAATAAATAACCTGATACCAATATCGTATGGTGAGACCGAACATTGAGTTGTTTGGTCTCCCTCAAGGAGTACCTATGAACGCAAATAAAACCAAAAGAAGCACGGTGGTGGTTGCCTTGGGCGGCAATGCGCTACTTAGAAGGGGGGATGAACCCAGCTTCGCCAATCAACTCGACAACATAAAACTGGCGGCAAGAGCCATTGCAGAAATCGCCAAAGAATATCGCGTGGTGATCGTCCACGGCAATGGCCCACAAGTGGGCTTACTGGCACTGCAAAATCTGGCCTACGATAAGGTTTCTCCCTATCCGTTGGATGTATTAGGTGCTGAGAGTGAAGGGATGATTGGCTACATGTTAGCGCAGGAATTGCAAAACAGGATCCCGGAGAAAGATGTCACGACGTTATTAACCCGTATTGAAGTCGATAGTGACGACCCGAGTATTTCTGATCCAACTAAATTTGTCGGGCCCGTTTACGACGAAGAAGAAGGCAGGGCGTTGGCGGAGAAGAACGCATGGACCATGAAGCGCGATGGCGAATACTGGCGTCGCGTTGTTCCTTCACCACTACCCAAAAACATTATCGACAAAACATCCATCGAAACTTTGTTGGCCGCGGAGCAGATTGTTATCGCTTGTGGTGGTGGTGGCATTCCTGTTTGTAAATGCGAATCCGGCTTCAAAGGCGTTGAAGGGGTGATTGACAAAGACCTGGCTGCAACTCTTTTGGCTAAACAACTTGGCGCTGAAAAACTGCTGATTCTGACCGACGCGCCAGCGGTATTCTTAAACTGGGGAAAACAAAATCAACGAGCGCTACGTAATGTCAGCCCTGATGAATTGAAACAGTACCATTTTCCAGCAGGCAGTATGGGGCCTAAAGTCGACGCTGCGGTGGATTTTGCTGAGTTTGGTGGCAAAGCCTACATTGGTGCTCTGGACCAAAGCCTGGATGTTCTGGCCGAATCGTGCGGGACCTGTGTGTCATTAGAACATCAATTAGAAGAAGCGTAGTACCGATGTCATTGGCAGAGTAGCAAAACTAAGTCGAAAGCTTTACTTAGACTTAGCTTTCTGGACTGCTCTGTCATGGAACATCTCCAACTTACGGTCTACAAAAATCACCTAACGCCATCCAGTCTTAGCTAGTCATTCTTATTCGTCAGTGACTCTATCATGCCAGCAAACCAATACCACTTCGCATCATAACGATGACCTCTAATTGTTTCATTGCTTAACAAGTTGAGGTCATAATAAATCCGGATAGATGTACTGGCGGTGAGGTCAAAATTTATTTTGGGTTTATGTAGCGAGAGCGTTTCTCTCAACATTTGGTCTCATTTTTGATTGCTATTTCGTGAGCTTTATCTAACTATGTGCATTTAATTGAATATAAACTGGCGGCATGTACCCTATGAGGAGTTTTTCCATGGCATCATCAAGTAGGAACAAAGCCATTATTGCTGCAATATTCGTTGTGATTAGCTCCATTTTGCTTTGGCTGGAGTTGTTCGGTATTGTGCCTTTTCTGGTTTTGATACTTGCGTTTTTTACCCTAGTAATTCAGGTGGGGCTTCATCTGGCTGGATATAAACACGGGGATGTGTTTGAAGCTTATCAGGACGCAGAACGAACCGAAGCCACTTCACTGACTAATTTGCTTAAACATAAACAAGACTGTAATGAACAGCAGGATTCGGCAGATAAAAGCAGACAAGAGAGTCGCTAAGAGAAGCATTGAGACCGTATATGACTGATGTAGAGAATCTACCGACAGCTAAACTAAATAATAACGGACTTGATAGCGATGGCTTTATCGTAAATCGTTGTTCGGCAACAAAGATACAGCCAGAATTTCAAGCTGTAGTGTTGGCAACGATTGATGCTCTAAGACATGCGTTTGTTGGGCAAATTCACAGTATTTACCTTTACGGCAGTGTCGGTAGAGGGAGTGCGAAAGCGGGACAGTCTGATCTGGATGTATCGGTGGTATTTAAAGAGCCAGTCTCGAAGTCACAACAGATGCAACTCAACCAAATCTCAAAGGAGATTTCGGGTCGACATGACGAAATTAGCAAGCTCGACCTTGACCCCGGTTATCTAAAACAAGTGCTAGAACCAGAGGAAAAGTATCGCTGGCAATTTTGGCTTAAGCACTGCTGCTGTTGCATTTGGGGGGAAGATTTAGCTGAAAAATTTTGTCGCTACCGGCCAGATGTGCGCATCGGCTACCAACTCAATTCCGATCTGGCGGTGTTTTTGACCCAAATGGAAAGCCGTTTTGCCCGACTGACTTCTGAAGAGGTAGGTAAAATTCTCGGTAAGAAACTGCTCAGAACGGCTTATTTATTAGTCGCGGAGAAAGACAAGAGTTGGCACACCAGTTTGGAACAGTGCGCCGAAGTGGCAATTCACTACTTTGAAAAAGAAAGTATTGAGTCAGCTTTGGCTTTGGCGAACGGAGTATCAGCGACCAGAGAAAAAGGTATCGCTCTGTTCAATCATTTCGGTCAACAATTGCTTGTAAAGCTTGATGAAATTAAAGCTACGGATGGTTTCCATTAAGCTAACCGTTCAGTTGCTTCATGGCTGTAAGACATGGTATTCAATATAGGCAAATGCACTACTAAGGAAAATAGCATGTCAGAGCATTCAGCGATTGTGCGCTGGAGTAGGGATAAAAGTGATACGTTCACGGAAGGAAATTTTTCCCGGACTCATGTTTGGGAGTTCGATGGTGGCGTTATCGTGCCTGCTTCATCTTCTCCCCACGTCATACCCGTGCCGCTTTCAAGTACAGATTGTGTTGATCCCGAAGAGGCGTTTATTGCCGCTTTGTCTAGCTGCCACATGATGACATTTCTCGCCATCGCAGCAAAACGAAAATACTGTGTTGAAAGTTATGAAGATTGCGCCCAGGGGCTGCTAGGAGACAATAGCCAGGGAAGAATCATGCTGACTCAGGTGAGATTAAGGCCCAGAGTGGTTTTTTCTGGAGAGCGTATTCCGGATGACGAACAACTCGCAAAGATGCACAAGTTGTCTCATCAGAACTGTTTTATTGCTAACTCGGTAAAGACAGATGTGGTCATCGAAACTTCGAATTAATTATTGATTAAGCACGATGACTCAGTCATACACAAAAAACTACCACCGTTGCTGTGGAGTTTGTTAACCTGAGTAATATTTAGTTATTAAGGATAAAAAAAATGAGACTTATATTAGCCATCCTACTTCCCTGGCTGCAATTTTTTACTATTGGCCGACCTTTTGCCGGCATTTTTTGTCTAATTTTACAAGTGACCTTAATTGGCTGGATTCCCGCAGCTATCTGGTCTGTTTATGCGTTGAGTCAGTACAAAACGGATCAAAAAATCAAACAGGCGTTAGGTGAGTAGCGGCAGATGAGATTAGTGTCACCATCGTCTGAATACCAAGTGAAATTTGCTCGATTCTTTCAGGACTTTGAACGATATGATCCAGAAAATGCGGATTACTACAGACGCGGAGTGACAGACTTCAAACGCTATATACAAAACCTGAGCAATGAAGAACAGGGCATCAACCTGCCAAAAGGTTATGCCCCATGCAGCCATTTCTGGATGATAGCTGATAGTGGAGACATGATTGGTGCCATAAGAGTGCGTCACATTCTGCATAACGAGTTTTTGCAAACTGAATGTGGGCATATCGGTTACGACATTGCGCCAAGCTATCGTTCTCAAGGGCATGGAACACACATGTTGCATCTTGTGCTTGCGAAGGCGTTACAACTGGGCATTGAGACGGCTTTGGTGACGGCAGATGATGATAACTTTGCCTCTCGCAAGGTAATTGAAAACAATGGTGGTGTTCTTGACGAAATTGTTTATGGCAAGGTGTTTGAAAGACCCATTGCCAGATACTGGGTTTCCTGCGTCTAAATTACTGAGGCTTACTTGGAATAGCTATTGTCATCCTTGATTCGTTTATTTGGTTTGATGATCAATGAAATTCTGCGTATTAAATTAGTCGAAGCCATTTGCTATTTGGTTGGGTTCTTTATTTCTAAAGTGATCACCTTGGGTTGGTTTCCTTCAAATGAGCCTAGTGATTCAGAAAGAATCAGGGTCAGTTACATAGGACTCATCAGTATCATATTGGCGCTGTTTGCTGTGGCAGCAGGAAACGCATGATAGAGGTAACAGAGTGCAGCAAATAATAGAAACGGAAAGATTGCGATTGAGACCTTTTCGTCTGGGTGATAGTGAGAGAGTTGCAAAACTGGCTGGTGATAAGGTCATTGCCGATATGACTGCTCAGATCCCCCATCCTTATGAACCATCAATGGCAGTAGCTTAGATAGAAACTCACCAGCCTGCTTATGATGAAGGTAGAAGTGTCGTTTATGCGATCACGATTAAAGGCAACGATGACATCATCGGCACTGTCAGTTTGCCATCTCTCAATGGTGGACTTGGGGTGCTAGGTTATTGGCTGGGTGTAGAGTTTTGGGGTAATGGATACGCATATGAAGCGTCCAGAGCTTTGGTCGACTACTGTAAAGAAAACCTTGGGTTAAAACAGCTTGAAGTTTCTCATCTAGTAGGGAATGAGAGGTCTAAGTCGGTTATTAACAAATTGGCCGTTACTTATATGGAGAATAAGGTCGTGACGGTGCATGGTCGTGACAGAGAGGTCAGTGTCTATCGTTCAGAAATATGACGATTAGATGGATTAAACATCAATTGAGCCAGAAGTAGATATGACTGTTCTTGAGCGCGGTCATTTGATTGACTACAATAACCCACTTTATTAATACTTCAGGGTATAACCATGAGCGATAACAACGCAAAGCCAGAACTACCAGATCATCTATCAGGCAATCCACGTAGCCCACATCACGTGGCTGAGTGTTTCGAACACCAAATCGGCATTCGCCTAAATGGTAAAGAGCGCACTGACGTTGAAGAATACTGCATCAGTGAAGGTTGGGTTAAGATCCCTTCACCTAAAGCACTGGACCGTTTTGGCCAGCCAATGCTCATCAAACTAAAAGGCACTGTTGAAGCTTACTATATTTGAGAGACAAAATTTAAGCGACAAAGCCGACTCTAAATGACAACACATGGATACTAATATGACGCCATGTGTTGTTTTTTTATCCATTCGAAATCCATTTAAAACCCCAGTTTTTAGCCTTCAACCTCTTTTGTTACTTGCTTCAGTATGTTCAGATTCTGCAGTCTGACACTTCAATACGTTATCATTGGCTTTTATGTGCTAATTTTACCCTTGTTATTAAGTATGCCTGAAATCAGCATAGACAACGTCGTGGTGTATCAGCATTAACCATGTTGATTTTTTGGAAGGGTTTAGAGGGAAAACTATGGACTCGATTATTCAGCAAGCTATCAGATTAAGAAAACAAGAAAAATTTTCAGAATCCAGAGCGTTACTAGAGCCCTTACTCGACAGTGAACATTTTGCTGCTCAGGCGAATCTGCATATTGCTTGGTCATTTGATAACGAGGGTAGGGAATCCGATGCCGTTCCTCACTATAAATCGGCTCTGCTTGGCACGCTTTCTGAGACGGAACGCTTTGATACCTTGTTTGGTTTAGCCTGCACCTATCGAAGTCTGGGGGATTATCGGCAAGCGTTGGAGTACTTCGATCAAACCATCAGTGAATTTCCTGAAGCAGACGAGGTCAGGCCCTTCTATGCTATGTGCCTGTATAATTTAGGTCGCCATAAAGAAGCGGTATCATTGTTACTCGATCTTCTCGTCGCAACCACGAACAGTGATGCAATCAAAGAATATCAGCGCGCTATTTTATTGTACTCAAAAGATTTAGACCGAACCTGGTGAACGTGAAGGTTGATAAACAGAAAGAAAGATAGAAAGATCAAAAAATAAAAGGCCAGCGGTGAATGCGCTGGCCAGTATCTAGGCTATTGTTGATGGCTTAAACTCAGCATTGCCTCTAGTACGCCACCTGCGACCGCTCTTGCTTTATCTGAGATAGAGCAGTGGTCGACACTGGTGCCCCTTGGGTCGATATCCCCAATTTTAAAACCTTCGTGAACTTGAAGACCTGAATTAAGCAGGCCTCTTACTTTGCCACTGAGCGTCGCATAAACGACGGTGTCGTCGATGCTGGCGATTTCCTGACCTTCTTCGACAATATCTCCCAATACTACTTTGGCGACAAATGTGCCTGCCTGAGGTGCCCGTATCACGCGTTGGTCGGTATAACCTAGTATGCTTCCAGGGATCCCTGAGTTGGGTTGACATGGTCCGTCATAGATGACTCGTCCCAGTTGGTGGCCTCGATTTGTTTCAATGGCAGCATGACAATCTTTGCCAGCATGGAAACCCGGACCCAAAGCAATCGTCACTGGCGCCATGGCTTTGTGGGTGCCCAAGTTCTTTTTCGCAAGTATGGCGTCAACAAGAAAGTCGGGTTTAATGGTATCTGTTAGCTTGCCTGTTTCATCTACGAATACGGGAATGTTACCTTTTTCAAGTTCTCGGCAGGCCTTGTCAAAAGAATCAACCTTGACCGCCTGAATACCCTCAACAGTGACAGGGTCACCATATAGACACTGACCAAAAGACACACTACAGCGAATCATTGTGGGATGCTCGATGTCAGTCATAACTACTTTAAATCCTGAGTTGTGCAGTCTGGCGGCGACACCAGTAGCGATATCACCGGCACCACGTATTAAAACCAGCTTACGATTAAAGTCACCAACATGATCTTTGAGCTTGAAACCAGAAGCGCCATTCTTCACATTGAGCACTTCAGCCATCACGCTGATGGCAATTTCCTCAGGGGTCTCCGCACCAATATCAAAGCCTATTGGTGAGTGAATATGTTGAATTTGCTGCTGACTCGTACCAAGCTCGCGAAGTCCCTGAAATAGTGTCTGCACTTTTTTTCGGCTTGCCATCAGTCCGGTATAAGCCGTAGGTTGTTGTGCGATGGCGTTAATGGCATCTTGATCTTGATGATTGGTGGCGATGATGACATAGCTGTTTTCGTTGATATCGAGCGATTGAATGGCCGTTAGCATGTTATTGCCCAGAACACGATGTGTTCCTTCGGGGAAATGTTGTTCTGCGAGGCTGGCTTCATAAGCATCGGCAACCGTGATATCGAACCCAAGATGTGTTGCGACCTGGGCAATCGCTCTGTTTACATGTCCGGCACCGATAAGAAAAAGACGTGGTCGAGTGCCGTATACGTCGATGGAGAGTGTCATCGCGCCCCCGCAGTCCATACCCATAGCATCAGGCCCATTGCGAGTCATACGGCCGGTGACAACGCGAGGTTTGTTCTCTTTGATTGCTTCTACGGCTTGTTCTATGACATAACGTTCAATCATGCCACCACCAATGGTGCCATGAATTTGCCCTCCTTCCTCGATGAGCATGGTACCACTATGGCGAGGGGAGGAGCCTTTAGTCTCTATGATATTGGCAAATGCAAATGGTATGTTGCTTTGCTCAAGTTGTGCTGCCTTTGCGAAAATGTTCATCCAAACTACCTCTGTTCAAATGCTATGGAGTCCGATTGAAAATGCGGTGGATGGGCTCCGGAGCGGTCAGTTGAGTCAACGCAACCATGCTAAGTAACGGTTCATTGTCAAAAATGTTCAATGCGAGCTGCTCGAGTTGCTGCTGATCAACAGCCAAGTCGATTTTATTGATGACCCATATCTTGCTGTGCTTGTCCAAACAGCTTTTAAACATGCCTTGACGATGGTTAATCAGCGGTTTGAGTACCTGCTCGTCGATGACGGAGCCGTCCTTACAATCTGTTAATAAGCTAAACTCATGCCAGCGGTGGATAAAATCTCCACAGGCAGGTTTGAAGATTGATTCGGCTCCTGTAACACCTATCACCACATCACATTGGTAAGGAATGCAAGGCTCGTGCCCAGCTGGAGCTTTGAGTGGCAACCGATTTGCACCATCTGCTTCTACAACAAACACTGAGTATTGGTGTCGCTGTTGGAGAGCATCGAGTTGTTCAAGAGACAGGCCTTTTACCTTTCGTAGCGCTTTTGTCTTGCAGTCACGAATCAGTTCGCGATAGATGAATGAAATTCCCGGCTTGGCTAATGGGGCAACCTCAGAGAACAGACAGAGTTGGTCCAGGTCCGAGTGAAGAGGTTTGTACATTTTGGTCGTCGTTGTGGCACAGACGTTGTGACCCATTCTTTTGAACTCTCTCGCTAGCCAAAACAACATATGGGTTTTGCCACCACCACCAACCAATGCAATGGTTAACGGTCTTTCAACACTCGGTTTATATTTCAAAAAAGAAGAACAGAATGTAGAAAAAGAATTATTTGAAGCGACAGGCATAATTACTAAACCTAATAGATTAAAATGCGAAAAAACCTAATAGAACTTCGTATGAAAAACAGCGTAGATAATATCGACTGTATCATCCCAGCCGCAGGGTTATCATCAAGGATGGGCTGCTGGAAATTAATGCTACCTTATAACAGCAGCACGATCTTAGAGCAAAGTATCAGAAATGCTTTGTCGTTTTGTTCTCGTGTGATCCTGGTCGTAGGGCACCGAGAGGAAGAGCTCATGCGCCAATATTCTCATTGGGATAATGTGACTGTTATCCGCAATAAGAACTACAAAAACGGTATGTTTTCGTCTATTCAGACGGGTATACATGAAGTAAATACAGAGTACTTTTTTATCTGTCACGGAGATATGCCTTGCGTCTCTGGGTTGATATACCAAAGCCTTTACCATCATAGGTTTAATGGGACTGTATTCCCCGGAAACAAGCTAAGGACCGGACATCCAGTGTTGATTCACAAGGCTACTTTTGATCACCTTTATCGTATGAATGAAGCGAAATCCATGAAATCGATTTTTCAACAGGGTCAGGTTCACTATCTGGATTTGACTGACCCCAGCATTTATCTTGATGTTGATACCCCAGAGGCTTATGAGGCATTAGTGAATACTGAGTCAGTACTCGATCCACTATCAAGTTGATAAAATAATTTCGAAAGTATCAATTTGATATTCATATTATCAAATTATTTAAAGCAACCACTTGTTAATTGTTGGTTAAATATTGTGATTTTAAATAACAATACATAATCGGCGGTTAATCTGATTGATATAACCAAGTACGATCTGTATCTCAAATTAATGCCAATATTAGACCAAGCTCACGAATACCATACGTAATCATGGGTATTGGCTCAAAAGTTGCCTTTTTAGCCAGTAGTAGTTTGTCTGTCATTCAATTTAAACAATGCTAAAAAGGCGAAGAATATGAATATTAAATACCTCACGCCGGACACAGTGAGTGCAGCGTTGGAGTTAAAAGCAAACCATGGTTCACAAGCGGTTTGGTTCGCGGGAGGCTCGAAGTTAAATGCCGCTCCCACTCGCAGTGATGCAGGTGTTTTTATCTCCATCGATAAGTTGGGCTTTGACCGTATCGAGTTACAAGGTAATACCCTAACAATGGGAGCAACGAGTCGCATTCAGGAACTGATTGAGAGTGAATTAGTCCCTCAGTCTTTAAAACAGAGTGCGGGTTACATTTACTCCCGACACCTCAGAAACCAGTCAACTTTAGGCGGTGAAGTCGCCGCTCTGCAATGCGAGGCACCTCTGCTACCGATGTTATTGGCACTGAATGCTCAGGTTCGTTTCGCTGACGGTAGAGAATTAGCATTGGATTCCCACCTTGAGACTCGTGAAGAGGGTTTGATTGAAGCTATTGTGGTGCCGGACATCACGCTTCAGACCGTTAGCCATCGTGTCACACGCAGCGCCGATGGATTAAGAGTGGTTAATGCCGCCGTATCCGTGGATGGACTGGGTAGGCAGGTGGTTGCACTTGAAGGAGTCAATACCCGTTTTGATGAACCAACCAAACCGATGAGATTACGAGATATCGAAGGGTTGGGATTCAGTGGTGACGAGTTAGAGCAAGCGATAAAAAGTGCGCTGCACGCTGTGGACGATATCTGCGGAAGTGCGGGTTATAAGGAATACCTGACAGCCATTGTGATCTCTGACTTATTAAACGAATGCCGTGAACTGGCAAAGGGGGTGGCGTAATGTCTATTCAATTTAATCTCAACGGTAGACCTGAAACGGCTCACTGCGCACCGGAAACCAATGTTCAGACACTGCTGCATTCAATGGGGCTCCACTCGGTTCGAAACAGTGATGACGGTTGGGGCTTTGCAGGATCGGACGTTATTTCCTTTAACGGTAAAATGGTCAATGCTTCGCTGTTGATTGCTGCTCAATTGGAAGGAGCTGAAGTGAAGACGGCAGAGGCTCTGTCGGCTTGGAACCATTTGAGCCTGGTACAGCAAGCCATGATTGATGTGGGAGTCGTACAGTCGGGCTACAATGACCCGGCACTTGCCTTGCTGCTTACTGATTTGCTGGAACGTATCGCTGAGCCAAGTCGGGCAGAAATCGACGATGCGCTATCTGGACTGTTCAGCCGTGACGCAGGGTATCAGCAATTCTATGATGTGGTGTCATTGGCGGTAAAACGTAAAGCAGACCCGGAATATACCCAGATGTTCGCCCCTGAATTCCGGGATGATCTCGATATAGTAGGTAAGAATTGCCCCAAACTTGATTCTGCAAAAATGGTTCAGGCGAAGCCTTGTTATGTTGAAGATCGGATCCCACCCAATGCGTGCGTCATCAAAATGCTTCGCAGCCCTCATGCTCATGCCTGGATCAGTCATCTGGATGTATCGAAAGCGGAAGCCTTACCGGGTGTTGTTAGCGTGATCACCTATAGAAACTGCCCCGATATCCCATATACCCCGGGAGGCCAGAGTGCGCCGGAGCCATCCCCCCTCGACAGGCGCATGTTTGGTCAAAAGATGCGACATGTAGGGGATCGCGTCGCGGCGGTTGTTGCCGAATCGGTTGACATCGCGAACGATGCTCTCAAGTTGATTGAAGTTGAGTTTGATGTGCTGAAACCAGTGATGACCATTGATGAAGCAAGAGCTCCGGATGCGCCTATTGTGCACAATGAACCCATCGAATATGGCGTCGGTGCTCCAGCGGATCTTGAACAGCAAAACGTCAATGCCGATCCTCGTGAGGGTAAGTTAATTGTTAACTTCCCGATTGGTTGTGAGCCGAGAAAAAACATTGCAGCGGGTGTAAGAGGGCACATTGGCGATCTTGATAAAGGTTTCGCTGAAGCCGATGTAGTTATTGAGCGAACCTACGAGTCTAAACAGGTGCAGCAACTACCAGTGGAAACGCATATTTGCTATAGCTACATGGATGGTGACCGACTGGTGATGCACGATTCAACCCAAGTGCCATGGCACGTCCGTCGTCAGGTAGCAAAAATCCTCGGTGTTAAACAGAACAAAGTACACATCGTAAAAGAACGTGTAGGTGGCGGTTACGGGTCAAAACAGGACATTTTACTTGAAGATGTCTGCGCCTGGGCGACATACACGACCGGGCGTCCGGTTTACTTCCATCACACCAGAGAAGAAGAGTTTATATGTAATTCCACCCGTCACGTTGCCAAGGTGACCGTTAAACTCGGTGCTAAGAAGGATGGAAAACTGACCGCGATAGACATGGAATTTTTAGCCAATACCGGGCCATATGGAAACCACGCGCTAACAGTGCCTTCCAATGGACCTGCGCTGTCTTTGCCGCTTTATCCATGTGACAACGTGGACTTCCGTGTCACGACATACTACTCCAATATTTGTCCAACAGGGGCATATCAGGGCTATGGCGCACCGAAAGGCAATTATGCGCTTACGATGGCAATGGCGGAACTGGCCGAAGAGCTTGGTATCGACCATCTCGATATGATTGAGAAAAATCGTGTGGTTGAAGGTCAGGAGTTGAAAATTCTCGGCGCAATTGGTGAAGGTAAAATGCCAACGACAACGCCTAAAGTACACAGTTGTGCCCTTGAAGCCATTCTGCGTGAAGGTCGTAAACTTATCGATTGGGACGCACCGAAACCCCATCAGGGAGACTGGAAGCTAGGTCGAGGAGTCGCCATCATTCAGCAAAAATCGGGCATTCCGGATATCGATCAGGCGAACTGTAGCATCAAGATGGCGTCTGACGGCACCTTTATCGTTCACTCTGGTGGTGCTGATATCGGTACCGGTTTAGACACGGTGATCGCCAAACTTACGGCAGAAGTGCTCAAGTGTCCTCTGGAAGACATCACGATACACTCTGGAGACACGGATCATGCTCCGTTTGATAAAGGTGCATATGCATCATCGGGGACCTGTTTCTCGGGTAATGCAGCGAAACGTGCGGCAGAAGCGATGCGTGAGAAAATCCTCAAATACGGTGCAGAAATGCTCGGGGCTGAAGTAGAGGAAGTTGATATTGTAGCTCCGGGCTTGGTGAAAGGTCCTGATGGCGTAGTCAGTTTCTTCGAGATTGCTCACAAAGCTGAAAGTGGCACGGGTTGGGGACAGTTACTTGCGTCAGGGTGCTTCACTACGCCTGAGTTTGCATTCCCGTACGGCGCCAATTTTGCTGAGGTCGCGGTAAATACGCGTACAGGTGAAATCCGACTGGATAAGTTCCATGCATTGCTTGACTGCGGTACGCCAGTCAATCCTGATCTAGCCCTTGGCCAAATCTATGGGGCGAGCATGCGGGCAATTGGTCACAGCTTATATGAAGAACTCATTTACGACGATCAGGGCGTGCCGGTAAACACAGATCTGAAAAGCTACGGTGCGCCGAAAATCGGCGACATTCCAAAAGACTTTAAAGCCGTATTGGTACCAAGTGATGACCCTGTTGGTCCTTACGGTGCGAAGTCGATTTCAGAAATTGGTGTTAACGGTGCCGCGCCAGCCATTGCGACAGCCATTCATGATGCTTGCGGTGTGTGGCTAAGAGAGTGGCACTTTACACCAGAGAAAATTCTTAAAGGTCTCAATAAATTATAACAACCAGTGCGGCAGTCGAGGCGACAGGTGCTGCCGCACATCTTTTATTCCAAATAACGGGAAGCAATGCCTCTGTGAATGAGTTGTGCAGTGAATAGGGGCGTTAAGATCGAGGTAATTATGCAATATACCCAATCAATAAAAGCGATCAGGGCATCGATTCTGGATGTGACAAAAGTCGTAGATAAGCCCGAAGATATCGAAAAGCACGTACGTTTCATTGAAGATGGACTACTTCTTGTTGACCAAGGCCGTATCGAATGGGTTGGTGAGTGGCAGGAAGGCAAGGACAAGGTCCCGGCGTCAGTGCGGATACGCTCCTATCCCGGCAAGATAGTGATGCCGGGATTTATCGATACACACATTCATTACCCACAAGCTGAAATGGTGGGAGCGTATGGTGAACAGCTACTGGAGTGGCTGAATAACTATACCTTTCCAACGGAAGCACGCTACAAAGACCGTGACTACTCAAAAGAGATGTCCAAATTTTTTATTAAGCAATTGCTCCGAAATGGCACTACAACGGGCATGGTGTTTGGCACTGTCCATCCCGAATCAGTTGATGCGCTGTTTTCCGAAGCCAACAAACTCAACATGAGAATTGTAGCGGGTAAGGTGATGATGGACCGTAACGCGCCAGACTACCTTCTCGACACACCAGAAACCAGCTACAACCAAACTAAAACTCTGATTGAAAAATGGCACAAGAAAGACCGTTTGCTTTATGCGATTACACCACGATTTGCACCGACATCCACTCCTGAACAATTGCAGATGGCACATAAGCTCAGAGAAGAGTATCCGGATACTTATATTCATACCCATTTGTCAGAAAACAAGAACGAGATTGCCTGGGTAAAAGAACTGTTCCCAGAGCAGGAGGGGTATTTGGACGTTTACCATCATTATGGCTTGACGGGTTCAAAGAGTGTGTTTGCCCACTGTGTGCATCTTGATGAACAGGAATGGGATTGCATCGAGCAAACCGATTCTGCCATCGCATTTTGCCCAACCTCAAACCTGTATCTGGGTAGTGGATTATTTAAGTTGCAAGAAGCCTGGAAACGAAACGTCAAGGTGGGCATCGGGACCGACATTGGCGCAGGTACCACTTTCAATATGCTGCAAACCTTGAATGAAGCTTACAAAGTGGCTCAGTTACAGCAACATAAGCTTTCTGCGTTCGAGGCGTTATATTTGGCGACCCTTGGAGGCGCGAAGGCCCTATCTCTCGATCATCTGATTGGTAACTTTGAGGTAGGCAAAGAAGCAGACTTTGTCGTCATCGACCCATGTGCGACTCCACTACAGCAACTTAGATACGACAACTCTTCCGAATTGATTGAAAAATTGTTTGTGCTTATGACCCTTGGTGACGATAGGAGTATCTACCGTACTTACGTTGACGGTTGTCTGGTCTACGAGCGCAGCTGATTCTATGAAACATAGCAAATACAGCAGATGCATTGGTCTCAATTTAGGGATGACCAAGACTTAATGAAAAGGAATATAACATGTCCGAAAATATCTCAAATCAGCAAAGTACGTTGGAGATTGCTGAAGATAAACCCGTATCAACCAATGGTTGGTTCGACAATTATTTTTTAATCACCCACCGGGGTAGCAATATCCGAAGGGAAGTTATTGCGGGGCTGACTACTTTCTTAGCCATGGTTTACTCGGTGATCGTGGTGCCGAGCATGCTTGGTGTAGCAGGCTTCGATCAGGGCTCCGTATTTATCGCCACTTGTCTAGTTGCAGCGTTCGGTTCTCTACTTATGGGGTTCTGGGCCAATTTGCCTATGGCTATTGGCTGCGCGATTTCACTTACCGCCTTTACCGCGTTTAGCCTGGTGCTCGGTCAGGGAATCTCTATCCCTGTTGCGTTAGGGGCGGTCTTTTTAATGGGTGTTGTCTTTACTGCGATTACCGTCACAGGGGTAAGGCAGTGGATCCTGACTAATCTTCCATTTGGTATTGCGCATGGTACAGGTATCGGTATTGGTTTATTCCTGCTGCTGATCGCTGCAAATGGTGTTGGTCTGGTAGTGAAAAACCCGGTAGAGGGTTTACCAGTCAGCCTGGGTGAGTTCACATCGTTTCCGGTGATCATGTCAGTACTGGGGTTGGCTGCCATCTTTGGCTTAGAAAAGCGTAGGGTGCCGGGAGGAATTTTACTGGTGATCATCGCAATATCTGTGCTTGGACTGATGTTTGACCCGAACGTGAAGTATCAGGGCTTATTTGCGATGCCTACTTTTGGTAGTGGTGAAAGTTCGTTACTCGGCTCTATGGACATCATGGGGGCTATGAGTCCACTTGTACTGCCAAGTGTACTGGCATTGGTTATGACCGCGATCTTCGATGCCACCGGAACCATTCGCGCCGTTGCCGGACAAGCTAACTTGCTGGATAAAGACGGGAACATTATTAACGGTGGTAAGGCGCTGACTTCTGACTCAGTGAGTAGTATTTTTTCTGGCTTTGTAGGTGGTGCACCCGCGGCTGTGTACATTGAATCGGCAGCCGGAACTGCAGCCGGAGGTAAGACAGGTTTGACGGCAGTCGTCGTAGGTGGTCTGTTCTTGCTACTGCTATTTCTCGCCCCATTAAGCTATCTGGTACCAGCGTACGCTACGGCACCAGCATTAATGTACGTGGGTTTGCTGATGATGAGTAACGTTAGCAAGCTCGATCTTAAGGACTCGGTGGACGCGTTATCTGGTCTTGTTTGTGCGGTATTTATTGTTCTTACCGGCAACATCGTCACGGGTATTATGCTTGGCTTCTTATCCCTTGTTTGTGGTCGCGTCGTATCAGGTGAATGGAAAAAACTGAATATCGGCACGGTTCTCATTACGATAGTGTTAGTGGTGTTCTACGCTGGCGGTTGGGCAATCTAACGTGATAGTTGGTTAATAAATCGATAGGAATAAGGGCGCCACGATGAAAGGTCGTGACGCCCTTATTGTTTGTTTGAGGGAAATAATATGGACCTGATGGATTGTATTGCAGAGTTGTGGAAACATGAACGCCCGGAGTTAGACACTGAACCTATGGTACTGATTGGACGGTTGATGCGTGTGAGCAAATGCCTTGAGCAAGAGTTGGCTGTACTGTGTCGGCAATACAGTTTGAAAACTGGGGAGTTTGATGTTCTCGCTTCGTTACTGCGTTCGTCAGCACCTTATCGGTTAACACCTAGTGAGTTGACTCAGTCGCTTATGCTCACGTCGGGTGCAATGACTCATCGTCTTGATCGCCTGGAGAGTAAGAAGTTAATTGCCCGCTATCATTCTAACTGTGACCGACGCTGTGTCGTTGTCCAACTGACGCAGAAAGGGTACGACCTGGCGAATGCGCTCATAGACGCTCACGTCGATAAGCAAAAACAGCTAGTGTCGACATTATCACCACAGCAGCGCTCCGTGACGTCTGATCATTTGAGACAGTGGCTAGAACAGATTGAGGGACGTATAGAAGAAATAATCCCTGACCACAGTACAATTCAAAGGCAGCGCAAAGCGAAAGAGTCGGGCGTTGATTCGGACGCCATTTTGGCCGTTGAAGTGTGAGTGCATGTCGAGAGGAGCTATCATATTGATAGCTTTTTTATTGTTATGATAGACGAACTACAAGATAACGTAATTGATATTCTTATTCTAATCGAGTTATAAAAACAAACTCAGTTATCCAAATTAGTAACGATTATCAATTGTTTTTATTATCTGACCTATATCACGAAATAAAACATAAAACCTCTTAATGTTAAGTTATTAGACGACCTTGGCGTAGTGATTGCTCTTATCTCCTTAATTCAATTTATCTGCATAAATAGAAGCACAAGAGAATTAATAAAGGAGTGTTACCATGGGAGACATCATGCGCCCAATTCCATTCACTGAACTGCTTGAACGTATGTTCGGTGAGTATCATCATAGTAAATCGATTTTCGGCATCCCAGAAAAGCAGTTCTACAACAAGCAAACATCCCAATCCCTTTCTGTATGGGGAGAAAACTGTGAAACCCCGGTAGGGCCTGCCGCTGGTCCTCATACTCAGTTGGCTCAAAACATCATTACATCATGGTTGGCGGGTGGCCGCTTTATGGAGCTTAAAACGGTTCAAAAACTTGACCGTCTGGAAATAGCCAAACCCTGTATTGATGCAGAAGACGAGTGTTTCAATACAGAATGGTCTACAGAATTTACGTTACATAAGGCCTATGATGAATATTTAAAAGCCTGGTTTGCGCTACATCTTCTTGAGGCGGTATTTGATAGTGAGTCAGCGAAGAAAGCCAAATCGTTTATTTTCAATATGAGTGTTGGCTATGATCTGGACGGTATTTTGACAGAACCAATGCAGGAGTATATTGATAATATGCTCGACTCGTCAAAGCATGCCAAATTTACTCAGTATTCGACTGAGTTAAAAGATTTTATCGCGAATAACAAGCTTATTAATAGCAGGACATCAGAAACCGAGTTGCAAAAGCTGTTTGAAATGGTTGATGACATTCCTGTTACTCTGACTGAAGGGGTGACACTGTCAACCATGCATGGTTGCCCGCCGAATGAGATTGAAGCGATCTGCCGATATATGTTGGAAGATAAAGGTATCAATACTTTTGTTAAACTGAATCCAACGCTGTTAGGTTATAGTCGTGTGCGAGGCATCCTGGACCAAACCGGCTTTGATTACGTGGCTTTAAGTGAAGAGTCGTTTTCTCATGATTTGCAACTCCAGGATGCCAAAGCGATGCTGCATCGCTTGGTGAAACTGAGCAAAGATAAAAACATCGGCTTTGGCGTTAAGCTCACTAATACTTTGGGCACGTTGAATAACAAGGGACGTCTTCCGGATAAAGAGATGTATATGTCCGGGCGTGCGTTGTTCCCACTATCCATTAATGTGGCACTTGAGCTTTCTCGTGAATTTAACGGCACGTTGCCTATCTCCTATTCGGGTGGGGCCAGCAAGTTTAATATTCGTGAAATCTTTGAGACCGGTATCCGACCTATCACCATGGCGACGGACTTGCTCAAGCCCGGGGGTTATCTGCGCTTAGCCGATTGTGCGAAAGAGTTAGAACAAAGCGCTGACTGGGCGATGGACGGCGTGAACCTTGAGAAGCTAGAGCGCTTAGCAGACAAAGCCCTGTCTGCAGAGTACACCCAGAAAGAGTGGCGTGGCCCGGAAGAAATCACGGTTGAACAACCCGTGCCACTGACGGATTGCTATGTGGCGCCTTGTGTTACTGCCTGCCCAATTAGTCAGGATATTCCAGAATACTTGCGTCTGATGGGCGAGGCAAAATACACCGAAGCATTAGAGGTGATCTATGCGAGGAACGCCTTGCCATCAATTACAGGTCATATATGCGACCATCAGTGTCAGTACAACTGTACGCGTCGTGACTATGAAGGTGCGCTCAATATTCGTGAAATGAAGAAGATTGCACTGGATAAAGGTTGGGAGGGGTATCAGTCTAAATGGCATCACCCACAACTTGATTCCAGCAAACAGCCTGTAGCCGTCATTGGAGCAGGGCCAGCCGGTTTATCAGCCGCGTACTTCATTGCCAGGGCCGGGCATCCGGTCAAGATCTTTGAGAAAGAACGCAGCGCTGGTGGTGTGGTTAAACACATTATTCCTCAGTTCCGAATTCCGGCTAAAGCGATTGAGCACGATATCGAGTTTGTAAAAGCCCATGGCGTGGAATTTGAATATGGCGCGAATCCGAAGGTGACAATAGACGATCTGAAACAGCAGGGATATCAGTACATCTGTCTTGGTGTGGGTGCCGATAAGGGGAACCCAATTAACTTGGCTGGAGACAATGACAACATCTACAAATCACTGGATTTCTTGCGTCGTTTCAACGATGGGGAGCGTTTAAACCTCGGTGATCATGTTGTGGTTGTCGGCGCTGGTAACACCGCTATGGATAGTGCCAGAGCTGCACTGAAAGCAGAGGGGGTTGATAAGGTCACGGTACTATATCGCCGCACAGAAGCAGAAATGCCAGCGTATAAAGAGGAATATGACGAAGCCGTTGAAGACGGTGTGAACTTCAAGTTTCTGACAAACCCTGAGGCGTTCCATAAGGACGGTACCATTGTTGCTCGCGTCATGACCTTGGGTGAACCGGATGAGAAAGGGCGCAGGAGACCCGTTGCGACTGATGAAACCGTTACCCTCAAAGCTAGTGCGGTGATCACTGCGGTAGGCGAACAAGCGAATCGAGATGTGTTATCGCGTATGGGCGTTCCTATGGGAGAAGATGGTTGGCCAGCAGTCGATACCATGACTTGTGAAACCGAAATAGAGAACGTGTTCTTGTTGGGAGATGCGCAAACAGGTCCATCATCCATCGTCTCAGCTATCTCCGGTGGCCGTAAAGCTGCATCCGCGATCATTGAGCGTGAAAGACAATCTGAATCTTTGGCTAATGTTGAATCTTCCGTCACGGCCGCTGAAGTTTATCGCAAGAAAGGCGAAATCAAAGTGGCGCTGCTCGAGGCGAATAAGCTAGAAGAAAGCGACCGCAATGAATTCGTTAAACAAGAAGCCGAGCGTTGTCTGGAATGTTCATACGTGTGTAGTAAGTGTGTGGATGTTTGTCCAAACCGTGCAAACGTCTCCCTGCCAATACCGGGTTTCAAAGATCAGTATCAAACGTTACACCTTGACGCTTATTGCAACGAGTGTGGTAACTGTGCGCAGTTCTGCCCTTGGGAGAGCAAGCCATATAAAGACAAATTTACTCTGTTTAGCCTTAAACAGGACTTTGATTCAAGTACCAATCCTGGCTTCCTTGTTCAGGAAGAACAGTTAGTTCTTAGAGCGCAGGGCGAGGTGACAAGCTATCAAATTGGTGATGACGGTACGATTGAGTTACCAGAACATCTGGCAGATGAAGCCACGATAATTCAGTACGTACTGGCGAATCACAAATACTTGCTTGGCGCGGTAGAAGTGTAAAAGGAGATTGGAAATATGTTGATACTTAAGAACGTAACAGCTGTACAAATAGAACCAACTTTTATCAAGGACGGAGTAGACATTGCGATTGAGAACGATCTGATTGTTGATGTGGGCGAATCTCTTTGTACTAAGTACCCTGATGCGGAACAGAAGGACTTCACCGGCAAACTCGTTATGCCGGGTATTGTTTGTTCTCACAACCATTTCTATTCCGGGCTGGCTCGTGGAATCATGGCAGATATTAAGCCAAGTCCTGATTTCATCTCCATTCTTAAGAACTTGTGGTGGAGAATGGACCGCGCCCTCGATGAAGAGGCGCTGTATTACAGTGGCCTTATCTGTTCGCTTGAGGCAATTCGCCATGGTTGTACATCGGTCATAGACCACCATGCGTCGCCTAGTTACATCCAAGGATCACTCGCTACGTTGCGTAAAGGCTTTTTGAAAGCTGGATTGCGTGGCATGACCTGCTTTGAGACGACGGATCGCAATGGTGGGATCGAAGAGATGGCTGCTGGTGTCGAAGAAAATATACGCTTTGCTCAACTGGTTGATGCAGAGAAACAGCGGGGTGTAGAGCCGTATCTTGTTGAAGCACACATCGGTGCGCACGCACCATTCACTGTGTCAAACGAAGGTATGGCTATGTTGTCTGAGGCAATACAGGCGACCGGTCGTGGTCTTCATATTCATGTCGCGGAAGATCGCTATGATGTCACCCACAGTCACCATCATTACGAACAGGATATAGTGGAGCGCCTCGATAGTTTTGGTTTGATTGACAGTAAGACACTGCTCGCACATGGCCTGTTTTTGTCAGAAAAGGACATCAATATCCTGAATAAGCATGATGGATTTCTGGTTCATAATGCCCGCTCAAATATGAACAATAACGTCGGTTACAATCATCAGCTACGTCAGTTTAAGAATGTCGCAATTGGTACGGATGGTATTGGTGCGGATATGTTTGAAGAGCTGAAGTTCGCCTTCTTCAAACATCGTGATGCGGGTGGTCAGATGTGGCCAGACAGTTTCTTGCGTCACCTTTGGAACGGCAATGAAATCTTAGGGCGTAACTTCGGGGCTAAGTTTGGCCGTCTCGAAGCTGGGTATAAGGCGGATCTGACTATAATGGATTACACCTCTCCAACTCCGTTTGTGGCGGATAATTTGCCGGGGCACTTTGCTTTTGCCTTGAATGCCAGCAATGTAAACAGTGTAATGGTCGAGGGTAAGTTCTCTTATCTTAATCGGGAGTTTCCGTTTGATGTAGAGCCTATCTACAAAGAGGCCAGAAGCGTCGCTGCACGTTTATGGAAAGATATGGACAATTTGGATTAGAGCCGGTGTCACCGGGTAAATAGAGAATAAAGACCAGCAGACGCTGGTCTTTATTATTAAGTGACGTTAACTAATTCGAACAGAGAGGCAGCTTCGTTGGTTTATTTTGCCTTTGAAGCGGGTCAAGCGATTGCCACCATAAGGGGATTTAGCAGGCCGACGCTGTATCAAAGTGGAGGAGGTCGGTCGCCTTATACCGATAACAAAAGAAATGGGGCATGAACACAATAGTAATAATTACAAGTGGTTAAATGGGTAATTATGCTGGCACTTGATGATTGCTGGCTTATGAAGCCAGTTCAAGCTTTGCTTCATTGAGACACAGAAGAATGCAGAAAATTGTGCGGTTAGCGCCAAAATAGTTATGCTTCTTTTTCACAGATATTACATAAAGTTAGATGGCAATCAGTGTGCAATAAAGTAGACTAGTGAGAGATTTGCTGATTAAACATTACCTATATCCTTATGCTGCTAACCGCTTCTCCTACTGCTGAGCTCTTTACTCAACACGAATTTCGCTCCATTGAACTCATTGATGATAGCTTGGTGCTTCATTCAGTGCGCGCTGAAGTGAGGATACCGTTCAGTGAGTGGTCAGGAAAGTTAAGTGTTAAGCGTGGGCTGATTTGGTCCTCCGTTTCTGTGTATAGTCATGAGTCGGATGGAACACAAGTATGTTGGGTGGTGCAGGGAGTACCTTGGAATCGCGCACAAGATTTTGCAAAGACAGCGGTTAAAGCCTATCAGGATTGGTATAACCAACAATGTTCTTTGCTGAATACTTATCTTCCGAAATGGGAAGACGAGTTAAGGCGCTTACGTTCGTTACCGCAGTTTTTGCCTCAGTCACAGATGAGTGCCTGGGCTAACGAGGTTAACGGACAGTTCGTTGAAATGAACATGTCGCTGTGTGAAGCAACGCGAACGATGCCTTCCCGTATTAATCGTTTGATCCCCTGGCTTGATAATACTGCTGAAGTGTTGGAGCAAAGAAACAGAGAGTGGCTGGAAAAGGAGCGAGAAAACTGGCAAGTACTGTTTTCACAATCTGAGTCCTCTCCACTCAACTATTCACAACAGATGGCGGTGCTGCATAACAATGACCGTAACCTGATATTGGCAGGAGCGGGTTCAGGGAAAACCAGTGTCCTGATGGCTAGGGTCTCTTATTTGCTACAAAGCCATCTCGCTCAGCCAGAACAGATTCTGCTGGTGGCCTTTGGCCGAGATGCGGCCCAGGAAATGAAACAACGTCTAGAAAAGAAACTGGGACAAACGGCGGACAATATTGCAGTACTTACGTTTCATCAGTTGGGGCTGAAAATTTTAAAAGAGACAGAGAATCAGCCTCCTGTACTCACTCCACTTGCTACCGAGTCTTCTCAAAAAACGGCCTGGTGTATTGACTGGCTGAAAAAGCACTGGATGACACCAACCAATTTCAAACGTTGGCAGAAGCATCTATCTAAATGGCCGATCGCTTATCTTAAAGGAGATGAAGAGTTAGGTAGCCAAAGTGAGAACCCAAAACTGATCGCCTGGTTAGAGCAGCAGCTTGATCAATTAATTGCTACTGGTTTTTCCAAGAAAGCAATTCAGGAAAAGATCATCGATGATGATGATTATACTCGCTTGAACAGTGAGTTAGCTCTGTGCTGGCCGTGCTATCAGGCGTGGCAGAAAATGCTGAAAGAGAGTGAACAGATTGATTTTGCTTCGATGATCACCAAAGCTACGAAACATGTTTCAACAGGTCGCTATAAATCTGACTGGAAATTTGTCATGGTTGATGAATATCAGGATATCTCCCCAGACCGATTAGAACTGGTTCAGGCTTTGTGCGAGCAAGAATCCCCTACAGGCAGCAAAGCAACTCTATTTGCTGTGGGAGATGACTGGCAGTCTATTTATCAGTTTACCGGTTCGGATGTGGATTTGACGACGGGCTTCGAGCAACGTTTTCCCCATGCCTCATTGCACCTTCTTGATATGACTTATCGATTCAGTGATAAGTTAGGGGAGGTGGCGTCGGATTTCATCCAGGCTAATCCTATTCAACTGCGTAAAGCGATTACCAGCCATAAATCGGTGAAACAGAAAGCAGTCATCATCGATCATGGAAGTCGGGTCGAGAAAATTCTCGATGAACTTAATAGCAAAGCAAAGCAAAATAAATCGGTGTTGCTACTAGGCCGCAATCACTATCACAAACCGGAACTGTATTCCGACTGGCAAAAACGTTTCAGTAACTTGTCTATTGAGTTTATGACCTGTCATGCCAGTAAAGGTAAAGAGGCGGACTTTGTTATCCTATTGAGTGTCGATGAAGGACAATTCCCGGCAAAACGTAAATTTGTCCATCTGAATAACGTGTTGACCGAAGGTAGTGATCAGTTCCCTCATGCTGAAGAGAGAAGACTTTTTTATGTTGCGCTTACTCGTGCAAAACAAAGGATATGGGTAACGTATAATTCCTCTCCGTCGCCATTTGTCCGCGAGTTGATGGAACATGAGCAGGTGCTGGTTAGGAAGTAATTGGATGACGGTGATCGAAGCCCCTTTATTCCAAAATCTGCGACTATGTAAGTTTGCAGTGATTCATCACTCTATACTCCGATGGTTATTGCAGCCTGTTATTAACAACGTCGTATTCAGGTAATGATGTTAACATAGAGATTTGTACATTATTCATACAACAAGCCTTTGTATACGGATAATTATGGAAAGGTGGGAGGACTTCCCACCATTAATTAGTTGAAGTTGTGAGAAACGCTACTACTGTTGTTCGACAAATTCCCAGTCAACATCGCTTGGTAACTCTGGCAAAGCCCAGTTATGAATGTAGTTGATTACTTTTAGTGCATCATCAGCAGCTTTGGTAAAGCCAATGGCTTTGACGCCCTCTTCTTGGTCACCCTCAAAAACCGGAAATGAGGAGCCTGAAGTTAGAAGGAGATTAACACGTTGCGGTGACAAGCTAGAAACTGGCTCTTTATTGGGAACCAACAGTACCGCTGTAGTACCTGTGTACATGTCAAGGCGAGAGTAGCTATATTCATTGAAATCGAAATAGGTCATTTCTTTGTCGATTTCACTATTAATACCCAAGAAGGTGTTAATATTGATGACAAGATCGAGGCTTATTGAACCAAACTTGTCAGCTGCACCAGCCAATAAAGCTGCCGCTGTGTTCATGTCGTCCACGGTTAGGTCTTCATTTCCTAAATGACTGAGGCCTCCCTCAGACAATATGTTTGTATCCAAACTAAGATTAGTTAGGTAACCATTCATCATTAGCTCTTTATACAGAGCCAGATTTTCAAGTGGTGAATCAATGGTTTTAACTATATCATCCTCAAGAGTAACCTGAATACGTCCGGCTGGATCGGTAGTAATCCAAGTTGCACTATTGATAGTCGCCATTGCTTCTTCATAAGACGAGTCAATGACTTCAACCGGTGATCTAGCCACACTCAAGCGACCAAAGTCCACCTCTTGGACATAAGCAGTAAAATCAGGATACGTGTCCGTGTACCAACCTAGTACTTCTGGAATTTCACATTCGTTGTCCAGTGGAACTAATGTTAGTTTTTGCTCTTCATTGACTGTAAATTCGTTAGGCAGGTCCAGAAGAGCGACACCTGTCACGTCATCTACAGCGTTCTCGTTAGCGATAGGTTGAAGACAGCCGTTAGTATCTTCTTCCGGTTCGTATTGCGCTGGATTGAAACTATAGTTCCAGGACCAGCTATACTTGACTGGCTCGCCATTCTCATCGCGCACTATAATTAACAAGTCGCCATAAAGATCCCCTTTATCAATACCGGGTTCGTTATTCCCCCTGCCTGGCTTACCATCGTTACCTTGACTTCCAGCCCAAGCTGGACGGTCGGAACTATCGTCGCTGGCCAGCACTGCATATGACGTCATAAGAGATAAGGATGAAAAAATTATCCCCATGAACACAAGTAGAGTTTTGCTTTTTGTTTGTATGCAACCCCTCATGATTTTCTCCTTCCTGTTTGGTAATGTCACTGTACCTACATAATTTATTTGCAAATGTTTGCTCTCACCCCTTTATTTTTCGTGTATTTACCTAATACAGTTTCGGCATTAAGTATTTAAAAATCAATGAGATAAAAGGCTACTTGTGCGTAGGCAAAAGTCCATAGACTAAAGTGACACACTTAGTTAAACTTTTTGCTCTAATGGGGCGGATATCGGTCGGTGAAGGTTGAGGCGTGCTTAATCATAAGCAGGCTGCTCAAAGCTTCTATGCAGGTTTTGCATAAGTGACTAGAAAATATTTGATGTTAAATGACAACAAAACAATTCAAAATTCAGGATGGTTCCTCATGAGAGTCCAACCTACTTTCCATGGCCAGGCAGACAAGTTGAGAGCGGTTTTGAACATTCAGTTTTTTGTAGATGCGGCTAATATGTGCTTTGATTGTATGCTCGCTTAAGCACATTTTATATGCTATCTCTTTGTTTTTGTTTCCTTGAGTGATTAGCTGAACGATAACCTTATCCTGACTGCTCATTTCACTGATTTGATTGTTATCGGAAAGTCCACCACCACTGAGTAGTAACGACTTGATATGTTTCTGATCAATCCAAATTTGGCCATCACAAACAACCTTTAGTGCTTTTTTGAACATCTCGACATTGGTTTCAGGGGCAATAATGCCAGTGATGTGGTAACAAAAAAGCAAGCAGATCAAGTCTCGCTCTTTTAAGCCTGTATCCAGAAAAAGTAGTTTCGCCTCAGGATTAGTATCCATTATTTCTGAGGCGTTTTGCTGAGAATCGAACAGGACAATGTCCGGAGAGAATGAAGTTACCTTAGGTGAAAGAGCGGTGGTGACGTCAAAACCGTCTTCATCAAGAAGTAATCGCAGTCCTTCACATATGACATGGTTATTTATGATGATCAATATTTTTATCGACATGCGTTAGATTCCCTTCCTGCATTTGTAAGACAAACAAGTAGTTACGCATACGCAAAACCCTAGATTATTTAGTTTGGTTTTTCAAGTAACAGAGAGGCTATATAGATAAAGGGTTTAACGATTAAGTTACCATAGGCAAATCTGGAATAATGGCTGTCTTGTCCTAGACCAGAGTTACATGATGATTTTTATCAATTTGCAACCTTTTCTATACGTGATTTGTCGTGTTAATTTGGAGGTGACTACTGAAGTGAAATTAGCGTGGTGACCACTACATAGCGACAATATGAAAATTATGTCAAACGATTCTAAGGCGAATCGAAACGAGAGTCGGTGCATACCCATTTTGGGGGCAGAATAGTGTTAGCTTTTCTGCCCCGTTTCGTTTGGCCTGATACGGGCTAAAAGTGACGAATTGTACTGTAAATGATCAGACTTTAGCGAAAGTGATCAAACTTTATTGTCTTATAACATCAATACGTTTTTAAGATGTAGTCTGAAAGCAAAAAACCTATGAGATCTTAAAAATCGAAATCGCCTGATCCATTTGGCTGGTTTGACTTGCAACGCCTTTCACTTCGTTCAGGCAGGAGCGAGCGTTATTCATGTTTTCGTTAGAAATTTCATTTAGCTCTGTAATGGATTCACCGACTTGGCCCATGACGATGCCCTGTTCTTCAATTGCGGCTGCAATCTGATCGGAGTTGGCCTGGATCTCGACCATGTCGTCGGAAATTTGCTGCAAAGCGCTGTCCAGTTTGGCCGATGCGCTCAATGTTGCTGCGCCTTGAGAATTACATTGTTCTATATCGGTGACCACAGTTGTCATCTGAGACTGAATCGCACTGACAAGGTTAGTGATCTCTTCGGTAGATTGATGGGTTCTGCTTGCTAGTGCGCGAACTTCGTCTGCTACCACCGCAAATCCACGCCCTTGCTCTCCTGCTCGCGCTGCTTCGATTGCTGCATTCAGTGCAAGTAGATTAGTTTGTTCTGCAATGTCCTGAATAATGTTAACCGCGCCACCAATTTTACCTACGTGTTCACTAAGAGAGCGTATTTCGTTATTACTTTCTTTTAATACAGCAGACAAAGACTGGATATTGCCGACAGTATCCTCTACAAACAGACGGCTGTTTTGCGAGTTATCAGCCGCTTTATTAACGACGTCGGCTGCTTTGTGGGTGGTTTGTGCTATCTCATCAATGGTGGTCACCATTTGCTGTACGGCGGCGGCCATAGAATTCGTATGATCGCTCTGACTATGAAATTGGTGAATCACATGGCCTAGCTCATCTTCCATATTGGTACTGCTGTTCTTAAGTTGACGAGATTGTTGCTGGGTGTTGCCAACGAGCGTACTGAAGTTGTCTAATAATGAGTTTACTGCTTTGGCAATTGACGCAATTTCACTGTTGCCTTTGATTTCGACGCGTTGCGTCAAGTCATTGTTTTCAGCGATGTTTGCGATGGTTGACTGAAGGCGTTGAACGTTTAAGTTAATAGCTCTGACCAATAGGGTAATAAATACGATGATGATAGCGAGCAATAATCCCGAAATTGTCCATTTGATAGTCGTTATTGCTTTGATCTTTTCGTCAAGAACTTTGCTTAGTTGCTGATTAAAGTTGGCAAAATCTGTTTCAATTTTGTGAGAATTGCTGCGCGTTAGTCCGAGTAGACCTTTGTCATAAGAGAAACCAATGACACTGCGTTGTCGAAGTACATCCTGACCGCTCTGATTGAGAGCCTGGTTATCTGTTTCATTAATATTTGTTGTTACGCCAAACATCACATCATCGTGATAGTCTAATAGAGAGATCGTTATGCCACGGGTAAGCTCCTGACGAAATGCATCCAAAAATGTCTTTGTTAGTCCTTCTGATTCGTTTAGGCCCAATGTCATGTAGGCCGTGACCAATTCAGAGAAGGAACTTTGGTAGGCATTGAGCTCTTCGATAAGTTGATTAGGTAACGACACCCCGGAGTTTTCCAAAGTTGTCATTAAATCACTCCGCTGTGCTCTGAAGTTCTCTGCATTAATCTGAAACTTGCTTAGGTATTTTTCGTCTTTTCGTAATAAAAAATCTTTCTCATTTCGACGAAGATTGAGGAGAGTTACCTCAAGCTGACTAAGTTTGGTTAGCGCCTGCGTGAGATTATCGGTAGTTTTAGCAAAGTAAGAGCTGGACATTAACATTGAAAAAATGGCGAGTATCGAGATTGAACCTAAAAGTAAAAGTTGATGCTTAATTTTCATTATGAGCCTTTATCATATTCTTCAGATATATTTTTGTTGCCCGGATGGGTGTTGTGAATATGTATGCATATTTTGTTTGGCTGGAAATGTACCAACACATTGATTTATAGTCACTACTCACTTGAGTAAAAAGAAACTAGTGAGTACAACACATTCACTGAGCCATATTTTTATTGTTATTGATTATTGTATCGGTAAGCGTACGCTGTTCTTTAGGAATAAATATCTGCTTGGACCAGTTGAAATAGAGCAAAGAGGCTAAATACTTGTTAAATTTAGAATTATATGACGCCATCATTTTTGACATGGATGGAACCTTACTGGATACAATGCCAAATCATGTCTTAGCCTGGGAGATGACGGCAAGGGAGTTTGATTTTCCATTCGATCAGGGTTGGCTTCACTCTCTCGGTGGAATGCCTAGCGTTAAAATTGCCGCTGAAGTATCAAAGCGTTATGGCATTGAGCTCGACGCCGCGTTGGTTTCCACATTTAAAATGAATACTTTTCGCGAACTTCCTATTAATGGTCAGCCTATAAGTCACACGTATGGAGTTTTTGAGCAGTACAAGAATCGTAAGCCAATGGCCATCGGTACGGGCAGTCAGCGTGAATCGGCATTGAATTTACTAGCACATGCCGGAGTACTTGATGACTTGGAGTGTGTCGTCTCTGCCACAGATGTGGAACGCCATAAACCAAACCCAGACACGTTCTTACTTGCAGCACAAAAAATGGGAGTGTCGCCGGGTAAATGTGTCGTTTTCGAAGATACTTTGCTGGGGCTGCAAGCCGCACACGCTGGCGGAATGGATTGTTATCTGGTGACTGAATCCGGTTTTGAATTTTATCCGGTAGAAACGGCTTAAATAAAAAAGCACCTCCAGAGAGGTGCTTTGCTTCAGTGATTTTTAGACTATTGAATCTCGATTAGCTCAACATCAAAAATTAACACGGCTGACGGTGGAATAGGGCCAGTACCGCTTTTTCCATATCCCAATGTGCTAGGAATGTACAAACGGAACTTGTCACCCTCTGACATATGCTGCAGACCTTCCTGCCACCCTTTGATCACCTGATTCAGGCCAAAGCTGATAGGCGTTCCACGGTCAACGGAGCTGTCAAAAACAGTACCGTCAATAAGCGTTCCGTGGTAGTGCACTTTTACCTTGCTTTTCGGTCCAGGCTTTTCGGTGTTGTCACCTTTGTGAAGAACTTCGTACTGTAGCCCGCTTTCTGTTGTTATCACACCTTCTTTTTTACCGTTTTCCAGAAGGAATGCTTGCCCTTGCTGGAAGTTTTCTTCACCCGCTTTGTTGTTGGTCCAGGTACGATAAATCATGAAAGCTGCAAGAAGCAGAACGACGATAGGGATGATGATTTTAGACACAATGATTCCTTATTGTTCTTTTGATTTCAGGTAGTTAATAGTTTCAGCGATTTCATTGATGTCCTGATGACCCCCTAAAATCACTTCGTACTTACCGTTGACGATAAAGGTCGGTACTGCATTGATTTTAGCTGCTGAAGACACGGATTCCGCTAGTTGCAAGTAGTCAAACAGGCTCTTTTGCTGTTCTTCATTTAATTCGTAAGGGCTAACCATGCCACGAGACTCAAAGATACGATCCAATTCAGTTTTCTTTGCGTTGCCATCCATGTCATGATTCTGGATCAGCGCAAACAGTTCATCTTTCATATCTGCAGGCACCTGGTTATTTTCTGCTTGCATGACCGCAGAGTAGAAAATCATTGCCGCGATTTGCGCGCTCTCGTTAAACATAACGTGCACTTTGCCCAGTTTACTGTCAGTGAGCTTTTCTAGATTTGGTAACATGGGTTCCAGGTTACGACAGTGACCACACCCTAGTGAGAACACTTCAGTTACTTGTGGTAAGCGGTAGCTGCTCAGATTAGTTTCCAGAGTGCGATATTGCTTTCCTTCGACAGGAGCATCGGTATCACTACATGCAGAAACGACAAGAGCGAAAGCTAAGACAGATAGGGTTTTTGAAAGAGTTTTAAACATGTTGATGCATCATATATGAAAATAACGCACAGAGTTTAACGTTTATTTAAGTGTGCTTACAAGCGATTCATTCCCAACAAATCGTTACAAATAGCAACATTGACATCCAGTTTTTTTCAGGTAACAGATAAAGTTATTCTGCGATTGGTCGATACTAACAGGTAGAACTGATCGATGGAGAGAGGAATGTTTACGTTGAGACACGCAGGTTGGCTGATGGCGACGGTATTACTGGCAGGCTGTAGTTCAGTATCTTCGACAACGAGTAAACTATTTCCAGAAATGCTACATACAGCACCGAAGTCTGAACATGATGTCCTACACCCTGACTGGGCCAATGCGCCAAACATGTCGAATGCGCGTGTCGAGGGGCCCTATGGGCAGGTGCGTACCGACGCCTGGGATTCGCTCGAAGGCTATCTGGTGAAACAGGGATTAGACTATGAGCTGATTCCTGGTGATTACGTCATGATTCGTCTAAAGCAAAAGATTCATTTCAATACAGGGTCGGCGAAGGTCGCAGATAACTCTGTGTATTGGCTTCAACAACTGGCTAACTTCTTAGCCGAACAGCAGGGTATTGATGTTGTCATTGGGGGGCATACGGATAGTACAGGTAGCGTAGTGATCAATGACCGTTTGTCAGATAAGCGAGCGGAGTCAGTGCGACAGGCGCTGGTTACACAACAGGTGCCAAGGCAAATCATCTATACCCGTGGCTATGGAGATCACGTACCGGCGTGTTCTAATCAAACGCAATATGGTAAAGCGTGCAATCGTCGAGTGGAACTAACGTTGATTGTTGCGCAGTAATGCTGTGATAGCAGATAGCTAATAGAGAAATCATGAAAAAGCGACGCTTCTGCGTCGCTTTTTCATGCATATGGATTGTCGATAGAAGATGTTAACTCAAACCTACAATATTACCGTCTTCGTCCAGGTCAAGTGACATAAATGCGGGTTTATCTGGCAAACCAGGCATGGTCATCACGTTGCCACATAAAGCATAGATAAAACCTGCACCAGCGCAGAGGCGCAGTTCACGAATGACTACGTCAAAACCGCAAGGCGCGCCTTTGATACTACCATCTGTGGTGATAGACAGGGGAGTTTTTGCCAGACATACTGCAAGATGATTGAAGCCATGTTTCTCATATAGCTCCAACTGCTTCTGAGCCTGATACGATAATGTGACTCGAGCAGCACCATAGCCTACTTCACACACAGCCATGAGCTTTTCTTTAATCGGCTGCTCTAATGTGTATAGTGGCGTAAACTCTGCCTTAGATTCGCAGGCAGCCACGACCTGATTTGCTAGCTCGATGGTGCCTTCTCCACCTTTGGCAAAGCCCTCACTGATGGCTACACGGCAGTTAGAATCGAGCTGTGATATCCACTGTTTCAGTATTGCTAACTCCTCATCAGAGTCCTGAGGGAAGCGGTTTATAGCTACGACCGCTGGCACACCATATTTGGAGACATTGTTAATGTGCCATTTCAGGTTTTCAAATCCAGCTTTAAGTGCTTCACTATCCTGGCCGTAAATAGAGTCTGGAATTGGAGTACCAGGTTTTAAGTCATAGAAACCAGAGTTGGCCTTGAGACCTCGCAATGTGGCAACAATCACGGCACAATCCGGTTTTTTATCAGTAGCCGAAGCTTTGATATTGCACGCTTTCTCGAAACCCATATCTGAGCCAAAACCACCTTCAGTGATGGTGTAACGACTAAGCTTGGTTGCAATACTGTCAGCGATAATCGAAGAATTTCCGTGGGCAATGTTGGCGAATGGACCCGCATGAATCAGCGTTGGAACGCCTTCCAGAGTCTGCATCAATGTAGGTTCAATGGCCTCTTTCATGCTGACGGCCATCGCGCCGGCCACCTGAAGATCTTCTGTGGTAATGGGTTCACCATCTATGGAGTAGGCTAGAACTATTCTGCCGATACGCGAACGCAAATCTTTGAGATCTTTAGAGAGAGCCAGAATCGCCATCAACTCTGACGCTGCGGAGATATCAAACCCATCTTCACGTTCGTAACCGTTGATAGTCTTGTTTACTTCATTCTGTCCCACTGTAACCATTCGAAGTGCACGGTCATTGTGGTCGACAACTCGCTTCCACACGACGTTCTTGATGTCTATCTTAACTGCCCTCAGGCCAGTGCGTTGCTCGAAAGCCTCGTAGCCTTGGCGCTGTTCATGATAAATCCTTGCATCAATAGCGGCTGCGGCGAGGTTATGTGCCGCCGTCACAGCGTGAATATCACCGGTTAAATGAAGATTAAGCTCCTCCATCGGGGCAACTTGAGAATACCCCCCACCTGCGGCTCCACCTTTAACGCCAAAGATAGGGCCCATGGACGGTTGACGAATACAGGCCATTACCGATTGTCCCAGTTTTTTTAAACCTTGTGACAAACCGATGGTAGTGACGGTTTTTCCCTCACCTAATGGGGTCGGAGTAATAGCGGTGACAACAACCAGTTTGCCATCGCAATTGCTTTCCAGGCGCTTAATCGCGTCCAAAGAAACCTTAGCCTTGTAAAAGCCCTGAGGGTGGTACTCAGAATCAAGCAGCCCTGACTGCTTAGCAATGTCTGAAATAGGGGAAAGCGACGTCGTACGACAGATATCGATATCGGATAGCATTAACGGTCCTTAAAAGCCACAAAATAGTTGAGGGAAACGTTTGCGTCGAGATAATACTGGTTAAAAATGCTTTGTAAAGTTAAATGTTCAGCATGCTGCTCTAAAAATAATCAGCGCCAAACTAGTTGTCTGTTTTGAAAACAAAAAGAGGCCGAAGCCTCTTTTTTATCTGTCCCAATATGCCTCTTCCAGGCTGTCTTCACGCTCGGGTAGTGAGCGGGTTAATCTTGGAGAGTGTTGTGTGAGAACTTCATAACTTACTCGGTTCGCATATTTACAAATTTGTGATAGTGAGGAGTAGGTTAGACAAGGTGCAACGTGCTTATCTGAGTCCGGTACATTTTTGCAATGGAAATCGTTGGCTGTCATGTCATGCAGTAACGCTGATAGTGCACCATCACCCGCACCATTGGTATTCTTGATTTGTAGAGGACCACCGAGGTAGGGACCGATGTGCGAGTAGACTTTTTGTGGGTCTGAACAGTCAACTTTGCGCATAGCTCGACTGAATTCGAATTTGTTGAACTGCTCGATATCGCCTTCCAAAATATCGTGTGTCGTCTCGCGTAGTGCCACATTGTCACAGTATCCCGCCATATACAGTCCATTGGGACCAGCGGTGCACAACACAAGATCCACCCAATCGAGCGCTTTATCAGCAGCCAGCAAAGGGTCTGAGAATCCCGTCAGTGCTTGACCTTCTTCTTCGTTCATCGCAACGATGGTGACATTTTCTTTAATGTAGTCCTGCCAGAACTTTTCATTGCCTTCGATTACCCATTTAGTTCCTAAAGTCAGAACAACCGGCACTGCTTTGGCTTTAGCTATTTCTATCGCACGAGCGACGGCCTGAGGCATTGGGTCTTCCGGCTTCCCACGCATCAAATATGAAGAAACGACTAGGGCAGAAGCCTTGTCAAATACCGATTCTGGAATGCTTTCTGGCTTGAGTTGGTTCATTTCGCCTTCATTGATGGCAAATGTACGTTCGCCATCGGCAGTGATTAGCGTGTAACAGCGACCAATAGGACCATCGACCGTTTGTAAGTGGTTCAGATTCATTCGAGAAGAGGTGCGACACAAGTATCGATATCCGTAAGAACCAACTTCGATATTTTTGGACATTACACCCAATAGCACAGACTTACTGTCTGCCAATACAGAGTAGTTGTGTAAGGTGTTTCCAATGGTATCACCAGGGAATTGATGCGTAATCAGGCCTTTTTCAACTAATTCTGAATATAGGGCGTCCGCCTTGCTTTCTTCTAAAACCAATGAGTGTCCTTTACTCAGTTCATACTTAGCAAGAAAGTCATCATCGACTCTAGCCTCGATGTCAACGATGGTTTGCCCGACACCGACAATCGTGGGTCTGAATAGCTTAGGGGCAGACTGGGCTTGGCTAACAGAAAGGTCTTTCTTGCTAGTTGGAAAATAGTGTTTTGACTTGCGTTGTCCAGGAAATCTCATAGTAAAGGCTAGCGGATCAAAATTTGCCGCATAATATCACAATGGTTCCAAAAATGTTTCATAAAATTGCAGTGTAAATGTGATTTGTCTCGCGATGGCTATCCTTTGCAAACAATAGCGAAAACACTGAATGGCGAGGATAAAAGGGGACTAGTTATTGGGAGAGAATCAGAGAAGGGAACACCAATGATACTCGCGGTGTTAACTATCTGATTGACCTTAGGTAGTGTGCAATGAAACTAGCCTAAGGTCATCAGATAAACTCTGTTTACTGAGTGACGGGTTCAGTTGGGTTTACATAGGCGGCTGTATTCCACAAAGGAACGGTAGACAAGCTATGTTTGAAGCTGCCAGAGGTTTCTTTGGTAGAGTAGGACAGATACATCAAGGTTTGATTTTCCGGATCGTAGATGCGACGAACTTTCATGCTTTTAAAGAATATACTTTTAGATTTCTTAAATACCACTTCACCGGATTTGGATTTATCAATTTGGGCGATCATCTCTGGTGTGATTTCACCGGTTTGTCGGCATGAAATAGAACTGTCGCTTGGGTCAGAAAGACTCAGGTCCGCTTCTATACTGGCAATGTGGCAGGTAACGCCCGTTACAATTGGATCGGTAAGAGTATTGAGTTTGATATCTTTTAATGTGAACATACCAAGCGAAACATCACCGACTTCCTTATCACCGCAACCATATAGGGCCAGAGTGATAGCAGGGACAAGCAAGAGCTTTTTCAACATATTAGGGCATTCCTTTTACTTTATACGTCTGTATACCTTAACTAAGGTTACCCGAAAAATCGAACAGGATTATTATGAAAGATGTCGCAGCGCGCCTTTATAAGCAAAAAAATCAGTGGCTAGCGAGTCAGATCGACGTTGATTTCCCAACACCAGAAAGCCTGAAAGGAAGAGATTTGTATACGGAATCTCTAACGGGCTGTTATTTAGAACCTTTTCAACCGGGGGATATTTCCGAATCCCAACTTGAGTGGCATTGTGTTGATTTTCATCGATTGACCGTCATGTTTGCGCTTCTACAATCTGAGCGATGGGTTGTGGAAAGTCAAAAGAACGTAGTAGTGGAATTTTTTGCTCAAATCATTCTGGATCCGACTTATGAGCTATTTATTTCCTTTCATGAAGGAAAGGCCGTGGCGGCTGCAATGATCACCCGTGAGGAAGAGGTCGTATTGATATCAGATATTGTTGGCTCTCCAGCGTATAGTGATGAATTTATCGCTACCTCACTAATACAATCTTTTGATATTGCAAAAACTTGTCACTTTTGGATTGAAAAACGGTGATCCACTCGTAAGTTTCATGGATTGATGGCTTCAATGTTAGAAACTACCGTATAGCTCCCTGCTTGACAGAACGAAGTGTATTAATATCCAACAAAAAATAAGTGTTAAAAGGCTTCGTGAAATCATGTCAGTTGTAAAATGTGTTTTGTTTGATTGCGATGGGACATTGGTCGATAGTGAAAAACTATGTTGTGAGGCCATTGTGACTACCTTCGAACAGGTAGGTGTAAGCCTAAGTCTCGATGCTGTTTCAGATAACTTTTCTGGTGGCAAAATTGCGGACGTTCTTTCTTCGGCTCAAGATCTTGCTAAAAGTCATGTCTCGCTCGATCTACTTGAGCCGATCTACCGAGAAGAAACTAAGCGCCTCTTCGAGGAGAAACTGCGCCCTATAGAGGGGGTAATGAGCCTCTTACATTATCTGGATGAACAAGGAATTGAATATTGCGTTGTAACCAACGGTCCGGTGTCGAAAGCTGAGAAGATGCTGTCAATTGTTGGGCTAGCTGATAAATTCACAGGCAAGATTATTTCCGCATTTGATGCAAATAGCTGGAAGCCTGAGCCTGACTTATTGCAATATTCTGTGACGATCATGGGCTTTTTGCCGACGGAATGCCTATATGTTGACGATACAGTCAAAGGCGTGAGAATGGGCGTTTCGGCGGGTTTGAGAACCATTCACTTTGCTACATCTTGTGACTATGAGCAGCGCAATGCCACTTGTCTGACATCGATGGAGCAAGTGATTGATTATATTAATGAACAGAACAATTCAGCGTTGTAGGTTTTAGTGAAATAGATTTTGCCGAAATTGACGAGAACTTTTGACGATAGTAACGAGCGCTTTGTTCTGAGTATTCGGTTGTGTAATGACCACAATGAGCACAAAGAAAGGTCTCGTTGTCTTCGGACAATAGGCCTTCATCCCCACCACACACTGGACACAGCCCCGCAAAGGGGTTTTGTTCGTCGTTAAATGTCATATTGCTCCATTGCTAGTCGTTTACCGCACACCTCTTTATATTAATACGACCTCATAGTTCCAGTACGTAAAATTCGTTAATTTCACACACTAATGCGACTTATATCACTAACAGTCATTCTGTGTTGTTATTCGTTGATTATAAGCATTTGTGTGGTGAATGTAATTTGGGGGAGGGTAAGTGATGTTATGCACTTTAACTCACATGTGGTTGAAGAGTTTTGAAGCAAAAAAGCCAGCTGCTGCTGGCTCTTTTTTACCTAGTGTGAGTGTTACGTGCGGTAACGTGTCAACACTTCACTGAGTGTCTTTGTGGCTTTAGACAGGTTAGCAATACCGATTTCACTTTGCTCCGCCACTTCGCGTATGGTGGCGGACTGAACACGAATATCACTTAGCTCCGCCGCAATTTCTGAAGCCACCGAACTCTGTTCTGCAGCCGAAGTTGAAATTTGAGTGCTCATGTCCATGACAGCGCGCGATGAGTCTGCAATGGCGTTGACATCGTGACCAATGTTCGAGATAAGCGCGCTGCTTGATTCTGCCTGCTCAACGGTTTGTTGAGTAATCGACGCGATATTCTGACTTTCAGACTGCAGTTTTTCTATCATAGCTTGAATTTCCACGGTGGCCGTCTGAGTTCGTCCTGCCAGGGTACGTACCTCATCAGCAACTACGGCGAAACCTCGGCCTTGTTCCCCTGCGCGAGCAGCTTCAATGGCGGCGTTGAGGGCGAGTAGGTTTGTTTGCTCTGAGATCGCATTGATTGTTGTGATAACTTCGTTAATCTGAGTCGTGTTTTCTGTCAAAGCTGCTACGGAATGCGAAGCCTCCTCGATAAATACAGACAATTGGTTGATGTCACCAATGGCTTTTTGAACACGCTGGTAGCTCAACTCTACCTGCTTAGTATCCTCTTCTGCCTGCTCATTAGATTGGCGCGAGATATTGGACACTTCCTGTGCCGACGCCGTCATCTCTTCCATAGCCGTCGCTACGGAATCAAGAGAAGCGTATTGGTTACTGATCTGACTGTTGCTTCGCGCCATTTCCTCGTGAAAAGAAGAAGCGGTCTCTTCGAGACTGGTTGCTGAAGACTTAACGGTAGTGACAAGTTCTGTCAGCGTATCCATCGCCTGATCCAATGCAACACCGATGGTACCAAATTCATCGCGACCAGCGACAAAGTTCAGACGTGAAGTTAAGTCGCCTTCAGCAATTTTCTTGGTTGTAGAATAAAGTGTCCATAGTGCACCGCCCAGGAAAGTTGCTAGCCAATAGCTGAACACAGCGAAGGGAATCACCCACAAGTAAGTCGTTGCTAATGACATAAGCGCTGACGATTTTGCTTGCTCTAGCTGCTGATGCACTGACACCGTTAAAGCGTAGTGCTTACCATCTTGTCCACGAGAGATTGCAGTCACGGACCCGTTAGACAGACTTGATACTTGGCTTGCTGCTTGTGTTACACCAAGTTTTGCCAGTTGATTGTTTGATTGAGTGACATCAAGGTAGGCATTGAGTTTGGCCTCTGTCGATGCAATAGCATGGAGCTCCGCATTTGAAATGGTGTCATGATAGCGACCGACCGCCGAAAAAGTTAATGCGATCAAAAATAGGGCGAACGAGACCCACATTTTGTCATTAATCGACATTTTGATAAACAATGCGTCGATTTTTCTGAATTTCACTTCTCTCATGGTAGCTCCGGGAGTGATTTTGTTATTTTGAATAGACTTTCAATATCTAAGCTTCCTGGGATTGAGGTCAGCTTTGATATAAAGAAAAGGCCCTCAATTGAGGGCCTTCAATCTTGATATGATATCGACGTTTTATGAAATACCTTAATATGTATTCATTTTATATGTGATGTCGATCACTAAATTAACCTAGGCTAGGTAGAACTTTGAAGGTGACTAGCAGTTGCGAGCCGACTATAACAACACCGAAAACTAACGAAGTGTACAGTGCAAAGTGACCTCCCGCGACTTGGTATCCGGTGTTTGCAACCGGTGCTTTACGAGTTATCGATACCATCAAAGCAGGGAGAAAGATGGCCAGGATTGCCAGTGCAATAGCCGCATATCCTAATGCCATAATAAAGCCTTGTGGGTAGAAAAGAGCAAAGCACAACGGAGGGACAAAAGTAACCGCTGCCGCTGCCGCACGCTGACCAAATGTAAGCGTATGGCCCTTCTGGCTCGTGTTTTTTGTTTTGTTAAACTTGCTGCCAAGATCGCGTAGGTACTCAAACAGACCCAGGCTAACTCCCAGGAATGACGTCACCAATGCGAGGTCGGCGAATATGCCGATAATTGTGGCCAATTTCTCAACATGCACCGTGTCTGCCAGCAAATTAATCAAACTAGCAAGCCCGGTATTTTCCACCAAAGTGCTTTGCTGAACCACTCCTAACGTGACTATCTGCCAAAACACATAGATGACGAGTGGCAAGCTAGATCCAATTACGATCGCTTTTTTTAACGCTTTGGTATCACCTTCGAGGTAGTTGACGATCGCTGGAATACTGCCGTGGAAACCGAAAGACGTAAATATGACAGGAATAGAGGCCACAATTAGACCTTGCTGTAACGGCATGCTGGTCAAATAGCCTTGAGTCACGTTCGGTGCAAGCAAGAACAAAACACTTCCCATTGCAATAAGCTTGAGGGTAAAGAGCACACGGTTTAGCTTGTCAACGGCATGTGTACCGATTGTGACCGTAAGCGCTACCAATAGGGTGAACAACAGGGTTGCTGTAGTGCCCGATAGTTCAACGCCAAACACCATCTCCAGACGGTCTGCAAATTGGCCTCCGCCTCCGGCAATATAGGCTGCACATAATGCATAGAAAAGAAACAACATAGCGAAGCTCGCGACATATTTGCCTTTGTTTCCCAGAATCTGTTTCGCCAGTGTGTGTAGTGTCGCATTGTGGTCAGCATACTGATGCAATTCCACCATAAGGAGCGCGGTGTAGGCCATCAGTGCCCAGAGTGCGAGCATGAGAAGGAGGGAGGTTCCAAAACCGATACCTGCGGACGCAATGGGGAGTGCAAGCATACCGGCACCAATTGTGGTTCCCGCAATAATGAGTGTGCTACCGAGAATTTTTGATTTCATTGTACAAATAACTTTACATATAGTGGTGATTTGGCATTTTGAACAACACAATTAGGCCATTGTGAGTTGAACCTGCTATCTTTTGCGAGATTATGCAGACTAATGCGCTAAATAACAAGTGAAATGTAAACATTAATTTATCAGGTGTAAATATAGATGTACAGGTTACATTGGGTGCGTGAAGTAGCATCAAAGGCAAACGTTTAACAATGAGATGTATCAAATTAATCATCGATTTATCTTGGGTTTCTTAAATTTGTCATATACGTTAGGTAAAACTCATGACGAGTGTTCAAGTGCATACTGCTCTGTGAAATACACGGCAGATCTCTTGCTCTAATTACAGGATGAAATTATGGAAACTCAAACTCACGAAGAAGCACTTGAGTGGTTAGATGCCATCGAGATTGGCTTTGATCTGACTGAATGTGAAGAGCTCACACATTCAGAGGATAGCTAACAGGTATATGACGCAGCTAACTCTCACCTCATTGCTGCTGCGAATCATCTCGCTATTAAAAGAAGCTACACTGAATAATACAGTGTGCCTCTGGACGAGTTGATTTGCGAAAGCTACTGCTAATTGCTATTACCATTCTCCCCATCTTAATGGGGTACTCTCTGTATTTGTTTGACCTTAACTGGCAGCTAGAGAATCTGGCTGCCTTTGTCGTCTTTATACCTCTATATTATTTACTGCTGACTGCCATTATGTTGGTGTCGCGGTCTGTTAAGTTTTCGCTATTCTCATTTTGCGCAGGGATCATATCGGCGGTTACGTTTGGCGCGATACCAATGAACAACAGCCAACAGGAATGCCGCCCTGATGCGGTTTCCGTACTTCAATACAACACTTACTATGATAATAACCAGATTGGCGTCTTTATCGATTTTGCCCGTGAACAGCGCCCGGATATTCTTGTTTTGCAGGAAGTATCCCCAATACATGGAGAACAGTTAAAGCTGCTAGGTGATCTTTATCCTTATCAGTATGGAGGTCAAAGGCGAGTGGGTTATCCGAGTGGACAGATGATACTGAGTCGTTCTCCCATGTATGGGATGAATACCGTTACTTCTATCTCCGGACATAACATAATTCGAGTTGTGTGGCGGGCATCTGAGGACAAAAACCTGTTTCTCATTGCCGCTCACCCACCATCTCCAAGAACAAAGGCGCTTTGGTTGCAACGAAATGAAGTTATAGAAGATGTACGAACTATGGCAGAAGCGTCTCCACTTGAGACGGTCCTGGTAGTGGGGGATTTCAATCTCGCCAGTACGACCTCGCGCTTTAACAATATGCTTCCTGGTTTTGAAAGTTGGCCAGTGGCGAGTTGGCCGGTGTTTATCAAGCGTTGGACATTACCGGCAAAGCCAGTTATCGCAATTGACCATTTCTGGATTCGTAATGCTCGCTCTGACGACCAAACCATCTGCAGCCGAGAGCGAATTCGTCATATTAATGGTTCAGACCACGCCCCTATAGAAACGCGTTTTAACCTGTAACGTTGCCCAAAAAAAGCAGCCCTTAGGCTGCTTTTCAAATTCGTATCTCCAAGCTTGATTACTTCTTACGGCAGTACTCAGCAATGACATACATAGCCTGTCCATTTGCCTTGCCTTGTACGTGCTTTGGATCATCTGCGTTAACGCTGATACCGCGGATCACAGTACCTTGTTTGATCACTTGAGAAGACCCTTTGATTGGCAGGTCTTTGATTACTGTAACGTCATCACCTTTTTTCAATTCAACGCCATTCACATCGCGCGGCTTCTCAATATTTTCATCAAGACCCAATTCCGCCCATTTCGCTACGTCTTCTTCCAGGTACATCATATCGAGCAGATCAACTGCCCAACCTTCCGCAGAAAGGCGCTTAAGTTGACGCCAAGCCATAACCTGAACAGGAGCTACCTGACTCCACATACTGTCATTCAGGCAGCGCCAGTGATTAACGTCCATGGTCTCTGGGTTTTCAATTTGGCTTGTGCAAGCGTCACAAAGCATAATTGCGTGATCAACCGTGATTTGTGTATGAGGTGCCACTGCGAAGGGCTTAAGTGCAGTTTCTGCAGCACATAGTTCACATTTGTTTTCGCAGCGTTCAAGCAGAGTTGCTTCAATAGACATACTTATACCTTTTATTGGTGAGACCGGGCGAACGACATCGTCCAGTTAGATTATGTGGTACTTAAATTCAGTATCACCGGTTTGATAGCCGCGCATTATACATGGTTTTTCCAAAAAGTGTGATCAAGCCCGGTGAAATCTCCAGGTTTATAGTCTCTACATGTCTGAATGCTCGCGTATTTTCTTGACGGTTGACGAGAAATAAACCCGGGCATTAGTCATGACCTATACTTTCGTATGATTTATCAATCTAAGTTGCATATGGAAGGTGCCGGGCCTGAGAAGGTGAAGGCATGTGAAAAAAAGGATAGGGAGAGATGTAATGGGATTGCTCGAAGGTGAGTTTTCTAGAACGGTACCGGATCACACTACAGCGAATATTTTAGCACTGTACCAAGAAGTGGACTGGTTAACTCACGTCATTAGTCAGGTCATTTGCAGCTACTTAAAACAAGAGGGACACGAAGAGCATTGGATAGATATTGAACCACCGCCTGTTCATCCAGGCAGCAGTCATTATGCGGACATTGTGATTGAATGGAAATTGGATATCTATGAACGTCTGGCGCTCGCATTAGCTATGGCACCTGCCATTCGCCCCGACTCTCTTGACTTATTTTTTGGTCTAAACGGTATGATCGATAGACCATTCACAGAGTTTGGTGGTGTATCCGATCGAACCTACAGTGGCTTTGTACCCACGGGTCAAACGCTCAACTTTCTTATTAGCGCCAATAACCCAGAATGGCATGCTCGTACATTGTCGATACTTTCTTCTCAACACCGGCTCATGGCAGAACAGGTGACTGAGCTTTTGCCAACCGAGTCGGGAATTCCAGGCTTGGCAGGGGTATATAGGCTGACAGAGCATTGGCTCAACTACTTTGTCACAGGTGAGCAACACAGGCCTGAACTCAGTTCCAGTTTTCCCGCTCACCCTTTAGACACTCCACTGGATTGGTCTGAATTGGTTTTGGAACACAGTGTTATGAGCCAGATAGAAGAGATCAGGGCCTGGTTATCCTATGGTCACACATTAATGCACGACTGGCAGCTCGCCCATAAAGTAAAACCTGGTTACCGCGCTGTATTCTTTGGTCCTCCAGGTACGGGGAAAACACTTACTGCGGCGCTGTTGGGTAAGTCGACAGGAAGGCAGGTGTATCGGGTGGATTTGTCTATGGTCGTTTCGAAATATATCGGTGAAACGGAAAAAAACCTGTCTCGGGTATTTGACGCTGCCAGTTACAAAGACTGGATTCTGTTTTTTGACGAGGGTGATGCCTTGTTTGGCAAGCGAACAGAAGCCAGCTCTTCCAACGATCGTCATGCCAATCAATTGACTGGCTATCTACTACAGCGAATAGAGGATTTTCCAGGAACCGTCATTGTTGCTACCAACCTAAAGCGGAATATGGATGAAGCGTTTACGAGGCGTTTTCAGAATATGGTTCACTTTACCATGCCCGGCCCCGAAGAACGGTTGCAACTTTGGAAAAACGCTTTTCACAACGTGTGTGAACTGGCTGACGATGTTGAGCTGAAACAGATCGCCAATAATTATCATCTTGCAGGAGGACAGATTATCAACGTACTCCGCCAATGTGCATTAACCGCAATTCGTAGAAATGAACGTACGGTCTATCATCAGGATCTGGTAACCAGCATCCGTCAGGAGTTCAAAAAGGACAATAAGCTTGTTGTATAAAAAGGCATAGATGCATTTTTTTGCATATTGAATATTCGATCCTAGACTACCTTTAAGCGGCAATAACAGTGGGGGAAAACAAGGTGTATTCAGAGCCTAAGACGACCAGGACCAACGCATGTCAGCCACCAGTTCAGCGTGTATCGAAAGGTTCAGCTGCACATATTCTGGAAGACAACCGCCAGCCTAACGCTATCCAGCGGAAGCCAAATCATACTGGTCTCCCTGACAATCTTAAATCCGGAATGGAACACCTGAGTGGACTGAACCTTGATCATGTAAAAGTGCATTATAACTCAGGCAAACCATCAGCCTTACAGGCACATGCCTACGCACAGGGTAGTGATATTCATATTGGTCCCGGACAGGAAAAGCACCTGCCACACGAGCTCGGACATGTTGTTCAGCAGATGCAGGGTAGGGTGAAACCGACAACGACTGTTGGCGGAAAAGCGGTCAACGATAGCCCTGCATTGGAGACCGAGGCGACAGAGATGGGTAATAAAGCTGTAAAGAATGGTTAAGTATAGCTTCTCCATACACTAGGTTTTGTCATGCAATTTGAAGGAGGTATATATGGGTAGTTATGTGGAACAAATAGAACGAGATAGAGTTAACTCAAGTCTAAGTAATTCACCACAACTAAATAGAACACAGAAGAAAGCAATACAATTAATTGATAATCGTGTTGATCAAAGGAAGCTAGATGGAGGAAAAGCCTCCGAACTAAAAGATACTTGTGTTACTCAGCGGGCGGGCTCAGGAACTAAAAATCCTGAAGTGATTCAACGTTTGTCTCATGAGTATTATGATAGGGCAGAGTTAAGATATAGTAGTAGGGCGTTTGCTCACATGTCTAATGAACAGTTAGAGCAATACTTGTGGAACTATCAGTCTGAAATAGTGGTTGGGCAAAATCGAACTATATTGATAGGTAATGGGAGAAGAACGGGGTACGCTGTAAATGGTAATATTAGTTATAATTGCTATTACGATGAGAGAAGATCAAGGCATGTAATATATGTCTATCATGCACATTCCTCGGGTCGAATGGGGTGATCATAGCTCCTATCAATCTGTTTGGAGTAGCTTAGTGAACTGATGAAGAATTACGTCAGATTGAAAGAACATTGAGAAAGGGAGAAACTCTTTGTTTGGCCTTACGGGCGAAATTGGGGACTAACTAAACTTTCGAGCGAGCTTCTTTCCTGCTCAAATAATCTCATTTGATGAGAAATACAACAGTATTTAGAGCTATTGTTGGTAGTCTTATTTAAAAGTATTGGTATGTTCTTTATAAAATAGACATCACGGCCTGTCCCCTTCAACCGTCAACCATCTCACCACCAATAAAATCCACACGATGAGACCCATAAATCCAAGTAGGATGGGTACCTGATATTCTTTGAAATAAGGGTCAGAGACAAATACTAGCATCAGCATCAAAAGTGAACCGATGCAAAGTAAAACAAACGGCAGTTGAATCAGATAGTCACGCAGTGGGTAATACCAACGGCTGATTAGTAATACCGCGGTGATGCCAGAAAATACAGCAAGAAGAATCAAACGAAGCAACCAGCGGTTTGGGCATATCCAGTTCATTAGGGAAACGATTTGTTGCTCGATGGCTTCCAGCGCCGGAGGGAGAGCAGAGGTGTCAGGATAGAATGTGGTGTCAATGAGCTGCTGGCTGAGTTGATTCAGCGGGATGGGTTGGTACGCGGCGCCAATAAAATTCCAGCTGGATAGATGTATGAGCTGAGTCAGTTCGACCTCTGTGTCCCTATTAACCTGAGTGATCAGCATGGGTACAATTTTCTTAAACAGCTCTTCTGCTTTGAGCTGGTTACTTTGGGTGCTTAACCACTGGTGCAATTGCTGGATCTGACGGACTTCATATTGCGCTTTTTGCTCTTGTGTTAATGATTTCCCGGCATTCGAGTCACTGGCAGGCACACTAGGGCGCATAATCAGTAAGTTACTTAACTCACTCAGTAGGTTGAGGTTATCAAACTGATAAAAATTCGAAGCGTTTGAAGAGGTGGCCTGGTTAACAGGTACAATGACGTTAAGAAAATAGCGATCATCTGCGGATGCCGTGACCTCTTCGTTGTTCGAAACTCCCGAATTGGCCTTTTTGAGAAGGGCGAGTTTGAGATTACGCACAAATGTCAAAAACTGCTGATGACTTTCGGCGGTATTTAGAACCGACAAATCGATGTCCAATGTTACGCCGTCACCTAAGCTGGGTACAGGTTTCATACCCAATGTTAACCAAGGCTTCAGGCGATTGACGATAGTAGTATTAACGGGCTGACTGACGGCATCGACAATTTGCTCAATCAACTTCTGATCAAGGAGATTTAGCAATTCGACATAATCGAGGTTGCGAGGTGTGGTGATAACAAGATCGACCTGGCTCCGATAGCGGTGGGCCACGCGAACAAACTGGGTGTTTGCTGGTTCATTGCTCCAGTTGGGCGGGAGAACTAGCAAGCTGCCACTGCTACTTGGTTTTGCCACGGCACCAAACAGACCGATTCTGTCGAGCTGACTGAAGTTTATCGTTTGTTGTGTCCCAGCTTGATACCAGTAGGGAAAGAATCCGTAGAATGTCGCGTCACTAAATATGGAGGTACGGCTGTCCTGACAACCGCAACCTGGTGTCGCACCCCAGACCAAAGGCGTATTAATTTCCGGAGCCAGCCCGGACTTTTTGGCGACAGAAAAAACGTTAATTGCGTCTTCGGAACTGACATCTATCCCTTCAAGAACCATCGCAGCCTTGATGAGGTACTCGCTGGCAAACACTTGATTTACGATGGGCGTTAACTTCTTCTGTAGTGCAGAAGGTATGGTGTAAATGCGCTGGTCTTCTAGAGCTTGGGTTAGGGCATCTTTGTTTAACTGCCAGTAAATAAGGGGGGCAGTCGTATTTGTGGTGCTGATTGTGGAGGTTTGGGTGACTTTACCGTCGTCATCTGAGGTGGGAGTCGTTGAGGTATCCTTGGTATTAGCCGAACTGTCAACGCCGTCACTGGTCGCTTTGGCGCTGGTGTCGGTTTGAGTGGTAGTCTTACTTTCGGTCTCACTACTGATCTGTGTCGCGTTTTCCGTCGCTTGAGCCTGGATTAACTTATTAATGTCTAATGAGGGGCTGAAGGTCACGTCTAACTGATCGATGAGCGTGACAAACTGATTATTAAGTTCACTCCTTTGGGTAAACTGCTTTTTGCTCAATGCAGTTAATGCTTCTAGTGTACTTTGCCGATCTAGGTCATCATTGGTTAGCTGATAATAGTAACTTTCGATGGCTGCCTGAACTGCACTGGAACTGTCTGCTTCTAACGTTGAGTCAGATAGGAGTTCCGGGGCGAGCAGAGTTAACAGTTGCGCGGAATTCAAGTTTAGTAGTAGGTTCGGAGCCACGTTGTCTCGCCAACTAGGGAATAGCGTGTTGATTTCGGTTGCTCTGGTCAGATCCTGAAGAGTGATTTCGACAAAGCCCATATTGGCGAACGTGCTTTGTTCCATCGTTGAAATTATATTGTAATCATTGCAGAAGTTGACTAGCCATTGGTGTGTCACGGGACCAAAAATTCCGTCGGTAAGCATACGACCGTTTGACTTGAGTGCGGCCTGAAAATTGCTGTCCGCTTGGTACAAAGCCCCCAATTGTTGTTGAATAACACGACCATTATAACGCTTGTCTTTCATAGGTAGCTGACCACTGCAGGTTATGCTCTCAGTCTTTGCTGTAGAGGTGGGCTCCGATCGCGCTGATACTGTTAACAACAAGCCCCAGCACATCATAAACACCAAGAGCGTTCTGAAGCATATACGATAGAGTGGCTGGTGTTGGCCATATATCAGATTTAGGATGAAATCATTCATGATGCGTTTTCCTTAGCGCCATGTGACAAACAGTGGTTTGTCCATCCATGGGTATTTGATTGTCTGGAAGCTCCACGGAAGTTGATCCAATAGGACATCAAACGTACCGGGTATGACATTGAGTTCCCAGTGCTTATCCTGATTTGTCAGATGACCTTCACGTTGCAGAAACGTTGTTCTAAGCCCTTCAACTGTTGTGTTTCCTATCGCACTCCAGTGGCCAATCATGGCGTTAAGCAAACCTTCGATAATCTTGTCTGCGCCATTTGGTAGAGCAATCTCAGAAGGAATCGGTGTCGAAAGAGGTATTCCACAAAGAAGCTTATTCAGCATCAGCAAATATTCGGGCGCAGCATTAGTGCCATTTGTCAGATATTGAAGGCAAAACATAGCTTGTAATTGAGCTTCACCAGCAGTGAACGCTTGATCGCTAGTAAGGGATAATCGTTGAAACAGGACAGGGATATAGGTTGACGCCAAAACTAGTCCAGAATTCATAACCAGAATAGGCTCTGACTCCTTCTCTTCTTGCTGGTTTGGGTCTTTCCAGACAATAGGTTCAGAACTGGTGTTATGGTCAAAGGGTTCGATGGCATTATTGAGACGCTGAACTACGGGATGAGAAAGATCGAGTTTAGTGGGTGGCTCAGGTTTAATATTTACCAATGTGGATTTTCGACTCACAATGTCATCAATTAAGAGGCGTAGTGGTGACTGATTAGTCAAACCAAACAAGGCGCTAAGTTCCGTTAACGCCTCCTGTGGCTGATTTGCCTGAAGGTTACGAGCTATCAACGAGTTTTGCATCAGATCTTTGAGAATAGTAGCTAGCAGATCGGTATAGTTACCTGAAAACCCCTTGATAAGACATCGTTGATAGATCAGGCCCCAGAACGCAGTTATAAGCTGTTTATTATTGCCAGACCATGTGCATAGCGAATGATAAAGCTCGACGATAACAGGTGTGAGTTCAGAATATTTTCCACCAACAAAGCGGATGTGAAGTTGTCCATTTAGGTTACGAATCCAATGAAGTAATGACTCTTTATTGAGCAGGTCGACAGAAAGCTGATGCCACAACGCAGTGTGATGATGGGAGATGGCGAATGCAACCTCATCCGGGTGAGACGTCTCCTCTTGTCGCTGGAGCCAGTGGCTAATGGTGGCAATGGCCTCATTTTTAGTTTTAGTTGCCGTTAACCAAAGATGTTGTGGATTAGAGGAAAATAGTCCTGGGTTGGCCTGGTTTATCAGCGAGTGTAATTGTGTCAAATGATGTCGTTCAGAACAGTTCGGACGCGCAGAAGTAAGCTTGCGCATGAGTAGGGAGACCCAGTCATTGATGTCATTAGGCGGAGTCGATGACAGCACTGTTTGATAGAGCCATTGAACAGAAATATCCAGATTAGTGGTGAGATAACTAACGACGGGCAAATAGGGCGTTACTCTCGAAACTTTCCCCGGACTCAAAGATGCAATCATCCGTTGTATTGAATCCACGTCTCCCTTTAGCCATCGCTTATGATCTGGTGATGAAGGTTTTGATATCCAGGCGAGTAGTTGCGTGATCTGCCCATCAACCAACTCGAGTTTTTTGTTACTATTCTGTAGGTCATTAATTAACTTCGACAATTCTATTTCAGAATTCGCATTGAGCTTTCTACCTATGTTGACGATTAAGTTTTGCTGAGTTGTGCTAGAACACGCTAGGTCACGTCGCCTTGAGAGGGCTAATATTGTGGTGCGCAGGTTGTTGATATTGATCCTATGGTGTTCGGCTAACTCGTGGATATACCACTTGGCTAGCTCTTCGGAACTTACTTGACGAGCTTGCCAATGTGGAGCGCTTAAAAAGAGCCAATTCCATAGATGCTCAATGACTGTTGAATGAGTTTGATGCAATGATGACGAAGTGCAGTGTTTAAGGGACTCGAACAGCAATAGAGACAGGTCAAATAGGACGTTAACTTTAGATGCAAGATGGTGGTTGGCTAGCGTTAAAAGTTGCAGAAGGGTATTTGTATCAAATCGCTGGGTCCAGCGTTTGCGAACCGTGTTCATTTGAGACAGCTTGAGAATCGACGAGCTCAATCGCTGAGATTCTATACCAGGGATGTCTTGCTTGATTAATCGTTTCCATTGAACCGGGTCAGCAGTGATCAAAGTGACAAAGACCGCCACGGGGATAGACGGTTCATCAAATACAAAATACAGAACCTGATTTCGCTCCACGTGATTGAGAGATATCAAGGTAGGGCTCTCATGCTCAGGAAAAGAACGGTGACCATCAATAACCTCGGGCAGCAGGGCCGATAATGAATCAAAAAGTGGGTGATCTTTCTGTGCTTTCAAGGCGGTCATGATGGATTGCACAAGTTCATCATGATGGACATTTCTCCTTGACGCCATTTGGTGGGTCAGTGCTAAGAGGTAGCTTCTTCGATTAAACTCACTGCCTCTGTCCAAAATCAAATAGCTGAGTGTAAACTGCCAAACGCTTTGGCGTATTGCTGCGTTGGTTAACCTTGTTGATGTTGTTTTAGATTGAATGGCGTCACCGAAGTGTGTGCGCTGGGACATCACCAATTGCACCGTTTTCAGTGCTCTGGGCTCAATAGATTCGGTAAAGTGAAACAGTGTCGAGTCGGAATAGTGCTCAGCCCAGTGTTGCCTCACTGACGCCAGTTGTCCTATCCAAAGCAAAGCATTTCTGAGCGGTGAGTAATATTTAGGTAGTACTTGCAGTAAGCTTTGTTCATCACCGTGTTGCAGGACAAGAAGCAGTGAAGCCAAAGGGGGTGACGATATCGATGGATTACCTTTGGCGTAGTATTTTATGGCAAGCTGATCCCACTCGACTTTGAGTCCTTGTGTATTCTTTTTATGCTGTGTGACGCTGTTAAAGTCACTAGGGTAATTAGATAAAACCTTTATAAGGTTTCTCAGTGAGGTGTGTGAAAGTTGTTCCCATAGACGCTGTCGAAGCATGGGAGTCGTTGCGAAATACCATTCAAATTGCTGCAATAATGCCGGGTCTGTGAGTACTTTTTCCAACTGAATGATGGCTGTGTGATTAGCCTTGGCGTTTATAAATTGATGCACCATCCAGAATACATCATTTGACCGTTTGTAAATGGCAGGGTCGGTTGATGGATCTTGTTGGCTCAATTGGGAATGAATGACACTTAATAGTTCTGCCATTTGCTGTCGCAGGGCACTGTCAGAGGGTACGGCATTCAGAGAGACTTGAAGGTCATTGATGAGTACCGACAAGTCTCCGTTGGAAAGCGATGCCATACGAACCAAAAGGCTAGTCATATATTGTTGCTTGTTAAAACGACTACCACGCTCAACCAGAACGAAGTGAAAGGTAAAAAGCCATAGATGTTGCTTCACCGTCACAGAAGTAGATACCGTTCCTAGATGAGACGTTGTTAATGGACAGGTGACACTTGTACCGAGCCAGAGCTGAGGGCAATTGAGCAGTTGTTTCAAAAACGGATATTCGGTCGGCTCTAATTGATTGAGTAAGTTTAATCGCTCGTCATTGTTGAGAGACTGGACCAGCAATAAGGGTAGGTGAGCCTCTTTTGAGTGTTTATAAATCACCTTCAGTAACTGTGAACCATAAACAGTAAACAGTTTTTCCCAGTGTGGAAGTAATTCAGACAAACTCCTTTGCGTTAATGCCTTGTCCAAGAGGTCTTGCCAGTGCTTAGAGAGTATTTTGCCCAACGATGAATTAATATCGACTGGCCTTTGCAGCAAGACGAGTATCAGTGTGCAGCGGTTGACGGTGTTTAGCTTTGGTAGCAGTTTGGCCAGTGCTACGGGCGGTAATTGCAACGCAAGCCTGAGACAGAGAATGTCACGATTTTGAGCTTGGTTAAGAGCACTATCAATCCTTTTGGGATTATCGAGCAATAGTTCGATTAAGCCGGTTTCAGATAATTGCGCCTTGACCTGTTGAGGCCAGCGTAACTGGCCGGATACAATGAAGTTCCAGGCTTGGTTCCAACGGTAATCAATGAGTTTTTGAGTCAGTGCCTTAGGGCGACTTGTTGGCTCCGGGAAAGAAGGCTGTCTTAGCTCGTTATTCTCTGGACGGGTCCGTTCAAAAACTGCCTGATACACGCTCTGAATAATGCGGTCACGCAACACAGGGTAAAGCTCAGCCTCTTCGACATCACCTATATCAATGTTGAGCTTGTCAATGGATATCACGGTATTAGCCGAGCAGTGCTTACTTAGCATTTCATCTATGGATGGAAATAGTTCTTGAGATAGCCATTGGAAAACCTTTAGTTCGAATTGATCAGCGGTTTTGGCCGAGTCAAAACTGATTTCGAACTCTGCGTTTCTTATTGCATGCTGTTGTTGTCGATTGTATTCGGCAAATCTTGGCGTGTTGTTCATAGAATTAACACCTCACTGCTTACCTCAGGTTTACTTAGAAATTCAGACAGGTTGTTAGCCACTGCGTCGCAATGTTTTGTGTTTGTACTGTTCGGCTTTTGAAGCGCGAGTGCTTTTTGCTTTCTCCATGTGTGATAGTGATTTTCAAATTCATAGAATGCGTAAAAATCAAGCCAAAGTACCTGAATGGAAAGGTGAGCGGGTGTGTTTGCGCGGATAATCTGCTCGGCTTGCTGACGAAACATCACGTCACAGTGACGAGCAGTGAATCCTGGTAGAACGATGTACACAGTATTAGCAAGCGATGACAGGTCGGTCTTAGGTTGTCTGAGCATAATTGGCTCAACAACATATAGGGTTTCAGAGTGCTGGTTCAGTTCGATCAGCCAGCACTGCAACCAATGACAATAACGTTCCAGCTTTTGTTTTTGACTGTAGCGACCAATATATAACCAGCGTTGCTGATGATGACTGCCCATATCAAAAAAGAGTCGGTAATCGCCCGCTTTGGATTGAGTGAGTACTTGATAGCGCTGATTATCAATCCCGTACTGAAGTAAAGACTCGGGTAATGTTTGAGAGCTTAGTGCGTAGACGGAAGCTCGAAGTTGACGCTTTTGTTGAGCAGAGAGGGCAAGGCCTTTCGGTCTTTCTGGCAAGGGTTCAAAGTGGGGAAGAACCGTGGAGTGCAGTTCAAACATTGCTTTCTTTCCGATATCACTTTGAATGTAGTTTTCATCCGTAACTACATTGAGGAGGTATTCGCTGATATTGAGACCAGAACCGTCAGAATCACCAGTATGAACCTTCAAACCAAGCAGGGAGATCAGACGTTGAGCATATCCTCCAGTATGATGCGCGTAAAATAGGTTGTCGCCCAGTCCACGTCGGTTGGTAACTGTTGTGATATTGACAATGAAATTCTGTTTTAATGCGAGTAATTGCCAGTCGATGTCATGCTCTGGGAAATACGGACTGAATGTACGATGGAAACGATCTGGGAAATGTTCGCCATAGAGAGCGATCAAATAATCATAGACTCGATTTTTCCTCTCCGGGAAGTCATCAAATTCTGCTTGTAATTTGTTCAGGCGTTTCTTTGCATTTGGAGGGTAATGTTCGTCGATACCATTAAACCGTAGTTGGTCAAGTATAGCGCTGTGGTAACTTGACTGATGGTTGACGTATGTAGAAAACAGCGCTGGTAATTGATTAAGATCCTCACAGAAATTGGCCATTAATTGGTCGAACAACAGTAGATAACTGCGCAGTTGATGACGCTGAGATAGAGAATGCACGTTTCTGTTGAAGCTGTTTCTTACAGCAAGTTGATAGTTGCGTGGAAACAGAGTTTGTATCGATTCATATTGACTGAGGTCACGGTGTGTACCCGTTGGCAAAACCGGCCCGATAACGGGGGATTGATTTCCGGATGGGTATTGCTGAAAAAGTCGATCGATTTGGATAGCGACGTCAGCGGCATCGAGCTGAACTTTATTTTGGTTCTGTATTAGCGTCAGCAGAATGTCCGACTGGGTTTCGGGGACGATAAGGCTGGCATGCTCAGGAAAATCTGAGACGGGTGTTTGTCCATCAATGCCATCATGAACAATGGCGAAACCGAGTTCGTTGATTTGTTGTACACCATCATAACTAAGCAGAATATCATACAGTTCGTGAACGTCACTCCCTGAGCGATGCCTTAGCCATTGCGCAGCTTGCTGATAAATTTGGGCGGCTAACTGATTAGGTTCTGTGTTGTCATTGCTAATCTGAATTGACGCGATGAGATGGATCGCTGATTCGCCCATTATCGTGATGCTTTGCAGGTCTTCAGCCAAGCCCCTAACCCGGTGATACGTTTCTATAAGGTTCTGTTTCGCTTTGTCTTGTTGCCCTTTCATCGAAAGCGACTGTCCATCATTTCCCCGAGAGGATTGTTGCTGGCGACGATAGAAGCGCTGCAGTATACCTGATGCGTCGTACAGTCCAGCATGCGGTGTCCGCTTATTGGTATGGAACCATATCTGTTCCAGCTGTGGTACTGACCGAGCAATATATGCTTGATACTCTTCCGGTTGTTGTGGGGGCGCAGACAGAATGTCTGGAGCAGTTGCTAAGCCATATTGATGGTAATTGATGTTTCCATGGTCGTCAGCTAGCAGATCGTTAATGGCGAAATCGCTACGATACATGATGTCAGTGAGCGCAAAACAGACCTGTTCGAGAATGGTGATACCCGGGTCATGGGTGTTGTAATCTGTCCATACTTTGCCGCTTAATTGCTGGATGTAGGTAATACCCAACTGGAACAGGCGTTCGAACCTATCCGGGTCATTGTTATGTTCTTGCTTAGATATGGTCACAGACATTATCAGGCCGGTTTATCCTCTTGGGATATCTCACAACTCGCCATATAGTCATCGTTCCAAAGTTTGGTGATGTGATAGCGGATGTAGCGATTGTCTCCGTAACTGGTATTGGTCCGAATTTGCAGCTTATACGGCCTTTCCGTTCCTTTTTCTGTCTCGTGAAGCCAACGAAGTTTTAGTTTGTCGGCGGGGGAGCGGAAGAAGGCATGCTGTGCTTTTATGGGATTCTTTTTTCTCCACTGCCACCACCAGTGACTGGGAGCGCAAGTATTGATGGCAATGGCGTGGATCATGGCATAACGCCCCGTGTGTCTTATGCCAACACCTGCAACCACCTCTAACATCTGACAGCCCTCGAAGCTGTCGGTGATGTCATGCCATTCACCGTCTGCTGGGATAAGAGTATCGATGGTTTCGGTTCCGAAACGTCCTTGGGACGAAATTGTGCCGTGGATATCAAGGGCGTGTTTTGGTGTATCGGTGTTAATGCCGACGCATCCTTGTGGTGTAAGCGTTAAGTTTGTTCTCGGCCCATTAGAGCTGCCGTCGTCCGTGATATTAGAGTTTTGGTTGGCTCTGAAGTGCAGGTTGGTGCTTTTAGCGTCCAAACCCAGATGCCAAAGTGCAGTATCACGGTCACTTTGCTGGTAGAAACTTAGTAAGTGTTCCTGATCGAGTGCGGTGAGCTGTAAACCCGTCGCGGGTGGTTTTTCGAATCCATCCTCTACCTGATTGACGCAGGAATCGATAAGGTCAGAAAAATGCTCCGATGACGGCATCGTTCCAGGAAGGAAAAAGTTTTTAAGGGTACTTCGGTTACGTTTTGGCATGATTAGTCCGCCCCTTTATTTTGTGTCGAGGAGGTCTGTCCTGATGACTTTCGTGACAGACCCGGAGTAGGAGTCTCGTCAATAATAAATTGCTCACCAATAACCAAATTACCCACACCAGCCGGTACGGGTGCTGGTCTTTGACTTGCAGGCGCAATGGTAATGAAGTGGTGTGCAGCTGGAACAAGAATGTACCAGGGCAACTGTGCTTTGATTGGTTCGTCATTGCGTGCGCTATCCTGAAGTTCATAGTGGTTGGTTGTAAGATGGCTTATCTTCAACACAGATAGCCCACTGACGTTGGTCACGTTGTCCTGTTTTCGGATGAACGCAGACAATTTTGTCAAAGAGAGTTCCCAGCCTAAACCCTGATTCATTCCTTCTGGATTCCATGGACAAAGTGCTTCCATGACCGCATATTCGAGTCGACGGATCGCCAGGCCGTGATGTACTCCTTCTAAAAATGTTACGGAGCAGCGAATCTGAATCGTTTCGTAGCCTGCGTTGCGTACTTCAATACGAGAGTGTGAACGAGCAATATGCGCTAAGTAATCTCTTATTTTCATGAGTGTGGCGGAATCCAAACGCCGAAATTTGCATGGGTTGTGTTCGCATAAACGCTCTTTTGGTATTACCGTGATCAAAACCTTTCCAGGGCAGGGTACGCCGGAGTTATACCGTCTTGCAGGAAAACAGGTTGCCGAATCAACCTCAGGGAACTGCTGTAGTACCAGCCGTTCGTAGTCCCATGGAGTAATGGCTTTTCCTTTATGACGTAATAGTTCACTGGTTCTAATGACCCACTGTTTGTGTGTTTCTTTTGTATTTTGGTGTGCGAAAGGAGTGAGTTGTGTGATGGCACCCAAATTAGCGGGCATCGGTAAGCTTTGCCATGTAGCAAAGTCGCTTAAAGTTGAATCAGATTGCATTTCGCCTGTTACCTGAATGACGTGAGTCGCAATCTGGTGGCACTTCGGATACAGGTTGATGCCCCTATTTGTACTTACCCTTATCCAGAATAAACCTGAGGGCATAACATTGTGCACAGTGTCGATTCTTTCAGGAATATCTAAAGTTATAATCCCCGATGTTAAGAAACCGTGAGTGGTATCGTGAATAATGTGCTTGGCCGGGAGCGGTAGCCAATGATCACCCACCAGGTAATACCACTGAGATTCTGAAGACGGATAGGGAGTGAGGAGTTTTGAGTCATCATTGAGAAGAAAGTACAAATTGAGGTAACCGGACAGTTCTGCACCTTTAATGCCAACCATTAAGTGACCGTCTTCAGCATATTGGGGAAGCAGGCGTGGATATGCAAATTTGTGTTTGTTATTTCGCGGATAGATATCGACTGACCCAAATGGATGAAGGTGAACAATGCGACATTGGTTTTTGGCGGACATGTCTCCCAGATCTATGGCTTGTAGTGCGCTATAACTCACAGATATTCGATTGAGCTTAGGCGTGTAAGGCGCCTTGGGTAGGGGCTGTTGATTCTTCGCCTTGACGTTCTGGGAAAGGGTCTTACTTAAAACCAGCCCATACTCATTGTGTCCAAATGCGGTTGATGGGGCGCTTAGTGTAATTTTAAACAGTCCGTTGCGTATACTCGACTGAGGTCCGTAAGGAAGAGCGGGCCAATCATGACGATTCGGAGTGTAACTGTTGCGAACAGAGCCGAAGGATAATGTGACGTTGCGCTCGAGTGGACCAGTTTTTGGTGAAAACAAGGTATGTTGATGCTGACCAATTTTTTCCCATCCCCCATTATTAAGGACTTCAGCGGTTACCTTGAAACTGTGGTTACTATAATCATATGAATATTCAGCGTAGTGTGATCTAAAACCATCACAGTTGCCGGGTAATCCACTCCACTCCAGATTAACGTCCAGGTGTCGAAGTGGCTTGGAGGCCAATTCCTTGCCTGCAATGACCAGGTAGGAGCCTTCGTTTGGTTGAGCTCCCAGTGGAAAAAACGGCTGACTGGGATCAGCTTGCCCGTCTTGGTTGAATAGTTGTAACTGAGTGACACCACTGACATTGCACGCCATTCTGAGTCCCGAAAACTCAAATCCGCTGAACACGCTATAGGCGAAACAGTTACTTTGGGCCTTCAAACTTAGCTTGATCGCCGGATCTTTGAACGCTCCCTCACTATTGTGGACATCAGGACCGAGTGCGGCAGTTTTGGGGAAACCAGGCTCAAGGCGAAGATTGAGTTCGCCCCCCATTTGGTGGTTCGTATTGTTCTCAATAGGGACGAATTGAGCGTGGTCTGCCATTTCCCAACCTTGTTCGGTAGAGAGGTATGCCTCAAAAGCATTTTCGAACAGCTGATAGAATGTATGGATGCGTGAGTGGTTTAGCAACAACGCCAGCGTGTCTTCGACTGTTTCGTCTATGGTTTTTTGGTTAATCAATGTTTGAGTCAGAGAGAAAATTTTGTTCTTGTCTTCTGACGTTAACCACTCTCCTGTTGTCAGGGCATAGCGCACCACTAGTTGCCCCAGTATCTTGAAAAAACATTCTTTTTGGGATGTGGTCGAAGCTTCAGGTGAAGGATTGTTGGCGATGTCATCCAGAAGCGCCAATAAAACACAGCGGTAAGCCTCTCTGGTCTGCAGTGTCGCATCTTCATCAATCCTGGCAACAAGTTCGGAGGAATTGACCTTAGCTAGTAACCTCCCCATGGGAATGTTATAAAGCCAATCACCCAAGACGGATGCTTGCAGTTGAATGATCTCGTTAACGACTAACTCGATGGCATCATCGGCAAGCTGACGACCATTATCATCGGGCTGGATTTCAATCGTTGTCGATTGCGTGTCGGCGACATACTGTAGATAAAATTCAGATAAGCGCTGATACAACTGGCTACTGCCGACTTCCTGCAGTTCGAATTGTAATGTAAGCTCCCGGAAGCCGTTCTCCAGCGAAAAAAGTGGATCAGAAATAATTAACCCCATTTGCTGGCTTTGACTTTCGTCGAGGTTGGCGCTGTGTCCAAAAATTTCAAATGATTTAGTTTGTTTACTTTTGCCCTCAGACGGTTCTGGTGTTGCCGACGCTTTGTGCTGGCTAACTCCGGAGATCAATCCGAGTTCAGTTTCGGGAGAAATGAGTGGATTTCTACGAAATGTTAAATTGAATACCCGGTCGATTTCAGCGTCTGTTATCTCCATTGAATAGGCGCTGCGATATATTATTGGCTCGAATGTCGTAGTGTTACCTGGTGTAAAGATGTGGTCTTTGCCTATGAACACAGCGGTGTTACTTGCCTTGTTTTGGGTCAACTTAAGGTATATCGGTTCCTCCGGAGCCAGCAGCGGTTTTTGAGCGAGTACATCGCGGTAGTAAAACTGTAAGTGCTTATCTGTAAACTCATTTATTTTTAATTGTGCACGTTCAAACAGTTTCAAAAAAGCCAGATAAAGGGCGATTTGAGGTGGATGCTCTCCATGGTGCTGCGACTTATCGAATGTTTCTCGACATTCTTGCTTCAGGTCACTAATAACCGATAGTATCTTAGAAAAGCAGTGTAGAGATTCTTCATGGATACTGGATGATGCAGTGACAGTATGTTCTGTCAGTGTATGATCGGGTAATTGCCAAAGTGAGTCTAAGTGTTCAAACTGAGAATGTAAGTTTTTTGGTGTGCATTGGTACAGATGCGCTAGCGGTTTACACAACTCAGTCTGGTAGTGGCCCAGAAGACTCAACTTAAGATCATGACTTAATGCCGGAGAGCTAGGTAGATTTTGATACCAGCTATCTAACAGATTGAAAAGATGAAGAATATATGCAAGGCCTTCCTGTTCTCCGATAATAAAACTGCGCTTAAATTGTTTTTTTAACTCAGTCTCGTCAGTGCTCAGTACGGCGGCACACACAACGAGTTCGTTACGCTCAAACATAACGCTCCAGTCCCCATCAAAGGCAGCCTCCTTATTTCGGTACGGAATCAGTCCGGCAAATTTTTTTGCCCAGATAATGAGTTGTTGAAAACTCAACTCATATGGCCGGAAAAATCCAGTTTCAAGTGCTCGATTACGCCTTTCACTTTGATAGGTCATGAACCTTCTCCAGTCTCGAATACGGGCATAAGTTCGGGAGCAATGAGAGTGCCCTCCTGGAGATAAAATGGGTAAACCATATTGTCACGTGTGTTTGTTGTGATGATGTTGTAGTGCAAATCAATGACAATTTTGCCTGCTACTGAATCCGGCGTGAGCGTGATCATCTCGAGGTCAATACGTGATTCAAACAACAGCACAGCCTGACGAATTTCATATTCCATTTCAGTCAGGGTTGTTTTGGTAAGTTCAGCGAAGACAAACCGATTAATACCACAACCAAAATCAGGGTGCATAATGCGTTCGCCCGGTGCTGTCGATAACAGGATGGTCAGACTTTGCCTGATGTCCACTTCATTTTTGCAAAGAGCGGCACTACGATCGTCGTATGAAAAACTAGGGGGAAATGCCCAACCTGTTCCCAGAAATCCGCTGTCTCTGTCCATAACTCACTTCCTTGTAGAAATATTAACCGCCGATCATGACGGTCGGGCAGCCCATAGCGACATTGCCACCATGGTTAGTGGTATCACCCATTCGTGCTGCGGGTTTGCCTCCAATCATAACCGTCATCGAGCCTGTCACTATGGTTGATGGAGGGCCAACACAGGTGCACATATCACCCACGACGGATGCTGGAATGCTACCTATTAACACGGTTGGTATCCCGGGACCTATGACAGGCCCGCCCACATGTGGGACCGGAGGTAGCCCCGGAGTGACCATTGGGCATACATGCATATCCGTAATTCTTGCAGCAAATGGCATTGTTGATTCCTTTTCTTATTTAGCGGATTAGTTGATCTTTACCATTCCACCCTTAATGGTCGTCATTCCGGAAGCGGAGAGCTCAGCGGTTGCGGATCCTTTCGCTGTGAGGCCCGTTTGCGCCTCGGCACTCACATTGAGCCCTTTAATGGCCACGTCTGATTGGGCCTGTATGTTCGTGCTGCCTGTTGACTTCAAAGAGATATCTCCCTTGGCTGAGATAGTAATGTTCTTGGGAGAGTCGAGTTTGATTCCGCTTTCATTCATTTCGATGATGTTGCTGTTCTGGTCAGCAAGTTTGATAGATTTATCCTTGTCGCTGATGGTAATGCTGTTGTTTCCAGGCGTAGTAATCGTGACTACTTTATCCTTGTCATCAAACTCTACTTTAAGTTTGCTCCTGGTGACGATTGCTTTGGTGTTGTTGTCTGCCGTGAGGTCATATGGCATGGCTTTTTTGCTACTGAACAGGCTCCCAAGTATGATTGGCTGACTTGGGTCCTGGTTTAAGTAACCCAGAACAACTTCGTCTTCTATTTCAGGTATGAAGAAATTGCCACTCTGATTAGTAGCGTAATAAGAACAAAGCCTTGCCCACAGTAGGTTACTGTCATCGCCTAAAGCGGGAACTTCAACCTGAACTCGATATTGACTTTGGGGGTCGCTATCCAGTTTCTTTACAACTCCAATTTGCAAACCATCAACAGGCGGTAACCAGCCACAGGCCGGTGGCGCGCCGAGATCTCGGTGTTCAGTAGACCACATGGGGGACAAACCAAGGTCGACAGTGGTCAACCATTGTCCACGGTCGATTCTGTGGTGAACGGCTCCTACATAATGAGAGCCGTTAAATCTGTCACCAACACCAGCTAGCTCAATCAAAGTGTCAATTTTCGCTTTTGCGTTTCCTTGAAAAGTAACGGTCCCTCGTACCTTAGACAGTAAAGACTTTGTCCTTTGCCCTTTGGCCCAGTTAGTGAGGCTTTCCTGTGTGTATGCGGCGGAAGTCTGCATACGATAGTCATCGATCGACAATACTTTGGCCAGTTCTTGAGCGCCAAAATTCCCTTGCTTGGAAATTGAAGCTACGGGGGATTGTCCGGTGAGCATTTTTTGTTGGCTCGGATCCCAGGCGGTGGTCGTGACTTTGCTTAATTGTGAGCGTGCATCGACTTCTGCAGACAGGTTGATGAGGTCTGTGCCGTAGGTAACTACGAGTGCAGCAGGGTCGGAGACTGAAGGGGATGCGATCTTGAGTGTATTTTGTAGATTCACCACAACTAGTCCATTTGCTTCTGCTCGGGTCAGCATAAAATCCCAGTCACTGCAGTGAAACTGGACGAGTTCATCATGCTCTTGTGTGGTTTTTTCGACGTTTTTATTGGTAACGTTTGAATACTTATTAATAAGGGAGCTGACAATGTCGCTATCGCTTTTTTGCAGATAGCTTTGACTATGTCGGGATATCGTCATAGCGATCGCTTGATCTTTGCAACTGATTTGTAAGGTAGAGAGATTGTCATCAGTGATGCGGATGGCATGTCCGGTTACGACACCCTCAAATATGGTTTCTTCTTTGCCGCTGTAGCCAGCATCAATCGTAATAACAGAGCCAGGTTTAAACGTCTCACCAGAACTGTTTGTGAACGTTTGTGCTGCTACATTGCCGTCGTTCAACGAAATCTCTGCGTAAGCGATATGGTTAACTTGATAAAACACGTCGATAGCCAACACACCTATTTTGCTGTCTATCGTGTTCCCATTCGCCTTAATGCTAAATGAGGTAACGCCGCTGTTGGTGGAGATAGGAGACTCTGCCATATGACCTCGTTATTGACTCAATGGTGGGAAATACAGCCGGGTGCCCGGATTGATATTGCGGATACTGGGCAGCTTGTTAAAAGCCGCAACCTTGGGGTAGTAAGAGCTGTCGTTATATATTTGATGACATAATCCAGGAAGAGTGTCTCCTGCTTTGAAAATGACATGGTGCGTAAGGTCCGGAGAGGATTTCTTGGCTAGTGCTTCTTTTTCTTTTTCGGTGAGAAATTGTGTGAAGCTCAGACTAACCGTTGCTCTTAATGGCACGCCACTAGAATCAAACAACACGTATGCCACCGCCATGGAAGTGAGTCGTCCACGAAAACTGAGGGTTGTTCCCCAACTTATTTTTACTGGGTTTGGCTCATGTTGCTTGCCATTGTACGCGTAAGCGACTTTCTTTAGCAGAGTAAGCTGGTCCTGAACTGACTTACCTTTTTTGTACTCAACCACACCCGTTGCATCGATCATAATTTCGAAATCAAGCTTTTCACTTTGATATCCCTGAAATTGAACGGTGGGAGCGATATCCCCCTGTGCTTGTTGGTGCTTGCAAGGGTCGTCGGTATACCCAATGCCGAAGCCATGCTTAATGGAATTCGGGTTTAGCATCGCTACAAAGGTTGTGGCAGCGTTACCGGATGCTGCGATCGACTCAATCTTGAGTTTGTCTACCATGTTTAACGTTCTCTGACTTCCTGTTGCAGCTTTCTATGCACCCACTTAATTGATTGAAATTGAGCGGTGTGTTGCACTGTATAGTTAGATAATGTATTACCGTTGTTACTTGAATCGTCGCAGCTGTGCTCTTGTTGTTTAGACGTCGTTTCTTTCTCAGTCGTTACATTAGAGCGAATGGACATTTGCTTAATTTCGATAGGCATAAACAGAATTACCTCTTCACCCTTTATTTTGTTCGGCTGGCTCTGCTGTAGCAGAGTTCGATTTCTTCAATGGCCACTTCATTTTTGGTAGAGCTAAAGCCTTCAACTCGCCACTTGACTGGGTAGGCGTTGTACAATACCCATACTCGACAGGGAGATCCTGAATTATCAAGTAGTCGGACAGATACAGTTTTCGGTACAATTGCTTTGGATAGTTGTGCCCCGACAATATCCTGACACCACTTGACCAGCGCAGAACCTGACTCCGCTATCCCTCTTTTCAGTAAAAGGTTTGAATGCTTGATCGACTTGGGCAGATGGTAGACGAGATTATTGCCGCCTTCTCGATATTCATCCGTCTCGATTTGTGCTTCCAGACCAGAAACTTCCTGAAATGCAGAGTCGTCCTTGTTGTTTCCGATTACTACGCTGAAATAAAAAGCAGGTAGGGGCCATTCATCTTCCATGCTGTATCAGTTCCCATGTCCAGTGTGTGCTCAAAATTTCCGGCCTGGCCACCGAGTAGAAGGTGGCCAGGTGTCTATAGTTAGGTCGAAATCTCCAACCCTTCATGAGCAAGTTCGATAGTCTCTACGGCGACTTCATTGCCGTCCGATTTCAAATCGGTTCCGGAAACCTTGGTTGGCCAGGCATTCTTCAATTTCCAGCTCATTACTGGGGAGCCACCTTCATCAAGTAGATTGATGGTGACAGCCGTGCGAGCAATAGTGTTCATCTTGATCTTGCTGTACCAGTCGTAAAATTTATTGTCACTTTTGAAAATACCTTTTTTCAAAGTGACATTACTGGTTTTTACAATGCCTGGCATTTTAACGGTTGAGAATACCTTGCTATTACCGGCTCGATATTCGATGGGTTGTGCTTCAGTATCCAGACCGGAAATCTCTTGAAATGCTGCAACCATCTTTGCATCGGCTCCGGCACCACCATCCCATTTCACTTCAAAATGAAATTTAGGCATCGGCCATACGGTTTCTGTTTGAGCTGAACCATCATCTGCCATGGTTGTCTCCTTTTACAATTAATTAGTAACGAAGGACTACAGCGAAATGCCCTCTATGCTTAAAACTTAGGGACTATGATTCTTGCATTTTCTGCTGGAACGTAATTTCAATGAACTCTGCAGGGCGAGTGATCGCCACAAGAACAGTGATCCTCAAAATGCCCTCTAGGATGTCATCGCCAGTCATGGTTTTCCCGAGACCCACGCTAACGCTATACGCTTCAGCAGGTGCGGCACCCGCCAACCCTCCACGTTTCCAGATTCCGTATAGGAAGTTGCTGATCATGCTTTCCATTGAAACCCAGGTACTGGCGACATTTGGCTCAAACACATAAGCCTTGGAGGCAAGCTTTATCGATTCTTCTAGCATGATCATAGTGCGGCGAACGTTAATGTAGCGCCAGTCGAGGCTGTTACCATCAAGCGTACGTCCGCCCCAAACTAAAGTACCTTCACCTACAAAGGGGCGAATTGCGTTAATGGATTTACCTTGGGTGGTCACATTGAGATCTTCCTGTTCATCGTCGCTGATGTTGACGGTAGGGGCGATGACGGCGTTCAGACTCACATTGGCTGGTGCTTTCCATACTCCTCGAGAGTTGTCTACCATGGTATAAATGCCGGCCATGGCGGCAGCGGGTGGCAGGATATTTTGTTGATGTTTCACCTCGCTCATGATGGTTTGGTAAAGCGGGCTCATCGTTTGTAATACTTTATCAACCAAGACTTGCTCCTGGTCGGATAAATCGGTATTTGCTAACTTGGCGATCTCATCAAGCATCTGCTGTTTTCGGGTTGCTCGTAGCTTGTTGCCACCACTTTTCAGTTCGTCCTCTGAAAGACCTTCCAAATCCTTGAATGCGCTATTCACTTCATTTGTTAATAATTCAGAAAGCTTATCTAAGTTACTAATATTGTGAAAACTAACATCACTATCCTGAACGATAGAGGTATCAAGCCAAGGGTAGTAAGCTGATGCATAGTCCAGGTAATTAATACCTAGTTTCGAGCGGAAATTCTCTACGCAATCACCGCTAGAGGCTTGCCTGTCTTTAAAACCTTCCCAAATATCGAGAATGGCCACCCGGTTTTTCATCTTGCCACCGCAATGCCCTAGCATGGCTTGCTGTACATTAATGCAGTCATCCTCTGCCAACTGCACACTTTCAGGAATGACTAACATGGTTGCTTCAGGCTCTTTAATCAGCGGATCTATGCCTCCTTTGAGCTTGTCAGGAGCGATATCATCCTGGTAGCTACCGACAGAAACTATGTAGCAGGGACCGCCGCCATTTTGGAAGAAAAATAACATGTTATGATAAAGTGTGTAGCGATTGTTCGATTGCTTGATCTGATAGGCTGTGTCTTGCTGACGAAAGTCAACTTGTGCCTCCGGACCTTCTTCAGCTTCGCTGATTTCAAAAGTTGGCAGAGGTGCTCCACCGAAATACTGACGGAACTCAGACATAGAAGTGATTCGCCAAGGAACATTACTCAGTGACTTTCCGCCATTAACCGCTTTCTGTGTATAGCCAATAAACGCCGGAACGGCAGTAGCAACCTCGACAACAGAATTGGGGAAGGCGTTTTTCTCAACGATATAAACGCCTGGTGTTTTCATCACACCCATAGTTAAATCCTTTTGGTTAGATTGAATGGTGACCGAATGCTCGCAATTTGCTGAGAATGACATCACTCAGTACTGCTGTCATAGCGAGGCATGTTGCTAATACTAATGTAGTAAAAAAAAAGCTAAGCATTAACTTTAGTTTAGGTATAGATGGTGTCATTTGGGCTGTCAAGGTGATGATTTTCATATTAATGCGCTGATTTTGTTATATTTTTATCAATAACCTCTAAGGTAAATAAATATGGCACAGTCGATGTTTTTCTTCGTCTATTTGTGTAATTTCTATATGCTCAGGGGTGGCGTTAGCGAGTCTGCGATAAACAATTTTGTGGTTATTTCTGAGTTGAAAGGATAGATCGGACCTCAGTGTCACTGGTAAAGCTATACTGGAACGATAAATTACGTATCGTCGATTGCTAAGCATCTCTTCGCCAATATTTTCGAAGTTGTACTTTCCAGTTTTATCAAGAATTTGATAATCGGAAATGGGGTTTATAGTGGGGACGTAGTACTGCCAAAAAGCCGAAATGTTTGGGAAGTCTAAAGTATAGCTTTTATTTTTATCGTAAAAATGCGATCGAGATAACTCAATATTAACAACTCCGACTAACTTATGGCTTAGTTCAAACTCGGAAATAGAATGGCGATAGTTACTGTCAAAAATGTCCTGAGAGTTTAGCCAGTGTTTAGGAGAGGCTATTTGGGCAGATGAACGATAGTCATTAAATTCAAACAAAGCAAAACATAACTCCCTATTGACTGGTATCTCGGTATAGTTACGGAAAAAGACGTCACCACTGAATATCTTGAATATCAAGTTTACTGGTTCATCAGGGGGAGGAATACTCTCGAGCATATCTAGATCAGCGATGATGCAGATCCCGCTCGATGTCGGTTTAAGAAACATATGGTACTGCTGGAGCCAATGGGCAGTCGTGTCGGTGGGTTTCACCTCTATCGGAATTGTCTTGCCACTGTCCTCGAAGTAACGGTGGTTAACTGAAATTGCCAAATAATTTGTGTAACGGGCCATTATTTATCCTCTTTGACCAGGTTAGATTTAACTAGGTTAAGTTGTCCAGCTTGTCGGAGTAATGTATCGGAATCAGGGATAACAATTCGCACTTGATAGACACAGGAGGGAAGGTAGTTTGACCCTAGCATACTCCACATATGACTGAGTTCGCCTTCCGAAAGGGTCTCCATTTCAAGCCCTATTTGTTCAACGAACTCAGGGAGGTCCGGAGAATTTTGTCGTGTAAATAATGGGTTTCTATTACAAAATGCGAGGAGGTGAGACAAAATTTTTAATCCATCGCTATAGTTGGTAGCTGTGAAATTCGCTGCAACCACTACAGAAATAGCGAGATAGAGTGGTTTACTTGTCATTGCTGTTTTCTGCTGGGTGGGGTACGCACCTCTATTGCTATTCTTTGAAAAGGGATCTTTCTCAATCCCACTAATAAAAATAAGGACTTTGTTTTCATTGCTATTAACATCTTCCTTATTATTGTTAGAGGGGCAGGCGACAACAATAAGGTTGTCGGATAATTCGAATGTTGCATTTATTGACTGGTTCATACGCTCACAAAGGTATTTAAGACAGCTATCTAACATAGTGTTCCCTCACTCGTTTGAACTTTAGTTTAGCTTAATTTTATTGGAATGGTGCTCTGGTTATAGAAAGTCGTTATTATTAGAAATATATATAAATTGAACCTATTGATCTTTATAGGATTTATAGAAAGTTAACCGGCTGGATTTATTTCGATATATTTTCTAGGTAGGCGTTGCGTAATGCTTGTGACACTTTAGAAACTGGTGTTCTATTTAATTGTTGACATACCTGCCAACCTGCGCGGGCAATGGCGTTGATGTCTACACCGGTTTCAATGCCTAATCCTTCACAAAGAAAGAGCACTTCTTCTGTGGCGACGTTACCTGACGCGCCTGCTGCGTAAGGACATCCTCCCAAGCCTGCTACGCTACTGTCGATGGTGTTAACGCCCATAGTGAGAGCCTGATAAATATTGGCAAGCGCTTGGCCGTAGGTATCGTGAAAGTGAACCGCAAGCTGATCAAAACTGATGCCCTTTGAGACATGCTCTAACATGCGAGCAATTCTTAACGGTGTTCCGGTACCTATCGTATCTCCAAGTGAGATCTGATAGCAGCCCAGGTTTCTGAGCTCACTAGCAATGGCAGCGACTTGTGCGGGGGAAGTGGCGCCATCATAGGGGCAGTCTGCGACACAGGAAAGGTAGCCCCGAACTCTCAGCCCAGCGGTGTTCGCCGCGTTGATAACAGGCACAAAACGGTTAATGCTCTCTGCTATTGAACAATGAATATTGCGTTGACTGAAGGACTCGGAACAGGAGGCGAACACGGCGACTTCAGATGCGCCTGCGGAAATGGCCGCTTCCAGTCCCTGAACATTTGGTGTCAGGGCAGAGTAGGTCACGCCCTTGTGACGAGTGATTTGTTTGAGGACTTCGGCGGAATCCGCCATTTGTGGCACTCGTTTGGGAGACACAAACGCCCCTGCTTCAATATGTCGCAAGCCTGAAATTGAAAGGGCATTGATTAATGCGACCTTTGTTTTCAAAGATACGGAGGCTTCATTTTGCAGCCCGTCTCGTGCCCCTACCTCCACAATATTAACTTTCTGGGGGAGTAGAATTGATGCTGCTACAGAATCGATGACCACAGCCTCACTCCTTAGTGACCCAGTCTGGCTTAGTTTTGCTGAAAAAAGCGCGGATTCCTTCTTGTCCTTCAGGGGAGACTCGGGCTTTAGCAATGACCTCACTGGTCAATGTAGAGAGTGTTCCATCAATAGTATGCTGGTGACAGTGGTGAATTAATGCTTTGGTTGTTTGAAGAGCGACAGGGCCATTGTGACAAATGCGTTTTGTGATTTTGCTCAGATACCCTTCAATCGCTTCGGCGTCGAGAAGTTCATGTACCAAACCTAGTTCCAAAGCGCGTTGTGCTGGAATGATTTCGGCCGTTAACATAAAACGACGAGCGTGGCGTGCACCCAAGGTTCTGACCACATACGGGCAGATGGTAGCAGGCACTAGCCCAAGCTTGACTTCACTAAGACAAAACTGACTGTCTGTTTGGGCAATAACCATATCACTGCAACACAGCAAACCAAGCGCACCTCCGTAGGCCGCTCCCTGGACCACTGAAATTGTAGGTATCGGTAAGGTATCAAGGCAACGCATTAAGTGAGCTAAGCGTTTGGCATCCTCAAGATTTTCGATTTCGCTTTTACTCGCCATCGACTTCATCCAGGCTAAATCCGCACCAGAACAAAAGTGCTTACCGCTTCCTGTTAAGACTAAGCAGCGAACCTCTGGGTTATTGGCGAGATTGCTCAATGCGGTCAACAGTAATGAAATGATGCGATCATCAAATGCATTTCCTTTCTCTGGCCGATTCAAGGTGATGGTAGCAATACCTAGGTGATCGACGCTGATGAGTACAGGTTTGTCTGTTTCCATGATGGCTCCTTACATCCTGAATATGCCAAACTCACTATCCGGGATAGAGGCACCTGCCACCGCATTTAACGCCTGAGATAGCACGTTGCGTGTCTCTTTTGGGTCGATAATTCCATCATCCCATAACCTTGCGCTGGCATAGTAAGGATGGCCCTCGGTGTCGTAACGTTGGATAATACTTTGCTTGTAAGTCGCCTCATCTTCTCTTGACCAGTGCTCGTTAGTTCGGCTCTTGACGTCTCTTTTCACCTGAGCGAGTACGTTGGCTGCCTGTAGCCCTCCCATGACAGAAATGCGGGCATTGGGCCACATCCACATCATGGTTGGGTCATATGCGCGGCCACACATTCCATAGTTACCCGCGCCGTAAGAGCCGCCAATAATAATGGTAAATTTAGGGACATCGGCACAAGAGACCGCCATGACTAACTTGGCTCCGTGTTTCGCAATGCCGCCTTCTTCATACTGTTTGCCGACCATAAATCCGGTGATGTTTTGCAAAAACAGTAGCGGTATCTTTCTCTTGGCACATAGCTCTATAAAATGCGCTCCTTTTTGTGCAGACTCGGAGAAAAGAATGCCGTTATTGGCGACGATACCGATCAGGTGACCGTTAATTCGGGCAAAACCACAGACGAGTGTAATGCCAAACAGGGCTTTAAACTCATCAAACTCTGAACCATCGACGATACGTGCAATTATCTCACGAACATCAAATGATAACCGTAGATCTGCATTTACCACCCCGTAGATTTCGGCAGGATCGTAGCAAGGTTCAACGGAGGAGGCAGTAAGCAAGGGCGAACTCACATTACAATTGGCTACGGCTTGCCGGGCCAAAACCAGAGCATCTTTTTCGTCGGTTGCGCAGTAGTCGGCGACGCCCGACTTCTTACAATGCACGTCTGCACCGCCAAGCTCCTCGTCGGTGACTTGTTCCCCCGTGGCCGCTCTGACCAGTGGTGGGCCAGCAAGAAAAATCGTGCTTTGTTGCCTGACCATGATGGACACATCAGCCATGGCGGGTACATAGGCTCCGCCAGCGGTGCACAGACCTAGCACCACCGCTATTTGCGGAATGCCCTTAGCTGACATACGAGCTTGATTAAAGAAGATTCGCCCGAAGTGTTCTTTATCTGGAAATACCTCTGCCTGATGAGGCAAGTTGGCACCACCTGAATCCACCAGGTATATGCAGGGTAACTGACAGCGAGAGGCGATTTCCTGGGCTCGCAGATGTTTTTTAACGGTTAGGGGGTAGTATGTTCCGCCTTTTACGGATGGATCATTAGCTATGATCATGCACATGATGCCGGAGACATAACCAATGCCCGCCACGACACCAGCGCAAGGGACATCGTCGTCATATACTTTGAACGCTGCGAACTTAGCGATTTCTAGAAAAGCTGAATTGTTATCCAGTAAGGCATTAATGCGTTCCCTGACAGGAAGTTTGCCTTTGGCGCGCTGTCTGGCAATGGCCTTTTCACCCCCACCTTGCTCGATTTGGGCAGCATTGGCTTCCAAATCAGCGACCAATGCATTCATGGCAGACTGATTATTAATGTACAGCTCTGATTGAGGTTTTATTTTACTGACTAATTTGCCCATGGCTCCCCCGATTAATTGGATTCATCAAACAGTTCTCGGCCGATGAGCATACGTCTGATTTCCGAGGTTCCAGCGCCAATTTCATACAGTTTTGCATCTCTGAGTAGACGACCAGCGGGAAACTCGTTGATATATCCGTTTCCTCCCAGCAACTGGATGGCATCGAGTGCCATTTGAGTCGCTAGTTCAGCCGTGTAAAGTATGACTCCTGCAGAATCTTTTCGGGTTATTTGACCTCGGTCACATGCGCTTGCCACAGCATACAGGTAGGCGCGTGCAGCGTTGCAACGGGTGTACATGTCAGCAAGTTTGGCCTGAACTAACTGAAACTCGCCAATCGCACGTCCAAATTGTTTTCTTTCGTGAACATAAGGGATAACGAGATCGAGGCATGCCTGCATGATACCAAGAGGGCCAGCTGCCAGAACGACACGTTCATAGTCGAGGCCGCTCATAAGCACTTCAATCCCCTTATTGACTTCACCAAGTACGTTATCGATAGGGACTTTACAGTTTTGAAAAACCAGTTCACAGGTATTTGAACCACGCATGCCGAGTTTGTCGAGTTTCTGGGCGTGACTGAATCCGTCAAACTGCTTTTCAATGATAAAGGCTGTGATCCCGTGTTGCGCTGCATTAGGGTCAGTTTTTGCGTACACCACCAGAATATCGGCATCAGGGCCGTTGGTGATCCACATTTTGCATCCGTTTAATAGGAAATGATCGTCAAAGCGCTCAGCTCTTAGTTGCATGCTGACGACATCAGAACCTGCGTTTGCTTCACTCATCGCCAAAGCACCAATGTGAGAGCCATCGACGAGCTTCGGCAGGTAGCGAGCTCGCTGCGCATCGTTGCCATTACAAAATATCTGGTTAACGCAAAGGTTAGAGTGGGCACCATAACTTAACGCCACGGAGGCTGATGCTCTGCTGATTTCTTCAAGTGCAACGACATGAGCCAGATAGCCCATTCCGGCTCCGCCATATTGCTCAGATACCGTAACACCTAAAAGCCCGATTTCGCCAAGTTGGGGCCAGAGCTCGTTGGGAAAGGCATTGTTCGCATCTATTGTCGAAGCGATCGGCGCAATGTACTCGCGGGCAAAGCCGCTAACATGTTCACGAAGCAGGTTAATGGACTCGTCGAGCCCAAAGTTAAGTGGTGTGTATTGGTTAGTCATAGAACCTCCCTTCAACTGGAAGAAACTCTACTTCTGCTCCGTTAGCCTGGCAGCGTTAAATCGTTAACTTGCTTTTTTGTGTCCCAGCGCATCTTCACAGCGCCTTCTGGCAACGGATAAGTCTTCCAGTAACGTATTGATGTCTTCGAGCTGGCGCTTCAATACGGCTTCCTTCTCGTCGATGATCTTTAGCATTTTGGTTAGTTGGCTATCCCCCTGATGGGTGTCGTATAGCTCAAACAGTTCACGGATTTCTGCTAAAGCAAAGCCCAGACGTTTGCCCCTTAGAATCAGTTTCAGGCGTACCTTGTCTCTGCGATGGTAGATACGCATTGTTCCTTTGCGTTCAGGCTGCAACAGCCCTTCATCTTCATAAAACCGGATACTTCGGGTTGTAATATCAAATTCTTTGGCGAGATCGCTGATCTTAAAAGTGTCCATCGGTTACTGCTCTCCGAATTGTTGGGCTTTGTCATGCTTCACTCGACCACTGCCTATCAAGAAGGTGAGTAAAGGAAATTTGACAAGTTAGCAACTTGTTTCTTTACGTTTACGTAAATGTTAGTGCTATGCTTACACAAACGTCAAGGAATTAGTGGGGAAAGAAATGAGCCAACGTGAAGTCTGGATTGTTGCCGCTAAGCGTACTCCCATAGGAAAGTTTCAGGGCAAATTAACACCAGTCGGGGCTACTGCACTTGGCAGTACGGTCATCTCAGCCGTTATGGGCATAACGGCTATTGACGCAGCATTAGTGGATGAAGTGCTTATGGGGTGCGTACTGACGGCGGGTTGTAGACAGGCTCCCGCCAGACAGGCAGCCTTGGGAGCAGGGCTACCGGACTCAATACCCTGTACCACAATTAACAAAGTGTGTGGCTCAGGAATGAAGACAGTGATGCTAGCTTCGACCCTGATTCAATCGGGGGAGATGAACTGTGTGATCGCTGGTGGTATGGAGAGCATGACTAATGCGCCATATCTATTACCTAAGGCACGAGAAGGGATTCGAATCGGTCACAGCACCTGTTATGACCATATGTTTCTGGATGGTTTACAAGACGCTTATGAAGGTCATCTCATGGGGGTTTATGGCCAACAGATTGCTGACCAGTTGGGGTTTAGTCGAGAGCAAATGGATGAGTGGGCTGTCCTGTCGGCGCAGCGTGCTATGACGGCCCAATTACGCGGTGCTTTTGAAGCGGAAGTGTGTCCGATTTCTGTGGACAACACTGTTTTGTTAGAGGCAGATGAACTCCCACAATCAATCAACATTGAGAAGATCCCTCGCCTGAAACCTGCATTCAGGCCAGATGGCAGCATTACTGCTGCCAACTCAAGTGCCATCTCAGATGGAGCCGCCGCGTTAATCCTGATGGAGAAGCAAATGGCCTTGTCTATGGGATTGGAGCCTTTGGCTAAGATCAAAGGACAAACAACCGCAGCGAGAAAGCCCTCTGAATTTACTCTGGCACCGGTTAATGCGATTCACGACCTGCTAGATAAGGTGGGTTGGAGTGCACAACAGGTCGATGGATGGGAAATCAACGAAGCATTTGCTGTCGTTACCAAAATCGCCATGCAGCAGCTAAATCTTGATCCAGTCAAAGTTAACGTAAATGGTGGCGCTTGTGCTTTGGGTCACCCCATAGGAGCGAGTGGCGCAAGGATCTTGGTGACTCTGATTCACAGTCTGATGTCTCAGAAGTCCGATCGTTCCCACGGAGACAGGCCTTTAAGGGGCATTGCGGCCTTGTGCATTGGCGGAGGTGAAGCGACCGCTCTTGCTATAGAGATTCCGGTTTAAACAAAAGGACAAAGTCATGACTCATAACGTTCCGTTATTTATCAATGGTGGATGCCGTCAGTCAGAATCTACCGAGTGGCTGGAGGTTACCAACCCAGCCGACAATAAAGTTATCGCTAAACTTCCATTGAGCACGGAAAGTGAAATGGAACATGCCGTGTCACAAGCGCTGATTGCGCAAAAACAGTGGAAAGAAGTAGCCGTTTCGGAGCGTGCCAGGTTGATGTTGCGCTATCAGCAGTTGTTGAAAGAACAGCACGATGCGATTGCTCAGTTGTTGTCTACGGAGACGGGCAAAACCATTGCTGATGCTAAGGGCGATGTGTGGAGGGGGATAGAGGTTGTTGAGCAAGCGGCCAACATTGCCAGTAACATGATGGGTGAAACGGTTGAAAATGTCGCAACGGATATTGACGGCTACTCCATTGTGCAGCCTCTTGGTGTTTGCTGCGGTATCACGCCATTTAATTTTCCGGCCATGATCCCACTCTGGATGTTCCCCATTGCTATTGCGGCAGGCAACAGTTTTGTACTGAAGCCGTCTGAGCAAGTACCGTTGACGGCTATTCGACTGGCTGAACTATTCCAGCAAGCGGGTGCGCCCGAAGGTGTCCTTCAGGTCATTCACGGCGGGAAGGAGCAAGTAGATTACCTGCTTGCTCATCCAGAAATTAAAGCAGTGTCGTTCGTAGGTTCAGTACCTACTGCTCAGTATATCTATCAGACAGGCACTGCTCACCATAAACGGGTACAGGCGTTTGCAGGTGCAAAAAACCACATGGTGGTGATGCCAGATGCGAATAGAGAGCAGGTCATCAACCATTTGGTGGGATCGTCGGTGGGGGCTGCGGGTCAGCGATGTATGGCCATTTCAGTCGCTGTGTTTGTGGGCACTTCAAATCAATGGATCCCCGAATTGGCCAATGCGATGTCGAAAGTGAATCCAGGCGCTTGGGACGATGACAACGCGGCCTACGGTCCTTTGATTAGTGCAACAGCCAAGCAGAGAGTTCTGACGTTGATTCAACAGGGGCAAGCGGAAGGCGCAGAGTGTTTGCTTGACGGTAGTGAGTGCCATGTGTCCGGTTTGCCCGATGGAAACTGGGTTGGACCAACACTATTCAGAGGTGTAACCCGGGACATGTCCATATACAAGGAAGAGATTTTCGGACCCGTTTTAGTTTGTATGGAAGTAGAGACTCTGGAAGAGGCTCTGTCATTAGTTAACAGCAACCCCTATGGGAACGGCACCTCTATTTTCACCGCCAGTGGTGCTGCTGCACGCAAGTATCAGCACGAAGTTATGGTCGGGCAGGTAGGCATAAATGTTCCGATCCCAGTGCCTTTACCGTTTTTCTCATTTACAGGATGGCGCGGGAGCTTTTATGGAGACCTGCATGCCTATGGTAAACAAGCCGTTAAGTTCTATACCGAAACGAAGACCGTAACGGCTCGATGGTTTGACGATGATATTCCAGACGGACCAAACCTGACCATTCACTTGCGCTAACAGTGGGGGATGCTGCCATGGATTTTGAACTCAATGAGGAACAACGTGCTTTCGCAGAGACAGCGAAACAATTTGCTGATGAACAACTCGCCCCAAATGCAGCGCGCTGGGATGAAGAGTGCCTTTTTCCTAAATCAGAGCTAAGACAAGCCGGGGAGTTGGGGTTGATGTCTCTGTATGCTCCCGAAGCGCAGGGTGGATTAGAGTTGAGCCGCCTCGATGCGTCAATTGTGTTTGAACGCCTTAGTGAGGGATGCACCTCCACTACTGCTTTTATGACGATTCACAACATGGTGACGTGGATGGTGGCCAGTTTTGGCAGTGAATTGGTCAGGCAGGCGTATTGCCCTAAGCTCACCACGGGAGAGTGGCTTGGTTCCTACTGTTTGACTGAGCCAAACGCGGGATCCGATGCGGCGTCCCTGACGACGAGTGCGACTAAGCAAGGTGGTGACTATTTTCTGAATGGCGCAAAAGCCTTTATCTCTGGTGCTGGTGAGACTGAGGTACTGGTTGTGATGGCAAGAACCGGAGAAAGCGGGCCGAAAGGTATCTCTGCCTTCGTTGTGCCTGCAGACGCCGAGGGAATCAGTTATGGCCGTAAGGAACCGAAGTTGGGGTGGAACAGTCAGCCAACTCGGGCCATCACTTTTGACAATGTTCGGGTTCCTGCTGCAAATCTACTTGGGGCCGAAGGACAGGGGTTTGTTCTGGCAATGAAAGGCCTTGATGGCGGACGAGTCAACATCGCCTCCTGTTCGGTGGGGACGGCACAACATGCGTTGAATCAGGCGACCCAATACCTGACAGAAAGAAAACAGTTTGGTCGGACACTCGATCAGTTTCAGGCACTACAATTTAAAGTGGCTGATATGGCAACAGAATTGGTAGCGGCACGGCAAATGGTACGGCTGGCGGCGTTTAAGCTCGATGCCGGTCATAGTGATGCATCGACCTATTGTGCCATGGCTAAGAGATTTGCAACGGACGTTGGATTTAAGGTCTGCGACCAGGTGCTGCAACTGTTTGGTGGGTATGGCTATATCAAAGAGTACTCTATAGAGCGGCATTTTCGTGATGTGAGAGTTCATCAAATTTTAGAAGGTACCAATGAAATAATGCGATTGATTATCGCCCGTCGTGTTCTGAGCGACAGTCGCACGATTGAGTAGTGATGGTTACATGGAGGAGACTCGATGTCTGATTGTGATTTGATTCAGCATAGCATCAATAATCACGTTGCTGTGATTACGATTTGCAACCCACCAGCCAATACCTGGACGTTAGACAGTTTAACGGCACTTAGGGAGTTGGTGTCGACGCTCAGTGCAAATAAAGAAGTTTATGCTCTGGTGATCACCGGTCAGGGAGAGAAGTTTTTCTCTGCTGGGGCCGATCTTAAGGTGTTTGCTGGTGGTGATAAAGAAAGCGCATGTACCATGTCGCGCATATTTGGCGAAGCGTTCGAAGCGCTGTCTGCTTTTAGGGGCGTTTCAATCGCTGCAATCAATGGTTATGCCATGGGAGGAGGGCTGGAAGTGGCACTGGCCTGTGACATTCGCATTGCGGAAGCACAGGCGGTAATGGCATTGCCAGAAGCCAAAGTAGGCTTGTTGCCCTGTGCAGGAGGCACACAGAATTTGACCGCATTGGTCGGAGAAGGTTGGGCTAAGCGTATCATTTTGTGCGGTGAACAGGTATCGGCGGACAGAGCGTTGCAAATTAGATTGGTGGAAGAAGTGGTCGACAAAGGTCAGGCGCTAAATTGTGCCATTGCGTTGGCCGAACAAGTGGCTTATCAGTCACCATGCTCTGTTTCCGCATGCAAAACGCTTATCCAGAACACACGAAGCCACTTTATTTCTCATGGGTTGGTCAAAGAGCGCGAGCTGTTTATTCGGCTGTTTGATACTGAAGATCAAAAAGAGGGGGTCAATGCATTTTTAGAAAAAAGACCGCCGAACTGGAAAAACGGGTAGGAGAGAACCATGTCCGATACGGTAAGTTTTGAAGAACTAAAATGCGACAACGGTGATTATATCATAGCGGTAGCGACATTAGACAATCCAACGTCGCTCAACGCTTTGACTCATAATATGTTGGTGCTCCTTAACGACCAGTTAGCCAAATGGCACGAAGACGACAATGTCGTCTGTGTACTGCTGGATGGCGCTGGAGAGAAAGCGTTTTGTGCTGGTGGAGATGTCCGGGCTATGCACGACGTGATGAAGCACTCTCCGATGGAAGACGCTAAAGCGTACTGTGAGGCGTTTTTCAGCGTTGAGTATCAGTGTGACTATCTCATCCATACTTATTGCAAGCCTATCATCGCATGGGGCGAAGGGATCGTTATGGGTGGCGGAATGGGGCTTTTTATGGGCGCCAGCCATAAAATTGTGACCCCCAATTCTCGTCTTGCAATGCCAGAAATCAGTATTGGTTTATTTCCCGATGTCGGGGCGACATACTTCTTGAATCACTTAGAGCAAAGGCTGGGGCTTTTTTTAGGATTGACTGGCGTGATGCTGAATGCTTCAGACGCAATGGACATTCATCTTGCCGATCATCTTGTTCTTAATCAGGAGCAGCCAAGCCTGCTAAAGCAACTCCAACATGCAGACTGGGATAGTGTGGAGGACAGTTACGAGTTCGTTTCTGAGTGCCTGACCGACCTCGAGCAGCACGTTGGAGACCAGAAACCTCAACCTCAATTGGCGGATCGGTTGACCGACATCTATCAAGCCTGCGATGCGGACAGCGTTAATGATGTAGTTGGTAACATTTTGGCGTTACCGGGTAACGAAAAATGGTTGCAAATGGCTAAGCAAAACCTGTCACAAGGAAGTGCCGTCACCGCGCACATCTGCTTCCGTCAAATCCATAACTATGCTCACTTGTCACTCGCGGACGTCTTCCGCCTCGAACTCATATTAGCACTTCGAAGTGTATTGCTTGGTGAGTTTCAGGAAGGCGTCCGCTCACGTTTGGTGGATAAAGACGGTAATCCGAACTGGCGTTTTCAATCTGTTGAACAGGTGGATACCGCAGTTATTGATGAAATGTTCACTTCGTTATGGCGTGATGATGAACACCCATTAGCGTCATTGGGGCATTACTAAGGAGAGTCGCTGTGAATCAAGGTTCAAAATCAAAAGTTGCCTTTATTGGATTAGGCAATATGGGGGCACCTATGGTCGGGAACCTGCTCAAAGCAGGTGTGACTGTAAACGTGTTTGATTTACTCCCACAGTTGGCTGAGCCTCTGGGCAAATTGGGAGCAAACGTCAGCCTTAGCCTTCAAGAGGCGGTTACTGACGTTGATATTGTCATTACCATGTTACCAGCCGGCGAACACGTTCGTGCCGTGTATTTGGGCGATCACAACGGCGGCAAGGGCATCATCAATCTAGTCTCAGAGCAGACATTTCTTATTGACTCCTCTACGATCGATCCTGACTCTGCGCGTCTAGTTGCCTCCGAAGCTCACAAAAAGGGTCTTGAATTTGTTGATGCTCCGGTATCGGGCGGCGTAGCAGGTGCTAAAGCGGGCACTTTGACCTTTATTGTCGGTGGGACGGAAAGTGGGTTCCAGATGGCAGAATCGGCGCTTTGTCATATGGGGAAAAACATTTTTCACGCAGGTAAGGCGGGCGATGGGCAAATGGCCAAGATTTGCAATAATTTGCTGCTCGGCGTGGTGATGTCCGGGACCTGTGAAGCGCTCAGTCTGGGTGTCGATAATGGTCTCAATCCTGAGGTACTCTCAAATATTATGCTTCAGAGTTCTGGCAGAAATTGGGTTTTGGAACTATATAACCCTTGCCCGGGAGTAATGGAGCACGCACCAGCGAGCCACCAATATGCTCCGGGCTTTATGTGTAAGTTAATGTCGAAAGACCTGGGGTTAGGGCTTGAGGTGGCGGCAAATAGCCAGTCTTCAGTCCCAATGGGTTCGTTAGCCCGCAATCTTTATGCGTTTCATAATCGCAATGGAAATGCAGAGTTAGATTTCTCCAGTCTGTTTGAATATTTTTCTGTAAGTAAGAGGGAAACTTAGATGCAACTTGAACAGAGCGTTATCGCCATTACCGGCGCTGGTCAGGGACTCGGCCAAACTATGGCGACTAGCCTGGCTAAGCAGGGAGTGAGTCTGGCATTGCTCGATGTCAATGAAGTGGCTTTGACGGAGACCAAAGAGCTCTGCGAAGCATTAGGGGTAAAAGCGCAAATTTATAAGGTTAATGTCACCAATGAACAGGAGGTGGAACGAGTATTTAGTGACATTGTCACTGATTTTGGTGTGTTAAATGGATTGATTAACAATGCAGGGATCCTTCGGGATGGCCTGTTAGTCAAATCTAAAGACGGTGAAATCAGCAAAATGTCATTGGAGCAGTTCAATGCGGTGATTGATGTCAACCTGACCGGTACGTTTCTGTGTGGCCGTGAAGCTGCAGTAAAAATGATAGAAACCGACTCCAGAGGTGTGATCATCAATATTTCAAGCGTATCCAGAGCGGGTAACATGGGGCAGACAAATTATGCCGCCTCGAAAGCCGCTGTCGCGACGATGGCCTCTGTGTGGGGTAAAGAGTTGGCGCGTTATGGGATTCGCGCCGCCGCTATCGCTCCCGGTGTTGTTGAGACGTCAATGACGGCGCAGATGAAGCCAGAAGCTCGCGAGAGGCTGGAAAACATGGTGCCGGTGCGTCGTATGGCGGATCCATTGGAAATCGCCCACACGGTTCGCTTCATTCTAGAGAACGAATACGTTAATGGCCGTGTGATTGAAGTCGATGGTGGTTTGGTTATTTAGCACCCACGCTAACCCTCACATTTCACGATAATTTGGACCCCCGCCACCTTCTGGCGGGGTCCATTTAATATTGGCAGACGGATCTTTGATGTCACAGGTCTTGCAATGCAGGCAGTTGGCAGCGTTGATTTGCAGCTGTTTTTTTCCTTCTAATTCCACTATTTCATAGACACCGGCTGGGCAGTATCGTTGGCTGGGCTCATCGTAATCAGGTAGATGAGATTCCAGGACCAGATTAGGATAGAGAATATGCAGGTGGCAGGGTTGATCCTCTTCGTGTTGTGTACCTGACAGGTACACAGACGACGGTTTGTCAAAACTGATTTCCCCATCAGGTTTGGGATAGCAAATGGGTTTCGCATGTTCTTTGTATACCAGACTATCTCGGTCTTCTCTGATATCGGTCACATCCCAAGGTACAGGCCGTCTGAACAATTTGGGCCACCAGTTTTGTTCGACGGTATTGAGTAAACCGCCGAGAGGTTCACCAAATCGGTGAAGGTTAGCACCAAAATTCCGAGTTTGCTGCAACTCATCAAACAGCCAGGATTTCTCAAAATGGAATTGATAATCCGCTTCTTTGTCAGGGGTGACGGCACAAAGTTGTTCGAATATTGACTCAGCGGCCAACATTCCGGATTTCATTGCAGTATGACTGCCTTTGATTTTTCCCATGTTGAGCGTCCCGGCATCACAGCCAATCAGCAGGCCTCCGGGGAACTGCTGTTTTGGCAGAGATCGCAGGCCGCCCTTGGCAATGGCCCGGGCACCAAAAGCGATGCGCTCGCCGAACTCAAGATAACGACTGATAGCAGGGTGGTGTTTGAAGCGTTGAAACTCATCAAACGGACTCAGGTTGGGGTTGGCATAATTCAAGTCAACGATCAGTCCTACCGCGATCTGATTATTTTCCAGATGGTAAACAAAACTCCCTCCGGTAGTGTCAGACAGATGCAATGGCCAGCCCACACCGTGTATCACCGTCCCCGCTGAGTAATATGCCTGCGTAGCGGGCAATTGCCATATTTCTTTGAAGCCTAGTGCGTAGTGCTGTGGCTGGCGATCTGCATCCAGTTTGAATCGAGAGAACAACTCGTTGCCCAAATTTCCACGTGCTCCCTCTGCAAAAACGGTGTACTTGGCTTTAAGTTCAATACCCGGCTCAAAGTTTGCCTTTTTGTTGCCCTGTTTATCCAGGCCCATATCCGATGTGCAGACGCCACAAACAGCACCCTCAGCGTCATAGAGAATACTGGATGCCGCAAAGCCAGGAAACACTTCGATGCCTGATTGTTCGGCCTGCTGCGCCAACCAGCGACATAAGTTGCCGAGGCTGATTGCATGGTTATTCTCGCTGTTTTTGAGGCAACTCGGCGTCAAAAAATCGGGTATTTTTATGTGGTTATATAGGGTGGTGAGATAGAGAAATTGGTCCTCGGTTACTGGGTTGTTGACAGGGGCTCCTAGCTGTTGCCAGTCGGGAATTAGTTCATCAAGAGCGCGAGTTTCAAACACCGCACCGGATAGGATATGGGCACCAATTTCGGCACCTTTCTCAATGACACAAATCGTCAGGGTAGTATGCTGCTGCTCTGCAAGTTGAGCCAAACGAATTGCTGCAGATAGCCCTGCAGGACCAGCTCCTACGATGACTACATCAAACTCCATGCATTCTCTTTCCACGCTGCCCACCTCATTGTCCGTTTATTACGATTTAATAGTATTGGTTTAACTATAGTGCAATAACGAATGTGCAGTTGACGTAAACGTAAACTTTACTAAGCTCAATAATTAGGGCAGTGACCAGTTTGGCGAGTAAAAAAAGGAGAGGCTATGAAGGTTTTGGTAGCAATCAAACGAGTGATCGATCCTTATGTCAAAGTACGGGTAAAAAGCGATGGAAGCGGTGTGGAGACCAACAACGTAAAGATGTCTATGAATCCATTTTGTGAAATCGCTGTGGAAGAGGCGATTCGACTTAAGGAATCCGGAGTTGCCGAAGAAGTCGTTGTGGTCAGTATTGGCGATAACTCGGTTCAGGAAACTTTACGTAGCGCACTGGCTCTGGGTGCTGACAGAGCCATTCATGTCAACGGCCCTACAACACTGGAACCACTGGTCGTTGCTAAGGTACTTGCAGCGCTGATGGAGAAAGAACAGCCTCAGTTAGTGCTTCTAGGAAAGCAGGCGATTGACAGTGATAACAACCAGGTAGCTCAAATGGTGGCGGCGTTGACCGATACACCACAGGGTACGTTTACCTCTCAACTGGTTATCGAAGACGGCACTGCACAAGTGACAAGGGAAATCGATGGCGGTTTGGAAACACTGGAATTGTCGTTACCTGCTATTGTAAGCACGGATCTTCGGCTCAACGAGCCGCGGTACGCCTCGTTACCCAATATTATGAAAGCCAAGCGCAAGCCGTTAGATATATTAGAAGCGGAGAGCTTTAATGTCGATCTGCAGCCGAGACAACAGGTTGTTGAGGTGACAGCGCCACCCAAACGGGAATCGGGTGAAATAGTATCGTCTGTGGATGACCTGATCGACAAGTTGCGAAATAAAGCTAACGTGCTTTAGGTAGCATGATTTGACTGAATCAAGGGGGAAGGCTATGGACACACGAATTCTGGTCATTGCTGAACATGATAACGAAAAGGTGAGCTTAGATACATACAAAACGCTCAGTGCTGCAAGCTGTCTCGGGGACGACGTTGCTGTTCTGGTCATGGGGTCAGCTTGCCACAACGTTGCTGACACCCTCGCTAAGGCGCAATACGTTTCGAAGGTGTTGATAGCAGAAAACGAACAATTTGCTCATTTACTTGCAGAAAGCTGCGCTCCTTTGGTGTTGAGATTGGCGAAAGATTTTAGCCATATCCTCGCACCAGCCAGCACGTTTGGGAAAAATCTTTTGCCTCGGGTCGCGGCTTTGCTCGATGTGGGACAATTATCCGATGTTATACAGATTGTTTCGACAGATACGGTGATTCGTCCTATCTATGCGGGGAATGCCCTGGCCACGGTGACGACTACTGATCTGCATAAGGTCATGACGATACGCAGTTCGGCGTTTGAGTGCGGTGAGACCGACTGCGGGAAGGTTGCCGAAGTGATTGAAATGAAAGAGTCGGTCAACAACGCACTATCAAAATACGTCTCGACTCAAAAAAACAAAAGTGAACGTCCGGAGCTTTCCGCCGCGCGTGTCGTTGTGTCTGGTGGCCGAGGGCTGGGAAGTAAAGAAAATTTTGCCATGGTAGAGAAGCTCGCGGATAAACTTGGTGGTGCTATTGGCGCATCAAGAGCGGCGGTAGATGCAGGGTTTGTGTCCAATGATCTGCAAGTTGGGCAAACGGGTAAGATAGTCGCCCCAGAGCTTTACATAGCAGTAGGCATTTCAGGGGCAATTCAACATATGGCGGGGATGAAAGACTCCAAGGTTATCGTTGCCATTAACAGTGACCCCGACGCGCCTATCTTTCAGGTAGCTGACTATGGTCTGGTCGGTGATTTGTTTGAAGTGATGCCTGAACTGATTGACAAACTACCCTGATAAATTGAGAAGAAATTTATACAAATAGTTGATTGAAAAAGGGAAAAATGGGATCCAGAATAGTAGGGGTATAAAAGTTTCTCTTCTGGTGCCTTGATGAACAACACGTATTTATTGTCGGTTTTGATTGTTTTAACGGCCTGTTTGGACGTTGTAACCAGCGACTATGATACTCTGAAACAAGCAAAACAGGATCGGCTGTTTGAACGGGGTTGGATGCCGGATATTCTGCCTGTTTCGACCCGATCAATTACGGTATCCAACGACTTTGATTTGAATACCGCTACAGGCCATTTCAAGATATCCGTCAACGATCTTCAGACATTCAAACAACGGCTGAAGCCTACAGATAAGGTCGATCAGTTCGTTTTTATTGAAGATGGTAGCCAATGGACATTTATTGTGTCGGACGACGGGACTATCGAGTATACCCTTCGGCAGGCGGACTTTTAACTCATTGTTACATAGCTGTATTTTGGAAATTAGTTTATGGATTACGACACCTTCAATCAGTTCTGCGCGTCTTTCCCTGCAACCTCACATGTTATTCAATGGGGGAATGCACATGTCTGGAAGGTGGGTGGAAAGGTATTTGCAATCGGAGGGTGGAGCGAGGATTCGGGGCCAGCCTATACCTTTAAGACATCTCCTCTGAATTTTGATTTTCTTCGTGACTGTGAAGGCTATCGCCCGGCTCCGTATTTTGCCACCCGCGGGATGAAATGGATTCAGCAGGTAGATACCTCAGGGCCATTAGACGATGACCTCAAATATTATCTGTCACAGTCCTACCGAATCGTAGCTTTAGGTTTGAGCCGCACCAAAAGAGCAGAATTGGGCATCGATATTGAAGATTAGCCCCTGCTCTAATCGGTCGTATGCCAATTATTGAGCCTGTGGCCTCTGCAGGTGCTGCACCAGAACTTTAACAAATCTGGCGGCTTCGCCCCCGGTGCAGGCCCGATGGTCGAATGTGATGGAAAGAGGCAGTGCCTTCACCGATTTAGCCACGCCATCTTCCAATATGACTTTGTCAATGATGCGACCGGCACCAACGATGGCCACTTGTGGTGGTGAGACCACTGGAGTTGCAAATATCCCGGCGATGGCGCCAAAGTTAGAGAGGGTAATGGTGGCGTGTTGCAGCTGCTCTCGCCCAATTCGACGTGCCCGGATCCCGGCAACGGTTTCGTTAAGCCATTTGCGCATTCCGGCTTGATCATATTTGTCGGCATCTCTGAGTACCGGTACATATAGCCCGTGACTACTATCAACCGCTATCCCAATATTTACATTAGAATGGACACAGCGTGTCATTGTATCGGCATCAAACCAGGCATTGAGAGCGGGCTCCTGCTTACAGGCATGAACAACTGCAGTGATTAATCGACCAGAGATATCTTCATCTTTACTCCACTGAGAGAGCAGTGCTTCTTCAGTAATGGTAACCGAAGCCACATTATGATGGGATTCCGACATGGTACCCACCATCGTACGTCTAGCCCCTTTAAGCACTTCCGTCCCAGGGGTCTGTTTTCCAACTTCATTGTAGATGTCGCTGTCAGTAATAACACCATCATGTCCACTGCCTTTAACGCGCAGCAAGTCCACGCCCAACTTTTTAGCTAGCAGGCGGGCAGAAGGCATCGCTGTGACAGGCTTTGTGTTGCCGGAGTGATGCGAAGGGCCAACCCAGAAATCGTCCACGTCTACATGATGCGTCTGACTGGACACACTACCAACGACAGTGGCAGCATCCTCGCTGCCTTGGGTTTGATTGGCCGTCGAGGTTTCGGTCACTGCTTCTTCTATTTCTACTAAAAGGCTACCGATATTAATAACATCGCCTTCGTCGCCATGCCTGCTGATGATTTTTCCGCTATAAGGAGCAGGCACTTCGACAACGGCTTTTGCCGTTTCAACGGTTAAAATCACCTGGTCGACTTCCACCTTGTCACCCACGTCAACGTGCCATTGCACGATCTCTGATTCTGCGAGCCCTTCCCCTAAATCTGGCAGTAAAAATGATTTCATTTCCAGCCCTCCACAATGTCGCGCGCGGCGAGAACAATGTCTTCTTCCTGAATTAAGAAATAATCTTCGTTTTTATAATAGGGCATCACGGTATCGAGACCGGTGACACGCTTCGGTGGTGCCTTGAGCAAACACATTGCGTGTTCTGATGTTCGGGTAATGATTTCAGCGCCCACACCACAACTTCGGCTGGCTTCATGTACCACCAGTAAACGTCCTGTTTTCTCCAGAGATTTAAATATGGTGTCCATATCAATAGGTTTGATGCTGGCGAGGTCGATCACTTCTGCCTCAATCCCTTGTTCTGATAGCGTAGCAGCTGCTTGTAGTGATTCTATGACACACGCTCCCCAGGTCACTAACGTAACATCACGCCCTTTACGTAATGTGTAGCAGGTGTCCAGCGGCAGTGCCTCTCCGTTGTCGATTATGTTCGATTTGACTGTGCGGTAGATGCGTTTGGGTTCAAAGAACATCACCGGATCATTGCAACGAATGGCCGCTAGTAGTAACCCATAAGCTCTTTGAGGTGACGACGGGATGACAACGCGCAGACCGGGTATGTGGGCAAACATCGCCTCAACACTTTCTGAATGGTGCTCTGGAGCATGGATCCCGCCGCCAAACGGCGCTCTGAACACGGCAGGGCAGGTCAGTCTTCCCCGGGTGCGATTTCGCATTCGCGCTGCGTGACAAATAAGATGCTCCATCGCAGGAAAGACAAAACCCTGGAACTGGAATTCAGCGACTGGTCGTAAGCCTTGTGTTGCCATACCAACAGCCACTCCGCCAATAAGGGCTTCTGCCAGCGGGGTATCGATCACTCGACGCAGACCAAATTTTTCTTTGAGCCCAACGGTAGCGCGGAATACCCCTCCGTTGTCGCCCACATCTTCGCCTAGCAGAACGACGCTTGGATCGTTGGCCATTTCATAATGCAGGGCGAAATTGACCGCTTCGACCAGCGTCGCTTCGGTTACATTTACGGAGGTGTTGAGATTACCCATGCTTACCTCCCTGCATACGCATTGTCTTATGAATCAGTTCATCTCGTTGCCGGTGTAACTCTTTTGTAGGCTGTTCATAAAGATAGTCGAAAGCAGACTCTGGTGGTTGAGGAGGCGTGTTCAAATAACGTGTGACAGCCTGTTCTACTAGGGCCTTAGCTTCGTCAATAAGTGCATGTTCTTTGTCTTCAGACCATAAACCCTGAGACATAAGATAGGTATTTAGGCGGGCGATGGGTTCATATTCCCATGCTTGTTTCAATTCCTCATCACTGCGATAGCGACTGGCATCATCAGCGGTTGTATGGTCGCTGAGTCGATAGCTGATAGCTTCTACTAATGTAGCCCCTTTGCCTTTCCTAGCACTACCGATGGCATTAGTAAGAACATCCAGCATTGCGATAACGTCGTTGCCATCGACTGTGATACCCGGAATACCTGCGCCTTTTGCCTTGTCAGCGAGGTAGTCAGCGCCGCATTGTAGTGCTCGGGGCACGGAGATGGCCCATTGGTTATTGTTAACGACAAACACCAAAGGTATGTTCCAGGCACCGGCACAGTTCAGGGATTCGAGAAAATCACCTTTGGAAGTTGCACCATCGCCACAGGTCACCAGTGCGACTTGATGATTTCCCTGTATCTTTAATGCCGATGCGACGCCCACAGCATGGGTGCATTGAGTCGCTATTGGGACGCAGAAAGGGAGATCGCGGCAGGGGTTATCACTCGTTGTGAAGGCGAAGTCACTACCACGCTCGTCACCGCCCCAGTATTGAAGGTTTTTTTCCATTGGAATACCCCGAACCCACATAGCTGGCATATCCCGATAATAGGGAACAAACACATCTCTGGAGCTAAGCGCGTGCCCAATGGCGATACCGATGGCTTCCGCCCCCATATGAGAAGGGTATGTGCCGAGTTTACCGGTTCGCTGTAAAGCGACCGCTTTGGCATCGTATGTTCTGGCGACTACCATGTCGCGATAAAGCTGCAGTAAGGTCTGGTTATCGGCCCAGTCGGGTAGCGGGCTAACTAACTTGCCTTGGTAGTCGATAAAACGGTGCATGGGTAATGCTTGTACGTTCATCTCGAACTCCTTTACACCGACTCTGGGTAGGAGTGGGTGGTACGAGCTGCCTTTCGCTATTCAGTTCAGTGACAGGCAGCTGACGAATACGTCTGGATACTATAAGTGTAAATAAAATGTTAAATTTTGCTAGATATGACAAATGACTAATTAGTAAATAAAACCTTACAGCCAGATTTGAATGGATAAAAGTTTCGTCTGATTTTTAATTTTCAGATAAGTATGCTAAATGTGAGCGATGGTCTTGAGGTCGGCTGAAACATGCTGCTGTTTATTTAAACAACAGCGTTGCAGTGTCTGAGGTTGACTAACTTGGTTACAGACGGCTCGGGTGCGGGGGAGGGGCTAATGAAACTGTGCTCCTGACTACTATTCTTCATAAAGTTCCAGAGGTAGTCCATCCGGGTCCTGAAAAAAAGTGTAACGTTTGCCGGTGTATTCATCCGTGCGGATTGGTTCTACCGCCACGCCCTTGTCAGTCAGTGTTGTAACGGCTCGTTCAATATCGTCAACATTGAATGCAAGGTGCCTTAATCCTTGAGCCTCTGGAAAGCTCGGCCTGGCTGGCGCATCAGGAAAAGAGAACAGTTCTATTTGAGTCCCATCAGGCAAGGCGAGGTCAAGTTTGTATGAATCTCTTTGGGAACGGTAGTTTTCAGCGATCACAGTCAATCCGAGTGTCTGGGTATAAAACCGCTTTGACGTCGGATAATCGGAGCAGATGATGGCGATATGGTGGGTGCCTTTTAACATAGTTTTTAATTCCATTAGCTAGGGACTAGTTTGACAGTTTGGCTGGTAATTCCCTGGTGACGTAATCGATGAAGACTCGTAGCCTTGCAGGCATATATTTGGTTTGGGCGTACTGCAATGCAATGGCCCCATGGTAATTGCTCTTAATGGTCCAGTCTGAGAGCACTGCCACAACACTGCCTTCATTAATAGCTTCCTTAATCACAAAGTCGTGGAAGATCCCAATCCCTAATCCTTGTTTGACTCCGTGCAGGCGCATCTGTGAGTGGTTAATGGCATAACGACCAGATACTTTAACGGTGTGGAATTCATCATCTTTAAAAAAATCCCATACATTGTCCCGGTCGGTTTCTGCCAGATAGAGGCAGTCATGTCGTTGTAGTTCTTCAGGAAAAGCGGGCAAACCGTTATCATTGATATAGTCAGGGCTGGCGCAAAGAACCAGATTGGTCGGTCCCAGCTCTTTCATGACCAGATTCTCATCGGGTTTATCAGTCAGTTTAAAAGCCACATCAATTCCCATATTCAACAGATCAAAATCCCCGTCTATGGCGCGCACCTTGAGTTGTATCTCTGGATACTGCTGCAAAAAAGGGGCAATAAAAGGTTGCAAGACCGAGTTGAGAAATGCTTCAGGAGCCGCAACGGTGATAGAACCGCTAGGTTCGGTATGGTCAGAGTGAGAGACATCGACGGCTTGCTGGGCAGCATTAATCATCAATACACTCTGGTCATACACTTTCCGTCCTGCCTGAGTGATCACCAGTTTACGAGTTGTGCGTTCAAACAGTTTAACAGAAAGGGCACTTTCTAACCGAGTGATGGTTTTAGAGAGTGCCGATGGTGTGACACCGAGCTTTTTGGCTGCGGCAGTAAAACTGCCCTCATTGACTACCAGAATGTAAGACGCCAGATCCGGTAACAAGCTAATTAATTTGTGATTAAACACAATTGTTGCCTCAGATTCACTAATGGTTTTCCATCTTAAGGGATAATCGTTTGCACCTCAATGAACTAGAATGAATTCATTCAAGATAAACAGTGATCAATAAACTGTAATTGTCTTATCCCCTACATAACCTATTGATAAATAGGATAGAAAAAAGGAATCCGATATGTCTTCCGCGTTTTATAAGCAAATCCAAGATCAGATTGAAGAAGTCAAAGCTGAAGGGCTGTACAAGTCTGAACGTATCATCACGTCACAGCAGCAAGCGTCTGTTGAGATCTCAACGGGTGAAGAAGTACTGAATTTCTGCGCAAACAACTATCTTGGTCTGGCTAACCACCCAGCGCTTATTGAAGCGGGTAAAGCAGGAATGGATAAGCACGGCTTCGGTATGGCGTCAGTGCGCTTTATCTGTGGTACTCAAGACATCCACAAAGAGTTGGAACAAAAACTATCGGCATTTCTGGGTAAAGAAGACACCATCCTTTACACCTCTTGCTTTGATGCAAATACTGGCCTGTTCGAGACGATTCTGGACAAAGAAGACGCGATCATATCTGATGCGCTTAACCACGCGTCAATCATCGACGGTGTGCGTCTGTGTAAAGCCATGCGTTTCCGCTATGCGAACAACAACATGGAAGAACTGGAGCAGCAATTAATTGCCGCTACGGAAGCAGGTGCACGTCACAAGCTTATTGTGACTGACGGCGTATTCTCTATGGACGGAGTTGTAGCGAACCTTCCTGCTATTTGTGACCTTGCTGACAAGTACGGTGCACTGGTTATGGTTGATGATTCTCACGCGGTTGGCTTTATGGGCAAAAACGGCGCGGGTACTCATGAGTTTCACGATGTGGTAGACCGTATCGACATCATTACAGGTACGCTCGGTAAAGCGATGGGTGGTGCGTCCGGCGGCTATACTTCTGGTAAGAAAGAAGTGATCGACTGGCTGCGTCAACGTTCGCGTCCGTACCTGTTCTCAAACTCAGTTGCTCCTGCCATCGTTAGTGCATCCATTCGTGTTCTTGATCTGCTGCAAGAAAGTGGCGACCTGCGCGACCGTCTATGGGAAAACGCAGCGCATTTCCGTACTCGTATGGAAGCAGCAGGGTTTACTATGGGTGGAGCGGACCACGCGATCATTCCAATCATGCTGGGTGATGCAAAAGTGGCTGCAGAATTTGCAGAGCGCGCGTTGGCAAAAGGCATTTACGTTATCGGTTTCTCATTCCCTGTAGTTCCAAAGGGTCAGGCACGTATCCGTACGCAGATGTCCGCGGCTCACTCTCGTGAGCAACTGGATCGCGCGATTGATGCGTTTATCGAAGTTGGCAAAGACATGGGTCTTATCTAAGAGTTTTGGAGCTCAGATTAAAGAATCTGGGCTCTGTAAGTAAGGTTACACTATGAAAATTAAAGCGCTATCAAAGCTAAAGCCAGAAGAAGGCATCTGGATGACCGAGGTTGAGAAACCTGAAGTGGGTCATAACGATCTTCTTATTCGCATCAAGAAAACGGCTATCTGTGGTACTGACGTACACATTTATAACTGGGATGAGTGGTCACAAAACACCATTCCTGTTCCAATGGTTGTAGGTCACGAATACGTGGGTGAAGTCGTTGGCATTGGTCAGGAAGTACGTGGTTTCGAAATTGGTGATCGCGTATCTGGTGAAGGTCACATTACTTGCGGTCACTGTCGTAACTGCCGTGGCGGTCGCACACACCTTTGTCGTAACACAACAGGTGTCGGTGTAAACCGCACTGGCGCGTTCTCTGAGTACCTTGTGATCCCAGCGTTTAACGCATTTAAGATCCCGGCTGAAATCTCTGATGACCTAGCTTCTATCTTTGACCCGTTTGGTAACGCGGTACACACTGCATTATCTTTCGATCTAGTGGGTGAAGACGTTCTGATTACAGGTGCAGGCCCAATCGGCATTATGGCAGCTGCAGTTGCTAAGCACGTTGGTGCACGCCACGTTGTAATTACTGACGTGAACGAATACCGTTTAGATCTTGCTAAGAAGATGGGTGTTACACGTGCAGTAAATGTAATGGAAGAGAAGCTAGAAGACGTTATGTCTGAGCTAGGTATGACAGAAGGCTTCGATGTAGGTCTAGAAATGTCAGGCGTACCTTCTGCCTTCAACAGCATGCTAACCAACATGAACCACGGCGGTAAGATCTCTCTATTAGGTATTCCACCATCAGACATGGCGGTTGATTGGAACCAAGTGATCTTCAAAGGTCTGGTAATCAAGGGCATCTACGGCCGTGAAATGTTCGAAACATGGTACAAGATGGCTTCACTAATCCAATCTGGTCTGGATCTGACGCCAATCATCACGCACCACTACAAGATTGATGACTTCCAGGAAGGCTTCGACGTCATGCGCAGCGGCCAGTCTGGTAAAGTTATTCTGGATTGGGAATAAGAAGAGAGCACTCCTTGATGGGGTGCTTTTTTGTTTCCATTGCACTGTGTGCATAAGTAGTATAGTGGAGGTTTTGACGGTATTTTGCTGGAAAAAGAAACAACTTAGCCCCAAGGATTGCTTTCATTTCTAACCTATCATTTCACAAAAGTTTCTTAGGGTACTTAGCCTAATGAAATCGGGTTTAATATTAAAAAGCAACGTGAATCCTGATCACTGATGTATTTCACTCGTTAGCTGTATCACACATCAGTAAACAATGTGATGTAATTCTGAAGCGTAGTTATAACAACAAGTATCATCGAACATGTATCCGGTAGACATTTTAATATTGCACGTGGAGTAGACGGTTAGGAAAGCTATCAATTGCATAATATTTACATTAGACGAAATACCCTGATATCTCTGATGCAAAAGTCATGGGGTATCCCACATTACGTCGCATTGAGCATCTATTGCAGACTTTAATAATTCTATTAATGGAATGGCTCGGAGATTCAGGCTTACTGCCTGTTCAGATAGGGCTTCCTCTTCATCATCTTCAACATCACCAGTGGCAGAGGTGTTTTTTTGAGCTGCTGTGCTTTCGGCAGCGAGTGACAACGTCAATTTAGAAAGTGCCTCAGGGAGATCTGAAGCAAGAATAGCACCAGGTAATGTGCCACTATGACCCATCATCTTTATCATTTGCAGCCCAATGTCACCGAACATTGTGACGTTAGCATAGCTTTTACAGCGAAATGTAATTAGCATGTACAGCTCCTGTTTTTACTTGATTCTTTTGAAAAGAGTTACGCTCTTATCCTAAGGTCAACAGCAATTATTGATCCTGCTCTATCTAGAGCAGAGTCGCGAAGTAGTATCTAAGGTAAAACCTAAATCATCGTCGGTTTATTCATTCTCTATTATCCGCTTTCCATCTGAAATGATGTGTCTTAGATAGTACTTTTGTAAAGGGGTAGAGGTAGTGTTCCTGCTATCTAATTTTTCTAGCACTTTTTCAACTGATTGATTATCAATGATGAACAACCATTTACCACGAAATGGCGTCATGTAGATGGTATTTGTTACCAGTGATCGCGTTTTCTTACGTTGACCCAAACAGTATAGTCGGACTCAGTAATTAAAAAATGCGTTTCTCGTTTGCATTGATGTCCTTTCGACTAGTGGTGCTTATAAGTAGTTCATTGAACCAGTTTTCGACTCCATTAATAGGAATGATGAATGCAGGTCAAATCTTCAATGGTTACTGGTGTTGTTAAATTTATAACATTTAACTAGAAGATCAGTATGAATTGTAACTCATTTGGTAGACACAATTGAATAAGATAATCTAAGTCAAAACGAAGCTGTAAATTCTGTTACAAGCAAGGACGCTAACTCGCCTTGGGACAGAAATGTGCTAGCGATGATGAAGCTGCCACGTCCTTGGACAGAAGTTAGTTACAGTACCAGCTAAATTAGTAAATCGCGAAATATTCTAAGTATGGAAAGTGCCGTTCGTTACAACTTAGACTGCTTATCCACCGCGGACATCAAGTCAATATCTATTTAGATGTTACGATGTATGAAGTCGTTTTTGTTAACTAATGCCTTAGAAACGTACTGATGTTTTTAAAATCATAACCTTACAACCAAATGAAAATATGACCGAAGACTAAACTAACTATTTTCAAATTAAGGCTTATACTTAAAGTAGTTTCGCCAATTTGAGTTATTTTTTCATTATAAAACAAGTTTCCTTTCACAGTAATTCTCGAATTTTTTCGTTTAACTTCTGAGACAGTCCTACTGAGTGACTATGAAATATCTGAAGTTATCAAAGTCTTACCATATAGGGCTGGACTAGGTATATATGTCTGACAGAGAAATTGGATCAGTAAAATGGTTTAACGAGAATAAAGGCTTTGGATTTATCACCAAAGATAGTGATAGCAAGGATATTTTTGTCCATTTCCGTTCGACTTCATCTGATGGGTTTAAGGTCCTGTTGGAAGGACAAAAAGTAAGGTTTGAAGTTGAACTCGGTGAGAAAGGTCCGCACGTAATCAATGCGGCTCTCATCAAGATACGCTAGAAGGCATAGCAATCACAAGCTTTTCCTTCATTTTTGGAGTCTAGTTATTGTTTGATGGCAAAAGTCCATTCCAACTTCTTATTTCTTTTAGAATTTCAACTCTGATCCTTTCAGGTTATAGATATTCAGGTGATTAAAGCTATTTGGATATGGGAAATATAAAAGTGTCCAGGAAAACATGTCTATGACAAGGAGGTTCCTTTTATAAAGGTCAACCATCATTGAGAGGAAACAAATCATGATACCCACCAACGAAAAAACATGGCGCCAAACATATCAAAGGTCTCTGAATGTAAAAGACATTGAATATAGATACTGGTCATTAAAAAAAATTGCTCAAGATTATCAAGTAATTCTGTCCAAAATTCCCTTTACTAAGCGTCTTCTCATTGAAAATGTAATGCGACAAGCCTCAGATTTAAAAGAGTCATCTCAGATTATTGAAGCATTGCTTTTTAAAAATACGACGTTCGATTCCGAGAGCATTAGTAACTCATTAGAATTTAGTTTCTATCCTAGCAGAGTACTGATGCAGGACTATACCGGGATACCTGCTTTAGTCGATTTAGCCGCAATAAGAGATTCTGTAGCTCATGAAGGTGGGGATCCGAGCTATGTAACACCTAAATGCCCGGTAGATCTTGTCATAGACCATTCGTTAATTGTTGATCAGTCAGGTTCAGAATCTTCGATACATACAAATCGTGTATATGAAATGGCACGAAATAGAGAGCGCTATACATTTTTAAAGTGGGCACAAAAAAATTTCCGTAACTTGACCGTGATACCGCCCGGTAAGGGGATATGCCATCAGGTTAATCTAGAGTATCTAACTCAAGTTGTTCGTGAAGACGAAAAAGGAGTGTTAACACCAGATACTGTTATTGGAACTGATAGCCACACGACTATGGTAAACGGGTTAGGCGTGCTGGGTTGGGGAGTGGGAGGCATAGAAGCTGAAGCCGCAATGCTCGGCCAGCCTCTTAATATCGCAATCCCACGAGTTGTCGGAGTGCGTCTTGATGGGCAATTACGTCCTGGTGTAACTGCGACTGATTTGGTTTTGACGATTACGGAAAGGTTAAGATCTCATGGCGTGGTCGGTAAATTCGTAGAGTACTATGGTGACGGCTTAGCGACTCTATCTGTGGCAGACCGAGCAACGCTTGCCAATATGGCTCCAGAGTATGGCGCTACTTGCGGATTTTTCCCAATTGACGAAAATACTATCGCCTATTTAACTCTTACAAACCGATCCTCTTCACTCGTTGATAGAGTCCGCGCTTACGCTCAAGAGCAAGAGCTATGGTGGGATACAAACAGCCCCTCACCAGAGTATGATGAAAATGTTGTGGTGGATTTATCTGCTATCGTCACTTCAGTAGCAGGACCAAAACGACCTCAAGACAGACTTGACGTTAGTGCCATCAAGCAAGCGACTCTCGACCAATGCGCTATTGAAGGTGTTTCAGGCTCTAGTCATCGGTCAGAACGCTCAGTCTCATCTAAGCGCTTAAACCATGGTGATGTTGTCATTGCAGCCATCACCTCATGCACCAACACATCGAACCCAGCCGTTATGCTGACTGCGGGATTGGTGGCTATGGCAGCTGTTAAAAAAGGGTTGAACGTTCCTAGCTACGTCAAAACTTCTCTCGCCCCCGGGTCATTAGCTGTCGCTCGATATCTCAATGATACGAGTTTGCAACACTACTTCGACCTATTGGGATTTCATCGAGTTGGTTACGGCTGCACCACATGCATTGGTAACTCTGGCCCACTGAAAAACAATCTTGAAACCGAGATCTTAGAAAACCGCCTGAACGTATCGGCGGTATTATCAGGTAATCGAAACTTTGAAGGCAGAATACACCCATCTGTTAGCCTAAACTGGCTTGCCTCACCACCATTAGTTGTTGCGTTTGCGTTAGCGGGTACGACCTGTATTGACTTAGAAAACGACCCAATTGCTATAAATAGTAACAATGAGCCTGTCTATCTAAGAGATCTGTGGCCAAGCCAAACCATGCTTGATGAAATGCTGAATCAAGTACATGAGAACCACTTTAGATTGAGCTACAGCGACATTACTGAAGGTGATGAAGAATGGGAACAATTGTCAATGAAAGACAGCCCTTGCTATCCTTGGGACGAAAACTCAACTTACATACAACGCCCTCCTTTTTTGGAAATACAACCGCCCACTTTTCCTATCGAATCTGCGCGTGTATTAGCCATTTTGGGGGATTCGATTACAACCGACCATATTTCACCAGCAGGCCTCATTTCAGAAAATAGCCCAGCAGGTCAATATTTGCTTTCAAAAAACATCGCCCCAGAAGACTTCAATAGCTATGGTTCACGCAGAGGAAATCATCACGTCATGTTTCGTGGGACTTTTTCAAATGTACGTTTGGAAAACAAAATCGCTTCCCCGACTATAGGAGGTGTCACGCGATGTTACGGCGATACAAAACTGGATGACTGTAACATGTCAACCAGTGAGAAAGTGCCTCCAGTCATTCCTATTTTTGATGCGAGCAGCAGGTCAATCGAACTTAATGTTCCTTTGGTAATATTTGCCGGCAAAGACTATGGTTCAGGCTCTAGTCGCGACTGGGCGGCAAAAGGATGTCTTTTGTTGAATATAAAAGCAGTCATTGCGGAATCCTTTGAACGGATTCATCGTAGTAATTTAGTCGGTATGGGCGTATTGCCTCTTCAACTGACGCGGCCAGATGAATTAAATTCACTAACACTAGAGGGCAATGAGACTGTTTTTATCGCTCCAAATGAACCTCTTAAGCCCTTACTAGAGATGAATATTATCGTCGTAACCGCTGAAGGTTCGGAACATTCTATTCCTGTTGTTGTACGTATCGACAACCCGAAGGAATTAGAATATTTCAACTCAGGAGGCATTCTTCAGTATGTTCTGAAGCAACTGCAAGCGAACATAACTAACATGCCATAGTGAAACCTCATCTCTCAGGTGACGGGCTAGCGGATTCTGCGGTAGTGACTACCGCGGACTGTGTACCAATACATTTCAGATGTTGTTCAGCTTTTCTTTCACAGAAAAATACCGTAAAAAAATGAGACCGAGTAAAGCTGAACAGATGGAAGCTGAGAAAATCCCAAGTTTTGCAGCATTAATTTGGTCAGGACTATAAGCCAACTCCGCTATGAACAATGCCATCGTAAAACCAATACCCGCCAACATCCCGCTCCCCAATAGCATTCCCCAATTGAGGTTTTCTGGCAGAGTCGCTAACCCGAGTCTTACTGAAATCCAGCTGAACAACACAATACCTATCGGCTTTCCGAAAACAAAACCCACGAACACGGCGAGGGAAATTGGAGACGTTAGATTTGCTCCTGTTAACGAAACCCCCGCATTGGCTAAGGCAAAAAGCGGTAGGATGATAAACCCGACCCAAGGATGAAGTAACATTTCTAAACGCTCAACTGGTGAGAGTGTTTCGCGAGCTGCGGCAGCTGCAGTCCGCAAAGCTACTCCTTCTGCGGTATTGCCACTCCACTGCTTCCTTGTAGAAGAATTCATCACAGCATGGAAAATAATGGAAAGATGTTGTTTACTCACCCACTTACTTGTGGGTGTTAATAATCCAAGAACGACACCAGTAATCGTTGGATGTAAGCCAGACATATCAACAGCTAGCCAGGTCACACCTCCCACAACAGAAAAAAGGACTAGACTACGAATCCCTAAAAAACCCATGATTCGAACAACAGCAAAGCCTATCAATGCGCAAATGATGGCTAACCAATCAATATCACTACCGTAACCAATAGCAACAACAACGATAGCGCCGATATCATCCACCACAGCCATTGATAACATGAATATGCGTAAGCTATTTGGAACACTTTGTCCTAAAAGAGCTAAACATCCGATCACAAATGCGGTGTCCGTTGCCATGACAGTGCCCCAACCATGCTGCCCGGGCTCACCAAATTGTAAAAGCAAATAGAAGAAAGAGGGAATCAGCATACCACCTAGGGCGGCAGCAATAGAAAGTACCGCCAATTTAGGGTTACGGAGTTCACCTAATATCAATTCGCGCTTGAGTTCCAATGCGATGAGAAAAAAAAACAAGGTCATTCCGGCATCATTGACCCATGTGTGTAATGAGCGCTCAAATAATAAATCACCGACAGTAATTCCCAACGGAACCTGCCAGAATTGAGAAAACTCCTCACCAAAACTCGAGTTGGCGAATACAACCGCAAGCAACGTGGAAATAAACAGCATAACGCCTGAAGCAGATTCAATATGTGTAAAACGGGTTACAGGCTGAGACAACCAATCAATATATTCTCTTGGTAGTTGAGTTAGATTGATAGTTTTTTTTTCTCGTTTACTCATTGCTTGTCAACTGTGGTACTCAAGTTTCCTTCGATGTTATTCAAAAACTTGAATAAATCGCTATGGGTAGATAAGACAAGCATTGTGTTTTCTGAAATGATGGTCGAGTAAGTCTGCATTGTTCGTGTAAACTCATAAAGGTCTCTCGCTTGAGGGCTTTTATTGTAAGCTAACGAATAAATCTCGGCGGCTTTGGCATCGGCTTGTCCGCGAATCTCTTCGACTTCCCGATAGGCTTCAGACTGGATTTTATTCAAATCTCTGATACGGTCACCACGAATCCTTGCAGCTTCCCCATTTCCTTCGGATAAAAAACGTTCTGCGATTTGTCGACGTTCACTAATCATTCGCTCATAAATTTTAGGGCGAACACTTTCATTGTAATTAATACGCTTGAATCGAATGTCGAGCAATTCAATACCAAATATCTTTATTTTTTCCGAAGCAGCAGAGAATATTTCTTGTTCTACTAGTTGTCGACCTTTTTTGATAGGAACAAGTGTGCCGATTTTTAATTCTCCTTCAGTGTCAATTAATAAGGAATCGCGTAACGGTTTTCGATTTTTGTTTGTACGAATTATTTCGATTAGTTCATGTTTTGCAACAGCATTTCGCGTCTCACTCCCCAAAATGTCGTCAAGACGAGATTGTGCACTGCGTTCATCTTTGATTCTTAAAAAGTATTGAAGTGGGTCGGTTATTCGCCACCGAGCGAATAAATCAACTGAAATATACAGCTTATCTTTTGTTGGCATATCGGAAGGGTTGCCATCCCACTCCAACACTCGTTTGTCTATAGTGTTAATTTCTTGAATGAAAGGCATTTTTATCTTCAACCCGGCATCCACAACAGGTTCTCCTATTGGCTTCCCAAACTGAGTAATAATGACCTGTTGTACTTCACTCACGGTGTAAAGTGCGTTGTATATGCTAAGAGATACACCAAAAACTAATGCGGTTATGATTCCTACTTTATTCGGTTTCATTGTGCATCTCCTTGTGTCTTGTTGAGATTGAGTAAAGGTAAAATATTGTTTGCTCGCTCATCAATGATAATTTTGGCCCGAATATTCGGTAATACAGCTTGCATGGTTTCTAAGTAGATTCTTCGTTTAGTCACTTCCGGCGCTTTAACGTACTCGGACAATAGTGCATTAAAGCGAGCTGTATCCCCTTCGGCTTCATTCACCCTTTTTAGTCGATAACCATCAGCCTCTCTGATCCTTTGATCTTTTTCTCCTAAAGCCAAAGGGATCACTTTGTTGTAATCTCGGCGAGCTTCATTAATAAGCTTTTCTTTTTCCTGTTGAGCTTGGTTCACTTCGTTAAATGATGCCTGGACAGGTTGCGGAGGGTTGATGTTTTTCAATTGCACTTGGTCAATACTTATCCCTAAGGAATATTTAGTTGATAGCGCCTGCATTTTTGAAAGAGCTTCATATTCAATTTCTTGTCGACCTATTGTGATCACTTCATCCACAGTTCTATCTCCGACGACTTCACGCATTACGGATTCAGAAACATATCGAAGAGTTTCACTAGGTTCTCGGACTTCGAACAAAAACTTAATGGGTTCAGAAATTCGATATTGAACTACCCACTCCACAAGGGCGGCATTTAAATCACCGGTGACCATTTGTGTCTCTTGGCGACGATCGTTCACTCTTGGACTTTGATTAGGATCATTAGCTCCTGGCGTCGTAAAACCAAACTCTTGTTTTAGCTGCCGCTTAACGGGCACTATTTTTACCGTGTCAATACCAAGTGGGATCTTGATGTGAAGCCCCGCAGGAACATCATTGACATACTTGCCAAAGCGTTGTATGACAGCGACAGAGTCACTTGGAACTGTATAAAATGTTGACCACAAAATAAGGGCTAAAAATAAAATAATTATTGGAGCAGAAAATCTTGAAGGTCCGCCACCTATAAGAATTTTCTTGAAGTACTGAAGAATAGTATGAAAAGCTTTATTTAATAGTGGGGGATCTTGTTGTCCTCCGCCCCAGGGGTTTCCTGAAGAATTGTTACTTGGGAGCATGAGAATGCCCTCCTGCTTTAGGCAAGGAATTTGACCTATGCAAAATTGAATGAGGTAGGAAGCGCTTAATCGACTAGAGTAAATTGTACGGAGTTTACAATTAGTCACTAAGTGTTGCCTTAGCATAGGGGAAACGCTATTTAACCTTCTAATATAACTAGAAATTAATAGTCAGTATGACTTCTTGCTTTCATATCCAAAGTTCTACAGTAACCCCTAATTACCACGCTTTTTTATCGCAAGCGTCATGCGACGTATGGTTATGTAAGAGCATACATCTTTACCTGTTTATTATAGGTGATTTATTCACGTACAAGGGTAGCTTTGGTTGTTTTTTATACAGCGATACGAGCCGTATGGTGAAGTATGGCTCGATCAACCTAAAAAGGCGGCGGTCCAAGCAAGATTCGGCGCAAATCTGATCTGGCCATAGCAGCAAGCTCGGTGTTGGACAAAAGCAACCTAGTTTCCTTTGTTTTTAACCCATCTCAGATAGCCGTCATCCTCACGCGAAAGTGAGGATCTCCTAAAGCACATAGTTAACTGAAAACAAAAGCTAAGTCACGTAAGTTGAGTTCACAGCGCGTTGTATGAGATTCCCTTTTTCAAGGGAATGATGGGTTATTATTTGGTTTAGAAACAAGAAAGGGAAAATACACTTTAGTACTTCACAAAATTATCGTTTGTAACCCGCTTTAGAAGATCATCTTGTTCAAGGAGGTGACGTTGTGTCTTTGGGGGTAACATTGGGTGGCTAGAAACGCAGTGTTGGGGCGAAGGCGAGTTAGGTCTTATCAATTATTTCACGAGTTGGCATGTAGCCTCATGGTGTCTGGCTCTAAAGGTCAAATAGCCACTGACTTGAAGACAGCATCTCGTTTGCTAAGGTCGTATAAGCTGATATGAGTTGTATTTTTAGCAACAACTAACATTCTAAAGCACGGCTTCTCGAAAATACTTTGGTCATCCCAAAATATTAACCTAGTTTTATATCGTATCAACGATCGGCTAGGAGCAAAAAAATGAAGAAATTCTACATAGACTACTGGTCCCAAAAATGGATAGACCAGAACCATTTTCCTGAGCAAGAACTAGCGTGCTTTAAAGATGGTGGTACACATGTAGCGCGGGATATCGGTGTGGCTTTCTCTGGGGGTGGTACTCGCTCGGCTGCGTGCACGTTAGGTCAGCTCAAAGCGTTACATGATCTGGGGTTAATCGACCGGGTCAAATACATTTCGGCAGTGTCCGGAGGGGGATGGGCGGCTGTTCCATATAGTTATGCCCCTAATCTAGAAACCTACTTTGGGCGGATACTTGACCCCGATGATGTCACTCGTTCGATTTGCAAAAATGTTTTGCCCAGCTCGTTTCAAAAAGCCATTACTGAATCACCGTTAGTTAAAAATCTGGTTGAGGGCGGCATCAATCTGCGTGGTGACGAAAGTTTTGCCTATTCTCTTGGGCAGGTGTTCTTAAAACCCTATGGACTGGAAAGTCCAAGCCGTTATTTTACCTTCAACGAAGAAACTATGAATCAGGCTTTGGAAGGGTTCCATGGCACCGTGAAACCAAGTTTCCACCAGGTTCGTGAGGGGGCTCCTTTCTTAATTCTTGGTGCCACGTTACTTAATGAAGATGGGCTTAGCTCGGACAAGAAATACCATGTGGAATACACCTCATATTACTCTGGTGTTCGGGTTGGGCATGTAGACGATGATTTCTGGAATCAGGATGACTACTTTGGTGGAGGGTACGTAACAAGTTGTGGCTATGATTGCAAAGGCCCCTACAAAACCACGTCTGCTGGAGAACAAGGCAAGATGTTAGTTAAGCAGGCTCCGGTGGTGGGCCTGGATTTTACCGACGAACGCGCGTTTTCGCTCAGTGATATTGTCGCTAGTACGGGGGCAGCGCCACAGGAAATCACGAGCAAACTTGGATTTGGAGCGCTAGGTTTTCCTGAATTTAACCATATCCCTCTAAACGTACCGGACGGTGAAAACCCTGTGCCTGAAGAGTATCCACATTCTGACGGCGGTCATCTGGAAAATTTAGGCATCATGCCTTTACTTGCAAGGAACGTATCGAAAGTCGTGGTTTTTGTGAATACTAAAAAACCTTTCGAACCAGACACCCAAAACCCGATCAAGAGTGGCATCAATAAGTCACTCAAGGCATTATTTGTACCGATCGATAACCTGTTTAAGTTATCGAAGTTTGATACCAATGTGGTATTCGGTAATGGTCGGAGTGAACTGTTAAATATCATCGACCAGTTTACCCGACAGGTAGAAGAGGAAGCGAGTAGCGGTGAGTATGTGGCTCAAAAAGCTCTGTATGCTACAACACAATTGACGACGATTGAAAATCGCCACTACGGCATTAAGGCCGGTCATCGTGTTGAGGTTACCTGGGTCTACAATTGCCGCAGTAAAGAGTGGGAAAATGCACTCGGTGAGCAAGAGCTAGCGAAGACACTGGCGAAAAAGAAAAGGCTAATTGGCAATCAGGATGGGCTTGAGGACTTTCCTCATTACGGTACTTTTTTCGAGAATTTGCGTGGCGTAGTTGAACTTACGCCGTTACAAACCAACCTGTTGATCAACCTTTCTTACTGGGTCACGAAAAAAGCACTGGCAGAACTAGCCAATGAATAGATACCACTATTCAGTGCTTTGATAGCCTATAAGATCGCAACAAACTTGCCATCAACTAAGCAGTACATCGGCAAGTTTGTTGGTCACGCCTCCAATCCAGCCTCCATCGACACGAATATCAGTCCCGGTAATGTACTGACTCGCATCGCTCGCGATAAAGTGGTAGTTCCCCAGAAGTTGAGTGACATCTGCAGGTTTACCTAAGGCAGTGAGAGCCCTACACAAAATCGCCTCTGGCCCATCTTCTTGAGTTTTCCAGACCATTTTGACCAGAATAGGTTGGTCACCATATACCCCCGATGACGTGACCAAAACGTAATCGAATGGAAAGAGATGTGTTATTCGGTGATACCCAAGAGTGGTCATATTTTATCGTATTTATTTTCCCTTTTTGCCGGAGGACATTCGAAGGTAGTGAATTCAGCTACTACTGCATTAGTGTGAATCTAAGAATTGCTAAATCTGTTCAACGTATCAATTTTGGTAAAAAAATCCGCACGTTTGAATAAATATTCTACGCTTATCATTAAGTTAGCCCGAGGCTTAATCGGAATGGCTTTATGGATGAATATAAAGATAAGTTAGGAGAAGTGGATGAAAGGCTTAAAAACGATAATTGCTACGTCGTTGGTGTTAACGGGCTTTGTTGCAACAGAGGTGGAAGCTGCGACTGAGTGGAATGTATCACTTTGGGGTAAGCGACGGGCTTTTACAGAGAATGTAGAAAAACTAGCCGAGCTTGTTGAAGCTAAGACCAATGGGGAATTCAAACTAAAGCTTTCATACGGCGGATTGTCCAAGGCACGTGAAAATCTCGATGGTATTTCGTTTGGTGCATTTGAAATGGCTCAGTTCTGTTCTTTCTACCACACCGACAAAAACCCGACGATTACGGTGACAGAATTACCGTTCTCCCTGGACGTTTCTTTGGCTAGGGTCGGTGAGATCTATATGGCGGTTTTCAATCATCCTGAAGTTAAGAAAGATCTCGCGCGTTGGAACGCCACTTTGCTTATGCCTACGCCACTGCCTCAATATAACATTGCGAGTAAAAGCGATCAGTTAGCGAAGCTTGAGGACTTTGAAGGGCTGAGGGTCCGTGGTCCAGGTGGCATCATGAATGTACTGAGCAAACTTGGTGCAGTTAAGACCAGCGTGCCGTTTTCTGAGGTGAGGCAGTCGATGGATTCGGGTGTTATTGATGCCGCGTCATTTGCCCCTCATGCCCATCTGGCCACGAACACATACAAAGTCGCGAATTGGGTAACCACTAATCTGAATTTGGGTTCTGCAAACTGTCCGGTTGTAGTTAACACTGAAGCGCTAGAAATGTTGAAACCAGCACACAGAGAAGCGTTATTAACTTCCGTTGATGAAGCGCTGGATTTCTATGTTCAGAACTATGAGCAAAATACCACGGCTAAGTTCGATAAAGCGATCGAGCAAGAAGGCGTGATGCAGGTGACCTTTACCCCAGAGCAGACTAAGCAGCTCAATGAACTTGCGGCTTCTGTTCGTCAGGATTGGGTGAAAAAGTATAAAGGAAACTTTGATTCACAGGCACTTCTTGAGTTTACCGCTGAGCAATTCAGTCAATAATAGCCATTGCCCTTCCATGTTTGCGCCGGTTAATGACCGGCGCATATTCAATTTTCGAGATACCAAAAGGATGTAAGGTATGTCAGCGTCAGTACTTCACGACGATACGTCACTTAGCAAAGCAGACCGGTGGTTTTTTCGACTCGAGTCGTTGTTAAATTTGATCGCCGGACTGGTCATTATTTCTCTGGTTGCACTCGCGACTGTCAACATTTTGGGACGTTGGCTGTTTTCAGCTCCAATTAGTGGTTACATCGATTGGGTTGAACAGGCAATGGCATTCATCGCTTTTCTAGGGATTGCCTATACACAACGCTTAGGTGGCCATATCCGAATGGATATCGTTATTGGCCGGATGCATGGACGATGGCTGTGGTTTACGGAGTTGCTTACCACGCTATTAATGCTGTTGGTTACAGTGGTACTTATCTATGGCTCATATCTTCATTTCTGGCGAGCTTATTCTATCGGTGACTCTTCACTCGATATCAACCTCCCAACATGGCCTGCAAAGCTGGTGGTACCCGTTGCTTTGACGGTCTTGGCACTGCGTTTAATTCTTCAGATATGGGGTTATGGACGGGCCATACGAAAGGGAGGCGATGCGCCAATAGCGGTTCCTTTAATAGAGACTGCAGCCGATGTCGCAGCAAAAGAGGCAGAAAGCGTAACTGGTGAAGAAGAATCGGTGGATAAAAAATGACGCAACTATTAGAAACAATGGCCAGCATGGACTCTACCGAAATCGGTTTGTGGGTGTCTGGCGCGATGTTAGTGTTTGTGGTTCTGGGAGTAAGAGTGGCTTTTGCCGCCGCCATTGCTGGTTTTCTGGGGCTGCTGTGGATATTTTCCGCCAAATTGGGGTTCGAGAGAGGGTTTCTTGTCGCGGTAAAAATGGCAGGTACTATTCCACACTCTAAAGTTTCCTCGCTGGCGCTTTCGCTTATACCTACGTTTATCCTAATCGGGTTTCTGGCCTACCATGCTGGACTAACACGGTCACTGTTTGAAGCGGCTAAGCGCTGGGTTGGTTGGTTGCCGGGTGGAATGGGCGTGGCGACAGTTTTCTCGACCGCAGGTTTTGCCGCGGTATCCGGAGCATCTGTAGCTACGTCGGCGGTTTTTGCCAGGATTGCGGTACCGGAAATGCTTAAACTCGGCTATGACAAACGCTTTGCCGCAGGAGTCGTAGCAGCGGGCGGTACGCTGGCCTCGTTGATCCCACCTTCAGCTATCTTGGTCATTTACGCCATTATCGTCGAGCAGGATGTAGGCGCATTGTTGATGGCTGGCTTTATTCCGGGTGCCGTGTCTGCTCTTATTTATGGTGGGCTAGTGGTCTTTTTGGCGCTAACACGTAAAGACTTTGGTCCTCCGATTAAAGGCTATACCTGGAAACAACGGTTTGAATCTGTACCCGGAGCTTTGCCGATATTTGCCGTTATCGGCATTATTGTCGTGTGTATCTATGGTGGTGTTGGCACGCCTACCGAAGCTGGCGCATTGGGGGCGTCTATCATTTTGGTCATAGCGCTTTATCATGGCAGTCGCTGGAAAGAGATCAAGAGCTCTTTGATGGAGACCGCGAAATTATCAGCGATGATATTTGCCATCATTTGGGGGGTGCTCATATACGTGCGCTTTCTTGGCTTTGCCGACCTGCCAACGGTCTTTTCAGATTGGATTGTCAGTTTAGAGCAGAGCCCTATGTTGACCTTACTGTTGATACTTTGTGCCTATGCGGTACTTGGCATGTTTATGGATGCGATAGGTATGCTACTGCTGACGTTACCCGTAGTCTATCCAGCAGTGATAGCCTTAAACGGGGGCGCTGATGTTGCTGCGGTGGATTCAGCCTTTGGCGTTTCGGGAGTAGGGTGCGCCATATGGTTTGGCATCATTGTGGTCAAAATGGCAGAGCTGTGTTTGATCACACCGCCTATTGGATTAAACTGCTTCGTAGTGGCTGGAGTAAGGCCGGAATGTTCGGTACAGGATGTCTTTCGTGGCTGCCTGCCATTTTTCGTCGCTGATGTGATCACAATAGCAGTGCTAATTGTTATGCCTGGTATTGTTCTCTGGTTGCCTGGCTTAATTGGCTATGCCTAAATAATATGGAAAACGCTATGTCCTCAAACAACCTGTATACTGCCATTCCTGATGTTGTGCCTGAAGAGTTGTTTGAGGATATACAGACCGGAAGCTGTGTACGAATTGAACGAATAGTCTCTGACGGCCATTCAACACCGGAAGGCGATTGGTATGATCAGGAGGAGCATGAATGGGTGTCGGTGTTAAAGGGGGAAGGGGTGATTGAGTATGAAAGTGGGAACCAAGTAGTGCTTAGAGAAGGCGACTACATCAACATTCCTGCTCATGTCAAACACAGAGTGAAATCCACTTCCGCCACTGAGAAAACCATCTGGCTCGCCGTTTTTTATCGGGATTAGAACCCGGTGGAATACTTTGCCTCGATTTCGGCGATTCGCTGTTTAATGTCGGTGAGTTGCTGATTGAGTTTTAGCAGCTCTGATTTATCTTTTGCCGTCATAGGCATTCTAACTGTACCCACACCGCAGGCGTCTCTCGTGCCTTTACTAAATCTCGAAAACCCTCTTAGCGGCACTGTATAGTCTATAAACTGGCTCTCCTGCTCATTGGAAACCCTTACCGCTACCTGCAAACCTTTTCGACTCTGAAGAATCAGTTGATTGAGCATAGGTAAGTTCTCTTTGTGCGCTCGCACAAAGCCAGACTTTTTGGTGTTGGAAAACAATTGCCCCTGGAAACGAATCGGGTCATAGTTATCTACTTTGAAGGCGATACTGATGGGGGCGTTGTAGTCTTCAAGTTCGGTGGCAAACCCAACCGTGACCAGCAGCTTTTCTCGGCTGTCGCAACGGATCCCATAGGTAGCGTATTCATTACCTATAACATCGCCGAAACCCCAGGCTCTGTGGGTCTCTACACCGTCAAATTTGTCAATGGTGTGTTCATTAAACCAGTTAGCACTGGTAGTAGTTGATATCAGAAGAGTCAGAGACAGAGCTACCGCAGACCGCATTCATTTCTCCCTGTTACGAATGATTTGTTGGCAATTTGACTTGAGTGTCTTTAAGATTAGCGGTGTTATAACCAATTGACTAGTCACAAAATTAAGATGTTAGAGAAAGAAAACCTTATTAAGTTGGCGCGCATGCAAATGCCGTTTGGCAAATACGCAGGCCGAGTCCTCATTGATCTGCCGGAGGAGTACTTATTGTGGTTTGATAAGAAAGGCTTCCCAAACGGCGAACTTGGTGACCTGTTGAAGCTTTGCCTTGCGTTAAAGATTGAAGGGCTTGATAGTGTTGTTAAGCCGTTAAAGCGAATGTAACCTGTCACAGCGCCCCTTAAGTTCTTCCGCGACACAAGGTGTCGTTTTGCCCCATTCTTTGTTTCAAGTAAGTATTACGTAAAACCACTGTCATCCCCTTTAAAAAAGGGGTCCTCATACAGCGCGTTGTGAACGCAATTTGCGCGACTTAGTCATTATTTTTCAATTAGCTACGCGCTTTGGGAGATCCTCACTTGCGTGAGGATGACGCCTTTTTAATTGGAGACGACACTAGGAAAGCTCCTTTTTTTTTCTATACCCAAAAATAACCCCGTCATCCCCTTGAAAAAGGGGATCTCATTTAGCGTGCTGTGAACGTGATTTACGCGATGTAGTCATTATTTTTCAATTAGCTACGCGCTCTGTGAGATCCTCACTTGCGTGAGGATGACGGCATTCTGGGGGAAGTTAAAAAAAGGAGACTATATTGCTTTTGTCCAAAAGCGTGTTAGCACTAGAGTGATGACAGCTATAGTGATAACACCTGTCCCCCAGGCATAGTTTCACTCCAGGATCATCAAAACTTTTCGGCCGTTACCCATAGCGAAATGCAAATTACACTTGAGAGGCGGCTGAATAGGGCATCATCTACATTCTTTGCTGCCGACATCTGGTCGGCATTTCTTGCCGCTTTTGCTATGACTCTCTCGGTTCTCTTTTACAGCATATCTTGGCGCCCAACGGGCTAGAAGGATAGTGTGCCAGGACTTGTTGTGATCATAGATTTTAGATAAAGACTCACCAAATAAACTGAATGTCGTTAGCTCATTGTTAATCGGGCAATACTTAATATCGTTGGTGTTGGCCTCATGGGCCTTTTTTGCTCTGTCATGAAGCAACCTAGCAATGATGACAAGTTACATGGTTTCTTCACTGAACACGTAACTCTTGACGGTATCTACAGCGACCTTAGTTACTTTAATCGAGTGCTCAAGTAGCCCATGCGGGTAAGCATGATGATTTTTGCTGCTAGCGGAAATGGTGAGAAATGCCATAAATAAAGTATCGTTGTTAGCTAGAACCTCAAAAACAAACGCAATATGGGGTTGGTAACTCCGGTTGTAAAGGCGTACAGCTCTTTGTAGTTTTTACCCAAAATTAGGGTGGCTAACGGATGGTGAAACAGAATATATTTTGCACTCTAAACATTTGTTCACATCTGAATTCACAACGTAATTGGTGCGCCACCTAAGAGCTTGTCTGTTTGAGTTGGTTGTCAGGATTGTGTCTAAGTGACTGATATTAAATGCTTGATGTGCTTTGTTAAAATTATTCACGCACGCCAGTGTGTGATTTTGACAGGTTTTATGCATGTTACATTCTTTAGTGCTATTAGTGTTTTTTGACGTTGTTAGATCGATTTTTTTAGATAAATAGTTTGAGATCTAAATAGTTTTGAGGCATTTTATATTTAATTGAACGTTCAATAAAAAAAGAAAAGGGACTCAAAATGCCGAAAGTTGGCATGCCAGAAATCAGGAAACCTCAGCTTGTCAAAGCAACGATGGCGGTCATTGATCGTGTCGGTTTGCATGGCGCAAGCATTGCGTTGATCAGCAAAGAAGCGGGGGTGTCGACGGGGATCATTAACCACTATTTTGGTGGTAAACATGGTTTGCTAGAAGAGACGATGCGCGAGATTCTTCGTCAGCATTCGTCCACCATCATGGCAAAGCTGGTCAAGCTACCCAAGGAGGCGCATCAGCAGCGAATTATTGCGATTGTCGATGGAAACTTTGTCGGCTTTCAGGCAGAAAATCAAGTGGCTAAGACATGGCTAGCGTTTTGGTCGTACTCAATGCACGACGATAAGTTGAAACGCCTTCAGCATGTGAATGAAAAGCGCTTGATTTCCCACCTTAGAATTGAACTCAAAGGGCTTCTTGACGCTCACCAAGCAGAAATTGTTGCTCATGGTATTGCGGCTTTGATTGATGGTATTTGGCTACGTGGCACGCTCAACCCACAAGGCATAGATGCAGATAAAGCACGAGAGATCATCAACGACTACCTCGACAAGCAACTTACTTTCTACTCCCAAAAATAACTTTAAAGTCAGATCTTCAAATGGATATGAAAACATTATTTATCGATGGTAAAGCGCAGTCAGCGACGTCTGGTGAAAGCTTTGTTACCTACAACCCTGCGAACGGTGAACCGCTAGCGACCATTGGGATTGCAAGTCAGCAAGATCTAGAACATGCGATCGAGTCAGCGAAGCGAGGCTTTAGGGCCTGGTCAGCAATGAGCCCAATCGAGCGCAGCCGTATTTTGCTAAACGCGGTGTCGATTCTGCGTGAACGCAATGATGAACTGGCTGCTCTTGAAGTGGCAGACACAGGAAAGCCTCTGCAAGAAGCGATTGAAGTTGATATTGCAACCGGAGCGGATGTAATTGAATACTTTGCGGGCTTAGTACCAGCGATGCAGGGTGAGCAGCAGCCACTCAGTGAAAGCCAGTTTTTCTACACTCGTCGTGAGCCTTTAGGCATTTGTGCTGGTATTGGTGCGTGGAACTACCCAATTCAAATTGCAATGTGGAAATCAGCGCCAGCACTAGCGGCCGGTAATGCCATGATTTTCAAACCATCAGAAGAAACACCGCTTAGCGCACTTAAACTAGCGGAAATATTTACGGAAGCTGGATTGCCTGATGGCGTGTTCAACGTTGTTCAAGGTGATCACCGTGTTGGACAAATGATTACAGCTCACCCTGATATCGCCAAGGTTTCTTTCACTGGTGAATCAGGTACAGGCAAGCAGGTGATGGCTGACAGCGCCAAAACACTCAAGCAAGTAACGATGGAGCTTGGTGGTAAGTCACCAATGATCGTATTTGATGATGCCAAGTTGGATGATGCGGTCTCTGCTGCGATGGTCGCTAACTTCTACACTCAAGGCGAAGTATGTACCAATGGTACACGTGTGTTTGTTCACGAATTGATTTATCCGCAATTCATTGAGCAACTTAAAGTGCGCACTGAAAAACTTGTTGTGGGTAATCCAATGGATATGGATACCCAGATTGGCGCCCTTATTTCTAAAGATCATTTAGGCAAAGTTCTGCTAGCCATTGAAAGTGCTAAGCAAAGCGGAGCAACGCTTCTCACGGGTGGTTATCAAGTGACAGGCAACGGCCTAGCAAGCGGTAACTTTGTTACGCCAACCGTATTTGTTGATTGTGATGACACCATGCCACACGTTCAGCAAGAAATCTTTGGCCCTGTCATGTCGGTACTTTCCTTCAATGATGAACAAGACGTCATTGAACGAGCGAACGCCACTGATTACGGTTTAGCGGCGGGCGTATTTACCCAAAACCTTTCTCGTGCTCACCGTGTTATTCACCAAATGCAGGCTGGCATTTGTTGGGTCAACACTTGGGGAGACTCTCCTGCTGAAATGCCGGTAGGTGGCTACAAGCACTCAGGTATTGGTCGTGAAAATGGCCCAGAAACTTTGAAGCACTACACCCAGACCAAGAGTGTATTGGTTGAGCTTGGTGATTACGCCAGCCCTTACGCCTAACTGAAATCACGGAGATATTAAATGATGCAACGCTACGATTATATTATCGTCGGCGCAGGTTCGGCCGGCTGTGTGTTGGCGGATCGGCTGAGTGAAAGTGGTCAACATCAGGTTCTACTGCTTGAAGCGGGCGGTACCGATAAGAGCATTTTCATCCAAATGCCTACGGCACTTTCTTATCCAATGAATACCGAAAAGTATGCTTGGCAGTTCGAAACGGTTGCGGAAAAAGGACTCGATGGTCGTCAGCTTCATTGTCCACGTGGCAAGGTATTAGGTGGCAGCTCATCTATTAATGGGATGGTTTATGTCCGTGGGCATGCGTGTGACTTTGATGAGTGGGAAGCGCACGGGGCAAAGGATTGGAACTATCAATCTTGCCTGCCTTATTTCCGCAAGGCTGAAAGCTGGATCGGCGGTGAAGATAATTACCGTGGTGGTGATGGCCCAGTGGGTACCTGCAATGGCAATGACATGAAGCGCAACCCACTTTACCAAGCGTTCATTGATGCAGGCAAAGAAGCGGGCTATCCCGAAACCAAAGACTACAACGGTTATCAGCAAGAAGGCTTTGGCCCAATGCACATGACGGTTGATGGCGGTGTGCGAGCTTCGACTTCCAACGCCTACTTAAGGCGTGCGCTAAAACGCCCTAATCTGACTCTCATCAAAGGTGTCGTTGTACATAAAGTCCTAATTGAAAACAAGCGTGCGTTAGGGGTTGAGTACGAAAAGTCTGGTGCTGTTAAGCAAGCATTCGCCAATAAAGAAGTGATTTCGAGTGCTGGTTCAGTAGGTTCGGTTCAGCTGTTGCAACTTTCTGGTATTGGACCAAAGAAGGTGTTGCAACAAGCGGGCGTTGAGCTAATTCATGAATTGCCGGGTGTGGGTGAAAACCTGCAAGACCACCTTGAAGTTTATTTCCAATATCACTGTTCACAGCCAATCACGTTGAACAGTAAACTCGGTCTGATCAGTAAAGGTTTGATCGGAACAGAATGGATACTAACTCGCAAAGGCTTAGGGGCGACCAACCACTTTGAATCATGTGCGTTTATCCGTTCTCGAGAAGGGTTGAAATGGCCAAACATTCAGTACCACTTCTTGCCAGCGGCGATGCGTTACGATGGTCAAGCAGCGTTTGATGGTCATGGCTTCCAAGTTCACGTTGGGCCAAACAAACCCGAAAGCCGAGGTTCAATTGCAATTACCTCTGCTAACCCTAACGATAAACCCAAGATCGAATTTAACTACATCTCGACCGAGCAAGATAAGCAAGATTGGCGAGACTGTATTCGCCTTACTCGTGAAATTTTGATGCAACCCGCTATGGATGACTACCGCGGTGAAGAAATTCAACCAGGAGCAGACATTTCGAGCGATGAAGCCATCGACCAGTGGGTGAAGGAGAGCGTGGAAAGTGCTTATCACCCATCGTGTAGCTGCAAAATGGGCGCAGATGATGACCCAATGGCAGTGCTAGATGAGGCGTGTCGTGTTCGAGGAATGCAAGGTTTGCGTGTGGTTGATTCATCAATCTTCCCAACGATCCCTAACGGCAACCTCAATGCGCCGACCATCATGGTGGCAGAACGTGCCGCTGACATGATTCTAGGTAAACCAATGCTTGAATCGACCAATCAGCCCGTTTGGATTGCACCAGACTGGCATCAGAAGCAACGAACTAATGCTCCACTTAGAGAGCTAGATTAATCCCTAAAGTCAGTAATTATTACAAGGAATACACCATGTCTATGATGACAAAAACACTCTCTACCATCGCTTTAAGCAGCCTTGCGATGAACGCTTATGCCAATCAATGTGAAACCGTTCGTTTTGCTGACGTAGGCTGGACAGATATCACCGCAACAACGGCTGTGACGTCTGAGATACTTAAAGGCCTGGGTTATCAAACCAAAACTGATTTACTGTCTGTTCCTGTTACCTACTCCTCAATGGCGAACGGTGATATCGATATCTTCCTTGGCAACTGGATGCCAACCATGGAGGGAGATATCGCTAAATACCGTGAAGCTGGCACTGTTGAAACGGTTCGAGCCAACTTAGAAGGGGCAAAATACACATTGGCTGTACCTAAGTATGTTTACGAAGCAGGCGTAACGAGCTTTGCGGACCTGGCTAAGCATAGCGATAAATTCAAAGATCGTATCTATGGCATCGAGCCAGGTAATGATGGCAACCGCCTAATTCAATCAATGATCGACAGTGATGCATTCGGCCTAAAAGAGTTTAGCCTAGTTGAATCAAGCGAAGCGGGCATGGTGTCGCAGGTATCTCGTGCAGTGCGTCGTAATCAGTGGATTGTCTACCTTGGTTGGGCTCCGCACCCAATGAACAGCAATATCGAAATGGCTTACCTAGACGGTGGTGATGACTTTTTTGGTCCAAATTACGGCGGCGCCAATGTTTACACCAACGTACGTAAAGACTACCTAAATGAGTGTCAAAATGTCGGCAACTTGCTTAAAAACCTAGAATTCAGCTTAGAAATGGAAAACGAGCTGATGGAAGCTATCTTGAACCAAAATGTGAAACCTGCCAAAGCAGCTCAAGAGTGGTTAAAAGCGAACCCGCAACAAGTTGAATCCTGGCTAGAAGGTGTGAAAACAATGAATGGTGAAGATGCACAAGGCGCTGTAACCCGCTACATCAATTCAAACGCTTAATTAATGATGTGCTAGGTGGGCTCATTGCCCACCTTTTCTCACACGTTAGAAGAATCATTACCACAAAGGCTGTATTGTGAATTTTATTACAGACAACAAAATCCCATTGGGTCAATGGATGGAAGCAGGGGTTGATTGGTTAACCTTTAATGCAGCAGGTCTATTTGATGCGATTGCCATTTTCCTCGAGACAATCATTCTTTTTGCTGTCGATATTTTTAAGTGGATGCCACCGGCTATGCCTATCGCGATTACCGCTGCACTTGCTTGGTATTTGCACCGTAGTATTCCACTCGTTTTGTTTGTTATTGGTGCTCTACTCACCATTCTTAATCTTGGCTACTGGCAAGAAATGCTAGAAACCTTTGTTTTGGTTTTTGCCGCGACAACGATTTCTGTATTAATTGGCGTCCCTGTTGGGATAATGGCCGCACATCGTCCTTGGCTGTATACCATTTTGAGACCGATCCTCGATTTGATGCAGACAGTCCCAACATTTGTTTATCTAATCCCAACCTTGGTTTTATTTGGGCTTGGTATCGTGCCAGGTCTGATCTCAACCATTATTTTTGCAATCGCAGCACCAATTCGATTGACATATCTCGGCATCACAAAAGTACCAGCAGAACTTGTAGAAGCAGGGAAAGCCTTTGGTGCGACTCGCATGAAACTACTATTCAAAGTCGAACTACCCGCAGCGATGCCAAGCATAATGGCTGGTGTCACTCAGTGCATTATGTTGTCTCTTTCTATGGTAGTGATTGCTGCCCTTGTTGGAGCCGATGGCTTAGGAAAACCTGTCGTTCGTGCTTTGAACACAGTAAACATTTCACAAGGCTTTGAAGCGGGTCTTGCCATTGTTCTTGTGGCGATCATCCTCGATCGTCTGTGCAAATCACCAAACCAGAGGGAAGCATAATTATGGATGCGATTACCATTAAAAACCTCAATGTGGTATTTGGTAACAAGCCACAATTGGCACTGGATCTATTAGATGGCGGCAAAACTCGCCAAGAAATTATCGATGAAACGGCACAAGTTGTTGGCGTTGATAATGTTTCCCTTACTGTCAAAGAAGGCGAAATTTGTGTACTGATGGGCCTATCTGGCTCGGGTAAATCAAGCCTGCTACGTGCGGTAAATGGCTTGAATGAGATCTCTCGTGGCTCACTTGAACTTAAAGATGGTGATGCGCAAGTTGACCTAGCATATTGCGATGAAGATACTTTACGCCGCTTGCGTACCCACCGTGTTTCTATGGTGTTTCAGAAGTTTGCTTTGATGCCTTGGTTATCGGTACTTGATAATGTGGCGTTTGGGTTGGAGCTACAAGGTGTCGGCAAATCGGAGCGCCGTAAAAAAGCTCGTGAACAGCTTGAAATGGTCGGTTTATCTGAATGGGAAGATAAATACCCTCACGAGCTTTCTGGTGGTATGCAGCAGCGTGTTGGCCTAGCGAGAGCCTTTGCTATGGATACCGACATCTTATTGATGGATGAACCATTTTCGGCACTTGATCCTTTGATTCGATCCCAGCTTCAAGATGAACTCATCATGCTGCAAGAAAAGCTCAACAAGACCATTTTATTCGTTAGCCATGATTTAGATGAAGCGCTAAAAATTGGCAACAATATTGCGATTATGGAATCTGGGCGTCTAATTCAGCACGGTGAGCCAGAAGAGATTATCCTAACGCCAGAAAACGATTATGTGCGTGATTTTGTCGCTCACACGAATCCGCTAAACGTACTTAAAGGCCGCTCTCTAATGCAGCCAGTTGGTGAGCTAAAACAAGAACAAAACCGCTTGCAGGTCTGTTCGGCTCAGCCTGTATGGATAGACCAATCAAGCAATGAACTATCGCTAGTTAAAGGAGATGACCTCACCCTGATTGAGTGGGATAGCGAAAACGGCGATATCGAGCAGGTTAAACAAGGGTCGATTGTAGTGACTAGTCCTGATATCGGTATGCGTGAAGCTATTGAGTTGAAGAAACGCAGTGGTCAACCTATCTTGCTGGCTGAAGATGGCAAGCTAGTGGGTGTTCTTAATGACAGTGAGTTCTATGACGCCTTGTTAGGTAACTACAATACTCAGCAAGCGGCATAAATTCCCTTCTTTCAAAATAAAAAAGCACCGATAGTTGGTGCTTTTTTGTATCTATCCGGTGTCTCGCCCTGAAATGTGTTTAAACATTGAGGACGAATTATGAACTCATCAATACTGATCAAAAGACTATCGAGATTGATACGCTCCTGTAAAACTGGACGACTATCTAAGCGAGGCTTGCTATATTTCAATTAATTCACACTTTGCTAAATTGGCAAAAGCGCAACTCGGTTTTGTACATGATTTGTTTATAAGGACATGGAAAATGAGAGTCTGAATAACCCCGAGTTCAACTCCACTGCTATGACATATTTTTATCCAGTAGATTACATTTGTGACCAAGAGCTCTGTGCCTGTAGGGTTGGGCTGTTCGCTAAGCGACTTTCCAATACAAAAATTATTCGTATTTTCATAATTTAAGTGATCACCCTAAGAAGGTTTTGTCCACAGAAGAGTTAGACCACAAAAGCATAACAATCCTCACTTTCATGTGGAAGGTGGCCGCAAACAATCAGATTTGGTTTTATTGTTTTATTCACTAGTTTACTCGTGGATTAAACAGTAAAGGTGAATCAAGATGAACGTCAGAGATATCCAGTTAGCCCTTTCCGAACAAGGTTTTGACCCAGGACCTATTGATGGTATTCATGGTAGAGCCACCATTCGGGCCATAAAGGCGTTTCAGTCGAGTTTTGGTCTTGTTGTTGATGGCATTGTAGGCCCCCAAACAAGAGCCGTATTGTTTAACAATAAGACGGTTGATGAGGGTAGCGAGTTTGATATCCCGGTAACAATGCCATGGGCTCATGCAGCGTTTGGCTTAATTGGCACTCAAGAGCAACCCGGTAGAGGTTCAAATGAGGCCATTCTTGGTTGGGCGGAGGATCTGGAAATTACCTCCTATAACGATGATGACATTCCATGGTGTGGGCTTTTTGTCGCTCACTGTATTGGCTCGCAGCTCTCTGATGAGATTTTGCCCGCGAATCCTTTGGGCGCAAGAAAATGGAACCACTTTGGTCGCGAAATAACGCCTTGTTTTGGTGCTGTCATGGTGTTTTGGCGCGGTAGTAAAAATGGTTGGAAAGGGCATGTGGGTTTTTATTGGGCAGAAGATGAAGACGCCTACCATATACTCGGAGGCAATCAGTCGAACAGCGTTAGTGTCACGCGAATTTCGAAAAACCGATTGCTAGGAGCGCGTTGGCCTAGCACGGTTCTGGATTTAGACAAACACATTCGTTTGGCGTCAGCGAGTGGAAAATTGTTGTCGGTGAATGAGGCGTGACGTTTGTTCGTCTCCCGATATAAAAAGGTTTCAGGCGGGAGCCTGAAACCTTTGTGAGAGTTACTTTCCAAAGTAAGCCACAACCACTTTGTCATCACCTAATTCGCGCGCAAACACATAGGCACCATCGTTATTCAGCACAGTATGTTTTCCTGCGCCGATTGCAGGGTGCCTGTCTCTAAACTGACCTACTGCTTGCCAATGATCTAGCAATGCTTGCTTTTCTTTTGAAAGTGTCCAAACCATGTCAGATCGGGTGCCTTGATGGAAGTCATCGGCATATGGGCCTATGTTTCTGCCTACTTCGTCACCGTAGTAGATTTGCACCGCACCCGGACTCAACAACAGCGCATTGGCGGCGTTACGTTGCATGGCATAGTCTTTGAATCGACTAAAGAACAACTCAGTATCGTGAGATGACATATAGCTGACCGGATTAAAATCCTCTGACGCCTGGATACTGTCAGCATAATCTTGATAAACGTCCGCCATTTGTGACAAACAAGCGGCACCCTTGTCGAGCTTCTTCTGCATATCAAAGTTGATCAGCGCGTCAAAACCGTCATCGAAGTATGGACTACGATAGGCGCTATGCCCCCAAACTTCTCCCATCATCCAGAATGGTTGTCCAGACTGATTGTTCTTGCTTCGCCATTGATCCAGACTTTCAGACGCCTGCTCTTTCAGTCTTTTCCATACTTCTCCATCAACGTGTTTCACTGTATCGACACGATAGCCATCAATGCCGAATCGCTTAACCCAATCGGTTTGCCACTCCAGTAGATAGTCTGCGACGGTATAGTTTTCTCTTGCCTGAACTCGAGTGCCGGGGTTGTCGAGCAACCACTGCGGGGGCGTGACCTTTTTATCTGATTCGGTTTTAAAATCCGGCAGTCCTGCCAGAGAGAGCGTGGTATCACTGGAACCAGGTTGGTCGTAGCCAGGCAATCCGGTTCGAACCCAGTCTGCGCCCCACCAGTCAGCCCATCCAGGGTTTTGATAGTTTATGTTTTGGTGAAAACTGTGCCAGTTTTGACCGGATTGAGGAGCCCACTCAGCCCAGCGTTGAGGCATAGGTTGAACAGGTTCAACAACGTTCAATCCGTCGAACTGCAGGTCGGCCAATGAAGCGTAGCCTGGGTGATTGACGACCGCGTCCAACAAGACTTTAATGTCACGCTTATGGGCTTCGGAAACCAGACGTTTGAGATCGTCGTCATTACCAAAGCTTTCATCAATCTTGGTAAAGTCACGAGCCCAGTATCCGTGATAGGCGTAGAACGGGAAAGAACCACTGTCACCACCGCCCACAAAACCATGGATCTGTTCTACGATGGGGGACAGCCAAATCACATTGGTGCCCAGAGACTTAATGTAATCTAACTTCGCAGTAATGCCATTTAAGTCACCTCCATGGAAGGTGCCAATCTCTTGTTTACCATCGGCCTGTCGTCCATACGGTTGAGCCGCTGAAGGGTTTGAGTTATTGAACCGATCGACCATAACGAAATAGATATTAGCATTACGGTAGTTTAGGTTGTGATCGTCCTTGTTCGATTCAATGGGCTCTAGCAGTGTTAATCCACCGCTTTCGGCATTTGGCGTGATCGTTACTTGTCCCTTTTTGACGGTTACAATGCTTCCGGTGAGCACATCGCGCAGTCGTGTCCCGTCCGGGTACGTACCTGCGATATCGATGTTCTGTGTTTCAGCCTGGAATGTTTCGCAGGTTACGTTGGGGATGGGGCGCTTAAACTCTTTTTTTGCGACTTTCTTGGGTTGACGCTTAAAAACCAGGGTGTGATTTTGTCCGTCGTAACGGAATGAATAATCTCCGGTAAAGCGAATATTCAGTGGTAGCGTCGAATCTTCACCGCAAAGCAGAGGAATCGGTGTGTTAAATTTTATTTTGTTTGGCAAGGTATGTTGGCAATGGCCGTCAATGCCGCTCACTTTGAGCTCGTATTTGTCTTTGGCCAACGTAACAACGACTGGGTTTTCTGTGTCTAAAGGGTAGTCGCGACTCGTCGTCGACGTTGATATTGTCATATAGGGTGATGCCATTAGCGAAGGAGAGGCTAATAGCATGCAAGCAAGTAGGGTCGTATGTTTCATGCTCATTCCGTTGTTTTAATAGTCCGATGTTAATATAAAGCGAATAAAACAGAGCAACATCATTCCTAGTGACTACGCCTCAATATTTGGGCAAGCTCACAAAACGTTAAATAGGGGATGAGAAGTTAAAGGATGAGGAGTAAAGGTACGGGTTGAGTATAATTGAACTATGAAAATGATACTCGCTTTATTATTGATGTTATTTACGCAGTACGTATTTGCTATGACGTCCTGGCCAACTAACTATATTTCAGGGGTTCTAGCTTTGAATACCTTGTCTGATTTACATCAATTAACTGATGTATACGATTGTGGAGAAACTGAGGGTGCTCAGTTTTGTGGCTTTGAACTCGACTATCGTGGCATTGAATTTGATGCTGAATTAACGGTTTCAGGTAAGAATATCACTAAGATAGTATTCAAGACGCCATTCAGTGTTTCTGCATTTACTCGATTACAAACGTTATTGCGTTCAGATAACTATCAATTGGAATCGGTAAAAATAAATGGAAAACAGCTTGTTGTCGAAGAATTGATCAATTCGGACGGAGCTCAAATCGCGGATAAGAAACTGGTGGAATTTTTGAACTTATATCCCATTTCAGCGTCCAAACAGTTTACCTGGATCAGAAAAAATGAGATTCAGAATACGTTAGCAACAGAAACGCTTTTAATGACAAGTGACAAAGAGAAAATTAAGTTGATTTGGCTTCGATAAAGGAATAGTCCTGAAGCAGGTCACAGAGTCGTATCTTCGCTCCTCTTACTCTGTCACAGAAAAGTCTTACGGCTGTCATTTCACTGTTACATTTGGTTAGTAACGTGAATTGCGTAAAGTATAGAAGGAGTTAACCCATGAAAAAAATGAGACGTGCTCAACTACATCGTTGTCGTATTCAGTACTGGAAAGAGACAAACCAGAAAGCAACGAGTAAAGAAAAAGCATAATCAAACTTTACAAAACCAAGACGTGAAACCGGCATCGATTAACATGCTGGTTTTTTCTTTTTTGGTCTTTAGAAAAAAGATAGACAACCTCAATATTGAGGCATACAATCCGCTCGTTTTGGGGAGTAGTCACCCGTTTACTTGTCGTCATCTCGTTAAGCTTCTGAGTTGAAAGAGGCTTATCCGGCAAGTAAGAGCGTAAATCAACACGCTTTGACGAGACCAACACAATCAAATGTCCGGTATTTATTTGCCGGGTTGTGTATTTGTTTGTGGAAGGTCGAATTCTAAGCTCCTCGTCCTTCCATGTGGAGGACGTATGACCCCGTCAATTTACATTTCATTTTTTATTCTGACTATTGCGCTTGTCGCTTTAGATATCTATCAAACTCGTGGTGGCCAAGTCACGATACGCAAGGCGGCGATTTGGAGTGCCTTCTGGTTTCTGCTTGCTTTTGGTTTTGCAGCAACTATCTATTTGTTTTGGGATTTTTATGCACCAGTGAGTGCCTATAGTCCAGAGAAGGCAACGGTATCGTTTCTGACGGGTTATCTGCTTGAAAAATCATTGAGTGTCGACAACCTGTTTGTGTTTGCGATTATTTTCCATCAATACGCAGTACCTGCGCACTTAAGACCGCGCGCCTTATTGTGGGGGGTGATAGGTGCTCTGGTTTTGAGAGCTGTGATGATAGCATTAGGTGCACAATTGTTGGCTCAGTTCCACTGGGTAATGTATCTGTTCGCTACATTCCTTATCTGGACGGGAATACAGCTGGCAAGAGATAAAGGTGAAGATGAAGTAAACCCTCTTCCAGAGCGTCTAATTCGCCATTTGGTGCCGGTAACTGACAACTATCATGATAATCGCTTGTCAGTAGTCAAAAATGGAAAGCGTATATTTACGCCAATGTTGGTGGTTATTGCCGTAATAGCCTTCATGGACATCATGTTTGCGCTCGACTCGATTCCCGCAATTTTTGCGGTGACCAGAGAGCCGTTCCTGGTGCTGGCGGCTAACGTGTTTGCCTTATTGGGCCTTCGTTCATTGTATTTTGTACTGGAAGGGATGATGAACCGTTTTGTTTACCTGAAACCGGCATTGTCTTTCATTATGGTGTTTATCGGTATCAAAATGGCGCTCGTTGGATCCGCTTGGGAAATTCCTACCTGGATATCCTTAAGCGTCATCTCAGCGACCATGATTTTGGCGACAATTGCTTCGCTCTATCGTGAAAAACAAACCGTGGTAGTAACCGATAAAAATAGCTAACTAAAATTGCGTAGAGCCTCTTGTTTTTGAGAGGCTTCTTTATTAACCAAAATGCAACAAAGATAACGAAATCTGACTAGTAATGAATCTTTATTCGGCTAAGTTAGCTCTGGTGAATAAATATCCCAACAAAAGGGATAACTTCTATGTTGCCTTGTTAATAGTGTGTTTTATTAGAAAAACTAATCCGAATATTCAAATTTTGTCATTTTTTAAACAATGTTTTATTGCCTAATATTGACTCTAACAACAATGAGTTAACCAGTTTTTAAGAGAGGCAATCATGGCACAAGCAATGAACATTAACACCATCGCTGTAGCACCCTCTATGGATAAGAAAACCTACGCGGTAAACTTCAAAGGATTGATTGCACACCTACTAGATATTATGTTTGGTAAAGGCGAAGTAGAGAACACTTACTACGCAAACGAACTGTCTGGTCACATGCAACGCGATATTGGTATTAATCGCTAAGCGAACGAATATTAAAGCGGGCACCAGAAAGGTGCCCGTTTTCTTTGCAACTCAGCGTTACGTTAAGTGAAGTAACTATAGCGACGAGTTCTTGTTTTCTACCACACCACCTTGTTGTTGCGCTTTAAGCACTAACGCAATTCTCTGGCGTTCTAATTCATCTACCTGCTTTGTACTATCGTTTTCTCGGTCTTGTGGGCTAAATACAAATTGTTTGTTAATAGTCATTGTCAGTATCGCTGTTCGTAATGAATGTTGGCATTTTTTGTAGCCTGCATTATTTCTCTAATGAAAAGCGCTGACATCACCCTTAGAGCGAGATGGTTAGGGAGTAGTCAATAGGCGTACATGATCGATAACCTCAACATGTTGATTACTTGGGTATATCGCGAAGGAATTTTTCTCTTCAACTTATATAAACCTGATTCATCGCAAATTGCAGCGCGACTTTATCCGTATGATGGGGACAGATTTTTTCGAGAACACAAGGTGGAACTATGACTAATCTTATCGACAGGTTTCTCAAATATGTCACGTTTGACACGCAATCTGACCCGTCGCAAGGTTGTTGCCCAAGTTCAAAAGGGCAAACTCAATTCGCACAATTTCTCAAGCAAGAGTTGACTGACCTTGGGCTAACTAATGTAACGCTGGACGACAACGGTTATGTAATGGCAACGTTGCCTTCCAATGTCGACTACGATGTTCCGGCTATCGGTTTTATCGCCCATATGGATACGGCGCCTGATGCTTCTGGGGCCAATGTGAAACCGCAGATAGTGGAAAACTACCAAGGAGGCGATATTGCCCTTGGAAAAGGGGATGAAGTCTTATCACCGATCCACTATCCAGATCTACATCAACTGCACGGTCATGACATTATTACTACCGACGGTACCACGTTGTTGGGCGCCGACAACAAAGCAGGCATCGCTGAGATCATGTCTGCGGTTGAGTACATAATTGGCCATCCTGAAATTCCACACGGTGATATTAAAGTTGGCTTCACTCCGGATGAAGAAATTGGGCGTGGGGCGGACTTGTTTAACGTAGAGAAGTTTGCTGCGCAGTGGGCCTATACCGTTGATGGTGGGCCCGTTGGTGAGTTGGAGTTTGAAAACTTCAATGCTGCTGCGGCGACGGTTGAGTTCCGCGGAGTGAATGTGCATCCGGGGACGGCAAAAGGCAAAATGGTCAACTCAATGACACTAGCTTCGCGCTTTCAGGCCGAGATGCCGGTTGACGAAACTCCAGAGCATACAGAAGGCTATGAGGGCTTTTATCACCTAACGAACGCCGATATGTCGGTAGCGAAATCAACGCTGCATTATATACTTCGTGACTTTGACCAAGATGGTTTAGACCAAAAGAAAGCCTATCTAATGGATAAAGTCGACACATTCAATAGTGGCAGTAAGTCACCAAGAGTGACATTGACTATCAAAGATAACTACTCAAATATGCGTGAGCAGGTAGAGGTTTATCCACATATCATTGATATTGCGAAACAAGCAATGTTGGCGTGTGGTGTGACTCCCGACATCAAACCGATCCGTGGTGGTACTGACGGTGCGAGGTTATCCTTTATGGGGTTACCTTGCCCTAACGTTTTCACCGGTGGCTACAACTTTCACGGTATCCACGAATTTATAACGGTTCAGGGTATGCAGTCTGCGGTGAAAGTAGTGGTACAAATTGCGAAAGAGACCGCAATTCGTTATCGTTAGGAAAACACCAATGATTGCAGGCGGTTATGGAAGATACTCAAAAAGTTATTGAATTCTTAATTGAAAACAAACTATTACTTAGCTTCCTGATCGTTCTGTTTATCCTCATCGTTCGCCGGATTATCTTGTCCGGGATTCGAGGCGATGTGGCTTTCATTTCGGAAGAACAGCGAAAATGGATGTCTCGAACCAAGAATGGTGCATTTGCCATTCTTGTCGTGACATTGTTTTTGGTCTGGAAGTCAGAAATTAGCCAATTCGCGTTATCTGTTACTGCCATTGCAGTGGCCATTGTAGTTGCTTCCAAAGAGATCATTCTTTGCTTCACTGGCTCTATTCAACGGGCCAGTTCTCGCTCTTTTCGAATCGGCGACTGGATAGAAGTAGGAAAAATCAGCGGTGAGGTGATAGAGCATAATCTCATGGCTACCGTTGTACAGGAAATTGATCTCTACCACGGTCAATATCATTTCACAGGGAAGACCATTACTCTCCCTAATAGCATGTTCTTCACCTACCCGGTAAAGAACCTCAATTTCATGAAGCGTTATGTCTACCACAATTTTTCAATTGTGGTGCCTGGATTTGACAATTTATTCCCACTTTTACCCACTCTAGTCGCAAAGATTGAGCATCATAGTGAAGGTTTTATAGACGTCGCCCGGCGCTATAACAGCGTTATTGAGAAGCATGCTGGGGTCGACTTACCCGGTTCAGAACCACATGTTCATATTTCAAGTGGTGCAACCGGAGAGCAGATTGTGCATGTAATGTTATTTTGCCCGACAGAAATGGCCACACACTTGGAGCAGGAAGTACGGGCCGATTTTATGAGCATTTATCACCAGACTTATCCGAAAAATTCAGAAAAACCGGCTTAAAAACAGACTGTTATAATTTGAAACACTTTCATGGTAACTATTAATACTTCTCGGACATTCAGCTGACTTGTAATTTGCTAGTCTGCCAGAGCTTGTTCCAATCAGAAGATAATAATGGTGTATCAATGCCTAAAAAATTAATAGTTGCTAGTCTTGTTTCCGTAGCTTTACTAACAGGATGCGGCGAAGCAACCAATGCACGTCAAAATGCGCCAGCACCGCTTGTGCAAACTCAGGCGGTTGAGGTGGTTCCTCATCAACAAAGTAAGACGTATATCGGGCGTATGGACGCGGTCGAGGACACGGCGATCACTGCGCAAGTGTCTGGTTATTTAACGGAACGACATTTCAAAGAAGGCCAAATAGTAGAGAAAGGGCAGCTTCTTTATTCTATTGAGCCTTCCTCTTTCGAAGCTCAAGTTGCCAGTGCAAAGGCTAAACTCTCCGAAGCGCAAGCTGCATTAAAGAAAGCCGAACTGGACTATAATCGCGGCCAAAACCTGGTTAAGAATAAAAACATTTCTCAAGCTGAATATGATGCATTGACAGCAACCTTGATGAGTGCCAGAGCCCAGCTGGAAGCGGGACGCGCGCAACTCAAAGTGGCTGAAGTGAACCTATCGTATACCTCAATCCGTGCACCATTTACTGGTCGAATCTCAGACAGCAAAGTCAGTAAAGGGGACTTGCTTTCTCCTTCTTCTGGCGTGTTAACAACTTTAGTCAGCATGGATCCGATTTACGCCTCATTTAGTATTAGTGAACGCGAACGTCTGGCTCTTGGCATGGATCAAATCGAAGGAGACGGTTCGGATGAGTCAAATGGTGTTGATGTAAACATCATTCTGGAGGATGGTCGCGTGTTCGAACAACACGGCAAAATCGATTTTCTTGGCAACCGGATCAATCTCAATACGGGTACACTCGCAATGCGTGCGGTCGTTGATAATCCAAACCAACGACTATTGCCAGGACAGCATGTGCGTGTTGAGTTGATGGAGAAGAAGGCTAATGATGTAGTGACAGTTCCTCGACGTGCAGTACAGACCGACTTAGAAGGTGACTTTGTTATGGTTGTGACTGAAGGCAATATGGCGGAACGTCGTAATGTAGCACTTGGGCCGCAAGTTGATTCTGGAGTGATTATTCAATCTGGTCTTAAACATACTGATGTGGTAATCACGCAAGGACTACAACGTGTGAGAAATGGAATCCCTGTACGAATTGATGATCAAAAATCAGCTGAGCAGGGTGCATAATACATGTTAAGTCGCTTCTTTATTCAAAGACCAAAGTTTGCATTGGTCATATCGATAATTTTGACGTTGGCCGGAGCCATCTCTCTGATGGTGCTGCCTGTCGCTGAATACCCCAAGATAAGTCCACCCTCAGTCAGCGTAACGGCCTTCTATACCGGCGCTAGTGCCGAAGTAGTTGAAGAAGCTGTCGCCGATCCAATTGAAACCTCGGTAAATGGGGTTGAGAACATGATTTATATGTCCTCGAAAAGTGCTAACGACGGTTCTTATAACCTCAACGTTACCTTTGATATCGGGACAGATCCGGATATGGCACAGGTAAACGTTCAGAACCGGGTCTCACAGATTGAATCGAAACTGCCTCAGGAAGTGAGAATGGTGGGTGTTACCGTTAAAAAGCGGTCACCTGATCTGTTGATGGTTCTAAATTTCTATTCACCGGATGGAAGGTATGATGATCAGTTTTTGATCAACTACATCAACCTGAATGTGAAAGACCAACTCGCTCGTGTTAAAGGCATCAGTGAAGTCAACGTGATTGGTGGCGGTGAGTACGCCATGCGTGTTTGGCTGGACCCAGACAAGCTCGCAAACCTTAAAATGACCACCTCTGATGTTTATGCGGCATTAGCAGAGCAGAATGTTCAGGTTGCGGCAGGTCGAGTAGGCGCTGCACCTTACGCTGATCCTCAGGAAGTTCAGTTTAACCTGGTTACTAAAGGACGTCTTGAGTCTGTAACTGAGTTTGAAAATGTTGTACTACGAGCGAATACGGACGGTTCAACGGTTTACCTGAAAGACGTAGCCAGAGTTGAGTTGGGTAAAAAGTTCTACGATGGCAGTGGGTTATTCCGAGGCGAGGATGCATCTATTGTTGCGTTGAACCTGCAGTCAGATGCTAACGCATTAGAGAGTGGTAAGGCCGTTATGGACTTGCTTGAACGTCTGAGCGTGAACTTCCCTGATGGTATGGCTTACGAAACTAGCTACGATACTACAGTGTTTGTTGCTGAGTCGATCAAGGGCGTAGTGAAAACACTGATTGAAGCGATATTGCTTGTAATCGCAGTGACATATTTGTTCTTAGGTAGTGCGAGAGCAACGCTTATCCCAGTGGTGGCGATACCGGTTTCCCTAATTGGTACTTTTGCCGTGATGAACATGACTGGTTTTACTATCAATACGGTGACCTTGTTCGGAATCATTCTTGCCATCGGTATAGTTGTAGACGATGCGATACTGGTTATCGAGAACGTTGATACTATCATGAAGCGAAATCCTCACATCTCGCCTCGCAAAGCCACATTGATGGCAATGAAAGAAGTAACAGGGCCGATAATCACTTCGACATTGGTACTCTTGGCAGTATTTATTCCGGTTACGTTGCTACCGGGTATTACCGGGATCATGTATCGACAGTTCGCGCTGACTATCTGTATTTCGGTAATTATTTCGTCTATCAATGCGTTAACCCTTTCTCCTGCTTTGTGTTCTCTGGTGCTGAAACAAGGAGGCGGAAATACGGCTCGTTGGTTCCAGACATTCAATGGTCTTCTAGAGCGCATTACGTTACGTTATGGGCAGGTCGCTGGATTCTTGGTGAAAAAGGCGTTGCTACTTGTGACGTTCTTCATTGTCGCGGTTGGTACGGTAACTTTCCTGGCTAAGAACACCTCTACAGCATTTGTACCGCAAGAGGATAAAGGCATTCTGCTGGTTAACGTGCAACTGCCGGATTCAGCTTCACTTTCACGTACTACAGACACGACTGACAAACTGGTTCGCCTGGTAGAAAGGGAACCGGGCATTGATGGTATTACGGTTGCGAACGGCTACGCTTTCATGACTGGTGCGGCGGCATCCAACGGTGCTTCTCTGTTTATTAAACTCAAAGACTGGAACGAGCGAAACAGCTTCGAAGGTGACCATTCAGCGAATGCCATCGCCGCTCGTGTGAATGGTATGGCTGCTCAACAGATTCCAGGTGCAGTCGTATTCGCGATGGGGCCACCGGCGGTTCCGGGTATGGGCGCTGCGTCAGGTTTTGAGTTTGTACTCGAAGATACACTGGGTCGAAGTCGTACAGATCTAGCGCTCGTGATGCAGGATGTGATTCAAACTGCTAATCAACAACCAGAGATCGCTTACACGTTCAGTACATTCCGTGCCAATGTGCCTCACTACTATGTCGATATTGACAGGGAGAAAGCCCAACAACTGGGTATCCCACTTTCATCAATATTTCAAACGTTACAAGGTAACCTAGGTTCCTTGTATGTGAATGACTTTACCATGTTCGGAAAGAACTTCCGGGTGACGGTACAGGCCGACGCTGAATACCGTAGTGGGATGGATGATTTACAACTGTTCCACGTACGTTCAGCGAAGGGAGAAATGATTCCTCTGAGTACGTTGGTATCTTACGAGCAGGTCTTTGAACCGGATGTTGCATGGCGTTATAACATGTACCGCAGTGCAGTGATACAGGGTCAGGCTGCACCGGGGTATTCGAGTGGTGATGCTATTGCAGCAATGGAACGTGTCGCTGCTGAAGTGCTACCAATGGGCTATCAGTATGAATGGACTGGTATGGCATATCAGGAAATACTTGCGGGTAATCAGGCTATTTATGCCTTCGCTCTCGCACTGATCTTTATTTACCTGTTTATGGTGGCGCAATACGAAAGTTGGACGATTCCATTGGCCATTATACTGGTGGTGCCGGTCGCAACCTTAGGCTCGTTTATCGCTTTAAACCTGACTGGGACACCTCTCAACCTGTACGCTCAGATAGGTCTTGTTTTACTCATAGCGTTGGCGGCAAAGAACGCTATCCTGATAGTGGAATTTGCCAAAATAGAACGAGAAGACAAAGATGTAGCTATAGATGATGCAGCGGTACGAGGCGGTATGTTGAGATTCCGCGCAGTGAATATGACCTCCTGGTCATTCATCTTGGGTATCGTGCCACTGATATTCGCTTCTGGTGCCGGACACGTGAGTCAAAACTCTCTGGGTATTTCACTGGTGGGGGGATTACTGTGTGTGCTATTGGCCGGTACTTTCCTGATTCCAGGCTTCTATGCAATGATTCAACATCGTAGGGAAAAGATTCGTGGTGGAAACACGAAACTGATTCCTTTAGAAGAAGATGAATAGTCAAAAAACATAAAAATCCGCTATAACATCAGCCCCTCTTAATTGAGGGGCTTATTGTATGTAAAGAACTGTAGAAGCTGTTATTACAAACCCATACATGGGGTGAATCACAATAATCTGAGTTAAAATATTGAACGCTGTTCAATTTATCTGTTTGATATGTTCTATAAGTTATTGTTATGCAAGATTTAATCGTTTAAAAGCAAAATAATATAGCGGCTTTGTGTGTAACACTGTTCCATCATAGCTGCTCATTGAGTGGATTGTAGTGCAATGTAAAATTATGTATTGTTGCGATCTATGTGTAGGTAGTGAGCTAAATTATGGGAAATCAAAAACTGTTAATTGTAGAAGATGATACAAAACTCAATGTAATGTTAGGTGACTATTTCAAGGCTCAAGGATTTGAGGTAAAGACAGTTTTTGATGGTAATGAAGCAGGAGAGCTGATTACTGATTTTAACCCTGATATCACCATTCTGGATCTGATGTTGCCCGGTCAGGACGGGCTATCGATTTGTAGAGAAGTAAGAGACAGTTACCAAGGTAAGATATTAATGTTGACGGCCAGTGATGACGATTTTGACCATGTCGCCGCTCTGGAGACTGGCGCAGATGATTTTGTGTCTAAGCCAATAAAACCAAGGGTGTTGTTGGCGCGTGTTCGTAATTTGTTGCGTCGACCTAGTGATGAACAGATACACGCCGATGAAAACACGATGCAGTTTGGTAGCCTGATCATTTGCCAGAAGAGCAGAAGTTGTCGTTATGACAATGCTGATGTACTACTCACCGACAGTGAGTTTGACCTATTGTGGCTACTAGGTAAATCGTCTGGTGAAGTGCTATCGAGGGATTACCTTACCCGACAACTTCGTGGCATTGACTATGATGGGATTGACCGGACAATCGACAACCGAATCGTTACGTTACGTAAAAAACTCTCCGATGATGCAACCAACCCTAAAGGCATTATTACTGTAAGAGGTAAAGGCTACCTATTTGTTGCAGACGGTTGGAAGAGCTAAGGTTACCTACTGTGTGGCGAATTTTTTTAGAATCACTGGTCGGCTTGATCCTGTTGTTTGCAGCGAGCATTTATGGTTATGAATATCTGATTTATGGTAAGACCGATCCTGATCTTGTTGATGCGAATCTGCGTGTAGAAGCGTTCCGGGATATTATGAATCATGTCTCAACCAATGAGAGTGATGAGAACGCGATTGAACTGCTTGAGATCTTTGCCAAGAAGACCCACCGTTTGCTTTCTGAGTACCCTGCAGCAGATTTGCCAGAGCATGTTAAAGAACATTTTACTGAGAGTATTGATACCCATTTCATGCTTGATGAGGAGGATCATCTTTGGCTCAAGTTTGATAACAACCCACATTATTTTGAGCTTTCCGATGACCCCGATTCAGAACTTATCAAAGCGATAGAATTCGGTAATCAAGTGGTCTGGTTGTTTTTCTTAGCCAGTTTTGTCGCGTTTAGTTTTGTCCTTATTTGGTTCTTGAGCCGCAGGTTAAGGGTTCTTGAAAAAACAGCGATGGAATTCGCCAACGGCAATTTTGACGCTCGTGCCTCTGAACGTCATTGGGTTCGTCTAGGAAAACTCAACCGCACTTTTAACCGAATGGCGACCAAAATTGCTAACTTGATGGTGAGTAATAAGGCCCTGACTAATGCGGTAGCCCACGAGTTGCGAACGCCAATATTCAGGATTCAGTGGCAAAGTGAAATATTGCTAGAACAAGTTCGCGATGAAGATGCCAAAAAGCAGATTCTTAGTATTATTGAAGATACTGAAGATATGGAAAAGTTGGTTGATGAATTGTTGTATTACGCACGGGTTGAGCGCCCCGATGCGGCAGTCAATCTGCAGCACATTGATCTGATAGAATGGCTGAATTCGAACCATGAGAAGTGGCAAAAAGATTTAGGTCAAACGTTTTTGCTGCAAAGCTATCAGGCTTCACTGTACGTGGATATGGATAAGTTTTTACTTTGTCGGGCATTGGTGAACTTGATTAGTAACGCCAAACGTTATGCCAATGACACAATAGTCGTTAAAGTGGTTCCCAATAATGAGGTAATCTCGATAGAAGTTCATGATGACGGAAAAGGGATCGAACCCGAACACTGGCCGATGTTGTTTGAACCGTTTTATCGCGTTGATAAAGCCAGAGATCGTGCTTCTGGTGGCTATGGGCTCGGTCTTGCAATTGTAAAACACATAATGTTGAGGCATGGGGGAGACGTGGAGGTAAGTCACAGTGAGCTTGGCGGCGCCTGTTTTAGTTTACTGCTCCCGGTGAAAAAGGAGCTTTAGCTCCTTTTTTTAAACCATGTTGTTAATGTAGAATCTTTTTAGTTCGGTAGGTGACCCGAGAGCCCACCTTTTTGTATTCTACTTTCCCCTGGTCCTGAAGTCGGCGCATGATGACACCGAAAATCCAGGCTTTAGGCGTATCATTGAGGCATCCCTGTGGGGTGCAGTGGTGTTTTAAGCCCAGCTGTTTCTGGATCGTTACGGCAGAAACCCAACCGTCAGAAGAGGAACGTCCACATTCATACAAGTAGGCATACACCTCTTTGGCCACACCCTGGAGTAGGTCTTCAATTCTGTCTTTTCGCTCTGGAGCCTTCAATTGCATCTCCTTTATTATTGTTATAAACGCCATCAATTGGCGTTAATTGCTAAGTTACTAATCGGATTAAAAGACAGTCCGTCATCCCTGAATAGACTGGAACAAGAAACAAACAACCGGTTTGACCTTTTTGCCAAAATAGTTGACTAGAAAGAAAAGGTCTTTTGATTACCTGACTTTATGCGGCAGGTAAATGAAGCGAGTAAAATCAGCCAGTTAGGGCTGTGGTTGCGTCTCTAAATAGTTTGTATATCTAATTGTGCGATCCCGGAAAGTCTGACGATATCGTATAGACTAAATTGGATTATCGCCTGTGCGTAATGAGTTAAATTTCATAATGTCACAAATTATTTATAACCAATCTCACCTCAAAATTCATAAATTAGGTTTTTTTTGGCAGTTTCGGCTAAGAAAATGGCGGCTACTGCTAACTCTTGCGTAAGCGCAGATTTTCAACCGCAAGTTTTCAGCGGATGATATACTCTTGGCTAAAGGAAACTGATGATAACAAGTTGAACTGAATGAAATTTATCCACACTTCTGATTGGCACCTCGGCCGGCAATTTCATAATGTGTCTTTGCTTGAAGACCAGCAGCACGTACTTGAGCAAATTACTCACTATCTCACCTTGAATGATATCGATGCATTGTTGATTGCAGGCGATGTTTACGATCGCTCAGTGCCGCCAACTGCTGCCATCGAAGTGCTCGATGAGTTTCTTAACCACGTCATTCAGCAACTTGGCATTCCAGTCATTATGATTTCAGGAAACCATGATGGCGCTAAACGTTTAGGCTTTGGCTCCAGACAGTTTGGCCAAGCTGGACTGCACATCATCAGTTCGTTAGCGCAAATTACCACTCCGATTGAAATTCAAGATAAAAACGGTGAATCGGTGCTGTTTTACGGCTTGCCATACACCGATCCTGAGCAAGTGAGACATCACTATAAAGTTTCGGTGAGCAACCATGATGAGGCGCACGAGCACCTTGCTGAGCAGTTGAATGCGGTTTTAGACCCAAATAAGCGTAATGTCCTGCTTAGCCACTGCTTTATAGATGGTGCACAAACCTGTGAGTCTGAACGTACTCTATCTATCGGCGGAGCTGATCGTGTCAGTTACGAACATTTTCAGCACTTTGATTACGTTGCTTTGGGGCATCTTCATCAAGCGCAAAAGCGCGGTGCGGAACATATTCGTTATTCTGGTTCTATCATGAAGTACTCGTTTTCTGAGCAGCACCACAATAAAGCGATGACGTTGGTGGAGTTTACTTCTGAAATATCTGAACCCGTCATCACAAGTGTTCCGCTCACAAGTCCACATGATATGCGAATCATTGAAGGTGACTTGGCTGACTTATTGGAGCAAGGTAAAACTGACCCTAAATCCGATGATTATTTGCTGGTTCGCCTTACCGATAAGCATGCGATTTTAGACCCAATGGCCAAGCTTCGTGAGGTGTATCCAAACGTATTGCACTTAGAGAAACCGGGCATGTTGATTGGTGTTGAAACTGAAATGGGACAAGCGAGATTAGGGCGTTCGGAACTCGATATGTTTCAAGACTTCTTTTTGGAAGTGCAGGGTGATGACATGACAGATAGTCAAACCGAGATGATTGCGGATGTGCTAAACACCCTTCAGCAGGCGAAACAGGAGCAGTAACTCTATGAAACCGTTAACACTGACTCTGCAAGCTTTTGGCCCCTTTTCTGGTGTTGAGCATATCAATTTTCGCACCCTGGGCGACTCGCCGCTATTTTTGATCAACGGGCCGACTGGCTCTGGCAAAAGCTCTATCTTGGATGCGATCTGTTATGCGCTATATGGCGAAACTACGGGCAGCGAGCGTACTGGCGATCAGATGCGTTGTGACTATGCCGATGCCAAGCTGTTAACCACCATTACGTTTGAGTTTGAACTGGCCGGGGTTCGCTACCAAATTACCCGTAGCCCTGATCAAGAGGTGCCCAAGCAGCGCGGCGAAGGGATGACCAAAAAAACGCACACGGCGCAGCTTATTAACCTTGATAACGACGAGCTTATTGCTAATAAACCTAAACCGGTTGCCACAGCCATTCAGGAGCTCATGGGGCTGGATGTAAAGCAGTTTCGTCAGGTCATGGTTATTCCACAAGGTAAGTTTCGAGAGCTGCTAACTGCTAGCTCGAAAGAGCGTGAAGCGATTTTTGGCCAACTGTTCCAAACTCAAATTTACACCACAATTGAGCGTGTGTTGTTTGAAAGAGCGGCAGGCATTCGCAAGGCTAAAGAAGAGTTCGATAACCAGATTAAAGGTGCGCTGGATGTTGCATCAGTGGAGTCGGAGTCGCAGCTTTCGCAACAGCTAATTGAGCTAGCACCGCTGCTGGAACGGTCAGAAAGCGAACTTAATCAAGCGGAAAACGTGAGAACCAAAGCGCAGCAAGAGCTTGATAACGCGCTTGAGTTAGGCAAAAAGTTTTCTGTCAAAGCTGAACTTGAACAGGCGCAGTTAAAGCATCAACAAGGGTGCGAAGCGATTGAACTTGCTAAGTCTCAGCTCAATGCTCATAAGGCTGCTACTGCTATCCAGTCGGAGTATGACAGCCAACTGCGCTTGACCAAAGAATCCGCCATATTGGCAGAGCGCTTGCAAACTGGGCGGGGCAAAATTGCAGCTGCGAAGCAGAATCAGTCACAGGCTCAGGCCGCGTATGATGACGCGAAAAAAGCGAGTGATAATGCTGAGCCGTTGAAGCAAGAGCGCTTCGAATTAAACGCTCTACTCGAGCGCCTTAAAGAGCTCGACAGCAAGAAAGTTGAACTGCAGCAGGCAAATCAAAAGCTTGGCAGTGTTAGTGCATCTCAAACCACACTTGCCGGTCAAATCAAAGCGTTAACTCAACAAGAAGAATCGCTGCATAGTGCTTTCGTCGATGCTGAAAAACAAAAGTCGCAGCTTAGTGAACTCACCCTGTCTTTAGATATTGAGAGCAAGAAGCAGCAGGCTCTGCAAGCGATTAGCCAGATAGATGCGCAGCTAGAGACCAAACACAAACAGCGAACAGAGTCGATCAGCAAAATAGCGTTACAAGAGTCTGTGGTGAACAAGACGCGTCAAACGCGTACTGAAGCAGAAATTGCTTGGCACAGTGGACAAGCCGCTTTGCTCGCCGCTTCCCTAGAGCAAGATAGCCCATGTCCTGTGTGCGGCAGCACAGAGCATCCCAATGTTGCCACTTTTGCAGGCGAAATGGTGACGCTACAGCAGGTTAATGAATTGAGAGAAATGGAAACCTCTGCGAAAGATGAGCTCACTCGCCATCAACGGGCATTCGCTGAGCTTGAGGGTCAAATCGCTACTCAAACCTCGCGCAAGCAGGAGTGGCTGGATTCCTTGGGGGTCGATCATCAGAAGGATCTTGGTCAATTTGCTCAAGGTGTGCAGCTGACGATTGCCGATTTATCCGCGCGCATTACCGCATTGAAAGCGCTGAACATCGAGTTATTGCAGACGCAATATCAGCAGGCGGCAGCAAAGCGTGTTGAACTGTCTCAGCAGCTTGAACAAACGACCATCGAAGTGAATGAGGCCACTAACCAAGTTCAGCAACTGAGTGGCGTAGTCAGCTCATTAGAGTCGAGCAACAATACTGGGTATGCGACAGCGCAAGCGGTGCTGGGACGCCAGCAAGCTATTGAGACAGAACTTGTTCAAAAAGCCGCCGCGCTAGAACATGCGGCACAAGCATTAAAACAGGCGAGTGAAACGCTCACGAAGTTTGAATCTCACCTCGATACGTTGCAAAAACAGTTTGAAGAGCTGGAGCTTGCTCGCGAGAGCGTGTCGGCAACATGGAACGTGGCACTAGACGCTAGTGTATTTGAGTCAGAGCAAGCGTTCTTGAATGCCAAACTTAGCAAAGAAAGTGCTGAGCATATGGCAAAACAAATCGAACATTATCAGCATGAAGGCATTCGTATATCAGAGCAGCTGAACTTACTCACAGCTCAGCTCAGCGAGCAGTCATTGCCAGCGATAGACCAAGTAACAGAGAATAAACAGCAAGCTGATGTGGCCTATCAAACCGTGCTTAAGCAGTATCAAGTATACCAGTCGCAGCAAAACAGCTTATTGCAAGTACGCAAACGAATCGAAACCTTACGTCAGCAAAATGAGGAGCTCGACAAGCAATACCAGGTCGTAGGAACCTTGAGTGACGTTGCCAATGGGCGTACCGGCAATAAAATCAGTCTTCACCGCTTTGTGCTTGGTGTTTTGCTTGATGATGTTCTGATACAGGCGTCGCAACGACTGAGATTAATGAGCAAGGGGCGCTACGATTTAAAGCGCAAAGAGGCGCGTACCAAGGGTAATGCCGGCTCTGGTCTCGACCTTATTGTCGAAGATGCTTATACCGGAAAATGGCGCGATGTGGCGACGCTTTCTGGAGGTGAGTCATTCATGGCAGCACTGTCACTGGCACTTGGATTGTCTGATGTCGTGCAGTCATATAGTGGTGGTATTCGACTCGATACCCTGTTTATTGACGAGGGCTTTGGTAGCCTAGATCCCGAATCGTTAGATCTGGCGGTTCAAACATTGGTTGAATTGCAACAGACCGGCAGAACTATAGGCATTATTTCGCATGTTTCTGAGTTGAAAGAGCAAATGTCACTGCGATTAGATGTTCATGCTTCAAGAGTTGGTAGCACAGTAAGTTTAGTAAATTAGGAACAGTAGATGCGCAACGAAATTACTTTTTTTGAACGCTTTGAAGCCGATATTCTGTCAGGCAAAAAGACGATCACGATACGCGACAGAACGGAAATCGATTTCGAACTTAATAAAGTTATCCCTGTCGCTACTTTTGAAACAGGTCGGGTCTTCGGCCTGTTGAAAATTCTTACCATAGAATCGCTGAATTTTAACACCATTAATGAACAGCATGCACTTCAGGAGAACATGACGTTGCCACAACTAAGGCAAGTGATACGAGAAATCTACCCTAACGAACAGCAGCTATATGTCATCAGTTTTGAAGTTGCATGCTAATTATTGATCAAATAATATCCTGTGGCAGGCCAGTAATGATTTAGGAATGGTAACTCTGGTCTCCCAATCCCTGGGTATGTCCTTGGCTCCGCCTTGGTAACATGCGCCAAGGGTCGCGCCTAATAAAATAGCTCGACCGCAACTGTCTCCTCCGCACAGGATGTTCTCTCTGACAGCCGCTTCATAACTCGTTGCATTGAGGAGTAAATGCAATGTAACGGGAAAGGCGACGTCCAGGGAACTGTGCATACCCAACTGGGTGGCAACCTCTGACGAAGGCTTTAGTACCAGTTCTTGCGCAACGTTGATGGCTTCGTCAACCCGCTCAGACAGATTTAGTGCACTCTGGACACATTGGGTAGGGGTTTTGCCTTCAATGGCAGATCTGATAATTTGAGCGGCAGCAATACCGTATTCGACTGCGGCATTGTTATTATTGGTCACACGAACGGCCGATTCAGCCAACGAAAGCAAAGTGCTATCACTGTGATGTAACGCGACCAGACCGGGCAGTTTAGAAATAGCGGGGAGCTGGCAGTTGTCGGCACCACATTGCGAAAGAGGTTGCTCATTGGCTTCTCTTTCATGGAGCGTCAGAAGAGTGATTTTTGTTGGTTCATCAATATACCCTTGCCACTTCCCCCCAAAATCAAACCATTCTTTGAATGATTGGATATAACTTTGTTCTTCATAACTTCCTTTTAGTGCAATAGCGTCAAGCATGGCGACGAGTTGTGCTCCATATTGAGAATTGTCACCTGGGATTTTGCCCGCATGGGCAAAATAACCGCGATCAGCAAACTCCTTTTTGTTCGGAGCGTGAAATTCAGGGGTTCCATTGGATAAGGTTTTTATCGCGACCTGATCGTTCAACCAATGAAACCCCATTGATGCGGAATCGGCGACAAGTGCCCCGATCACTGAGTTGAGCGCCCTGTTGTTGGTCTTATTCATATCGAGTCCATTCATTCTGAGACATTAAAAGTTATCAAATTAAGTCTAGATGGTTTTGATCGGCCTTTTTTGGAGCGACGCAAAGTTTTTTTTATTCATTAGTGAAATACTGAACGGCTAATGGATGAAAAATGCTCACTGAGGTGAAAGGAAGGACAATGAAAGACGAAACGCTATCAATACATCATGGTTATCAGACCGACCCGACAACAAAGTCTGTAGCGACGCCAATTTATCAAACTGTTGCTTATGAATTTGACAGCGCACAACATGGCGCTGATCTCTTCAACTTAGAGGTTCCAGGAAACATATACACACGTATTATGAATCCGACTAACGATGTGCTGGAGCAGAGGATGGCTGCTCTTGAAGGTGGTATTGCTGGACTGGTGGTCAGTGCGGGAAGTGCTGCAATCAACTACGCCATTCTAACTCTGGCTGAGGCTGGAGATAATATTGTTTCAACACCTCAGCTCTATGGTGGAACCTATACTTTGTTTGCGCATATGCTGCCAAAGCAAGGTATCACCGTTAAATTCGCTAAAGATGATAAACCGGAGTCGATTGCTGCGTTGATCGATGAAAACACAAAGGCAGTTTACTGTGAATCTATCGGAAATCCTGCGGGTAACATCGTTGATTTGGCTGGTATTGCAACGTTGGCCCATGAACAAGGCGTGCCAGTTATCGTCGATAATACGGTAGCGACGCCAGTTCTGTGCAAACCGATTCAACATGGTGCGGATATTGTTGTCCATTCACTGACAAAATATGTAGGAGGCCACGGAACTTCGCTAGGGGGCGTTATCATCGATTCCGGTAACTTTCCTTGGGACCAACATAAAGAGCGCTTCCCGGTATTTAATCAACCAGAGCCCTCGTACCATGGTGTTGTCTACACCGAAGCCTTCGGTCCGGCAGCGTTTATCGGGCGTGCCAGAACGGTACCATTGCGCAACACCGGCTCGGCACTATCGCCTATGAACGCATTTATGCTACTTCAGGGTTTAGAAACCCTGCCTTTACGTATGGAGAGGCATACGGAGAATGCGCTTAAGGTCGCTCAATACTTACAGAATCACGATAAAGTCAGTTGGGTATCATACGCTGGATTAGAAGATTCGCCACACTATGAACTCGCCCAAAAATATATGGGGGGCAAGCCGTCCGCGATACTCTCATTCGGCTTAAAAGATGGTTACGAAGCGGGTGTACGCTTCTATGATGCATTGGCTATCTTCAAGCGCTTGGTGAATATTGGTGATGCGAAGTCTCTTGCTTGCCATCCGGCGTCGACTACACATCGACAAATGAGTGAAACTGAACAGCTTGAAGCCGGAGTAAAACCAGAAATGATACGACTATCTGTTGGTATCGAACATATTGATGACATTATTGCTGATCTGGAACAGGCCCTTAGTGCTTAATCTACTCGAAAAAAAAAACCGGGAATGACCCGGTTTTTTTCAGTAAGAGGTAGAGCAAATTCAATTGGATAGCTTCGAGTATGGCGCTGGTGTATAGCGCTTCAGTATCGGTTCGATCAGTGCCATCAACCACTGAATCTTTGCTTCATTCCTTCGAGATGCCTTGGTGAGGAGAGCCATATCCAGTTGAACCTGCGCTTTTTCGGGCTGCTCGGTAATGTAATAGCGAACAGTGTAACAATTGTCGAGCAATTGGGTCATGAGCGTGTGGTTATCAACAAAAATGGTTGCCTGTGCGTCACTGTTGAGCATTTTGTACAGATCGATATGTTCGTTGAAGTCGGGAATAACGTATTTTACATATTCACCATCCAGATTACCGTAGAGGACACCCGTACCCGTATGAACATATTTTTGGTAAATGGATTGAGGCTTGTCTGTAAGTGCATGCACGGCAAGATCAACTTGTTCAGTTAATAGCAACGACTCAGACACCTTACTCCACTGGCGCAGTTCGATTGGTGCAGAAGTTGCTGCTCTTATCGCATCTATGATTTCCTTACCACAAGAGATAAGGTAGGGCTCGACCAAGTGGAGCGTAATCTTGTCAAGATTGTTGGGACTGAACTCGGCAGGTTTTAGTGCGTCGCTAATCTCAGACAGCGCTTTTTCGAGCTTAGGCTGTATTGAGAGCGCATAACTTGTGGGTGTAAGCCCGTTTGAGCTTCTGACAAACAAAGGATCATCGAGATCTACCCTAAGCTGTCCGAGCGTTTTAGAGATGTAAGATTGTGAACGCCCCAATGATTTGGCGGCTTTTAGAGTGGACTGAGTCTGCATCAGAGTTAAAAAGACACGCAATGCATTGAGGTCGTTCATTGAAAAAAGATACCTTGGATTTAATAGCTTTGATGTGTATATGATGAGTATACTACAGCTAGTTTAACACCACATAACCCCTATTAGTCATACAGTTACGCATTACGGTCTGTTGGTCTTCTTTGTATTGGTCGTTATTTTCTCTTGCAGAACGGTTTCGGTTCAGTGCACCGGCGGCCAAGCCTACAGCTGCGCCTTTCTTCGCACCTTCTGTTCCAGAACCACCTGCTATGGCAACACCCGCAGAGCCTATTGCGGCTCCTCTAACTGCACCACTTACGGCACCACCGGATGTTTGACCTTTCTGAACCTGAGCAGCGGCTTGTTCACATTTATGTAAGTCGTAAATGTAGTCTTTTTCATCAACGCCTTCCATATCAACGATGAGGTTAGCGTACGTAGGCAAAGCGAACATTGTTGTTAACATAAATGAGATTAGCGTCTTCTTCATCATGGAGCTCCTAAGTTTTTTTCAAATACTAGCGAAATGATAGTTGAATTTAGGAATATCGATTATTACGTTCTGGAAGTTAGATCTGTGACTCGAACCTACATTTTATACACGTAGCGGGGTGTAAGAATTGGCTGAAGTGACCGTGTTTAAAAGGATTTACAGTGTTAACCAGAGATTCTTGAACTGACCTTGTTCACTAGTTTTCTTTTTCAAATGTATAAAACTGATTTAAATCAATCAAATGGGTAAACAATTTGTTACTAAAAGGTACAGTTAGAAATGTCACTAAATACTTGTGGCAGATTTTTAAAGGGCTCTGATGATCAATAGGTTTTTACATTCCTTTTTTCTATTAATTTAATCTAATTTTTGCATTTTAATGCTAAAGGTCATTTTATTAGTATTCATTGCTTATGGAGTTAGTAACTCCATGTAAAATAACAATAAATATAGAATTAATTTATAAGTAGAACCTTCATGTTTTCTATTTGTTCGCTTGCAATTACTAACCGCAAACACGCGATAAAGGACTAAGCAATGAATAAAATACTGTTTACAATGGTAGCTATGAGTGTGGCATTAAGTGTTAATGCAAAACGACAAGATGCAGAACCTATTAAGATCATAGAGCCTGTTGTTGGGCTGGACCAGCAGAAGGTTGAACTTGGTAAAATGCTATGGTTCGAACCACGGTTATCTGCATCCAATACGATTTCTTGTAACTCGTGTCATAACGTAGCAAAAGGAGGGGTGGACAACCTACCAAGCTCAATAGGCCACAAATGGGCGATTGGCCCCATAAACTCACCGACGGTTCTGAACTCGGATCTCAACTTTGTCCAATTCTGGAATGGAAGAGCAAAAGATCTTCAAGAACAAGCGGCGGGGCCGATTGAAAACCCCAAGGAAATGGCTTTTACACATGATCTTGCGATAGGAACTCTAAAATCCATACCTCAATATCAACAGTGGTTTAAGAAGGCGTACGGAAGTGAAAACTTTACAATTGCGGAAGTGACGGATGCAATAGCAACCTTTGAGAAAACTTTGCGTACGCCCAATTCTAAATTTGATAAATGGTTAAAAGGCGATGATTCAGCATTGACGGTCGATCAGCTAGAAGGATATGCGCTGTTCAAACAAAAAGGGTGTATAGCTTGCCATAGTGGTCCTTTGGCTGGTGGGCAAATGTACCAGAAGATGGGGCTGGTCAAAGCATTTAAAACGGATAATCCTGACATTGGACGTGCCGCTATTACTGGTAAGGAGTTTGACAAATACGTCTTCAAGGTTCCTACGTTGCGAAACGTAGAGTTGACCTACCCATACTTCCACGATGGCTCGGTCTGGGACCTTCAGGAAGCGGTTGAAGTAATGGCTGACATTCAATTGGGACAAAGTTTAACCAAAAGTGAGTCGAGAAAGATAACAGCATTCTTAAAGTCGCTGACCGGTGAGCAGCCGCCAATTACGTTGCCACACCTTCCGCCTTCCACGCACAGTACCACCAGACCTCAGATTTAACACAATTACTAAGCGCTCAAAATGGGCGCTTTTTGATATTTAAAACTAATCTTAAGGTAACCATCGTATAAAGGGCATCGGTAAAAGCAAGGACGAGTGACAGACTATGAGACTGTTGTTTAGCAAACTACGTTTGAGTGTTTTGGTCAGCCTAATCATCATCTCTGGCTGCACAACCAAATTTCTGTACAGCAATCTGGATTGGGTGCTGGTTGAGTATATTGATGATTACGTGACCCTGAGTGACGGGCAAGAGGATATTCTGAGTGAACGCATTACGCTTCTGGGGCAGTGGCATAAAGAAAACGAGCTCCCTCAATATCTCGAACAGCTTACCCAAATCAGAAACCAGGACCCTAAGAAGATCGATGCAGGATATGTATTGAAGCAGATGGATGATGTCAAAATTCATACCAAGCGGTTAATGAATCAAGTGACCCCTGACTTGTATGCGTTGACTTTGCAGATGTCTGACGAACAGGTGAAAGAACTACTGCAAAACTTCGAGAAGCAGGATCGAAGATTTGTTGAAAAGTACCAGGGCCTTAGTGAGGTTGAGATTCGAGAAATTTACCGAGAGCGTATAGAGAAGAATATGGTCCGCTGGTATGGTGATCTTACTGATGAACAGAAAGCGTTAGCAAAAGCGTGGTCAGACGATATGGAAGTTACTATTTTCGACTGGCAGGCACACAGACAGCAAATGCAGTATTACATGCGTCAATTACTAAACAGACGTAACGACCTTGCCTATTATCAGCCTGAATTTCAAAGGTTTCTCAATAATTCAGAAAGTTTTTACAGCGTACAACTGGCAAGAAAGATAGATTACAACAGAGATGTTGCGGCTAAATACATCGCACAGTCACTTAATCTAATGACGACTCAACAACATCAACATTTGGTCATGGAAATTGATGAATGGCGTGACATCGCATCCGACTTAATAAGTCAGTTGTTATTAGACTATAGTCCTACAGATATATTCGTGCTATCGACTTACACTAAGTCTGTATCTAGTTAAGGAGTCAGTAACGATATGATGGAACAAGGATTATTTTGGACAGAGAAGGCACTTTTGTTGGCTGGAATACTGTTCATCATCACGGGCATAATTCAATATGGTCGACGTAGCCATGACTGGAAGGGCGTTGTCACCATGTTTTACAAACGAGTACCGATGAGCGTGGCGGAGTATAAGCGATATCGGTTAGGTGTTGCTCTCACAATATTTGCGATCGTTCTCAGATTTGCGCTCCACATTTTCTGGCCTCAATATTCCTTCTAGCTTGCTCACAACACTGGCGCGATCAGTCTGCTAACATTAATTACTTCTGATGAGTGTTATGCAGGACGCGCCTATGAACTCCTCTTCTCAAACTTTCTACCGATTACCGGAATACCTTTATACCTCTCAGCAGGTTCGCGCTGGCGAACAAGAGGCGGCAGAGCACCTCCAACTTGCCATGTATACTCTGATGGAAAGAGCTGGCCAGGCGGTTTTCGATTTGTTGGTTGAACGCTACCCTGATGCTCGTTCTATCTTAATATGCTGTGGTAGAGGGAATAATGGAGGTGACGGTTATATTGTGGGTGGTTTGGCCATCAAAGCGGGTTTTCAGGTCTTATTGTGGCAAATCGGAGAGACAAGCTCTCTGAGCGGGGATGCAAAACGTGCAATGGAGGCGTTTGTTGCCGCAGGAGGAGAAATTCATGCACCTTGCAACGAAATCCCTGAGTCGGTCGATGTGATTATCGATGGCTTACTCGGTACTGGAATTACCGGTGAGGTCCGTCCTTTTTATGCACACTTAATAGATAGAATCAATCAGGCTTGTTGCCCCATATTGTCAATTGATACGCCGTCAGGTCTGGATACTGATACAGGCGCATTACTTGGCCACACGGTAAAAGCGGACGCTACTATCAGCTTTATCGGGCTGAAGCGTGGACTCGTAACCGGGAAGGCCCGTGCTTATACCGGTGTTTTATGTTTCGCCGGATTGGGGGTGGAGCATGTATTTGATGACCTCATTACTTCAAATGTGGCGCTGAGTCAGCTAACTTGGTTAGAACAACTAATTCCCCGCAAACGAGATGCTCACAAAGGCAGTCATGGTCGAGCTCTGGTTGTAGGGAGTGGTTCTGGGATGAGCGGCGCATGTTACCTTGCCTCTGCCGCTGCTCTTAGGGCAGGAGCAGGACTTGTTGCTGTGCAGTGTCACGAGGATAGCGCTATGGCTATCCGTTCCCTGTTACCTGAAGCGATGGTGAGTAGCCATAATTCGTTGTCACTTCAAAGCCGATTAGATTGGTGCTCAGGTGTCGCGCTTGGTATGGGATTAGGCAGGGATAAATGGGGAGGCAAAGTATATGAGCAGGTCGTTAATACGGTCAGCAAAAAAGAACTTCCCTGCGTTTTGGATGCTGACGCGCTTTATTGGCTGAGCAAGGAGTATTATCCGTTAAATACCCTCAATTGCATTATTACTCCTCACCCTGGGGAGGCGGCAATGCTGTTAAGTTGCTCTGTTGCTGAAATTGAACAAGACCGCTTTGAAGCCATTAGAAAATTGCAAGCTAGATATGGTGGGATTGTCGTTTTGAAAGGGGCTGGCACCCTTATTGATAACGGGAAGGATACCGTAGTTTGTCATGCAGGTAACCCGGGCATGGCCACCGGAGGGACCGGAGATTTGTTAGCTGGGACGATACTAGCTCTACTGATAGGGGGGCATTCGGCTTTTCACTCCGCTGTGTTAGGAACGTTAATTCATAGCTTGGCAGCAGATCAAGAAGCGCTGAGGAATGGAGAAACGGGTATGTTAGCTTCAGACATTCTGCTAGGTATTCGGCAATTTTCTAATAATCACCTCTTTAATAGTGAGAGTAAATGAGCCAGGGACTCTGACGACCGTTTTTCTACCAAGATGAGTAAAAAAATGTTTCTTGAAAATCGGTTTTGCGCCCGTTGGCTGTACGATTTGCGTGCAGGTGATGACTGTTTGCTGTTATGTTGACCGGGATAAAATCGTTTGCGTTCATTGAAATCTTAGCCGGTTTGAGCGGATTTTTTCGGATAAACTGTTTTTTATCAATGAGTTAGGTGTCTATGTGAGGCTTTATAGAATATTGCGTAGGCGCTAGGTTTGTAGCTTGTCGGAATAGTAACACAAAAAAAATTAAAATATCAGTCTTGCGGGAAACTTTTCTCGACCTATAATGCTGAAAACCGGAGCGTCTGCCAACGCTCCGGTTTTTTTGTGTCCGAAGAAAGGTGAACCGTCTGCCAACGGCTAGCCAACGCATTATGTTTAGACATATGCCCACTGGAACATGTACTAATAAATCGAGGAATTTTTACAATGCGTATCGAACAAGAACTTAAGTTAGGCTTTAAAGATGTACTGTTTCGCCCTAAGCGTTCAACACTAAAAAGTCGTTCTCAAGTAAATTTAACGCGCGATTTTACATTCAAGCACAGTGGTCGTCAATGGTCTGGTACACCAGTTATCGCTGCAAATATGGATTCAGTGGGTAGTTTTGAAATGGCAACGGCTCTTGCGCAGCACGGCGTAATGACTGCAATGCACAAACACTACACGGTTGAGCAGTGGGCAGAGTTCGTAAAAGGTGCATCTAAAGAGACGCTAAACAAAGTATTCGTATCAACAGGTACGTCTGAACGTGATTTCGAGAAAACAAAAGAAATCCTAGCGCTTAGCGAAGATCTAGAGTTCATCTGCATCGACATTGCAAACGGTTACTCAGAGCACTTAGTGGAATACGTACAAAAAGTACGTGCAGAGTTCCCAACAAAAACTATCTCTGCGGGTAACGTTGTGACTGGCGACATGTGTGAAGAGCTGATCCTAGCGGGTGCCGATATCGTTAAAGTAGGTATTGGTCCAGGTTCAGTATGTACTACACGCGTTAAAACAGGCGTTGGTTACCCTCAGCTTTCTGCAATCATTGAATGTGCAGACGCAGCACACGGCCTTGGCGGCATGATCATCGGTGACGGTGGCTGTGCATGTGCGGGTGACGTTGCTAAAGCATTCGGTGGCGGTGCTGATTTCGTAATGCTTGGCGGCATGCTAGCAGGTCATGAGCAGTCTGGCGGTGAAGTTATCGACCAAGACGGCAAGAAATTTATGAAGTTCTACGGCATGTCTTCTCAGTCAGCAATGGACAAGCATTCTGGCGGCGTTGCTAACTACCGTGCAGCAGAAGGTAAAACTGTTTTACTTCCTTACCGTGGCGACGTAAACAACACTATCCAGGATATTCTTGGTGGCGTGCGTTCAACGTGTACCTACGTAGGTGCTGCCAAACTTAAAGAACTGACTAAGCGTACTACGTTCATTCGCGTACAAGAGCAAGAAAACAACGTATTCGGTAAAGAATAATTCAGTGATATTGAGTTCGTGTTGAAACAACCATAAATTGATATTTACAACCATAATCTGATATTTGGTTCGACCATAATTTAATATTGCCTCTTCATAGTCTAGACTTAAGTAAGTTTACGACAAAACCGTGAAGAGGCAACATGATGTCTGTTCTACCTTTCCCTTCCACTGCGACTTTCATAGCACTTGAAAGTGCATTTGATACTCCTGCCCGAAACCTGACTAAGTCACGTGGAAAAAATATACACCGTTACGTCAGTGCAAAGATGGGAAAAAGAGTCACGGTAGAGTCTTTTTTAGAATGTGCCGCTTGTTATCACTTCGATTTCGAGCCTAGCATCGTTCGTTTTTGCTCACAGCCGATACGACTCTCATATTGCCTTGATGGCAAGACCCATACCTATGTTCCAGACTTTCTAGTTCAGTTTGATACCGGTGAATTTACGTTGTATGAAGTAAAATCTAATATGGAAAGTTCAAAATCGGAATTTCAATGTGAATGGGAAGCAAAGGTACAAGCTGCGTTTGAGTTGGGTTTGGAACTAGAGTTGGTTACGGAAGAAGAAATACTAGATGAGGTCATTTTTAGCAATCTAAGAATTTTGCATCGATATGCCTCAAGAGATGACTTAAACCACTTTCATCAAACTCTCCTCACGACTTTAAAACTGAATGGTACACAAACAGCGAAAAGTTTAGGCAATCATCTTGGCCTAAATGGAAGAAAAGTATTTCCATTTCTGTGCGATTTGCTCTCTCGAAACCTACTCCAAACAAGTTTAGAGGAGCCACTATCTCTCGAATCTGAGTTTGACTTGGGTTGCTATGCCTAAGAAATCATTCTCGAATTTTCATCGGAAGTCGACACTTGAACAACAGGAGTCTGAGCATGTCGATATCAGTGATGTTGATGAAGAAACATATCGAGATATATCCGCGTTTCCTGACAATATAGCCACTCAAATTACTTTTCGTTTAAGTATACTTCGTTATTTAGCCGGTAGGTGCGAAAAGATCATTCCAAAGACTATTGAACCACACCGTGTTGCACTGCAACGGTTGCATGACAGGAATATTCCAAGTGCGATATCAATATATCGGTGGTGGTTGGTTTTCAGAGCATCTGATTTTAATCCAGTTAGCTTAGCTCCGAGGAATAAAGATAAGGGTAATAGTAAAGTCAAAGTACCAGGATTCGTTGACGCATTGATGAAACAAGCTGTAGAAAGAGTTATATCTGGACGAAAAGTACGTATAAAAAGCGCCTACAAGCGCGTGAGAAGAAAATTACGTCAGCATAATTTGAACAATGGAACGAAGTACAAGTATCCCACGTATGAGTCCCTTCGGAAACGGGTTAAAAAGAAGACCCCTTTTGAATTACTTGCCGCGAAGAAGGGCGAGCGAGTTGCGAAAAGAGAGTTCCGTCGGATGGGGAAAAAAATACTGACTTCTTACGTCCTTGAGAGGGTAGAAATAGACCATACGGTGGTGGACCTCTTTGCTGTACATGAAGAACATCGCGTGCCATTGGGCCGACCTTGGCTTACTCAATTAGTTGATTGTTACAGTAAAGCAGTTATTGGTTTTTACCTAGGGTTTGAACCACCTAGCTACGTATCAGTATCACTCGCACTTAAAAATGCAATACTTCGGAAAGATGATCTTTTGAGCTCGTTCGACTCAGTAGAGAATGATTGGTTATGTTACGGTATCCCTGACTTACTCGTGACTGATAATGGTAAAGAGTTTTTGTCTAAAGCTTTTGATAAAGCATGCGAATCATTGTTGATCAATGTACATCAAAACAGAGTCGAAACGCCTGACAATAAACCGAATGTCGAACGTAATTACGGTACTATCAATACTTCTCTACTTGACGATCTACCTGGGAAAGCTTTTAGCCAATACCTTCAGAGAGAAGGTTATGACTCGGTGGGTGAAGCTACTCTTACACTAGATGAAATTAGAGAAATTTACTTGATTTGGTTAGTAGATATTTATCATAAGAATTCTAACCAGAGAGGAACTAATTGTCCTAATGTAGCATGGAAAAGGGGTTGTCAAGAATGGGAGCCTGAAGAGTTTACAGGATCTAAAGATGAGTTGGACTTTAAATTCGCTATCGTTGATCACAAACAACTAACCAAAGCCGGTGTAACGGTTTATAAAGAACTGACATACAGTAGTGAACGTTTAGCTGAGTATAGGGGTAAGAAAGGAAATCATAAAGTTCAGTTCAAATATAATCCAGAGTGTATGGCGGTTATTTGGGTGTTAGATGAAGATCAGAACGAGTACTTCACGGTTAACGCCATATATTATGAATATGCAAGTAGAGTCTCTCTCTGGCAACATAAATACAATATGAAGTATCAAGCCGAATTAAATTCAGCAGAATATGATGAAGACAAGGAAGTTGATGCAGAGATAAAAATTGAAGAAATCGCTGATCGTTCAATTGTGAAGACTAAGAAAGTCAGCGCTCGGAGGCGTGGAGCTAGACATCAAGAGAATACTGCAAGAGCAAAGGCTATTAGTGCTGACAAGTATGTCCCTGTCCAGTCTCAGAAATATGAAGAAGAAATTGCTAATGTTGATGATGAAGATTGGGATATTGATTATGTTTGAGAAACCATCAGATGAATGAAACTCGAGAAGCGCGCATTTCAAAAGCTAAAAGAGCGTTCGTTTCGACGCCAAGTGTTACAAAAATATTGCGCTATATGGATAGATGTAGAGATCTGTCAGATTTTGAATCTGAGCCTACATGCATGATGGTTTTTGGTGCATCGGGCGTAGGTAAAACGACAATTATCAAAAAATATTTAGGTCAGAACCAGCGAGACTCTGAGATAGATGGAGATATAGTTCCCGCACTGCATATAGAGTTACCAGACAATGCTAAGCCTGTGGACGCGGCAAGGGAGTTGTTACTCGAAATGGGAGACCCATTAGCGCTTTATACGACCGATTTAACGAGGCTTACGAAAAAACTTACCGATTTAATCCCCGCTGTTGGCGTTAAATTGATAATTATTGATGAATTTCAGCATCTAGTTGAAGAGAAATCAAATCGGGTTCTCACACAAGTGGGGAACTGGCTCAAGATGATACTCAATAGAACGAAGTGCCCGATCGTTCTTTTTGGTATGCCGTACTCAAAGGTCGTGTTAAGAGCAAATTCACAATTGCATGGAAGGTTCTCAATCCAATTTGAACTTCGACCGTTCAGCTATCAAGGAGGTAAGGGTGTATTCAAGACATTTCTGAGCCATCTTGACAGAGCGCTACCTTTTGAGAAAGAGGTTGGTCTTGCCAATGATGACTTGCAAAAAAAGCTGTACGCTTTCTCCCAAGGAAATATGCGGTCATTGAGAAATCTAATTTATCATGCATCTGTAGAAGCAATTGATAACAACCATGACACTATTACAATAGAGGACTTTGTTTTCGCAGCAGAATTAACGAGTGGTGACAAGTTAAGTACATGGACTAATCCTTTTGGAGAGGATGTCAAAATTACAGACCAAATGCTACGTCCTCCACCAAAGGATATTGGGTGGGAGGACTATCTTAAAAGCAAAAAACCGGAGTCAAACAAAAATGGCAGTGGTGGTAATATGTTTGAGTTGTCCTGATTGAGGTACATTTTGTTATAGTACCTGAGAGCTTGCTTAAAACTACTCCTTCTTACCAGACTCAAATTGGTAGCATCAGTCCAGTGCACTTCCAGCATGGCTACACTCCCCGAAAAGCTTCAATGACTCTTTGATTGAATCTTGCCAGTTGAATACTTGACTCAAATGAATCGGTGCTTTTGCCATTAGGTGGCTCAGAGGCAGACAAGTCATCACTCCAGTTAAATGAAATCTCTGCTACCGATGCTGGAAAAAGCTGAGCATCTAAAGCTTTCGTTTTGCTTGATTCATCCACGCGAGACGGATGTGAGTCTGGACAGTCGTAGTTTAGGTATAAACAGGTATCCGGAATGTCAGTCTCAATTTCTTCTGCACATCTAATCATGTTCGACTCGGCGAAGGTGTATAACCAAGCTTCCTGATTAGGTGACTCTGTGACACGGAGGATACGACCGAGTACTTGGCGGAAATAGAGCTCTGTTTTAATCTTGGTTAGGTAACAACAGACCTGCAGCCTAGGAATATCGGTCCCTTCGCTGACCATACCAACACTAACAATCCAGTTCTTGGAATGGGTCTCTTTGAACTCCTTTATTTTTTCGTGAGAACTTGTATCTCTGTAGCTAACGACTACCGAAGATTGCGCGTAACTATGAGTTAAGATACTGGCTATTTTATTAGCTTCTTGGATTGAAGACGCCACAATGAGTCCACCGGCGTTTGGGTTTTCTGCCTGAATACTAATGAGCCGGCTAACTGCTTCCCCGATTAAGTGAAGAAGTGCTTGTTGGTCTTTGAGTATTAGAGCATATGTTACATCACCTTCATTTAACAGTTCATCGATGGTGTTATATGAACGTAAACCTTCGCTCTCGATAACCTTTACTTCTTCGCAATCAATCAAGGCTATTTTCGGTTTACGACAAACGCCATCTTGAACTGCTTGAGCAAGCGAATACCGATAATCACATACGATTTTTCCTTCGGGGTCGGTGTAGGACGCTAACGTAATTGGTGTCTTGTCAGAACGCCATGGTGTGCCAGTTAGTGTGAGAGTGAAAGTTGCAGCATGTTGTACGTCTCTTAATAGCTGGTAACCCCATGAGTTACTGTTGAGCTCACTATCTCCGCCACAATGATGGATTTCATCAAATATACAAAGCACTTTGTATTTTGATAGGGTATCCCAAAAGCGTTTGGTCACGAACCGAAGCGATTGGTAAGTCATAGAGCAGCCTGTTTCACCGAGCGCGCCATTGAATGAACATTTTAGTAGTTGTGAGAAAGTTGATTTTATCCCGTCTGCGACAGCCTTTGAGGGTGAAAAACACAGCACGAAGTCGATTTCCTTTGAGTCGAACATTTGTTTTGCTAACGTCGCTGCCATGATTGTCTTACCCGCTCCAGGTGTAGCCTGAGCAAGAAAGTGTGCGTGTCCACTCCTATACTTCGATAGGGCTAATGAAATGCACTCGGCTTGCCATTTTCTTAACACGACTTTGCCTCTTGTTTAGTTACAAGCTTGATAGCGTCTGTCCAGACATTTAGTTTCGCGACTAATGCAGCAGCTTTATTGACGGCATCTACATGTGATGGTAGCAAAAGGTTGTGGAGACTTTTTGAACGACTCATAAGGAGCTTGTATTCATCAATTTCAGCAAGTGCGATTGTGAGGTTAGATTCGATGTCTTTTTTTTCATCTATCAGCATGGATTTGACTGAAGCGCTATCAATTGGCCCCCCATTGGTAGACCGTTTTGTCGAAACACGCTTATCCCTCAAGATGAAGTTCGCTTCCGCAAACATACAGGTTTTCTTGTATGTTTTATTGTGACGTAAACCTTGGCTCTTCAGGACCCCCTGTTTCTCGAGGTTTTCTAGTTGACGAGCCACATAAAGTCTTGCGGTATCTTTGTTACTGTAATGCCCGGACTTCTCGGTAATTAGGTTTCTGATTTGCGTAACTCGAAACTCGCTCATCGACGGTAGTGAAATAATTTCGTAGATATCACGATTAACTCGAACTTTTTTAGTCATAATCTTCTGCTGCAGCGAAAAGTGCGGATTATAGTCCGTGGTAATATTTGCATCAAGAGTCGATAGTCATTCATTTTAAGAGTTGAATGAAATGAATGAGTTGGCGAAAGCTTTCGGCAATAATCTGCGTCTCATGAGGAAAAGCAAATCCATTTCTCAGGATAAACTTGCGTTACTTGCGGATATCGACAGAAGTTACATTGGGAGAATCGAGCGCGGAGAGGTCAACATCACACTTGAAAAAGCTTATCAGTTAGCGAAGGTGCTCGGGTGTGATGTTAGAGACCTTCTTCCTTAGCTAGCTACTTATTCAGCAGTAAATTGCTCTTGTACTCGAATGAAGGTGGTTCGTTTATTATCAACTACTTTACAATAGTGTTGAGGAATATAGTCCTCTTTTGGGGTTAAAACAAACAGCCGACTGGCTGTTTGGGAAGTAACAGTGTTGATGTTGTGAATGTACTCTACCTACTCGGCAGTTCACGCTTTCTTCGGTACCAAAAATTCACTGTCGTTATTATCAGCTACCTACTCGGCAGATCACACCTTTACTATCACACGTCATGTAAGCGAAACATTATCAGCTACCTACTCGGCAGTTCACTGTTACTTATTTAAGAATAGCTCATTATTTTCAATTAATTAGATGCAAATAAGTAGTTTTACCTTTTTTGTTGTGGGCATGAGAAAAATTAATGAAATCATGGCCTTGTAATAGTCCCGAAAATAAGGGTCAGATTAAGGGTACAGGTTGTAAAGAGTGCTCTGAATTTGATAAACCATAGCTACTGAAAACAGAGCCCCCTTCGTTGTGTTGCTCCGAGAACATTCTGACATTGAGGCGAAAGTTATGGTTTGTCTTACTGCTGAACTCTTCAAGTGAGTGGTAGTGTGACAATACGGTATGCTCTTTTTGAGTAAATGATGATGGGTCAAACAGCTCGCCTCTGGATTTAGCACGTTTCTCTAGACGTCTGATTTTTCTCTCTTGCCCAGCTGTTGTTACTTTATCTATGGATTGGCAGCGTTTAAACGAAACGTATCTACAGCCTTCTGGCACAAGAACAGTCTTTGATATACTAAAATACTGAAGTTTTTCCATTTCGACGAAGTAGTGCTGCTTAAGTAGTAAGTCGAGCTCCATTTTGTTTGTACTGATAAATGAAATCTTCTTCCCAACCGTTTCATCACACCAAAGTGGAAATGAAACGCCAGTATTTCGTGTCTCATATCGATAGTTGAAACCATGTAGAACTCGAAGGCACTTTGCTGCAAGTGATTCGTTGTTGCATCTCTCTGGAAGAAACGTGATTGTTCTGTAATACCACTTCATGTTTAGTCTCCTTTATGCTGGAACAATCCACCCTTAATCAAGTTCGCCATTAAGAAGTGCATATCATTGATAGCCTCTTGATCTGGATCTTCGTTAGAGCTCAACACTTCAATGTAATGATCTGCTTTTTGCAGTAACGAAAACAAATCTTTTCCGGTAGAAGGATGACGGTAGCAAGTAACATCTTCGCGATGAACGCCAAACCTTCCAACCCGAAGTGGCTCAGTTGCTTCTGGATACCAATCATCTATTGTGGCAATGGCTGCGCCAGTTTTAAAGGCACCTAATATAGGACTACGTTCTCCATCAACAGTTGTATGCTGAAAAACACGACTGTTTTGAGATCTGGATTTGCTCTTACTGCCGCTTTCTTTTTCTGTGAAAGCTTGGCTTGGCCGCACTATGGCATTGGTTGGCAGGTGCACGGTGGCTCTGACTTCAAATATCGCCAACCCATTGGGGCTAGAAAAAGCGGTTTTTATCATTTCTGTTATGGCCAACCAATCTTTATGATTTTCAAAGTCTTTTCGTGAAATGTAGTTATTACGGATATCTTCAAATTCAACCTTTTCCCGGTTCCATGGCCAAGGCGTCAGTTCAATGTTCCAGCAATAAGCTTTGCGGGTGTTTTTCCACAGCCACGTGCCATCGCATATATTGATCAAGTATCGGGTAGCTAGCTCAGTCCAGCCGATCTTCTTTTCATACAGTTCTACAAGTTTCACTAACGTTTGTTTGACTGAGCTTGAATTACATTTATACGGTTTGCGTAGTTCAGAAGAAAAAGAGACGGAAAAGCAGCATTCGATATGACTAGCACCATATGGAACGTGACAGAAATCAACTTGGTGCATGTTCCCATGAGCTAAAGCCTCAGCAGTAGCACTTTTTTTGGGTTGACCGGATGTATCATACGCTAATGATGCCGATTCAATTTGCCCAACCTGAATGCGAGATGTATAAGTTAAAGGTGTTTTTTTATGATCCGGCCAGACGACGAAAAAGCAGACATCTGATGGGTCGATAGAGCGCTCATAGGCTAGACTCGAGGGTAGTTTCATCGCTGATACTCCTTGGCTGTACCACTAGGTAATTTTTATGGCTGTTTAGCGACCACAAAATGGTGTTAGCATCGGTCTTGGAGCCAAAAGTGATTGACTTAATTAGCCCAACAATGCACTCAGCGAAAGCGTGTTTGTAACCTCTGAGAGAGTTCGGCTTATCTTTGGGCTCTTCTAACAAATGATAACCGACACAGCTTGCCATAAGCTGAAAGTCCTCTTTAATGGCAGCTAATAGATCACCTAGGTTATTGTTTGGCTGTGCGTGAAGCGATAACCACTTTCCAACCTTTATTGGCAGAAATTGGATCGCTGCCTCTATAGTGTTGAATGAGTTTAGATATTTAAAATCGTCAATCACAATCTTTACTGAACCTCGAGCAAATCGCTTTGGTAGTGCTGTAATTAACGTATTCAGGTCAATGCGTTGAGCAAATTTGGTATTCAAAATAAGACTAAATACTGCATCACACTGCCAGTCATCATGAGTCGCGGGAGCTGATATAGTCCCGTTGCCTTTTTCCACAAACTCGGCTGTTAATCCCCGCTGTTCGACATGGAGTTGGTGAACGCATATCGCAAAGGATTCGACACGAAACGTGGTATTAAGGCTATTTAATTTACGTTCGAATGCGTGAACGAATCCAAAGAAAGCGGTAAGTGACGGAATCCCCACCGTTACCGGAGAGCTTAAAGCCGTTGCACCACAAACCCTGATATTCGGTAGGACAAGATATGACCCATTAGTATGCTGTGTACTATCATTGATTGAATTTGAAAACGCTCGCTTCAACAGCTCAGTAAATAGTTTGGTCATCGCTGGATCGTATGCAAAACGTTTGGTGGCTCCTAAGCAAGATAGGTCATGATTCAGATGCTGAACAAGTATGGTTGAATCCAGGGTGTGGTCTTGCATTGCCAACCAAGCGTTGACCATATTCAGAACCTCAATTTTACATTTTCTACGGAGCGCCTTTCGCGCATTTTCAGGCATTAACCGTTTATTAAGGCGTTGGTACTTTGTTAAGGATTGAACATGCTCTGACGTTAACCAGCGGCGTTTGCTGTTTAATCGATGGTGAGGGGTGGTGGAAATCTTGGTATTAGACTTTAACATTCTAAATGCACCGCCACATGTCATCGCAGTGACACCCATATTAGTGCTTCGGCTATACCGCGTCGTCGATGTATGCAAATATTCATCTTGGAGCCCTTGATAAAAATGGCTCTGCATCGATAGAGATGCCACCGGCGAGAGTGAAATGTAGGACGTATCGCTATCGGGGAACGATATTTGAGTCAAGTAATTTGAGGCTAGCGGCACATTTATAGTTACGTGAGCAATTGAAGCTAACTGCTTTGCTATTGTTTTTCGAGTTTTTTGATAGCAACCTAATTTCGTTAGCGTTTTCCAAAGTGGATGATCAACATCTTTAAGAAGCTCAGCCAGGCATGATATAACCCCATTCCAACAAAACTCATTGGTGAGTAACGCGCTCTTATTTATGTATTTTGAATCATGTGCGTATGACCAATAGTATGGTGGGATTTTTGAAGAAGAGAGTAGAAAGCTTGGTAACTCACCTAGGGCTTCGGTTCTAATGATACCTTCAGACCGTATGTCCGGAAATTTTGGGTTATGGCTTTGTCGATAATTAACGCAGTTTAGGCAACTAGCCCACCATTTTTCATCTCGAAGCTTTTGCTTGCATTTGGCTCGGTCTAGCAGGTCTTTTTGATTATCTGTCTTATCGGTCAAGTTGACTAATATCGTCAGTGCATCAAGTTCTTTGCCATCAATCCCAATATGCGGTGTGAGAGGACGAAAAGCACGCTTTAGAGTTGCTTTTAAGTCGTCAGGATTTGATTCGATTAGATCTTTTAGAGTTTGCACTTACCACCTCGACACATAGAACGAACGGTTAAACTCATCGGTTTGGAACTCAGCTAACCAAAGACAGAAAATATCGCCGAAATGAAATAAATAGTCGGTAGTTTCAATAGGGCTATTCGGCTTGGTTCTGCGGTTTGGCTTCAAAATACGTTGTTCAACCATTGATGCTATCTGATCGAGGCTACAATTTAGCAATACGGTTGCTTCTAACGCATTCATTCTAAGGTTAGCGATGAGCCCCTTGTCTTGCCACAAACGCTTTTCTAAGTGGCTGAGAAGCTCACTTAAGATGATATTGTGTTGAAGATTCCGTTCAGGCAGCCGAATCGAACAGAAAAATAGTCGGCCTAGAAGGTCTTTTAATCGTAATTCAGATGTGCTGACAACCGCATGCTCAAGGTTGAATTCGATTTCATCATCGATCATTGAATGAAATGCTCTTGGCCAGTTTGCGAAAAAATGGCTGAATGAATGATGGTCGAATTTGTTGTCATTAAGGTGCATCCACCAATGTACCAAGCCCCAGCGATAGCTTTGAGGGACGTCTGGTAGATCTTTATATTCATTACCAGCAAGCCAATTTGCTACAGCGGATATAGCATCACTGCTACTCCCACGACTTTGTTTAGCTATAGGTTCTTTGCAATTGCCACAAATTCCATTTACCCCCGATGTCCTATAGTCATATTCAGCACCACAGTCACAAGTGCTGACTAACAGCACATCGTGAATGTGGCAATGATCGTAACCCTCCAAATGCCAGAGGTAGGAAGCATAACCATCTTTTTGGAGGCACAAAGGGCAGCAGGGTATCGAGTTAGTGCGGAGCAAACTACGAGGAAACACTTCAGAACCTCGTATCACGGCAGATGTCGAAGGTGAATACTTCAAGTTCGTTCTGTTTATTGTCAACCCAAGTAGCTCAGTCGGTTCATTAAATGTCAGTTGAGCGAGTTTCAGGAATGACGCCGTTCGCGCGCTGGAACTATTTTTAGCTGAGTATGGGTTTATCCGAGTTATATCAGTAGGAAAGCTCTTATAGCCATTATGGTCGATGTCTTGCAGGTAGCGTTTTGTAGCCTCAAGGAAGCGATGGACATCCTCATATCCATTGCTGTTAGCAACCCTGATAAAGAAGCTCTCCAAACTCTCGTTAGTGTGGGGCTTTGGCCTTTGCAAAAACATAAAACTCCTCCTCTAATTCCACTATAGGAGTTCAAAACGAGACCGATTGTGTTTTCGTTTGGTTTGAGACGTTCGACACAAATTGGTATGTAGTTGAATATCAACTTAGTGCTCATTGCTGTAAACTCTGTTCCTATAAGTAAAAATAGTTACGGACGCAAGAATGGCAACGTTACTCACCTGGCTTGGCAGAACTGATCTTGACCAAATGAAGAAGGATAATCCCGCCTCAATTGCAACGATTGCACTTAAAGGCTTTGTTGCTTAATTCAGAGAGAAGGCATGCCTGCCCCATTGTGCTTAATTCTTAACCGATATACTGTGTTTCAGGCATACCAAGCCCTGTAAGCTTATTCAGGGCTTTAATCATAGCGTAAGTCTCGCCAACTTGAGCGTTGTAGTTCCTCAGGCTTAATTTCCCACCTAGCAGCTGTTTTACTCGGTACATTGCGGTTTCTGATAGAGAGCGCTTATGATAGCCATACCGCTTTTTCCACTTCTTGTTGGAGCCATAGAGCTTCTGGCAACCTACCGCTAAGTTACGAGGATGCCCTTGTTCCCAGAAGGCTGCTCCTTCTCTTGGTGGGATGAGCGGAACAGCTCGCTTGATCCGTATGGCATCATGGCAACTCCTTGTGTCATAAGCGCCATCACCTGATATCTCAATGATTTTCCGACGTGTCTGCTTGAGTAAGTTGGGGAGCACTTCGGCATCGGTTACGTTAGATAAGCTCATCTCTGCTGCGACTATTTCGTGGGTGCTTGTATCTACTGCGATGTGCAGCTTACGCCAGATTCTGCGCTTCCCATCACTTCCATGCTTCTTGACCTTCCATTCACCTTCGCCATAAACCTTGAGACCAGTGGCATCAATGGCTAGGTGTTGTATCGCACCTCTGGTTTTAGTTTTAAATGAAACCTCAACATCCTTAGATCGACGGCTTATACAGGTGTAGTGTGGGCAAACAAGAGGGATGTTAGCCAGCTTAAATACGGAGTCTAGAAAACCTTGTAGCGCTCTCAATGGCATAGAGAAAACGCGTTTCACCATCAGAGCGGTAGTAATGGCTAAGTCGCTGAATCGGCGAGGTCTACCACGCTTGCCTTGTTTGTTTTGCTTCCACTCGGCTATCGCTTCCTCATCAATCCAAAAGGTCAGAGAGCCACGGTTGATTAAGGCTTGATTATACTGCTTCCAGTTAGTTGTTTTGTAACGAGGTTTAGGCATGAGACTACGACGATTGATGGGTGTAGCCGATCAGATCGTAGCTTCCTGATTTAGTTCCATTGATTTAAGCAACAAGGCCCATTTGAGCTAAAGACGGTGATGATCTGATATCCGCTCGTAGTGGTAGCTTGTTAGAATTGTATAAAGTTATTACAAATTATTGTTATATATAATGAAGGTTCATCTTATGTGAACCTGTTATTCGCACAATAACCTTTCATGTTTCACCTTTTCAACTAATGAGGCTTACTGATGATGATTTTGAAACTACTCGAGGAAAACACCCGTTATTTGAGGCGTGTTGTTGAGATAGAAAAGGCTGAGAAAATGGGAAACATGACGCAGGCGCTCAATGATGAAAGTGAGAAATTACTATATCGGGTGCTTTGTAATTCACAACAAATCCAAGAGATGATGTCAAAGCTAAAGCAATAATTTGCTAGGTTATATTTGTATTACTATAGGATGCATCGAGAAAACTACTTAGATAACAGATGTCTCTTGATGATTCTTTTACAAGTCCACCAATTTCTTAACCTGTTCAATGATGAAGTCTCTATCTAATTGTATTCCACGCAGTATCTGGGTACTTAATAGACCCAGCATTATGGTGAATAGAGTTAAACAGTGCTTTTCAGAAACATATTCGCTGAGCATAGATAAGTATTTTTCATTTGCGACAAGCATCGCTGGATCCTCCGACACGCTTTGTGTCCCAATAACATCGATGTAATCATAGACAAGTTTGATTTCTTGAAAGAAGGAAGGGGAGAGTAGGTTAAATATAGTCACAAAGTTTTCTAGCTTCTCATCAAGGTTTGCTTCGTTGGATGTGGGTCTTGACGACAATAAGCTACTGTTGTCAAAGTTGACAGCTATATCAGTTGACGCTTTAAATAGGTCATCTTTGCTTTTGTAATAATAGTAAACGTTGCTTTTACTCATCCCGAGCTTGTCGCATAATTGCCTCATACTAAGATTTTTATAACCGTGTTCTAAGAATATTTTCGTTGCATCTGAAGCAATTTTCCTTCTCATAACTTCATGGTCAACAAACTTTGGCATCTCTATATCTCTGAGTAGTAAAAATGTATCTAGCCATCATATCATAGTTTGTGTAGCTGTTCCTAAACTCAAAACCCACCGGTTACTTTTCGTAACCATCCTTTCATATTGTGCGTTTGTGTTGTTTTTCGATTCTTATTAAGTCCACTTGGTCAATAAAGCTTTACCACATTATTCTAATGTATTAGATTAATATGTCCACCTGGTCGGAATAAAGAAATCGTGATGAAAGTAACCTCTTTAACAGACAGTTCAGTACCCTCGTCTAGTTATAGTGCTTACGCGGATACAAATTGGGAGCCTGTCTGCTTTGATTGGAATCGCACAAGAGCTTTCCTAGTTGTGGCGGAGGAGGGGACAATATCTGCTGCAGCGGCTTCGTTGAATTTAAGTCAGCCAACTATCAGTCGCCAGATAGCGGAGTTAGAAAAGGAGCTAGGTGTTTCCCTATTTAAGCGCTCTATCCACCGTATATCTCTTACGCCCCACGGCGCTGAGCTTCTCGAAGTTGTTCGGGAGATGGGTAGGGCTGCAGGTAAGTTTTCTAAACTAGCTAGCGTCAAGTCGACATCAATGGAAGGCAAGGTCATTATCTCGGCGTGTGAGATGTCTGCGATATACCGGCTTCCTGCGATAATAGCCAAATTGAGGGAAGTGGAGCCCGAAATTGTTGTTGAAGTGATTGTCGCGAGTGATCCTAATGTCATTCAGCAAGAAGTTGATATAGCTATATGTAGTATTAAGCCAAGCTATCCGAACTATATTGCACGAAAAGTTGGAGTAGAAACTAGGGGCTTATTTGGATCTAAAGAGTATCTGCAACACAATGACGCAGATCACGCCGATATAGATGTTCAATCTATGCAAATTATCGGAAGTGGTGACCTTACGGAGTTTACGCAGTATGTAAATGGCGTTGCTGCAAATGTAGCTGAAAAAAATTTCGTAGTTTCGACTCGTAGTCGAATCGCACAGCTTAACTTGTGTTTAAAAGGCGTAGGTCTTGCTTTGTTGCCTGTAGATGTTGCCAGTACAGTTAGGGAGCTTCAACCTGTTCTCGAGGAGCGCCTTTCTCTGGTTGAGAATGCTGTATGGTTAGTCTGTAGCGAAGACTTGCGTAGAAGCAGACGTATTGAGTTTGTTTTCAACGTTATCGCCGATGAACTCACGGAGTATTTTTTGGAAAGTGTACGAGCATGATAAAGCGAAATCGACCTGACCCAGCAAGACAGTACGCTGTATTAATCAACAGTTTGCTGTTAAAAGTTAACGGGACTTAGATACCCAGAGCATAGTACATGCTCGTACGAGTATAATTAACCCCTATGTACTCGAAGATCGTTTGGTTGTCATTATTGACTCGTATTGAATGTCTTCCAATCTCACTGAATGGAAGAAGCTCTAAACACGAGCATTAAATTATTGCCACTGAGCTAAGTTTATCGACGGTTAAGGATTGGGAAGTTTTTCCGAATTTACTGAAACAAACACACCGAAGCATCCTCTAGGTATTTGGTGATGGGGCTTATGACACGAGAGCCTGTCACGCTGCTATTTTGATTAAGGGAGCCATTGCTCTTACTCTCCCAAGAGAAGGGACAGTCTTCTGGGACCGGGATCACCCGAGAAACCTTGCCGTGGGTTATCAGAAGTTATACGGGTCAAATAAGTATTGGAAAAGCGGTATGGATACCACAAACGTTCACTCTCAGAAACCACGATGTATTGAGTTAAATAGTTGTTAGAAGGGCAATTGAGCTTAAGAGATTACAATGCTCAGCTGTGTGAAACTTACGCGATGATAAAAGCGTTGAACAAGCTCACTAGGTTAGGTATGCCTGAAACTTATCGTATTGACTAAGAAACACACGAAACGGGCGGCTCTATCCTGAAACTGAATTATGCAACAAAGCCAAAAACCTAAAGTAAACTGTTAGTTTACGCTCGAATACCTGCTCAGTTTTAGTAGTTCCAGTATGGATAAGGTGTTCCGAGTTTCTCGAAGTGGGTTTTATTATTGGGTTGAGAATCGTCACAAGGTGTGTTCAGAAAAAACAGCAAAGAGAGGTGATAATCGTAATGTTAAAAAGCATTGTTGCCTACTATGAAACGTCAGGCTTTAGTCGCGAAAACAGTATGCAAGTTATCTGTTGGTTTATGGATGGGGAATGGCTGCGTCACTAGTCAGTAATGCCTTTACGATGGCTTTGTTCCGTTGAGGGCTCCCAGAGCGTGTTATAACTTATGGTGATCGCGTTACTCAGTATTGCTCGGAAGACTGCCGAGAAATAATTGAGTAACCGTAATTTAAAGAATTTGAGTGAAAAAGGGAACTGTTGACTAACGCATGTGTTGAAAGTTTCTTCAGTTAAAAGACGGTTGAAGTAATCCAATATGAGCAGTTAATGATAAGACAGCAGATGTGTCAAACGATCTTCAGAGTAAATAGAGGTTGATTTTAATTGCATGAGAAGCAACAGTGCTGTTGGGTACCAAAGCCCAATGCATTTAGAAACCAAAATATCTCTTAGATGAGTGTCTAGCCTGGCTGGTTCAGAGCAAACCAAACTGAATGTGGCTGCTTTATATCACACCAATGTACTGGCCTACTGATTGCTTTTTAATGATTGGATAAAATCATAATAAGAAATCTGTTCGTGGGGGAACTGTTGGCTTAAGATGTTTTCTAGATCCATAATCATTTCTTCGAGTATTGCATTATTGGGTCCAATAGACCCACTTTTAGATAACTCTCTCAATTTTAAAATACACTCATTCATAGCGATTAAAGTAATCTCTGTTTCTTTGCCATGAAAGAACGAATCGGAAGCGAGATTTTTTAGTTTCTTAAAGCTCATTCTCAGAACAACTATATTAAGCTTTATCATATTGTTCTCTTTCGCAGCCGAGGCGAAAGTATGTATACAGTCATTACAACAGTTATAGTTGCAATTCGTTATTAGCATCGATTCATCGACATCTGTAAAACATAACTCGCATCTCTTGGTCATATTTCAGGCCTCTAATGTTGATAGTTTCTTGATCTTAATGCTTAGTAAAAAGATAGAGTATGTCATCACTAATCAAGTTGATGTTCTGGATTGTCACAGGTTTGGTTGTTGGTACGAAGAGTATTCTCTCCTCTTGATATCACACGGCCTGCGTGATTTAGAGGGGTTAATAACGTATCTGAATGCAGTAATTTTCGCTTCCTTCATGTTGTTGGGCACACTGATGAGCTCAGCAACATGAGCTCATCAGTTTTTCTTTCAAAGTACGAATTTTCTGAACTTATTATCATGAAAGTAATTGCTAACAATTCAAATATGAATACCGGTATACGTAACAGTCTATTAACAAAAATGTTGGTTGCAGTTAATCTCTCCAAATAGGAAACATTATTTTATCATTCATTGACTTAACGTTGCATGTTTGGCCTGATTCTTTGAATGGGTATTGGCCACGCAAGGATTTCTCTTACATAAGTTGTTCTGGTTAGAATCAAATTAGAAACATTGAGCGTTTATCATTACATTGGAGATTGTATGCGGCCAGCGGAGAAGGATATCCAGACTCTCGTTTCTAGAGAGCGTATTTGGGAACTAGTTAACTGTTGTGAGGCTCTTAGCGACGTAGCTACAACGCAAAGCCCTCACTATGAACGCATGGTTTCAGATAACTTTGGTGCTGCCCAATACCTGCCTGAGTCCATATTGGTTGGATTGTGGGAACTACTGGCTGACCATGCCTTGGATCGTAGTTTTGCTATAAGGTTATCTGAGTTTACAAATTCATGCTCTAAAGATCTTCTTTATAGTTGGATTTGCCAAGCGCCTACATTAGATGAGTGCCTAAAAATTTTGGTGGATAACAGCGTAATCTCAAACTCTTCCGAGCAATGGAAAATCAGGATAATGGGAGACAAATGCCAACTTCACTATTTAGTTGATCCGACTAAAGGGTATCCTTACCAAGCGACAGAGCATGCAGTGTGTAGTTTGGTTTCATTGTTAAAACACCTCTCCCAGTCTCAACTCGTGCTCACAGGAGCTGCCTTTAAATATTCTGAACCTGCTTACTCTCGCAAATACTTGAGTGTGCTCGATGTTAGGCCGCAGTTTTCTATGGATCACAACTATATTGAGTTTACGCGAGAACATTTACGCACACCTGTTTTTAATACCAGTGAGTATACAAGGAAAATACTGGAGCATCGTGCGACGAAAGTGAAGAAGGCAATGACGAGTTGGAGCCTTAGTGCACGTGTCAAGCAGCTAGCGTTTGATATGTTAGAACATGAAAAAGTAGTTTCTCTCGAGGTTGCAAGTTCGACTCTGTTTATGAGTAAACAGACACTCGCAAGGCGGTTACAGTGCGAAGGAACAAGCTTTAGTGAAATTGTTGATCATGCACGCAAGGTCAAAGCGATCAAAGCGATACGAGAGAGGGTGTACAGTTTCGCTGAGATTAGTTATTCACTTGGTTTTAGAGACAGTAGTAGTTTTTACAAGGCGTTTAGACGTTGGTTTGGTGTGTCGCCTGGTGAATATTTAGCGTCTATCGAGCAAGCGAATAATCAGTCAGGGATTGATCCTGTCGATATTGCTCTACTTCATACATAGCTCTCTACAGTTTGATAGCAATTTGCAAATGAAATTCAGTCGTACATTTAGCTATGTGCAAAGCTCATAAGAATTCCGTCAGCACAGTGTTACCTGGCATTTATTGTTTAATCTGCTTGTTTCTCAAGGTACTTAACGGTTTGTTTTCCCCCACTGTCGCTCTTGGTGATAAATAATCTTATTTATCAGTTGTTTATGTTGCTCGGTGGATGGGGAAGACCAACATTTTGGGTGCTCTGGACATATCACGTTATGACGTTTGAGTAATATATTTTTGGTAAGCACGTAAAATCAGTGCGTTCATCTACGCCAATCAACCGCAAAAAGGCAAATGTATGTTCAAGGTATCGTCGAATAGGTGCAAATCAGATATAAGTGTTATCAATGCACTTAAGGGTTTCAATGTTGGGTTATGGCTAATGACAGAAAACGGTGAGGTCCAAGTGTTCTGCTCACGTCTGTATACCGAGTTGGGTGTGAAACTGAATAATACAGATTTTCAATCGTGGATTTTGCTAATACATGAGGAAGACAGAGACCGATATCTTACAGCGGCCCTTCAAGAGTTTGATTCCAGAAAACCTAATGAGCAAACCACGGTGCGGTATCGTGTTAAGAAGCCTGATGCATCATATTGCTGGGTAGAGGAAACTAGTGTTATGTTCAAAGAGGGCTCTAGTAACTATCTTGTTGGCATGCTCCGGGACATCTCCCCTTTTCTTAATCTTGATCTACGTGTGTCTGAATCCGTTTTTCGTGACAGGCAGTCAGGTTTGTTAAATCAAGAAAAACTCGAAATTGATGTGGATGCTCGCATGGGGAGTATCGCGCTTATCACGATTTATGTCGATGAGCTTCGATCGCAGATACATAACTATGGTGATTTGGCAGGCATGGATTTTATAGAGCTCATCAAAAGTTGTTTTGTCGTCTTCGATGAGCATTGTTGCCTATTTTACAGAAACAGCGTTGAAACTTTCTCTGTACTCATTACGGGAGATGTTACAGAAGCACAAGTATCTCAACTGTGCGAAGCATTTATTGCTGAACTCGAGCAAAGCGGTGATGGTCGAAGTGAATTGTTAGCACGAAGAGTGTATTTAGGTGGATATATAAGTAGAGATCCCAAACAGACGGCTAGTTCGGTCATATGGTGGTCCTCGCAAACATGTGATTATGCATTTAAGAAACAGTCACAGAAATGGGCGATATGTAGTTCTCTGGTTCACGATGAAGTATCTCGTTATCTACATATCAACACTCATTTGGAGGAAGCTCTGCTCTCTGGGGCAATCACTGTCAGTTATCAACCTATTGTGGACAAGGATTCTCAGCGGCTAGTCAGTTTTGAGGCACTAGCGAGATGGGATACTTACGAGTATGGCCACATCTCTCCGATAGACTTTATAAAGGTTGCAGAGAGTAAAGGTTTGATAGGATTACTTGGAGAAGTCGTTCTTTTAGACGCGTGTGAGTTTATCAAAAAATATAATCAGTCTTGGGCTAGTGACATCAAAGTAAACGTTAACGTTTCAGTATTGCAATTGATTGATCCGTACTTTCCAGAGAAAGCAAAGTCTATCGTTGAGTCATGTGATTTAAAACCTGAACAAGTAGTGTTGGAGTTGACGGAGTCAGTTTTGCTCGAAGACAAATTTATAGCTTCAGAGCAACTTATGCAACTGAAGGAATCTGGCTTTGTTTTAGCGATGGACGATTTTGGTAGCGGACACAGTTCGATTATTAGCTTTTTTAAGTACCCGTTTGATCAGCTAAAAATTGATAAGGAACTGGTTCATCGTGCGGTAGAAGATGCGCGAACATCATCTTATGTTATGTTTCTTTACACGCTTTGTTCAGAGCAGGGGATTTGCTTGACTCTAGAAGGAATTGAATCTCAGTTGTATTTGAATAGTTATAACTATATTGGGAGTTGCAATATTCAGGGCTATCATATTTCGATGCCATTAACTAGATTAGCGGCTTTTGATTTTGGATAATCGCCGATGATAACCAACGTAACGTCCTGTTATTAGCATTACTCACACTGTAAGTTAAATTTCCTAAAGTGCGCTTAAAGTTAAGATGCAACGTCATGTCATTTTCTATTACCTCTTTGGAGCTTTTTATCATGTGCTAAATTGTAAAAATTAAAACTTAACTCTCTAGAAGTGAAAGATTATTAAATGTTTAATCGATTTTTTGACAGTTATCACTTAGTCCAATTGTTATGCTAGGACATTGTGTTGATAGTCAGGTACTCATGATTTATATAACTTCGGTGTTATATTGGTTTATACATTAAATAATAAAAAATGTTTGGCCAATGTGATTTAATCTTGGGGAGATAACAAGTCTGGAGGTTTTAGGTGAAAATAAGAAATGCGAAGTTCTTGTATTCGAATAATAATTACTCTGCACCAGTTTGGTTGTTTTTGGTATTTTTAATACTGACTTCATTAAATATTATTATAGCTCTAGAGTTGGATGTAAATCATGCTATTGTAACTTTTTTACATTTTGCTCTTGAAATCATTCTTCTTTCAATGGTTCTGGCCATTATCTTTGATATTAGGAAGATCCCCAAGTACTTAATAAAAAACTATTATTCTATCTATATAGGGTTCCTAGTAGCTCTTTGCTGTTTTATAACTTCATTTTCCTTAGAGGTTTTATTGGGTGAGCGGCCTGAACAAAGCCACACAGGGTTATTTCTCGGACTGGTAAGCTGCATAGAGCTCGTCGGTTTTTTGATTATATTATTGGCGCTGAGAAATTTAGTTCGCAACTTATATTCTTCTTATTGCTTAGCTAAGAGGCACTCTTTAACGGATTGGTTGACGCTGTTGCCAAATAGAAGAGGGTTCTTTGAGAGCCCCAACGTCACTTCCAACTGCAGACAAGCTATCCTCGTTCTGGACATTGATCATTTTAAGAGTATCAACGATGTATATGGGCATGAACGTGGGGACAGGGTGTTAAAAGTTTTTGCGGAAATGCTGAGAGAGAGCACTCTTGGTCATGACTTTTGTGCTCGCCTTGGGGGTGAAGAGTTTGTTATATCAATTTATGAGGGTGATGAATCGAAAGCAGTAATGCTCGCTAAAAAAGTCATTCAACGTACTGAAGAAATTCATTATGACGTAGATAGATCCTTAACGGTCAGTATTGGTATATCCATTAAACCTGAAGGTGGAGATATTTTAGAAGCGCTGAGAATCGCTGATAAAGCTCTGTATAAATCGAAAAAAAATGGACGGAACAGGTATGAATTCTCAAGTTAGAATAATATTTATACCGCTTGTTTGAACTTGATATTATTAATTTCGAGCTGTAATGAGGAATGAGGATGATCAATTCTATATCTGTTAAGGTTGGCTTTATAATTGGCCTGTTGGTGACGGTTGTTGTTGGTGGTTACGGTTATTATGAATACGTGAAAAAACGAGATGGCTTGTGGGAGCAACGTAAATTTGACGTTGAAAAAACATCGAAAAGATTATCTGAAACTTTGCCATCAGCACTATGGGATGAGAATGCTGAACTGATCGAATTGTTGATTAGTTCTGAGCAGGACTCTCTATATATAGACTCTATATCTCTTTTTGAGAGTACTGATGAAAAAGAGATAGATAAACACGATATAGATAAGAATAAAGTATATATTCCATTGGTTTATGAAGTTGGTGGTTATAACTCAGGCGACTCGTTAGGTTGGGTTGAGATCACCTTGTCAGATGAACATATCCAGAATGAACTTTCAGAATTACTGGTTTTGAAAGTGGTTGAGGATCTGTTCTTGATATTGTGCTTAGTCATTAGTGTCCATCTATCACTGCACATATATGTGTTGAAACCAATCAATATTGTAACGGCCAGTCTTCAAGATATAGCCAATGGTAATGCTGACTTAACAAAGAGATTGCCAACTCTTCAACAAGACGAGCTTGGTCAACTCGGCACGGCTTTTAATGCGTTTGCACATCAGATTCAACATTTGATTTCCGACGTTAAGGACTCAGTCAATGATTTGTCCACCATGTCCTCAGATCTTGCGAAATCCTGTGATTTGGGATCACAGCTGCTTTATAAACAGAGCTCTGATACAGAAGGTGTCAATGAATCCACATCACAGTTTTTGGATGCGTCGAATGACATAGCGAAAAGCGCAAAAAGTACAGCGGAAAGTGCCACAGCAGCGTCAGCTCACGTCTCGGATGTTTACAAACAAGTTAAAGAAGCTGTTAGCTCAAACGGTCTTATGGGAACAGAGCTCGATCTAGCCTGTAAAGCGGTAGCTGCTCTAGAGTCAGACGTTCGTGGGATTAACGATCTGCTCAGCGTCATAGGCGACATTTCCGAACAAACGAGTTTACTTGCTCTAAATGCAGCGATTGAAGCCGCTCGCGCTGGGGAGCAAGGAAGAGGTTTTGCCGTTGTTGCTGATGAGGTTAGAGCATTGGCTGCGCGAACTCAACATAGTACGAGAGAGATTGAAGATTCATTGAAGCAACTAATTGACCAAACGCTGGCGGTTGTTAGTTCTATTGATAGCTCGCGCAAAACGAGTAATGAGTGTATGACAAGCGCAATGAATTCCAAAGAGTTGCTGCAAAACTTAAAGCATCAAATTGAAACGATTGAGCAGTCGACGGATAGCATTTCTACAGCTTCGGATGAACAAAGTGCCATTTCTGAAGCTTTAGATCGAGATATTCAGTCAATTTTTTCTGCAGGAGTGGAAAGTAAAGATATGTTTGATTCTATTGGAGCCCTTTCTAAGCGATTAGACGAATCTAGAAAAGTACTATCAAGCAAAGTAAGTAAGTTTGTAACGTAGGAGAAATAACAATGAAGAGAAGAGCTATGTTTATCGCGATGCTCTCGTTCCCTATGCTGGCTTCAGCAAAAGGAGCTTTGATGATCAATTCTATTGATTGGTGTCCGCAGCTTTGTTCTGACCCTGAAAAAGAAGGTTATGTCATGGACACCGTGAAAAAGGTGTTTGAAGGCAGCCCCTATGAAATAAAAGTGTCTGTCTTCCCTTGGTCGCGCGCAATCAAAGGGGCGGATAGCGGTAAAGCTCATGCTTTATTAGCTCCAGCTAAAGATGAAGCCCCGAGTTTGATTTATCCAAATGAGCCCGTTGGATTACAGCGGATGTGCTTTTTCACGAATGCCGATTCCGATTGGCGCTACGAGGGAGTGAGCTCACTTGATGGGAAAAGATTTGGAATCGCCGCCGACACTTCTGTTGAAGAACTTAATGCGTACATCTCTGCTCACTCGTCTCAATTCGAGCAAATACCTTATAATAGTGAGTACATCAAGCGAAGCCTAACTAAGCTTAAAAAGAATAGGATAGAAGCTTTCCTGTTTACGTATTCTTCAACAGTTTATGAAATGTCACTGCTTGGGGTCAGTAGCGACTTTAAAGAAGCCGGGTGTGCAAGTAGCGCCCCAATTTATTTAGCGTTTACCCCAAATTCTCGGCACAATCCTCTGGTATCAAAAGCGATGAACTATTTTGATTCGCGAATGAAAGAGCTACATAAATCAGGGGAGATAGATAAGATAATGAAAAAGTATGGCCTCACGGATTGGAGTCAATATCTTCAGCGATAGAATCGAGTTCAGTTTGTAAGTCATTGGACGCGAATCCCTTCGCATATTAAGTTTTGCCCGTTTTATCGTTCCCCCACGTTATATACGTTGCAGATAAAACGGGCTTTTTATTTTGCGCCCTTCATACAATATTAAATTGATTTGAAACCCATTTGCTCTCTATATGTCGATTGGACGACTGTTTTCGTTGGAACCATCACATTGCAGTTCGTATTTTTTCTCTCATGGATGTTGGTTTCAACAAACTGAGTTGATTTGACTCTTTGTTGATGAATTAGGACATTGAGTACCTGCCTACTGCCAAAATACACTCCATCTACGTCTCATCGTGTTAGATGATTTTTAGAGAAATGTTCGGTGGTCTTACTAGGAGGTTTCAGTTGCGTAAGTTATATGGTTTTACATTAATGGAACTCATAGTGGTGGTCGTTATATTGGGGACATTAGCCGCTGTTGCCTTTCCTCGACACTTGAGTATTGCAAACGAAGCAAGGTTGGTCCTTCTAAAAGGTGTAAGTTACTCCCTGCACCTTGCGGTTACATTTGTAGAGGCAAAATCGATGGCAAGCGATTTGTATCAAAACCGTGGTGTTGATGTGAAGGGAACTAAGTTGGATATGGGGGGATTCGAACTTACAATTTACAATAAGGGTACGCCAAGAGAAATCTGGGAGAACGGGTTTGAACACTTGATAGAAGGCGATATATATCACTTAGGTACAGGTGAATCGGCTTTAGATAAAACCTGTTTGAATCGTTTGTGTGTGGTCGACAATTTGAAAGTATCTAACGTGATCGCAGGTAAAGAAGGCTACGGTATGTTTTTTATACCTAAGGGGTCGTTTTAGCCAATAAGGAGTGTTTCGTTCACTACGCATTCCAAATTGATACTAGCGGTTTGTTGGTGTATCGCGAGATAGGCATTCAGCCTAACGGTTGTTAGAGGAGTGAAGTTAAAGTGTTTATCATCACTGAACGGGTGAGAACAGGAGTTGGACTGACTGTGCGAACTTAGCCCTGATCTCATTGTCCTCATAGTTGCACAGTGCCACATTGAGTTACTCTTTCAATGGGTGCTTTGCCATTTCCATCAGTTTGTTCTTTTCGTTACGATGCAAGCATGGCAGATTTCATACGAACGCTTGCATCGATTCCTTTTCATGATTAAGTAAGCAAACAGTGACCTAGGACTGTCGTTTCAAATCTACTAACCAGTTAGTTGTAATATCAACAATAGGTTTAGGATACTTGCTCCAGCGAAAATGGTCGAGTACGTGATTACTGTATTCACGTGAGGTCAATTCAACTTTGCTAACTTCGGCAAGGGGCAGTTTAGAGGCCAAGCGCTCAGCGCTTGATTTTGGCACCAACAAGTCTCCCTCAATAGAAATAAAGAGGACTGGTAAGGATAGGCTTTCAAGCAGTTTGTTGTAGTCGATTTCTGTGTTGCGTATTTGGTATCTTCCTTTGAGCCCCTCGTACGTCCAGTCTGAAATCAAGTTCTTCGGTTGTCTGCCTCCAAACCCCAGTATGTGTCCTGGAAAATAACCTAAGATTGCGTTTACGCTTCTGATAGCGTTGATGCCAAGATAGCGTTTACATCGTTTCAAGAGTGACGGCAATGACTGATAATGATTGCTTCCGCCAGCGATCAGCACTATGCCTCGCACTCTTGATTGATATCCATTTTTGATCAAGCTTGAAGCGTGCAGCAAAGCGAGTTGGCCTCCAAGACTATGCCCACATAACCAAACGTTGAGTTTAGGGTATCGCTCAATTAGCAGTGGAACAACAGTAGAAAGGTCGGTTTCCAATATCTCTTTGTATCCAAAATTATCTCTTCTAGCGTCTTGTAATGAGCTGTGTCGCATTCCTCGCATTTCTATGGCTGCGAAGGTAAAGCCACTGTTCGTCAGTTGTTTTGCAAAGTCTTTATAATAGTCAACTGATACTCCGAGCGCTGGTATAAATATTATCAGTCCCTGACTTTTGTCGATGGGAGAGTGTAGTTGAACGACAGTCTGGTGTCCGTCGGGTAGGTTAATGGTAAGTGGTTGCATTTCCAAACTATTCCTTATCATTGTGAAATACTGAATTTTCTGTTTCTACGCAATGGTTAAATCAATCAAGAGCTGAGAGGTACTCCCTGCCAAACTGACTTTTCACATGTACTACTTCGAGCGGCCTTGAATTGAATATGAGTACGTGTATTTATTCGATAGGAAACTCTTGTCTTGTTATTCTCAAATTCAAACATGATATCCATCTCCATGAATACAATTACCTGAGGGTTTCGAACTTGATAAATGATGCTTCATTGACATGATATTCTGCCTGCGGGCAGTTTTTATGAGCCTCAAATTGTCATCATCGCCTCAGTTTAAGGAGGCAAAGTGATCGTTGTCAATTTATTTAGTCCAGGTGGACTTTTTATTGTGGACCGTGTGGACATAAAAGAATAGGGCATGTATATTGGCTCATGAAATGTTGTTGAAATGTCAAAAGTTGAATGGCTAGATTTTGGTACCAATGAGTGGCTGCGGATCAGTTACGACGGTCACTGCTTAAATTCCGAATTGTAAGAATTGCAGATGTTTCAATTCATAGCGTTAGATAGGGCAGCTTTTTTCTAATGGAGGAATTCGGTTTGATAAATGTGGTAGGGGCCAAACCAAAAGTCGTTGAGCTCAGTATTTTTTCAAGAGCCTAAGGAGTAAGCGCTGATGATTTAATAAGAAGCTTTTTGCGCTTCGAACAAGATTATCTTTCTGAACAGCGAGGCGTCATGTTCCATTGTCTGGCTCAAAACTCTAAGGGTCTTTATGGAAGCCTACTATTCGCTCAAGACTTGATTACTCTCGATGAAGTGACAAGATCTTTTCCTTGTAGCAAGGTTTACCCTTCCTTATTGGGGTGTATCGACAGAAATACAGCCTACACGCAGGTTCACGCTATTTTGTCCGAGCGTTTTCTCTTACCAGAAAGTTTTCAATATATTGAAATCGGAGAGTTTGAACCAAAGGACAAAGATTTATCAACAAGGTTAGAGGAAGTCGATTTTAGACAGGCTGCTAACACCGTTGGCTATTTTTTGGGTAGGAGAAACGATGGCCATTTTTTAGAGTTTGTATTTGGTGAAACCTTAGAGCACACGCATAGCCAAATATTAGACAGTGAATATGGAATCGGCATCAACACAGATCATGATGAAACGTTTGACACTTCAACAGGTAGCTTTCGTTTTTGGTCCCTAATCGCATAATGACTCCGAGAAAAATGGAATTTGAGCTGATATACATGAGGCCTCTTGGTTAATTCTGCTTAATCGACGAATTTGAGTAGTTTAATTGTGAACATTGGGGGGGGATATTAACTTACTGACTATGGTGAGCATTATTAAGGGCCTAGACCTTAGGAGCAAAGTATGTCCAAACTCGAAAAATTGTTACAGCATTTAGCAAGCCACACAGATATGAACTGCGGTTTCGAGAGGACGGATTTTTTGGAAGACTTTTTCAAAGAGGAGTTGATTAATTTAGAGGAGTTTTCGTGGTGCTAGCGCGTCTTAAGTTTCCTGAACAATTGAACGGTATGTTTACTTTAAGATTGATTAGGTTTGCTAATCTATCTTCTTCACTGATCACAATTGTAATTGGATTCAATCGGTTAGTACGATTTTATTAATATCTTTCACTCTCGTGTATGCATTAATCACATATCTGGCTATTTTGTATAGTGCTAGTTACGTTAGCAATATTGCGGGAGTTGTTTGGAGGACCGAACAAGAATGGCTTATCGATGGGCTATATTTCGCAACAAGCATCCGCTTTTGGGTTCTGGATTTGAGTTGTTTGTTATTGCCTTGCTCATTTTCTCAGTTGTATTACCTTTGGTATCAGAAAGTATGTTTAGTTTAGCTACTGCTGCTTCTATGTGGTTATTTGGTCTTACTTCTGTATGCGTTTTTGCAAGAAGCGAAAAGTATCAAAGTAGCATGCCGAATTGATAACTGTGATCTCTTATCAGGGTTGCGTCTATTAACGAGGGAAAGTGAGCCCTTAGATTCAGTGGATAGTGCATGTAGGCATATTGAGTTTGGCGAGAGAATGGAATACAGTGCGATACGTGATGCTCTCGAATACAGAGGCTTCGTAACTTAGTTTATTACTAAATTTTGTTTCACAAATGAAGTTTTTGAAAAAGTGGGCAAGCACGATGTCATTTTGTTCATCTTTTCGTCAAACTCTGTTGAGAAACATGTGGTGACTGAGTAGTGATGATCGAATTCGCTGTAAAGGGTGGATAATTAAAAACAATGCAATGATATAGACCTATTAGTGAAAAATTATTTCTATATTTCTCGGATCAATATCATTTTGGATGAGAGTGTTCTGTTTTTTCCAAAGCCTTACCTTAGGGGGACAATCAGAGAAATATTGTACCTTTATATTTGTTTTCTTTTGATTAGGAAATAAGAGCCGGCCTCTTCCAGTCTTGCTCGTTGTAGCTAGTGCTATTTCATCTGCATAAGTAACTCCTATGCGGTTCAGTTTTAATATGTCAGTGTCTTTCCCGTGAATAAATCGATAAAAGAAAAATTGCTATCTAGCAAACCAGCTTCTTACTTAGATACGTAAAAGTGGTACGGGATTTATAAATTTAGTAGAGTTCAATCAGTCGAGCTCCCCCCATATTATTTTTAATAGAAGTGGCTATAACTAGTTTTGGGGTAGCTGTATTAGCGCCACGAGTTACATAATTTGGTTCTGGCAAAAATATCAATAACCATATAATTCGTTTTTTTCATCGCAAAAAGTACTGTTAGCTCAAATATTAATACGGAGTTGAAGGATCCAATAAGATGTATCTTAAAAATTTGGTTCTTTTCAATTAATAGCTAAGTAATTAAATCGCCATTTGGCAAAGAATACGCATGGTTGGCGTTCTCTATGCCTTCGATTCTATTTAGTTCAGCAGAGAATTTTCAGCTAGCTATTTTTAAAAGCTAATCATTCACAATACCTTGTCTATCACTGTTTTTGACATAATCCTATAACACTTCCACTTAGCCCCTAAATTGACTACCCCAAGCTTTTATCAATAGTGCTATGGCTTTCTTTCTGTTTTCTTGATTGGCTGGAAAGCTCCTTATGTACCGTAGGAGGAGTGGGGTTCAAGCAAAAATCCAGTACAGGTAGTAAATAGCTCTTCTTTACTTGAGAATTTGTGATGAAGCGTATTTTTGGATGCCCCCAGAGCATCAGCTATACCACGCATTCCTATTCCGTTCAGAGCGTGTACTGAAAAATATCAGCGGATTTGGCGATAAGTTCGTGATGACATGCTTCTATACTGATTATCTTAGGCATGATTTTCTACTTTATAAGTACATTTGGGCTATATTTTTGTTTGATTTATAAGTCCATTGACGGGTAAAAATAAATTTTTTCGGTTCACACAGGCTAAAAATTGACAAGGTAAAGAATGATCGAGTATTCTTATCTGGACCAGTTGGACTATAAAGGTTGAATTTTCGGTTTTTTCTTAAACTATCGCAGACAAAGGGGGGGGAGGCTATTATGAACAAGGACAAAACAGTCTTAAATGACGCACCTATTAACTGGGAGTGCAAGGGTAAATTTAACTTCACTACAGGTTATGGCGCCACAAAGACTGAGAGTGCTATTGCAAATTATGCTTCGTTCCTCGCGCCTCTAATCCTATACTTTTTTTCATGGAAAGAGCTTGATTGGAATGTATTACAAATTACCGTTGCTTCTATATTAACGTTAGACATTATCGGTGGTGTACTAACGAATTCGCTTAGTTCTATGAAGCGCTATCTCTATACCAATAACGATCTTGATGTAAATTGGTTGGGGAAGTTAGTTGGAAGTAAATTCCTATTTCCAGCTGTCCATTTCCAATTGTTTGCGATCCCATTGTGTTTTGATATTGCATGGTCTTATGCCTTTTTTTGGTACGGTATTATGATGACATCAATTATATTCATTCATCTTATACCTTTGTACCTACATCGCCCTGTCGCGTTGTTGATTGTTATGTTATCGATTATTTTGGCTCAGCTTACCTCTTCACCTGTTGGCCTTGAGTGGATGGCTCCAATTTTCATCATCAAGTTAGTACTTTCTCATGCGGTAAGAGAAGAACCGTATCGTCGAACATTAACGGAGTAGATGACTATAAAAGGCACAGTAAGGCGCCATGGTTATCATAAACCAATAAGATAAGCCCCATGTGTATGAACAATATGTTAGCAATATAAGAGGAAACCAATATGTCAGGGATTACAGATTTAGACGAACTGTTACGTTCGGCAAGTCCCAAATTAGTAGAAACTGAGTTTGTATTTTGTACTGTTTCAGGTCAGCTTTCAGACTACGTTCAGTTAAATCCAGTCGCTACGTTTGTTGAACCTGAGGGCTTAACTTTGGTTCTTGAAAAGTCAGTCGCAGAGAAAGCTGTTTTGTCGTTTGATGGTACGTATAGTCAAATCACTTTGACGGTTCACTCTAGCTTGGAAGCAGTCGGTCTTACAGCAGCAGTTGCGAGTAAGCTAGCGTCAAAGGGCATTAGTGCTAATGTAATTGCAGCTTATTATCACGACCATATTTTCGTTCAAAGTAGCAAGGCTGAAGCGGCAGTTTTAGCGTTAGAAGAGCTCAGTTTTTAAGGCGGTATTCGACGACTTCGGTATTGCATTGCTCACTCCTTAACAGCGCGTTAGCCGTCGAAACTAAAAGAGAATTATGAGGTATGTATGTTAGTTACGAGTGCATTTTTCGCAATACTATTAGGTGTAGTTCATTCCTATCTAGGTGAGCGCTATATTTTGATTCGGCTCTTTAAAAGGGAGTTACCTAAGCTACTTGGTGACGACTGGTTTACAAAGAGAGTTTTAAGATTTGCGTGGCATTTAACTACAGTAGCTTGGTGGGGGTTTGCAGGAATTCTTTTTATACTTTCAAATCCAGGTGAGTATATCCAAAAGCAAATACTTATGGTAATCGCCGTTGTCTTTTTAGTTAGTGGCTTGTTTTCGGCCTCATTCACCAAAGGTAAACATATATCGTGGATATTTTTCTGGTTAATTTCTGGGTTGAGTTTTTACGTTGCAAAGAGTATGACCTTTCCCCCTGAATTAGCACCATGACTTCGATGAGATTTCTAATACACTAGAAATAATGGAGATCTCAAAATGAAAAAACGATACACGGAAGAACAAATCATTAAAGCGATAAAGCAGCACGAAGCTGGTGCTAAGGTAGACGACATTTGTCGTGACATGGGGATATCATCGGGCACGTTTTACAATTGGCGTAGCAAGTATGCAGGCTTGGAAGTCAACGAAGCGAAACGCTTAAGAGAGCTTGAGTCTGAGAACAACAAGCTCAAGAAACTGCTCGCCGAGAAGTTACTTGAAGTTGAAGCGATGAAGGACGTCGTCTCAAAAAAGTGGTAACGCCATCTTCTCGAAAGCTCATCGTCCGCCACCTAATTGATACTCACCAGTTAAGCGAAAGAGCGGCCTGCAAGCTTGCATGTTTGAGTCGAACGGCGTTTCGATACCATCCTAAAGCCGCGTCAGACATAGACGTACGTGGGCGCTTGAAAGAACTCGCGGCGCAATACTCTCGCTACGGTTACTTGATGCTCCATAGCTTACTAAAGGCTGAGGGCTTGGTTGTGAATAAGAAGCATACGTATCGCCTTTACACAGAAGAAGGGCTGCAAGTCAGGACGAAGACACGGAAAAAGCTACAGCGTCCTCGATTGGTCATGGATGTTCCAAGCAGATTGAACCAACGCTGGTCGATGGACTTTGTCTCCGACCAACTGAGTAGTGGAAGACGCTTTCGCATTCTCAATGTCGTTGATGACTATTAACGAGAAGTCGTCGGGCAACTTGTATCTGTATCAATCAGTGGACAGCAAGTCGCTCGCTTTTTGACTCAACTGATTGAAGTGCGTGATAAGCCTAACCGTATTGTTTGCGACAACGGAACGGAATTCACCAGTAAAGGCATGTTCTTTTGGTCTAAGACAACCTCGGTAATCTTAGCCTTTATACAACCAGGTAAACCGACTCAAAACGCGTTCGTGGAAAGTTTAAACGGCAAGTTCAGAAATGAGTGCCTCAATCAGCATTGGTTCCGCACTCTGGATGAAGCAAGGTACGAAATAAAATTATGGAGAGAGCACTACAACCATATTCGACCCCATAGCTCTCTAAATTATATGTCGCCAATTGATTATGCCAATCAAGCGGCGTAAACATGGGAAACTTCATCGAGGCGGTGGTATTAATCTCGGGGAAAGGTCAGCGTCAGAGCTTTTACAGTTGGCGTTTCCCCACCACGCTCAATCTTTAGTTGATCGACCCAGCGTCGTAAGGCCGTATCACCGATGTCTAGAGAGCGTGCCGCTTCAGATATTGAGTAACCTTGATCAAGAACAAAGCTTGCGGCATCTACTTTGAACTCAGAAGAAAATGTACGTCGTTGTCGTTTTGTCATTGAACACCTCATTTATGGTGGAGACTTTACCACCTAATTTGGTGTTCGGGATCATTAAACCACTACATTGTGCCTACTCGATGTAGCTAGTCAGGGGGCTAGCAGGGTTAATGTGTACTGAATATCAAATACTTAATCTGTTATTGTTAAGTTGACGAACCAGGTTACCACCTTTGGAGCGATGCATACAGTCTGTTTGAGTGCACTGTACGTATCGCTCGAAATTGTCCCTTAACACAACTTAAAATCGCTCTATTGAAGATATTGTTTCGAAATTTGTGCGCGCCGGCTTGGACGGTCCTTAACTATTCTTCCTAACAGTGCCCCTATGCTTACAAAGGCAAGCGCTATTAGATGGACCATTTCAAGCTCAATATCTTGGTAAACAAAGACCATAAGCAGGGTTGAGATGAGAGGAGTAAAATAACATAGAGTACCAATAAAGCGGGGATCGCCATGCCGCACAGCATAGTCCCATGTGTAAAAAGCTAGCCCCATAGGTCCGAGACCTAAAGCAATAATCGATAATACGTCTTTTCCATCCAAAGTCACACCCTGAGAGCTAGGCATAACTAGAAAATAACAAACAACAGAAAGGACGCCAGAGATAAAGCATATACCCGCCACTGTGGAAATACTCATGTGTTTATTTTTCTTGTTTGACAATGTATAAAACGTCCATAGCAGTGCGGCCAGCAGAGCCTCTGTATAACCTAGTAAATACTTACCAGAGAAAGAACCTTCGCTTGGAGAGAGGGCTATTGCAATTCCTCCAAAACCCAGAATGCCACCCAGAATATGTCCCCAATTAAGTGGAAGGCGAGTAACCAAAGGTGAACCAAGAACAATAAATAGCGGCCAAAGATATTGGATCAGATTAACGTTAATTGCTGGTGCTTTAGCAAAGGCATCAAATAGAAGATAATGGTATCCAAACATTCCTGTGATACTAAATATCCAGTACTTTATGGGCATGTTCCACTGTCGCCAGTAGCGCAGACCTGGAAGTGATGCAACAATTAAAACAAGACCAACACTTAGTAGAGGTGAAATATGTTTCACGCTGACGGTTAACACCGCCAGCGAAGACCACATAAGAATCGTTATTACGGCTACTAAATGAGCGGGATTCATTGGTTATCCTTTACTAATAATGTTATGTTCAGGCCCAAAGGCAAACTTAGTTATGTTTTCCGCACCCTCTTCGTTCACCACCAAAATATCATGCTCACGATAACCTCCAGCGCCTGGTAGGCCCTCAGGAATCATTAGCATAGGCTCCATAGAGACAACCATCCCAGGTTCAAGTACGGTGGTAATATCTTCCCTCAACTCTAAGCCCGCCTCTCTACCGTAATAATGACTCAAAACACCGAAAGAGTGACCATAGCCGAAGGTTCTGTTTTCTAGCAGACCGTATTGTTGATAGATCTCATTCAGCTCAGTCGCGATATCACAGCAGCGAACGCCGGGTCGGATTAATTCGAGCCCTTTTTTGTGCACTTCACAGTTGATTTCCCATATACGAAGATGCTCATCGCTACAATGATCTAGAAAAAGAGTGCGCTCAAGTGCAGTATAATAACCAGCAATCATAGGAAAACAGTTGAGGCTTAAAATATCACCTGACTGAATACGACGAGTGGTCAGTGAGTTATGTGCGCCGTCCGTATTGAGCCCTGATTGGAACCAAGTCCATGTGTCGCGTAGTTCAACATGAGGAAAGGTCTCTGCAATTGCGCGGGTCATCGCAGTGTTTGATGCCAATGCAACTTCATATTCCGGTACGTTTGCAGCTATGGCTTCCACACAGGCTGCGCCCCCAATATCTGCGATTCGAGCGCCATGCTTAATTAACGCAATTTCTTCTTCACTCTTAACCATGCGTTTTTTCATGACTTCATCACTGATATCAATGAAACTTGCACCTGGTAAAGTATGAACGAATTTTTGTTGCGCTCTCAATGTTAGATGATCTGATTCGATACCAACTTTACGAACACCCGGAAGCAACGATGCTATGGCCTTATAGTAATTATCCTGCTGCCAATCCGTATAAATAAGGTTGTCTCCGAGGCTGCGACGATACGGTTGGCCGCCGTCAATATTGGCCGATATGGTTACAGAACGATCCGCTGTGACAACTAAGGCGTAGGGGCGACCAAAGGAACAGTAAAGAAAGTCGCTGTAATAATTAATATTCTGTATTGATGTGAAAACTATAGCATCTAGTTTGTTCTGCTCGAGTAAAAATCGAAGGGAGGCTAATCGGGAGAGCATTTCAGTTGAAGAAAAGGTGCCCTTCACCTTTTCACCATTACGAATTTCAATAATATCTAACATTGGTTTGAACCTTTTCTGATTACAATACCAATATCTTGTTCCATTCTATTTGAGCGGACAAACAATGAATATTAATGCGTCTATTAAGTCAGCTTATACCCCAATGCTAAGTTTAGCGGTCGTTCACCAATTTATGTACGTCGTACTGCTGTTCAAATAATCTCGCCTGCTGCTTCATCCAATTAAAAAATGTTTTCACCTGAGGTCGTTCTATAAGTTTTTTAAGACAAACTATATAGACGCCGTCATCTTCCATTGCGTGCCCAAACAAAGGGATAAGGCGACCTTTTGCTACATCTCTTGCAACCAATGCATGACGACCCAACGCGACCCCTTGACCATCTATTGCTGCCTGTACAATAAGGTCTGCCTGATTAAAGCTGTATCCACTGTTATAGTCTATTCCTTTAACACCATGATCAGATAGCCAGCGTTGCCAGGATGTAGATAACTTTGCCTGAGGTATAGAGTCATGCAGAAGAACCGCTTTGCTCAAATCATCCGGCGTTCTTAGATCGAGGCTTTCAACTAGTTCTGGGCTCGCCACAGGGTAGATATAGTCTCGAAATAGCAGATACTGCTCCATAGAGGGCTGATCTCCCACGCCATGACATATACCGACGTCAACCTCTTCATTGCGGAAATTGGGTTCTGCTAGGTTTGCAACAAGGTGTAAATCTATATTGGAGTTATCTTGGTAGAAATCTTTCAGGCAGGGCATCAGCCATCGACTAGCAAATGAAGGCATACAATAAACCTCTAGTCGGCTCATATACTCACGTGTTTCTATGTCGTTCAACGTATCTCGGATCTGAATCAGTGCCAACTGAACCGAATGAAATAATTGTTCACCATTATTGGTCAATAGCAATTGTCTGGGTTTGCGCTCAAACAACTTGAAGTTCAGGCGATCTTCCAATTGGATGACTTTTTGACTGACAGCACTTTGTGACACGCATAATTCCTGAGCTGCAAGAGTAAAACTTTCATGTCGAGCGGCGGCTTCAAAATAGCGAAGAGCCTCCAGAGGTGGTAGTCGTAGGGACAACGCGCTTTCCTTATTAATGAGTGCACCTGAAAAGGAGCTCCGTTAAAAATGTACCAGGAAACAAAGCATCATATATGCCAACTAAGCAATAAAAGAAAGACCGTTAGACCTGCGGTCAAAACTGCTTGCTGGTTACATCCCCTACATTTTAAGTGCACCTTTTTAGTCCAAATCTGGTGAAAATCTGCTCGGATTTGGTGCATAACTTCAGCTTATGATGATTGATTAGTAATCACTGTTTGTCTCAGGCCCTGCGTCTGTATCAGGATAGTAATCAAGGTATTACCCGATTAACTGGAATGAGGTCATGTATATGAATACCCAAATATCAATCAGAAAACTATTTGTGAGTGCTGCTTTGTTTTGCTCTGCAGTTTCTCAGACAACACAAGCAGACCTACTTGATGACATCAAGGAAAGGGGCGAAATCGTAATTGCGACGGAAGCGCGTTATGCCCCTTTCGAAATGCTTGAAGATGGCAAAATCGTTGGTTACGGCAAGGATATATTGGAAGAGATATTAAAGGATTTGCCGGGTGTAAAGTTAAAGCAATTGGATCTGCCGTTTCAGGGCATTCTTGCGGGTCTTAATGCGAACCGCTACGATTTTGTTGCCACATCGCTCACCATTACAAAAAGCCGCGCAGACAATTACGCCTTTACCTATCCAATTTCTACTGCGTCGGTTGCCATGTTAAAACGTAAGGGTGATTCTCGTATCACGAAGCCAATTGACATGGAAGGGATGATTGTTGGTACTCAGGCTGGTTCCGCTCAACTGGGTGTAATTGCTTCCTTTGAAGAAGAAGTGCTAAAAACTAAAGGGGCAGGTTATAAAGCGATAAAGGAGTTTACTGACTACAATGAGGCGTACGCTGCTCTGGCATCTCGCAGGGTAGATGTAGTGCCGCAGGCGATTCCAAATCTCGCCCCAATCGTCAAAGAGCGTCCGGATATGTTCGAAATTGTTCAGCCTCCATTTGGCCCTGCTACCTATTATGGCTGGGTGGGACGTAAAGATACAGACTCTGCGACACTGGTACAGTTCTTTAGCGATGGTATCGAAAAGCTCCATAAAAGCGGTAAATTGACTCAGCTTCAGAAAAAGTGGTTTGGATTCACAATGGAGATTCCAACCGGGACTGTTCCAACTCCAGTTAATTAATCTTGTCCATTTTAGGGGCTGGATTTGAGCCCCTCATCAATACAAGCTTACCGAGAAACAAAAATGAGTAATAATAATTATGAACATGGCCGTCTGAACCTGCCTTTTGTTGGCTTTTGTACTTTTGCAAAAAGTCCTACTGTAGAGTTCGGTACGATGTTTGAGGCTGATTTCGCAATTCTGGGAGCTCCCTATGATATGGGGTGCCAATATCGTTCTGGTGCTCGCTTTGGTCCAAGAGCCATTCGTCAGGCTTCGACATTGTTTTCATTTGGTCACAGCGGAGCTTATGACCATGAATCCGATACGCTGTATTTAGAACAAGAAAAAGTACGGATCGTAGATCTTGGTGATGTTGACATAATCCATACAGATACACCATCTTGTTTGCGGAATATTGAACAAGGCGTTCGAGGCATACTAAAAAACGGGGCTATTCCAGTAACGCTTGGTGGGGATCATGCCATTACTGCAGCAACCGTTGCAGCTTTCAGTGAACAGGATCCTATTCACATTATTCAAATTGATGCTCACCTAGATTTCGTCGACGAGAGACATGGTGTTCGTTATGGTCACGGTAATTGTATGCGCCGTGTATCTGAGATGGAGCACGTAACTGGTCTGACACAGTTAGGTATTCGTAATGTATCTTCTTCAAACCAGATGGACTATACAGATGCGCGAGCTGTTGGCTCAAATATTATTTCTGTACGCCAATTTAGGTCGCAGCCCTTGGCCGACATTCTGGCTAGTATCCCAAAAGGAGTGCGTCTCTACATCACCATCGACATTGATGGGTTTGATCCTTCCATCGCTCCAGGAACTGGAACTCCCAGTCATGGAGGTTTCAGCTATTACGAAGTATTAGAGCTTTTAGAACAGTTGTGCCAGCATGGTGATGTTGTCGGTATTGACGTATGTGAAGTTTCTCCCCCATACGATTCAGCCGAAATAACAGCAACCCTCGCTGCGCAGCTACTAATGAATTTAATTGGTTACGTAGCACACTATTCAGACGAGGTAACAGTATGAGCCAGAATCCACAGCAACAACCCCGCTATAGTGGTATCGCTACCTTTATGCGTTGTTCCTACAAGCCTTCTTTGGAAGATGTAGACATAGCTTTGATTGGTGTTCCCTTTGATGGCGGTGTAACCAATCGAACAGGCACTCGCCATGGCCCTCGTGAAGTACGCAATCAGTCCAGCTTCATGCGGACGATCAACCAGGAAACAGGTACCGCACCTTTTGAGCTGTGCCGTGTAGCAGATGTGGGTGATGCGCTTCCTGAGAGTCCATTTGAACTAACACAAAGTCACAATTCAATTCAGAAATTTTTCGAAAGAGTTTTAGCCTGTGGTGCTCTACCAATTGCAGCTGGCGGGGATCACTCGATTACGCTGCCTATCTTAAGAGCTCTGGCAAAAGATGGCCCAGTGGCGTTGGTACATTTGGATGCCCACTGTGATACCGGTGACGACTATTTAGGTTCCAAGTTTCACCACGGCTCCCCTTTCAAAATAGCTGTTGAAGAGGGACTCATCGATCCAAGAAAAACTATACAAATCGGTATACGCGGAACGGTTAATACCTCAGATATCTGGAGCTTCAGCCACGAAAGCGGAATGAGGGTTATTTATATGGAGGAGTTCTATCAATTAGGTATAACCGGAGTTCTGGATGAAATTAAGCTATTGGTTGGTGAGGCCCCTGTTTACGTTACCTTCGATGTTGACTGTCTCGACCCTGCCTTTGCTCCGGGAACTGGAACGCCAGAAATTGGTGGCATGACCTCCTATGATGCCCTTCAGGTCATCCGCGGACTAAGTGGCTTGAATATTATTGGCGCAGATGTCGTTGAGGTTTCACCACCATTTGATCCTACAGGTGTCACCGCTCTGGTAGGTGCAACAATAATGTTTGAGTTGCTCTGTATTGCAGCAGAATCTAAACACCGCAAGGACAGAGCAACAGGAGGTTGATATGTTAGATTTTACGGTGGTTCTTGAGAATATGCCTTCGCTGTTACGGGGCATGTGGATGACTACTTGGATTTCATTGCTCTCGATAGCCATCGGTTTCTTCATTGGAGTGGTGCTTTGTCTGGGTAGAATGTCTACTAAAAGGTCAATTTGCAATATTTGCGCTTTTTATATCAGTTGTCTGCGAGGAACACCGCTACTTGTACAGCTTGTAATAGTCTTCTATTTTTTGCCGCTGATAGGTATTCAGATACCTTCAATTGCAGCAGCGATTATTGCACTGTCCATGAACACTGCAGCGTTTCAGGCGGAGATTCTGCGAGGCGGTTTTCAGGTGCTGCCTAAAGGGCAAAGAGAAGCTGCATGGACATTTGGTATTAATGGATGGCAGAGGCTCAGATATATTGAGTTGCCACAGGTGTTCCGACAAACGCTACCATCACTCGTTAATGAAACAATCGATATTGTAAAAAACTCAGCACTTATTTCTACTATTGCCGTTACAGACTTGATGCGTATAGCCCAGACATACTCATCTACGACTTATCGCCCCATTGAGTTCTTTGTTACCGCAGGTTTACTCTATTTAATACTAACATCCTGTATCGGCGTTGCTGGTCGCTATATAGAGTCAAGGCTAGAGATTCATTAGGAGATAGAAGATGGATTTTTCACTTTATGTTAACTACGCACCTCTTTTAACTAAGGGATTGGTATATACCCTTTATGTCTGCTCTATGTCGCTGTTAATTAGTGTGTCTGGTGGCTTGCTTATCTATGGTCTTAGTCGTATTAAATTAATTGTAGCTAAAGTTTTCTATGCGGCTTACTTGACCCTTTTTCGCGGTACTCCGCTTTTGGTGCAGGTTTATCTTTTGTTCTATGGCGGCCCATTTATAGGTATAGAGCTGTCGGCAGAGCAGGTTGGTATTATTGGACTTGGATTATACGGTTCTGCCTACTTTGCTGAAATCTACCGTTCCGGCTTTGCCAATATTCCGAAGGGTCAGCTAGAAAGTGCATTTGATTTGGGTTTTTCAAAATTGCAGATACTGATTCGGGTACAACTGCCGCAAATGCTGGGGCTAATAATCCCCCCAGGAATTAACCAGAGTATCATTTTGGTCAAAGAGTCAGCTATTTTGTCCATTATTACTGTACCTGAAATTACTAAAGCCGCGATTAGCATGGCAACACAAACCTTTACTGTGGTTGAACCGTATCTTTTTCTGGCTGTAGCGTACTGGATTATCACATTTGCCCTTTCGCGTGTAGGACGCTGGAGCGAAAGCTATGCAACACGCTATCTAGCCAGAAGCTAATGAAGTTATAAGGACATATGATGACAACGAAGCATGCAATAAAATTGGTCGATCTCAAAAAAAGCTTTGGCGACAATGAAGTATTGAAGGGAATTAATCTGGAAATTGATTATGGTGAGGTAGTTTGTATTATTGGCGGATCAGGCTCAGGAAAAAGTACAATGTTACGATGCATGAATTTTCTTGAAAAGTATGACTGCGGTGAAGTGCTAATTAATGGCAAAATGATTGGCTATGGTGCGGATGGGCAGGGGAATTTTTTAACTCAACCAGATCATATTGTCCAGAAAAGCTTGAGTGAAGTTTGTATGGTTTTTCAGCAATTTAATCTGTGGCCACATATGACGGTGATTGAAAATGTAATGGCTCCTCTAGTGTATGTTAAAAAAATTGCAAAAGATGAAGCTAGGCAACGTGCTCAAAAAGTGCTTGAAAAGGTAAATATGGCTCATAAGGAAAATTCTTACCCGAATCAGCTTTCTGGTGGTCAGCAGCAACGAGTAGCCATAGCACGCTCATTGGCAACCGAGCCGAAAATCATGCTGTTTGATGAGCCAACATCTGCTCTTGACCCCGAGTTGGTTGGTGAAGTGCTTAAGGTAATGAAGTCGTTGGCTCAGGAAGGCATGACTATGGTTATAGTTACCCATGAAATGGGCTTTGCCGCTCAGGTCTCTGATAAGGTGGTTTACTTGGCAAATGGCGAAATAGAAGAACAGGGGCATCCTGATATCCTGTTCAAAGAACCCAAATCAGACTATTTGAGAGGTTTTCTTAGCACTTGGTCAGACCGAAACAGCAGATTAGATGTAGCCTAGGTGTATCGGAGTGGAAACCTCATGGTTTCCACTTTTCTTAGGGTATGAAACACATAAATGCCCCAAACCATCTTAACCCTAACGAACTGACCATCTCGCCAGTTCTGTAAGAGACCAAGTTTATCTAACCAGTACTTGGTGCTCGTTTTCAACCCAATTCTCAATCATCGAGGCGAACATTCTCGGTTGATCCGCCCATGAAAAGTGACCTGCTTCGGGGAGAATATGCAGTTTACTATTAGGTAGTGCTGCATGGATACGTTCAGCATTACTGACATCAAATAGCACATCTAATTCTCCCCAAAATACTAATGTTGGGATCTGAATTTCATCGAGACGTGCCGCAATCGCTTCAGACTTTGCATGAAAATCTTTAAACCAATGTATCACTTCAGGCGCTCTACCTGCATAGGATTTCTTATAATCATCAATTTCAACAGCGCTGGCTTGGTGTCGCACGGCTCCAATCTTGGCAGAATACGCGATAAGCGGACCCGCTCCTAATAGAGAAGTGGTGGTTCGCATGAAACCAAACCTGGCCAGCATATCGATCATAAAACCAAGCTCTACTGGGTTGGGATTACCGATACTGTGGCCTATCACCATACTGGTCAATCTGTGATCGTGGTCGAGCACATAACTAAGGGCAGAAGCCATTCCTACATCAGGAGCGACAAGGTGAATGTCGTTTAGCTCAAGAGCGTCAAAGATTGCAGCAAGGTGACTTCCTTGAACGGTTGGCGTCATATCATGACGATTACCTTCAGAGCCACCAAAACCGGGTAAATCTATTGCGATTACTCTGAAATTGGCAGTGAGTGATTCCCAAGAACCCGCAAAATTGAGGATACTAGCCGGAAATGGGCTGAGTAGAACAACTGTTGGTGCGTCAACGGGACCTGCTTGTGCCAAGCGAATTTTTCGCCCAGCGATAGTGCGAGTTTCCAGTGGTATATTGACAACAGGGTTTTCAAATGATTGCGCTCGCTTTTGAGCTGCTTTCACTTTAGGCCATTCCGGAGAGACGAGCAGCAGTGAGGCAGCGTTGAGCGTATCAAATAGATTTAGCTTCTTCATTTCTCATCCTTAAGTAATTTGATCTGCACTATGAATCTTGAGCGTAGTGTTAGGCAATTTATCTCTATTTCAGTCTATTCATTAGATACTAAAAGTCTAATTGCCGAAACTCATTTCTGTCCGTGCGACCTGAAGTCGTATGAAGCGTTGTTCACCACGACAAGAGTGAACCGTCTGTATCACCAGATGACCCTGGGATCCTGAATAAAGCAGCGGATCTGACAATGTAACGAAACTTGGCCGTTAGGCTGAGTGGGAACAAAATCGTGAGAGGATGTTCCTCCTGAAAACCACAATTCGGGTAAGTGCTAGGGAGTCAATATGATGAATGTAATGTGAATCCATGTAAGGTGCGTTATACGATGAAGCAGTGGAAGTGGTTAATACGCTGTAGCCAAAATGGCAATGAGAGTCGGAAAGAGGTTGGACATTACTCTTTCGTGATCAGCGTACTCTTCGCAATATAGTGGGCATCTAAGTTGACATTTTACGCAACATACGGAACAGGGTAAGCCTGTATATCTCCCTATGGGAAAGCAGCCTGTGAAGGTTGCCGATAGGTATGCAGGTAAAGGAGGCTAGAAAAAGCGAATGCTACTTTGTAATGAAGTGGATACAGGTTTATATCTGGCGCGAAAGCGAGCTGACTTCTAACTGGTCTCCCGTTGCGAGATAGCTTGAAGAACTTTATTAAAGAAGAAAAGCAAATGATGATTTCGAATGAAATTAGTGTGTCTTCTGACAACGAACCGTGGTTTATTATCCACTGAGTGACCATTGGGGCAGTTTTAAAGCTTTAAGTGTGTATCGCAAAGGTAATTTAGTTACTTAGTTACTGGGTGCTTAACGGTGCCTTTGTGGAGGCTTGAGCCGTATGCAGTGAAAGTTGCACGTACGGTTCTGAGGAGGGAGGCACCTGGCAACAGGTGCCGCCTATCCGACAGTGACGAGTCAGAGTTATCAGTTCTGACTAACCTTTGCCCCTATGCAATTTAATGTAATTGCTCAGTGGTAGATCGTGTCACTGAAATCACAGTACATTTCCTCATGGTTGGCGGGTGGTGCAGGAAAACTCCCAACTCTGTGCAAAAGCTGAGTTCTCAACAAGTGAGTCTAGTCTGCATTGTTATGCAAGTTCGCAGGAAAGCATAACTCACAACTGGACATCATTTTCTAGCTATATTCTCCCAAAAAATGTTGATTGAAATTAGCAGCTTAGGCGATTTGGACTTTAATCTACCCTTCAGATAACTTTTGTTATATCCAAATAGCCAGAGGTCACTACATCAGGAAATGAGCTGTGAGAATTTCCATTCGAGGATTTCCGAAATCAGGCGTTATACTGGATAAGAAAACTCATTGGGAGGAAGGAAGCTATTGAGTTTGAAATGATTAACTAGTACATGCTGAGACTAACCTGAATATGTTCGAGGTTGCGTGAAAAGGAGCTTAAAGTTTTCGGTACAAACAATGGCAGAAGAACAGAACTATTTCCCATAGTCTCTCAGCATTTTCTTTAGTAACTTATTAACGTCACGGGTTTTTTTGTTCCGCTTTGTCAGGTCATTTAAAGAAGTAACTTTTGGTTCTTCTTCAGATGTATCCGATGGATTATTTTGTTGATCGATGAGGTTTTGCAATGCAGGAAAGAGCATTCTTACCTCTTCACCCTCTGCCGTTCTTAAAAGTACCAGTTTGTCGGATTCAAACCTATCTATGGTTAGTTCACCATGTTTTTCTGATTGAACCACTTTACCCACCATCATTGAATCGGGTGGTACCGACCTGTCTGATACATCTCCGCTTCTCAACTTTGCTGAAGTTGTTGCGCGGATATTTCCTGTATTCTCGAACTCAACGATGATGGTGTAATGATTGTAGTAATCAATAACCGTAACATATCCATGTTTATCTGTTTTGAATCGGGCTCCTTTAGCAAGATAGCTTGGGGGCGTTTGTTTCTTCACGTTTTGTTCTCCAAGGGGATTATGACTTGCATTACAGGAATATTATCCATTCCAATATATATCATATGATCTTTTCCCAAAAAATCAGGATTGACTTATCTGAGCTTGTTGTATGCCCTTCAGCGCTTACTTAACTTATGATTCTGTCCGATGAAATGTGACAAATGTCGCTATTATCCGTGAAACTGTCCCGATAATGTCGAAATTATTAAGCTCAGGTATGCTCATTTTATCCGAGCACTCACAATTTTACAAAGCGTGATCATTATCGCAAGTAAAAAATTACCTTGCGACAATGATCACGTTCATGTGGGGGCTAGTCCCTTATCCTCTATGGCAGTGGTTTGCTCATCAGAGCAAATGATTCACCAATAAGAATTGAAACAAAACAGAGGTCGGGATAAGGCAATGAAGAAAATACAAGTAGTATGCGGCAACGGCTTAGGTACATCATTAATGATGGAGATGGCTGTAAAAGAAGTTATAACAAAGCTTGGAGTTGAAGCACAAGTCGACCACGAAGATTTATCTTCCTCTGCATCCAGCGAAGCAGATATATGGGTTGCAGCAACTGATATTGCAGTACAACTGAAAGATGCAGGAAAGATGAACATCATTAGTTTAGCGAATATTTTTGATAAAGCTGACATCGAAGCTCAGCTTAAAGAAATTATTAATTAAGGGGGTAGTAATATGAACTTTTTCCAGTTTATGCTTGGCCTTTTAAAAGAGCCTGCAATCATGGTTGGCCTTATAGCATTTGTCGGTCTTGTCGCTCAAAAAGCTGATATGTCTACCGTGTTAAAAGGCACCATCAAAACCGTAATGGGCTTCCTGATCCTAGGCTTCGGAGCAAGCGCATTGGTAGGGGCATTAAATAATTTTTCTGTTGTGTTTTCCGAAGCTTTTGGCGTCAGTGGTGTTATTCCGAATAATGAAGCTATTGTTGCCCTAGCTCAGGAAGCTTTTGGATATGAAATGGCTCTCATTATGTTCTTCGCTTTTGCCGTTAATATCATACTAGCTCGTGTTACTAAATTAAAATATATCTTCCTGACCGGACATCACACTATGTTTATGTCCATGTTAGTTGCAGTAATTCTTTCAACATCTGGTATGGACGGAACAATACTGGTCGTTATCGGCTCGCTTCTTGTTGGCTCGCTGATGGTTATCATGCCAGCTATTGGGCAATATTATACTGAGAAAGTAATGGGTACAGATCAACTTGCAATTGGTCATTTCTCAACATTCTCCTATGTAATCGCTGCTTATGTTGGTAGTAAGCTGGGTAATACAGAAAAAAGTACAGAAGACATACAAGTTCCTAAGAGTCTGATGTTCCTGCGTGACACACCTGTAGCTGTCGCGGTAACAATGAGTGTGTTCTTTTTAATTGCTTCTCTGTTTGCAGGAGGCTCATTTGTTGAAACTGTATCCGGTGGTCAGAACTGGTTTGTGTTTACCATTATGCAGTCACTTATCTTTGCTGGTGGTGTATACATTGTCCTTCAGGGCGTAAAAATGCTGATTGCTGAAATTGTTCCTGCTTTTAAAGGTATCTCTGACAACCTAGTACCTGGTGCAAAACCAGCTCTTGATTGCCCTATGGTTTTTCCAATGGCACCAAATGCAGTATTGATTGGCTTTCTTAGCTCATTTGCCGCAGGCTTGGTAGCCATGGGTATTCAGGGCGCACTTAGCTGGACAATCATTGTTGCAGGTGTTGTTCCTCATTTCTTTGTTGGTGGTGCTGCGGGTGTATATGGTAACGCAACAGGCGGTTTACGAGGCGCTGTTTTGGGCTCATTTGCGCAGGGGCTTTGTATCTCATTTTTGCCAATGATGCTGCTTCCGGTACTTGGTGGCCTTGGTTTAGAAGCAACTACATTTGCTGACTTTGACTTCGGTGTAATCGGCTTGGTTCTTGGATGGGCGGTATCATGAACCTATCTGAGCTAATAGGTCTTGATGGCATCATCATCGAAGAGCGCGATATGTCCGTTGATAGTGCAATAGATCTTTGCTGCTCAACCCTTGTTAAAAAAGGCAAAGTATCAGAAAAATATGCCGAAGCTATCAAGAACTCACATAAAGAGCTAGGGCCTTACTATGTTTTGGCACCAAAAATTGCAATGCCTCATGCACGACCTGAAGATGGTGTCATTGAAAAAGGCCTGCAGCTTACAGTATTCAGGCACGGGGTAGATTTAGAGTCTAAAGAGAACGGTAATGTTTTTATGGCGATTACCCTAGCGGCGGAAGACTCAAGTAACCATATTGAGACGATAATGCAGCTATCAGAGTTATTTCAAAACGAAGAGGATGTGGAAAGTATTATCAGCTCAAATTCGGCTAATGAGATATATGAGATCTTAGAACAGTACTGAAATTAGCTGTAACTCATATAAATAAACCATGCCCGTGCTCAATAGCATGGGCTTTTTTTCCAGCATATCTGTCAATCGGCAGGTTGGCCTACCATTTTCATTCTGTATGTATCAGAGGCACATGCTAAATCACAGCCTTATAGCTTTTAATGTCACATTACCCAAGTTTGGAGCAGCAATTTAGTAAACACGTTAACGGTTTAGGGAAGAAGCGCTTCAGGGGTTGTCCGTGTTTTGCATATTCAACGAAAAATCTTGCAAAAAGTGAATCTGACACCACAGATCTAGGATGAACGTTTATGCCCAATATCTTACAAAATGACGATCACGGTAATTGGCCGTCATTTTCGTTTTGAGATACTAGAAGTTATTCATTGGTTTCTAATTTAGAAAAGCACTGACAAACTTCTGTCCAGAGACGTGCCGAAGGGGCATGTAACGGAGAAATGCCCCATTTCGTGTTTCACTCTTCCTGAGTTGTCAAACTAAAGTCGAATTTTTGACTTACTTTATGTAATGTGGAAATCTCGATACCGCAACGTTTAGTGGAAAGGTGATTTGATAGCATGGAGAGTAAAATAAGGGACATTAGTCAGGACTATTGGACGAGCCGACTAACACCCTATCTGACGGTAAGAACAACTCGAGATAGTACTCAAGGTTACAAAGCCCATTACCATCCCGAGCTATCTATTGGGATTATGCTTGCAGGTCAAACGTGCTTGTCCCTTTACAGTTCCAATGTGCTATTAAATGAAGGTGATGTGATTCTTATTGAGCCTAATATGGTTCACGCCTGCAATCCTGTAGACAACACTCCTAGAAGCTACCGCATGCTTTACATAGATAATCAGTGGTGTTGCAATGCACTATCGAAGCTATTTGGCTACGAAGTGAAAAGCTTTAGAGTTGATCATATCTTGTTCTCCGACCAATCGCGTGAACTAGGTATTGAAAATTCAGTCTCGATGCTCATTAATCATGAATCACAGCATATCGCCTCATCAATCGAAAACTCAATACTCGATCTGTTAAGTCGATGCTGTTCACCTAGCATCGGTGACAATAATGATGACCTAGCATACAAAGTCAGAGATTTGCTTCTAAAAGACATTGAAAATGCTCCACAACTTGAAGCTATCGCCAACCAGCTTAGATATAGCCAAGAAACCCTGATCAGAAAGTTCAAAAGACAATTTGGGATAACTCCTAAATCATTTCTAAGCAACTACAGGGTCGAGAAGGCAAAGGTGCTTCTGAAGGGAGGTATGGAAATTACTGATGTCGCGAACGAGCTAGGCTTTTTTGACCAGAGTCAGTTACATCGCACCTTTGTGTCCTACACAGCGTCAACTCCGGGGCAATATCAATTGATTAAGTCAATTATCGACAATAATGATTAAACTGAGTACTGCATAGTAGTTGGGTGTTTTAAATGGATGCCCAAATATGTCGTACTCTACTTTTTTCCCAGTTGCATTTCCTGCACTGGCTATAGCTCATTTTCTAGCGTTATTAAGTCCTGGCCAAGATTTCTTCTTAATCGTTGCTCACTCCATTCGTCATAGGCTGCAAGGGAGCCGCTTCATTTGCTTAGGTGTTGCTCTGGGGAACGGGCTCTATATTGGAGTAGCGATATTTGGTTGGACCATAATTCGTGATAATCAGGCTATCTATCTGGTCGTTGAAGTAGTCGGAGGGTTATGGTTACTGTGGTTAGGCTATGCTTTGCTAAGAAGTAAAAAACGAAATACTGATTTAGATTTCGAACAGTTAGAAGTACCGTCGGTCCTAAAACAATTAGTGCTAGGTTTCAACTCGGCGATACTCAATCCAAAGAACGCCCTTTTCTATATGAGCTTGATGACAGTGATCCTGGGTAATGAAGTTACACTTACGCAGCAAGTGTCATGCGGAATGTGGATGTTTTTCGCGGTTTTAGTTTGGGATTTATTTGTCGCATCTATGATCGCGCAACCTAAGGTCCAAAGACCCTTATCAAATTATATTCACGTGGTAGAAAGAGCTGCTGGGTTAGTACTCTTCTTCTTTGGGCTCTCGTTGTTTATTGGTTACTTGCATTAGAAGTTTGGGCTTACCAGTGTCCAGCTTCGAGATAACTACTCCGGCTAGCTCAGATTTGCCCCATTCCAATTCAGAGAGGTGTTAGGCCGATAGATCTCGTTTCGATTTTGCCCTACATTTCTTGATATCAGGCTAGTAGCTAGTGATGCAAGAAATCTCCCAATTTCTTGCAAAAGTAGTGATTCTAACCAGTAATATTTGTTTGCCTAGTTATGTAAGTTCAATAAAAGACATAACTCGGTTCTGGGCAGAAAGTGTCAGTACCCTTGCTCTAATTCGCTCCTTTTCCAGAGCAAAAAAGAATATCCGCTAACTTGCATCCCCCCATGAAAGTTGGAGGATCCAAGAAGCTATCTCTTCAATTTTGGTTTGGTTGCCATTTAGTAGTCTGGTCATTAAACCACCAAGTAACAAAGCATACGCCTGATTAGCATTCTCTCTGCCTACGATTTTATTTAGCTCTGCTAGGAATTTGCTGTCAGCCATTTTTAGAAGCTTATCATTCGCTATATCTTGGCTGTCCCTATTTTTGACATAGTCCAGTAGCACCGTCATTTCGCCCTTAAAACGGCTATCCAAGGTTTTTATCAATTGGACTATAGCTTGCTTCTTGTCTCCAGGTAGAGCTGAAGTACTATCTACGCCATAAAGTGAGTGTGGCTCTAGCACAAACTCTGTACAGGCGGTAAATAACTCTTCTTTACTTGAAAAGTAATGATAAAGAGCGCTTTTGGACACACCCAATGCTTCTGCAATGCCTCGCATTCCTAATCCGTTCAGCCCGTGTTCTGAAAAAATATCAACTGCTTTGGTGATTAATTCATTACGGTATGCTTCTCGATCTACGATTTTTGGCATGGTTTCTCCCTTTTTAAAGTCCACTTGGACTATATTATCTTTTTCTTTAAAAGTCCACTGGACGATAAAAACCAAGATATAAAAGACCAGTTGGACTAAAAACTATTGACAAGATCAAAATTGATCGGCTAATCTTATTTAGACCGGATGGACTAAATAAGATTGCATTATTGCTCGACCGTAATAATTTCAAATGAAGGGGACAACATGACCAAAGATCAAATCACCATAAAAGATGCACCTATTAACTGGCAGTGCAACGGCAAGTTTAATTTCACAACAGGCTATGGTGCGACTAAAGCTGAGAGTGCAATTGCAAATTATGCTGCATTCATAGCACCAGCAATCCTATACTTTTTTGCGTGGAAAGAGCTTGATTGGAGTGTATTACAAATTATCGTAGCAGCCGTTTTAACCTTGGATATGATTGGTGGTGTGCTAACAAACTCGCTTGGTTCAATGAAGCGGTATCTTTATACCGACCAAAACCTAGATGTTAATTGGCTGGGAAAACTGGTTAGAAGTAAATTCCTATTCCCAGCTATCCATTTTCAATTGTTTGCGATTCCACTGTGTTTTGACATCGCATGGTCTTATGCCTTCTTTTGGTATGGCATGATGATGGCATCAATTGTATTTATTCATTTTACACCTTTGTACCTACAACGCCCTGTCGCGTTGTTGATCGTAATACTATCGATCATTCTTGCTCCGCTTATCCCTTCCCCTGTCGGTCTTGAGTGGATAGCTCCAATTTTCATGATTAAGTTAGTACTTTCTCATGGCGTAAGAGAAGAGCCGTACCGCCGAACATTAGCGGAGTAATTAGCCGTAGAAGGTAAGGAAAGTATGATGACGACATCGAAAAAGGTTTTAGTTGTGGGTGCGACTGGCTACTTAGGCCTGTATATCGTTAAGCAACTACAAGAGCGTGGACAGGACTTTGTTGCGCTGGCTCGCAACAAACAAAAGTTACTAGTAAACGGGGTAAATGAAGCACAGATTATTGAGGCGCAAGTTACTAACCAGCAACAACTTGAAGGCATTTGCAATGATGTCGATGTCGTTATCTCTTGCTTAGGTATTACTCGACAGCAAGATGGTTTGAAGTATATGGATATCGACTACCAAGCCAATCTAAACGTTCTGCTAGAGGCTGAAAAAGCAGGAGTTGAGAAATTTATCTATATTTCAGCGCTCAATGCGCCAAAATATTCCAATATTCGCATGTTGAGAGCTAAGGAAAGGTTTTCTACCCATCTACTCAGCTCAGAAAGGCTACAACCATGCGTTATTAGACCAAATGGCTTCTTCTCTGATTTGGAAGAAATCTATCACATGGCAACCAAAGGTAGTGTTTACTTGTTTGGCTCTTCATCGATAAAGTTAAACCCAATTCATGGTGAAGACCTCGCTGCATTTTGTATTGAAGCTATTCATTCTAACTTGAAAGAACTAGACATAGGTGGCCCTGAAGTATTAACAACTACTCAGATTGCACAGTTTGCTTTTGAAGCACAGTATAAAGACGTGAATATTGTCCGATTACCTGACTGTCTAAGGCGTTTAACTTTGTGTTTAATGAAACACCTACCTGAGAAATGGGGTGGTGCTGCTGAGTTTTTCTTAACTGTTATGGGAAATGACTTTATTGCTCCAACCTATGGAGAGCGTAAAATTAGGGATTACTATGCAGAAGTATTTACGGTGGTAAACAAGCCATGATTATAAAGAGTCTTAAGAAAGTCTAAAACGTTTCGGGGCAAAAATATTTCAGAGATGAGCGATGTACTGAATGTTCTCTTGCAAGTTCTGCATAAAGTAATACTGGTAACGCAAATCACGAGTGAAAGCTTTTGTCCAGAATCTTCCATCCACGGCACTATGCAAATAGTGCCGTTTTGCTATTTAAGCAGTACAAAAAATTATTCGTATGTTGCTAAATTAGTAAAACGCCTGACAAACTTCTGTCCAATAGCGAGTTAATTTAATCACTGGTCGCTTGGCACATTCTAGTCGCGACCGACCAGCGGTCATAAGATCGAATATGAGCTGCCGACCTAATTATCTTCGGAACCGCTCAACTTATTGATAAGCTCTTGCCTCTCCTCTTCACTCAATTTTGCAATCAAGCAAGCTAACTTGGCAGAGCTTTCTTCCTCACAAAAGAAATAATTCAAAGGGACGCCAAGCTCGTCAGCAATGAGCTTTAGAGTCTGTATGTCAGGAGCGTGTTTGCCTTTCTCATACTGATTCATTCTGGCACTTGCCGAACCCTCATCCATACCTATTCTCACTCCCAAGGATTTTTGGGAGAGGTTAGCTTTTTTACGTGCTTCTTTGAGTCGCGCTGGGATTGGGTTAGTAAATGACATTTTCGGTTCATGTGTGAAAACCTACAGTAACTAAGATTTTCTTAGTTTTATCGATTTCTGTATACTAAGCAATCCTTAGTTTTTTTGTTCTACAAGAGTTGTAAATGAAACGTTCGACGAAAATCAGTGCGATTATGCACAAGTTATTGATTGAAAAAGGTATGGATGGTTTTTCGGTTATTGAACTACGCGACGCCTCTCTTTCTGTTTGTGATCTTAGGAAGGTGCCTGATGAGGCAAGAAAAATACTCTACAGACAAATCCTTCGTTTTGTGAGTAACGGTTGGCTTGAAAGTGAGGGAGAAGGACGAGATAAAAGATACTTTCAAACGGATTTGTTTCGCTCTCTTAATGTGAAACCCAAAGCAGAACGGAAGAATGCCTCCTCTACAGCTAAACCCACTTCAGATTACTCGGTATTGCGCCATGAGCGAAACCAGTACAAAGCTGAGTTAGAGATTGTTCTGGGTGAGATCGACGAGTACCAATCGCTCAATCGTCGTTTCCCTGAACTGGAACAGAGGCTCAATCCAATGTTGCAGCAAGCGAGAAATCGCTCAGCACATCTATTTGGTAGAGTTAACGTACTAACCAACGTAATTAACACCATCTTTTCGGATGTTGCCGAATGTTGAGGAAATGGCAGCAAGAATGCTCTGAAAGAGCGTTACAAAACTACAAAAACATGCAACACCACTTTTTTTGCCAAGCCACTCCAGGAGCAGGGAAAACAGTATTGGCGGCACATATTGCTTCCAGATTGTTGAAGGATGACATGGTAGATCTTGTTTTGTGTTTTTCACCTTCGCTAACGGTATCAGATGGGATAAAAAGAACCTTTTCAGCAGTCCTCAATTGCACTTTTAATGGTGGGTTGGGTTCGATTGGGCAGTCGCTTACTTACCAATCTATTCAATTTCTCAGCGAAGAGTTTTGGCAGACACTACGTAACTATCGAGTATTTGTTGTGTTTGATGAGATACACCATTGCTCTGGCTCCGAGTATGAGAAAGCGAACGTTTGGGGACAACAGATCCTTACCAAGATTCAAGGACTGGCTACCTATACATTAGCGCTTTCAGGTACACCTTGGCGTTCAGATGCATTACCGATAGTGATAGCGCGGTATAGCGACCCCGATGGGCAGATCTTGGTCGACTATCAATACACTCTCAAACAAGCCGTCGCTGACCATGTATGTAGAGCACCACGAATTGTACTCGTAGACAATGAACACTTGTCGATAACTAGCGACGGAAAAGAAGAATCGTTTTCATCGATTCTAGAGATGTTAAAGCAGACTAAAGCTCCTTATCGGAGCGTAATTCAAAATGAAGAAGCTATGGAATATCTGCTTGGACTTGGTTGTAGAAAGCTAGCGGAGATACGTACTCAAAATCAGAATGCCGGAGGGCTAGTCGTTGCTTCTTCTGTTCAACATGCCCAAGAGATTAAAAAGATACTTTTGCATAAGTATCAACAAACTGTTTCTATCGTGACCTATCGTCATGAGGCCCCTTTAGCTGAGATTGAACGTTTTCGGAAGAATAGTACTCAGTGGATAGTCAGTGTTGGGATGATTAGTGAGGGTACGGATATACCAAGGCTTCAAGTTTGTTGCCATATCAGCTCGGTTAAAACAGAGCTCTACTTTAGGCAAGTGCTGGGGCGGATTCTACGAGTGAGTCATGCCTCGCACCAACAGGCTTGGTTATTCACGTTCGCAGAGCAAAGCTTGATAGAGTTTGCCGAGAGGATAGAACAAGATATTCCAGAATCTTGTATGTTCACTAATGCAGGCACTCCTGGAACTTTCGCAGCAAGTGAATCAGGACGAGAGGAAGTTGCTAAAGACCTCAATATTGGTCTCGTAAGCAGCAATGCTGGCTTGAGATGGAATGGTGCTGCTGACCTCGGTAGTATGGTAAATGGTGTTGCTAGCCTTGCTTATGAGGTTCAGTTTAGTGGGTTCAAACAGCGCATCATTTCAGCGTTTCAAACAGCTTAATAATGGATAAATGTGAGCTATTTAGTTTGCGTTTTATCGTTGAGACTCAAATGCAACCCGCTAATCGTCTTGTTAATACAGTGTCCGAAAAGATATCACATCACGTGGTAGTAGTTTTCTTCCACCTTTGGGCGTAGTTAAAGTGTTGCTGATTCGAAGTTGTACACAATATACCTCAACCAACAGTCAGCACACCAACCCTAATGATAAACCTGCTCCGTCTCCATCTTATGCACCCACCCGACGAAACGCACAGCTTCTTCCAAGACTGTAGTATCAAAGTTCACCGACATATCCGTGTCAGCCATTGCAATCAAAAACAGAATGTCGAGATCAGAGAGCCCATTGACCAGGTGCCAATCTATTTCATCCGATTCGTACTTTTTGATAGCTTTTCGCAAAAGGGTAAAAAGCGGGGGGAGTTGCTGTTTCGTGACCAACTCCGCCATATTGACCAGCGATAGTAGTAATAGTTTCGTATACATGAGAACCAATCTATCAGACTATCTAACAAAATTAGTTTGGAAAAAGTATGACCTTGTGTGACGTCGGCCGAGATTAGTAAACTGCTCCGCTCAGCATGGCTCTTCCGTGGCTATTGGATTATAATTAAACTGTATATATAACCAGTATTGAGTGTATGTATAAGTCAATTCACATAGTTAGATCCTATCGCGTCGACAGGATAAACGAACATGGACCGATTGGGCACAATCGACATAATGATGGAACGGTAGAAGCTTTGCTCAAGAACGGCAAAACGTTTGCCGTTCCCTTTGGTGGCTTTATTGAAGGTAGTAATTTAGTTGGCCTGAAAAGGGTAAAGCTACTCCATATCCGCTACCTCTGCGACGACGAACAGGCACTAATACCAAGTTATCAGATACCGAAAAATCATTACTTGGTTGGAGTTTTTCTTGAATGCAAGCTTTATGTCTTGCTTCTTGATGGTCAGCCAAAGCACTTTCTTGATAACAACGCTGATTTTGACGGAAAGAACAATGTGGTTAGGTTGATATAAGATGTCCGGTGTAGAACAGGTTTTCTCATGGTTGACTCGGTTTCTAGGGCAAACCTTACGTTATGGCAAGTAACTCAGTGCGCCATAAATTTATTAATCCACCATGGTATGTGATCATTAACATGCAGAAGCACTTTCTAAATCAAATGATAAGGATTCAAACTTCAGTGAATTTGAAAAAGCTCGATAAGTTGGGGGCGGATTATAATAACTTTGATCCTAGTATAGAACGTTCTGTTAGGTGCACATGGGCCCTACATATGTATATGCAACATGTATTTCGTGCAAAGCTTTCAGATTCACTTGTTCAAGAGATCAACAGAGTTAATGAGACTTTGGGGGTCACAGTACAGAGCATTGATTTAAATGACTACAAACATGACTTTACGACATCAGAGACTCTCAATAGATTGATTGAGGAAAATGAATATCCTAAGTTCTTATGGATTTACGGTATGGATGCTTTAAGAAACTCCCATTTTTCAGGTTGGTTACGTTCTAAGTTAGCCGTGAGAGCCACCAAAAACCTGAGAGTGGTTTTTGTTGCTGATTCTCAAGAGGATTATCGGGAGGTTTTTTGTGACCAGAGAGCTCGCTTTTATCAATCTACGATACCGCTTCACATACATACTAGTGACTAACACTGCACAGAAGCGAGACAGACCGAATTGGTTGTTCCGAAAGCAAGGAAAGGTCTGACTCAGAGCCTTCACCGTCGATGATTTCTAACCAATCGCTGCCCCAAAATGAGTTTCAAGCAGTATCAGAGCAAATAACAGAATTATGGTTTTTGAGTACTTAAGCTTTTTGGGGCAAAAAGTAGACCAACCCCTATTCACTTTGATCTGGGTCAGCACGCTTGCTTAATCGCCTCCACCAACTTCACTAACTCTGCTTTGACCTCATTGGTTAGCTCAAAGCCCATGTTGATTCTTAAGCAATCATTATAAAGCGATAGCGTGCTGAACAGTCTTCCCAAGCGAATATCAATTTGATTCTTTGCCATCAAGGATTCGAACTTTTCCGAGTCCAGATCGGGTACTTGTAACCAAAGCACCATTCCCCCTTGAGGGTTACTGATGTTGACCTTCTCAGGCAAACGCTCGGTAAGAAAACCAAGATAAGCCTGCCTCAAATTAAGCAATTTAGTGCGGCGACGTTTTAGCTGCTTGGCGTAGTGCCCTGATTCGATAAAGTCTGCAATACCAAGCTGAGTTGGCAGAGACACACCAAAGCTTGAAGCGGTATGTTGCTGACGATAACGTTCAATATAGCACCCAGGTAGACACCAGCCTAAACGGTAGCTAGGCGATAAACTTTTCGACACTGAACCACACCACAAGATGTAGCCGCCTTGGTCATAATACTTGGCTGGCAGTGGTGTATGCTCGGCGTAAGAGAGCTCTAGATAGACGTCATCTTCGATGATAGGCACTTGGTACTGATTGGCAAGCTCAGCCAACGTTTGCTTTTGCTGGGCTGACATAGTGATCCCTTGTGGATTCATGTGAGAGGTACAAAAAATGCCTGCTTTGACACTACTTTGCTTGAGGTGAGATTCAAGCTGAGCCAAGTCGATGCCGTCTTCCAGTGATGGGATCTCAACAATCTTGCGACCCATTTGACCCAGTAAATCCAAAATACCGCTAAAACACGGCGAGCTAATCGCTATCGCATCCCCCACTTGGGTACACGATTCTAACGCAGACTTAATCGCAGGCATGCAACCAGAAGTGATGACCAACTCAGCTGGGTTAATATGCAGTCCACGCTTGGCAAAATGGACACTCAGCGCATCTCGCAAAGACGGTTCACCTTGAGTATTGGGGTACTGATTGAGTCGGCTATTACCTAAACGCTTACTGGCTCGGCGAAAGCTGCGCTCTAATTCATTCAACGCTTGTTCATCAATATCCGTGCTAGAGACGCCAAGCGGCCCATTATATTCAGAATGAATCGCAAAGCTTTGGTCAACGCTCGAAACCTTACTGATGAATGGCACGATTTGCGGCGTTCGATGTTGGCTTTTACGAGCCGACACGTAATAACCCGCTTGAGGGCGAGCATGAATCCACCCTTGTGATTCCAGTTCTTGGTAACAGCGTACTGCCGTAGACATGCTCACCGACTGCTGTTTTGAAATCTGTCTAAGTGAGGGCATACGGCTACCTTGTGGCAATTTACCTGACTCAATTTCACGAACAAACTGGCTCGCCATCGTTCTGTACATACTCATAAGCGAAAACTGTACTTCTTTTTTATTAAAAAATTGTATCTGTACCTATAACTGTACTCAAGTAATAATATTTTTCAACAATAAGGGAGTACAGTTATGATACGAAACGATTTATTTTTAGCGGTGCTAGTAATGGCGATTTGGGGGTTCAACTTCTCGATGATTAAAATGGGCATTACCGAAGTTCACCCACTATTAGCAACGGCAGCAAGGTTCTCATTCGCTGTTTTACCAGCGCTCTTTTTTATTCGCAGACCAAGTGTGGCTTGGCGCTACCTCATTAGCTACGGCATCGTATTTGGCGTGGGTATTTGGGGCATGGCTTCTTGGTCAATTACAGCTGGCCTTTCTTCAGGCATGTCATCGGTTTTACTCTCATCGAATGCCTTAATCAGCATGGCAGTAGGCGTTTTCATCCATAAAGAGATGGCATCAAAACGTAAGGTCACAGGTGCAATTACGGCTCTGGCTGCTCTACTGATTTTGGCTTACGCCACCAATGGCAACATTACCCCTCAAGGCCTGGCACTCATTATGATTGCCGCAACGTGTTGGACGATCATGGGTATGATCGTGAAAGCATCTAAAACCACTCAAGCTTTTGCTTTTAATGTTTGGGGGATGTTGTTTGCGCCAGTTCCGCTGGTACTGTTTGCGGTCAGTATGCATGGCCCGAGCATCGTAACCCATGCCTTTGACGTTTGGGATACTAGCACAACCATCGCCGTTGGATTTCAAGCTTACCCAACCACGCTATTTGGTTACTGGGTATGGAACCGTCTGCTGATCCGCTACCCACTAAGCATGACAGCACCACTGACTTTACTTGTTCCTGTGTTTGCGCTGATATCAGGCTACTTCATGTATGACGAAGTGCTCAGCGTAGCTCAAATCATGGCTTGTACGCTGTTTCTGATTGGTATTGGCTTAATCGTGAAACCAGCTCAACCACAGAGCTCAGTAAACGCTAAGCCAGTAACTCAAAGTTAACATTGCCTCGTACGTGCCGAAGCTGTCAACAAGAAAGGTGGGGGCGGGTCTTTCCTTTTGCCCTACCTAATCTTATCCGAAAGCTAGCCAACTCCGAGAAAACGTAACAAGCTTTTGTCCAAAACCTTGCTAAAGCGATGGCGTTTAAGCAAAGGGTGAAGAGCTGCGAATGAGGAGTAACGAGGTGTTTTCATCAGGATATAGAAAGTAACTTTCTTACCGTTAGAGCGGGGCCAAATTCGTTGATTCACGAAATTATCAATTTATGGTTGTTTTTGCTGATATCAACATATGGTTGTTTTTCTGGTAAGCTTCTGATTATAAATGAATTATAAATATCAATTTAAGGTTGTTTCAACAGTTCGTTTGTAAAAACAACTAAACGTTGAATTTACGAAACCATACGTTGAAATAAAAACAACCATACCTTGATTTAGTCTATAAACGATATTTAGTTTTATTAAGCTTTATTCAGGTATGGTTTATTTAAATGTGCTCTCAAAAAACAGTTGAGTTACACCTTTTCTCGCCTAAGTAAACATCCACGTCGATATATACCTGAGAGTCAGAGGGCTTTTTTTGCTCTTCGTCGACGCCAAAGCTTGTATATTTCTTCAACAATCAATAAACCACACGCCATGAAGAATAACTCTAGCATTTGTTCCAGCGAAATGGGGTGGAGCTCAAGTACATCGCTCAGTCCCGGCGTGTAAAGTGCAGCAATGTGCACCAACAATGCCGTTGGCACGGCCAACATTAAGAACGGGTTGGCTTTAAGCGAGTGGGAGAATAGGGAACGAGTTTCTGAACGAGCATTGAGTGCCCGAATGTTACCAAATAGCACCATTAGCATCAGTGTCAGATTGCGGGCTTGTTCTATCGACTCTCCGGATTGCAGCAAATAATAATAGTTGATAAAGGCGAGACCACCCATCACGGTGCCTGAAAGCAGCACATGCTCAATCAGAAGGCGATCAAAGATACGTTCATCGGGACTTCGTGGCAGACGGTTGAGCTCGTTGCCTTCTTTAGGTTCAAATGCCAGAGCCACATCTTGTAAGCCATTGGCTATTAGGTTTAACCAAAGCAATTGTACCGCTATCATCGGCATTGGTAAGCCGGCGATGACAGTCAAAAAAAACAACAAAATCGCGGAAAAGCCCGTTGCAACCAACAGAGCGATTACCTTGCGAATATTATTGTATACGACCCGTCCTTGCTCAATTCCAGCGACTATTGAGGCAAAGTTATCATCGGTAATGATAAGGTCTGCCGCTTCTTTTGCTACGTCGGTGCCACGCTTACCCATTGCGATGCCAGTGTTAGCTCTTCTCATTGCTGGAGCATCGTTGACACCGTCGCCGGTGACAGCGACGAAGTGATTTTGCCGCATCAGGCTGTCGACGATCATCTCTTTTTGCTGTGGCTCAATACGCGCAAATACCCTTGATGAGCGAATAAGTTCATCCATTGCATCCGCCCCTTTCGTGACCACATCGTGAATTACACTGCCTGTGACAACGGAGTCATTGGCTTTACATAAACCGAGTTCAATCGCGATAGATTTCGCCGTGGACGGGTGATCGCCTGTGACCATAGCCACTTCTATACCCGCTGAACGGCAATGTCGAATGGCCTCGAACGCTTCCTGACGTAGTGGGTCGATCATTGCTACCATGCCTAGGAAACACATTTTTTCGAGACGATGATGTTCATCAACCTCTCTTTTGGCGAGGGCGATCAGACGGTAACCTTGTTGAGCCAGTTCTTCAAATTGCTGCTCAAGTCGGGCACGGTCGATGTCAACGGGCCCAAGGATCGTTTCCATCTGATCGCACATGTGAAGCATTTTTTCTGGGCTACCTTTGGCATAGAGCCATTTGGTGTCGCCATCATAGTTTACGCTGCCGCAGTAAGCCTTTTCAGGCTCATAGGGAATCAGTTCTAATTGAACCTGTTGCCGACGAAGATCGCTGATAGACATGCCCAACTTTTTTGCGAGTACCAAAAAAGCAATATCAACGATATCGCCATCAGACACCCATTCACCGCCAGCGTAATTCAGGTGGCTTTCATTGGCGAGAACACCTGCAATACAGAGTTCCCTGAGGTGATGCAGTTCCGAGGACGCGTGAACCTTGCCTCCTGGAGCCACGCCTTCGCCCGTTACCTGAACGTGGTTTCCATCGGGTAGCATTACGTGGCGAATGGTAAGTTCGTTCACCGTTAGGGTGCCAGTTTTGTCGGAGCAGATAAAAGTACATGAGCCAAGCGCCTCTACTGCTACTAGTTTACGAATAATGACGTTGTTTCTTGCCATGCGCCGCATACCGATAGCTAAGGCAACGGTTAACGCAACTGGCAATCCTTCAGGAATTACTGATACCGCGAGACCGATAGTCATCAGAATGATGGCTTCAGGGCTGTAGCCACCATTGAGTAACATCAATACGGTTAGTATTAAAATTGCGACAAAAATCCCTTGGGCTACCTGATAGGTAAAGCTTTTTATTCGTATCATAAGAGGTGGCTCTGAGACTCGCTCGCGAGTAACGTGGTTGGCGATTTTGCCAATTTCCGTATTCATCGCAGTTGCAGTCACTATCGCCTGAGCACGCCCATGTGTGACGATACTAGAAGCAAAACACTGATTAAATCGCTCAGATAAAGGAGCATCTTCCGCTATATCTGCACAGGCATTTTTACTTACGGCCAGTGACTCCCCGGTGAGTAACGACTCATCGACGGCTAAGTTCTGACTACTTAACAGGCGCACGTCGGCTGGCACTTTGTCGCCAGAAGAAAGCAGCACCAGATCCCCTGGCACGACTTCTTCTACTGCTATCGTCATGCCAATTCCATCGCGGATAACATGGGTTTCTCCTTTTACCATATTGCGTAAAGCAGCAGCCGAGCGTTGAGCTGAGTACTCCTGAACTGTCCCTATGATGGCGTTTAAAAACAATACTGACAGGATAAATACCCCGCCAGCGTGCTCTTTAAGAACAAAAGAAACCACTGCTGCGATCAGCAAGATATAAATGAATGGGCTAAAAAACTGTCTCAGTAAGATGGTGAATGGGCCAGCCAGCGATGGTTCCGGCAACTGGTTTGGCCCATAACGTTTCTGTTTGTCCAATACCTCTTGCTGTGTAAGGCCACTATAATGTTCCGGCGATTGGCCATTTACTTCAAATGAGTCATTGGACATCTATGCGACTCCTTCTGATACCTTTGTGTTTTAATGGTCAGAATCCTCGATTCCCATCACTAATTCCGTCATTGGGATTAGGCTGTCCGGATTCAGCGAGATGGAGCCTATACCTTGTTCAACCAGCCAGCGAGTTATCTCTGGAAAATCAGACGGTGCCTGGCCACAAATACCGACGTATTTATCTCGTTTCAGACAGGCTTCAATCGCCATACTCAACATCCGCGTAACCGCCTCATGACGTTCATCATATTGTGTTAGCAATCCTGAGTCTCGGTCTACACCTAGCGTTAACTGAGTCAGGTCGTTGGAGCCGATGGAATAGCCGTCACAATGTTCCAGGAATCGATCCGCAAGAATCACATTGGAAGGTATTTCGCACATGGTATAGAGCTTGAGTCCATTATCGCCACGTTGAATGCCATGAGAGGCCATTAAGTCTTGCACCGATACTAAATCTTCAGGTGTGCGTACAAATGGCAACATCACGGCGAGGTTGGTCAAGCCTTGTTGCTCACGAACGAGGCGCACCGCTTGACACTCAAGCGCGAAACAATCGGAAAAACTGGCATCGAAATATCGTCCAGTTCCCCGAAATCCGATCATAGGGTTTTCTTCATGTGGTTCGTAGGCGTCACCTCCAAGCAGGGAGCGGTATTCGTTCGATTTGAAATCGCTGAATCGAATAATCACGGGTTTTGGATAGAAGGCTGCGGCAATAGCTCCAATACCTTCTGCCAATCTATTCACGTAAAACTGCGTTGGAGATGGATATCCAGCTATTCGTTGCTGAATTTGTTGTTTGAGGTCTTCATCTAAAGTGTCAAACTCCAACAGAGCGCGAGGGTGAATACCAATCATGTTATTGATGATAAATTCAAGTCGTGCCAAACCCACACCATCATTTGGTAACTGGGCAAATTCAAACGCCATGTGAGGATCCGCCAAATTGAGCATCATTTTTGTCGCTGGCCGATGGGAGAAATTCACTTTATGTTCCACAACGTCGAAGGGCAGATAGCCGGGGTAGACATATCCATCATCGCCTTCGGCACAAGATACCGTGACTTCATCACCTTGACTGAGTAACTCAGTCGCATCACCAGACCCAACGACAGCGGGAATGCCAAGCTCTCGTGCGATGATAGCGGCGTGACAAACCCGGCCACCACGATTGGTCACTATTGCAGAGGCTTTTTTCATTATCGGCTCCCAATCTGGGTCGGTAATGTCTGATACCAGGACTTCACCTTGCTGCAACAATTCCATCTCTGACTTATCTTTGATAATGCGGGCCTTACCACTGGCGATTTTTTTACCAACACTTCGCCCTTGAACCAAAGCAGGAACTTTATCATTGTTATGCAGTTTATAGGTGGCGCTAAAACTTTGTGAATGCTGTGAGTGAACCGTTTCAGGCCGGGCTTGAAGAATGAAGAGTTGGCCGGTTTCCCCGTCTTTTGCCCACTCTATATCCATTGGCATGGAATGACCTGCCTTCTCGGAGTAGTGCGCTTCTATCAGCACGCCCGCTTTGGCAAGTGCAAGTACGTCGTCGTCATCAAGCGAAAACTGATTTCTCAACTGTTCAGAAACGGAAACATTGCGGGTTGAGGTATGCTCGGGATCCACATTGTCATAAACCATCTTGACCGCTTTTTCACCGAGATGGCGTTTGACGATAGGTCGAAGTTCACCAGTCAAAAGTGGTTTGAAAACAAAAAATTCATCGGGTGAAACGCTCCCCTGTACTACATTCTCGCCAAGGCCGTAGGCGGCATTGATAAGAACGAGATCGCGAAAACCGGACTCTGTATCGAGGGTAAACATGACGCCTGCCGACCCTAAATCAGAACGCACCATTTTTTGGACCCCTATCGACAGTGCAACCTGGCGGTGAGCAAATCCTTGATCAATGCGATAACTGATCGCGCGATCGGTAAATAAGGACGCAAATACCTTTTTGCTGTAGAACATGAGTTCATCAAATCCAGTTACATTCAGATAGGTATCTTGCTGCCCCGCGAACGATGCGTTGGGTAGGTCTTCTGCAGTAGCGCTACTGCGTACGGCGACGTCACAGTTTGGACCGTATCGCTTTTCTAGTTCGGCATACGCCATCGCCATCTCGATTTTCATTTGTTCGGTGAAATCACCACCGAGGATGTGTTGACGTATAGATGCGGCAGTGGTTTGAAGCGCATCAAGATTGGTTTTGTCTAGGTTGTCCAACATCGAATAGATGGTTTCATCTAGTTGGTTGTACCGTAAATACTCTCGAAATGCTTCGGCGCTGAGCGCAAAACCATCGGGCAGACCTATGTCTCCAGTCCCTAAAAAACCGGTTAACTCACCTAGAGAAGCGTTTTTACCGCCCACTAATGGCACATCATCGATCGTTAGTTCATTGAACCAATAAATATAGTCGTATCCTGTCATGCTCGTCTCCTTGTCCAAAGGAATAGGCGCTATAAGTATAGATGCCTTACTGGCTGTGAAAGGAGAAGTTGCATGTTTCGTGTTCTATATCAATACACAGGATAAAACGATATCAAACGGGTGTGATGTGAACCGAAGTTGAGTTCAGTGAATCACGACCAAAGTCGCGACCCAGAGTATAGCGCGTAGAGCACTTAAAGCCGCTTTTTCAGCGCTGTGCTTTGCAAAGTTAAAAGACGTGAATAATAGTCGATTGGCCCGGACGCCTCGCAGTTTGAAGCAATTGGTCAATGTACCGTAATCTGTACCGTAATCGTCAAAAATTAATCCCTATTAATTTGAAGGTATGATCAAATATCAACCAAAATACTACGTGTTAACTGCCTACCTAAGAGGCTCAGTGGAAAAAAGCAAAGGGCATGCGACGGCGAACAATGATGTATTTTATTGAATCGAAGAAGGTTTGTGTTTTGGCGCGATAGGTGGCCAGGTTAATAGAATGTGGCGAAGAGTTTTAGCAGTAAGTAATTGCTCTCATATCCAAAGAAAGCAACTGAGAAAATTATAATTCAGGTTAGTTTGTTGTTATATGACGTTTGACGTTGAGTATAAAGCTAGCGATTGCAAATAATCGTGATTCCAAAGGTGATAGGGTGTATGGCAGCGGATTGTTATTTGATTGCGATTATTTTAGAAGAGCTTTGTTTGAAATGTGTAGGTGCATCTAATTTGAAGGTTCTATTTTCTATGCGTTGTGTACTAGTTATTTCTGTGCAATTTCTTTAGTTTAATTTGCATGATGAAACGCCTTTCTGTAGTCTCTAGGGCTAACTCCAACACTTTTTTGGAATTGCTTACGCATATTTTTAGGCGAGCCTAATCCCGATGCGTACGATATTTGTTCAATAGTTAGCTCGGTTGACTCTAAAAGCTGTTTGGCATGTTTAATTCTGGCATAGTTCAACCATTCGAACGGAGTAAGGCCAAGTTCATGCTTGAATTTTCTACTGAATGTTCTTGGTGTCATGTAAACTCGTTCCGCCATTTGTTCTATTGAATAGTTATCAGCTAAATTTTCTTCTATCCTACAAATTAAATTGTAAATTTGACTTTTCTCTGTTGTAGAATGGTTTTTATTGATAAATTGCTTTTGACCACCATCCCTATGCATTTGTACCACAGAAACTTTGGCCAATTCATTAGCTATGTTGCTACCCAAATCCAAACTAACGACATATAAACACAAATCTACACCTGCAATGGCTCCCGCGGAAGTTAGAATTTGTCCATTGTCGACATACAATACGTCTGGATTTACGTTTAACCGAGGGTACATTTGTTTGAGTTGCATTGCATGCAGCCAGTGTGTGGTGACCTCCAACCCATCAAGCAGACCTGAAGAAGCCAGAACGAAAGCCCCTGTGCATATCGACAATAGACGTCCAGATTTTTCAACGTGTTTATGAAGGGATGAGGACAACTGTTCTGATACTGGAGAAGTTAAATCTGAGACTCCAGGTATGATAATAGTGTCAGCATTAGCTAAGTGTTCTAGAGAATATAACACGTTAATTAACAACCCATTTTTCTGTTCTATATCATCCGTTGCGCAGAAATAAACGTGATACGGTGCTTCACCTGAAGGAAGCCTTGCTCGACTAAATGTTTCGTATGCTAGTAATGCGTCCGCCAATACAACTTTGTTGAATAGGACAATGGCTACGTTGTGTGTACGTGGCGGTTTAGGTGCGCAATTTGTCATTTCTAATACTTTTCCTGCTTAAAACACATTGTATATTTACTATAAAGTAATTGCTTCTATTATCAAACTGGTTCAGTTTGATTGTTAAAGGCAATTTTTAAGAATTTATAGATTTAATAACTCTACAAGGTCGAAATTATGGCTCTTACATTAACACAGTCTAAACCTAAACCAAGCAAATTTTGTATGCTATGTAACTTCATCAAAAGTGACATAAATACTACAACAGAGCGGGCACGAAACATACTGTTGAGAAAGAAAGCCCCTTATGTTTCCCCTGAATATTATACATTCCCGGATACAAAAGCTTGTCAGGACGCATTACACTTGGTTAAGCAGCACAGTCCGAATTTCTTAGTCAATCACAGTATTCGAAGCTATGCATTTGGATTGGCGATGAGTCATAAGGTTCAAAAAAAAATCGATAAAGAAGTGTTTTTCATTGGTTCCATCATGCATGACATTGGGTTAACAGATCTGGCTCCTCAACAAGATACCTTTGAAATCGAGGGTGCTAGCATTGCACGCGACTTTTCTATTAGCCATAATCTGACGTCTAATCAAGCTGACCTTATTCATGAGATGGTCGCTCTCCATAATTCTGTAGGTGTTGCCCACAAACATGATCCTGAAGTTGCATTACTTCACTATGGTGCTGGAGCAGATGTTGCGGGCCTTTGGGTTCATGACATCCATAAAAATACACTTCACGAAATTCTAGATTTATATCATGACAAAGGATGCAAAGAAGGAATGATGCACCTGATTAAAGACCAGGTTTTACGTAAGCCAGAAAGCTATATGTCAACGATGGTAGAACTCGGATTCTTAAAGAAAATGGCCAAAAACAATTTAATAAAAAGTGCATGATATGCACCTACAAGGTTATTATTTTTACCTACCTTGTATATAGCAAATTTGGCTACAAAAAATCACCATGTGTTATGATAAATTTTAGTGTGGTAGGGTGACGAGAGTGTCAAATTATCACAGTCTGAGTAAAGCCTGTGGTCCCACAGGCTTTACTTATAGAAAAGGAGCGGTTGTACCTGTGTACTCTTACACACCACCTCCGGAATGATAACAACTAATAAGTAGACCGGAAGTGGAATTTTGAGGTAACGAAGAATCTTAACTCCAAACTACTAATAGCATATGTATACAATGGTAATGCTTTTGAAACGGTCAACTCAAAATCTTCCTGACCTAGTTCTTTACTCAATTTGTCATAGTATATCGACACGAATAGTGTCCTGTTAATCACAGTGACGCTTACTTTATGGAGTGGTTGCTGCAATACCGGGTAATCTTCTTTGCGACGGTTTGAGCTGCTTTTTTTACATCCGGTGTTACCTCTTGCTGGCACAGTTCATAGTTACAAATTTCGATCGCCATTATGGTGAGTTTTGGTAATGGCTTTCCCAGCGACCGCAATAATTGCCAACACTGAGGGAAGGCCAACAGGTGACTGCTGTATGCGTGGTTTAGACTTCCATCATCGAGATGGGAAACATCATGGGCTGAAAGTTTGTGGATGGCTCCAGGATTAGTCGGTGTATCAGGCATTATCGCATCGACCACGACAAGGTATTCACAATCCAAAAAGTAAGGTAACGCCCTTGCGCCAGCATTTCCGGCGTAGTTAAGTTGTACTTGATCCGCCCAAAATGGTTTAGCGTCCAGTTCATATTGGAGCAGTTCGAACACTAACAGGCCGACACTGTCATCTGCACGAAGAGAACTGCCAAAACATACGATATTAATCATAGTTACCCGAATTAGCTGTTTTATCATTTGAAGCCCGATTCACTTTAAAGGTCAAAAAGTGAGTAGAGCAGGAGATGCAAGGGTCATAGTTGCGAATGAGTTGTTCGCAAAATTGTTTCAGTTCCTGGTCGCTGTGTTCCAGGCCATAGCGAGGTACAGCGTTACGCAAATCCTTTTCTATACGTGCCTGATTCTGACTGGTGGGTGGAATAATGCTGCATGCGAGGACTTTGCCCGCTTCATCAAATTGGTAGCGATGATAAATTAATCCACGCGGCGCTTCGGTCGCATGGCAGGTAGTTCCGGCTATAGGGGTAACCTCGACATAGGGTTTCGTTGGAATCTCCAGCGCGGTCAATAGTGTGAGTATTTCCTGGCAGGCATAGTGGATTTCTAACGCCCTTATCAGAATAGAATCATGCATGTTGCGACTTGCACCCATTTGCCCTACGGCTTTCGCCAATTGCTGGGTGTCGATATCGAGCTGAGAAAAGTTATGATTAAATCGTGCCAAAGGGCCAACCAGATAATCACTTCCATCTAATAGAGAATATAGAGCGGTTGAATGGGGTTCTTGATGCTCGTGGAAATGTTCGGTATAGGCTCCAATGTCGATAACGAGTCCAGACGCACTGACGATGTGCCCCTGATTAACAGGGTAGTGGTGAGCGGACTTCAAGCTCACATAATCGAATGGTTGCGGGTAGTCCGGTATAGAAAGGGTAGCAAGGTAGTTTACTAAAGATTTGGACAGCTTCCGTGCCTCCTCAGCTTGGGACTGCATTGCTAAAAGTTCATCCAATTGGGGGAGGGCTTCAAACCCGCCAACCCTCAGGCCAATTGGGTGCACACTACGCCCCCCTAGCAACGCCAGTATTCGATTACCGAAAGCCTGAAGCAGAATGCCCCGATTAAAAATATCGGGGTGCGCTTTAGCCATCTCCAGTCCGTTGTTGAAACCAAGAAAATCAGGCAACGCCAAGAAATGAATGTGCAGCGCATGGCTTTGTATCCATTCCGCCAAATTCATTATTCGACGAAGTTTTTCGATAGACTCTGGTACTTGCACGTTGAACAGCTTCTCCATCGCCAGTATTGACGTGAGCTGATAGGCCATAGGACAAATGCCGCAAATACGAGCGCTCAGTTCAGGGACATCAGAGAAACGCTTACCGACCAGAAACTGCTCAAATAGACGAGGGGGCTCAAATATCTTTAGGTGAACCTGCTCTAACTTCCCTTCGCTGGCATCAAGTTCAAGCGAGGCCTCGCCTTCCAGGCGGGTAATAAACGGTACGTTAAGGTGAATAGTTCGCTTGCTCACTGCTTTTCTTCCTTATGTACGATCCAGTGCTCAATTTCAGCACGAAACTGCGGAGTGTCACCATGAAACTGAGCAAAACGCTGGGCAATATCAGAGTCGACCGCACCTAGCCCCTGCATCCGATTTGCCAGACTGCGCGTATTCGGTTGCTCTGAGGGACCATAACAGCCATAACATGCCTTACCATAAGAGGGACACATTGCCCCGCACCCTGTTCTTATTACTGGCCCAAGGCATAGAGCCTGCTTCGTGACCATTACACAAACGTTCTGTTGCCGTTTACATTCCATACAGAGCTTTTCTTTTTCTAATTTTGGCTTTGCGCCAACAAGCAATTGTGACAAAAAGCGCAGCAGTTGTTCTGTAGATACGGGACAGCCCCAAAGTTCAAAATCAACGTTAATTGCTGTAGCAACTGGTTGGGAGTGCGCCAGAGTGGCAATGTGTTCTGGAGCGGCATAGACCCGCGCTTTCAATTGGTGTGGTTCGTCATACAAACAGGCCAGGTTTCTTAATGCCTGAACGCCACCCGATGTTGCGCAGGCACCCACGGTGACCACCAGTTTACTCAACGCTCTTACAGACTTTATTCGTTCCAGGTCGTGAGGTGTTGATATGCTACCTTCTATAAACGCGACATCCACAGGGCATTCTGGGTTATCGATGCCCACCTCGATAAAGTGACATATCTCTATATGTTCCAGTAGGGAAAGCAATCCCGGTCCTTGATTGATAAAGGCCAGCTGACAACCTGAGCAAGAGGTCAGTTTATGAACCGCTATTTTTGTTTTTGTTGTAGTCACTATAACCCCCAAAGGCCAAACCAAGGTTTTATGCTGGGGAAATGAAACACGGGACCGTCTTTGCAAACGAAGTAAGGGCCTATTTGACAGTGACCACAAAATCCTTGTCCACACTGAAAATTACGTTCCATGCTCAAGTAACAGGCATCATCAGGCACGCCGATCGACTCTAACTGCTCTAGAGCAGCTTTCATCATGATTTCTGGGCCGCACATCATAACGATACAGTTGTAAGCATCAAAGCGAGCTTGTTCAAGCAGTCCTGTCACCAGACCCAGTTTCCAGTGTTGCTTACGTTTGTGTTCTTCACTGGCAGCTAATAAAACCTGGCACTGATGCTGGTCGCGCCAAATCTCATATTGAGGAAGCCACAGCAGATCCCGATGGTGCTTAACCCCTTGTAAAATAACAATACGGTTGTGGTTTTTACGGGTCTGCACGGCATGTTTTATAGCGGCGACCACAGGCGCACAACCAAGACCGGCGGTAATAAATATCAAATCCTTACCAATGGCCCGTTCAATGGGCCAGCCTTGTCCAAATGGCCCACGTATGCCCAGTTGTTGTCCAGGTATTAGATTGGTTAAGGCGTGCGTTACGCGGCCGACGGAACGAATCGTATGGAGCAACACATTCTCTTGTCTTCCCATGATTGAAATAGCGACCTCGCCGACACCGAAGACAGAAAGCATATTGAATTGGCCAAACTGAAACTCAAACGGCGTATCGGATTCAATTCGTAAAGACATGGTAACCACACCCAAGGTTTCTTCGGATTTATCTTCCAGCGTCGCGGTAATAGGCGTCATGGCGCGACTCATGATATCGGAATTATGTTGTTTACAAAGTTGAGCCTTCACGTTTCCGTTCCTTAGTCAGTGCTGGATGAAATGCACTCCAATTAAAAAAGATTTATTTGTTGTCTGATGACAGCCGAGACACCAGAGATGACGCTTCTTCGACTAAATCGATCGCCACCGGACACCAGGTAGAACAACGACCGCAACCCACGCAACCCGAACGGCCATATTGTTGATGCCAGAACACCAATTTATGTAGCATCCATTGTCGGTACCGTTCTTCAATTTCTGGTCGATAGTTCTTACCAAATATGTGTCCATGTTCTTCGCTGAAGCACGAATCCCAGATCCTTACTTGCTCTGAATTGGACTGAATAAGATCGGGGGCTGACTCTTGGGTGCTACAGAAACAGGTTGGACAAACCTGAGTACAGTTACCGCACGCTAGGCAGCGCTCGGCGATGTCTTGCCAGTCTTTTTTCTTCAGTCCACTAACCAGTTTGAGCAGGTTGTCGAGTTCAGGTAGTTTTTTGGAGCCTTGTTCAGAGCGCGCTTTAGAGATTTGCTGTTGAGCAGTTACTTCTTGGGCCTGTGTGGCAGGTTCTAGCACCAGATGCTGTATTACGTCCAGTCCACGCTTACTATTACTCTTTACTAAAAATCCATCATCAAGTTCATCGATTAATACATCGTAATTAGTGGTGACCTCGGGCCCATCGCCCGTAGAGACGCAGAAACACTGCTCATTACTTCTGCTGCAATTGACAGCGACCAACAGTATGTTTTTCCGATGCTGCTGATAGAAGTCGTCAATATAAGCGCCTTGTAGAAAATGCTGGTCATGAATTGCCAACGCAGCCAAATCACAGGCTCTTACTCCTATAACTGCGATAGGCTCAACGTCTTGCTCAGGTGACTTAAATTGCAGCTGACCATCGTTGTCAGAGCAGGTCCATAGTGTCTCCCGAGTCTTAAACAGCAGGGGCTTCAACGCCTGCGGTCCAGTATTCCACGAAAAATATCGATTGGATTTATCTTCTACTAAGGTATAGCGACCAGACTGCTGCAGATCAATAACCGAGTGAGTCAGTTCAGATGGGGTGGTAACGGTATCAAACACAATCGTATCGTCCCGAACAGTCGGGCCTATGATTTTATAGCCTTGACGATGCAATGCTTCAAACAGGGAGTGAAAGTTTGCTTTCCCTAGCCAGCCTTTTTTGGTCTTTGAGCTATTTTTCAAGAGAAAATCTCCGCTATCCATTTATTTAGTATAGACACTCTTTGTGTTTGTGAATCATCAGCTATCTTTAGAATGTATAAAGGAAATTTCTACCGCTTTGGTTGATAGCGAGTTGACTATGCACGAAATGTCGTTGTGTGAGAGCCTAATCAAGATCATCGAAGATCAAGCTGATGAGAAATGTTTTACACAAGTCAGCACAGTGGTTCTGGAATTGGGTGTGTTTGCTGGCGTAGAAGTCGATGCATTGAGGTTCTGTTTCGACATCTGTTGTCGCAACACGGTGGCGGATTCTGCTCAACTGGTCATTTCTAGGCAACCTGCACAGGCTTGCTGCCAGGATTGCAATGCAAGTTTTGCTATCTCAGATTGGCTTAGCACATGCCCAAACTGCAATGGTTATAATCTGCGACGCAAGGGTGGTGAACAAATGAGAATAAAACAACTGGAGGTTTTGTAATGTGCTCGACATGCGGTTGTGGCGAATCAAAAGCGATACTCCTAGAGGGCAATAAACACCAGTTATCATCGGTGACCGAAGTGAAACCACGAATACTGCGCTTAGAAGCCGATTTGCTAGCTAAAAATGATGCAATAGCGGATAAGAATCGTGATTGGCTAGCGCAGCGTAATATCAGGACCCTTAATCTGATATCTAGTCCAGGCTCAGGTAAAACAACGTTGTTAACCGAAACACTAAATAAACTTGAGGATGTTCACTGCGCGGTTATTGAAGGCGATCAGCAAACCAGCAACGACGCTGCAAAAATACGAGCAACGGGAACGCAGGCAATACAGATAAATACAGGTAAAGGTTGCCACCTGGATGCAGAGATGGTGGCTAGCGCTATTAACCATTTGGAGCTACAACAACACAGCCTGTTGTTTATTGAAAATGTCGGAAATTTGATCTGTCCGGCCAGCTTCGATCTGGGTGAGCAGCATAAAGTCGTCATCATCTCGGTTACAGAAGGGGATGATAAACCGCTCAAGTATCCAGATGTCATTGCCAAGTCCACGCTGATGATCATCAACAAAATAGATTTGTTGCCTTATGTACAATTTGATCCTGACCTCTGCATCACCAATGCCAAGCGCATTAATCCTGAAATCCAGTCGTTGCTCTTGTCCTCGACTACGGGCGAGGGATTACCACTGTGGTTGCGATGGGTAGGAGAACACTGATGTGTTTAGGACTTCCTGGGAAAGTGATAGAGATAACCAGTTCAGAAGAGTATCTCGGTTTAGTTGATGTGGGCGGTATTGTACGCGAAGTAAATCTTAACTGTGTTGCGCATCGTCAACCAGAGAGCCTGGTTAACTGCTGGGTTTTAATTCACGTAGGCTTTGCAATGTGTCTTATTGATGAGCAACAGGCGAGAAAAACACTCGAAATACTCGATGAAATGCAGGCTACGGAGAGTAGAGCTGATGATGATCATTAATATAGATAATTGGGAGCAGGCGTGATGGACTATGTTGATGAATATCGTAACCCTAAACACGCAAAAGCGCTCATCAGGCGAATTGACAGAGCGCTACAAATGCTCCCAGATACGTTAAAACCGATTCAAGTGATGGAAGTTTGTGGAGGTCACACACATACTCTGTTCAAATTTGGCTTGCTGCAATTGTTACCTGATGACATTGAGTTCGTTCATGGGCCCGGTTGCCCGGTATGCGTGCTTTCGAAGAAAAGTATCGATCAATGTATAGCGTTAGCCGAACAGCCAAATACCATTCTTTGCAGTTTCGGCGATGCAATGCGTGTCCCAGGTAGCGATGGCTGTTTAGCCGACGCTAAAGCGCGAGGCCTAGATGTCAGAATGGTATATTCGCCGATGGATGCCCTTAAGCTCGCTCAGACACATGTCGATAAACAGGTCATTTTTTTTGCTCTGGGGTTTGAGACAACCATGCCTGCCACCGCAATCACGCTGCAACAGGCAAAGCAAAAACAAGTTCTCAACTTTAAAGTTTACTGTCAACACATCACGATTATGCCGGTTTTGAGCGCGCTATTGAGCAAAGGGGAGACGAGAGTCGATGGTTTTCTGCTTCCGGGACATTTATCGATGATTATTGGTACTAAGCCTTATCAGCCGCTAGCAGACACATTTCGTAAACCGTGTGTCATTACAGGGTTTGAACCTCTTGATATGTTACAAGCAATATTGATGTTGCTAACACAATTTGCACAGCGAAGATGTGAAATTGAAAACCAATATTCCCGAGTAGTGACAACCGAGGGAAACCAAAATGCTCAACGGTCGATATCAGAAGTTTTTTGCAGCAAAAAACGCAGTGAATGGATGGGGCTGGGTGAAATTCCTGACTCAGGTATTGAGTTGACGGAACCTTACCGCCCATTCAGCGCACGAGTCGATCTAAAAGTGACTTCAAATTGTGACAGTGTCATTCAGGGTCGGCGTTGTGGTGATGTGCTTGCCGGACGGTGTAAGCCCACCGACTGCCCGGCTTTTGCTGTATCTTGCTTTCCCGAAAATGCATTGGGCTCTTTGATGGTTTCTGGCGAAGGGGCTTGCGCCGCCTACTATCACTACTGTCGGGACTAGCTATTCTGATTTTAGCGGTGATCTATTTAACGACAAGGAACAAGTAATGCCCGACCGAATTACCCTTGCTCACGGTAGTGGAGGTAAAGCAATGCAGGAGCTTGTTAACAAGATATTCCTGTCTTACTTTGCGAATGAAATTCTAAATAGACAAGAAGATCAGGCGAGAATTCCGCTTGCGCCATTGACCTTAACAGGAGAAAAATTGGCTTTCTCCTGCGATTCATACGTTGTGGATCCTATACGATTTCCGGGCGGTGATATTGGCAAATTAGCCGTTTGCGGGACGGCTAACGACATTGCTATGAGTGGTGCCAAGCCTATTTATCTATCTGCTGGGTTTATTATTGAGGAAGGCTTTTCCATTGATGAATTGAAGCAAGTTGCTTGTTCAATGGCTAAGACTGCGAGCGAGGCTGGTATTGAAATCGTTACCGGTGATACGAAGGTGGTACCAAAGGGGGCGGCCGACAAGCTGTTTATTAGTACAAGTGGTATTGGGGTTATTCCTGCCAACGTAGACTGGGGTGTGCAACATATCCAACCTGGTGATCAGATCCTTATTTCCGGAAACTTGGGCGATCATGGTGCCACTATTTTGAATGCCCGTGAAAATCTGGGGTTTGGAGGGCAGTTGAACAGCGACTGTCAGCACCTTTACCCTTTTGTTGAGGCTTTGCTGCCGGTTAAGGGTATCCGAACATTAAGAGATGCGACAAGAGGTGGCGTTAACGCCGTATTGCATGAGTTTGTAGCTAGCAGTGGCTGTGGTTTTCAAGTGATAGAACAAGCCTTGCCTGTAAGTTCGCCGGTGCGAGGACTGAGTGAGCTACTGGGTCTGGAGGTATTGAATTTTGCCAATGAGGGAAAATTTATTGCCATCGTTGACCCGAAGGACGCGAATCTAGCGCTGAGTACGCTTCGTCAATTAAAGGGAGGCAGTGATGCTGCCATCATTGGCGAAGTGAACTCCTCCCAAAAGGTGTCGGTTTTGAATGCCTTCGGTGCCAGTCGGTGGCTGGACCTCCCTTGGGATGAGCCCATGCCCAGAATTTGCTAGACAGAACAGCGCTACATAAGGGGGAGTCGCGTGACACAACACATATGCAAACCAAATGGTGTCAGCATAAGAGTTAAAGGGAAAGTTCAGGGCGTAGGCTTTCGGCCTTTCGTCTGGCAACTGGCCCAACAATGGCAATTGCTCGGTGAGGTGTTAAACGATGGCTCAGGTGTTCTGATACGGTTTTTGACGAATGACAATATTTCGTCGTTCTTACATGAGCTCACCACAAATCTGCCACCGTTGGCACAGATAGAGTCCATCAGTCATAGTGAGTTTGTTTGGGAAAGCCTGCCTGAAGACTTTTCGATTGCTGCTTCTAAGCCGACATCCATGGATACCCATATCATCCCTGATGCGGCGACCTGTAAAGCCTGCATTGATGAGTTGTTTACTCGTGTCAACCGTCGTTATCGCTATCCGTTTATTAATTGCACTCATTGTGGCCCGCGCTTTACCATCATTAAGTCGCTACCATATGACAGGCCTAATACAGTGATGGACGCCTTCCCGATGTGTGAAAATTGCCGCAATGAATACCTCACTCCCTCAGACCGACGTTATCATGCAGAGCCCATTGCTTGCGACGAGTGTGGACCAGAAATTCAGCTTTATTCTCATGAAGAAGTGCCAGTTGCAGGTGACTGGCTAAACAATTCAATAGCGGCTTTGCTGCAGGGCAGAATAATAGCCATTAAATCGGTCGGTGGATTTCATCTGGTTTGCGATGCGACGAGCGAACACGCGATACAAGTTCTGAGGGAGAGAAAAAAGCGCCAATACAAGCCGTTCGCTATCATGGTTCGCGATCTCGAACAGTTAGAACACATTGCCTACGTAAACGACGCACAAAGGCAGGTGTTGTCCGGTCCCGTCGCTCCAATAGTACTGTTGCCTAAAAAAAAGGAGTCAATGTTGCCGGACGGCATCGCGCCACAACTTAATGAAGTTGGGATTATGTTGCCTTCTAATCCGATTCAGCACTTATTGGCTGATGGTTATCCCTTCCCACTTGTAATGACGTCCGCTAACCGCACGAATCTGCCACCAGTGTTAACCAATTCATCCGCATTTATGGAACTAAAGTCGATTGCCGACCTGTTCCTTGTACATAATCGCGACATTGTTCAGCGCTGTGACGATTCCATTGTCAGAGTCGACAGCGACAACCAAATTCGAGTTTTACGACGATCTCGCGGACTGACCCCCAATGCGATCTCGCTACCGGTTGGGTTTCCTGATGCTGATGGCTATCTGGCATATGGCGGGGACCTTAAAAGTGCTTTCGCGATTGGAAAAGGTCGGCAGATCATAGTGAGTCAATATCTTGGTGATCTGACCTTTACTGAAAGCCAGGCTCAATATCAGTCAGCGCTGGAGCATTACCTGCAACTTTACCAGGCGCAGATACGACACCATGTTTCAGATAAACACCCCGGTTATTTCAGCCATCAACTTGCAGCAAAACGTTGCGACAAGGGAAATGGAGCAACGCTAATACAGGTTCAACACCATCATGCTCATATCGCCAGTTGCCTGGTGGAAAATGGCTGGCGTATTGACCAGGGAAAAGTGTTGGCACTCGCGTTGGATGGTCTCGGATATGGAGATAGCGGCTCCTTTTGGGGTGGGGAACTGGTTCTGGCAGATTACAAGGATATTACTCAGTTAGGTGGCATTCCCTCTATTCCCTTTGTCGGGGCTGATAAAGCAGCTAAGGAGCCGTGGCGAAGCTATCATGCTCATTTAAAAGCCTTTCTTCCCGAACTTACTCAGGAATCTCTCGCCAGATTGATACCCAAAAAGCCGATTCAGACTTTAACCATCGCACTGAATAAGAATCTGAACTCACACTCCATCCGTTCTGCAGGACGTTTTTTTGATGCAGTGGCGGCTTCGTTGAACCTGACTAATGATCAGGTTGAATTCGAATCACAAGCTGCGCTTCAGTTAGAAGCCGCAGCGATGCGAATAACACACAGTGATAGGACGGACTTGATGATTCCGGTTATCGGTTTGACCATGGAACTGGCAAGCTTCTGGCGTAACTGGCATAGACTAGAAGCAAGCGTTGAAGAGAGGGCGTACCTTTTTCATCAGGCATTCGCTAACGCACTGGCAGACATGGTGAGCAAAGCCAGCGCTGAGCACCATGTCAACCATGTCGCACTCACCGGTGGTGTATTTCATAACGCGTTATTGACACGCCTTTTCAAGCAGGCACTACCTGAACATATCCATCCGATAGAACAGCAGCAGTATTCTTGTGGTGATGGCGGATTAGCATTGGGACAGTTGGCTGTTGCTCTGGCCAAAGGCGAATAGTAAAAAAGCCAATTTACGGCATATACATTGATTATTCTGCTCAAAGTCATGAATTGTGCAGGCAAGTCTTCTCATTGTAATGAACCTGAGAAGGGGTTTGGCCGTAGCATCAATTACGGCCCTGACGGATTATTTCTGAATGCGGTTAAACTGGTAAGTTTGCACGTGTAGTTCTTTGCCATCGACAAATGCGTATGTGTCCAGTTTCCAAATGTTGTTACCAATGAAGCCAAGTTCAAAGCGTGCATCGAAGCGCACCACACCCTCATAAAAGATCGGTTAACATCAAAAATGTGGTGGATAAGACCGGAAATCACAGAAGATCTTAATAGATACCTATACTAGCGATACGAACTCGGTTAAAGGAGCGAAAAAATAAAAACCCCGCTATGTTAGCGAGGCTTTGAATGTGGCGGAGAAATGGGAATTTGAACGTTACGTTTTAGGTTACTAGATATCTACATGCCGTTAATAATAGTGTCACGGAATGAAGTCGTATCATCAATGCCATCATACGAAACACCATATGGGCTCATCACGTAGTCAAATGCAACTTGGAAACGAGACTTACCTGGCTCTGAGCTAGGAGCGATAGGGTCTTCAATGCTGCCGGAGATAACTTCACCGTTCCACATTGTAGCGCCGCTAGAGTATGTGGTTGCGTAACCAGAACATGACGTAGAGTCTTCAGCAATAGGGTTTACCATTTCGCCATTGTCTAGAGCAGCTTGGTGGTCAGCCATACAGCTAGTCTCAATCTGCTTAATGACCTTGAATACTTCCCATAGCGCATGATTTGAAACCCCTTGGGTTTCTAGGTAACGAACAGCCATGTTGTATGCGCCATATTCAGTACTTGGATCTGAAAGTTGCATCATTACAGCATCCTGAATGCCGTCGTGGGTAATTTGAGTTGGAGTCAGGCCGACCTGAGAAATAAATGAACTTAGTTGACTATCGCTAACAGTTTCATTTGTTGAAAGTGCTGTTGCAATAGCCTCTGCATACCAAGTATGAGCAGCGTTAAGACCTGTTTTACCAATCAATCGTGATTGATAGGTATGTTTGAGCTCGTGCTTCACAAGATTGTCTAGGTTAGGGCCCGAACGATTTGGACCAACCACAAAGCCCCACTTAGTACCAGCGCCATTTGAGCCTTCGCTTGCGATTACACAAATTTCAAATGGGTTTGAATAATCTACTGCTAAATCAGACCAAGCATCCCAACTGTAAGCGGCCAAATCTACATCCAGAGTGTTCTGTGCGACACGAGCCACCTCTTGTAGTTTTGCATCACTTACAGTGCCTTTCGCTGCCACAATGAAGTGTTCTGTGCGAAACTTAGAGTTCGTGTTAAAGCAATGACTCTCAGGGTGCATGACCGTAGTGAAAGATTGCACATCAATATCAGAATAGATATTGCTTGGTGCAGATGGAGTGCTACCACCGCCGCCACTCTCTTCACTACCGCAACCCACTAACATAGAAGAAATGATATAACTGCACAATAAGACTCGATTTGTACGCATTTTTGTCCCTAATAAACTCAAACTGATTTGACTCTAGCTAAGCGAGTGTTGTTTATTGCCTTAGACTCAACATCCACAACAGCACATTCGATGTTGTAGACCGCCAGAGTTTTTAGAGGGGGCATTCTACATCTATCCTACCAACCTTAAATAATAAATGAACAATATCTTGATATATATCAATGAGATATGCATGGTTCAATTTAATTAATGATCATTTTTATTGAGTAACATGGGTGGTAATGCGATGTCAGGTTCATTTTATGCCGATTTTTTGGTGAGTTTGCAAAACATGGCAAACTCCTAAAACGCTTTTACCCCTTGGGAATCAAAGACGTTGTTATGAGATATGGTTCAACGCCTTACCATAAATGAAAGTGGTGTCCTCTCAAGCAAACAGACAAGGCGATATGACAACGCTAACGCCCCAACCAGTACCACCATGTCTTTTAACAACCCATTAAGACCCAAAATGCCACAAACATTGAACATGGCAATAATCACAAGAAGGTGCGCTACGTAAAGTGGCAATACTCGGCTGGCTATTTTAGATACGAATAGTCCGTTCCCCCAACCTGGATTAGCCAGCAGCCATAAGAAAAAACCAACCGCCCACATCACCGTACCAACAAGATAATCATTCAAGCTAAATTTATAACCCAAGTGATGCAGAACGCTCGCCTCGGCAAAATGGACCATTAAACCAACTAACATGACCTTAATCGCATTTCCCGAATCTAGCCTTATGCTTCGACTTCTAATCTCGCAACCTAGACTTACCATCAGTAAACTGAAGAATGGTCCATTTCTGGTAAACACAGGCGCTTCAATGCCAGTTAATACTTGATAACTCCCCCCCATCAGTCCATACAAGTACAACAATGCACCAATCACTAAAACCCATTGTGCTTTTTTAGAACTAACCGCAAAGGCAATGATATAAACCGCCATCACCAAAGAAGGTAAGAACCACAAATGAACCAGACCACCCTCAAGAATGGAGTTAAGCGGGTTAACCATTAACGAATCCCAATAACCCTGCCTTTCGGTAAGATAACCTTGCTCAACAACAATACCCAAGTTAAAAGGCACCAACAAATAAATGACGGACCATATCAACCATAAACGCATTAAAGGTAACGCATATTGAGATGCAGTTGGAAAAGGACTTGAATACAATTTAGGTTGTATCAGATAGCCAGATATAAGAAAGAAAAGGGGAACAGCAAAACGTGCTAATTGATTTACAATGTAACCGAACCAAGGCTCTCCACTATCACCAAGATTTAGAGACATGAGGAACTGGCTGTGAATCAACACCACTGCCAAAAACGCTAAAACCCTAGCTGTTTCAAGACTGGCTATTTTCCTTGTTTTACTCATTGTTGTGTCCACTATATATTAAATGTAGTGGTCTTCTTAACTCGAGACTTATCTGTGAACTGTTACACAATGGACAATATCTATAATTTTTTTTACTTATCGGCATGACTAAACTTCTCACTTATTAATATTTAAAGCCGAGTTTTAATGAAATCTCTGCTGTAGTATTGATATCAAACGTATTGTTTGTGAAAGAAACTTTATCGTCTCCAGAAACCGGAATATGTAAACCAATCCACGGGTTGAGATAGAAGTAATCATTAAGATAGTACGAGTAACCGCCACCTATCGTAAATAAGTTTGTGTCATACCCTTTCTCAACCCCACTTGAGGATTCGGTAACTTTCCCTTGCCATTTTTCTATCCCTGAGCCTACCCAAAAACCCTTGAGGCTATTGTCAAAATAGTAGTCCAAAATGAATGCTTTCACTTCGACATTATCATCTTTAAACCCATTTTTCAGATAGAAGCTAGGTGTTTCATATTTTGTAGTTACGTACCTAAGCTGAAAGTTGTTGATAGCGACTAAAGCTGAGACGTAGTAGCCCCCTAGTAAGTAAGGAACTGCATCAAGTTCAATCCCGTATTTCAATTTAGTGTTAGTGTTAGTGTTCGCGTTTGCATATGGACAAAGTAAAGCACAGGCAGCAGCAAGCAATTTCAGTTTTGCATTTTTCATTACATTCTCCAATGTCACCATGTGGTGACATCTTGTCAGGTTTACTATAAAGTGTAAAGTGATATTCCAAGAAGGAGAGGCAATAGAATTGAGTTGGATTCTAATTATTCGTCAAATCAATCAGATGACATGGGTTGTTAAATGAAAAACAGAGAATTGACTAAAGCTAAGATATTGAACGCTTTTGAGCAGGTACTTGTTGAAGAAGGCTTTCAGCAGCTAAAAGTCAGGCGTATTGCAACGATTGCAAAAATAGATAAGGTACTGATATATCGTTACTTCGGGGGATTGGAAGGGCTGGCCACTGCTTATGCAGAAAGTGTCGAATTTTGGCCTGATATTGAGGAAAGCCTAAGAGATTTGTCTGAGACGGACTTTCAACAAAAACCGGGAGATGCCATACGAGCTGTAATTCATCAGCATATTGTGGCAATAAGAAGCCGAAAAGCGACGGCCGCTATTCTGACATGGGAGCTTATAGATACTTCTCCAGTTTGCCAGATATTTGCAGAAATAAGGGAAAATCATGCGCAAAATATTTATCAGTTTTTGTATCAGACAGGGCTATTTGACATGCAATTCCTTCACTCATTTGGAGCAATTCTAGGAGCCACGCTGAATTATTTGGTCATCCGTTCTCAAAATGAATCTGTATTTTCTGGTGTTTCCATACAGTCGGATGAAGGTTGGGCGCAGTTAGAAGATGCCTTTGTGAACATTGCCTTAACCCAAGTGAAAAAATTGTAAAATTCGGACATTCCGGAGTATGTGTTTTTATACAAGTTTCAAATCTAAATATGAGATAACATGCTTCCTGGACAGGTATGAAGATTATTGAAATGGAGGCCGTGAAAGGAGTTAATCATGACTTCACACGCCGTAATACGTATCGCTAATAACGTTCCTGAGACAATATCTTCAGCCTATATACAGGTTGATTGGGATAAGCCAATAAATCCTTTTACAACATTTCGAGACGAACAGCGTAGTGGATTGCGAGAAGTATTTCGAACCGAAGTGAGGGGGACAAGTTGCTGGCTATATTACTTTGTGCTTGAAATTAGATTATCAGCCACTTAGTGAGAATAACATCCCTGAAGTTAAAGATCTTAATGTGTTGCCAGAGTTCAGAAAGCGAGGTAAAGCTACTTTTTGCTCACGGGTTAAAATGGAAAATTTTAACTCTTTAGGATAGCCACTGCTACGCAGTGAAAGAGGGGTAGCGATACGTGTGTAATATACTATTTGGAAGTCTTAATAAGTACATCTGTGCCACCTATATGTGCAAGATGATTTTCGAGGCTCTAGATACGAAAAAACCGCTGTAAAAACAGCGGTTTAATCTTTAAAAGTGGCGGAGAGATAGGGATTTGAACCCTAGAACCGCTATTAACGGTTGCCGGTTTTCAAGACCGGTGCTTTCGACCACTCAGCCATCTCTCCGTTGTTGGCGCTAATAATATGGGGTTATCTAAGGTGTGTAAAGAAGAAATTCATCAACCTGGTGCTGTTTGCTTTAATTGTGATCAATGTGTTCGATAGTTGAACTTTGTGGTGGATAAATCGACAGGTTCGCCGGAATTGAGTTCACAACGAGAAAAAATCTGACAACTGTTCCAATAAATAAAATATCGTTTTTTATACTTAACCATCTGATTTATTGGAATAAAACAACGTTCAGAATACACGCGTGCGCTCGAAACAGTTTGCGCCGAAAGGTGAGTTGCTTCAAAATATTAGCGTTAGTTCTTATGAACTGGAATTTGAGGTCAAGATGAAAGTTGTAAAATTGTTTAAACAAAGAGCTGATTCTATTAAGCATCAGTCTGAGCTTATGCAATGGATGTCGCCAACAGTCCGAGAGTATTGGACAGAGTTCGTTGATAAGACGAGCCACAGCAACTTTTTAGCTTGGGTCCGAGACTACCACAAGCCAGCTGTAAATGAACCACATGTTGTAGAGGTCGAACCACAAATTGTGCTCAAACCCGCAGCGCAAGAACTTTTTGATGAACTACAGGGCAAAATTGGCACTGTTATTCATGAAGGTAACTGGATTCAAGTTGATCAGGAAAGAATCAACCAGTTTGGGGTAGTGACAGAAGACAACCAGTGGATTCATACCAACCCTGAGAAAGCCGAGCAGGAGTCACCGTTTAAGACGACTATCGCTCATGGTTTTTTGACGCTTTCTTTACTTCCGGCACTGACGGACAGTGTCGATCCTGATAAACCACTGTTCCCAACAGCTAAGATGATGGTCAATATTGGTTTGAATCAGGTGCGTTTCCCTTACCCTGTAAAAGTTGGAAGCAACTTACGTGCGAAAAGCACACTGGTCAAAGTGACGCCAATCAAGAAGGGGTTGGAGATTGAACGTGAAATCCGAGTTGAAATTGAAGGAATACGCAGACCTGCGTGTATCGCAACCTCTGTGATTCATCTGCATTTCTAATTCTGTTATCTGCGTTCCCAACAAACACAAACCCGGCATAGATTGCCGGGTTTAGTTTATTCTGCGGACACGTTTACTGATTTACCAGACACACTTCATAGTTGATACCCAGCCGCTCAAGTTCATGCATCCATCGTTTTTGATTGTCCTGCAACTTATCTCCCGGACCTTTGACTTCGCACCAGAGCCAGTTGCCATTTTTAAATGCAACCAGATCGGGCATACCACTTCGAAACACACGAAGATCTTTAAGCATTACGGAGAACAAATCTGCGAGAAGCTCGGGCGACAAAGTTTGTTCCGCTAACGTAATCCAGGACTCATCAACCTGATCCCAGGCAATAAACGGGTTTAGAATGCCTCGTTTTACGTCAATTAATTGCTTAAAAGGTGTGATACCAAAGTCACGAACCTCCTGAAGCCTGTTTTCAATGGCAGCTTTTCGGTTCTGAACGAAACTGGAACGATACAGATCTAGTGGTTGACGTTGGTAGGGATTAATAAAAGCACCCTCTACAGGGGCGAAAATAATGTCCCAAAAGGTAAGACCAAACAGGGTGTTCAGAAAATTATTTTCCAGAAAGTAAGGTATCCAGCCCTGATGTTCAAGGTCTTTACAGACAGCGACTTCTACCCTTGTATTACTCAGATCGAGAACACGCTTTCGTACAGGAGGTTGAAGTTTCTTTGGGGCGGAAGTAGACAATCCAAGTTTACGAGCCAGTTTCGCATGTAAGCGGTTAGCGACCTCTTGTTCATTGATATCCTCTGGATTGTCACGCATAGAAGTCGTGAGAGTCAGGGCGGGTTGGAAACGGTCCATAGAGATTAAAATACGAACCTGTCTCTCCCTTGACGGGGGCAGAGTGGTGGATTCGAATAATGAAAGCGAATGGTCGTACTCTCCTAGTCGCTCAAGATCCCGTGCTATTAGATTCGTCAGCTTTTGTGATTGCCGCTGGGAATAGTCACCGACAGCAACGGGCAGTCGAGCAGCTAAATCAAGTAGTGATGATTTGCAGGACTTATCAGCTTGTTCGTAGGTAGCGTACAAATGATGTATGGCTATGGCGGAGTCTATTTCATCTCTGCTGCTGAAAAGACGGGTACTTTTGGAAATCTCATATTGCTCAAAACGGTGAATTCCCAGGTTTTCCAATACAAATTGGGCAAATTCTTGATAGCGATTGCCAAAAAACAGTAGACAGAAGAGTTCCAATTTACCTTCGTCAACGAGTTTAATCGGGTCAAAAGAAACATTGGTGGGGATTTCGCTATAAGACTGGAGCAGAGCGATCAACTCGGGTTTACGTTTAGTTTTTGGTAAAGCAGGAAAAAGTTGCAATATCTCTGCTTTTGAGAGCAATCGTTGCGCTAATTCTGCACAGGAATTTGGGTATTCAAACTCAATGAACTTAAAATGGGCTAGCTCTGATAAATTGTCAGAGACCGAAACCAATTCTTTGTACTTTAGTTTATCGGTTCTAAACCATTGACCTTTCCGGCTAAGTAGCCTTACCAGAAGACACTGTGCGTCTTCACTGAGTGAATAAAAACGCTTAATCCAGTTTAACTCCTCTTGTATAAACAGGTCTTGATATAGCGCCGCTACATGTTTGAGTAGTCTATGAAAGTTTCCCAAATAGTACTTGGGAGGGAGGTCGATGTCGGGTGTACCTGCCACTTCTGATGTGTCCTGCCTTTGAATTATTACTGATGTGATAGTGTAGTACGCAATGGCATTTGTGACGTCACGTCCTATGTTCTATATCGTAACGCAATTCCTGCTGCTTGTGGAAATCTGAATGGATAGTCCATTTTACGTTGTTCTGATAAGAAAAAGTTCGATGTACGCGGTTTTTTCAGGTTCAGGTAAGACTATTTAACTAAGGTTTGATAACTGTATAGTCGTCGAGAAAGGCAGAGTTGGCGAAGTTTTAAACCATTTCTGATTAGGCTTGTTTGACAATCATACTACTATGATTATATTAAGATATAGAATTATCTCATTGATTTTTAAATAAATTAGAGTGTAAATTTTTGTTTACGCGGTGTTTATATGGAAAAACAGCCAAGAAATTTGCCTTTTTTTAAAATTAATGATTGCAGAATTTGTTTCAAGCAGATAAGTTACAAGGAAAGAGCACGACCCATGTCACAAAATGGATTGGTAGGGCGTGCAAGCGGTAAAGATGTAAAGCATAGGAAGAAGTAAGCAATGTTTCAGACTGACGACGTTAGAATTAATAAAGTAAAAGAGCTATTACCACCAGTTGCTGTGTTAGAGAAGTTTCCGGCAACAGAAGTTGCTTCTTCAACCACTTTTAACGCACGTAAAGCTATTCACAATATCCTTCAGGGAGACGATGACCGCTTGCTAGTGATCGTTGGCCCGTGTTCTATTCATGATACTGAAGCAGCAGTAGAGTACGGTAAGCGCCTGAAAGTCCTGCGCGATGAATTGGGTGACCGCCTTGAGATTGTCATGCGTGTTTATTTCGAAAAACCACGCACCACTGTCGGCTGGAAGGGCCTGATTAATGACCCTTATTTGAACGATACTTTTAAGATTAATGATGGTCTGCGTATGGGACGTAAGCTACTCCTTGATTTGACAGATATGGGCATGCCAACCGCGAGTGAGTTTCTGGATATGATCACGCCACAATACGTTGCAGATCTTATCAGTTGGGGTGCAATTGGTGCACGTACGACAGAATCGCAAGTACACCGTGAGTTGGCTTCGGGTATCTCTTGCCCGGTAGGGTTTAAGAACGGCACTGATGGCAATATCAAAATTGCTTCTGATGCTATCCGCTCTGCGAGTTCATCTCACCACTTCCTATCTGTCACTAAGTACGGTCATTCAGCGATCATTGAAACGGCTGGAAATCCAGATTGTCACATTATCCTGCGTGGCGGTAAGGAACCTAACTACAGTGCAGATCATGTGAAAACGATCAAAGATGAACTGACCGCTTCTGGCTTGCCAGCAAAAGTAATGATCGACTTCAGTCACGCTAACAGCTCGAAACAGTACCAACGTCAGAAAGTCGTGGCTTCAGATGTTGCTGCGCAAATGGCTAAAGGTGAAGAAGCTATCTTCGGTGTAATGATTGAATCGCACTTGGTTGAAGGTCGCCAGGATCTGGTTGATGGCGTCGCGCCAACGTATGGCCAGTCTATTACTGACGCTTGTATCGGATGGGATGATACAGAGCAGGTACTGCGCGAACTCGCCGACGCTGTAGAAGCTCGTCGCAAAGCGTAATCAGACTGTGTAAATAAGAAGAAGCCCTCATGATGAGGGCTTTTTTGTTTGCTTGATTATTTGACGATAAGCGACGATTGATCTTGACTCGCGTGTAATGATGCGGGCTCCAACTTTAACGTTTGAGTCGGGTAGGCGATGTCAGCATCGTTACGCTTGATGATTTCCATTATGTTTAGCAACACATCCTGTTTAACTTCATGGTATCGAGCCCAGTTTACTGTTTTGGTAAACGTGTAAATAAAGAAATTAAGAGATGAAGGGCCAAAGGCGTCAAAGTTGACCATGAGAGTCTGTTTGGCATCTATGTCTTTATGATTCTCAAGCATGGTACGTACTTCGTTGACGATGGATTCAACTTTTTCTCCATCGTCATAACGAAGGCCAATGGTTTCATGTATCCGGCGGTTGAGCATTCTTGATGGGTTTTCGACGACTATGTTACTGAATACAGAATTGGGCACATACAGAGGTCGCTTATCAAAAGTTCGAATGATGGTCATACGCCAGCCAATACGCTCGACGGTACCCTCGATATTTCGATCTGGAGATCGGATCCAGTCACCGACCTTAAAAGGACGGTCGAAGTAAATCATCATGCCGCCAAAGAAGTTAGACAGTAGGTCTTTTGCTGCTAAACCGACAACCAAACCACCGACACCACCAAAGGTGAGTAGACCCGACAAACTCAGGCCCAGTGCCTGCATGCCGGTCAATAAGCCGATAACGATGAAGAAAAGTCGCGCTACTTTAGCAATGGCTTGAACCGTCGTCTCATCACGTTTCTTTTGTGCCAGAATGTATTCTTCAACATTGTGAATAAGGCGCAGAGAAATCCAAATAAAAGTTGAGATAACGAGTATTAAATCGACTTTGCTTAGCCAGCTAGTGTCTGCTTTTGTGTGAGATGTTAAAATCAGACCGATAGAGACCGTAGCTGGCCATAACCAAATCAAAACACTAACAGGTGCTTTGACTGCTTTAAGCAGTAAATCGTCCCAAACCAGACGAGTATGCTTTGTTAGTGCTTCTAATCGTCCATATACAATTTTCCATACAATCCAAACCAGTAAACTCGCCCCGGTAATAAGCAGTACATTGCTTAACCAGTCATACCCGAATGATTGGATATAGGTTTGGAGGGTATCCATTGAGTTGTCCATAAATAAAACCTTAAGTTTTAACCTGTTAAGTTAACCACTGAACCACACATATTATCGTGTTTTTCTGTGGTCGGTATTCTGAAAGTTGGCGAAATCTTACATGGAGTGTTGGTGATTTGTAAGTCAAAGTGTGTTAACGACAGGAAAATTAAGATGTATCTTATAAAAAGAAACGCGATACCCAAAGTAAAGGATATCGCGTGCGTTCAAGTTTTTTATGCCAGTCCTACGCTTGCAGCATGGTTACGCATGACCGAACTTACTTGTCGAACAAAGGTAAGAACTCTTCATAGCCTTGCTGCGCCAGGAGATTTTTCGGAACAAACCGCAGTGCGGCGGAGTTCATACAGTAGCGTAGACCCGTAGGCTTTGGCCCATCTTCAAATACGTGCCCCAAGTGGGAATCGCCATAACGACTTCTCACCTCAGTACGCGGGTATAGTAGTTTGTAGTCTGTTTTTGTGACAATGTAACCCTCATGAATTGGTTTGGTAAAACTGGGCCATCCGGTCCCTGATTTGTACTTGTCTGTGGATGAGAACAAAGGTTCTCCTGTAACGATATCCACATATATCCCTTCATCTTTATTGTCCCAATACTCGTTGTCGAACGGGCGTTCTGTGCCTTCCTCTTGAGTTACATAGAACTGAAGCGGAGTCAGTGAAGCCTTTATCTCCTCTTGGGTTGGTTTAGCGTAGGTTTTGATCTCTTGACGCTTCGAGTTTTTTTGTATCAATTGCTGCAGAGTGACCGGATTTTCTGATCTATCGTCGCCAAAGATCTCATCCAAATACTGGTCTCTTCCAGAGTTATAACGGTAGTACTTATATTTCAGGCTACTTTTTTTGTAATAGTCCTGATGGTATTGCTCTGCAGGCCAGAACTTTTTAAAGGCAATAAGTTCCGTGGCCAAAGGTTTGCCGTAGATACCGAGCGCTTCGATATCTGACATGAATGACTGTGCGACTTTCTTTTGCGCTTCATTGTGATAAAAAATTGCTGGTCTGTAATGCAGACCTCTGTCCACAAAGGATCCTTTCGCGTCGGTCGGGTCAATATGCCTGAAAAATTGGTCTAGAACATCGATATAGCTTACTTTGTCTGCATCGTATCTGACCTGTATAACCTCTATGTGGCCAGTTTTGCCGCTTGATACTTGCTTATAGGTTGGATTCAAGAGCTCTCCTCCGGAATAGCCAGAAACCACGTCGTGCACGCCATTCAACGCTTCGAGGTCGGATTCTGTGCACCAAAAGCAGCCTCCTGCCAAAGTTGCCACCTCAAGGTTACGAGGTTTGGCTGTAGGGGTATCGGCATTACCAACATGACTATATATCAGTAACATTAACGGGATTGCGACAAACGTAGTCAGTAACGATTTAGTTAACTTCTTCATGGTTGCTCCACACGAGTTAAAAGTTCAATCTCTCTAGAGGACAGAGGAACCACCTGAAAAATTTCAAAATTTGTCCTCAACAGGTTACTATCACGCTTTCTCCCAACGTTTGCCTTTAGAGGTTTATATGCAAGCTGAAGTAAAATGGATCGAAGATTTTAAGTTTTTAGGTCAATCTCAATCTGGACACTCTGTCGTAATGGACGGAAATGGCGGTGAAACCGCACCTAGTCCAATGGAAATGGTTCTTATGGCTGCGGGGGGATGCAGTTCTGTCGATGTGGTCGATGGATTAAAAAGCGCAGAGCAAAATGTCACTTCGTGCAATGCAAAACTGACGACTGAACGCCGTGAAACTGCACCGAAAGTTTTTACTAAAGTGAACATTCATTTCGAAGTGAGTGGTACGAATTTAGACGAAACCATTGTTGAACAAGTCACTCGAGACTCTCTTGAAAAGTACTGCTCAGTATGCCTGATGCTTGGTGCTGGTATCGAGATGAGCCACTCCTGGGAAATTGTTTAGGGGTTTAATGCTTTGAAGCACAGGGAGTTCGATGAAATCATTGTAGTGCTTGGCAAGCGGCTAAATAGTGGCCGCTTAACCGCAGAGGGCATCTCACGCGTAGCGTCGCTGGCTCGTTTTGTTACTGATACCGATTGTTCTCGAAAAGTCATTGCTTTTTGTGGTGGCTTAACTAACGGTCAGACGGTTTCTGAAGCCAAAGCGATGTACGATGTGTTTACATCTCAAATGACGTCTCATCAGATCGAGTCTATCGGAGCAATAATACTTGAAGAGCGTTCGACCAATACCATTGAGAACGTAAGCTTTTTAGCAAAGGAGATGATCGAAAGTGGCCTTGCTCTAATAGGGGATTCTATCAACGTCCGATTCTTGTCGAATGATTATCATCTCGACCGAATGTTTACGATCCAAAAATTGATGCCTAATCAGGGATTACTCAAGCATTTGCAGTTGCAATGTGCAGAGCACGGTCTACAGCTAAACATGGATTATCAGCTAGCTGCTCACTTGCCCGTTCCATATCCCCATCAAAGTATTAGAGGCCAGTTGTTTTTACTGCTCGATGAATTAACGACGTATCGGGTATTTTTGGAAGGTGTTTGTTCTCAGGTTTTTCAAGGGCCAATTTCAGACATCAGAAAACGACCATTAGAACTGGCACAAAACACGCTCACTCGCATGGAAACACTTGTCAGGTCACAAGCGCAGCCAGATGTGTTTCTCATTGACCAATTACCCATTCTCCAAGGGGTGATTCGCAGAACGTCTCAGACAGAGCAGCTTTCCTTGCTCACGCTGGAGTTAAGTCTGTTGGATACAATACTTAACTATTTAAACCGTTATCTGGACCCAGAGCGTGATGACACCGTTAAGTGGTGGCGATGACGGCTGGTGATTTGATGCCATTATTCAGGGGGCCCATTAACAAAATAGCTCGTTGAGAGGCTGTTCAGTACTTCGATCCCAGTCCAATTTTCTCGATTAAGTCTCTGATTAATTAGACGCGTCTATTTCCTGTTCTACACTGATAGTAACTAAACTTTAGTTGGACAAAGGAATGGGCAAACTAAGTTTTTGGAATGACTTGTCGGTAAAATATAAGATGCTGGTGCTAGTATTGGTACCTATCGTACTCATCATCTATCTTGCTACACGGCAAATATCCAATTTGAACCAACAATTGGCTAATCTTGAAAAAGTCGAAGGTTTGGTGCGCTTCACCGAAGTCTTGTCTAATACTCAACAATCAGCGAACGATGCCAGACTTTCCGGTGAACCGACCGATATAAGCACAGAAGTTGAGATGCTGAGAGCCTATGCTGCTCTTATTTTCAGTAGCGATGACAGCAGTTCCATCTCTAATTTGCTCGATGACTATCGAGAATCGATACTGGCAATTAGCGATACTAGTACTTCTGATGAAATCAGGGAGCAGGTTGAATGGCAGGTAGAAGCGTTTAGCCAACTCTTGTTTCTTATTGAAAAGGCGCCCTTCAGTACGGTACTACCCAAAGTCGATGGACATATGCTTGCTCTGATGCAGCTCGAATGGCTGATGTTTTGGGCGGACGAAGAAATTTGGCAGGTCAGATTACTGCTGCAAGGGTTATCCGAAGAAGCACTATCGGCGCAAATGGGTAGAGAGGCCATAATTGGTCTGGCGCAAAACCAGCAATTGTTTGTGGAGCGATTCATCGCCATCAATGCGGATGCTCAACAAGTCAGTTTGCTGTTAAACGCATTTTCAGAGCCAGCTTTTGAGCAAAGCACTCTTTTCCGTACTCAGTTACTAGAACCAAAAGGCTTAAATACTATCTCTCCATCTGAGATACGAGTCGGCCTCGATGGATTATCGGTGAGGCTCAACTTAATTCAGGGTGTTTCACAGGCCATTGAAGGACAACTCAGGAGTGAAATCATAGATTATGTTCATGAGTTTGAGCAACAACGTACGCTTTTTCTGACCATAGTCACCACGCTTACAATGTTAGTGTTAGCCGTTGGTGCAAGTTTAGCTCATCGGGTTACTCGAAATTTAGGGTTAGTGCTGGACTTTCTGGAAAGAGAAGACAGCAATCACCAAATTCAATTGAGCAGCAGAGTAAAAGGTAACGATGAACTGAGTCGCTTTGCTCAGGAAGTAGAGCGACTTACCCGAGAAAGGCAAGAGAGTCAAAAACGATTACTAGAGGCAAAAAACGATGCTGAAAGAGCAAAGGAAAACGCCATCCAGGCCAGTAAAGCGAAAAGTAGCTTTCTTGCTAATATGTCGCATGAAATACGGACGCCGCTAAATGGTGTTATCGGAATCTCAGAGGTCCTTTCAGATACAGCATTAACGGCGACACAAAAAGACTACGTTGATACCATCGAAACGTCTTCTCAATTATTACTAAGTTTGATTAACGATATTCTGGATTTTTCAAAGATTGAATCTGGAATGTTGCAGATCAACCCACACTCTACCTCTATCCGGGAAACGATGTATGACATTGCGGCGATCATTGCTCCTAAAGTCAAAGAGAAAGGGGTTGAGTTAAATGTCGACATTGACGAGAGCGTACCATACAGAGTACAGGTCGATGACCACCGCCTCCGTCAGATTCTTATGAATTTCATGTCGAATGCCGTTAAGTTCACTGACAAAGGGTGCGTAACGATTGGAGTCCATTATTTGGGACAGATAGATTCGTTGGTATCACTTCAGTTCGAAGTACAGGACTCAGGGATAGGCATTGATAAAGACCGCCAAGCTACGATTTTTGAGGCGTTTGCTCAGGAGGATGATTCAACAACACGTCAGTTTGGCGGTACTGGCCTCGGGCTCGCTATCAGTACACAACTCATCGAGTTAATGGGAGGAGAGATACAACTCGATTCTGTCAAAGGTCTGGGAAGCCGTTTCTATTTCAATTTGGCCCTTGAGGTCGATGAAAAGCACTATCAACAACGTGGCAAACTTCACCATAATGAGATAGTGATGGTGTGTAGCAGCAAGGTGTATGAAGAGCGTATTAAACGAGATCTTACTTTTTATGGGTTGTCTGTAACTAAGGTTGTTCCCTGTTTGCAAGATGCTGTTTCTGAGTACGGAAACAAACGGGTGTTGATTGTGGTAGAGAATGGTGGTCGTGACGAGGGCAGTGAAATGTTGTCTTATTCTCAACTTGATGTAAGCGAAAATGCAATCTGCCTGATTCGACAGTTTGATAGTCCAAACAAAGATTTTGGTAATAACATTAGTGCACTATTGACTTATCCTCTATTGGGTAATCGTCTATTAAAAGCCCTTGAAGCCTGTTCAAAATCATTGGAAGTTGGAGCTTTGAGTATAAGCAGAGGCGTCGATGCTTCTAGCCAAAAGCTTAAAGTATTGTTGGTGGAGGACAATCCGGTTAACCAGAAAGTTGCGAGTTTGCATCTTAAAAAAATCGGATGCGAATTTGATATAGCTCAGAACGGTAGAGAAGCATTGGCGTGGTTTTGTTCCGGTAATCAATACAGCTTTGTCTTGATGGATTGTATGATGCCTGTCATGGACGGATTTGAGGCCTCGAAGGCAATACGTACTTATGAGTCTGAAATGAATCAACCCAGAACGCCTATTATCGCACTCACCGCCAGTGTCGTAGATGATGATATACAAAAGTGCTTTGATTCCGGTATGGATGATTATGTACCAAAACCCTTTAGAGCTGAGGTTTTAAAAGACAAGATTTCAGCCGCCGTCGAAATGAAAGACGCTTTCTTGCAACCTTCTAAAGTCGCGACAACGCGAGCATCGGTGACAGTTGAAGACGAAATAAAAAGACCTGTAGGGCACCATCGTAAGAGAGATAAGACCCCTGATTCATACATTGGTAGGGTGCTGTTGGTGGAAGATAATTTGGTCAATCAAAAGGTGGCTTCGCTTCATCTAGAGAAAGCGGGATTTGAATTTGTTATTGCTGGTGATGGTAAGGAAGCAGTTGATATATATGAACGTGACCCAGGCTTCGATGTTGTTCTTATGGATTGTATGATGCCCATCATGGATGGCTTTCATGCCACTAAAGCAATCCGTGCTTTTGAACATGCCCAAGGTCTGAAACCTACACCGATAATCGCCCTAACAGCAAGTGTGGTCGATGATGATATTCAAAAATGTTTCGAAGCCGGGATGGACGCTTATGTCCCTAAGCCGGTGAGGCGTGAAAAACTTTTGCATGAGATGAAAAATTATCTGTCATAAATAAAGGCACCTCACGTCTAACGGTTATCAATACAACCCTTGATGAAGTATTGTGGCTGCAGATATGAGTGACGTCTGAGAGGGTGATAACATTGGTTATATTCCATAATATTAGTGGCTAATTTTTTGTTAGGGCTAGCATTATGTTACTGATTGTTTTGTCGTTAGTATTGGTATTAATTGCTCTGTTACCGGTTTGGCGAAACAGAGAAAAGCTTCAGTTGAACGATGTTCACCGAGCGATGGCTCCTGGTCGATTTGTCGATCTTTCTTTGGGAAAAGTACACTACCAGTTACAGGGTAACTCTGATGCGCCCTTAGTTGTGTTGGTGCACGGCTTCTCCGCACCTTCATACATGTGGGACAACACCGTTCCAGCACTTCATCGAGCAGGGTATTGCACCTTAACGTTTGATCTGTACGGCAGAGGGTTTTCAGACAGACCCGACACTAAATATGACAAGCGCTTGTTTGTATCTCAAATAGAGGATTTAGTGGCATGCGTAGCAAAGGGACGTTCATTTCATATCGTCGGTCTGTCGATGGGGGGAGCGATAACTTCTGCGTATGTAGCACAGTACCCAGAAAAGATTCTAAGTGTCAGTTACGTAGCGCCATTTAATCAACCCGTTGATATCGGTCCACTGACCATGCCAATCCTTGGCAGGTGGTTAGGTTACAGTTTCTTCATTCCGTCGCTCCCGCAGAACCAGAGTAATGATTTAGTACATCCTGAACGCTTTCCTCAATGGCAGAGTCAGTTTGAACAACAGATGCAATACACTGGATTTCGACGCGCTATTATCAATACGGGGTGTAACCTGATTTCCAAGGATCCAAGTGAGGATTTTAGGTCAGTAGGCCAGACAAAGTTAAGAAAACTCGTACTTTGGGGTAAGAATGACAAGGTTATTCCCATCGAAGATGCCCAAAGAGTCGTTGAAATGTTAGGAAAGAATACAGAGCTGAAAGTTTTCGAAAATGCGGGTCATGCTATGCAATATGAAGCTTTCGAGCGCATAAATGCTGCCTTGGTTTCTCATCTGTCAGCGTAAAAAATTAAGGCAGGGCTCAAAGCCCTGCTAGTTTATTCTCAGTCCTTGTTCATTAAATAAGTGACAATCCTCAGAGCGACAACTCAGGTTCACAGTCATATAGCGCTCTACATGCTGATCTCCGGGTAAATGGACTTTAAAACCATCAACGCCCAGTGCCTGGCCAAACATATAAGTACTGTTTCCCAGTCGCTCTACGACTTCACTCTGAAAGGTCACGGCCACTTTCTCCTGGTCGCCAACCACGAGATGCTCTGGGCGAATTCCAAGTTTAATCTGTTGCCCGACTTTTAGCGGAGTGGTCTGGTTAGGTAGCATGATTGAGGATTGATCACCTGAGACCAGCGTTAATATGTCGCCTTCAAACGATTCAACATGACAAGGAATGAAGTTCATCTTTGGTGAACCTATAAACCCTGCAACAAACTCATTGTCTGGTTTGTGGTACAACTCTAAAGGAGAACCCACTTGCTCCACCTTGCCATCTCTTAAAACGACAATCTTATCTGCCAGCGTCATCGCCTCAACTTGATCATGAGTTACATATACCATTGTATTTTGTAAATCCTGATGCAGTTTAGCGATTTGCAGTCGCATATCTACACGAAGCTCAGCATCCAAATTAGATAGGGGTTCGTCAAACAAAAATACCTTGGGATTTCTTACGATTGCTCGTCCAATGGCAACCCTTTGTCTTTGGCCACCGGACAGTTCTTTTGGTTTTCGCTGAAGCAGGTGATCGAGTTGAAGCGTTTTAGCGGCGTTATTTACTTGCTTGTCGATAAAAGCGCTGTCGTGGCCCGTCATTTTTAGACCAAAGCCCATGTTTTCTTCCACCGTCATGTGAGGGTAGAGTGCATAGGACTGAAAAACCATTGCGACCCCGCGTTCTGCAGGATCTACGTCATTGACAAGTTGGTTGTCAATGGTGATTTCACCCTCTGTAATTTCTTCGAGTCCTGCGATAAGTCTTAGTAATGTTGATTTTCCACACCCAGACGGGCCAACAAATACCACGAACTCACCATGGGTGATAGAGAGATTAACGTTATGAATTGTTTGTACATCACCAAAGCGTTTAATGACTTCCGTTAGTTCAATATTCGCCATGTTGCACTCCTGGGAAATTTTCCTTCACTGTTCAAAGTATCGCCTTTTTGTATGAATTGTCATCGACTACAGTTAAATGGGTGATCAGTATCAAGCTAACTAGAGTATTTATTTGAAAAAGTGTGGAAAGGTTTACAGTTATTTAACTTCATTGTGCAAAAAGTCAACAGTGAGCTAAAAATATAGATAAATCAAAAGTGAGTAATTGCTAAATAAGAGTAAATCCATGAACGACACATCGTGGGCTAATCGTTGGGGTCAAGCAAGGAGTCGTCACTATGGCAGATTCTGTGAAAACGTTATCTAAGAGTGAGCACAGAACAAATTATGGTAAGAAAGGCCATTCAAGGTCAAAAATGGCTCCTTGGGTGTTTTTAGCGCCAGCCATCGCTATTTTTGTTGTCTATGTTATCTATCCCATCATTGACAGTATTTGGCTGTCCTTTTTCGAGTGGGATGGACTGGGAGAGAAAACCTGGGTAGGCCTTGAGAATTACCGTGAACTTTTCGATTCTGATGCGTTTTATACCTCGCTGAAAAATAACTTTCTCTGGCTGATCTTTTATATGCTTGCTCCGCCAATAGGTCTTGCCATAGCGCTTTTTTTAAATCAACAAGTGTTCGGCATACGCGCCGTTAAATCCCTGTTCTTCTTTCCTTTTGTCATTTCTCAGGTAGTGGTAGGGCTGGTATTTGCCTGGTTTTATGATCCTTCCTTTGGGCTGTTCAATTTGGTGATGGGTGCACTGGGATTTGACCCGGTTGCCATTCTGTCTAATGAAAAATACGTTACCTACGGAATCATTGCCGCAGGGTTATGGCCGCAAATATCCTACTGCATGATCCTATACCTTACGGGTTTGAATAATCTGGATCCGGAGCAACTGGAAGCGGCACGCCTTGATGGAGCAAAGAAAATGAAAATGCTTTGGTATGTCGTTCTTCCCCAACTTCGACCCGCAACTTTTATCGCGATAGTTGTGACTGTCATTGGTGCACTTCGGTCATTTGATTTGGTTGCAACGATGACGGCTGGTGGCCCGTGGGGAAGTTCGATGGTTTTAGCGTATCAGATGTATGAAGAGTCTATTTTCAACTACCGGATGGGTTATGGTGCGGCTGTCTCTGTCATGCTATTTCTTATAATGGATGTATACATAGCATACTTCCTGTGGCGAATGTTGAGGAGTGAAAAGTAATGTATCCGCAACCTATTCAAAAGGCAGGACGATTTGCCAATATCAGTTATCGTGTGGCATTACCGATTTCCATCGTACTTTGGTTGTTACCGTTGATTGCTGTCATGATGACATCCATTCGGTCAATAGAAGACATTAACAAAGGCAATTATTGGGGATGGCCCGATGGTGTCTATTTGGTTGAAAACTATACACAGGTTTTTGCTTCGACGGCCATGGGGCAGTATCTGGTTAACAGTCTTCTTATCACGCTACCCGCAGTTGCAGGGGCGGTTGCTTTATCAACATTAGCGGGCTTTGCTTTGGCTAAGTATAAATTTAAAGCAAATATTTGGTTGTTTGCCATGTTTATCGGTGGCAACTTCGTTCCCTTTCAAGTGCTTATGATACCAGTACGTGATCTGACTATAACATTTGGTCTCTACGACACTCACTGGGCGCTTATCATTTTTCACATCGCATTCCAAACCGGCTTTTGTACTTTGTTTATGCGAAATTTTATCGTTGGCATTCCCGATGCGCTCATCGAGGCTGCGAGGGTTGAGGGAGTAAGTGAGTGGAAAATCTTCCGTCATATTGTTTTGCCATTAGTCAGGCCTGCACTCGCCGCGCTCGCCGTACTCGTTTTTACATTCATCTGGAATGACTTCTTTTGGGCGTTAGTGTTAGTGCAAAGTGATGAGGTGAGACCAGTTACCGCAGGATTAAGTTCGTTGCAAGGGCAATGGCTGGCGTCCTGGCAATATATGTCTGCTGGTGCTGTTGTTGCAGCTATCCCGCCGGTCATCTTGTTTTTTACCATGCAGAAACACTTTATTGCCGGCCTTACCCTAGGTGCGACAAAAGGGTAATGAATAATGTATTTGGAGCTTTGTAGGGTGTGTTAAAGCACGGTACAAGCTCTTTTTGTAGTCAGTAAAAACATAACCATAACGATAAGTAGGACAAGGTGTTAAACCTAACAATAAGGACCTTACTATGAACACTGTGAAACATATCGCGACTTCAGCGATACTGGCGGCTTCATTATCGCTCCCATCCGTCGCCGGAACTCTGGTCATTAACTCGGACGCATCCGATCCCGCTCCAAAAGAAGCCTGGGCAGAGATTGTCAGCCGATTTGAGAAAGAGAACCCGGATATTGAGGTTAAATACAATCTTTACGATCATGAGTCTTATAAGACGACCATTCGTAACTGGCTGGTAACATCACCACCAGATGTTGTGTTCTGGTATGCTGGGAACCGCATGAAAACATTCGTCGATCGGGGACTGTTTGAAGACGTCAGTGATTTATGGCAGCAAAACGATATGAATCAAGATTTCTCTGCAGCAGCACCTGCTATGACAGTAAATGGCAAGCAATACGGTGTCCCTTACACTTATTATCAGTGGGGTGTTTATTATCGTAAGGATCTCTTTGATAAATTTGGAATCGCAGAACCAACCACCTGGGATGAGTTAAAGGCCGCTGCAGCCACATTGAAACAAAACAATGTGACACCATTTACCATTGGTACTAAGTATCTTTGGACTGCTGCAGGCTGGTTTGACTATTTGAACCTTAGAACCAACGGATTAGATTTCCATATTGAGCTTATGGACGGCAAAGTGCCGTACACGGATCAACGAGTAAAAAATACGTTTGCGAAATGGGCTGAGCTTGTAGAGCCTGGCTACTTCCTTGAAAATCATGCTTCGTATTCTTGGCAAGAGGCTCAACCCTTCTTGTACAATGGTCAAGCCGCGATGTATTTGATGGGTAACTTCATCACACCGAACTTCCCAGCAGAATTAGACGGCAAGATGGGCTTTTTCCAATTTCCTGCAATTAATGAAGGGGTAGGTATGGCGGAAGATGCACCAATGGATACCCTCCATATTCCATCAAAGGCAACAAATAAAGATGATGCGAGAAAATTCCTTGAATTTGTTGCCCGAGCTGAAAATCAACAGCTAATCAACGAAATGCTGTTACAGATCCCGACCAATAACAAAGCAAAAGCTAAATCAGACCCGTTCTTAGATAAAGGTGTGGCTATGTTGGCCAGTGCTTCAGGTACCGCCCAGTTTTATGATCGTGATACCGACCCAGCTATGGCAAAAGAGGGAATGAAAGGGTTTCAGGAGTTTATGGTCCACCCAGACCGTCTTGACAAGATACTGGAAAAGTTAGAGAAAGTGAGAAAACGCACGTTTAAAGAATAGCGCTTTGCCACAAAAAAGCCCCTGAATTCCTTCAGGGGCTTATACGATTTAATGGTTTTACTGGTGATTAGGTACGTTCGGCCAGGTAAGCTTGATAATCTGGAATTTCAATCTCCACTTCTTGCGAAAGCAGATTAGACTCAAACAAAAAGTTGGCGGTGGCGCGGTTTGTGGCCACTGGAATGTTCCAAACACTAGCAATACGCAGCAATGCTTTTACATCTGGATCATGGGGCACAGCGTTTAGTGGGTCCCAAAAGAAGATAAGCATGTCGAGTTTCCCTTCCGAAATCAGGGCGCCTATTTGCTGGTCACCACCCATAGGGCCACTGATCATGCTTTTGATAGCCAGTCCGGTTTCTTTGCTAAGCATATTCCCTGTAGTGCCCGTAGCATAAAGAAAGTGACCTTGTAACTTTTCCTTGTTTTCTTGTACCCAACGCAACAACTCAGGCTTGTAGTGATCGTGCGCAACTAAAGCAATGTGTTTATGAGCCGGCATGGTACGAATGGTTTTCTGCATGTATTTCTATTCCTAATGTCTATCTTCTAATTCCAACTGCCACATAGTGATATAGCAAATGGAATTATAAGTCAGTGCCATTGGTTCGATGTTAATGTTTGAAATCTTGTTGCGCAAATATGTTCATTGATAACTGTGATAATCAATTTCCTTCAACTGAAAAAATCGGCCGGAAACCAGTTGGCGAGAGAGACGCCTTGACTGCCGATTCAGGTATATGTTGTGGGGTTAGCTCGTCAATGGTGGGGGCAAGATCTTCGCTATAGGGCAAATTACGTAAATACCGAGTCGCCTGTAAAACTGAAAGTTGTCCTTGCTCGACCATTTTGTCCGTTGGGGCAAATTTTACTTTGTCACGGAGTAACCCACGATAGACACCGTGACTGAGATAGACAGATAGTAAGTCGATTTCTTGTGCCTTGCCACTGCCTCTAAGTTCACTTATCGCAGCTTCAATCGCAACTGCACTGCCAACGATGTATTCTAAGTCAGTGTGATTCTCAATCACGGCCTGTATAAGGTTACGCTGTAACTCCTTGTCATTATCTGCCCACAGCGTTTCTACTATATTGATGTCACTGTTTTTAATTGCTTCTACAAAACCGAGAATGACCGGTTTGGTCCCTCCGCTAGACTGCGGTCCGGGCAAAAAAGCAACGGATACAGCGCCAGTGCCTTTTGGGTGCTTCTTGGCGAGATAATGGCCAACTTTGTAGCCCATCCAGTACCAGTCAACGCCAACTACACCTTTTACTTGAATTGACTGAAGTGGATCCACCACAAGATGATTTACGGTGGCGAAAACGGGCGTATCTTTTGTGTACTGCGTTAAGTCATGGGTAAATGCCGTTGGTGATACAGTGCCCAGAATGATGGCATCTGCGCCCCATTCTCGACAGGCAATCAGCTGTGATCGTTGTTTTTCAAGATTTGGATAACCACCGGACTCTAATACCTTTAAATTGACACCTTGATTTTCTGCTTCTGTGACCATGCCATAATTAACGGAAAGCCAGTAAGAATCCTTGAGGTGGGGATAAATGGCACAGAGCTTTTCAGTGGGCCGCTCTTGAACGGTTGACGCAACGGAGGCGCTGCTTAAGGTGAATAAAGCAGATACAAATATTGAACTGAGTATGGTTTTTTTAAGCATAGCCTTATCGTTTAGTAGCATCTATAACGTCAACACTGCAAAATATAGCGTACTATCAAAGAGTAAAGAAGTGGATTCTGTTGGAGTGCTGAATGATACTCTCTAAAGCCAGTATTGGGCGTAAATTGCTATTTTCCTTTCTGGTCATGGCGTTGTTGGTTTTGTTATCAACGGTTATTGGAGTTTCTGGGTTTTCGTTTGTCGCCAAAACTGAGCGAAATGTGGTGGACAGCGCAATTCCGTCAATGATCGAAGCGAGAGAGGTTTCAGAACTGAGTGCGCGTATCATTGCGTCGGTTCAAACCCTTTCAAACGCCAAAACCAAGCAACAACATCAAGAAGCGGGCAAGACCTTATTTGCTCGTTTGGAATCGTTACTGAGTCATATAAAAACGCTTGGTTCAGATTCATTTGATTCTCAATTACTGAGTGAACTGGAAGCTGATGTGCAGTCGATCATCGACAGTCTTGTTGAATTGGGCGTTTCTGTTGAGCAATCCATTACTTTAGAACAGTCGATCACACAAGTGGCTGAGCAACTTCGTATTAAAGCTGACGAACTCGAACAGCTAACGCGGACTCAGGTGCTAAACACCAGTACAATAGCTGTCGCCAACGTAACCCATATTTACGGCCTGCTAGCACAGGACAACAAATCCGCTGCACTTGATGCGCTTGATACTCTAGTCGAAGTTGATCTTGATTTATCTGAGCGACTTCACGAACTCCACTTACTCGCATTCCGAACTCTTAATCAAATTGAAGAGTCCAGAACAGTCTCTGACTTAGGACGTATCGAACAATTACAAAAAGATTACCAACAGAACATCAGCATAATGACGCGAAGAGTTCGAGGTGTCGAGGACCCTGCACGCTCAGAGCAAATGAGCGCACTACTGAACCAGTTAAATGAAGGAAAAAAGATTTTTGCACTATTAAAGCAAAAACATAATGAAAGGCAGCGTTCCCAATCTTTGATGCAAGAAACATTAGAATTGTTTTCATCATTAAACTCTACTGTGTCAAAGCTTGTAGATCAGTCGAATGCTGCTACAACCAAAGCTGTAGCAGATCTTTCTTCTACCCTTAATTATGCCCAATGGACGTTGACACTTCTCTCTATCGCGGGATTTGTTGTTGCCGTCATTATTGTCTGGCGCGTGGTGTACGTTTCGGTAGTTAAGCGCTTGGCTGAGTATTCGTCAGCTCTACTTTCTATTGCTAAAGGGCAGCTTAAGGTGGATGTCACAGTAAAAGGGCACGATGAACTGGCGCACATGGGGCAAGCAATCATTACTGCTCGCAACACCGCTCAGGCTTTAAAAGTTGTTGCAGAGGCTGAAGCTAATGCCAGACGCGAGTTACAAGAGCATAAAGAACATCTCGAAGAGATTGTGGCAGACCGTACATTACAGCTACAAAAGAGCAATGAGAGACTGAATCAGGAGGTGCTCAATCATGCTAAGGCGAGAAACGCTGCGGAGCAGGCAAATCGCGCCAAATCCGCTTTCTTGGCTACCATGAGTCATGAGATACGTACGCCAATGAATGGAGTGTTGGGTACAGCAGCACTGATGGAAGAAACGGTTCTCAATAGCAAGCAGAAGCGGTACTTAGAGGTAATAAACCGAAGCGGTCAAAATTTGCTCGCAATACTCAATGATGTTCTTGATTATTCAAAGATTGAAGCGGGTCGTCTGGAAATCAGAAACAAACCGTTTGATCTCTATCGAATGATACAGGACTGCTATCAACTAATGCATGGCAAAGCGTTGGAGAAGCAAATTGATTTCAAGTTTCATATTGAAAGTGATGTTTCCGGTGTTTATTGCGGTGATGTGACCCGTTTAAGTCAGGTGCTCAATAACTTAGTGGGTAACGCAATCAAGTTTACAACCTCAGGAGAAGTCGACATATATGTGTGCTTAGACCCGGATGATGAAACATGTATTATGATTGAAGTCTCTGATACGGGAATAGGTATTAGTCCCGAGGATCAACTCACGTTGTTTGACGCTTTCACACAAGCAGAGAGTGGTCATTCCGCTACTGGCGGTACAGGTTTAGGTTTAGCGATCAGTCAGAAATTAGTCAGGGCGATGAATGGTGAGATATACGTAGATTCCTATTTGGGAGAAGGGAGTCGCTTTTGGTTTGTTATACCGTTGGAGCAATGTGAATTAGAGGCTCAGGAAATCATTGAGCCGTTAGGCACAAATCTAGCGGTGAATGGCAGAGTACTGCTTGTAGAAGACAACGCAGTCAACTTGATGGTGGCGGAAGGTTTTCTGGTCAATATGGGTCATCATGTAATGTGCGCTGAAACTGGTGCCGACGCTAAGGCAGTATTCAGTAACAACCAATTTGACATCGTTCTGGTAGACATTAATTTGCCCGACTGTAATGGTGTGGAGCTTATGCATCAATTGAGAGCGATCGAGTCGTCTAATCATCACACCAAAACGGTTCCCATGATTGCAGTCTCGGCTCATGTGTTTAATGAAGAAGTAGAGAGCTACCTCGAAGCTGGCTTCGATGGTTATTTGCCTAAGCCTATTGATCGCGAGGCGTTGAGGGAAACAATTCAGTCACAATTAAAGGGTGTTGAGATCCCAGAGCATGTTACTGACAATTCACTCCAACCATATGAAGAACAAGAAGCTTTTGAAGCTAATATCATTGACGAAAGTGTGTTAGAGGCGGATATCCAGGTACTTGGTTTAAAGAGAGTAAAGTCGATCGTCAACGCATTTGAGGTTTCCAGCGCTGAGGTGCTTAAAGAGCTCGAACAGGCAGCGCAGATGGACAGTAGTAGCGATATAAAATCGCTGGCTCACAAACTAAAAGGTTCAGCTGGGGCGTTAGGTCTTCGTCAGTTATATGAGATTTGCTTAAACATCGAAATATCTAACGACCATATCGGCAGTTATCTGTCCATGTTAGAGCCGTTAGTCGTCGCCCGTACGGCTTCGATTGAAGAATTGCAACAAATACTGGATAGATACACAGTGTGATGTATTTTCGTGACTTCCCGTGTTTTATGACCTAAAATCGACATGTAAACGCGTCGTTTTAATGTCGGAGTGGTTATGTTGACGTTACAAAGAGAAGGCATTGAAGACCCCAAACTGTGGGCCAATACATTTTACACGACGGTAGATCATATCGCTTTGTTCGTCGATCTGCCGGCGCAATCCCTGAAGAGAATCGACCGATTAAAACAGGCACGTATTCAGACACGGCTATTGGAAGTGCATGCCATTTTGCGTCGCGTACAACCTTGGTTTTCAAATGAGCAGGCTGCGTGGTCCTGGTTTATTGGTGAACCTATTACTTCGTTTGGCCGCCTGACACCCTCGGAGATCATTAAACAATATAAATCAGATGGTGTGGAAGCGATCAACGACTATATTACGGCGAAGGAAATGGGAGCATTTGAGTGAAGCAAGTGCTCGACCATCCCTCTTTTCACCATCTACTTTCCCAGCCTCTCATCTCATTTACAGGCGTCTGTTTTCGAATGCATAACCCGGTATGGGCTTGGTCTCCTTTGAGTATGGAAGGAGCGAGGCGGGTAGGAGGCAGATTTAATCCCAAAGGATGTGATGCACTGTATTTGAGCCTGAAACCAGAAACTAGTATTGCTGAGGTCGCTGGGGGGGCATCCTCTAAACTATTAGACCCGATGCTGCTCTGCTCATATCAAGCAGACTTAGATGGCATACTCGATCTCAGGCTTTGTTATCAGCAATTCCAGACGCCGTGGCGTATCGAATTACTAAACAAGAAAATTCCGCCTGGTTGGCAACTGTATCGTTTGATAGAAAAACGTAAAGATATCAAGGGGATTTTGGTTCCCAGTTACCAAATGACGGGCGAGTATAATTTAATTCTTTTTCACTGGCACAAATCACAACTTAAATTGCATGATCCTGATGGCAGGTTGCGTTCTGTTTATGGTGATCGATTGAGTGTTTAAAATGCTGTGAAATGAAAAAGGGCTCAATTGAGCCCTTTCTTTGGGTAGTTTATCACGAGTCAAGTTACCACTCGTCTTCGTAATAGGTGCGGTGTTCAAGCGCGTATGGGTCTTCTTCCAGTCCCTTATTGGAGAGTCCTCTCAAGCGTTCCAGTTGATGTTCCAACATGTTTACGGTTTCGTAGTCCCCTTCTGAACAGGCAACGTAAATTTGTTGCTCGATGGCTTCGATGCTATCTTTGATGCTCATCTTGCACCTCCTAAGGGCTCTTAAGAGCACTCATCTGTTCTCAAATCGATTATAGTCCAAAAGACCAAATTCGATAGGTTGAGTTCGCTTGTAGAACTCGTGTACTTGGTCGCTAAATGACCAGAACTCTTTAGAGGTTCTTCTAACTGCATAATTGTCGAGTAGTTTTATGTAGTCGTCTTCAGTTTTTAGGTTTTCCAAAGAAACAACGAAATTTTTGATATCTGACTCTTTAAGTTTTAGATACGCAGCAGGGTAACTACCAATCACCCCACGCACCAACGTCAGGTCATCATTTTTGAAGTCACGGTTTTTCTCTTCGGCGAACAGACTTGAGATGTTTTTGTGGGCGTTGTTATGAAGTAACGTAAACAACTGGTTGGAATCGTTATCTGTCTCTATCATTAACATGACTATCTGGGGAATGGGCGCTAAACCTTCTCCTTTGATTAAGTCTATTGTACGAAGCAGCGCTTCATTTTCTTCAGAGAGTCCGGTATTGACTATTTTATAGCGATCATAAAGTACTGGCTCAAGTAGATGTTTCAACTTGTCGAACAACTCTTCTTTGTAGTCCTCTGTCAAATAAAGTACCTGCGTTGGCTGGCTAAACGGACTAATATTGCGCTGAAGAAAGGCACTAAATTGAGGGCTTTGTTCTTGATACCAACTACTAAACTCCTGGTGTCGTACCGTGTTTGGAAGCAGAGCCAGGAAGTTACTCTCACCTTCCATTCGTAAAAAATCCATAAACATACGAGTGATCAGTTGATGACCGAAGTTTCCGTAAACATCAAAGCCAGCGACCAGTAGATAATGGATTCGTTCTAGCAACGCGTAATCTAAAATCCAGGCTGTTTTCGGTGGTGTACCGACAAGGCCCTGAACCACGGAGGCACTATCAAAATGACGGAAAATGGTCAGCGCGGCATTTGGGTTTTCGCCGTTTCCAGTCCAAAGTACATCTGTCGTCAGGTGTTTACCACCGGCGAACCATTTGTTCATGAACTCGGATTTAGCGGCAAGATAACGAGTTTGTTGATTAGAATATTTGACCCAGTTTGCAATAGGGAGCGTATTGCTTTCTAGTTCACTCGGCAGTTTGAGGTTGTCAGCTTGTTCTTGATAAAACTGATTGACTTCAGGTAACTCAGATCTTTCTGGATCTAAAAAGAAGATCCAGAAACGATCGTTGATAACATTAAGCGCCAATTGACCACGACATACCGGCCCTTTAATGTAAGCCATTATTGTATTTTGTGCATTGTCTAACAAGAAGTTAAATCGAGCTTTAACTGGGAGGTCTTTAAAAGCCGTCATTGGATTTGCTGCAACATGAATGTTGTAACTCGGTAGTGTCTCAACGGTATAATCGGGTTCAATAAACCACTGGTACCATTGTGCCAACTTTTGATCGTTCAGGGCAAACGGCATGTGAGTTTTGTCGACAATAGTACTTTGTACTGGAATCAGACGATAGTAAACACGGTCAACACCGGGGGCGTCGTACGGACGTCGAGTGACGATTCTGCGAATAGGCTCCCCAGGTGGGGTTGTTGAGCGAATAATAGTGAAAAAGCGACGTTGAGATTCAATTTCAGAGAAATACAGGTTGGCTAAATACAGGTGCTCATAGATATAACGCGCTGTAAGCTGATTTTTTCGCGCACTATGGTTGAATAATACCTCGTACTTATCCACCATTTGCTGCTCTTCAACCGTCAATGGAACGGGAGCATTCATTTTTGCACCATTGCCTAACCAGGCGATAAGTGTATCGTACTCAGACTCGTCTAAATTTGGCATACCAAAAGGCATTCCCCAGTACGGATAGTCTGCTTCATAGGCATCGTATTCTTCGATTGTCGGGCACACTTGCTCTCTGGCGATTGAAAAGTCAAACCCTTCCAATTGGTTAGTTTCTGGAAGAGGGTGTCGTACTTTTTGAGTGATCATTCTAGACACCAGTCCAGCATCAAGGTTGGCCGCCAGAGATTGCTCACGTTCGTTTAATACAGGCGTGAAGCCTAGTTGGCGCCATTGTTGTGTTGTTTGTGCATCTTCAAACAAACGAGTAGGTTGCGCTGCGGTAAGTCTGGTACCTTCATAGACAAGGGCTTTAGTTGCTCCTCTGTCTATACCGTCAACAGATGAAAGTTTGAGTTGGCAGGGGGCGTCATAACACGCATGGCACACCACACAGCGGTTATCTATGATGGGCTTAACGTCGTTTAAAAAGAAGTCGGCTTCTGGTGTAGATAATGCGACGTTACGTTCCCTGACCTCGGGCTGTCCGAAAAGCTGGTCATAATTTAATCCTGCGTAAGTTGCACATCCTGAAAACAGCAGAATCAGCAAGTAGAGGGATGTTGTCTTTAATTTCATAGTGAGTTCTCTATGCCAAGCCTAGGCGTATCAAATCTGAGTGAGCATAGTGCTAATTTTTATAGATAAATCAATATATTTCCAACGATAGTTCAGAAAATGCAAAAAAAAGCCTGACTTTTCAGTCAGGCTTTCTTATGAATAAATCGAAGTTTAAAGGTTATGCCGCTTTTAATTGAACCGCTTTTTCTTCGGTAATAGGCTTGGTTATCAGTGACAATACGACGCACACACCCATCATGACTGCAGAGATCGTATAGGCAAGATTGTAACCACCACCTTGAGTCATTGAGTAACCGACGATCGCAGCACCAATAGCGCCACCAATACCCCAAGATGTGTATAGTACACCATAGTTTGTTCCGTAGTTCTTAAGACCATAGTACTCAGCAGTCAAAGATGGGAAAACAGCCAAAAGTGTTCCGTAGCCTACAGCCGCGATAGCAGTACCGATGATCAGCGTAAATTCACTGGTAAAGGTAGAGAACATAACCATGTTGATGCCCTGTAGAATAAACGCCAGCATCAGAGTACGGATACCGCCAATCTTGTCAGACAAGATACCAGCAGCAATTCGACCACCAGAGTTGAAGATTGCTAGTAGTGACGCCAGGTAGACTGCATTTGGTAAGTCAGCTTGCACGCTGGCAATATTGGTAATGTTACCAATGATCATCAGACCTGCGGCAGCTGCAAACGCGTACATGATCCACAATGAATAGAATTGCGGCGTCTTTAACATCGCTTTCCAAGTGATATCCGTTGCCGTTTTTACTTGTACTGGTGCTTGACCTGCTTTTACTTTTGGTTCTTGCGGTTTGTAACCCTGTGGTGGATTGTTAATTGTCGCGGCTAGGGGAACAGCGATAATAAGAACACCAATACCAAGAATCATAAATGCAGAGCTGATACCCATTTGACCAATCAAGGTCGACGTCAGCGGAGCCAGATAGACGGCGGCTAAGCCAAAGCCTGCGGCAATCAAACCATTAACCATGCCTTTTTTGGACGGATGGAACCATTTCATCGCAGAAGGGGATAGACACGCATAACCAAAACCAATACCGGCACCCGTAACAACACCAAACGTAATGTTCAGCATTAGTACCGATTGGGCAAAGCTTGAGGCAATCATGCCAAGTCCCGTCAAGGTTGCACCTAGAATAAGGATGTTACGTGGACCCATTCGGTCTTGAAGTACGCCTGCTACCAGAAGACAGATAGAGAAGGTGATAGTCGCAATCGCATAAGGAGAAGATGCGTCAGCAGCGCTCCAGCCCCAATCACTAACTAGGGCTTTGTTGAATACACTCCAAGCATACAGGATGCCAAGACAAAGGTTGATACAGAATCCGGCGATTAGGATTCGCATTGCTTTATCAATCTTGCTCATTATGGTTCTCTGATATTACGAACTTTGTTCGAGGGTTAAAAATTCAAATTTAGTTTGCGTTTATCAACAGATGTCGCAAATGAGCGCGGATTATAACCAATAAAACTGTGATTGGAATCGATTTTTTTGAATTAATCCAAATAAATTGGCTCGTGTAAATATTTAGTTAACAATGAATTAATAATTTGTGCATTTTATTACTTGGCATTCTTAGATCACAAAATAGAACAAAGAATAAAAAAATAAATATGTAACATCATTGTTAACTATATTTCGTTTCTGGTTGGTAAAATACGTAACATACTGTTACTAAAAGTGGAATGAGATTGTTACTGTTGCATAAATGTAACGAAACTGGCGAGGCGAAATATCGTACTATTAGTGCGCAAAAAACGTGCTTGTAATTGGTTTTTTTTAACTACACAATATAGGTAAAATGAGTTTGCATAAATGAAAAATGGACATTTCAAAGACTATTTTTCCTATTTGTCGAGGTAACTTATGTTCATTACGAAAATTCTAATGTTGCTTGGTGTCTCTGTCGGAGCTGGTTATGCGGCAGCAGATCACATTCACTCTTACTTGCTCGGTCTTACAATTGCATCGTTAGCGGTTGGTGCATGCTATTTGATTGCTTTTGCGAGCACGCGATTTCCCCAGTTTGCGATGGGACTGCTTCTGCTTGGTACACTTGCGAAGTTGACCGTGACTGTCGTTGGTGTTGCATTGGGTATTTCGAACGATTTGATTACTTCACCTATTGTGTTTGCGCTTTCATATCTGTTTTACATTATTGCTGTTAGCTATTTATGGTTTAGCTACAGGGACAGTATTACGCCAGTACCCAAAGTAATGAAGACGTCAGTCGCTTAAGTGAAAGATTTGTTAAACGAAGGGGAGGGTATCATACCTTCCCCTTCGTTTTATACTCAAGTAAACTCGCCCTTTGGGAGCTCATCAAGATGCCCATTCCTGCGTCAATAGCTATTCCTTCAACTATTTTCCTTGAATTGAACACCTTGATGAAGCTCTGAGTCCTGCATCTTGAGGTCACTTGAATATATCTATTACTAAAACATGTACTCTAAGTTAACACCCCAGTTTCGACCGGGTTGAGTGTAGAGATCGTTGTTCTTATGAGTTGAAGAACTCGTTTTATTTCGTAAATCTTCGTATAGCCAGTACTTAGTATCAAATGCATTGAAGAGCCCAGCTCGTAGCGTCAGATCTTCTAATGGTTTGTAGTAAGCGGTAATGTCCATGACCGCATACCCTGGCGCATCGATATTGTCTTCTTCCTGCCACTCTGTTTTACGTCCTACCATAGTTAGGCTGGTAATGCCTCCCCAGTTGTTGATCACATCGTCATAGCCAAGAGCAAGTACAGAGGTCAATGGCGAAATTGTATCTAACTCCTTGCCTGTTTTAAGGTCTTTACCTTCGGTATATGCAATAGAGAATTTAGCGTATAGGCCTGTAGGCCCGTAGAGCAAGCGATCAAGCAACGCTGTAGAAGAAAACTCTAATCCTTTTATTTCAACTTGATCAAGGTTCGTTGGGCTATAGACATCTTTCCCTTCGGAAGTGCCCACTTTCTGTGTCGTGATGAAGTCCCTATATTGGTTGAAAAATCCAACGATTTCGTATTTTGCTGCATCAGTTTGGCTTCTTAAGCCGGTTTCATATGAGATACTGCGTTCCGCTTTCAGGTTAGGATCCGGTTCGAAAATAGCCCCTTGGTCATAAAAGTAGTACAGCTGTTGTACCGTGGGGGCTTTGAAGCCCTGACTGATTTGCCCAAAAACACTGTATTGATCATTGAGGTGATAAACGGCACCGAGTTTACCAGTAAAAGCATCATTCTGGCTGCTCGGTTGTTGTTTGTCATAGCCATCATTGGTTTTTGGCTCGGTGTTAAAGTAGTCGTAACGAATTCCCGCGTTAAGAACTAACTGTTCGTCCAACAAAAACATCTGATCCTGAACGAAAACTCCAAACTTTTGAGTGGTTGCGTCCGGGATATCAGTGTGTCCTGGAGCCACGGTGCCGAGATCGTATTTATAATCTGTATTCTCTGTTTTGAACTTGTTGTCCATATACGCCAGGCCATAAGTAAGCATATGGTAGGCGTTGGATGAGTCAATCAGCTTATTTGCCTGCAAGTCCAGTTGAATAGTTTGGTCCGACGCTTTTCGCTCCCGCATCCTTCTACCGTAGTTTAGTGAAGGGATGTGGGAAGAAACCGTATCGTAGTTTTCGTTCAGCGTGTTGCTGTCCTGATAGTTAACAGACCACATCAAATCGTCAGCAAGAACTGCGTTGATATTCCATTCATGCTCAAAACCTAAACGTAGCCTCTTATTGTTGTCGTTAGAATACCTGTCGTTATAAGTGAGCATGCTACCCATGGAATAGCCTTCAAGTGAGCGTGTCTTTTCATCGTAGGAATAATCATAGTACTCGATAGTGGTGCCCACTCGATGATCGTCGTTTATCTGGTAGAACGCTTTAGCCAGCACATTACCAAGCTTTTTGTTAGCGGGATTTGCAGCGCCACGGTACACACCATCAACGTCTGCAGCGCTTCCGTGAGTTTTGGTCTCTGAACCATTGGCATAGGTGAGCATGAGCAAGGTTTCGAGTTTACCGTGACGGCGTGCCCAAGTAGCGGTTGTCTTAAAGTTTTCATCAGCAGAAGAGTAACCCGTCTTTATTCCAAAACGGTCCTCGTCACCATCCGTTATTAGAACATCATCGGGATTCTTGGTACGCATCAAGACAACTCCCCCTAATGCATCGGAGCCGTATAAGGACGAGGAGGGCCCTTTATTGACTTCGATTTCCGCCAGTGTATCTATTTCTATTGCGTTCGGATATTTACGTTGCTCTGACGCGCCGGGATTATAAGCGTGGGGTTGTTGTACACCATCAACCAGTATTTTTACTCGAGAACCGTCCATTCCCCTGATGTTAAATCCTGACATACCGAATCGACCACTGCCTTCAGCGCGAACCCCCGGCATGTACTTGACAGCTTGTTTTACATCTCCCGCCATTGTTGACTCAATGTTTTCGCTAGTCACTTTACTCACGGACGAAGACACGTCTTGTGCATCTTGTTCGGTTCGTGTGGCTGTTACAACAACCTCATTTAATAGGTTAGATTGTTGCTCTGCGTGGGCACTAGAGACTAATATAGAGAGAACAGCAGAAGCAAGCAGCTGTTTTTTAAAAGGTAACTTTGACATATAACCATCCGTAATTGTTGTCAAACAAAAGGTTGGGATGGATAATATAGAATACAAATGATAATTACTATCATTATCATAAATAAACTATGGGATTTGTGTGTGAGTGGCCAATAAATAGCCATTAAGAGACACTACTATCGTTTTTGCATAGAAAAATCCTATGTTTCATTACATTGAAAGTAACTAACGGGTATCCAATTGCACAACTCTATTACTTTGGAAGCACTTCATATCCTCGACGCAATTAGCAGACGAGGTTCCTTCGCCGCTGCCGCTGTTGAACTGGACAGAGCTACTTCATCGCTCAGTTATCAGATACAAAAGCTAGAGCAAGATCTGGACATTATGATTTTTGACCGTTCAGGTCATAAGGCGTCATTAACAGACGCCGGTAAATTGATTTTAGAGCGTGGCCGAGTCATCCTGCAGGCAACAGAAGCAATGGTAAATGAGGCAAGGGTCATAGCAAACGGTTGGGAGTTAGACCTCACTATTGCATACGACAGTATTGTACCTGCGGAAAACTTCTTCGACCTAGTAGATAAACTTGGACAAGTGAGCAAGACGCGTATCAAGCTTCAAGAGGAAGTATTGGCGGGTTGTTGGGAGTCGCTTAATGAAGATCGTTGTGCTCTACTCGTATGTTCCCGCCCGGAGGTAGTCCCACAGGGTGTAAAAACCCAGGTCCTGGGACAAATGACAATGACTTGGGTCGCATCGGCAGATCACTATGTACACAAACGGAGTGGTAAATTTGATGTTGCAGCCAGAGAAGCTTACCGTGTTATTGCTATAGCAGACACAGCCAGGGAGCAGCCGGCGTTAACTGTGAATATTTTGGAAAAGCAACCGCGTCTTACAGTATCTAACCTGGAAGCCAAAATTGATGCACTGGTATGTGGTTTGGGAATTGGTACACTGCCCAGTCAGGTAGCAGATCGATTGATAAAGCAGGGCAAGCTTATGCAGATAAAAGACTCAGAACAAATGAGTATCGATATCGTTATGGCATGGAAGCGAAGCAATATTGGCGAAGCAAAATCATGGTGCATTCGCCACCTTGCTCAAACATGGGATTTGAAGTGATTCGATAGCCAAGTGCGCTTAATGGTCTAAGCGCAACACCATATCGGCAACGCCATCTTCAAACTGGACATCAAGTTCAAATCCCAACTTTTGTGCCAGGGTCAGCATTCCCCGGTTAGTCGGCATCGTCATTCCCGATATTTGATGTGTTTTTTTGTCTCTGCAGTATGCGATGATTTTATTCATCAGGATCTTACCGAGCCCTTTGCCTTTCAGGTCTGAGCGGATCAGGATCGCGAACTCAGCATCCGTGTTATCCGGCGTAACGAGTACTCTTGAAACGCCGATGATATGAGGTGTCGAATAACCAAGGTCGACTGCTACGAACGCCATTTCCCGGTCATAATCAATCTGAGTCAGGTTTGCTAAAGCCTCATGGTTGAACTCGCCCACATCGGAAAAGAAGCGCTTATAAAGGTCTTCTTTGGTGACGTTTTTAATAAAGTCAGCATGGTAGGGCTCATCTTCAGGCCTTATCGGACGGAGTGAGATCATAGACCCGTCATGGAGTGTAAGCGTTTCTTCCAGTTCTGTTGGGTAGGGTCGAATAGCTAGCCGAGCCTGAGGCTCACCAGTATAACCCCGAATTGAAACCGAAGCGTCGAGGATAGTGATATCGTCTCCATTCAACAATAAGGGATGAATATCCAGCTCTTCTATCTCAGGGCACGCTATGACGATCTGCGAGATCTTGACAAGAAACTGTGCGAGTTTACCCAAATTGACAGGGTTGGGAGATTGCTGAAATCTTAGCGTACCTTTATTGATGGCATTAATAATGAGGTAACGGGCGAGAGCCATATTAAGCGGTGGAAGGGCAGTGACCGCTTCCTTGTCGATATTCCATTCTGAGCCACCCTGACCGATGAAAATTGCTGGGCCAAATGTGCCATCACACATGACTTTTACCCTTATTTCCTGACCACCGGCTACCTTAGCCATTTGCTGTATGGTAAGGCCTTCAATTCTTGCCTCAGGATAGGAGAGTGTTGTTCGATCGAGAATAGACTGAGCAGCATTGCTCACTTCGTTGGCATCTCTCAAATTAAGCATTACACCGTGAATATCCGACTTATGGGCAATATCCGGAGAGCGAAGTTTTACTGCAACAGGGTATCCAATCTTATCGGCTAAATGGATAGCTTCTGTTGGATCATGTGCGAGCCACGTTGGTAAGGTTGGAAGGTTAAACAATTCAAACAGTTGTTCACAGACATGTGATTCGAGTTGAGTGTATGGCTGGTCTTCAGGGGCAGATATCACATGTGAGGTAAGCCAGTCATGTGCTTTAGAAAGTTGTTCCGTTGAATAAGAGTCTGTAGTGGTTGGTGTTTCCATCAATTGCCACTGGTTGCGCCGGTACTCGACCAAGTGCATGAACGCTGTGACCGCGCTTTCGGGTGTCCGATATGTGGGGATGCCGTGTTCGGTAAATAATAACCGGGCATTTTTGGCCGTTGCTTCACCGGACCAGTTGGTTAGTATGTTAAATCGTTTCGCCTTAGGGTGCCGGTTAATTGTTTCAATAACCTCGAGAGCAGTCTGTTCAGGTTTCGCGGTAGCGGAGGGGCTGTGCATAATGAGGACTGCGTCAATATCGTCACTATCCAATACGACATTAAGTGCGTCACAATATCGTTTAGGTGTCGCGTCACCGATCAGGTCAATAGGATTACTATGAGACCATGCCTCAGGCAATATCTCGGTCAGTTGACCAATTGTCTCGGGTGATAGTTGAGCGACACTACCACCAATATCCGTGAGTGTATCCAGCGCCATACGGGCAGGACCCATACCATTTGTGATAACTGCAAGTCTTTCTCCTCTAAGCGGAACGGAATGCGTTAGCGTTTCTACCGCTGCAAAGAGCTCGTGTGTATTCTTAACTCGAAGCATACCGGCCCTTTGAATTGCTGAATCATAGACTATGTCAAACGAAGGACTGGAATAATTACGAGACGAACCTAGCACACCCGAGCTTCGACCAGCTTTCAATACCAGAATACGGCGGTTCCGTGATGCTGCCCGTGCAGCTGACATGAATCTACGAGCGTCCCTTATGGAGTCAACATACAACAGAATAGCTTCGGTCTTACTGTCTCGGGATAAATGGTCGAGAATGTCATCAAAATCAATATCTAGCCCGTTACCAATGGATAAAAAGGCGGAAAATCCAATATTTTTATCTTTGGCCCAGTCGAGAATGGTGGTGCACACAGCCGAGGATTGCGATATAAACGCAAGTTTACCGGGGTGGCAATCCACAGGTGAAAACGAAGCGTTAAATTTCTGCCACGGAAGTAAGATACCAAGACTGTTCGGGCCGATAACCCTTATCCCTGACTGATGCGCGATTTGAAGACATTTGTCCTCGATTGTACAGTCATCATCGTAAAGAACCGACATATCTGAAGCCATTACAATGACATACTTAACGCCGGCGACTGCTAGCTCATTAAATAAATCGACGTTTCTTATTCCTTTGGTACAAAGAATTGCCACATCAGGAACCAGTGGAAGCTCAGCAACAGCGCGGTAACAAAGTATACCATTGACTGACTTATACTTTGGATGCACCGGTAAAATGGTTCCCTGATAACCACCTAAAAGCAGATTTCTTATCACGACACTTCCAGCCCGATCTGGCTTGATAGAGGCACCAATGACAGCGATAGAAGTGGGCTTGAACAATAAATCTAAAGACATGGTCTACTCCTGGAGGGGCGGAACGTATTCATGATATTTTGGAACTGCGATCGAACTCTCTTATAGTAGCCCAGGATGTCATCAGTTAGACATAGCAAGCTCTGAATTTTGCAGATAACATATTGCTGTAGCTCAATTATTGTGTAACATGTCACAGGAAGTTAGGACAGGTGTCGTGAATCGTAGATTCGAATAAATTCTGTCGACATGATTTACAAAATTTATAACTCAGGCAGTAATAAAATGAAAAAAGTGGTTATCTTAAGTTTGACTGCGTTGTTAGCGGCGTGTTCTTCTAGTGAATACACTACTGAGGTGAAATCAGAAAGTTACCGAGAAGACTATAAACCCGCTCAAACTACCGCTGCCCCAGTTGCTGTTGCCACTGTGACAGCAGAAGAAGTAAAGAAGGCACCTCAGCCACAAACGCAAACAGAAATTAAAAAGACGGTTGAGCCCAAGAAAACAACAGCGATACCTGCAGAGGATAAGGTCGTTAAAATTGTCCCTCCGTCCCAAAAGCAAGAGCAGCAGAACTATCGTTTTGGCTACACCATCCAGGTTGTAGCGGTAGGAAGTCAGGACAAAGTCTCGACATTCTCTGATAAGCTCCCTAAGAGTGGTCAACCTATTTGGCAAAACTACAAAGTAGTCAATGGAACTAAATGGTACTCAGTCTTGTATGGTGATTTCGCAACTAAACAAAAAGCAAAGTCGGCAATAGCGACATTACCAAAAGAGTTTCAGGATCTTAAACCCTTTGTACGCAGCATCGATAAGATTAAAAAGTCTGACTACCCAACGTTAAGTAAAATTAACTAAATCGGTTATTGGACAAGCATTACAGCGCGCTCAAACTTGGCAGTAGAACTGCCGTTGAGCGCGTTTTTGTATGTAATCTATACATACAGTAGAAGCATCTACAGAATTAACAGATTTTGGACTGAATCTTGATGCCCGATCGTTTATCATTTATCTAAAGCAATTTAAGGACAAGCTTAAGATGTCAAAACTCAATATCCTTCTTCTATGCGGTGGTGGTTCAGCAGAGCATGAAGTTTCTATCGTTTCAGCTAACTTCCTTGAGAGTCAGCTAAACCTGAACCCAAAGTTTGATGTAACCCGAGTAGAAATCACTCAGGAAGGATGGAGGTGCAACGACGGCCACCTTGTTGTTTTGGATTTAAATAAAAAAGCACTCGTCAATGAGCATTGTGATGTCAAAGTTGACTATGTCGTTCCTTGTATTCACGGTTTCCCAGGCGAAACTGGTGATATCCAGTCTTTGTTTGAAATGGCTGGCATTCCCTATCTGGGATGTGGACCAGAAGCGAGCAGTAATAGCTTTAATAAAATCACATCAAAGCTTTGGTATGACACCTTAGGAATCCCAAACACTCCATATTTGTTTCTAACAGAGAATAGCCCACAGAGCAGGTTATTGGCACAAGAAGCTTATGATAAGTGGGGCAAAGTGTTTGTGAAGGCAGCAAAACAAGGTTCATCAGTGGGGTGTTACAGTGTCACCGAAAAGGAACAGCTAGAACAAGCGATTGATGCGGCGTTTGGTTACTCTGATCAAGTCGTCGTAGAGCAGTCAGTAAAGCCTAGAGAACTCGAAGTAGCTGCATATGAGTATCGGGGTGAATTACGGATCACCAAACCAGGTGAGATAATTGCACCTAACGACAGTTTTTACAGTTATGACGAGAAGTACAGTGCGGACAGTCATTCGACCACTAAAGTAGAAGCGGATGATCTGACTGATGAGCAACGCAAAATTATCCATGATTGTGCTGAAAAGGTGTTTAAGCAAATGAAATTGAAGCACCTGTCTCGCATCGACTTTTTCCTAACGGAGGATAATATCATTTATCTAAATGAGGTTAATACATTCCCAGGAATGACACCTATTTCTATGTTTCCTAAGATGGTTGAACATTCCGGAGTGGCATTCTCGGACTTTTTGTCCGATTGCATCGAGTCATCCTTTCGCTAATCATATTTATTGTCGTCTTTAAATTTTGACTTTTCCTTTTCGGCCGATTGTCGATTGCCACTGTATTGAAGTGGCATTGCCGGACTTGCCCATCGGCCGAAATCCTGAATTTCTTTTATTCTATACCCTTCGTTACTCAATTTTTGTACCGCTCCAACACGGCCTGATTGCGAAGAGAAACTTAACTGCGCTGGTAACGCGAGTAAATCGCTTGCTCTCCTTAGCACACGATAAACGGAAGAATCATTTAACACATTGGCGCTTATGTTGCCGTGGCGATCGATAGCTGAAAACAGAACAGAGTAGGGCGTAATTGCTAACCAACGACAAAGCGCGTTTTTTGCTGTTTCACTTAACCGATAATGGCTTTCGTCTATGGACAAAATACAAATATCGTCATCAATACGAACACTGTTTATCTCCAATCGTTTTAACTCGTTTCGTTTTAGTGCACATTCGAACATCACATGATAGATAGCAAGATCACGTATATCTTTGATATCCTGACTAGATTGTAGCTTGGCGTTCAACTGTTCAAGATGATGTTCAGAGAGTGGAACGGTTTGTTTAACCTTATCCATTGTGCTTACTTGAATATCTTGTAAAAGGAGTCCTATTTCGCGGTTCTTTACTGGATCTTTGAAATCAAACAGGTAGTGAACAAGAGATATCGTCACAGTGTAACGTTTTAGGGAGGAGTATTTGCGATTAGCACGTTCGTGAGAGATGAATTCCTTCACAGTCGCGACAGATGCTGGTAGAGATTTACGATTCTTTGTTACGCAAAAGTCATTAAATATCCGCCAATCCTTCGACATAGCTAAATTAGAGCTCTTCGAGTAATACCCGGACGTCATTTCATCAAACTCTGCAGCGTTTATAGAATTCTTTAATAAGGCGCTAAATCTACTTATTTGTTTATGATTTGTGACTTTCGGAACATCTTTTTTCATACTAACGCACTATAACTTAATTGATTGATACAGAATAGCTGATACCATGACAAACGCAAGCTAAGACAATCACATACATAAGAGAAAGGTCTATATGGCTCTAGCGAGTTATCGAGGTTTTACCCTTAAATCTATTGGTTCTAACAACCAATTATGGAAAGTGGCTATAAAAAACAGAGAACTACAAGGTTCGTTGTCTGCTGTAAAGAAGAGCATCGATTGGTGGTGTGATACGGCCTCGATTATCGAGCCATCCCAATTAGCACAATCGGCAGAAGCGAAAGCCTCCAAAGTCACACAGGAAAATTTTCACGGTTTTACCTTAAAAAATGATACCGGGGAAAATAACGCATGGTATTGCATGTTTAATGGTAAACTTATCAAAGGCGGTAAGCTTGCCATACAACGGCACATTGAGGCTTATCTAATCGCGAAGCAGAAAGCAGAACAAACAAAGAAGTAATATGACTCTAGTATATTCAACAGAAACCGGACGAATCAAAGAAGAAAAACAGAAACCGGTTCGCCCAAAAGGCGATGGAATCGTTCGGATTCAGAAGCAAACTAAAGGTCGTAAAGGCAAAGGTGTATCAATCATTACCGGCCTGGACCTGGAAGATGCGGCATTGAAACTCCTGGCGGCAGAACTAAAGAAAGTATGCGGATGCGGGGGATCAGTCAAGGACGGTGATATCGAGATTCAAGGCGATGCACGCGAGAAGATCAAAACAGTTTTGGAAAAGAAAGGTTATACCGTTAAGCTTTCCGGTGGATAATACCGGAGCAAAAGCCAGCATTAATGCTGGCTTTTTAGTACTAATAACAACGAGGTTTAATCCTAAGATTAAAGCATGTAGTTATTAGCTATTTTATGGTAAATAACAGTTATCGTTAAATGGGACGCTGTTATGAGGGTCAGGAGAGGAAAAAGGCATAGATTTTACCTAGCGTTACACTGCATTTAACATAAGATAGATAATACGCACTATGGTTGTGGAAGCAATATAGTAATGTCCGGTTTGAGCAACTTTAAAATGTCCTCCTAAGCTTAAATCGTAGTTAGCTTATGAGGACCTAAACTGATGTTAATTGCTATGAGTGATCACGAGATTAATCGATTCAAAGTCCTGACGGATGTGCGAGAAAAACGCTTACGACAAATCGACGCTGCTGATATTTTGAATATCTCTACTCGACATGTCAGACGCTTACTAAATCAACTGGCAACTTATGGTGCTCAAAGCTTGGCACATGCAGCTCGAGGCCGCCCAAGCAACCACCGTTATGATGATCGATTTCGAGCTGAAGTATTAAGGATCGTGCGTGAGCAATACTTCGACTTTTCACCAACGTTTGCGCTAGAAAAACTCTCTGAGTATCACAACCTAACGGTTTCTAAAGAAACGCTCCGTCAATGGATGATCGCTGACGGTCTATGGACTCCACACTCTAAGCGCAAGCCAAAAGTCTATCAACCTCGCTATCGCAGAGATTGCCTTGGCGAACTCATTCAAATTGATGGCTCGCACCATGACTGGTTCGAAGGACGCAGCGACAAATGCTGCCTATTGGCTTTCATCGATGATGCTGCTGGCCGCTTAATGAACCCTCAAAACGACACCAATCTCTGAAACCCTTCAAAATCGTTTTATTGAAACCTACGGAAGCTCATTTGGGTTACGGCGTAACCTAAAGCGCAGGCTGTGTCCTGCAAATGCCGGCACGCACTTGATCATTCTTTTCTTTATTTTTATGGACTTTAGCAAAAACATGTCTTATTCCGCTTCAATTAGAATCTGAATCACTCTTTAGTTACCGCGTCACACGCGTGCCATAACTCACCAGGTCGGTATTTAGGTATGAGAATTACTATTACTTATCACAATTACTAAACAGTGTGTGTTATCAAAAGTGAATTTAGTTATAGTGCGTTAAAGGGCGCCCTAACCCATCAAGTGACGCCGTAACATCAAATATGATGCCTCACTCTGGATGTGAAGTTCTTTAATTATGATCGAATTCTTGATAGATAGTTCCCTTTAGCTTGCTATATGCCAGCGTAAAAACCACTCTCACTCAATTCTGGCTGTGACCACTTACTCTCTCCATAGTTATTGATACACGTACAGTATAAATCACTACGTTCAAAAGACTATCACTTTGGTTCTGTAATTTAATTACAAGCAAAGTAACGGGCGCTTTGGTGATTAGTGTTTTATATCGCGATAAGCCATTGTTTTATACCGCATAAAGATAAAAAATGGGAACTGGAGGCGCGAAATTGCATTGTTTTGAGGCAGTAACTTTCGACCTATTCGAAATGCAAATGGATACTGTATGGTGACCCGTCCTGATATGGGTTGACACTTTTTAGATTAAAACGCTCGATGTACTTCATCGGGCGTTTTGTATTTTAGAGCCGTGTGTGGTCTCTTTTCATTATAGAGTCTCACTGATTCTGCAACCATTTTCCGAGCTTCACTCAAGTTACTCGGCTTGTTCAGTAAGTACTCCATTTTTAAGATCCCATTGACCCGTTCTGCTAGAGCATTTTGATAGCAGTCATAACCATCAGTCATGGAGCAGCTTACCCCATGTTTATTGTGTAGTGCTTGGTATTCTCCTGAACAATATTGGAGACCTCTGTCTGAGTGGTGGATCAGCTCATCGCTACGCTT
>NZ_FNVG01000018.1 GCF_900107935.1 Vibrio hangzhouensis | reverse complement strand
CAAGTAAACTCGCCCTTTGGGAGCTCATCAAGGTGCCCATTTCTGCGTCAAATAGCTTCGAAAGGGAATAGCCATTCCTTCAACTATTTTCCTTGAACTGAACACCTTGATGCAGCTCTGAGTCCTGCATCTTGAGGTCACTTGAGTATAGTCACTTAAATTGCGCTTACAGCGCGCTGTATTAGATTCCTTTTTTAAGGGAATGACGAGGTTATTTTTTGGTTGCTCAGGTGTTTAAACTGAAGCTCGACCAGTCGCCGATATAGTTCACAACTGCTGAGTAGTGAATGGTGATCACCTACATCGACTAAATGGCCCTGATCAAGTACCGCAATCTGGTCGGCATGTTGGATCGTCGACAACCGATGAGCAATGATGATGGTTGTTCTCCCGGTCATTAGCTCCTCTAGCGCCTGCTGAACGTGATGTTCGCTTTCACTGTCCAATGCGCTGGTGGCTTCATCGAGTAGCAATATTTTCGGATCTTTGAGAATAGCGCGGGCGATGGCGATTCGCTGACGTTGACCACCGGAGAGTCTGACACCCCGCTCCCCCAGAAAACTGTGATAGCCTTCTGGCAGTTGTGAGATAAACTCATGAGCGTGGGCTTTCTTCGCTGCGGCTATTACTTCCTCATCCGTCGCGTCAGGATTTCCATACCGAATGTTATGGTAGACATCATTGCTGAAGAGTGCGGGTTGCTGCGGCACAAGTGCCATTTGGCGACGAAGGGCTTGAGGGTCAAAGCGACGAATGTCTGTGCCACCAAAGGTGATCGCACCTTGCTGTGGGTCATAAAACCGCTGTAGCAGCTCAAATAACGTCGTCTTGCCTGCTCCAGAAGGGCCCACTAGTGCCAGTACTTTGCCTTCTTCAGCTTTCAGTTGCAGTTCATCCACTGCTGCCACACCAGGTCTTGAAGGGTAGTGGAAGGTAACCTTATCAAATGCAATTTCCGGTCTGAGTTGGTGTGGAGAAACCATATCTACCTCTGGAGCAATGATATGGCTTTCCACTTTAAGGATCTCAATCAGGCGCTCTGTGGCACCTGCCGCCCGCTGCAACTCGCCGAGAACTTCGGAAATGGTTGCGAGGGAAGAGGCGACCATAATGGCGTAAAAGACAAATGCACCAAGATCGCCGGCGGACATAGTACCTTTTATGACATCACTGCCGCCCACCCATAACATTCCTGCGATTGCACTGAACACGATAACGATAACACCAGAGATCAGGATAGCTCTCTGTTTCACCCGTTTTCGACCAATCTCGTATGCTCTTTCTACCTCGCCCGAAAATGAGATTTTTTCCTGCGCTTCATAGCTGTAACTCTGAACCGTTTTAATGTGTTCAATGGCTTCACCCGCATAGCTGCCCACGTCGGCCATCGAATCCTGACTCTGGCGGGAAAGTGCCCGAACCCGACGTCCATAAAACAGGATGGGCACCAGAATAAAGGGTACCGATGCCAGAACAATCAGAGTAAGTTTGATGTTGGTAGCAAACAGCATGATTACAGCCCCCATACACATCAGTGCACTGCGCATGGCCATTGAAAAGGAGGAGCCTATAATACTTTGCAGCAAAGTGGTGTCAGTAGTCAGGCGTGACATGATCTCACCGCTGCCATTGGTCTCAAAGTAACTGGGGTGCAAGGTGACAATGTGATTAAACACCGCAAGTCGAATGTCCGCGCTCACTCGTTCGCCAACAGAGGAAACCAGATAAAAGCGAAAAAACGTACCGATCGAGATGCACAGTACCACCAGTAAGATGAACTGTATCGCGCTGCTCAGTTGCTCTGAAGATTGTTGTGCAAAGCCTTGATCAATCAAAATCCGTACGCCATGGCCCACAGACAGTGTTAACGCTGCGGTGCAGATAAGGGCAACCAGTGCCGCTATGACTTTGTTTCTGTATGGTCGAACAAATTTTAGCAGTTCCAATAGAATGCCTAAATTCTTACGATTCTGTTTTGGGTCAGTGTCTTGCATCGTGTTGCCTTGTCGTTATTTTTTTTAAACGTCCACTGTATTCCACAATAGCAATGTTGGCGCTTTGAAGGTAGTTTTCGCCATGAAATGACCTTAAGCAGTGATATGCGGATATTGCTTTGTTTCCTTGTAACTGATTGTTTTTATAAGATTAAGCTTAACTATTTCATAAATAGTTTCACGGTAAGGTTTGATTTTGTGTAGGGTTTCTGAGTTTTCAAAATTGGGTATCCGGCCACCTGGTCAGTGTGATGCAGATCACATCTACTTCAGTTTTTACTCGATACTATTCTAGCGCCCAGAATCCGGTATTTTTACGTTATTTGAGTCTATATCGGATGTCTCTATCTGCGTTGGTGTGCTTAACTTTATGAGTCGGAACAGATGCGAAATGAGCACATTATTTACACCATATTCGGGGGGCTGGCCCCCGGATAAAGCCGGAATGTTTACTCTATTTACCACAAGCAGTGGAGGTGAGTCCGAATCACTTTACTCGCTGTCATTGGTTTATTTCATTTTTTATTCAGGAATCCAAGATGTCTTACCAAATCCCTTATTTTAAAGACTGGCCTCGCATTCAGTCAGCCATTGCCAAAGATGATGTCATTGAGCAGGAAGTGGCGCGTATTCTGGCGCTGATGACCATTGAAGAGAAATTGGGCCAAATGATTCAGCCAGATCTCAGAGGCGTAACCCCTGAAGAAGCGAAACAGTATAAGCTAGGTTCAATTCTCAATGGTGGCGGTGCGTGGCCAAATGAAAATAAACACTCAACGGCTCAGGACTGGGCGGATAAGGCCGATGAGTTTTGGCATGCGATAGAAGAGGCTTACGCAGACAGACCGTTTCGAGTGCCCTTTATGTGGGCGACCGACGCTGTACACGGTCATAATAACGCCTTTAGTGCGACTGTATTTCCCCACAACATTGGATTAGGAGCGGCAAGAGATCCAGAGTTGATTGAAAAAATCGGAAAGATCACCGCAGTTGAAGTCGCGGCAACAGGACTCGACTGGACATTTGCACCTACGGTGGCGACGCCTCGAGATCTGCGCTGGGGGCGCGTCTATGAAGGCTATTCGGAAGATCCTGAGATTACCTATGGTTATGCGTCGAGAATGGTCAAAGGTCTTCAGGGGAGTGCCGCAGACCTGAAAGGGGAGCATCATGTCATCTCAAACGTCAAACACTGGGTAGGTGACGGTGGTACCCTCACTGGTATTGACCGAGGAAAGAATCTATACAGTGAAGATTTGTTGAGAAATATCCACGCTATGGGGTACTTCAGTGGGTTAGAGGCTGGCGCACAGGTGGTTATGTCGTCTTTCAACACCTGGGAAAATCCGGCCAATTATGATCATGACCCTGAAGAGGGAGAGGCATACAACTACAAAATTCACGGCAGCAAGTACTTATTATCTGATGTGCTGAAAGACAAAATGGGTTTTGATGGGCTGATAGTGACAGACTGGCATGGCCATGCAGAAGTCAGTAAGTGTTCCGATGGCGATGCAACTTACGCGATCAATGCCGGAAACGATATTCTAATGGTGCCTGTCCATAAGCACTGGATAGCGGTCTACCACAAAGCTCTGGAAGATATTAAGTCGGGTGTCATCCCGATGGAAAGAGTGGACGATGCTGTCACACGAATTCTCCGAGTAAAAATGCGTGCCGGACTCTGGGAGAAACCGTCTCCTAAACAGCGTGCTTTGGCAGGAAAACAGTCTTTACTAGGTGCTGATGAACACCGTGAGGTTGCGAGAGAAGCAGTGCGTAAGTCTCTGGTATTATTGAAGAATAAGAACCAGATCTTACCTCTTTCCAGTGATCAGAAGGTGATTCTGACAGGCAGTGCAGCGGATGACTTGCAAAAACAGTCTGGTGGCTGGAACCTGACCTGGCAAGGTGATGAGAATACACTGGAGGACTTCCCAGGCGCAACTACCTTCAAAATGGCGCTGATCAATGAACTCGGAGGTGACAATGTCACTTACGACCCTTTGCTTGAGACAGAAGTTAAACCGGGTGATGTGGCGATTGTGGTCATTGGTGAAGATCCGTATTCAGAAATGATGGGGGACATTAAGGCCTGGCAGACTCTGGAATTTGGTCAGCTCAAGCGTAGTTACCGCCCAGACGTAGAGAAAATACGCAGGCTCCACGATTGTGGCGCCAGAATTATTACCGTGTTCTATAGCGGCCGCCCGCTTTATCTCAATGAAGAGATAGCCCGTTCCGATGCATTCGTTGCTGCGTGGTTACCGGGCAGTGAAGGAGAAGGGATCACGGATGTATTGATTGGTGACGTCAACGCCCAGCCTCGTTATGATTTTCAGGGCCAGCTTTCATTCAGTTGGCCAAATAAGAAACGAAGTGCCACCGTCAATCGTATACCTTTGCATATCCCGGATTATCAAGTGCCGGCACTGGAGCAGTCGCCAAAAGGGGAACATGCACCACTGTTTGAATACGGTTATGGTCTTAACTATTCGGATTCTCTGCAAACCCGAGATCTGGACCATATTGCTATCGATCAGTCTGACCAGAAAACAGACGGTATGGCCGAGCAGGCGCTGGAACTGTATGGGGTGAAGTCGACCATTGGTGATTTCCAACTTAAAGTTGCGGATTTCGTTCATTGGATTGGTAGTGATGTGTCTCGGAACAACCCGATGTCTCTAACGACGATTGACACTAAGCCTTACAATTACCAGCAGCAGCAGGATGCGGTTGAACTGACCTTTAAGGGAGGTTTTGCTGCCGCCTACATTCAGACGGGTGACGGGGGAGTGGAAGATCTTTCTGGTTATGGCTCTGCAAAAGGCAAGCTGAGTTTTGAGGTCAAAGTATCACGATTACCAACTCAGCCCGTTTATCTTGCTTTGCAAAAATGGACAGAAAACAAGTTAGATGAAGACGTGGTGGCCCTTGATATCACCGATAAACTTCAGGTGCCAAGGCAATTTGTGACCATTGACGTTCCGGTGTCCAGCTTTGCTTCTAAGGGTATTGAGCTGAAATATCTGGATACGCCGTTTATGTTATTCAGTGAAGGTGAGTTCACCACCGTACTTGCCAACATCCGCTGGCATAACGATTAGTCAATTTAAGCGCAAAGCCCTAATCATCGGTTAGGGCTTTACTCCCAATGGTCATCAATAAATTGATGTTTTTGCAGTAACTCTATGAGTTCTGACAATACCGGACCGTTCGAATGGCTTCGCGATACCAGACAGCCGACGGTGGTCACCCAACCACTTTTCTCATGCGCAACAGGGAGTACCACCACCTCGTTATGTTGAATGCTCTGTTTGAGTAGCATCTCAGGCAGATTTGACCAGCCTATTCCTTCAGAAACCATATCGACCAGAGTTTTGTGGTCATTGGCATACCAGATGTTGGAACTGATGCCATAAGTGAACCACAACTCTTTTTTTTCCGAGCTGCGGTGAACACATTGGCAATAACTTTTCAAATCTGAGTCTTTAACAATGGGTAAGCTTGCCAGTTCGTGCTCAGGCGCGACGACGGTGAGAAATCTTGCCTGCCCTAACACGAAGAAATCCATATCGACTTTAAGTTCTCCATCCGCGTAGACGATACCCATTTGTGCTTTTTGTTCTCTGACCAACCGTTCTACGTCGAACGTTGAGGCACAGATAAGCTCAAAATTTGTGATGGGAAATTTTGCTGCTAGTGGAGCGAGTATCTTGAGAAAACTCTTATCCATCAGGCTTTCATCGACGGCGATAGTGAGTTCGTGCTCATAGTCTTTGGATAAAGAATCTACTTTTTGATCGAAATACTTCTGCTGATTCAAAATAGAACGAGCGATGGGCAGCAGTGCTTTGCCATTCTCAGTCAATTGAGGAATATTCTTGTCACGACTGAATAAGGTCTGATCGATGGCGATTTCAAGATTGGCAACGGCCTGACTCACACCTGACTGTGCCCGCTTGAGTTTACGCGCTGCAGCGGAAAAAGAACCATGTTCACAGACAGCGACAAAGATTTTGAGTTGTTCAAAACTGTACATTAGTTTCTCTTCGAAGACCTGACTTTCCAATCAATGCCCTTAAGGCTATCACTAAGTGTGATAGCTGTTAACTTTCTTTTGTTTTCGTCGTCGTCATAATCGGCACATCTAATATCGAAGGTGTAAATATATTCTAAGGAGGTGAACGATGGGAGCGTTTGAAAGAGTCTTTCATTCGGTGCTATTTGAAGTGCTGGCGGTATCTTTTACTATCGTTGGTCTATCAGTTTTTACAGATCATGATCTAAGCAAATTATCAGGAACGATGATAGTCATCGCCACTATGGCCATGTGCTGGAACTATCTTTTCAATCTAGTGTTCGATCATTTTGTAAAAGGAGAGAAAATTAACCGTACCATGGGGATAAGAGTGGTTCATGTAGTGCTGTTTGAAGCGGGGTTACTTGTGCTTACTGTACCGGTGATGGCTTATATGCTGCACGTAACGCTTTGGGAAGCGTTGGTGATGGACGTTGGTGTTACAGTCTTTGTGACGATTTACGCTTTCATTTTCAATCTGAGCTATGACCACGTTCGTGCGTGGATTGTCAAAACACGTTGTCAATCAAGGGTCACAGTAGAGTACTAGAGCTGAAAAAGCCGCAATACCCAAACATGTGGGAATTGCGGCTTCACTGTAGCCTGTCCGATCAACCTCAGTCAACCATCGACAAGTTAAGCTGGTGGATTACCAGTCCTGGTTTAACGAAATCAACCGCTAGCTTGTAATATCCGGACGTCAACCTGATCTGAAGCCCATCCACCGCAATGACTTCGCCATCAGTACCATTGATAGACAGCGACATGCTGAACTCGTCATTGATACTCAGACTGCAAGAAGACTGAGCGAGGGAGTTTCTATCGTAACTCATCGTCGCCGACACTTGATACGTGCCGCTTTGCTTTACGTTGAGCCACTTTTCGACATTGGCACCGCATTCCAGTGATATGCTGTCGTTAATGCAGATACTTTCGCGTTCTGTAATAGTTTCAATAGCCTTGAATGCTTTGATAGGTTCAAAAGGTTTCAGGGGACGTTCCATAACAGGGGCATTCATGACAAAACGGCAAACGTTCATGGCACAGCGCTGCAACTCACCAAGTGTCAATGTGCCGTCTTCCAACGCTTGAAGCGTATTGTCTTTCATAGGGTTGGTTTCTGCGCCCTCGTTTCCTACCACCATATAGAGGTCGTTTTGAGCTCTGACCATGTACGAGGTAAATGACTTATCTTCTTTGCCTGCATCAATTGGGCTATTCATTTTGGCCCACCAGTCAGACATGACAATACCGTCAAATCCCCACTCATTTCGTAGTATGGTGGTATTAAGATCATAGTTAGATGCTCCCCAATGACCATTGATTGGGTTATAGGAGGTCATGATTGTGGTGGCACCGCCTTCTTTTACCGCCATTTCGAATGCCTTAATATGCACTTCACGCAGCGCGCGTTCAGACATAATGCTGTCGACATCCATCCGAGCGGTTTCCTGATCGTTAGCCGCGAAATGCTTGATGGTTCCAGTTACGCCAGCGTCTTTTAATCCTTTCACCTGCGCCGCGGCCATCACGCCGGTGAGTAGGCTATCTTCAGAGAAGTACTCAAAGTTACGGCCATTTAATGGGTGACGGTGGATATTGATGCCTGGCCCCAAGAGTGTGTCAATTTGATAAGCCAAAAGCTCCTGGCCGAGTAAATTGAACAAATACTCGTTGAGTTCACTGTTCCAAGTACAACCCAATAACGTTCCTATCGGCAACTGCGTGGCTTTGTGGCCGCTGTCCATTCTGATCCCGGAAGGCCCGTCAGCAGCGGCAGCAACAGGAATACCAAAGCCAAATAGCGCGTCAGACACACCACCAAATGCCGCTGCAGTCCCAGGGGTGACTTTAGGGCTGCACATCCCTTCGCCACGTACAATGGTGGCCAACTGTTTTGATGATAACTGGGCGATGAAGGCTTCCATTGAGGCATGTCCTTGCTTGACATCAATGAGCTTGATGCCCTTGTCACCGGTTATTGTCAGCGTTTGTGGCAGGTTTTGCTCAATTCGCTCTTTGAGAGAAATCGTACGCATCGGTGCGGCTTCGTAACCGACTTGGTAATGACCACTTTCTGCTTTAGCTGCCGGTTTCATTCGGTCAAATGACGAGATAGGCGCGAGCGCTTCCGTCAGCTTTTCCACGATACGAAGCTCGGTGACTTCAAAGCTTGCGTCCAACAGGTGTGCCTGACGAACATTGTCGCCCGAGTAGAATCGGTACTCGCCTGCCTCAAGTACGTAGCAGCTTTTTGCACCACTTGCGCCGCTATCATCGTAAGAGGCGAGTTGCGATACGGGAACAACAATGCGAACCAGTTCGCTTTCGCCTGGTGTCAGTTCCTTAGTCTTGCTGAATCCAACCAGAGCACGTGCGGGCTTACCTAAATTACCCTGTGGTGCCTCTACATAGAGCTGAATTACTTCTTTGCCTGAGTGAGAATCACCTTTATTGACTACTTCGAAATGGAAGTGCAGCTCTTCAACGCCGTTTTTTTCGACAGTTGCAAATGAAATCAGTTTTTGGCTGAACGGAGTGTAGGACAAACCAGCGCCGAATGGATATTGAACGGCTTCCGGTTTAAAGGTTTCGAAATATTTGTAGCCAACATAAATGTCTTCAGCATAGTAATTTTTGTCGAGGTTACCGAAGTTGGCGGAAGAGGGATAATCTGACAGTTGATGGGCAATAGTGTCTGTCAATCGACCGCTTGGTGATACTTCGCCAGTCAGAATATCCGCCAAAGCGTGACCACCCTCCATTCCAGCGGCCCAGTTGTAGAGCACAGCCTTAATGGATTGCTTATCGGCGAGAGTGTTTAGCCATGACATGTCGATAATATTGGTGACATTGAGCACGATGATCACGGTGTCGAAATGTTGCGTTACCGTGACCAACATGGCGTGCTCTGATTCCGTTAGGCGATAGCTTCCAGGCTTATCGGCATTATCCTGATCTTCTCCGGCGGTACGTCCAATGACAACAATTGCGCAATCACTCTGTTGTGCGGCTTGCTTAACTAATGTGTCGTCTAGCGGCATTTCCTGTTGGAACCAAGGCTCCGCGGCCCAGCCACCACCGCCATCATCAAATGGGTGATTCTGTACCCATTGAGCATATACTGCGGCTAACGACTCGTTGAGCCTAACGTTGCTGTTCTGGCGAAGCCCTTCTGCAATGTTAATGGCGTAAGGGACATTCACTGCCCCCCCTGAACCGGTACCACTTCGATAGGTGTTAATTTGGCAGCGCCCGAACAGGGCAATTTCGGTGCCCTTTGTAAATGGTAGAGCCTGATTGTTTTCAAGTAGAACGATACCTTCTGCTGCAGCTTGGCGGCTAATAGGTGCGAGCTTTTCTTTAGCGGCTTCTAGCAAGGCTTTTTGCATGTTTAAAATCCCAGAATTTTATTGTTTTGGATTTAGGCGATAAATGGGTTATTCAGTAGTAAACGTTGTCGATTATCAAGAGAAAGTTTGGTTTCGAAAGAACCAAAATAGCGAGAATAGAGCTCAGAAAAAGCACCACTGCGGCTAATTTCCTCAAACCCTGCCATTAATCGTTCAGCCAGTTCAGGCAGATCAGCGTTCACATAGAACACCAATGGGAAGGAGTATTCGATCATGACATCGGGGGCCATGATGATAGCGTCTTTGTCGATTACCCGGTTCTCATAAATATCGAGTGCTTCGTTGGCACCAAAGCAGACATAATCAAACTCACCATCCGACAGACGCTCAAACACATCTTCAAATGATCCGCTTTCAATGACATTAAACTCATTCTGGCGGTAGAGTTCGGCGTCCACCCATGTCTCTGGGACACCGCATTTCGCAATTCTCAACTCAGCTGGATTGCCGAAGCGGTTGAGTTCGCTTCTGCGAATAAACGGGATTCGTTGTCCCAAAAGGTCTTTGGTTATGGAGTAGGGTAACTCGATAAAGCGCTTTCCAGCGAATTTTGCATTTCCCTTCACAGTGACCAGAACATCTGTGCCGTTCTCAAACACATTGCCTTCATCTTCAGCTGAAGGGTAGTCAGTCAGATCATTTATGATAGACGTATTGGTTCCAGAACTTTGGGTTGCATTTAACAGCAGTTCAAGTAACTCAAACTCATAAAGCTGTCGATAGGAAGACTTGTTGCCATTCCAAAAATTAATCTCATTCATAGTGACATCTAAAAAGTAAGCGGTTTCTTTAGTGTGATGCTATCAGCTTTTGGCTTTTGCAACAGTGGCAGCGTCACAAATCGGAATATAAATAAAACTAAAATTGTTAAATTAATTTAAAACAACAAGTTATGTTTAAATTTTGATAAAAGTGTAATCAATTATTCCACTTATGTATCCGTTCTGTGGTCTCTGCTTTGGTTAAGCGCTTACTTAAAAGTTAAGGGGATCACATTTCTAGTAAGTGTTGGGTGTGCCCTATTTCCTGCTGTTAACTATATGAATTATATGGATTTAATCTTATTGTTGATTGGTTTTTAGTCAGAGGGTTTTGTTTAACTTATTGATTTATAAAGGTTTATAAATATGTGATCGAGTCGGTACTTCTCTCCAGGCGCTTTGTCATAGCTTGATTCTTTGCATAGCATTATCCAAAGAAAGCGCTTTCATAGAGTTTCACCCCCCTCGCATGAATTCATGTCTGCTCTACGGAAAGTGCTTCTATTCACTCTTATACTAAAGGACAAAGTGATGCAAAAAAGAACATTTATCGCCTCAGTTATTTGTGGTGCATTGTTTGCCGGAAACGCAGCTGCGGTACAGGCAGAAGAGATAAAGCAGGGTGGTACATTAACGGTACCAATCATCAATACCGGGTTTGTTGATAACTTCAACCCCTACACAACGAAGGATTTGCTACACGGTATTATGTTTGAACCGCTAATGGTGTTCAACAACATGACTGGCGAAACGAACTGGCGTTTGGCTGAGTCTGCAGATTATTCAGATGATCTGAAAACCATTACTCTAAAACTACGTGACGGTCTTAAATGGTCTGATGGCAGCGCACTGACTGCGGAAGATGTGGCTTTCAGCTTTAACATGACAAAAGACGCGCCAGCATTTGACCAAAAAGGTATTTGGTCTGCAGGCAACCTACAATCTATTGATGTGGTTGACGCGAAAACGGTTAAGTTTGAGCTAAAAGAAGCTGATTCAACGTTTATCTGGAATCTTCCTGTTTATCACATCGTACCAAAAGCAGTTTGGAGCAAAGTGGATGATCTGACTACGTTCACTAACCCGAATCCAATCGGCAGCGGGCCAATGACAGCTGTTAAATACATCAAGCCTCAGCAAATGGAGCTTTGCCGTAACGACAACTACTATCTTGAGAACCGTCCTTACCTGGATTGTGTAACTTTCCGTTCTTATAACGACAACTCTCAAATTCAGCCTGCGTTGATCAAAGGCGAAATCGACTGGGGTTCAAACTTCATCGCTGACATCGAGTCTACTTTCGTACAGCAGAACCCAGAGAATCACCACTTCTGGTACCCAGCGAACGACGCGATTCACCTATACGTGAACACTAAAGAAGCACCATTTGATGATATTCGTGTTCGTAAAGCACTTTCTATGGCTCTTGACCGTGATGCTATTGTAGATATCGCTGCTTACGGCTACCCAACAGCAAACTTCAACGTTGGTGGTATCGGTGAACTTTATAAGACCAGCATCGATGAGAACGTAAACAAGAAGTATGCGGACATCACCAAGTTCGATCCTGAAGCTGCAATGAAGCTTCTGGACGAAGCGGGCATTAAAGACCGTAATGGCGATGGCATGCGTGATGATGCATCAGGCAAGACTGTTGAGTTTGATATCGAAGTAGTAAACGGCTGGACTGACTGGATCCAAGTAGTTCAGATGGTTACTGAGTACTATGCAGAAATCGGCATCAAAGCAAACGTTAAGACGGTTGACTGGGCGGTTTACGACAGCAACCTGAAAGACAGCAAGTACAAGATGTCTATCAACTGGTCTATGGTAGCGACTAACCCAATTCAGGCTTATCAGGAGTACTTCTCTACTTCGCGTATCGGCAAGACTTGGCACGCAGGTCACGGCGTTCATAGCCCAGAGATCGATGCATTGATCGATAGCTTCGGTAAGACTGGTGATACAGCTAAACAGCAAAGCATCATCTCTGAACTGCAAGAGTTCACTGCAGAGAATCTGCCGTTTATCCCTCTATTCTCTAACCCAACTTGGTTCCAGTACAACTCTTCTAAGATTGTTGGCTGGCCAAGTGAGAAAGACCCATACGTTCAACCAGTATGGTATGACGGTGGTAAGCGCGTAATTATTCTTAATAACTTACACCTTAAGTAAGCGCAGTCCTTTGGGGTCATCGCTTTGATGACCCCTGATTATTAAGATTCTTATAGGTACTATTATGTCGTTTTTAGCTCGCCGGTTTGGTTTCTATTTTACAGCGTTTGTTATCGCTATCTCTTTTAACTTTATGCTACCTCGTTTGATGCCTGGTGACCCAGTAGATGCGCTTTTCGCTGCCGCTCAAGGTCGAATGGATCCAGCTCAAATGGATGCGGTACGTGAAATGTACGGCTTTGTAGATGGCAATATTTTTGTCCAATACATCGCTTACCTGAAAAGTGTCTTTACACTTGATTTAGGTCCTTCAGTATTGATGTTCCCAGTGAGCGTTTCTGAAGTGATCGCTATGGCACTACCATGGACTATGTTTCTAGCACTGGGTTCATTGATTGTAGCGCTAATTATTGGTGTGAGTATCGGTACTTACGCTTCTTATCACCGTGAAGGCTTTTTTGGTCAGGTTGTTCCGCCAGTTCTCGCCTTTATCAGTAACTTTCCGTATATCGTAACTGCACTTCTTCTTTTCTACTTCTTTGGTTTGAAGATGGAACTGTTACCGTTGGCTTACACATACGATCCGTCACTTGAGCCTGCTTTCACGTTAGAGTTTATAGGTAGTGTTGCGAAACACGCTATTTTGCCTGTGGGTTCCATGGTAGTTGTGGGTATCGCAACTTGGGTCTTCAACATGCGTAACGCAATGATCAACGTGTTGGGTGAAGATTACGTAACCATGGCAGAAGCAAAAGGTCTTAGCAGCTTCCGTGTGATGTACCGTTATGCAGGACGTAACGCTATCCTTCCGGTTGCAACCGCAATAGCAATGGCGATTGGTTTCTCTTTTGCAGGTTCGATCATGACCGAAGTAGTATTTAACTACCAGGGTCTGGGTAACATTCTTCTTAAAGGCATTATTGCTCGTGATTACCCTCTGATTCAGGCCATTCTTTTAATCTTGGTTACTGCTGTACTAACGGCAAACTTCATCGCCGACCTACTGTATGTTTGGCTTGACCCACGTATTTCTAATTAGGGTGCATTATGGATAAGTTTTTTGATGCTCACAAATATGATAGCCAAAGTAAGCTGGCTGTGAGAGAGCCTAAATTTTCTTGGAAAAACATCAAGAAGTCGCTAGGTAAGGTTTACGCATTTTTCTACGGTAACCCACCAGCAATCATCGGCGGCCTGCTGCTATCGATTGTTCTGGCTGGCGCTATTTTTGCTCCAGCACTTGCAACGCATGATCCAGAGCGACGTGTTGCAAGACCTCACGTGGCACCGAACGCAGAACATGTTCTAGGTTCAACACGTAGTGGTCGTGATGTTTACAGTCAGGTGCTGTACGGAGCACGCAAGTCTCTTACGGTTGCTTTAACTGCTGGTGTCATTGCGATGACTATCGCGGTTCTGGTTGGTGTATCCTCGGGCTACTTTGGCGGTAAAATTGATGACCGTCTGAACTTCCTGACGAACGTATTCCTGGTATTCCCGCAGTTACCATTATTGATTGTTTTAGCGGCATTTTTAGGGCAGGTGGGGTCCCTTGTTATTACGGTGTTATTGGGGATAACCTCCTGGCCCTGGGGCGCGAGGGTTATCCGATCTCAAACGATGGCGATCCGTAATAAAGAATTCATTATCTCTGCAGAAGTAATGGGTGAATCTAAAATCCGAATCATCCTGGTAGAAATTCTGCCAAACCTGATTTCGATTGTATTTGGTGGCTTCCTTGGCACGGTAATTTACGCGATGGGTGCTGAAGCCGGTCTGGGTATTCTGGGCTTGGGCGATGCAACTGAAGTGAGCTGGGGCTCAATGTTGTACTGGGCACAAACATCATCGTCACTGTACACAGGTGCATGGTGGGAAATGTTAGTACCAGCGTTTGCATTGGCTATCACAGGTGGTGCACTGGCATTGGTTAACATGTCAATTGACCAGGTTAGTAACCCTAAACTTCGTACCGGTCCACACATTAAACTTTGGCACAAGCTGAAGAAAGAAGCAGACAAAAAGAGAGGTCTATAATGAGCACTCTATTAGAAATCAATAACTTGTGCGTAGACTATGTCTCTCCAAACGGTGTGGCTCGTGCAGTAAATAACGTAAGCCTGAAGATTGCAGAAGGTGAGACGCTAGGCATCGCCGGTGAGTCTGGTTGTGGTAAAAGTACGCTAGCTTTTGCAATTTCTCGTCTCCATAAAGCGCCCGCACTGATTTCAGAAGGTGAGATCCTTTACAAAGGTGAAGACGTTCTGAAAATGAATGACCGTAAATTACGTCAGTTCCGTTGGAACGATGTATCGGTGGTTTTCCAGAGTGCGATGAACTCACTTAACCCGGTTATTACCATTGGTGAACAGCTAACAGACGTTATTCTGGCGCATAAAAAGATCCCTTATAAACAGGCTCACGAAAAAGCGGTTGAGTTGCTGTCCATCGTAGGTATTCACGGTGACCGTATGAGCAGTTTCCCTCACCAACTGAGTGGTGGTATGAGACAGCGTGTGGTGATTGCCGTTGCACTGGCTTTGGAACCAAAACTGATCATTATGGATGAACCAACAACGGCACTGGACGTGGTTGTAGAACGTGAAATCCTGAACGAACTCTACGACCTGAAAACCAAGTTTGGCTTCTCAATTCTGTTTATCAGCCATGACTTGAGCTTGATGGGTGAAATTGCTGACCGAATTGGCGTGATGTATGCGGGTAACCTGATCGAGTTGGGTGATGCTCAGCAAGTCTTTGGCGCACCAGAGCACCCATACACTAAAGGTCTGGTATCATCATTCCCAACAATTCATGGTCCAAAGGAACGCTTGTACGGTATTCCTGGTAACCCTGTAAACCTACTGCAAATCCCTACGGGCTGTAACTTCCAGGAACGTTGTGGTGAGTGCGTTGAGAAGTGTAGAGAAGTTGACCCAACACTAACTAAGCTTGCGAACGGTCGCCAAGTGTCTTGCCATATGGTTTGAGGAATTAACAATGGAAAATAAAGAAGTCATTCTGTCAGTAAAAAACCTGGTGAAAGATTTTCCGTTAGGTCAATCAGTGAAAAGCAATCTGATGCGCGCGGTTAATGATGTATCGTTTGAGCTTAAAAAAGGTGAAGCACTGGCTATCGTAGGTGAGTCTGGTTCTGGCAAAAGTACCGGCGCACGTATCCTGACGCAGATTTATGACAAGACAGACGGTGAAGTTCTGTTTAAAGGTCAACCTGTTGATGAATACATTAAAGAGAACGGTCAGCTAGAGTACTCTCGTCAGGTACAGATGATTTTCCAGGACCCGTTTGGCTCTCTGAACCCGGTTCACACGATCTACCATCACATTGCTCGTCCTTTGCTGATTCACAATCGTGCCGACAAAAAAGCTATCCCTTCATTGGTTTACGACTTGCTAGAGCTTGTTGGCCTGACTCCGGTGAAAGAGACTGCAGAAAAATACCCTCATGAGCTGAGTGGTGGTCAGCGTCAGCGTGTCGCGATTGCGCGTGCGATAGCGGTAGACCCGGATGTCATTCTGGCTGATGAACCGATTTCAATGCTGGATGTGTCAGTTCGCCTGGGTATCTTAAACCTAATGGCTGATCTGAAAGATAAGCACGGTATTTCGTTTATGTACATCACGCACGATATTGCGACTGCTCGTTATTTTGCAGAGAAAACGGCGGTGATGTATGTCGGCCATATGGTTGAGTGGGGAAACAGCGACGACGTAACGCAAAATCCACAGCATCCATATTCAAAGCTATTGCTATCTGCTGTACCAGAAGTAGGCAACGCAGGTCGTCGTGACCTGGAAGTGAAAAAGGGTGAAATTCCTCTTTGGAAACCTTCAAGTGTCGGTTGTCCGTTTGCTACCCGATGCCCTAAAGCGACAGAAATCTGTACTCGCGAAATGCCTGCAACTTCGCAAATCTCAGAGCAGCATTTTGTACGCTGCCACAATATGTAATTTTTTTTAATTTTTCGCTTTAAGAAAGCGCTTACAAAAAGAAGTGACTTAATTATGGAACAATCTCAAGCTTTAGTTAGCGACAAAGTAGCGGGACAGTTTGTAGACCTGAATGGTGAACGTTACTACAAGATTTCTAACGTTGACCAAATGGCACCGTTTTTTATCAGTGTAGTTTCTGCAAGTAACCACTGGCTATTTATTTCATCGACTGGCAGCTTGTCTGCGGGTCGTATTCGCCCAGAAAATGCGCTATTCCCTTATCGCTCAGTGGACCATATCCATGAGAACGCGCAGAACACGGGCTCAAAGGCAATCATTAAAGTGAACAAAGGCGACGGTAAGGTTGCACTTTGGGAACCGTACAATGAATTTCATGACGGTCTATATGACGTTCAGCGCAACATCTATAAGAATGCTATCGGCGACAAAATTGTATTCGAAGAGCTGAACAATACTCTGGAAGTAGGCTATCGCTATAGCTGGAGTTCAGGTGACCGTTTTGGCTTTGTTCGTGAGACCGAACTGGTTAACTTATCGGACAAATCAGTTTCACTTGAAGTCATGGATGGTATTCAGAACTTGCTGCCATCTGGCGCACCGCTTCAGGCACTGCAAACTCGCAGTGCGCTAGTGGATGCTTACAAGTGGAACGAGCGTGTTGGTGAACTGCCGATGGCCACGTACAGCATGTACGCAAAACTAAGTGACCGAGCAGAACCTGCAGAGTCATTGCGTACAACGGTTGTGTTCTCACTCGCTGAACAGGCGCAGACAGTACTGTTAAGCGCTTCTGAACTGGCTCGTTTCAGAAAAGGCCTGCCTTTTGAAAATGCGACACTGACACGCGGCGAACGTGGTGCTTATTTTGTTCATCAGGCAGTTGAGTTGGCGGAAGGGGCAAAAGAGACCTGGGCCATCGTTGCCGACATCGATAAAACGCATTCAGATGTCACTAGTATGAAGAACATGTTGGTACTGGAAGATGACCTGCTAGACACTGTCCATGCGGACATCGATAGCAACAATCAGGAGCTAAAACTGCTGATGTCTGGCGCGGACGCTTGGCAGCTAACGTCTTCTGAAGAAACCAGTGTCCACCACTACGCGAACGTACTGTTTAACAACATGCGTGGTGGCGTGTTTGTCGAAGGTTATCAGTTAGAAGTTGCAGATGTGAAAGAGACATTTGCTCGCACCAACAAAGCGGTGACAGAGAAACATAAGGCATTCCTGAGCGCGTTACCAGCAACTATCAGCCATCCAGAGTTAGTCTCACTAGCAAAAGAGACAGGTGATAGCCAACTAGTGCGTCTGTGTTACGAGTATCTGCCACTGACGTTTGGACGCCGACATGGTGACCCAAGCCGTCCTTGGAACCACTACGAAATCAAGGTTCGTGATGAAGAAGGTCAACGTTTGCTGGCTTATCAGGGTAACTGGCGTGACATCTTCCAGAACTGGGAAGCGATTGCACTGAGCTATCCGAACTACATCAGTTCTTTTGTCGCTAAGTTTGTTAACGCATCAACGATTGACGGCTACAACCCTTATCGCATTACTAAAGATGGCGTTGACTGGGAACTGCTTGAACTGGACGATCCGTGGAGCAACATTGGTTACTGGGGTGACCACCAGATCATTTATCTGTTGAAGTTCCTGGAACTTGCTGACAAATATCAGAGCAATGATTTGATTAGTTGGTTGACAGAAAACAACTACAGCTACGCAAATGTACCTTACGAGCTATGTGGTGTAGAGCAACTCTTCAATAACCCGAAAGATACTGTGGCGTTCAGCACTGCGAAGCAAGAAGCGACAGAAGAAATGACCAAGGTATTGGGTAGCGATGGTCGTCTTGTATTGGATGCTGACGGTGCGGTTTACCATGTGAACCTGCTAGAGAAACTGCTGGTTCCTCTACTGTCTAAGTTGAGCAACCTGGTTGTTGATGGTGGTATTTGGTTGAATACACAGCGTCCAGAGTGGAACGACGCGAACAACGCTATCGTTGGTAACGGTTTGTCTATGGTGACACTGTATTACATGCGTCGCTATGTGACTTTCATGCAGAAACTACTATGCCGCGCGCCGGTTAATGTTGAACTGTCCAATGAAGTGTCTACGTGGATGCTAAATACGATTGAAGTATTGTCTGACGCGGCAGCTACGATTCGACTTAAAGATGTTGATGCCAAAGCACGTAAAACGTTGCTAGTTAAGCTAGAAGAAGCAGCAGCACAATATCGCGAGGAAGTATACCAGCAAGGTTTCTCTGGCAAGTCGGTACTGGATATGAGCAAGGTAGAAAGCCTGCTTAATGTGTCACTGACACTACTTGACCAGACGATTCACAACAACAAACGTGAAGACGGCCTGTATAACGCCTACAACATCCTTGATGTTAATGCTGATGAGGCACGTGTTGAAGAGCTTTACCCAATGCTTGAAGGGCAGGTGGCAATTCTGAGTGCGGGTATTCTTGACTCTAAACAAGTTATTGCTCTACTTGAAAATCTGTTTAACAGCGAGATGTATCGTGAAGACCAACGCAGCTTTATGCTATACCCTGATCGTCAGTTGGCTGGGTATATGCAGAAGAACCAGGTAACGCGCGACGTTATCGAAGGTAATCCGCTGCTTAAAGTGATGTTAGACAACCAAGATAAGCGCATTGTCTCTGAAGACATTGAGCGTAAAGTACACTTCAATGCAGACTTTGAGAATGCCGATGTACTAAGACAACGCATTGCTGCTGTGAAGGGTGACTACCCAGAGTATGGTGACAAGGAGTGGCAACAAGTCCTAGACCTATATGAGGAAACATTCAACCACAAAGCCTTTACGGGTCGTTCTGGTACTATGTTTGGTTATGAAGGTCTTGGTTGTATCTACTGGCACATGGTTTCTAAACTGCTACTTGCGGTTCAGGAAAACTATCAGCGCTCTTGGGTTGAGTCCGGTGACAGTGAAGAAACGCGCAAGCTTGCGGAGTTCTATTACAAAGTTCGTGAAGGCATTGGTTTTAACAAGACGCCAGAAGTGTATGGTGCGTTCCCAACAGACCCATACTCTCATACGCCTAAACAGGCGGGTGCTCAGCAGCCAGGTATGACAGGGCAGGTGAAGGAAGAGGTTATCACTCGTTTTGGTGAGCTGGGTCTGCTCGTTCAGGATGGCGAAATCCAGATTGATCCAAGCCTTCTGTACGCTGGTGAGTTCCTGAGTAAAGACGAAGAGTTTACCTACTACACCATGGACCATGCGAAGGCAGCGTTCACTGTCAACAAGGGTGAACTGGCCTTTACTTACTGTCAGGTGCCGTTTGTCTACCAAGTAGACGACAATGTTCGCGATGTATCGATTGAACTATTGATGAGCAGCGGTGAGTCTAAGTCGGTTCAATCGCATATTGTACCGGAGAGTTTGAGCAAACAAATATTTAATAGAACGGGTGCAATCGATAAAGTGATTGTGACGATTCCAAAAAGTAGATTGCTATAACGAAATATAAAGAAAAGGGACCTCGATGAGGTCCCTTTTTTAATGCCAGATTGTTGGTTTTTATTATTTTGTTAGCTCTTGAAATTTTGAAAGATATTTAAATCTTAGTTTAAATTAAAGGCTTTCACTATTTAACGATTGAGGTTTTTAACTGAGCCACGCACAACAACTGTCGGTGCAATAGGATCATTACACAAGTTCGCACTTTTTTTATTTTGAACAATCGCCATTACTTTCTGCGCTGCCATTTTTGCCATCTCATGAATTGGGAAGTCAATGGTTGTCAGCCCAGGAGTCATGTGTTGACCGAAAGAAACGTTATCGAAGCCGATAATAGAAATGTCTTCACCAACTTTAAGGCCGCGTTCTAAGCACAGAGTGTATGCCGTCATCGCAATGTTATCGTTCATGCAGAAAATGGCCGTGAGCGGTATGTCTCTGTCCAGCAACCTTCTGATCGCATCGTGATTGCATTTATGGTCGAATCGACCTTCAACAACCGCGTTAGGATTATACTCAACACCATAGTGACTCAGGGCGTTTCTGAAGCCTTGTAGGCGGTCTCTACTGTCCACTTTACTTAACTGACCTGTAACACAGCCAATCTGAGTATGACCGCATTTGATAAGGTGCTCAGTCGCCAAAAAACCACCTCGCTCGTTATCTATCCAGATGCAACGTTCAGCAATCTCTGGAATGTAGCGGTTAATAAGGACAGTCGCTTCCACTTCGTTAACGATATCCAGCAACTCACTGTCGGACAGGGTATCTGCGGTCAGAACCAACCCGTCCACTTTCTTAGAGCGTAAGAAGCGAATGGATTCATGTTCCTCATCATACTCTTCGTGTCCACTTGTAATGATAAGATGGTAGTTCTCTGCGCGAACCACTTTCTCTACTTCATGCATCATTGGCCCATAAAACGGACCGTCAAGAGTACCCACCAACATACCGATACTGCACGAGCGGTTTGACGCTAGTGCTTGCGCGAACGCATTCGGTTTGTAGCCGAGTTCTTCAATCGCAGCAAATACTTTCTGCTTATTCGTCTCTTTTACCGAAGCATGGCCGTTTAGCGTTCTTGATACGGTAGCTTGGGATACTTGAGCAAGTTCTGCGACTTCTTTTATGGTAATCAAACTTATATTCCTATTATTTCAATCTCATTGAAATCACGGAGATTCCACTGTTATTGGTGGCCAAAATTATACACCAGAACCTTTTGTTCTCCGCGGTAAATTTTACTCACAACGATGCTGATAAATGGAAATGTGATCTGAGCAACCTATTGCCACTGCAGGCCTCAAAGGGCGTTTTATGAGCAAAAGTGACCCAGTGCACGGAAAATCAAGAAAGCGCTTTCTTTTGGGGGATGATGATCAAAGTTTGTAAACTCATGTGTCTGGAGGCTATATACACCTATGAATTAGGGAGGTACTATAAAACTCAACAAGGTGACAGAGCAAATCTACTGCATCAATGATACGAAGGTGCTTTTTTTAACTAATAAATAGAAAGCGCTTACATTTTTTTCTGAGTTCATGTTGCGTGTTGCCACTATGAGACTCACTGTTTATCAGTAAATGCAGGGCATTGTGCGAATGTTCTAAAAAATGGGCTTCGTTTTTTGCTTTCAATTTCAAGAAAGCGCTTACATGCTTGCCTGGAGCAAAGTCGTCAACAAAGTAGATAACAGACTGGTAAATAAGTAAATGAAGTTATTCACGTATATGTTGCCCGGGAAATACTGGATTTAAATTATATAAATGAATTCAAAATACAATGAGTTGGATTGATGGGCTTGTTGTAAATCGAATATTTGATTATTTGAATGATGAAGGGGGTCATCTTTCAATTATCAAACTCAACGATGCATATCTTACCGTAAGCAGTGGTTCGCTTTACATATGGTTAATTGGTGTGCATTTAAAAACTGGAATTAATTATAATAACTTAGGAGTTGATAATGAAATTATCAAAGGTTTCTATTGCTTGTTTAATGGCAGGCCTCAGTGCTGCTGGCTCTAATGTAATGGCAAGTGAAAATACACAAGGTTTCGAATTTCACGGTTATTTTCGTGCTGGTGCCCTATATAGCGCTAACGATGACTTCAAACGTTCGAAATTCCCTGCTACTAAAGAAAAACTAGGTCGTTTGGGTATCGAATCAGATAACCACTTCGAGCTGGCTCTTCAGAAGAATTTCAATACTGCTGATGGACAAAACATCCGCATTAAAACTCGTGCTGGTGCTGATAACGCACAGTCTGAAGGTAAAAACCAGTTAGGTACTAATGCCGACGCAGCAAACGGCAGCATCGGTCTAGTTGAAACTTTTGTTGAGTTTGATGGCGTAACAGAAACGGGCACTGTTTGGGGTGGTAAGCGTTTCTACGGTAAAGATAACTACATCTTTATGACTGACTTCTTCTACACAGATATGTCTGGTACTGGTGTCGGTGTTGAAGGCATCGAACTTGGCGGCAATAAGTGGGACTTCGCTTACGTTGCGAGTGACAACGCCGAAGGTGGATATTGGGTTCCGGATACAAACAACCCAATGCACTCGGTTCACGTAGGTGCAAACTTTGGTTCGTTCGAGTTGCACGCAATGGGTAAATACCTACCAGACAATTTCGTTGATGGCGATGAATATGCTGATACGGGCTTTGAAGTGACGGGTATCTATCACTCTGACTCAGTATTTGGACTGTCAGACAAAGGTTTCACTAAGTATATTGCTCAAGCCGGTCAAGGTCTAGGTTCTGGTCAGCTATTGGGTGGTACGATCACTACCTATAACGCTTGGAAACCAGGCTACGGTGGTGCGATGGGCCCAGCGAACATGAAGAAAGTCGATTCAGGTGACGTTTCTACACGTGCATTGATCTGGGGTGGTTACTTCTTTGAAAATGGCGTAAGTGTGTTCCACTCGATTCAGGGTCAGTACAATGATCTAGAAAATCGTGGTAAGGATTCTTGGGCATCGGCGATGATTCGTCCAACGTTCCCAATTGCGAAAAACTTCTCTATCGCGACGGAAGCTGGCTATCAATATGGTGACTGGTCTGATGCAAATGGTAACGGCGGCAGCGCGTATGATTACAAACTGACGATTGCGCCTACGATTGCAGTAAACTCAGGCTTCGGTCCTGTGCCAGAAATCCGCTTCCTTGCTACATACCTAGACGGTTCAATGCGTGACAAAGCAGATGTACTAGTAGGTATCCAAGCAGATATGTGGTGGTAACACCAGTATTCGCTGACCTTAGTAGGTATCGAACATGTGTATCATGGGGAGAAAGCATGTTCGATTATTTCACAATAATTGTATTGTGGTTATATGTTCATTCATGAGATGAAGCAGCGAATGAATGAACAAGTTCTACTTTGCCACTCTATTCTGGAGTGGCTTTTTTTTTTGAAATACTCAATGTCATAACTCGTTGCAAAATTCCAGGGCAGGCTCTAGGCTAAAGTGCTGGTGGTATAGAGTTCATTAAACTCTGAGGATGGTGTAGAAATGAAGAAAACGATATTAGCAATGCTGTTGGCAACACTCGCTGGCTGCTCTGGTTCCGAAAATGTGACGGCAGAGAACAGAGAGGAAAAACTCGGACTTAATGCATTGCAGTCTGTAGCCAATTGCTGTGAAACTCTGGATACACTGACTTATCAACAAGTCGTCAAGCCAGAGACGTTTCGAGTGGATATTACGGCGCAATCGCCCATCGTAGAGCTAAAAACTGGAAAAACTTTTGTTGCTGGTTTAGCGTTGCCCCAAGCTACTGGCAGTATTGAACTAAAAGTGTACTCTGTGGTTGAAAAAACGGTATTTGTACCGAGTGTTCTGGTGCTTGATAACAACTACAAGGTACTGGACGTCATTGACGACAATACCATCCGCTACAGTGAAAGCTCATTACTGTATAAAGCGGGATACATAGGGGACTATGTGTTGCCGCAAAAATACCCAAATGGTAAGGCACCTAAGTATTTGGTTGCGATGACGACAGCACAAGATCTCGCTGAATATTCTATGCCTATGCCCCCAAGTGAGTTCGCTCTGAAATCAGGGCAGGTATCAGCCGATAACCCTTTTTATTCAACCAATAAAATTCCACACTCCGCTATTGGCCAGGTGACGTTCGAGTTTGACTATGACCCTGCAGGCAGGTTGAGTGAAACGACACAAGAGAAATCTCAGAGAGAAGAAAGCATCGCGGCGTATGTTGACTCTGAGCAGCAATCGGTAATGAGTGCAGAACAAGAGCAGGCTTTCAATGATGAAATCAGCAAAGCCGTTTCTGAAGGTGACTTTGAGCGTGCGATCAGCGTCTCTAACGAAGCTGAAAGGTTAGGTTCACCGACTGCAAAAGAGACTTTTATTAAGTCAATGAAAAACTACCAATAAATCGAAAAAGGAGAGAGTAGCATAGCGACTCTCTCAACTTTTTACCTTTCTCTTACCTCTTAGCGGGATCACTTGTTTGCTGCATCTAGTGAACAAGCTTGAAGGACTGGCAATAGTGTCACTGCATTTCTCTATGTATCGCACATATTCAGCCCGCCTTGTCACACAATCATACTGACATCTACTAACCCTGCAACAACGGCACAGAGTTGATTAGCACAAGGGATATCATCATTAGTACCGTTTTCATCTTTGAACTGCCCCTCTTATCAGAACTCTAAGCAAATACAATGAAAGATATAATGCACGGGTGTATCAATTATATTTGCTAATCGGTTGGATAGGTTTGCAATGCAGTAACTTATCGTCTTGAGAACTGGTCGATGTAAGCATCGTTTGCTATTTGAGCGAATGTAGTGCGGTAATGTGATGCTGGTTCAAAAATGTGGCCGATGTATCAAAATTAAACTTTTGGCTTAGAAATCTAATCAGGGCAGAAGCAATATTTCTGACTAGGGTTTAGACTCTATTATTCGATATTCAACATTATGCACTTTTAGCCGTTTATGCTTGATTTCATATTCTCCACCCATCAAGGTGCTCAAGAGGAGTTATTAGGCTTATCTGAAGTCTTTGACGCTGTTGATGCTTTTATTTTTATAAAAGATAACAGGGGGCGGTATCAATATGTAAATAGAAAAGTGCTGGAGACGTTTAAGGTATCTTTAGAAGGAATAAAAGGGAAAACTGACTGGCACTTATTCAATTTCAGTGTTGCTAAAAAGATGCGTCTCAACGACAGAGAAGTCGTTGAGTCTAGGCTTCCCACCCAGCAGAAAATCCCTTTCAGAATTGGTCAGCGAGAGTTGTACCATCTGACCATTTCATCCCCAATTATTAAGGACGATAAGGTACTTGGTGTAATAGGCTTTGCTGTCGACGTGTCCAAGGACATGGAAGAAAGGCAAACGTTACTCGAGGAAGCGAATACGGATGTGCTCACGGGTTGTTTCAACCGTCGTTACCTTCACTTGGCTCTCGAAGAACAGAGTAAAGCTTTTCGTAGTTTCGGTATACCTAGCTCGCTGTTGATCATCGACGTCGACCGATTCAAACCGATCAATGATAAGTATGGCCATTCGATTGGCGACCGTGTACTGGTCGATGTGGTTAAGGTGATCAATCGTTTCACCCGTGAGCGAGATCTGCTGTGCCGCTACGGGGGGGATGAGTTTGTTCTGCTGTTGCCAAACAGTAATATTGACCAGGCCTACGCATTAGCAAGTCGTCTGTCTGAAAAGATAGATAAGCTCAGTTTTAAAACCAGTAGTGGTAAATCGTTTAGTGTTTCATGTTCTATCGGTGTCGCGACGCATTCAATGGAAGAGGGCAGCATCATCGAACGAGCGGACAAAGCACTTTACGTGTCCAAAAAAGGTTGTCTTGGTCGAGTTCACATGCATTGTCCAGATTCACGAACAATCATTAATTGTGATCACTGTGATGAAGAAATAAGCGCCTGACTCCATCTGTGGCAAAGTTTCACAGTTTATTCTTGTCCTTACGTGCCCCCACCCTTGAAAACACCGTGAAATACAGCTATTTATATCAATATAAACATCATGATGAACATTGAAGAAAGGACGCGCAACAACCGGCCTTTCTTTGTTTTGGGGAGAAAGGGATGACGCTATTTGGCAAAGCAGCAGTGGCTCTTGGAGTGGGAGTCTTAACAACCAGTGTATTTGCAGCAAATGTGGTAGAGACAACCACGTTAGTTGGATTCGGCTCAGCGAAGTACCCGGCAGACTTCTCTCACTTCGACTATGTGAACCCTGACGCCCCCAAATACGGAAAAGTGACTTATGGCCAAATCGGTACGTTTGATAACTTTAACCGCTATGCCTCACGAGGGCAGCCTGCCGCCGCTACCGGTAATCTCTACGACACATTGATGTTCTCGCCAAGTGACGAAATTGACTCATTTTATCCGCTTATTGCGGAAAGAGTTCGCTATTCCGACGATTACAGCTGGCTCGAAATTGATATTAACCCCAAAGCTCGATTTACTGATGGTCAACCTATTACCGCTAAAGATGTGGAATTCACCTTCAACAAGTTCATGACTGAAGGGGTGCCTCAGTATCGTGCTTACTACAAAGATGTTAAAAGTGTCAAAGCGGTATCGGAGTTGAAGGTACGGATAGACATGTCGGTGCCGAGTAAAGAGAAGCTATTTAGTCTGGCGCAAAGCACTCGAATATTGCCAGAGCATTTCTGGAAAGACAAAAACTTTTCGGAGCCACTTAGCACACCACCAGTAGGCAGTGGGGCTTACAAAATTGTTGATTATAAAATGGGGCAAACGCTGACCTATCAGCTTGACGAAAATTATTGGGCTAAAGATCTTCCAGTGAATGTAGGTCGAAACAATTTTAAAACGGTTCAGTATGACTATTACCGAGATGACACTGTCATGTTGGAGGCTTTCAAGGCGGGTGAGTTTGATTTTCGTGAAGAGTCGAGCGCCAAGTTCTGGGCCAGTTCTTACACCGGGGTAAATTTTGACAAGGGCTTCATTAACAAAGAAGAGATTGAGCACCATAAGCCAATGGCGACTCAAGCTTTTGTATTCAATACGGAACGTCCAGTGTTCAGCGACCCGAAAGTTCGTGAAGCATTAAACTATGCCATGGACTTTGAGTGGATGAACCGAAACATGTTCTACAACCAATATTCTCGTGTTCGCAGTTTCTTCCAGAATACTGACTATGAGGCAAAAGGCTTACCCTCTGAGGCGGAACTTGAGATCCTGAACAAATACAAAGGCAAAATCCCAGAGCGCGTCTTTACTGACGAATACAATCCACCAGTCACCGATGGTTCTGGTCGAATTCGCCCCCAAATGCGTAAAGCATTCGCATTGCTTAAAGAAGCGGGTTGGGAACTGAAAAACAAAGTAATGACCAATGTTGAAACAGGTGAAGCGCTGAGTTTCGAGTTGTTGATTTACAGTCCGACCACGGAGCGGATAGCCATTCCAGTTCAGAAGAACATGAGAGCCATGGGGATTGACATGCGAATTCGTACCGTTGATACCACTCAATATCTAAAGCGCTGGCGCGACCGCGACTTTGATATGGTGTCTTCACGTTACAGTGCACACCCTTACCCAAGCTCGGATTTAAAGATAGTCTGGAATTCCAACTTCATCGATTCCACCTATAACCAGGCGGGTGTTAAAGATCCAGTGATTGACGATCTGACCGACTTAATTGAGCAAAACCAAGAAAGTCCGGAAAATCTATTGGTCCTCGGGCGATCTTTAGACCGCGTGTTACAGTGGAATTTTTACATTATTCCTCAGTGGTATATTAAAAAATATCGTGTGGCGACATGGGATAAATTCGAACGACCTGATGTCTTACCTACTTATGACCTGGGTGTCGATACCTGGTGGGTTTCAAAAGAAAAAGCTGAAAAGCTTCCTGAAAAACGTCGATAAGAGGGATAGATGGCGGCCTATATTTTCCGGCGCTTGTTGCTGGTCATCCCAACGCTTTGGGCAATTATTACCATTAACTTTTTCATAATCCAGATTGCTCCAGGAGGACCAGTGGAACAGGCGCTTGCACAGATGCAAGGGTTGAACTCTGGTGTGATGGAGCGCTTTAGTGGGGGAGGCAGCGAGGTTGAACTCGATTCTGGCCCCAAAGATGAAGCAACAGGTTACAAAGGGTCCAGAGGGTTAGACCCAGAGGTCGTGGAGGCAATTAAAAAGCAATTTGGTTTCGATAAGCCTATTCATGAACGCTACTTCGACATGCTGAAAAACTACGCCATGTTTAATTTTGGCGATAGCCTATTCAGAGGAGGTAATGTCATTGACCTTATTAAGGACCGTTTGCCTGTTTCGATTTCGCTGGGGCTCTGGAGTACGTTGATCATCTACCTGATTTCAATACCTCTTGGCATACTCAAAGCGATTCATCACGGTTCTCGTTTTGATATTTGGTCCAGTGCGGTGGTGATTGTCGGTTATGCGATTCCCGGCTTCTTGTTTGCCATCATCCTGATTATCTTTTTTGCCAGTGGTAACTACTTTAGTTGGTTCCCGCTGCGAGGGTTAGTTTCGAGTAACTTTGATCAACTGACCTGGTATCAGCAAATCATCGACTACTTCTGGCACCTGACTCTGCCTATTCTCGCTATGGTGATAGGCGGCTTTGCTACTCTCAGCATGCTAACCAAAAATTCGTTTCTGGACGAAATCAATAAGCAGTACGTGGTGACCGCGAGAGCAAAAGGGCTGGACGAAAGGAGCATTCTCTACAAACACGTTTTTCGTAATGCCATGCTCATTATTATTGCCGGTTTCCCCAGCGCCTTTATCAGCATCTTCTTTACGGGCTCTATGTTGATTGAAGTGATGTTCTCACTGGAAGGGATAGGGCTATTGGGCTTTGAGTCAACGATTCAGAGAGACTACCCTGTTGTATTTAGTTCCCTATATATCATGACGTTATTGGGTCTTATTTTGAGTATTATTTCTGATTTAACTTATACGTGGGTAGACCCTCGTATTGACTTTGAGGCGCGATAGATGGCGATGAACCCTCTTACCAGAGCTCGTTGGCTGCGTTTCAAAGCCAACAAACGTGGCTATTGGTCGACGTGGATTTTTTTGGTCCTGTTCTTTCTTAGTCTGTTTGCTGAATTCATCTCGAATGATAAACCGCTTTTGGTGGAATACGACAATCAGTGGTATTACCCGGTCTTTAGCCAATACGCAGAAACAGAGTTTGGTGGTGAATTTGAGACCGAAGCTGACTACACCGACCCGTACGTGATAGAGCTCATTGAAGAGAAGGGCTTTATTGTTTGGCCAGTCATTCGTTTTAGTTACGACACAATCAATTATGACATTGTAGCGTCAGTCCCTTCCGCTCCAGACAATGTGAATTGGCTTGGAACCGACGATAAGGGTCGCGATGTGTTAGCTCGTATTATATACGGCTTCCGAATTTCGGTACTGTTTGGTTTTATTCTTACCATCGTATCGAGCATCATTGGAGTGGCGGTTGGCGCTACACAGGGTTATTACGGGGGATGGATAGATCTGTTCGGTCAACGGTTTATCGAGGTATGGTCAGGGATGCCAACGCTGTTCCTGTTGATCATTCTTTCCAGCTTTGTCGAACCAAACTTCTGGTGGCTGTTGGGCATCATGGTGCTCTTTAGCTGGATGAGTCTGGTTGGTGTGGTTCGGGCTGAGTTTCTACGGTGTCGAAACTTCGACTATGTAAAAGCCGCCCACGCAATGGGAGTGGATGACAAACGAATTATGCTCCGACATATGTTGCCGAATGCAATGGTGGCGTCCCTAACTATGATGCCGTTTATTCTGTCTGGTTCGGTAACAACGTTAACCTCGTTAGACTTTCTTGGTTTTGGTTTGCCTGCAGGCTCTCCTTCCTTAGGTGAGTTATTGGCGCAGGGCAAAGCTAACTTGCAAGCCCCGTGGCTGGGCCTGTCTGCGTTTGCCGTCTTGTCTGTGATGCTCACACTGCTGGTCTTCGCAGGTGAGGCTGTTCGTGACGCGTTTGATCCCCATCAGCAGGGCTAACAGGTAGATTATGACGAAAGATGATCCTAAACACGTACTCGCCATTGAAAATCTGTCGGTTGGATTTGGTCGGGGTAAGAATGTCGAACAGGTAACCTTTGATGTATCACTCAAAATACGCAAAGGGGAAACATTAGCCTTAGTTGGAGAGAGTGGCTCCGGCAAGTCCGTGACGGCTAACTCAGTATTGAAGTTGCTCCCGAAAGGTTCCAGTCACTATCTTGGTGGTCATGTTCAGTTTGATGACGTAGATATGTTGAACTGTTCCGAGCGACAGTTGCGTGGCATTCGCGGAGGACGCATCGGAATGATTTTCCAGGAACCGATGGTCTCTTTAAACCCTCTGCACAAGATTGGTAAACAGTTGGTGGAAACACTGGCGATCCATCGCGGTATGCGCACGAGCAAAGCGGAAGCACTTGCTATCTCCTGGCTTAAAAAAGTAGGAATTCGCAATCCAGAGCAGAAAATAACGGCTTATCCTCATGAACTTTCTGGTGGAGAGAGGCAGAGGGTGATGATAGCAATGGCGTTGATTAATGAACCAGAATTGTTGATTGCCGACGAGCCGACAACCGCTTTAGATGTTTCAGTTCAGGCGCAGATCCTTGATCTTCTGAAAGAACTGCAGAAAGAATTCGGTATGGCGATGCTGTTTATCACCCACGATCTGAGTATTGTGCGCCGCATAGCCGACAGAGTAGCGGTAATGCAGCAAGGCAAACTGGTTGAAGTGGGCGAGTGTCATCAGGTTTTTGAGGCACCGAACCATCCATATACTCAAAAACTGATTAACTCAGATCCACGAGGTTTGCCGGTAACGGCGGCAGAGAACGCTAAACCACTATTGTCAGTCGATGACCTTAAAGTTTGGTTTCCCATTAAAGGAGGCCTGTTTAAGCGTGTTATTGACCACGTCAAGGCAGTGACAGGCATGAAATTTCAGCTTAGAAAAGGCCACTCCATTGGTCTGGTAGGGGAGAGCGGCTCAGGGAAATCGACAACGGGGATGGCGATATTAAAGCTGGTTCACAGCGAAGGGATCATTGAGTTTGATGGACATGATATTCAGACTTTAGATCGCAAAGGGATGCTTCCCTATCGCAGTCGAATGCAAGTGGTGTTTCAGGATCCTTTTTCCGCACTCAATCCACGAATGTCCGTTGCCCAGGTGATTGGTGAAGGACTGCGAGTTCACTTTGAGCATGACGACGAGACATTAGACCAAATGATTTGTGAAGTGATGCGCGAGGTGGACTTGGACCCGAATACGAGACACCGTTATCCGAATGAATTCTCCGGAGGGCAGAGGCAACGTATTGCGATTGCTCGCGCCCTGATTCTGAAACCGGAATTCATTTTGCTTGATGAGCCTACTTCATCGTTAGACAGAACAGTACAAGCTCAGGTATTGGACCTGCTAAAAGACCTCCAGCTTAAATACGGTCTGACTTATCTGTTTATCAGTCATGATTTGAACGTAGTGAAGTCGCTGTGTCACTACACCATAGTGATGAGAAATGGTGAAATCGTCGAGCAAGGGGAGACACAAACACTGTTTAGCCAGCCACAGCAGGACTATACCAAAACGCTGGTTTCTCTTTCTGCCTTTTAGGGACGATCTTTTCGTTTTGGGGCCCTTTGTTCACACGAAGGGCTTTCAGACACAATTATTTAACACCAATCTGTTTAACCTATTGCTCTCTAACTTGTTAATGAGTCTCTTGCAACAAAGTGACGATTGACGCCTCCACTCCAAGCCCCGTTGGATATGTGATTTACACTATAAATTCTAAATAGAATTTGTCTTCTTTTCTTGTTGATACGAAAGCAGTTGCAAATCACACAAAAGTAAGCGCTTTCTTTTTGGTGACTGGATTCTAGTTTCCGAAATAGGGCTGTTTTGGGCTATATACAGCGTCCGATAAATGTAGTTTATTAAGGTTGTGCGGTAATTAATGGCTGATTCCTATGCCAGTGTTTGTTTGTATAGAAACGTGATTTTGGCGTATTTTTCGTAAACGCAAAAGAAAGCGCTTTCTATATTTATTGGGAATTTGGTCAATCTCGAGCTAATGCGAACTCAGAATAATAAGGAAATATAGAATGAGAGTAACTAATCGAAGTTTTCGGCTTGCTAATGTAGCGCTGGTGTCTGCAATCACTCTGGCATTGGTTGGTTGTGGTGGCGATAACTCAAGTGAAGAAGTCGTTGCACCGCCGCCTGGAGGAAATGATGGTGGCAACGAAGTGACGGTTGTGTCTGTGACACCAGATTACAAAATGGATCTGACATCACCGGTTGACTTTGAAGGTGCCGTGACAGAAGCCCCGGCAATTAACCCGGATGCCGGTACCTTTGCTGGTGAGGTCGCTTCTTTTGCCTCAAAGCCTTTGGGTACTGTACTAAAGACCACCAAACCTGTCGGCGCTCAACCATGGGCGGGGACGACGCTTTCTGATACTAAGGCACTGGACCTGAGCGAAGAGTTAAGTCAAATCACCATCTGGGTGTATGCACCAGAGGCAGATATTCCAGTCCTGTTAAAAGTCGAAAATGCTAACAACGGTGACGAGTTTGCTGAAGTGTTGGTGAATACAACTCAGGCCAACCAGTGGGAAATGCTGACATTTGATTTCACTAATCTTAATGCGGGTGAGCTGAATCCAGATTTCGTTTACAACAAGAAAAGTATTTTCTTTGACTTCATGAGCGATGCCAGTGACAAGGTCTTCTACTGGGACAATGTACGCCACGAAGGTAAAGGTTTACTCGACCAGCCACAACCGGAGAGCTTTCCTGTATCTGACTCCGGCAAGCCGCTTTTAGGTAATCCTGAATTTCAGGCTATCTCTTATGGCGCTTGGCGCACAACAGAACGTGCATCAGGTGAAACCGTACCGAGCGTTGAAGATCAAATGGAAGATATGAAGATCCTCAACGCCATGGGCATCAAGATGGTACGTACCTATAACACTCAGGGCTTCAAAGGGCTGGATGATGTAAGTAACACTGAGAACCTACTTGCTGCGATTCACCAACTTAAACAGGAAGATCCTAGCTTTGAAATGTATGTGATGTTGGGTGTATGGATTGATGCACTAAACTCTTGGACGGGTAATACCATCGATTCGGCAACCGATTCACCAAACAATGCGTTGGAAATGGCAAAAGCGAAGGAACTGGCTCTGGCCTACCCGGATATCGTTAAGGTCATCGCTGTGGGTAATGAAGCCATGGTGGACTGGGCGGCATCTTACAAGGTTCATCCATCCATCATCCTAAACCACGTCAACGATCTGCAAAACTGGAAACTTGAGAGCGAAGACACTAGTGACCTATGGATCACAACCTCAGATAACTGGGCTGTCTGGGCTGGTCAGGATGCGAATGGTAACAATAATGATCAGGCAGATCTTAAGGCACTGATCCAGGCCGTAGACTATGTATCTTTGCACACCTACGCGCACCATGACACCTATTATCACCCAACGTTCAGCAAGGAGTGGAAGGTACCAGAATCTGAGCAGGGGCTGACTAAAAAAGAGCAAATTGCGTCTGCTATGGACAAAGCGTTTGTGCATTCATTAGAGCAATATGCGGCAGCTCAGCAGTTCGTTCATTCTGTTGACCCAACCAAACCGATTCATATTGGCGAAACTGGTTGGTCTACCGTGTCGACTGACCTATATGGGGATGGTGGCACACAAGCAGCGGATGAATACAAACAAAAGCTATTCCATGACGATATGCGTGACTTCAGCGATGATTCGGGCGTTTCGATGTTCTTCTTCCAGGCGTTTGATGAGCCATGGAAAGGAGGAGATGACGCAGGTCATTCGGAGAAGCACTTTGGTCTGGTTGATATCAATTGCAACGTCAAATACTTGGCTTGGGATAAAGTTGAAACTTTGAATAGCCTTAGCTTGACTAGAGACTGTGCGTTCACAGCAAGTTACGGTGGCAACGAAGTCGCTCTCATGGATGATGTACTTCCACCACCATTTGCGCCTGTAGAGCAACCACCTGCAGAAGGCGAGTTCAAGGTCTTAGGTAGCGAAGCTTTTGCCAACGCTTATGGTTGGGAAGGCACGGCAGAAGCATCGATTGATGGCGGTGTATTGACAGTGACGCCTTCGCCAACAGGTGCCCAGAGTTGGGGGTGGGGTGCGCACATTGGTGACAATGTGACCAGAGACTTCTCAGGCATGACGAAAATGTCGTTTGAAATCAGAGGTTCTACTGACGCTGGAAAAGTACTTGCTGAGTTTGGTTTTGGTGTTGGCTTCCAGTCGGACAAGGGTGGCCAATGGTCAGCAAACCACGCGGTACGCTTTAACGAAGGTGTATATACGCTAACCACGGAATGGCAAACCATAGAGGTAAATGTTAGTGATTTCGGCGGCGAGCCGGAGATGACCAAAGTCACGCAACCATTCATGGTACACGGTACAACTAATGAAGGGTTGACTGACAGCGACATTCAAATCAGAAACGTGTCGTGGTTTGAGTAAATCTGTCGAGTATTAACAAAGGCCTCAGGCAATGATTATTGCCTGAGCCTTTATTACTCGGGTAGGGAAGAGTTGAAATGAAAAGCGGTTAATTAGACTTGAATGGTTTGTTTCAACAACGATTGAGTATGGAGAGAAGATGTTTACGAGGTTCATTCGCCAAGCGCTGCTAACAAGTAAAGCGTTAGTTTTGGGTGGTGTATTAATGACTCCACTTTTAGCCCAGGCGGGTTGGGAGGTGCACTGGATTGATACCTTTGAGGGTGATCGGGTCAATTGGAATAACTGGACTGCGCAGACTCAGGCAAATTACAACAACGAAGTTCAATGTTATACCGACGACGATTATTCCGATGAGCGTAATTACGATGTATCAAATGGCACGCTAAAAATCATTGCACGAAAGAAAACACAATCGTGTGCAACGCTTGGTGGTCAGATGAAAACCTGGACATCAGGGCGATTAAATTCAAAAGACAAGCAAGAGTTTCTCTATGGCCGTTTAGAAGCACGAATTCGTTTTCATCAATTAGAGGGTGGAACGTGGCCGGCTTTCTGGATGCTAGAAAATCGTATTGCAGAACAACCAATTAAAGGCGATGGGGACAACGTAGGCTGGCCAAATAAGGGCGCGAGCGAAATCGATGTTTGGGAGTGGTTCTCCAACGAACCGGATACCTACATCACTAACTTTTTCAATTACGCCGGTTGCGGTCATGAGTATCGATATTCATACCCAAACGGTGCTCAGGATGTACAGGATTGGCATCGATATGCGATTGAATGGACGAAAGATCGAGTTGACTTTTTTATCGATGAACTACTCGTCACTAGTCATGACTTGCGTTACTGCGATCGCTATGAAGAGCCAATGTTCGCGTTGCTTAACGTAGCAATGGGCGGCAATTTGGGAGGTAGCATTGACCCGTCGTTGGAAATGGCGACGATGGAAGTGGACTACATTGCACATTGCCAACCCAGTGATACCAATCACGTCACGTTTTGCGATGAGGATACCCCTGTTCCTGAGAGTCAAGATGACATTCCCGACAATCAAGATGACGGTGGCAGCACGCAGACCACGGCAGCCAACTCTGGAGGGGGAACCACAATACATTCACTCATTTTGGGATTCATTGCAGCGTTAATGAGAAGGTCAAGACGAGCACAATCCCATAAAAAATAAGATTCAGGATGATGCAGAGTTGCCGAATGTAACGGCAACACTGTGACTAGTTAATCTCGTATAACGGAGAGTAGTAATGCGACATTTTGTAAATCACACCGCGGTATTCAGTTCGCTGGCGACACTGACATTATTGTCAGGTTGTGCAAGCACCGGTGATAGCACGGATGGAGATACCGATCTGGTACAGACTCAAGCGCCTGTGGCTTTAGAGTATGCGCCAGTCACACCTAGCGATAACTGGCAACTTGTCTGGGAAGACGAGTTTGATGGTGACGAAATCAACAAACGTAACTGGAGTTTGGAAGAAAACTGTTGGGGCGGCGGCAATAACGAACAGCAGTGTTATACCAAGCGGGACAAAAACGCATTTGTAAAAGACGGCATGCTGCATATCGTTGCCCTCAAGGAGAGCTATACAGGTCCAGATAACCCAGAAGGAAAAGCTGGCCCTGAAAAGCGCTTGCCTTACACCTCTGCGCGTCTACGCACCCTGAATAAACGTGATCATAAATATGGTCGCTTTGAGATCCGCGCTAAGCTTCCGGAAGGGCAGGGAACCTGGCCAGCGATCTGGATGTTACCAACAGAAAACAAATACGGTACGTGGGCAGCTTCTGGCGAAATCGATATCATGGAAGCCGTGAACCTGAAATCTCAGTCTGATGCACCGGGAGCAACCGCTGGGCAAGGTGAGAACCGCATCTATGGTAGTTTGCACTACGGTAAAAAATGGCCTGACAACGTCTACAGTGGACAAGGCGCTACATTACCGGGTGGTGTGAACCCTGCGGATGGATTCCATACCTACGCTATTGAGTGGGAAGAGGGGGAGATTCGCTGGTACGTAGACAACATTCACTATGCAACACAAACTCAGGATGGTTGGTATAGCCAATACGAACAGGAAGGTGGTTTAGTTAACGCTAAGGGTGCTGCTCCGTTTGATGAAAAGTTCCACCTGTTGTTGAACCTGGCAGTTGGCGGCTCCTGGTCGGCCAATGCAAACCAGAAAGGTATCGACCCGGATACGTTCCCGAAAACTATGCTAGTGGACTCTGTGAAAGTGTATCGCTGTAAAGTGGACCGTTGGAAAGGCAAAGGTTGTGCGAGCACGTCAGAGGAGGCCAAACTTGTTGAAGGACATGCAGCGCCTGCTATTTTAGCTGCTGATGATAGTTATGCTGATGGACCGGTTCTGGACATCTTCACGGACTCATTGAACGCTGCGCTTGCTTACGCGAGTTATGATCCGGTGAACCTTGTTGAGCATCAGGAAGTTGAGGAAGCGGGTCGTGGTTCTGTGTTGGAAATCACCAAACAAAATGGTGCGGGCAATATCTACTTCCGCTCACCTGTAACCGATGTCAGTCACTGGAAAGAAACGGGTGTACTGGTGTTTGATATGAAAGTGGAAAGCATGGGTAACGGGACTGAGCTGCTAGTTAAGATGGACAGTGGCTGGCCAAAAACCAGTGACTATACAGTGCCACTTCCAGCAACTGGAGAGTGGGGTGAAGTCCGTATCGCTATCGCCGATATCCTGGATAGTGATAACCGCTTTGTAGGTGGCAATCAGGCGAACCCGAAAGCCATTAGCAACCTGCTGGTCTTTGAACCACAAGGTGCGATGACCTTTAAGCTGGATAATATTCGGTTTGAGAAGTAACTTTCTCGCTCAGTCAGTCACCAATGATGACTAAGAACTAAAAGACTCCTCCAATCTGTATGGGTTGGGGGAGTTTTTTACCATTTATCCAAAATGTCAGACAGCTTGCTTCGCAGCCATTGAGTGGTTGCGTTACTGCGATTCTTGTAGTGATAAAAGGCGTTAATTTCGGTGTTAATAGACTCATTGGCAAAGAGGATGTCCAGGGAGCGTAGGTTAGGGTGGGCATCGAGATTGAGATATTTAGAACCCGGGAACAAAATGTCGGTGTTTTTGACCACATCTATGATGGCCGAAGGCAATTCTGAGCGAAATACGATATTTGGCTGGAAGTTTCGCAAACGCAATAGCTTTTCGGTATTGGAGATATTGGAATTCCAGTCTGCTGCTATCAACGTGGCTATCTCAAAATCCGCACTATGCTGTAGGTCGACATAGTTGTTTGTATGGGGATGGTCAGTGCGAATGTAGGCTCTGAAGTCATCAGTCACCAGATATTTTTGCACCAGTTCTTTAGGGGCATGACCGATGGCGTAGTTGAGGCCGATATGTACATCGTCATTAACGATGTCCTGAAGTGTGGTCTTGCTCCAGTTAAGAAACTGAATCTGCACATTGGGGGCTTCTGAGTGAAGTGTCTGGAAAAGCTTGGATGCAATGCCCGCAAGAAAAAAAGGGGAGATGGCGACTTTAATTACACCTTCCAGTTGGCTGGGGTCAAACTCGGCCGAGTGATTAATAGCACTGGACAGGTCATCTAATATAGGGGCGATAGACTCGGCAAGTTGATTGGCTCGCTCGGTAGCTCTGAGCCCATGATGGGTCTTTACAAACAACTCATCGCCAAAGTGATCTCTTAATCGCTGTAGAGCCTTACTGACCGCTGGCTGAGAGACAAATAATCTCTCCGCGGCTTTACGCATATTCCGCTCCTGATTAAGGATGATAAAAGTCCGTAACAAATTTAGGTCAAGATTGGCGAACAGGTCTTTGGCCATAACGGAAGTCCACTACTGCGTGCTGATTAGATAATACTAAGTACAAATACTAACCTTCGCAAAGACTTAGCAACAAAAAGTAAAACAATTTGTTTAATTTTGACGGTGATTGCCGATATAGTGACAAGTTAGTCAGAATTACTCAGAGGTTTAAGGATGAAGCTCTCGATATCAGGTAAGCTCAGAATCAGTTTTCTGACGCTTGGTGTACTTTTTATCGTCTCGTCACTATTTGTCTATCGAAGTGTGCAGGGATTACAGACGGAAACGCAGTCGTTATTACTGAACGACTTGCCAACCGTGGATGCCAGCCGCCAGTTTGGACAGTCACTTCAGACTACCGTTTCAGAGTTACGTGGCTATCTGTTGCTGGTGGGGTCGGAAGAACAGGTGAGCCAGTACCAGAGCCAAGTGTTGGGGCATATCGATAACGTCGATGTGCAATTGATTAGCCTGGAGTCATTAATCACAGCCGAGCAATATCAGACAATCAGTGAAAGCTGGACGGCGATTCGTTCCACTGCCAGTGAAATTTTGTCTTTGGGTCATTCGGATGAAAACCTGCCAGCCCATACTCTTTTTATTAATGAAGCAGCTCCAATAGCAGAAGTGGCTCTAGACCAACTTCAGGGGCTGATTAATGATGAGGCAGGACGAACCGAAGGTGGAGATCGCAAGCGTCTGTTCAAACTCTATGCCGATGCCTACAACTCGCTCGCCAATGCTCTTGCGTCACTACGTGACTACTTGCAGTACGGTGCGTCGGATTATCTCGATAAATACCATGATTTGATGAAACATCACCAAAACGTGGTAACTCAAATCGGCTACAAACTGGATTATCTGAGTGACAGTGACCAGAGCTTATGGTCATTGTTTAATGAAATGAAGTCGCTGTATGTACCTTTAGCAAATCAAGTGATTGAACTTAGACAATCGGACAATTGGAATCAGTCCAATCGTCTGATGGCAGAATCTTTGCTTCCTGCCATCAAACAGGTTCAGGATGAGCTTAATGCGATTGTGTCATTCCAGCAGCAAAATGCACTGTCGACGGAACAAAGCCTTACCCGCAGCGTTACAACTCTGATGATGGTGTTGGCATTGGGTTGTGTTGTTTTCCTTATAGCGGCTGTTATTGTCTCTCAAGTGTTGGGTCACCAGATTGGCACTCGTATATCTAAGATAGCTAACCGCGCGCACCTTATCGCCAATGGCGACGTGTCTAGTGAACCTCTTGAGGTCACAGGCAGCGACGAACTTTCAGAGCTTACGCACTCAATCAACGCTATGAATCAGTCTTTGTCTCATTTGGTTGGTCAAGTGACTCAGAGTGTTCAGGTTGTCGAGCACAGGATGAAAGAACTGACCCAAAATAGCCGACAGAGTTACAGTCAGGTAGAGCTGCAGTCAGCTCATGTAGATGAAATTGGGCATTCTTTATCTGAAGTTGCGGTGGGCGCAGAGCAAACAGCGAGCCAGGTTCAGATTTCTTCAACTGCGTTGATTGACGCAAAGCAAGAGCTTGTCTCAGGTGAAGAGGAACTGACTAATAACCACAACAATATGATTTCTATGGTCACGGCCATCGAGACGACACAACAGTTGGTTGAGCAATTGAACAATGAAAGTCAGGCGATTGGCAAAGTGACGGAAGTCATCGAGGGACTGGCGGAACAAACCAACTTGTTGGCGTTGAATGCTGCGATTGAGGCAGCCAGGGCTGGTGAGCAGGGGCGCGGGTTTGCTGTAGTTGCGGATGAAGTACGTATGTTGGCAAGTCGCACGACAGAGTCAACAACAGAAATCAACACGATCATTCAGGCCATTCGCTCTTCCACTGGCAGGGTAGTCGAGCAGATCAAAGAAGGCACGACCATTGCGTCGCAAGCGATGAGTCAAACCAGTGGAGCCCTGTCACGTATTCAGTCTTCAGGGAAGCAAGTCGAACTGGTTAACGATCAGATGGCCAGTCTCGCGGCCACTGCCGAGCAACAAGCGGTCGCCACACAATCGATCTCGAAATTGGTCAACAATATTAATGAGTCTCTCAAGTCGGTCGCAGAACAATCAAGAGAAGCAAACCAAACTACGGAGCAAGTCACGCAAAATGTAGGACAGCTCCAATCTCAAGTCGCCAGTTTCAAAGTCTAAAAAAAACGCCCTTCAAACTGAAGGGCGTTTAATTCTGTCTTTAGGCCCCCAGGACTTCTAAACTAAAATGTTCATCAAGAACATTGCGCCAAATGCATTCAGTACCGAGATAGCAATCATAACCGGAATATAGCGACCTTCGGTTCCAATTGGCCCCATGATGCGACCCATATATTGAATCTGAGAGCCCATAAGGTAGATAGCTGGAGCCAGGATCGCGATGTGTGTGCCATTGAGAATGCCCTGATCAAACAAGGTAATCACCACGCCGACGGCACCACCCATTGACATCCATGCGCCGATCAGTACCGCAGCTGCTTCACCGGGTAAGCCAAACACGGCCATAACGGGAGAGAATATGGCCCCCATCGCATCTAAAGCTCCAGTGATTTGCAGCGCTTTGATGATGACGAATGCCATCAACACATTAGGTACAGTAGAAGTAGTCGCAATGACCCAGCCCTTTTTCGCACCTTCAACGAAGATGTCAGTAACCATAGGTTTTTTTGCTTTCACTTCGCTCATGATGCGGCCCCCTGTTTAGCTAGAGATGGTTCATCTTTGCCTGTTTTGTCTTCTTTGCCTTCAGTGATGTTCAGGTACAAGCGGAACAGGTTCGCCCCTACAAATTTAAACAAGAACATCACGGCTACCGCCAGGCCAATTGATGAAGAGACGGCCAGAGAACCATCCATCATAGTCAAAGTGAACAGTACCGCACCCGAAGAGAAGAAGTTCACGATGGCAGCACCTGCAGTGAACTGGAACATGGTAAAGACATCGGTCTCTCGTTTGCTAAGATGGCCTTCGTCTTTCAGTTGACGGGTCATTGCCGCGCCGGCATCGGTGCTCTGCAGTGAAGCGATAAGAGCCAGGCCCGAATTACCCGGGATGCCCATTAGTGGACGAAGAAGGGGAGAGAGAAGTTTACGAGCCGCATCCAGAGCACCGTAATGCTCCAGAACGTTAATCATCCCCAGTGCAAACATCACGGTCGGGATCAACGTGAGGGCAAAAATGAAACCGTCCCGGGCACCGCTGCCGCCTACACCGCGAAAGGAGGTCGTTGCTGCTTGAACGCCCGCCTCGGTTTCAGTGACATTGTGTGCCACCTGACCAAATGCGCCATTCAAAGTAGTGAAGTCGAAAACTCCGTACCATTCGTTGGACTGGAGTAAACCAGAGAAAAACACGATAGCAAAAGCCAGGGCAATGTAGCTTCCTATCGTTACCTTACGTTCTTTCGTTGTATCAGACATATGACAACCTTAGTTTGTGGAACAGTGTGCATAGTCTGAGGAATTTGATGTGCTAGAGAGATGATCGTGGTCAATTGGAATATGTATTTAGGGAAACCAAAAGTAACAAAATATATATCTGTGAAAGAGCTTCAATAATAGATATAGCTCTGCTAATCCTAGTGTTAATTTATCTAATGCATTTTCGAAACGCAGGCAAAAAATGGTCATTATCCTAGGAAAGATGTGTGCAGTTCGTGATGTATGTTTAGCGATTTTGCTCGCAGAGAAGGTGCGTCCTTCGCAGCGAGCAATGTGATGGCTTTACAGACCTATTCTGAATACCAGTATCCTTTATTGATTAGGTCTGTGAGTAGAGAAACTCCTTGCGGAGACAGTTCTGCATCAGAGACTTGTTCGGTATTGGTCAACTGAGAGACGAGAGGGGTCAGGTTTTCAGGAACCTTGAATACTTCACCATTGATGTAGACAACATTAGGTTCGTCTTCATGAATCAGAGCTCTCAGTCCCGATACTTTGTAAAATTCTCCACCGTTTGCCAGATGTTCGGCAACCTCTTCTGAGGTCCATTTTGGTGACGGCTCAATGATATTGAGTTGGTGTCTGGACTGGCTGAGCATGCAAGCGATGAAGTCTTTCACGATGGTTTGATTATCAAGTTGTGCTCGTAACATGGCTGACAGAGTGTCGAGGTCACTGGTTGAAATCTCACCTTGATTGGCCTGTGTTCCAAGCTCAGGTTTATGCATATGGGCATCGCCCATGTCGTGTGCCAGTACATAGTCGGCAAAGTTGCTGATCAACTCTTGTTCTTTTGGCGAGCGGAAACCAATGGAATAACTCAGTGAGGGTTCTAACGCATAACCGTCATGTGGGAAGCCTGGTGGAATATACAGAATATCACCAGGTTCAAGAACCTGATCAATGTCGGCGTCAAAAGATTCGATTTGGCGTAGCGCCTCGTGGCGCTGCGTCTCTTTGTATTGACCTGTGTCCTTTGCACCCACTCGCCAATGACGTTTTCCCATTCCCTGAATAATGAACACATCGTATTGATCAATATGAGGCCCAACACCACCCCCTTCGACCGAATAGCTAATCATTAAATCGTCAAACAGCCATTGAGGTATTTGCTTGAAGGGGGTTACTAGCTCTGCAGCACCAGCATGCCAATGATTTGCAGCCTGAACAATGAACGACCAGTTTGACGGGGCAAGTGTTTCAAACTTTTGTTGATCGAAAGGGCCATGCTCTGCGCTCCAGTTATCATTCAGATTTGAGACAAAACGTGAGTCGATTTCTTCTTCCATTGTCAGACCCGCCAGTTCTTCCGGTGTAATAGGATCCTGGAAGTTGGCAAAACCGCCTTTGATGATCGTGGGCTGTTTTTGCCAATAATTGGAAAGGAAGTCGTCGAGAGAGAAAGTGAGTTTATACATAATTCGGTCTGTTGATTTGAAGGCAGCGAGATTCTAACAAAAAAGCCAGCAAAATGATTGCTGGCTTTGGTAATAAGCGAGTGACATGGTTGCCTATAGAAGATCTCTGACTCTGTAGTAGGACATGGCTAGCACGAGGGCTGGAGTTCTGAGTAATCGACCGCCAGGGAAGGGCATATGGGGTATCTTGTCGAAAATGGAGAAGCGTTCAGCGGTGGTGGCCACACATTCTGCCATTAAGGTTCCCGCCATTCCGGTTGCCGCGATGCCGTGCCCTGAGAATCCCTGCGCGAAGTAGACGTTTGGTTTCAGGCGTCCAAAGTGCGGGGCTCGGTTCATGGTAATGGCGACATTCCCACCCCAGGCGTAATCGATTTTTGCATCAGATAACTGAGGGAAGATATCGACCATGCGTCCGCCCATGGCTTTTTCAAGATTGAACGGCGCGACACCAGAATAACTGACTCTGCCTCCAAAGAGCATGCGGTGGTCACCGGAGCAACGGAAATAATCAAGTACGAAGTTAATATCGCAAGCGGCAATATGATCTTTCATCAGAGCCCCTGTGACGTCCTCACCTAAAGGTTCAGTTGCACAAATATACGTGCCCACTGGCATTACTTTGTTTTCCAGTTTGGATTCCAGCCCTTCCATATAGGCGTTGCAGGCTAAAATGACATGATTAGCTTTGACTTGACCTTGCTGGGTGTAAAGTGTCGCCGGATCTCCGTGTTCAATTTTGTGAACGCCGCTGTCTTCGTAAAACTCTGCGCCAGCCAGTTTAGCCGCATTGACCAGGCCTAATGTGTAGTTCAGTGGGTGCAGATGACCACTATTACTGTCAAACATGCCGGAGGTATACTTAGAGCTGGCAATGCGATCGTGTACTTGTTCGCGATCCCACATTTCCAGAGAATCGTAGTCGTAATTCTGGGTCAGGTCGTCATACCAGGCCTGAAGTTCTTTATCATGGCGTGGTTTTACACCAACGTGCACCATACCGTCTCGCCAGTCACAATCAATATTGTATTTAGCGATGTTCGATTTGGTCAGCGCCAGTGCTTCAACTGAGATATCCCAGAGTTTTCTTGCATCAGACTTTCCGACCAGCCTCTCCAACGTATGCTGCTCCGACGCCCAGCCAAAAATGGCCTGACCGCCACTGCGGCCAGATGCGCCCCAACCAACTCGATTGGCTTCCAACACAATGACTTTAAACCCTTTGTTAGCAAGCTCTAGTGCTGCAGTGGCTCCGGTGATTCCAGAGCCTATCACACAGACATCGGCAACATGGTCTCCCTCAAGTCTGGGAAAATCGAAATCCTGATTTTTCGATGCTGCGTAGTAAGAGTCTGTGTGGTTAACTTTCATCGTGTGTCCTTAATTTATTTATACCATTTATATTCCAGAGGAGAGACTTGTGCAGAAAAGCGTGCTTGTTCATGCTTTTTATTGGCCAGATAGACTTTACAAAACTCCTCCCCAAAGCTGTTTTTCATAAACTGACTGTTCTCAAATTCATGCAAAGACATGTCCCAGGAAATGGGAAGCATGGGAAGCTCTAAAAGTGACGCGTCTCCTTCGATAGGAGCTGGCGGCGTAAGTTCGTTTTCAAGCCCATCTAGTATTGAGGCTAACAGAACCGCGACAGTCAGATAGGGATTCACGTCTGCACCGGAAAGACGATGCTCGATACGTTTGTCAGCGATGCCACTGGCCGGTACACGAACGGCAACAGTGCGGTTATCCCAACCCCAGGTCGCGTGAAGCGGAACAAACATATTGGGTTGCAGCCTGCGGTAGGAGTTGGCATTAGGGGCGAATATCGCCATGCTGTCTTCGAGATGAGCCAGTACACCGGCAATCGCGTTCAGCAGCAGCTGTTCATTTTCACCGAAAACATTATTTCCATGACTGTCCTGCAAGCTGATGTGGATGTGGCAGCCGTTTCCAGCATATTCGGTATAGGGCTTGGCCATAAAGTTGGCATAAAAACCGTGTTTCTTGGCGACCGCTCTCACCACACGTTTGAGTAGCATGGCCTGATCGCAGGCCAGAAGAACATCGTTGGTGTGTTTTAAGTTCACCTCAAATTGACCGGGTGCGTATTCCGCAGTGATGTTGTCTGCTGGAATGTTCTGTTGTTCGCATGTCGAGATCACTTCATCAAGAAACGCTTTAAACTCGTCCAGTTCTTCCAATGAATAGACCTGAGTTTGTGTCATCCTCTCACCACTGATAGGCATAAGCGGAGGCTGAGGATTGCCCGCTTCGTCAGGTTCTAAATCTTGCAGATAGAACTCCAACTCCACTGCAACGCAAGGATTGAGACCTTTGGCACTGAATTTGGCTAATTGATCTTCCAACACATGGCGAGGATCAGCAAAAAACGGTTGGTGAGTAATAGGCTCGTACATGGTCACAATGGCTTGGGCACTGTTCTCTTGCCAAGGCGTTGTGGTCAAAGAGCTGGCGACCATGCGACAAATTCGGTCACCGTCACCTTTTTCAAACCCCAAGCCAGTTTCTTCTACCGTTTCACCGCATATATCGAGGGCGAAAACAGAAGCAGGAAGACAGATACCTTGATCGAGAACTTTGTTAAGTTGAGAGACCGGGACACGTTTTCCTCTCACAACGCCGTTCATATCAAACAGAATCAGATCGAGCGTGGTGACACTGGGATGCTGTTCGATAAATCGTTCAATTGTTAGTTTTTCGTGACTGGTCTGCAGCGGCTCGATGTTGTCAGCACTGTTTGAAAGTTGACTTGTTTCCACTGTGGCTCCTCCACTTACCTCAACATTTCCATATGTTTCAGGCATTTTCTATTTAGCCTGTGCGTTGTTTGCTTTTTAACCATAGACATAATGTTCAGTAAAACACAACACTAATGTATATAAAATGTTAATCACTGTCTCAAAAGTTGCAAAATAATTAACATATTTGTTTGACAATTGTACAGCTTGATGCCAAAGCTAAATGGGAGCTTATTGATACATTCGTTGTTCAACTGACGAAAAAGAAGGATTTATGGAAACGATTAGGAAATGGATAGAAGAGAATAGGATCACAGAAGTAGAGTGCCTGATACCAGACATCACAGGTAACGCCAGGGGCAAAATTATGCCCGCCAAAAAATTTCTTCGAGAAGGAGGAATGCGTCTTCCCGAAGTGGTTTTTTTTCAGACGGTTACAGGCGACTGGCCCGATGATGAGAGTATGATCGACCTGACGGAAAAGGACATGGCGTTAGAGCCAGACCCGAATACTATTCGTTTCGTTCCCTGGACTAAAGAACCAACAGCACAGGTGATTCATGATTGTTACACCGTGAATGGTGACCCCGTAGATATCTCTCCCAGAGCTGTGTTACGTCGGGTTCTGGATCTCTATAAAAAGGAAGGCTGGCAACCTGTTGTGGCACCGGAGCTTGAATTCTTTCTTGTTCAAAAAAACCTCGACTGGGATTACCCATTAGAGCCGCCAATTGGTCGGAACGGCAGGCCGGAAACGGCTCGTCAGTCATTTAGCATTGACGCTGTGAATGAGTTCGATCCGATCTTTGAAGACATGTACGACTATTGCGAGGCGCAGAATCTTGATGTTGATACGTTAGTTCATGAATCTGGTGCGGCTCAAATGGAGCTGAACTTCGACCATGGTGAACCCTTAGATCGTGCCGACCAGGTGTTTTTGTTCAAGCGCACCGTTCGAGAAGCGGCACTACGACATGATGTGTACGCCACATTTATGGCCAAGCCGATGGAGGATGAACCAGGCAGTGCGATGCACATTCACCAGAGTCTGGTTGACGCAAAAGGCAAAAACCTGTTTTCAAACGAAGACGGCTCTAACAGCGAACTGTTTATGAACTATATCGGTGGGATGCAGAAGTATACCCCTGCGGCCATCGCCTTTTTTGCTCCAAATGTGAATTCCTATCGCCGCTTGGTGTTTGGTGACTCTGCGCCAACGAATGTGGCGTGGGGAGAGGACAACCGTACGGTTGGGCTACGTATTCCGGTCTCCGACAAGAACTCTCGTCGTTTAGAAAACCGTTACGCGGGAGCCGATGCTAACCCTTATCTAGCGATGGCACTGACTTTGGCTTGTGGTTATTTGGGGATGAAGAAAAAGCTTACACCGACCGCGCAAAGCACAGGTGACATGACGACGGAGCCGTTTACCTTACCTCATACGCTAGAAGATGCTTTGGTTCAACTGGAAAACAGCGACGAACTGCGCGAGATCTTAGGCGACCGATTTGTGTCCGCTTACGTGGCAATTAAGCGTAAGGAATACAAAACCTTCTTCCAGGTGATTAGCTCCTGGGAAAGAGAGTTCCTGTTGCTGAATGTCTAGAACACAACATTCAATGGCGTCAAGTCACTCGAATTGAGGATTGGCATAGCCTTACATTCGTAGTGGACTTAATAGGTCGTTATTTACACAGATAATGACCTCAAAACCTACAAACAGAATAATGGAATTTAATATGTCTAAATGGATAGAACAAGATAGTGCACACTGCTTGCACCCATTCACTAACTTCAAAGCACTTAATGACAAGGGTTCGCGTGTGATCACCCGGGCTGAAGGCGTGTACATTTACGATGAGGATGGCAATAAGATCCTCGATGGTATGGCCGGTCTGTGGTGTGTGAATATGGGCTACAACTGTCAGCCACTGATCGATGCTGCAACCAACCAACTAAAGGAGTTGCCGTATTACAATTTGTTTTTCCAGACGACACATCCACCGGCAGTTGAGCTCTCTACCTTATTGGCTGAAGTGGCTCCCGAAGGCATGAATCATGTGTTCTTCACGGGTTCTGGCTCTGAGTGTAACGACACGGTAGTGAGAATGGTTCGCCATTATTGGTCTAGTCTGGGTAAGCCCAATAAACAAACGATTATCAGCCGTAAAAACGCGTATCACGGCAGTACGATGGCTGGGGCAAGCCTTGGCGGCATGGCATTTATGCATGCTCAAGGTGGACTTCCGTTACCGAATATTACCCACATCGATCAGCCCTACCACTTTGGTGAAGGACAGGGAATGGACCCTAATGAGTTCGGGTTAGAGCGAGCTCAGCAGCTAGAGGCAAAAATCCTTGAATTGGGTGTGGAAAACGTTGCGGCCTTTATTGCAGAACCGATTCAGGGCGCTGGTGGTGTGATCATTCCACCTGACAGCTACTGGCCTGAGATTCAACGTATTTGTGATAAATACGAGATCCTGCTTATTGTTGATGAAGTGATTTGTGGCTTTGGCCGTACCGGTGAATGGTTTGCAAGTCAGACGTTCAATATCAAACCTGATTTGATGTGTATGGCAAAAGGGATCACCTCAGGATACCTGCCGTTGGGTGGGGTTATGGTCAGAGATCACGTAGCGAAAGTGTTGACAGATGCTGACACTGAATTTGCTCATGGCTTTACCTATTCAGGCCATCCAGCTGCGTGTGCGGTTGCCATCGCCAATATCAAAGAAATGCAAAAACACAACATTGTGAACCGCATAAGAGAAGACATCGCCCCTTATTTTGCCGCTCGCTGGCAAGAGCTTCTTCAACATCCAATGGTTGCCGAAGCGAGAAGCAAGGGGTTGGTGGGAGCCATCGAGCTTGTAAAAGATAAATCGACCAATGAACGTTTTGACAAAGAACTGGATGTCGGCACTCAATGTCGCGAACACTGCTTTGCTGCAGGCGTTGTGCTGAGAGCAGTGGGTGACACTATGATTTGTTCTCCACCGCTGATCATCACTCGTGCTGAGATAGATCAGTTGGTCGAAAAAGCCAAAATAGCATTAGATAACACACTCGCCGACGTTTCGCAGTAGCCGACGAGAACTATACCAGAGGGTATTAAACAAAGAGCAAACAGGAACGGAGATCCAAATGGAGAAAGTAAAAGCATACTTTGGTGTGGCGTTAGGGATGACTATCGGGCTTAGCTCGATGACGGCCAATGCTGCTGAAGAAAAAGTGCTCAATATTTACAATTGGTCAGACTACATTGCGGAAGATACGATTGCGAAATTTGAAGCCGAAACCGGAATCAAAGTCGTTTACGATGTATTTGATTCAAACGAAGTTTTAGAGGCGAAAATTCTATCGGGAAATACCGGGTTCGATTTGGTTGTACCGAGTAACGACTTTCTGGGACGTCAGGCCAAAGCCGGTGCATTTCAGAAGTTAGATAAGTCTAAGCTGACAAACTACAAGAATCTGGATCCTAAGTTGATGGGAATCTTGGCGGATACCGTGGATCCCGATAATGCTTATTCAGTGCCTTACTTATGGGGTACTACCGGTATCGGTTACAACGTAGCGAAGGTTCAGGCCGTGCTGGGTGACGATGCACCGGTTGATAGTTGGGATCTCGTGTTCAAGCCAGAGAACATGGAAAAACTCAACAAGTGTGGTGTGGGTTTCTTGAATGCGCCAACTGAAATCATGGCGGCTGCGCTGAATTATATCGGCAAAGATCCAAACAGTACCAATCCAAACGACTACAAGAAAGACGCTTTGGAGTTGCTCAAACAAGTTCGTCCATACGTGACCTACTTCCATTCATCGCAATACATCAATGACCTAGCAAACGGTGATATCTGTGTGGCGATCGGTTGGTCGGGTGACGTTCTTCAAGCGGCAGATCGCGCCGCTGAGGCAGACAATGGTGTAGAAGTCGCGTACTCGATTCCTAAAGAGGGCGCATTGGCTTGGTTCGACCTAATGGCGATTCCAAAAGAGGCGAAGCACCCAGAGAATGCTCACCTATTTATCAACTATCTGCTGCGCCCAGAAGTGATTGCTGAAATCAGTAACTACGTTTGGTATGCCAACCCGAACCCACCTTCACGCGAGTTTATTGATGCTGAGATTTTAGAAGATCCAGGTATTTACCCAAGTGAAGAAGCTCAGGCGAAGCTGTATAGCTCCAAGATGTTACCTCATAAAACATCACGTGCAATGACGCGTGCCTGGACTGACTTTATCAAGAACTGATAACCACTTTTTGGCGACTCGCTTTGGGTCGCCATTCTTGTTTGGAGATTACCATGACAGTGATGTCACTCGATACAGAGCTCAACCATCAACACGTTTCACCGGTGCCACCGAAACCACTATTAGAAATTCGAGGCCTGACCAAGGACTTTGACGGGCATATGGCGGTAGACAATATTGACCTGACAATTAATCAAGGCGAACTCTTTGCTCTGCTTGGTGCGTCGGGCTGCGGAAAATCAACCTTACTTAGAATGCTGGCGGGATTTGAGCAACCTACCGTGGGACAGATTATTCTCGATGGCGAAGATTTGGCGGATATCCCGCCGTACAAACGCCCGGTGAATATGATGTTTCAGTCCTATGCACTTTTCCCACACATGACGGTCGAGAAAAACATTGCTTTCGGTTTGAAGCAGGATGGCATGCCCAGTCAGGAAATCGCCAGTACGGTCAAACACATGCTGGAACTGGTTCGTATGACAGACTTTGCCAAGCGAAAACCTCATCAATTGTCTGGTGGGCAGAAACAGCGTGTGGCCTTGGCAAGAAGTCTGGCAAAAAAACCGAAATTACTGCTGCTTGATGAGCCAATGGGAGCCCTGGACAAGAACCTGCGCGAGAAAATGCAGCTCGAAGTTGTGGATATTCTGGAAAGTGTTGGCGTGACTTGTGTCATGGTGACGCACGATCAGGAAGAAGCGATGACAATGGCAAGTCGCATTGCCATTATGAATAAAGGACAATTTGTACAAATTGGGTCTCCAGAAGCCATCTATGAACACCCTAACTCCAAGTTTGCGGCCAAATTTATTGGCTCGGTGAACATCTTTGAAGGCGTATTAGAAACCAATTTGAGCGATAAATCGACGGTACGCACACCGGATCTGAGTAACGTTATCTCCATCAGTCACGGGGTATCGGGCGCTCCGGGGATTCCGCTCATGATCGCGGTAAGACCTGAGAAAATGACTCTGTGCGAACATCCTCATCACTCATCAAACCATTGTTCAGGGGTGGTAGAAGACATCGCATACATGGGGAATCAGTCTATTTATCACGTCAGGCTGGATTCAGGCAAACTGGTGACGGCTACGATGCAAAATACCAGTCGTGTAAGAAAAGGGATGCCAACGTGGGAGCAGCGTGTGAACCTGTGTTGGGACATGGAAAGTTGCGTGGTACTGAAACTATGATAAAAAAAGCCAAACTGGATATTTGGCGCATTGTACCGACGCCAAAGTGTTTATTGCTTGCAGTGCCTTATGGATGGCTGCTGCTGTTCTTTTTACTGCCGTTTCTGATTGTATTCAAAATAAGTTTTGCGGAAGCTCAGATATCGATACCGCCGTACTCAGAGCTTCTGAGCTATGCGGAGCAACAGTTGCAGCTGTTACTCAATGTCGGGAACTATCAATACCTTATTGAAGATGATCTGTACGCTTCTTCATACTTACAGTCGATCCGCATTGCGTTTATTTCGACAGTGCTGTGTCTGGTGATTGGCTTTCCTATTGCGTGGGCAATTGTTCACTCTAAGCCTTCTACACGCAACGTGCTACTCATGCTGATCATTTTGCCGTCTTGGACCAGTTTCCTGATTCGCGTTTATGCGTGGATTGGTATTCTGAAAAACAACGGTTTGCTCAATAACGTACTGTTAATGGCGGGTGTGATTGATGAGCCCTTACAAATATTGCACACCGATACCGCAGTATACATAGGTATTATCTATACCTACCTACCATTTATGGTATTGCCTCTTTATACCGCATTGATGCGGGTGGATTATTCGCTATTGGAAGCGGCAAGTGACTTGGGCGCAAAACCTGTCACAACGCTGTTCAGCGTATTGGTGCCACTGACTCGAGCAGGAATCATTGCAGGTTCGATGTTGGTGTTTATCCCAGCAGTGGGAGAGTTTGTTATTCCCGAACTGCTAGGAGGCCCGGATACTGTTCTAATCGGCAAAGTTTTATGGCAAGAGTTCTTCAACAATCGAGACTGGCCAGTGGCGTCAGCCGTCGCCATCGTTATGTTGCTAATATTGATGTTGCCAATTCTGTGGTTCCATCGTTACCAAAAACGTGAACTGGAGGTTCAAGGATGAACGATATCCCAGTCTACAACAACAAGCTGAAGTGGGTGATTTTGGCAGCCGGGCTGACCTTTCTTTATCTGCCAATCTTAATTCTGATTATCTACTCCTTTAACGAAAACCGTTTGGTGACGGTTTGGTCTGGATTTTCATTGAAGTGGTATTTTGAGTTACTGGATGACGACCTGCTAATGGGCGGTGTTAAGCTGAGCTTATTGATTGGTTTTTTGTCGGCAAGTGCAGCCGTAGTTTTAGGTACCATTGCCGCTTTTGTACTTAATCGTTTTGGTAAGTTTAAGGGTGAAACCGGGTTTGCTTTCATGATTACGGCGCCATTGGTGATGCCTGAAGTCATCACTGGTTTGTCTTTATTGCTGCTGTTCATTGCAATGGGGCAGGTGTTCGACTTGTTTAGTCAGCGTGGCATGATGACCATTTGGATTGCTCATGTTACCTTCTGCACCGCCTATGTAACGGTTGTGGTGAGTTCACGACTGCAAGAGGTGGATCGCTCGATTGAGGAAGCAGCAATGGACTTGGGTGCGCCCCCGTGGAAAGTATTTTTCCAGATTACGTTACCTTCGATTGCACCTGCAATTCTGGCTGGGTGGTTGTTAGCATTCACTCTGTCACTGGACGATCTGGTCATTGCCAGTTTTGTATCTGGTCCGAGTGCTACTACGTTACCTATGGTGGTATTCTCAAGTGTGCGCCTTGGTGTCAGTCCGAAGATTAATGCCTTGGCGACGTTGACCATACTGGCTGTATCTTGTGCTACGTTTATTGCCTGGTGGATGATGGCGAAAGCGGAAAAGCGTCGATTGCTTGAGGCCAAAATGAGTCAGCAGTAACACCGCACAAAATGGAATTGTAGCGTTTAATACCACTAGGGAGAGAGACATGGATGTAGGCAAACAACTGAAGACCATTCGTACTATGCGCGGGTTGTCGCAACGAGAGCTCGCCAAGCGAAGTGGTGTCACCAACTCCATGATCTCTCAAATTGAGCAGAATCTGGTTAACCCTTCCGTTGGCTCGTTAAAGAAAATCCTTGATGCCATTCCAATTTCCATGGGGGAGTTCTTCACTCTTGATGTTGAACCCAAGGATGAAATTTTCTTCAATGCGGATCAAATGGCGGATCTGGGGGATGGCAAAATTAAGATGCTTCTTGTGGGGGCGAAGCGAGAAGGACGTGATCTGGCTATTCTTCGAGAGATTTACCCTCCAGGCTCAGACACGGGCACTGATTTTATGCAGCACGAAGGGGAAGAAGGCGGCGTGGTCATTCGTGGAGAAATCGAAATCACCGTAGGTAGTCAAACCCGCGTGCTTAAAGCGGGAGACTCTTATTACTTCGAAACACGCAAACCTCACCGATTCAGAAATCGAGGAAAAGTGGAGTGTGAGCTCATTAGTGCAGCGACACCACCTACTTTCTAGTTTGTTATCAAACCATTCTTGACATAGATCAATTTGGACTAAAAATAGCCAGAGCTTTGGCCAGAGTCGGACTAAACTTTAAGTGGGTATCCAGACAAGGTTGGAGGTTCATATGAGCTTGTTACCAAGAGATTCGTGGTCTGACTTTGGGCATTTTTTTGATAATGCGCTACCTGCTTTCAATACACGCTGGAGTCATGGGCAGTTTTCTCCTAATGTCGATGTCATTGAAAAAGAGACTGCGTTTGAAATCATTGCAGATCTACCTGGTGTAGATAAAAAAGACATCTCTGTGTCCTGCGACAGAGGAATGTTGACTATCGAAGCGTCAACAACTGAAACCCGTGAAGAAACTGAGAAAGATAAATACATTCATAAAGAACGCTATCAAGGCAAAATGGTTCGCAGTTTTACCTTGAGTAACAATGTGAATGCTAATGATATCTACGCTGAGTTTACCGATGGTGTTCTAGTGGTTGTGGTACCAAAAATCGAGCCTACAGAAAGTAGTTCGAAAAATATCGATATCAGCTAGGCGTCAAAAGATGAAAAGGTCTGGATATGATCCAGACCTTTTTTTATTTTAGAGAGTTAATCAAGTATTCAAGGGTGGGTTCCAGCGTGCCACCTTTGTCATCAAAACGAAAACGCGGAGGGACTAACCAGTCGCGTTCAACCATTTCGCTGATCAAATCAAGATAATTGGCACTGCATTTGCCTATAAGAAGATTATTAAGGTCACATGCTTGTTCTGCTCTTAACATACTCAGAAAACCGGTCAGGTAAAGGTAGTCTTTGGTGAAACCTCCACCACGGTAGACTCGGGTTGTTGTCATAAAGGCGCTGTCCCTGTTGATGCCTAACTCGTCGACTAAATACGAAAACGTATTGTAGAAGTTCTGTTCTTTGAGCATAGAGTCAACGGCGAGCACCCGAGTCGACAAATCCTTTAATCGCTCCAGTGACATGTAGCCCGCCTTATACTCCGCCATAATGGCCATACCTTCCTGAGTGAAAGTTGAGCCTGGTAGCCCTAACTGGAAGATTTTCAGCGGTTGTTGTCTGGCATTAAATGTGGTGGCCATATGGACACCAAGTTCATGCTGTATGAGGCGTTGTACTTCGTCATGGCTGAACATGGCGTTCTTATTGACAAACAGTGTCGGAGGCAGCGAACTCACCATAGCGCGAGCAGCAAGAGAGCTGGAGAGCGTTATCTTACATTTCATGCCCCAGTTCACTGCGGCTTCCTTCATGAGTTCCACGGCTTCTTGTGCCGTGTAGACATGCGACTGCTCATTTGCCATATCTTTGGCGTACATCAGGAACTTGGCATTGTCGACCACGGTTTCACTGGGTCTGCCGTGATAGGCGAGGCTGTTGTATAGGAATCCATCTTGACCCACACTGGTGAGCAGGTCGATTTTCTCACTCAACTTGTCGATCATGTCGCTATACAACTGACGCATATCCGGGTCTGCAATGTTTTCGATCGGCAAACGATATAGCTGAAACTTAAACTCGTTAGCATGTATCGGTAACTGTCGGTAGCGGTACTTGGTGCGGTATCGGCTTGGTGACGCAAAAAATCGTTTTTTCTCCGCTGGAATATTCGTTGGAGTGACGTATTTCAGCGTTTCTACTTTATGCGCCAATCGATATAGGCTTCGGTCAACGGATAAGACGGCAGGATCAATCGACGAACTGAGCATATCATTTTTGCTCGTTCGCGGTTTCCTATTGTAGGTTCGTTGAAAGTAGGCACTGGTTTGGCTAAAAGCTTCTTTTAAACCAGACTGAAGCGCTTCCAGCACAAGAGGGTACAGCGTTCCGCTCTCTTCTTCCATGAACACTTTTTTCACTTCCGTCGGCAGCACTAAGGTTCGGTCAAACTGTGAGTTAGTATGAGCAATTAGATAACCACGCCCTTCAAACACGGAGTTTGCTTCTGCCGTTACTTCGATATTCGGCAGTGCTATCTTACACAGTTCCGATAAAAATCGTTCGACGGTTTTCCCCCATCGCTCGTTGTCTATCTGAGCCGTTCCTACGTTAAAGACGGGAGCCTGTTTTGTTATCCGTTTGTAGTTGTAGGAATGCATATCAAACACAATCACCAGACCAAACAGTGATTCGAGCTTAGCGATAAGTGCCGAATATATTTTATAGAAAATGGCGTGCTTTGCCTGACTGGTCAGGCGCTGCTTCGGGGATAGTGGCTTGTTCCAGACTTTTTGCTCCCAGGCACTGCGATAGTAGGTACTTAATGACATGGCCCGATTCAGATCGTATTCAAATCGCGAGTCCAAACCTACCAGAGTGATAGGCTGGGACGCAATCATATCGTCCGTAAACGGGTCTTCTTCAAAGTAACGCTGTTCTTTGGTAATCAAGCAGTGTTTTGTCAGCTCTTCACGCAGGCGACTGCCTGCGTGAATGGCGGTACACACTACCGGTAAGTACTCATCGATTTTCAGAACACAGCCCGTATCTTCGACTTCCGCATGGAAGGTAGTGCCAGTTTTGATTCTCTGAAGAACCTCTGTGACGGTTAGCTTTTCCATTGCTTAAGACTCAATATGGTGAGCGTTTTGAACCGCCAGTCTGAATGCGCTCTTTCTTTGCTGAAGAAGGTCTTTTGAATTTACGATATTTTCAACAAAATCGATAACCTGTCTTTGCAGTCTGACACGGTTGAGTTTATTGATACGCATGATACCGCCTGGGCTGAGTACATTAACCTCGACCAGTTTATTGCCGATGACGTCAAGTCCGGTGAAGTAGAGTCCGTCTCTCACAAGTTTGGGGCCAATGGCGGCACACAGGCGTTTTTCTTCCTTGGTAATCGTATGTTTCACTACGGTTCCACCGGCGTGCACATTTGAGCGAATCTCTCCTGACGCAGGAACACGACGCATAGCACCGATAGGCTCTCCATTAAGCATCAGAATGCGTTTGTCGCCCTCTTCAGCACCCTCGATGTAATCTTGCAGGATCACGTAGTTGCTCTTGTCGCCTTCGCCAATGTAAAAGTCGAGCAGAGATCGGAAGTTCTGCTGGGCGTTCTTTTCGATTACGATGACACCATGACCACCGTATCCATTGAGTGGTTTTAGAATCATTTGTTCGCTGGTAGTTTCTTCCAGTACACGTTGAAGATAATCGCGATTCTTCGACACGTGTGTAGCTGGAATAAATTCACTGGCGGCACCACCCATACTGGCTGTGTAGAGCTTATTGTTTGCCAAACGAAGGCCTTCCAGATCATTGATGATCAGAGTGTCATCTTTGATGGAATCAAGAAAGTTAAGCGCAAGGTTGTCCAGAGGTGGATTGGCGCGCATAAAAATAACGTCAAAGCCGGCCATTGGTAGCCGCGCTTTTCGGAATTCCGCATTGCGATAGAAGGTGGGTATTTTGTCCGATACCTTGCCTTTCTTTAACACCTGACAAAACCCGAAGACGGTGCTGTCTCGTATCGTCAGACCGCTGGTGGTTGTAAGTGCAACGGTATGCCCACGCAAAGCACATTCGTGAACCAGACGCAGGGTGGTGTCGGTCTCCGGGCAAACTCGTTCCCATGGGTACATTAGAAAACAAATGTTCATTAGTCGTCCTCAAGTGTATCGGCAACGTAATCGTCTGACGCTTCGGGCTTGTTACGTCCATTCAGCGTGTGAAATTTCTTTCGTCCGCGTGCGAGGGTTATGTACTTAAACCATGTCTTTTCAATTTTTGATTCGGGTGCGAGTTCCATTTGAGTCACCTTAATGAGGCGTTTTTCTTCGTCATTTGTTGCCTCAAGTTCTCCGGATTCCAGACCGAGTAAAGTTTTTCCATAGAAGGTTAAAATTTCTTCTTCTGCGAGAGTAAAATCTCCAGATTTTGCAAAGCCACGAGGAAACTTGACGTTGTCATAGAATCTCACGTTGCCTTGGCGAATGGATGTTGATGTCATTGATACCTCGAATTTACCAATGGATGAGAAAAAGCTATTCGGGTCGAAAGTTAGTGATTTGTAAGAAAAAGAAAAGGCAAAAAATTTTGTCGTTATGACAAAAAAAATTTATCAAGGGAAGGTGAGTGGTTAAATAGCAGAAATAACGTGCAATTTGCGGGTGTTGTAATCGTAAATAAAGGAAAAGCTAGCCCAATACACGAAAAACTTTCTTCAAAATTGAGACATGGATAACGCGTTGGTAAGAGCTCGGAAAGGCGAGGAGAAGGGGTGGAGCACACCCCTTTATTAACTGGTTGCTTATAATTCAATCCAGGTGGATTTGACCTCGGTATATTTGTGCAGGGCGTGAAGTGACTTGTCTCGCCCATTTCCGCTCTGTTTGTAGCCACCAAAAGGCATGGTCATGTCACCACCATCCCAATTATTGACAAATACTGTACCGGCCCGGAGCGCTCTGGAACACTTAATCGCAGTAGTGATATCGGAAGTCCAGATCCCAGCAGCCAGGCCATATTCGCTGTCGTTAGCCAGAGCGATGGCTTCTTCAATGTTATCAAACGTGGTGACACAGAGTACCGGGCCGAAGATTTCCTCTTTATAGATGCGCATGTCTGGTGTCACCTCGGTAAACAGGGCCGGTTCGATAAAATAACCATCAGTGTGAGTCATTGCGGGCTGGCCACCAAATGCCAGTGTTGCACCCTGGGACTGGCCTATTTCAATGTAGCTTAGTACTTTCTCGTACTGGGCTGCATCGACGATAGCACCTACTCGGGTGTCGGTGTCCAGTGGGTCTGCCGGTTGCCATTTTGCCATGTACTTTTTCACCAGTTCGATAAACTCATCCTTAATGGAAGAGTGAACCAGCAAACGGGACCCCGCCGTGCATACTTCACCTTGGTTGTAGCAAATAGCGGAGGCTGCAGTTGCCGCCGCTTTCTCCATGTCTTTCACATCATAGTGAACAATATGCGGACTCTTACCGCCACATTCCATAAAGGCGCGTTTTAGGTTGGATTCACCAGCAAAGCTCAGCAATTTCTTACCGACAGCGGTGGAACCGGTAAAGGTAATGCAATCGACATCATTATGGAGCGCCAGTGCCTGACCGGCCTCATGTCCAAATCCGGGTAGTACCTGAAAAACACCATCTGGAATGCCAGCCTGTTTGGCCAGATCAGCAAGAAGTATGGCGGTTAAAGGAGATTTCTCAGAAGGCTTTACAATCACTGAGTTGCCTGTCGCGAGCGCAGGACCTATTTTCCATGCGGCCATGACGGTTGGAAAGTTCCAGGGTACGACCGCGGCAACAACGCCTAGTGCCTCTCTGGTCACTAACGCAAGCGCATCTTCGGTAACGGGGGCGACTTCATCGTAGACTTTATCGATGGCTTCGGCGTTCCATTGTATGCAGCGCGCGGTTGCTGGAGCATCATACCCCATCGCATCAGAAATGGGTTTCCCCATATCGAGAGATTCAAGTAGGGCAAAATCCTCTCTGTGTTCATCAATCAGCCTGGCGTAGTTGAGAAGGATAGCTTTGCGTTCAGTTGGGGCAAGACCACTCCAGACACGGCTCTCGAATGCATTGCGAGCGGCAGTTACGGCTAAGTCTACATCGGCCTCATTGCATCGGGCGACATGGGCCAATAAGTGCCCCGTGGCCGGGTTGATGATTTCAAACGTATCGCCTGATACGGAATCTACAAAGTGTCCGTTGATAAATGCCTGAGTACGAAAACTGAGTGCTTCGGCTTTGTCATGCCAAGTAATAGTATCCATAAAATTACCTTCTTCCTTAAAAACTGGCGGGTGAGTTCGCGCTTACGATAACGCAATCACTTTTAGTTGTGTTTCTGAATCGGTGAGCGCGTGTACTGTCGAAATAATAGCTGTCGCCAACACGCAGGACGGTCACTTCATTATCGACGGTAAGCTCAAGCTCTCCCTCAACAATGACACCACACTCCTGACCTTCGTGTACTAGCATTTCATCTCCGGTATCCGCTCCTGGAGCCAAGGTTTCTCTGAGCATCCCGATATGCCTGTCTTCGTGATAATGCCCAACTTGTCGATAGCTTATTTTTCCGCGGCCTATTTCAGGTTGTTCATCCTTTCGTGTGAAAAACTGCTCTGGCATAGGTTCATCAACGGCAAAAAACTCGGCCATGGAGGAGGGGATCTTGCTTAGCAGCTTACTGAGTGATGCAACCGATGGACTTACTGCATTGCTCTCAATTTGAGAGATAAAGCCATTTGTTACCCCTGCGCGCTTGGCTAACTCTCTTTGAGACAGACCTGCTTTTTCTCTCAGTGCTCTAAACCTGGGTCCAATGTCCATTTCCATTAGGTAAGCTCTCCAAAAATCTCTTTGGTGATTAGTAAACTAAACACAATCCTAGCTCACTAAACAGAAAAAACCAGTAAATGTTTATAATTTAATCATTGAACCCACAAATAAAACGTTCTATAGTCAGTTTTGTTCATTATTTAATAACATTGCATTTACATGTTGCGGTTTGAGTGTTAAGCGGTGTTTAGTAAAAAAAACAATGTTAATTCAACATTTCGAGTTGGAGTGCACTATGCAAAGTACAAACGATTCATCAAAGATGGATGCTTTTTGGATGCCGTTTACTGCAAATTCGCAGTTTAAGTCAGCGCCCCGAATGCTCGTGTCCGCTGAAGGTATGTATTACACCTCAGAGGACAAACGCAGGATCCTTGATGGCACCGCGGGGTTATGGTGTTGCAATGCGGGTCATGGGCGTCATGAAATCAGTGAGGCGGTGGCGAGCCAGATTCACAACTTAGATTTCGCGCCTACCTTTCAAATGGGGCACCCACTGCCGTTCCAGTTTGCAGAAGCGTTGGCGGAAGTGGCACCGACGGGCCTAAATCGTGTCTTCTTTACTAACTCTGGTTCGGAGTCTGTGGATACCGCCCTCAAGATTGCACTGGCATACCAACGTTGTATTGGACAGGGAACACGCACGCGCCTTATTGGTCGGGAGCGAGGTTACCACGGTGTCGGGTTTGGAGGCATTTCGGTGGGCGGTATCGTCAACAACCGCAAAACTTTTGGCAGTCTACTAACGGGTGTTGACCACCTGCCTCATACACTAAGTATAGAAAACAGCGCATTTAGCAAAGGCTTACCTGACTATGATCCGGGATGGGCTGAGAGTTTGAATAATATTGTTGCTTTGCACGACGCTAGCAACATCGCCGCTGTTATTGTTGAGCCGATAGCCGGCTCTACGGGCGTGATCCTTCCTCCGAAAGGATATTTGAAGAAACTGCGTGAGATCTGTACTCAGCACGGCATCTTATTGATATTTGATGAAGTCATTACAGGCTTCGGACGTATCGGTAGCCCCTTTGCTGCGCAAGAGTTCGATGTAAAACCGGACATTATGACCACGGCAAAAGGTTTAACCAACGGTGCAATCCCCATGGGGGCAGTCTTTGTCAGCGATGAGATTTATCAGGCAATGGTCGCGCCAGATAGTCAGGCGATTGAACTGTTCCACGGTTATACCTATTCAGGTCACCCGGTAGCGGCGGCGGCAGGTCTTGCCACTCTGGATATTTATCGCAATGAAAACCTGTATACACGTGCGTCTGAATTGGGGGGCTATTGGGAACAGGCAGTACATAGTCTCAAAGGATTGCCACATGTGAAAGATCTTCGAAACTACGGTCTGATCGCAGGCATCGAGCTTGAAAGCATTGCTGGAAAACCCGGTTCACGAGCGTATCAGGTCTTCACTAAGTGTTTTGAAAAAGGAGCGCTGATCCGTGTTACCGGCGACATAATTGCGTTGTCACCGCCGCTCATTATTGAGAAGCAGCATATTGATGACTTATTTACACTCATCGCAGACGTATTACAGAACATTGAATACAAGGAATAAAACTATGTCAGTTTTGGTATCAAATTTTATTAATGGGCAAATTGTGCAGAGTGAGAGCGGAAACCATGCCGATCTCTTTAATCCGGCAAATGGTGAATTACGTGGTCAGGTTCAGTTATCCAGTGCCAAAGAGGCTCTGGGAGCGGTAGAGGTCGCGAAACAAGCGCAGCACGCCTGGCAGGAAACGCCACCACTTCAGCGAGCTCGTGTGATGTTTCGATTCAAAGCGTTACTCGAACAACATGCTGATGAACTGGCAACGCTAATCTCAACTGAGCACGGCAAAGTACACAGTGATGCTCTCGGTGAGTTGACTCGCGGATTGGAAGTCGTCGAATTTGCTTGTGGTATTCCACATCTTCTAAAGGGTGAACATTCACTAAACGTTGGCCGTGAAATAGACAGTTATTCTATGATGCAACCTGTCGGTGTGTGTGTGGGTATCACACCATTTAATTTCCCGGTGATGGTGCCACTGTGGATGATTCCTGTGGCACTGGCGTGTGGTAACAGCTTTATTCTTAAGCCTTCAGAAAAAGACCCAAGTCCTTCACTGAAACTGGCTGAGTTACTCAAGGAAGCGGGGCTTCCCGATGGGGTGTTTAATGTGGTTCAGGGCGACAAAGAAGTGGTGGATGCACTGCTAGAGTCACCGGACGTTGCGGCGGTAAGTTTTGTCGGTTCAACCCCTATAGCGGAGGCGATTTACAGTAAAGGCAGTGCGAATGGCAAACGAGTTCAGGCACTCGGTGGGGCGAAGAACCATCTGGTAGTGATGCCGGATGCCGATCTCGAAGGGGCAACTAACGCGATCATGGGAGCAGCTTACGGTGCAGCCGGTGAACGTTGTATGGCAATATCAGTTGCTGTAGCAGTAGGTGACGAAACCGCAGATAAGCTGGTGGCCTCTTTGAAGCAAAAAGTTGAGTCACTGAGAGTTGGCCCAGGTCTTAATGTATCACCAGAAAATGAGATGGGGCCACTGGTGAGCGAGCCTCATATGAATAAAGTGCGTGACTACATTCAGAGTGGTGTCGACCAAGGGGCGACGTTGGTCGTTGACGGCCGGGATATCACGACATCTACACCCGGGTATTTTGTTGGAGGCACCCTGTTTGACAACGTGACTCCTGACATGACGATATATAACGAGGAAATCTTCGGTCCGGTATTGTCTGTCGTTCGCGCTAAGGACTATCAAGAGGCGCTGACTTTGATCAATGAACATGAGTTTGGTAATGGCACGGCGATCTTCACCCGAGATGGTGATACGGCTCGCGATTTCTCTGAAAAAGTAGAAATTGGTATGGTTGGTGTTAACGTGCCAATCCCAGTACCAATGGCGTTCCATAGCTTTGGCGGTTGGAAACGTTCGATATTCGGTCCTTTAAATGTCCATGGCAATGATGGCGTACGCTTCTATACTCGTATGAAGACGGTCACAGCTCGCTGGCCAAAGGGGCAGAGAGAAAGTGAATTTGTAATGCCAACAATGAAGTAGGTGATAAATGAAGATAGGGATATTAACGTGCGGTCATGTTGACTCACCATTGTCAGACGATCATGGGCAGTATGCTGATATGATTGAGGCCTCCCTTTATGAGGTGAACAATGAGTTTACTTTTCAGAACTACGATGCAACGAAAGGAGAACTACCTCATCACGATGAATGCCACGGTTTTATTATCACTGGCAGTGTCCATAATGCTTACGACAATGATCCCTGGATTCTGGCTCTGATTGACTGGATTGTTTCTTGCGAGGCACGTCGAAAAGCTCTGGTCGGGATTTGTTTTGGTCACCAATTGGTGGCCAGAGCATTAGGAGGTACAGTTCAGAAATCGGATAAAGGTTGGGGTTTGGGAAGCTATGAAGTTCAAATAACGGCGCAGAAAAAGTGGATGAACCTTTCCGTTGATACCGCCCGGTTGCTGGTCAGTCATCAGGATCAGGTCATCATTGTCCCCAGTGGCGTAAAAGTTATTGCGCGTAATGACTTTTGCCCTAACTTTATGTTGGTGCGTGATAACCATTTATTCACGGTGCAAGGGCATCCAGAATTCAGTACCAGTTTTACTGAGAAATTGGTGGAAAAGCGCAAGCACCTACTGTCTTCTGAATATTATCAACAAGCATTTATCGAAATAGATAAGCCTCAGGATTCGGCACTGATATTACACTGGATTGATAATTTCTTTGTAATGTCACAGCACGATAAGGCCATTGAAAATAGAACAAAGCAAATAGAAATTTTATAAAACCCAGCCGTAAGCCATACGTTATTTATAATATGCCGCACGTCAACTTATATTGGTTGGCGTGCGGTGTTTTTTATTTGATATATTCCAATAAACCCTTCTAAATCTGCAAAATGTAACAACGAGATCTAAGTAACATTTGTGAAACATTTTGTTTACATAACTATTAAATAGTCGTTAGATTAACCTATGAGTGAAGCAATAACTCTAAATGAAATAACGACTATTTCTCCAGCTGTCACTCATCGCGAATCCTAAAAAACACATGGAGTAATGAAGTGATATGAAAATAAGGAACGCAACACTGGTGCTTGCAATTATCGCAGCGCTAGGCTCTCCGTACGCCCTTTCTGCCGGGTTTCAGTTGTCTGAACACTCCGCCGCAGGATTGGGTAGGGCGAATGCTGGTGAAGCAGTAATCGCTGATAGTGCAGCGGTGCTAGCTAATAACGCTGCGGCATTAACCCGCTTTGATTCAACCAATATATCTGTAAGTGCTGCCTATTTGGTCCCGAAAGTTCGAGTTACAGGGAATGGTCCAGACCAAGGGGTAAATAACCAGTTAACCAATAACAACGTAGTGGACAATGTTATTGTGCCCGGACTGTATATTGCATCACCGATTAATGACACTGTCTTCTGGGGAATAGGTGTTTTTACCGACTTTGGTTTGGCGACTAAATATCCCGACGACTATTTGGCTGGCTCTATTGGCGGTGAAACCAGATTAGAAACTGTAAATATTAACCCTAATCTGGCATTTAAACTGAATGAGCAATTTAGTGCGGGTGTTGGTGTGAGTGCAGTTTATGGCAAAGCAAAATTAACGCGAACTCTCGGCATACTGGCTGATGCGATGAATGCTGATCTTGGAACTGACGTGTTTAGTCGAACAGACACGGCAAAATCTCTGGATGGGCAGGGCTGGGGCTACGGGTTTAACGCCGGTTTATTGTGGGAAATTAATCCAAGCCATAGGTTTGGGCTTAGCTATCGCTCAAAAGTCGATATCGACATGAGTGGCGATTTTTCTTCTGATGTACCAAGTACCATTGTACAGCCTGGTCAGACTGTATCGGGGGAACTGACGCTCAACTTACCAAGCATCGCAGAATTTTCAGGTTACCACCAGATTACTGAGCCTTTCGCACTCCACTACAGCGTAGTCATGACTGGCTGGAATGTGTTCAAAGAGATCCGTGCAACAGTGGATGGACAAGAAGTGCTGCAAAAGGATGAGAACTTTGAGGACTCGTTCAAGTATGCCTTGGGAGGTACTTATTTCCTAAGTCCGAATATCACATTGCGAGCGGGTGTAGCATACGATCAAACCCCAAATGTCAACAACGTTAGTATCAGTCTTCCTGACTCTGATCGGCTGAACTACAGCGTAGGAGCAAGCTATCGATTTAACGATTCGAGCAGCATTGATTTCGGCTTCACTTTTGTCGACGCCAAAGAAGGCACGTTCACGGAGCCGCTGGAAGATGGGGATGGCAACACCATTGTCGATGTACCGTTCAGATCTGAGGGTGATGTTTATATCTATGCCCTTCAGTACAACCATTCATTCTAAATATGCTCAGTTAAGTCAGATAAAACCTATTACAGGGAAGGATGCTCATGTATAGAACTCGAAAATCACTCATCATAGCGTTGATGGGTATTGGCGCCTTATATGGATGTAACACAGAAGAATACGCTGAGCCCAACTCATCAGCAGCGTACACGGAGTCTTCTTATGGACTGCCGACACTGTGCGCAGATGGTATGGACTGGGCGTCAGACTCTGAAGTGACCGCCATAGAAAATCTAGTGGAACTTGCGGAAAGCAACAGTGTTGTGACGCTACCAGCTGGGTGTTTCAAGATGAACAACCAGCTAACAATTGATTCAAAATCGAACCTTGTACTGAAAGGGGCTGGGATCGCCAAGACTTTTTTGGACTTTAGTGATGTTGACGGTAAAGACGGCATTGCTATCAGTGGTGGTTCCAACATTACCATATCAGACCTTCAGGTATCGGAAGCATCGAAAAATGGCATCAAGGCCGATGGTGTAGAAGGGATTATTATACGTGACGTGGCTGCGGTATGGATGGAAGTGCCTCGTGCACGTGATGAGAATGGAAACTTGCGTGGTACCTACGGCATTTATCCGGTTAAGTCTCAAAATGTGTTGATTGAAGATACCTGGAGCTACGGTAGTGCCGATGCCGGCATCTATGTAGGTCAAACGATAGGTGCGGTGGTTCGTAATAACGTTGCTGAAAAGAACATCGCTGGTATTGAGATAGAAAACAGTTCTAGTGTCGATGTGTATGGTAACCTCGCGCTAGGTAATACGGGCGGGGTATTGCTCTTTGACCTGCCAGGGGCGACGACCATAGGTCGTCTTGTGGATGATGTTCGTATTTTTGATAACGATATCCGAGATAATAATCTGGTGAACTACGTGGATACTACCTGTCAAAATGGACTAGGTGGTTGTGGTGTAGTGGGGATTGTCCCTCCTGGTACCGGCATTGTGATTTTGTCAGGTCGAAATGGTGAGTTCTTTAACAACACTATTACCAACCATGACTCGATGGCAGTGGCGATGACCAGCTATCTGTTGGTGAATGGTGACCCTGAAGCATACAGTCCGTTGAGTGGTAGCTCTGAAGGTGCGGCGATCGCCAATCTTTGGAATCCCGTGCCAACCAATATGTACTTTCATGACAATGAGATCACTAATGTGGGGGCGAATCCCAATGGTGCATTGATCGAAGATATGATCCTGGCTTACAACCTTAAGCATCTGGCATTCCCGGCGATTTTCTATGATGGAGCAGGTGAGTCCCTGATTCGCTCACAAATGTTTGCGCCAATCAGAGATGCATTGAACGCGCAAACAAGTTCTCAGCTATGGAATTACCTGACTGAGTTTACCGAGCAAGATGCAAACTGCATGATTAGCAACGGTGATACCAGTGTAGGAGTGTTAGTTGATCACACCGACCCAATGGCCATTGTGCGTTACTCAGAAGACCCAGCCAGTGCGGATTTTCTCTATGAAGGTCCACATCAATCCTTGCTGAGAACGGGCTGCGATACGAAACAACCACTTGCGGTTAACACGGTCATCATTGATGGAAAGACTTACGGATTTGGCGTTGACAGCCCTGAAGACGGTGACAGCGCCACACCAGATATTCCCAATGGTATTGTTGGAAATGACCAGTGTTCCGCGACAGGCAGCGATATCAACTGGGCTGCAATTACCCGTGAGTCCGCTTCATATGGTGAAAACTGTGTAAACCTATCACAATATCGTTTGTTCGAAGACAGTACCGATCCAACCCAGAACCTCAATATCAGCGCTTCAGGTAAAGGTACCCTTTATGAAATGAACGTTGAACTGTTTACCGATTACGCGAGGAAGTACCGCTTTGTCGTTATGCCTAGTGATGTAGCTGCAAACTATCGCGAGCAAGAGGTGTTTGACTTCCCTGTCGGGACCATACTGATTAAAACGTTTGTATTGCCTTCAAACACGACAAATGCAATGGGTGTTGATGAGGAGATCATTGAAACCAGACTTCTTATCCATCGCAGCAGTGGTTGGGTGGCATTGCCTTATGTTTGGAATGAAGATAAAACGGATGCAACGCTGACAGCCGTATCGGTGCCGTTTGAGCGAAGTGTCGTTCATAAGGGTGAAACCTTGAACTTTACTTATGAGGTGCCGAGTCGGAACGAGTGTACTTTGTGTCACAAAGTCGAGTCCGAAGTGACCGATCCAAGTGGTAATAACCAGCCACAGGGTTTTTCCCCAATTGGCCCGAAAGCGAGAAATATGAACAGCACCAGAGCTGTGGCAGCGGGTTCGCCTATTAACCAACTATTGCATTGGGAAAACCTGGGTTTGATCGCCTCATTGCCGAATACACCGGAGAACCTTCCTGCTGTGCCTGAATTCGATACTGAGGCTGGAGCGTCTAACCTGACTGATGCTGAGCTTGAGGACTATGCTAAAGCGTATTTGGATGTGAACTGTGCTCATTGCCACAGAACAGAAGGCAAGGCTGCGAGCAACCCATTTAAGTTCGAATACTGGCGTAGTGGTACCTCTGAAATGGGAATATGTGCTCGAGGTGTAACCTTCCACAAAGGGCCGTCACCTTTTGTTATTGTACCGGGCGACCCTGATAACTCAGTATTGCATTACCGTATTAACGTGGACAATGGGAATATGATGCCAGAGCTTGGCAGGCATGTGGTCCATCAGGAAGGTGTCAAACTCATCGCTGATTGGATTTATTCGATTGATACCACAGGCTGGAGCTGTGTGGAGTAGTCGTTAGAGTCAAAATGAAAAGGTGCACTTAGGTGCACCTTTTCTATTTTTGGTCTGTTAAGTCCGTAGGTCCTGCGGCTAAGCAAACTCTTTTTGCAGGTAGGAGACAATATCCGAAGACTCGTACATCCAGGTTTCGTTGCCATTTTGAGTGATTTTTAAGCAGGGGACTTTGACTTTGCCACCGCCACTTAACAGCTCTTCTCGCGCTGTATTGTCATTTTTGGCGTCCTTGAGAGTGATATTCACCGACTGACGTTTCATTTCACGTCGAACTTTCACACAAAAGGGACAAGCTTCGAACTGATAAAGTTGCATCGTCTGTGCCTTGTCATCGGCACTCTTTTGTTCTTCCTGAGAGCGTTTTACGCCACGTGGCGCAAAAACAAAGTTTAGTAACAGTATGATTTTACCGAGAATAATGCGAATAAACTTCATAAATACCTTTGTTGAGCAGTTGTGTTGTTATGGTTTTAGTAAAACGATGGCGAAGTGGGTGCCATACTTCGCCAAATCTTAACATCTTCTTTACTCTTGCGGTATCTGGTGAGTTAACTTCTCGACAAAGTGTGGCTTTTGGTCACGCTCAGGCCGAGTCTTTTTGACAGGCGAATAAGGTTTGCTCTGTCGGTTTTAAGTGAACGAGCGGCCTGAGCCCAATTGTAGTCGGCCTCCATGAGCGCCGATGAAATCACTGTGCGTTGATAATCTTCGGTCGCCTCTCGGATCCCTTTGCTGTTATCGATAGTCGGTGAGGATTTTTTCCCAGACGGAGAAAGCGCTGGTGCTGATTCATCATCAAACTGCCCACAATCATCTGTGCTGACGGTTACCACTTTCTTATCGAATAGGCGAGCCTTGGCCTTTAAGGCAGCGCGGTTGATAACGTGTTCGAGTTCGCGCACGTTTCCCGGCCATGAGTAGCGATTCAGGTAAGCGATAACGTTAGGGCTCAGTTTAATTTGACCGATCCCCAACTTACGTCGTGCCTGTTCAAGGAAAAAGCCCGAGAGTAGTTCTAAATCGCCATTACGTTCACGAAGAGGAGGTACCGAAATAGGGTAAACACTCAATCGATGATAGAGGTCCGCCCTGAATTTCCCTTGGTCGACTTCATCTTTGAGATCTCGATTGGTGGCAGCGAGTACGCGTACATTGATTTTTTGGATCTCGTCTTTACCGACAGGTTGGATTTCATTGTTTTGCAGTGCACGAAGCAGTTTGCTTTGCGCTGCGAGAGGTAATTCACCAATCTCATCCAAAAACAACGTCCCGTTATCTGCAAGAGCAAATTTGCCCATACGATTTTTGTCTGCGCCGGTAAACGCGCCTTTGACGTGACCAAACAGTTCACTTTCAATCAGGTTTTCGGGAATGGCAGCACAGTTTACATACACCAAAGGGCTCTGGCGTCGGGTGGACTGGTGGTGAATGGTACGGGCAACCAGTTCTTTACCTACGCCGGTTTCACCGTGGATCAGAATGTTGAAGTCAGAAGGGGCGACAATTTCGATGTCAGATTTCAGTGCGCGCATTAGTTCACTGTCGCCGATCATCTCCCCGCCGTCGCGCTCCCAGGCTTCTACATTGAGTTCTTCAAGCAGTTGCTTTGACTGTTTCGCCTGATATTCCAGTTGTGAAAACGTGAGTGCCATTTTAAGTGTCGAGGCTGCGATAGCTGACAACACCTCTAGACTTCGAGCCGGGATGTTATCAAAAGCGTTAGTTCCCAGACTGTCCAACGTCAGAGCGCCTAACATTTTGTCGCCAAAGATAAGTGGCAGACCCATGCATGAGTGCATGGGAAGTTCACCATGATGGTCAATCAGTAATCCATCGAAAGGATCGGGTAGCTCGCTGTCCGCATCAAAAATGACAGGGCCATCAGAAGCGCAGATCTCAGCGAATCTGGGGTGCTCGCTGATCACGAAACGTCGACCAAGTGTGTCTCGCGCCAGTCCTTGCATGGCCAATGGCACTAAGGTATCGCCCTGTAGAGAGAGAAGTGCAACGCAATCACACATAATGGTTTTTCGAATGGTATTGATGAGAGAATCGAAACGCTCCTGATCATTGCTGCTGCTTGCCAGGCCGATGGTCAGTTCCATGAGATTGGAAGGTGAAATGTCCTGCATGGGGAAACTACTTATTCTGGTGAGTATGAACGGCATTATAGAGTCATTTAGACACAAATAGAAGCGGTCATTTTGACACTTGATGTGTGCGTATCTTACTAATAATTCATGCAATTAAAGGTTTTATGAAATTGGCACGCTCTGTGCTAATTAGTGAGTAGTCGAAAGACAAATAGGTGTGATTCTCAACTCGCACTATCATTAAAATTATAAATAACAATATGAGACGGTCGAACGAACTGTCAAAGTCTAAGCCTTCTAGGGAGCGTATATGCTAAACAATAACCACATCGAGATCATCAAAAGCACGATTCCACTGCTTGAGTCTGCAGGACCAGCATTAACCCAACATTTCTACCAGAGAATGTTCTCTCATAACCCAGAGCTCAAAGATATTTTTAACATGACACACCAGAAAACCGGTCGTCAGAGTGTTGCACTATTTGAAGCCGTGGCAGCGTATGCTAAAAATATCGAGAATCTGGGCGCTCTGGCCACTGCTGTGGAGCGTATCGCGCACAAGCACACCAGTTTCAATATTAAAGCAGAGCACTATCAGATTGTTGGGCATCATCTGATTGAGACCCTAAGAGAGCTGGCGCCAGAGGCGTTTACCAAAGAGGTGGAGGAAGCGTGGACGGAGGCGTATCTGTTCTTGGCGCAGATTTTTATCGATCGTGAAGAGGAGCTTTATCAGTTACGCGAAAAAGCAACGGGTGGCTGGCGTGGTACCCGACGTTTTGTTGTCTCTGAAAAGCGCCCGGAGTCCGAGCTTGTCATGAGTTTTGTCTTGACGCCGGAAGATGGTGGAAAAGTACTTGATTATCAAGTCGGTCAATATTTGGGGATTCAGGTGACGCCAAGCAAAGCTGATAATGTTGAAATACGCCAGTACTCATTGTCACAGGCACCCAACGGAAGCCATTATCGCATTTCTGTGAAGAAGGAAGGTAAAGGTACAGAACAGCAAGGCCTGGTGTCACACTATCTTCACGATGAGGTCGAAGTAGGCCATGCGGTCGATGTATTGCCACCTGCTGGTGATTTCTTCTATCAGGAATCGGGCAAACCTGTGGTTCTGATCTCCGCTGGTGTAGGCTGTACACCGATGCAGGCGATGCTGCAAAAGCTGGCAGAGGAAAATAAAACCGATCCGGTCACCTACTTGCACGCTTGTGAGAACGAACTTCAGCATTCATTCATTGATGAGGTTGAGACCATTGTTGCTGCAAAAGGTTGGCAACAGAATGTGTGGTATCGATCACCTGTGAATCTCGATGGCAGCAATAACTCGAGCGTGGGCTTAATGGATCTGGCTCAAATCAAGGACACACTACCAATCCATTTTGGTGAGTTCTATACCTGTGGTCCCGTTGCCTTCATGGAAAATGTCGTGAAGCAATTAGAGGCGCTGGGTGTGGGCCGGGATCGAATCCACTATGAAGTATTTGGCCCTCACGCTAACCTTTAACGTTCGCTAGTTAAACCATTTCTCAAACCACCGTTTCCATCCGGTAGACGGTGGTTTGTTGGCTTCAAACTGACGAAAACCCAGATAATAACTCTGGTTGAACTCGGTGCGAAGTTCATCAACACTCTGTCCTTTTAGCTTCGACATCGCCTCAGCCGTTTGCAGTGCGTGATCATTGGCCAGACTGTAATCCATCCCGAGATAACCTTGAATATAAAGCCAAATATGAGTGACTAGCTCAAGCTCTTCTAACGCAGGCAGCTTAAAAGCTCTTGCCTGTTCAGAGTTCAGTTGTTGCTCGAAGATGGCCTTCATCTCGGTCAGTTGATCAGTGTGAGACACTAGAGAAGCCAATGCTTCAACATTCAATTTGGTAAACAGGCCGAGTAAGAGGTGAGTTACTGTTGCCTCAGGCTTGTTTTCCTGAGCCCGGGCAAATAACAGGTTTTCTCTTTCACACAGGTTGGCAAGCGCTTCTTGGTGGTACTCAGCAATGGACAACTGCTTGACGTGAATGTTGTTAAGGGCTTCTCTCAGCTCAATCATTTATCCTGAAGCTCCTCAACCGTCACCTCGACTGAGCCGCCTTCAGCGTCAACAAACAGCGATGTGCCGGTGATCATGACCGAGAGATCCATGGTTCGGGTGACCAAGTCAGCCAATGACTCAATGGATTCATTGTTCAAACGGTATATGCAGGCGTCAAGGTAACCAAACTTACCCTGATTTTGTTGCCACCAAACCTCGCTCTTGGTGTTGAAACTGTATACTTTGGTTTTTTGAGAAAGGCGCGTAGCTTTCTTTACACGATCAACATCTGGTTCACCAATATCAATCCATTGCAGGATTTGATCGTCGAGAGACTTCTCCCAGATATCGGGCTCTTCAATCGTTGATAATCCCTTAGTGAACTGCAGATCTGGGGAAGCGTTCAAACAAAATGCCATCAGTCTGGCCATCATGCGTTGATGGTTCTCGGATGGATGCAGCGCTACGGTTAGGTTGAGTGAATCGTAGTAGTCTCGATTCATGTCAGTAAGTGCAACGCGAAACTTGTAAATCGTGGGTTTAAGTGCCATGTGATAACTGATTCAAAAAATGATGTTACCCATAGTACGCTTCTGGGCGCAAAAGGGTATAAAGAATAGGGAAAAATGGAATCAACTGATACAAAAATAGCCAGCTAAGCTGGCTATTTATTCTTGGGTACTGGTGACGACGACTTATACTAAAGTGATCTCTTCAGCTTGTGGGCCTTTTTGGCCTTGAGTTACTTTAAACTCAACCTTTTGACCTTCTGCCAGCGTACGGAAACCGTCCGCCTTAATGTTGCTGAAGTGAGCAAAAACGTCTGGGCCGTTTTCTTGTTGAATGAATCCAAAGCCTTTAGTTTCGTTGAACCACTTAACTGTACCAGTAACTGTGTTAGACATATCTGTATCCTAAATTCTACTATCTTTTGTTTCTTTGTTTGCCAATACGGCAGCTATAGCATGGAAAAGTAAATTGCTATTGCGTACAACGCGTCGGGGGAATTGCGAGAATTCAACGAAAGCCTTTTGTAAACAATGGAACTTTTTTTCTAGCCAGTCACGAATATAAGGTAGTTCTTACCCAAGTCAAAGATAGTCGAATATAATTGTGCCGATAATTTGAAGTTAAGCTTGTTTTTACCAGGCAATTACATGGTGTTACAGTGATGGAGCGAATTTTTTATGATCTTGTTCAAAATGACGTTCTCTTTATAACTTATTGATATAAAACATTATTTCGAATTGTAAATTAATAATTTTGTAAAGATTTTGCAAACATTTTCGTTATTTTGAACCACTTTGCAGCGCAATAAAATAATAACGAACAGTATCAATTAGCGATCGATTTTGGGTGAGTAAATCGAATATGCAGTTATTTGCCCAGCAACGATAGCAGAAAACATAAATAGTGCTGATAACCCTATGTTAGGGATCGGAAGAATCGATTGTTCAAAGACGGATTGACTGGCACTCACCAGCACACGACTACCGGGAACAAGGATGATGATCCCTTGAACGATGTAAATAGAGCCAGTTAAATCCAGCAACCTAGCAAGCCAGGTACCATACAGAGTGATTAGTACAGTTGTTACCCAGGTGCCCACTATCCAGCCACTGTCAAAACCAAGGTAGAACGGCCCCCACATACCCAATACGGCAACGGGCAGACCCAATAAAATGTCTTTTGGTCGCGCATTAAAAATCACGCCAATGGAGGTAGAAATCAGTAATAAGCCAAAACAGTGCAGCCAGAATGGGACTTCATTGGTGTAAGACAGCGATTCCGCTTGACCCCACCAGGCTTCCCCAATGTTGAGGCCCATAATAACCCCTATAAATAGCTTAATCAGGGTAAGGGCACTTTGCCCGAGCAGTGCGGTGCCGGATACGAGGTCATTGAAAGCCAGACACTCCAGAGAGTTGGCGATAGACAAACCGGGTACAAATAGTACAACCGTGGCAATACATAATGCCCAGACTGGAATGTCTGCCCCCGTGCTGGCGATAAATGCGACAAGAACACCAGTTAATAGAGCTGAAACGAACTCGACCGCGATCGCATTTCTGCCCTTGTAGATGAGCTGACAAACCCAGACCATAAGGCCAAGTAATACTGAAAAGCCAATCGCTTCCATCGTACTGCCGACAAGCATCAGATACGCCGGTGGGATCCCCATGTTCGCCAGAGCCACCACCCATTTGGGATAGCCCACAGGCTCTGGGAGCGGTTCATTGCTTGGTTGATTAATGCGAATAATAGTATTGGCAAGCAGGCTGAGATTAATAGACGCTGGTTTTAAGCGCTTCATCACTACGGTATTGTTCTTATCGGGAAACTGATAATTGATGGCAGTAGGTGTTGCCTGAACCATGACATCAACACCATGCTTTTGTGCATAGTATTGAGCGTACTTCTCCACTTTATATGGCGCACAACCACTTCGATGAAGGGTGTCTCCTATTTCAACGATTTTCTTAATAGTCAGTGGAGAAGGCATAGTTCCGTCTAATATTTTTCTGCGTAATTGAGGTGGCGTAAAGGTAGCAAAGAGTGGTGAATTTGACGAGCTTATTTGGACAAATTGTTGTGCTTTAATCCTTACCCGTTATTGAGGTGGAGTGCAATTTATGAAACACCGCAATATTCCTTGACAGCAAGTCTCCATTTTACTTGTTGTAACATTCTCCTGGCTTATCTATTGGTAATCTTTGCTTGATTTTGTAAATAGCATGCCAAGTGGGGTAGCCCGATAACTGAGAGTAAGTAAATGAGTCGCTGCCATTTTAGTTGACGATACTGCGAAAAGTACAAGCGATTGGTGTAACTGTCTATGTAAGAGAATGCCAGGATCCTCCACAATAACAAGACATAACAATGAGTGCGCAAAGAAAAGCACCGCAGTCTGATTAAAAAAAGGAAGATAACATGTCTCTACAACAAGATTTTCGTAATGCAATGTCAAAGCTCGCAGCCGCCGTAAATATCGTAACTACAGGGGGGGAAGCGGGTACTATCGGAATTACGGCTACCGCGGTTTGTTCGGTCACCGACAGTCCGGCAACCATATTGGTATGTGTCAATCGCTCAAGTGCGTCGAATGAAATATTCAAGAAAAACGGTCGAATGTGCGTTAATACCTGTGCGAGTGAGCACCAGGAAATGTCCATGCACTTTGCCGGAATGACGGGACTAGAGATGGAAGAGCGCTTCGCGTTAGAGGGTTGGAACTTTAATCAGCATAATGTTCCGGTTCTTGAAGGTGCTTTGACAACATTGGAGGGGCACATCAACGATATGAAGGAAGTTGGAACGCATACGGTGTTTTTTCTTGAGATAGAAACCATAACGACGCAGGATAAAGATGCTTTGATGTATTTTGATCGTCAGTTCAAGCATTTAAAGGCAGAAGTAAAAGTGGTGCAGCCAGCATAAGCTGCCCGTGAACAGATGAAAGAACACCCGCATGTGCGGGTGTTTTAGTGTTTACTGTCAATGAGCTCGTTGAGTAAATTGGAAAGTTGCGAATATCGGTCTTCACCAATACGCTGTTTAAGGGCGACATATTGTTCTTCTATCTGTGGACGGAGCTTTTCTACCAGCGCCTCTGCCTTTGCCGTGAGATGTATAAACGATTTTCGGCCGTCATGTTCGCATTTCTTTTTTTCGACATAGCCCAGCTTCTCTAAACGGTTGATGATGCCCGTGAGACTTGGACTCAGGATACAAGATTCTCGTGATAAGGTAGTAAAATCGATCTCGCCTTTCGTATCAAGTACACGCATAACGCGCCACTGCTGCTCAGTAAGATCGTTTTGAGCCAGCACGGGTCGAAAGTACTCCATGGCAATATCTCTTGCCCTTATCAATTGCAGTGGCAGAGAATCTTCGTATTTAGTCACTAAATTAACCTTCATAATTTCCTTACTTCTACTAAACCATATATCAGAATGAGATTGAAGTCTTCTTGTTGTCAGGTGATGCTTTATTCTTCAATCAATACAGATGGATATTAAATCTGAACGCAAAAAAAGCCTCCTTACCAGGGAAGCTTTTTAATTGCTAATAGAGCATGTTCGGCAAAAGCAATACAACTGCAGGTACCAGTACAATAATGGCCAAACGAACCATGTCGGCGACCCAAAACGGGAATACGCCTTTAAAAATCGTCGCGGTATTAATGTCTTTGATAATGCCGGACAAGACGAACACATTTAGGCCCACTGGTGGCGTGATTAAGCTGATTTCAGTCACGACCACGACGACAATACCAAACCATATTGGGTCGAACCCAAGCTCAACCACAACAGGAAAGAAAATGGGTACCGTCAGTAGCATCATCGACATACTTTCAAAAACACAGCCGAGGATAATATAAATCAGCAATATCAGACCAAGCGCCATCATTGGAGACACATTCGCCGCCTGAATCATCTCTACTAATGCAGTAGGGAGGCCCGCGCGGTTAATAAAGTTAGAAAGAATCAGTGCACATATCACCACTGCAAACAGCGATGCAGAGGTTTTAGCGGTGTCGACCAAAATGTCGCGCATCACCTGATAATTCAGCTTGCGTCGATAAGCGGCCAGAGCAAACGCACCAGTAGCACCAATACCTGCGGCTTCCGTTGGTGTGAACGCACCTATGTATATCCCCCCCATAACCAGAACAAATAAAAGTAGGGTAGAGAAAATGCCTTTCAAAGCGACGAAGCGTGCTCCCCAAGCTACCCGTTCGCCCGGAGGCGCACTTTCAGGAGAACGAAATACCACCCATTGCACAGCGGCGAGGTAAAGTGCGATACCAAGTAAACCCGGTAAAAAGCCAGCTGCGAAGAGCTCTCGTATGCTGCTTTCAGTGAGCAGGCCGTAGATAACTAACATGACGCTCGGTGGGATCAAAATCCCCAAGGTGCCACCTGCAGCGATGGAAGCCGCAGCTAAACCATCCGAGTAGCCATACTTGCGCATGGGAGGCATGGCAACTTTCGACATGGTTGCTGAAGTGGCCAGGCTTGAGCCACAGATTGCTGAGAATCCACCGCATGCCAGTATCGTCGACATAGAGAGACCGCCTTTTCGATGTCCCACAAATGCGTTGCATGCTCGATATAGTTCGTTAGAAAGCCCTGCTTTGGTAACAAAGTTTCCCATCAGTATAAATAACGGAATAACGGATAAGCCGTAGTCTTGTCCGGTATCTATGATGCGTCGAGCTGCCATAGACATCGCCGCATTCCAGTTGTAATCATTGATGTACCAAAATCCGATAAAGCCCACGACACCCATCGCAAAGGCAAGGGGAAGACGGAGGAGCACCATAATGATTAGAACAGTAAAGCCTATAATGGATTCAATCATCTAAGCCTCCTTGCTTTTAGTATCGATAGTGTCTGCCCCTGTTGACCCTGAAAAAAGTTTACGGGCGTATACAAGAGCGTTAAATCCGGTAAGAACGCCTCCAACAAAGCCAGTAACGGAAATCAAATAAGTGACGTATCCCAACGGCATTTCGAGAATCTCTGTTACCTCTTCGTACTCCATTGAGCGACCGGCTAACTTCCAGTTCATCAGAGCCACTAGAATAAGTGAACATGAGCAAATAAGATTGATGACTATTTGTCTGATCCCAATCCACTTTTTAGGGAAATAATTATCCAGTAGATCAACACAAATATTTTCTTCATTCCACGAAACCAGTGGAAACGCCATAAAAACCATCACTGCGAGCAATACTTCAATGAGCTCAGTAGAGCCTACAACAGGTGCGTTAAAGAAGTAGCGACCAGTCACATCAACGAACGTAATCAACATCATGAGCAGTAGGCTGATGGCGGCGAGGGTTTCCAGTCCTCGCCGTATGGTCTTAGCAACACTAAAACCATTCATCGTGATTACAATCCTTCTTCAAGTTGCTGGTGAAAGTACTTGTAGGCAGCGGGACCATCGACTTTACGTTTTTGCGCGACTTTGTACCAGTTGGCCACTAATGGTTCGCTCGATTTTTTGAGTTCGATAAGCATTTCAGGTGAGGCTGGCGTAAATGTATGACCGCCTTCCAGTGCCGTCTCATACGCTGAGTGGTCTGCATCATCCCACATTTTGCCAAACAGGCGAGAGAGTTTTTCTCCTGATACCGCCTTAATGGCGTCCTGATCTTCCTTAGAGAGATCGCTCAATGTGTCGATATTCATTACTATTGCAAAACTACCACGATATAGACCGCCAGGAACGACTAATGTGTTGTCAGCCACTTCAGCTAATCTAAAAGAGCTTAGAGCTTCAAAAGGCAAATAAGCCCCTTCAACGACACCTTGAGAAATTGACTCGTACACTTTAGTGGTCGGGATAAAAACAGGCGTGATTTTCATGTCCTTAGCTACCGATGACACGACGCCACCACCAACGCGGATTTTCTTGCCTTGAATTGCCTGAAGTGACTCAACGGGATCTTTAGTAATGAGTTGACCTGGGCCGTGAACACTTAAGGCCATGACTTGTACACCACGGTGTTCACGACCTTTTTTAAGGTATTTATCGTAAGTGCGCCAGTAAGCCTGCGACATTAGCTCTGAGCTAGAACCTTCAGAGAAGGTGGGAATTTCAGGGAGCTGAGTGAGTTGGAATCGACCCGCTTTGTGACCATGGAAAATCCAGGTAACGTCTCCGATTCCGTCGGTTACTACATCAATTTGTGTCTGTGGTGGCGCCAGGTCGTATTCGATCTTAATCCCTACGCGACCGTCTGTGGCTTCTTCAATCCACTCTCCCCATGTTGGCCAAACCACTTTATTGATGCCGTGGTTCGGTGAGCCCCACGTACTGATTTTGATGATTTTTTCTGGTTCAGCCTGTACGGAAAAAGATCCCATAAGAAGAAGAGCAGTGGTAGTAATAGCGGCGACTTTATTTACTCGCATAACGTCTTTCCTTTCGTTTCACGGTTTATTAGTTGCTCGATCCTGCTTGAGCATTGCCCACTTAGTGAGTCGTTGTTTTGTTGAATACTTAATATATTAACTACTTTTGCTCAAAATCAAATCGGCATTGTTAATTAAATGTATCAATAATGCTTAATATGTTAACTAGATCAATGAATCAAAAATTAATCGGCGTTTTGTAAATACCGCTTAGTGACAAATCCCACATTCTGGCTCCGAATGCCTTCAAAAATCGCGTTGTGGTGCACGTATTTGATGTAATAGAGTTGCAGTATGTTGTTTTGTTAATTTCTTTTTCTGTATGTTTTTCATTAAAAACAATTGATTATGGGGTAGCTTGCCAGATCTGGACTTTACTTAACATATTAACTAAAGTACTTAACATATTAATTAGTTTGACGTGTGTATCGTCTAAACAGCAGGACCAACATACAAAACAACAGGTCATTGCTTAAGTCAGCTCAGAAACGAAAGGAAATCGAATGTTAACAGAAGAGCAAATTCAAGTAGCTGCCGAACGTCTCTATAAGGCAGAGAAAAACAGAGAGCAGATCGCCGCTCTGACTTTGGATTATCCGGACATGTCGATGGATGATGCTTATCAGATCCAAAGCCGCTGGGTTGAGCGCAAGAAAAGAGAAGGTGCAAAGGTCAGGGGTTACAAAATTGGTTTGACGTCGCGAGCGATGCAAATGGCAGTCAATATTGACCAACCGGACTATGGTGTGCTGCTTGACGATATGTTCTTTTCAGATGGTGCTCAAATTCCGGTGTCTGATTTTTTGGATCCGCGTATTGAAGTGGAGTTAGCGTTTGTACTCAAGGAAAAATTAGAAGGTGACAATGTCACAATATTCGATGTGCTCAACGCGACCGACTACGTCATCCCTGCCATAGAACTCATTGCGGCGAGGTGTCACCGAACTGACCCCGATACGGGTTACATGAGGAAGGTCTATGACACGATCGCTGATAATGCCGCCAATGCTGGCATTGTTCTGGGTGGGAGGCCTATCAAACCAACAGAGATCGACCTTCGTTGGGCAGGAGCGATGCTCTATCTCAATGGTCAGATTGAAGAAACCGGTCTTGCTGCTGGTGTATTGGGTCATCCTGCCAATGGCATTTGTTGGGTCTGCAAGCGTTTTGCTCCCCACGGCGTGTCTCTGGAACCGGGGCAGGTGATTTTGGCCGGTTCATTTACCCGACCTGTGCCAGTTAAGGAAGGCGACACGATCCACGCAGATTTCGGGCCTCTTGGCGGCATTTCTGTCAAGTTTGTTTAGGAGGCATCTATGTTAGTGAACCAGTTTAAGCAATCTTTGAGTGTAGACGAGCCGTTATGGGGCCTTTGGTTAGGTCTTCCTGATACCAGTTGTGCAGAAATATGCGGCGGGGCGGGTTTCGATTGGGTACTGGTCGACGGCGAGCACGCCTCTTTTGACCTCACCAGCATTAAGCATCACTTGCAGGCGTTGGCACCACACAATACCTCGCCGATAGTCAGAGCAGAAGATGGCCACCCAACCTTAATTAAGCGTCTTCTTGATATTGGCGCACAGACCTTGTTAGTGCCGATGGTAAACACTGCGGCGCAAGCTGAAGAAATTGTGAAATCTGCGCTATATCCGCCTTTGGGAAATCGTGGTATTGGCAGTGCGCTGGCCAGAGCATCTCAGTGGAATCGTATTCCTCAATATCTGCATCGTGCCAACGATCAGGTCTGTCTTCTGGTCCAAGTGGAAACCAAAGAGGCGATTGACAACATCGAAGCGATTGCGGCGGTGGAGGGCATTGATGGCATCTTTATTGGTCCATCTGATCTGTGTGGTTCGATGGGACACATTGGAAATCCGGGCCACCCGGATGTGGTCGAGGCAATCGATCATGCCATCAAGGCCATTCAGAGGGCAGGCAAAGCTGTCGGCATTCTGTCCTTGAATCCAGACCAAGCCAAAAGTTATGCCGCGCGAGGCGTCAAATTTATCGGCGCTGGTGTAGATACCCTGCTGCTGCGCCTGAGCGCAGAGCAGCTGGCCTATAAACTCAAACACGTTGACGCTGTTGAAACCTCCGTCATCGATAACGTCTATTAAAGTTAGGAAATACGATGAAAGAAAAACTCCAGGGAAAGGTTGTCTGTGTGGCACTTAACGACAGCCAACAGCTAGACAACCTGACATCAATCTTTGAACAGGCCCCGTACAAGGCTCCTCCAACAGAGCCTGTACTGTACTTTAAGCCCCACAATACTTGGAACCAGGACAACCGTGCTATCCAATGGCCTGGCAAACAAAATGCACTTGTCGTAGGCGCAAGCCTTGCTGTGATTATCGGTAAAACCTGTTGTCGCGTCACACAAGAGGAAGCCTTGGACTATGTAGAGGGCTTTGCCTTGTTGCATGATTTTTCGTTGCCAGAAACGAGCTATTACCGACCAGATATCAAGGGGAAATGTCTGGATAATTCATTGACCTTATCTGCACCAGTCCAGGTTTCTGATCTAAACAACTATAAAGATTTGGAGCTTGTGACGGCGGTTAATGGGTCAGCCAAACGTTACTTCCCGTTAAGCCGACTATCACGGGGGACGGAGCAACTGCTGGAGAAAATCTCACACATCATGACGCTCGATAAAGGGGATATCATCGCGATTGGTTTTGCCGGAGAGCGGGTTGAGCTGCAACCTTATGACAAGATCACCTCCACACTGGGTAACGCATTACGTCTGGAAAACATCGTATCAGGAGGTGAGCAATGAAACACGCACGTATCCAATACCAACAACAAGTGCTCAATGTCACCGTTAATGACGATATGTCGGTGAATACGGAAAACGGAGATGTCATTAAGTCGGGCTCTTTCGAATGGTTGGTTCCGGTTGAAACGCCGGGAACGATTTTCGCGCTTGGCCTGAACTACGCCGATCACGCATCAGAGTTAGCATTTGAACCGCCGAAAGAGCCGCTCGTTTTCCTTAAAGGACAGAACACACTGACCGCTCATGGTAAGCCTTCATATAGACCGGATGACATTGAGTTTATGCACTATGAATGTGAGTTGGTGGTCGTGATTGGCAAAGAGGCCAAAAACGTGAAACGCGAAGATGCCTTGCAATACGTCCGAGGATTCACCGTTTGTAATGACTATGCAATACGCGATTACCTGGAGAACTACTATCGTCCTAATCTGAGGGTAAAAAGTCGTGATGCTCTTTGCCCGATAGGTCCCTGGATTGTCGATGTCGAGGACATTGAAAACATTAGTAATCTAAAACTAGAGACTAGGGTCAATGGAGAGGTGGCACAAGTCGGAACAACTGCGGACATGATCTTTGACGTACCGTTCCTGATTGAATATCTGAGTGAATTTATGACGCTCAAGCCCGGCGACCTGATTGCGACCGGCACGCCAAAGGGCCTAAAAGATATTCATCCGGGTGATGTTGTCAGTTGCGAAATAGAGGGTATTGGTACGCTTGAAAACCCGGTTCTTTCAGAGCAAGAATTCTACGACCAGCGATAACTCAGAATAACAAAAGGAATTAATATCATGGCTCAACAACTTGATACCAATCTCACCAAGGCAGAGCAGTACCTTGCAAAATACAGAAGCCAAACGCTAGGTCATTATATTGGCGGCGCATGGACACTCGGATCTGCGGGTGAAACCTTCGAAAACCTGTCACCAACCAGCAACGAAAGTCTCGGCAAAGTGGTAAAAGGAACGGAAGAAGATGTGAATCAGGCTTGTCTTGCAGCACAATCCGCATTTTCTTCCTGGGCGGACTTGTCGGGGGCAGAGCGTAAGAAAATTCTTCATCGTCTTGCCGATAAAATAGAACAGCGTGCTGAAGAAATTGCTCTGGTCGAGTCGATGGACTGTGGGCAGCCACTGCGATTTATGAAACAGGCGGCAATCCGCGGTGCGGCCAACTTCCGCTTTTTTGCAGACAAGTCGCCCGAAGCGAAGAATGGTCTGTCACTACATCAGGACAGTCATACCAATTACACCGTCAGAACCCCAATTGGTCCGGTTGGCGTGATTACCCCCTGGAATACGCCGTTTATGCTATCGACATGGAAAATCGCACCGGCTTTGGCAGCGGGGTGTACGGTGGTTCACAAACCAGCGGAGTTCAGCCCATTGACTGCTGCGATCCTGGCTGAGTGTGCAGAGGAAGCAGGATTGCCTGTTGGTGTCTGGAACATGGTGAATGGTTTTGGTGAGGTTGCAGGTAAAGCGCTGACTGAGCACAAAGCCATTAAAGCGGTGGCGTTTGTTGGTGAAACGGTAACAGGCTCAATGATTCAGGCCCAGGGTGCGCCGACTCTGAAACGTGTTCACTTTGAACTGGGAGGCAAAAATCCGGTGATCGTCTTTGATGATGCTGATTTTGAACGCGCTCTCGATGCCGTGGTGTTCATGATTTATAGCCTGAATGGTCAGCGCTGTACCAGTTCAAGCCGCCTTCTGATTCAGAAAGGCATCAAGCCTAAGTTCATTGAAGCGCTTAAGGCGCGTGTTGACAACATTCAAGTGGGGCATCCATTGGATCCTGAGACGGAAGTTGGCCCGCTTGTACATCAGTCACACTACAACAAAGTGCTCAGTTATATGGATGCTGCCAGGGAAGATGGCGCAACGATCGCCGCGGGTGGTAAGGCCATAGATTTTCTTGGCAATGGTAATTATCTGACGCCAACCTTGTTCACTGATGCCGATAACAGCATGCGCATTGCCAAGGAAGAGATCTTTGGGCCAGTCCTGACGTGCATCGAGTTTGATAGCGAGGAGCAGGCCGTCGAGATAGCAAACGATACGGATTACGGCCTGTCCGGCTATATCTGGACCTCTAACACCGGTCGTGCGATGCGTATGGCGAGTAAGGTGGAAGCCGGCATGATTTGGGTGAATTCAGAGAATAACCGTAACTTACCTTCTCCATTTGGTGGAGTGAAGATGTCGGGCATCGGACGAGATGGCGGTGACTGGAGTTTTGATTTCTATATGGAAACCAAAAACGTCTGCATTGCGCACGATACACACAACGTTCCCACGTTAGGAAAATAATAAGCGGATGTCCGACAACCGAAACCGCTATAGGGCTCGCGCTTGCGAATCGACGCGAGCCTAATTCAAAGGAGTGACCAAATGCCACATTTTATTATGGAGTTTTCCCCAAACGTTGAATCTGACATTGATATTCCAGAGCTGATGAAACTGATTCATCGAGAGGCGATCGACACCGGAGTATTTCCAAAAGGGGGAATTCGAACCCGTGCAGTGAGAAGTGATTATTATTTGATTGCCGACGAAGACCCGGAGAATCGCTTTATTCATCTAACCGCAAAAGTAGGAACCGGGCGAGACCTCACGGTGCGTCAACAGGCTGCGGAGCGAATATTCAAAGTGTTTTGTGACTACCTTCAACCAACCTTCGATGCACAATATCTAAGTATTGGCTTTGAAATGGTAGAGCTTCACCCTGACCTGAATTTCAAGAAAAACAATATACATCAGAAACTTGCTGCAAACGATAACGCCTGAAAGAGAAAGGGAAAACCCCATGCTGTCACTTGGACATTTACATTATGTAGTGATGACTATTCTTCCTGTTTTTCTCGTTATTGGCCTGGGTTACCTTGCTTCTAAGAACAAGGTCATACCGGAAAATGGTCATAAAGTGTTAGCAGCGTTTGTGTTCAATTTTGGGTTGCCAGCGGCGATATTCAGTGCGCTCAGTACTAGGCCACTCGGAGAAATCTGGAATGCGGACTATTTGTTGGTATACACCATTGGTTCATTACTCGTATTTGTGCTGGTGGCGATTGTCAGTGTGATGACGCTCAGGAAAACCCTAACGGAGAGTGTGGTGCTTGGGCTGGGAAGCAGCTTTTCTAATAGTTTGTTGATTGGCTTTCCCATCATTTTCTTTCTGTTTGGAGCTCAGTCGCTGGTGCCTTTTTCACTCACGCTAATTGTGGAAAATCTCATTATGTTGCCACTGCTTCTGACGTTAGCTGATCTCACCAACATCAGTAAAGGAAGCAACTTTAGACAGAAAGTCTACGAGACGATGCGAGGCTTGACCAAGAACCCAATTGTTATCGCGATCGTCCTGGGTATGTTGGTGTCGGCGCTGAATATAGACACGCCAGAGACAGCAAAACGTATCGTAGAGATGCTTGCCAATACAGTTTCAGGAGTCGCCCTGTTTACCATTGGTGGAGGACTCGTTGGAGTTAGTGTTCGTGGCCACAAAAAGGAGATAGGAACTGTTGTGGTCGGGAAGTTGCTGCTGCACCCGATGATGCTGTTGATATTAACTGTGCTGTGGTTCGATTTGGAGCCAACCATGGCCGCCGTGGCAGTCATTCTGGCAAGTATGCCGATGTTCGGTGTGTATGCGGTAATAGGACAGAAATACGATATGGGAGGGGTGTGCGCTGCAGTGTTGCTTCCAACGACAATCTTGGCAATGGTCACCGTCAGTGTCATCACTGCCACTGCCATTATGATTTTTAGCCTTTATTAAAGGCATTGATAAATAAATAGAAACTCTTCAATACGCTTCTTTCCGATTCAACGAGAAGCCATATTCAAAAGGAATAGAAAGATGGGAAAACTTTGCGTTGCCGCCAAAATTACTCATGTGCCCACTATGATTATGTCTGAACAGCCTGGTCGATTACATGGCTGCCGTAAAGCCGCCATTGATGGCCACAAACTGATTGCTCAGATGGCCAAAGAGCTTGATGTAGATACAGTTGTCGTGCTTGATACCCATTGGCTTGTGAATGCCGGTTACCATGTCAATGCCCGAGAGAAGTTCTCAGGAAACTACACCAGTAATGAATTTCCCCATTTTATTCAGAACCTGGAATATCAATATTACGGCAACACAGAACTTGGTAATAAAATTGCCGACAAAGCGACGGAGAAGGGCGTATTTACTCTGTCTCATCAGGTTGAGTCGTTGGATCTTGAGTATGGCACTCTGGTTCCGATGCGATATATGAATGACGATTGCCAGTTTAAAGTGGTGTCCATCGCAGCATGGTGCACCGTTCATGACATCGAATCTTCAAGAAAGTTAGGTGAAGCGATTCGCGAGGCCATTGAGGAGAGCAACAGTAGGGTGATGCTGTTGGCGTCGGGGTCACTGTCGCACCGCATTTGGAATAATGAGGATTATGAGGCTAATAATGGTACCTTCACTATCTCGAAAGAGTTTAACCGACAGGTAGACCTGCGAGTGCTAGAGCTGTGGGCTCAGCGCGATTACTCGACGTTCCTTAAAATGTTGCCTGATTATGCCAGTTTGTGCTCGGGTGAGGGTGGTATGCATGACACGGCAATGTTATTTGGTGCGTTAGGCTGGGATAAATATGAAGGCAAAAGTGAGGTGGTGACTGAGTACTTCCCAAGTTCAGGTACCGGGCAGGTAAATGTTGTATTCGAAGTGACGGATTAGGGGAACACTATGCAGTTGAATAATCCTGACTTACTCAAGACAGAGTGCTGTTTTATTGGTGGAGAGTGGATCGAATCTCCAACTCAAAGTTACGACACGATTCTCAACCCTTCAACTAACGAAGAAATTGGCTCGGTGCCCTTGTTTGGTGCGGCAGAAGCTGAGTGGTCTGTTGAGGTAGCACAGGCAGCGTTTCTGCTATGGAAAGAGACCACTGCCGAACATAAGTCTCTGGTGTTACGTAACTGGTACGACTTAATTACAGCGAACACCGACGATCTGGCTAGAATTCTGACGACCGAGCAAGGAAAACCCTTTGCCGAGGCAAAAGGTGAAATCGCCTATGCTGCCAGTTTTGTCCTGTGGTACAGCGAAGAAGCAAAACGCGCTTATGGTGAAATCATCCCAAGCCACAGAGCTGATGGAAAGATCGTCGTCACCAAGGAACCAGTTGGTGTAGTCGCGGCGATCACCCCCTGGAATTTTCCGGCGGCTATGATCACCCGAAAATGTGCGCCTGCGTTGGCGGCGGGGTGTTCCGTTGTACTAAAACCGGCACCGGATACCCCTTTTACCGCACTGGCGTTGGCGCTACTTGCCCAACAGGCGGGGGTACCAAAAGGGCTGCTAAATGTGATCACTGGCGATGCGGTTGAGATTGGTAACGTGCTGACGTCGAATAAAAAGGTTCGCAAAGTTTCGTTTACTGGCTCCACCAATGTGGGGCGAATTCTGATGAATCAGTCCGCATCGTCAATTAAAAAACTGGCGTTGGAGCTTGGAGGGAATGCACCATTTATTGTATTTGAAGATGCTGACATTGATGCGGCGGTTGAAGGTGCAATGATAGCGAAATTCCGCAATGCAGGACAAACTTGTGTGTGTGCTAATCGACTGTTTGTTCACGATGCGGTTTATGAAGAGTTCGCCAACAAACTGACGCAAAAAGTACGGGCCCTGAAGGTAGGGGATGGCTTTGAAGACGGCGTAGTGATTGGTCCGCTAATTAACCAAAATGCGGTAGCAAAAGTACAAGCCCATGTAGATGATGCGATAAGCAAAGGGGCGATGATTCAGTGTGGAGCGTTCGATTCGGACAATCATCAGTTTGTAAAACCCTTTGTTTTGACTGAAGTGAGCGACGATATGTTGGTCGCGAGTGAAGAAACTTTCGGTCCGCTTGCGCCGCTGTTCCGGTTTTCCAGTGAACAAGAGGTCATAGAACGAGCCAATAATACCGATTCGGGTCTTGCCGCCTACTTCTATACTCAGTCACTGGCTAAAGCGTGGCGGGTCGGCGATGCATTGGAAGTGGGAATGATCGGCATTAATGAAGGGCTGATTTCCACCGCGGCCGCCCCTTTTGGCGGAATCAAGGAATCCGGACTCGGGCGGGAAGGTTCCCGCCACGGGATGGAAGAATTTATGGAATTGAAGTACATGTTTATGGGAGGGCTACGCTAAGCCCCCTTAAAGAGAGTAGCTATTGCTGCTCTCTTTCTCTAAACGCCGAAGCGGTCTCTCCCGAATTTTTCTTAAAGAAACGCGCAAAGTATGCCGGATCCTGATAGCCCAGCTCATAAGCGACTTCTTGTACTGACATTGCTGTTAGCAACAGAAGACGCCGAGCCTCTTGCATAACCCTGTCCGCTACCAGTCTTTTTGACGCCATTCCACTCACACGACGGCATATGTCATTGAGTCTTGCCGTCGTTAAACCTAACTTCTCGGCGTATTGCGGCAGTGTCCAGTGAGATTTGTAGTTTTGCTCAATCAGGTGGCTGAACTGATTGAAAATATGCACGTCGTTACTGCGATAGGTGGTATTGGTTGGTTGCGCGTTAGCAAGGCGGAGGACATCAATAAGGATTAATTGCAGAATGGCTTGGCTTGCCGAATCACTCATGAATTGACCACAGGTTTGCTCGTTGAGCAGATAGCGAAATTGATGAATTAGGCGATGGTCCTTGGTTATCTCGGCGCAAAAAGGCTGCATCGCGGTGGACGCCACATCATTGCGTCCAATTTCGATATCCAGTAACCGCCAGACAAGAGTTTGACTCGCAGTAATAACAAATCCACTGGCATGATCCTCAGTCACAAAGGAATGGGGAACTGTTGGAGGGGTAAAGAACAGCGTGACGCCGTGTTTGGAATAGTGGGACTCGTCCAACAGAACATGGGTATTGCCTTCCAGAATACAATGGATTTGATAATAGCGGTCATGGTAATGAGTCGGCATATTGCGCCCAAAAAACAGCGCCAGACTGTCGAGTTTCTCGATGTGGAACTCACTCTCTTCGTAGCGGGAGTCATAGACCTTACCGATGTTCAGATTGGGGATCGTCAGTGCTTCCATGTTCCTGGTCCACCTTTGAAATTAGATGATAGTTAATATATTAGGTAAATCTATGAAAAGTACAAGCTAACATTGCTAACATCCATTTAACAACTTCGAATTTGTGAACATACTACACAGTAATTGCCCACCTGACATAACTACTACAGGGCTAACGTTCAAAAGGAATCGATGATGAAAACACCTAATCCACTTCTCGAAAAACTTCAAACTGTCCTTCCAACGATTGCGGCGAACGCAATGCAAGCAGAGCAGGATCGCACTCCGCCAGAGGAGAATATTCGTCTATTGCGTGAAATTGGTTTCTTTAGAGCTTTTCAGCCCAAAGCGTATGGCGGTTTGGAAATATCCTTACCTGAGTTTACGGATTGTGTCGCAGCGCTTGCAGGCGCATGCGGAGGTACGGCTTGGGGGGCGAGTTTGTTAGCAACACACAGCCACCAAATGGCAATGTTTTCAAAGCGAGCTCAGGACGAGTTCTGGGGCACTGACCCAGAGGCAACAGCGAGCAGCAGTATCGCCCCGTTTGGCAAAATTGAGGAAACTGAAGGTGGTGTCATCTTTAATGGTGATATGCGCTGGAGTAGTGGCTGTGATCATGCCGACTGGTCGATCCTCGGTTTCAATCGCTTCGATAACGATGGGAATAAAGTCTATTGCTTTGGTGTGGTGCCGCGTCACCAATATAAAATTGTCGATGACTGGTACGCTGCCGGAATGAAATCCAGTGGCACGAAAACGCTAGAGCTCAGAGATGTGTTTATCCCTGAACACCGTATCGAAACGGCGAAGGGTATGATGGAAGGTCGCTCGGCAGGTTTCGACTTGTACCCGGACAGTGACATTTTCTACACGCCATACCGACCTTATTTTGCCTGTGGCTTCGCCGCGATTGGTCTGGGGATTGCTGAACGAATGTTAGCTGTCTATAAAGAGAAGCAAAAGAACCGTGTACGTGCTTATACCGGGGCGAATGTGGGAGTGGCAACGCCGGCATTAATGCGTTTGGCCGAGTCTACACATCAGGTCCTGGCAGCAAGAACTTTGCTGGAGAAAACCTGGGAAGACCATAAACAACATGGTGAGCGTAAGGAGTACCCATCTGCAGAAACATTATCGTTCTGGCGCACCAATCAGGCGTACGCGGTGAAAATGTGTATCGAAAGTGTCGATCGCTTGTTTGAAGCGTCGGGTGGTATGGCATGGTTTAGTGATAATGAAGCACAGCGACTATTCCGTGACTCGCATATGACAGGCGCACATGCCTACACCGACTACGATGTTTGCGCTCAAATCCTAGGGCGATCACTCATGGGCCTGGAACCGGATCCGACAATGGTTTAGCACTACGCATGAAAAGCCGCAGCTTGGTACTGCGGCTTTGACTTAATGTATAGTGGTACAGATCACAATCTCAGTGACGATATCATGCAGACTTGCCCAGAGATTAACCGTATGGAATAAAAAACGTGCAAACAAACACTTATCCGTAAATTAGAGCTTTTCTTTTCTCTCAGTTGTGGCATATTAAATCTCGTCCCACGATGATGCGTGCATCGTATAATGGCTATTACCTCAGCCTTCCAAGCTGATGATGCGGGTTCGATTCCCGCTGCACGCTCCAATTCCTGTTAGCTTATAATCTAAGCATCAATACATATTTCCTTTGTTAGTTCAGTCAGCTCAGGCCATAGGTTTGGTGGCGGATATTTCCAGTCACACTGTTACCTGTATCTAACTGCGAAGGTAAGCGTCAGGCTAAATAACCGTTCAATGTCAATTAACCTGTCACCTCCAGAGTTTAAATTCCCTTACTGTATTGTTGATTTGTCGTAGGGCCAAGCAGCGCCTGTATCACATCATGGCCAACTGTCTCTGAATGCGATGGAGCGAGAAAGTTCTTAAAGGCAGCGACCAACTCGACTTTGCTGACGTCTAATCGGGTTTCGGTCTGAATATCTCTAAGGTCAATAAATACATCCGTAATCAGCGCTTCATGGTCTTTGAGTACATCGAGATTGAGAATGTTCAGCTCGCTGTAGAGGCTATTGAAGGAGCCTTTTTGTTTATCAATAACGTAAGGGTTGTCTTTCAGGTTGATAATAGATGTGCGTTTGCTGCAACGTTTCAAACAACCATTGTTCACTTTGATTTTTTTACACCCTTCCGTTTGTTGGAACAGGCACTGGCGACTGGTTAATAGAGTGTTGGGATGATAGACACTGTAGAAAGTACGCATGGCTTGAGGGCGACGAATGTAGCGTAGCTGCTTTTTACTAAGCTCATTTGACAGAAAGGCTCCAGCGGCAGAATACTCTTCTTGCAAACATTTCAATGCGTAGGAGTTCGCGGTGTTCATCTGAGGACCCGCTACCCACGGTATTCCCATTTCCTGAGCGTGGAAGCCTACACCAGAGTTATTGGTAATGAGTCCGTCAGGCTTAATATGTGCCAGAAACTCGATAGCGGCATCAAAATCTTTGCCAATCAGAATGGCTGGGAACCAAGGCTTCAGTGCTGGGTAACGCTGGAATAACTCTACAAGTGCTGCCAGTTCTGCATTCAGTCCCATAGGTAACTGATAATACACGTCTATGTTTTGAGCCAGCAGTGCTTTGATGTCGTTGGATTCTGATATCAGGACCGAGAGGCGTTTTGTTTCAGATAAGGCTGAGTGCTGTGTTAGGGGCTCGAGTTTCGGCGTCTCGATGGCACCTTTTAGGCTGGAAGCCTTTGCTTCGGTCTCAATACTCATCGCTGAGATATGGTGCTCAACGCGTTCGATGATATCGGTTTTAGTATCGTATAAACGCTGTTTTACCGATTGTACCTCATCGGGTGTCGTACACTGATATACCTTAGAAAAGTGGGTGACGGCATTGTCACGAGGATTATCAATGTACATGTTTTTGCCGAAATTCCCTTGAAGGAAGCCGTTGGAGAAATCGCGGTTAAACACGGTGTAAAGTTCTTTGGTGTCAGTAGACAGCGCTTGTCCTTCACACAACCGGTCAATTTGCTGACGCCAGTTGTCGACCACGGTGTAAACGTAGTGCGGTTTCTTGATGCGACCTTCCACTTTCAGTGAGTACACCCCTGCATCCGCCAGCGCTTGCAAGTCATTGAAGGCGGAGTTGTCTTTCAGATTCAGAGGATAGTCATACCCTGCGCTGGTGGTCTGATATTGCTCACGACACGGTTGGCTGCAACGTCCTCGGTTTCCCGACGCGCCATTGCGTGCAGAGCTGATGTAACAAAGACCAGAGAAACCAATACAATATGAGCCATGGACAAAGACTTCCATCAACACATCGTGCTGATGACCAAAACTGGCCAGGTGGCTGATTTCGTCGATGTTGAGTTCTCGCGATAAGTTAACGCGGCTTGCGGTCAACTGTTTCAAAAACTGAATCTGGCCAGTGTTATGAGTGTTAAGCTGAGTGGAGGCGTGAACATCGAGTGCAGGGAAGTGATGTTTTAGCAGATAGGCTAAACCCAGATCTTGAACGATCACGCCATCGATGTCCGTTTGCTCTAACTGGGCAAGCAAGCGCATGACGGCGGCCACCTCGCTCTCTAGTATCATAACATTGAGCGTCAAGAAGATCTGACACTGGTTGGCGTGCGCCAGTTCTAAAACGCCGGTCAGGTTTTCCAGAGTAAGGTTAGCGGCCCGGTTACGGGCATTAAAACGATCCAGTCCACAATAGATGGCATCTGCACCAGCAGCAATAGCGGCTTTAATTGAGTCTACGTCTCCACCTGGTGCCAATAACTCAAACTGATCTCGTGTCACAACCTGTACCCTACATCGAAAAAAAGAGCGCGTATTCTACGGGATCTAGAACTTAAATGCCCCACTAATTTGGGGGCAGGCTAATAAAGTGTCTGCGCGTAAGGCTGTTTCAGGCTGCGGATACAGGTCGTCGACCTCCATAATAATGACCTTCCCGCGGGCCCAGTATCATACTGTCTTTAATAACTTTACGGATATGTACCAGATAGTCTATCAGTAGTTGTCGATAGTTGGAGTTGGCAGAGTAGACGGCTTTATGTACTACCAAGTCCAGTTCATTTCTGGGAAGGATTCGTCGCCATTCAGTGCAAAAGTGAATCGAATAGAGTCGCAGGTATCGGCGAAGTATCTGTAACGCTCTTAAATTAGTCTGTTGCACGATGGAGGCCGGGTTGGTTGGGATCAGACATTCTATCAGCGCTACCATATGTTCATCTGCTTTTAAGAAGTCTGGCAAGTGAGGGGGAGACACATCTGTGTGTTCACAAAGCTTTTTGTAATGATAGAGCACCTGGTATTCATTAATACGGTGTCGAGGGCTCTCTTTTTTGACGTATGATTTTGCCTCAATCTGTTGTGCCAGATAATCAATAATTGCGCTGAGTTCGTCTAAAGATAGTGTGGTAACACATGCACCAAAGTTTGGTCGGTATTGTATATAGCCAATGTGTGACAGTTCCTGGACGGCTTCACGTAAGGGCGATAATCCGAGCTTATATCGGTCACTGAGTTCTCTGATGATCAGTCTTTCAGATGGGGCTAGTATTTGCTCAATGATGTCGTTTTCCAAATAGAGTTTGGCTTTTTCTTTAACGGTGCTCATAACATAAAAATTTATAAATGTATTTGCTTCATTATGTAATCAAATAACGCAGGCAAATACCGAAAAATTACTTAAAGAATGAAAGTTGGACATGAAATAAATCAGTAAATTTACTGTATATCAAATAAAAAACAGCGTGCATTATGGTTTAAATATTTGATTAGCAGAGTAGAAATAAGATGAAGAAGATTATCCTGGTAGGAGTTTTAGTTACGTTGTCTTGCTCAGCACTGGCTCAAGAGCAACAAAGAGGCGGTGATATCATTGATCAAAGGTCAAAACTGATTTTCAATTATGACAATGTGACCAGAGACGTTGCCGAGCAAGAACTGTCTTATTGTCAAAATCTGGCCAATCAAACTCAAGAAGAAGTGGTGGAATCCAAAGGCAGCGGTGCAAGAGGACTCTTAAAAGGGGCTGCTGCAGGGGCTGCCGTTGGGGCTATTTCTGGGGGGAGCGGTACAGACGCTGCTAAAGTAGGTGCGGCAGGCGGACTTTTGGTAGGCCGAATGGCAGGCAAAGGTAATGAAAGTGCTCAGCAGCAAAAGAACCTTGAGAACTATAAGGTGGTACTCCGCAACTGTATGATCGAACGCAAATACGTTGCGCTTAACTGATCATTAGCAACACCGATACTAAAAGCATTTCTTTTAAAGCGCCCTGTTTACCGGGCGCTTTTTGGTTTTTGGGGTTTGTATGAGTGCATTAATAATTGGTCGGTTCAAATAAGCAGAAGGTAAATTTCTTTATGAAGTCGTTTGCAGTAATAATTACTGATGAGTTTGTTGCCAATTTGTAGTCTAGTGAGGCCATGCCAACAACGTGGAAGACACTATGAACTTACACCAACAATTTCAACAAACGCGAGATGCATTTCATGCCAACACCAACCCTTCATTCGAGCAACGTGTTGACAAAATACAAAAACTAAAGCGTGTTCTACTGGGTAACATTGATGTATTTGCAGCAAGTATTGCGAAGGACTTTGGGCAACGTAGCTTGCAAGATACTATGCTGGAAATCTTACCCATTGTGAATAATATTCACTATACCCTGGAGAACCTTGAGCAGTGGATGAAGCCCTCGGTCCGTAATCCAGGAGTATTGCTAGCCAGTACATCAGAAGCTTGCGTGACCTATCAGCCGAAGGGTGTGGTCGGTATTATCAGTACCTGGAATGCGCCTTTAATGGTCACGATCAATCCGCTAACGACGGCTTTGGCAGCGGGTAACCGCGCACTGATCAAAATGAGTGAGTTTACACCCAACCTCAATGCTGCTTTAAAGACCGCATTGGCGACAGAATTCGACGAAACAGAAGTGTGCATTATTGAAGGGGAAGCGGACGTTGCAGCCCAATTCAGTGCTTTGCCATTTGACCATATATTGTTCACCGGTTCGACAACCGTAGGGCGTCTGGTAATGAAAGCGGCTGCTGACAATCTCACCCCGGTAACGTTAGAGTTGGGTGGTAAGTCTCCAGTGCTCATCGATGACACGATATCAATCTCTAAAGCGGTAGAGCGAATTGTTGTGGGTAAGAGCGCTAATAACGGTCAGTATTGCATTGCACCAGACTACGTGCTGATTCCCGATAATAAGTTAGAACAATTTATTGAAGAATATACCGCCCAATATCAGCAACTGTTTACTGAAGGGGTTGATTCACCCGAAATGACGTCACTGGCCACAGAGGGGCAATTGACCCGTCTTCATAGTTATCTTGAAGAAGCACAGAATAAAGCAGAGCGAATCGTATCGTGCCACCCGAACGGGTATCGGTTTGAGGATCGTCTGATCTCGACGCAACTTATCATTAACCCTGCTGCTGATTCTTTGGTGATGACCAATGAAATATTTGGCCCATTATTGCCTGTAGTGACTTATGAGACGTTCGATGAGGCGTTGCAGATTATTGAAAGCAATCCAAACCCATTAGCCCTTTACTTGATGTCTGAATCAGAGGAAAGGCAGCAATGGGTGACGAAACATGTGACGTCCGGAGGGATGTGTATTAACGACGCGCTGTTCCATGCATCGGTCGACGATGCGCCGTTTGGTGGCGTGAGAGAATCGGGTATCGGGGCTTATCATGGCATCGAAGGCTTCCACACCTTTTCTCATGCCAAAACGGTACTCAAGACGGGAGAGCATACTCTGGTGAAGCAGATGTTTGTCCCCGGAGATAATGAAGTGAAACAGATGATTGCTCAGTTGCTCAATGGGTAACGTGAACGACAAACAGCACGGAACTTCTTGCTGGTGATACTAAACAAAGCCGACTATTTCTGATAGTCGGCTTTGTTATTATTTGATTATACTCAAGTGACTTCAAGATGCAGGACTCAGAGCTTAATCAAGGTGTTCAGTTCAAGGAAAATAGTTGAATGAATGGCTATTCCCTTTCGAAACTATTTGACGCAGGAATGGGCACCTTGATGAGCTTCCAAAGGGCGAGTTTACTTGGCTTCTATGCTTTGTTAGCGATTTTCGATTTAGAGCCACTAGATCTTCAAATCACTGCCGCGCCTAGAAGCCAAGTAATTCTCGCTGAACAAGCATCTTGAGGTTACTTGAGTATA
>NZ_FNVG01000028.1 GCF_900107935.1 Vibrio hangzhouensis | reverse complement strand
TACAAGACACTGGCTCAGGCAGAAGCCCGCAAACTGGATATCGCCTTCCAGGGCATCTCCAGCACCATTCGCAAGAAAGAGAACAGCAGTTGGTTCCGTATTGTGCTTGGCCCATACAAATGGAAGCGAGACGCTGAGCGCGATAAGCACAAATTGCAACGAGCCAAAATAGAACCGTGTGCGATTTGGAAAGAGGCGCAGTAGGTTCTATGGTTCTATGGTTCTATGGTTCTATGGTTCTATGGTTCTATGGTTCTATGGTTCTATGGTTCTATGGTTCTATGGTCCACAAAACCATAGAACCTCAAAATCATCTAGTGTAATACGCTGTTCGTTATCTCCCCTCAGGGCCACAGGGCCATAGTCCCGCTCTTAAACCGCTTTTCTTCCCCCTTGAAATCCTTTTCTTTCGTCCACATATCCATTTCAGACACAAATTAAAACCAAAATGAGGCAAACGTCGTGACTACTATCGTATCTGTACGCCGAAACAACAAAGTCGTGATTGCGGGTGATGGACAAGTATCACTGGGCAACACCGTAATGAAAGGGAATGCCCGTAAAGTTCGTCGACTGTACAACAACCAGGTACTGGCCGGTTTCGCTGGCGGTACTGCTGACGCGTTTACTCTGTTCGAGCGCTTTGAAAGCAAACTGCAAATGCATCAGGGTCATCTGACCAAAGCAGCAGTAGAGCTCGCTAAAGACTGGCGTAGTGACCGAGCGCTGCGCAAACTGGAAGCCCTGTTGGCCGTGGCCGATGAAACGGCATCCTTGATCATTACCGGTAATGGCGATGTGGTTCAGCCAGAAAATGACCTGATTGCCATTGGCTCTGGCGGCAACTTTGCCCAGGCTGCAGCCACTGCACTGCTGGAAAACACCGATTTAGACGCACGTGAAATCGCCGAGAAAGCACTTAAGATTGCCGGTGACATCTGTGTGTTCACTAACCACCATCACACTATTGAAGAACTAGAAACCGACGAGAAATAACGTCCAAGAAGAAAAAATAGTGTCTGCAAATTTGTAAGGAATTTTTATTATGTCTGAGATGACTCCACGCGAGATTGTTCATGAGTTAAACCGCCATATCATTGGCCAGGACAAAGCGAAACGCTCTGTGGCGATTGCCCTGCGTAACCGCTGGCGTCGTATGCAGCTCGAAGAGAGTCTGCGCGTAGAAGTATCACCAAAAAACATTCTGATGATTGGTCCAACGGGTGTGGGTAAAACCGAGATCGCTCGTCGTCTGGCAAAACTGGCCAACGCACCTTTTATCAAAGTCGAAGCGACCAAATTTACCGAAGTGGGTTATGTCGGTAAAGAAGTGGAAACCATTATTCGTGACCTGACGGATGTGGCGATCAAAATGACCCATCAACAAGCGATGGAAAAGGTGCAGTTCCGCGCGGAAGAGCAAGCCGAAGAACGCATTCTTGATGCTCTGTTGCCACCAGCACGTGATGCATGGGGCCAGAACGAGCAACCAGACGAGAGCACATCGAACACGCGCCAAATCTTCCGTAAGAAGCTACGTGAAGGTAAGCTGGACGATAAAGAAATCGACATCGAAACTGCAGCACCGCAAATGGGGGTTGAGATCATGGCGCCTCCTGGTATGGAAGAAATGACCAACCAGCTGCAAAGCATGTTCCAGAACCTGGGTGGTGATACCAAGAAGAAACGTAAGCTGAAAATCAAAGATGCCTTTAAGGCTCTGACGGAAGAAGAAGCGGCGAAGCTGGTTAATCAGGAAGAGCTGAAAGAGCAAGCGATCTACAACGTTGAAAACAACGGCATCGTGTTCATCGATGAGATTGACAAGATCTGTAAGCGTGGCGAAGCGTCAGGCCCGGATGTCTCTCGTGAAGGTGTTCAGCGCGACCTACTACCACTGATCGAAGGCAGCACGGTTTCTACCAAACACGGCATGGTGAAAACAGACCATATCCTGTTTATCACTTCTGGCGCGTTCCAGGTCGCCAAACCATCGGATCTGATCCCTGAATTGCAAGGTCGTCTGCCTATCCGTGTCGAACTTGAAGCCCTGAGCAGTGATGATTTCAAACGCATCCTGACCGAACCAAAAGCGTCACTGACCGAGCAATACATTGCCCTGATGAAAACCGAAGAGGTGGATATCGAATTCACCACCGACGGCATTCAGCAAATCGCAGATGCGGCCTGGACCGTGAACGAAACCACCGAAAACATCGGTGCCCGCCGCCTGCACACGGTAATGGAGCGCCTGATGGACGAGATTTCATTCGAAGCCACCGACAAACCAGGTTCTAAACTGGTCATCGACTCTGGCTACGTGAAAGCGAAACTGGGCGAGTTTGTTGAAGATGAAGACTTGAGTCGTTTTATTCTTTAATCGGTAACGACTTGATGGATAAGAAGCGGTGTTCGAAAGAACACCGTTTTTTGGTTGGTACAAATGGAGTTCCTATCAGCGTAGTCACTGCTCCTGATTCTCCAATACCACGTCGTCTCCACTCCCCGTCATCTCCACTCCCCGTCATCTCCTTGAAAAAGGAGATCTCCTACCGCGCGTGGCTGACTAAACCAAAGCACCTCACCTTTGTATGCGGTACAAACTGAGTCCCTATCAGAGAAGTCACTCGCTTTATGAGATCTTCACTTGCGTGAAGATGACGGGAGGGGTGAAGATGACAAAACCGCCGTCATCTCCTTGAAAAAGGAGATCTCGTACCGCGCGTAGCTCACTAAACCAAAGCACCTCACCTTTGTATGCGGTACAAACTGAGTTCCCATCAGGGTAGTCATTCGCTTTATGAGATCTTCACTTGCGTGAAGATGACGGGAGGAGTGAATATGGCGGAGAGGGTGAAGACGGCAGGTATTGGGAGACCTAGTACCTCACATAACTCTCCCAACTCATACCCCCCTACCACAGCTCCAAACTCAGATCTCGCCAGTATGGGTTGTGGCTGGTGACCAATTCATTCTTCCATGGGCGATTCCAGTGTTTGATCTGCTTTTCTCTGGCGATCGCCGCTTCCATGGTGTCAAACTGCTCAAAATGTACTAGCAAGTGCACATTGTACTTCTTGACAAAACCACCCGTGACGCCGTGTTTATGCTTCCAGATTCGCTGTTGAAGATTAGACGTCACCCCGATGTAGATAACACTATGATTTCTCGAAGTGGTGATGTATAAGCAAGGGCCTTTTACCATGGAATACTCTCTATTCTTGGAACGAAAACCCATACTAATCCCCTAAAAGTAAAGAGTTTTCAGCGCACTTCACACATTGAAAGCAATCATACTTTTTTCAAACTTTTCCCTTGGTATGGTTCGAGGTTAGCCAAAGCCTCTTTTTTCCGTATACTAAACCAAACTGAAGACAGCTAAGCAGACTATGAATCAATCCGTTCGAATCTGGCTCGATGCGGCCAGACCCAAAACTTTACCTCTCGCGTTGGTCTCAATTGTGACCGGAAGTGCTCTGGCCTTTTCTACTGGCAAGATGTCCTGGAGTGTGGCTCTTCTCGCACTACTCACAGCAACCTTGCTGCAAATTCTTTCGAATCTGGCGAACGACTATGGAGATGCGGTAAAAGGGACGGACAACGACAACCGTCTGGGGCCGATGCGTGCTATTCAGTCTGGTGAAGTTTCGCAACAGGAAATGAGAAAAGCCATTATCCTCAATGTTGTACTGACTATCTTAGCGGGCCTGGGGCTTGTTCTGCATGCGCTTGACTCGCTGCAGAATATTCTGGCCTTCATCGGCTTGGGCGTATTGGCTATTGTCGCGGCTATCGCCTACACAGTTGGCAACAAACCCTATGGTTACGTTGGTCTTGGCGATATTTCCGTGTTTATCTTTTTTGGTCTGCTGGGCGTTTCCGGCACCTACTTTCTGCATACCGGGCATATAGACTCACTACTGTTCCTGCCTGCGGTGGGCTGCGGCTTGCTTGCTGTTGCGGTACTTAACGTCAACAACATGCGTGATATTGAAAATGACAGCGCCTGTGGCAAACGCACCGTCGCGGTCAGACTTGGCGAGCGCAAAGCCAAGGTGTATCACTTTTCCCTGCTGCTGTGTGCCGTCATCGCTTTCGCACTCTACCTGACACTGCAACAGTCGCCTCTTTGGATCAGTCTGCCATTTATCTTTAGCCTGATTGTGGTCGCCAAACATGGTAAAGCCGTGTGGAAAACCACTCAGCCAGCTCAAATCGCTCCTATGATGCCAATAGTAGTGAAGTGCTCACTGTTCACTAATATCCTGTTTTCAGGAGTGGTTATAGCTCAAACTCTGATGACATAATTGAGCCTTGTCATTGCATTGACCTATTCAACCGATATACTCGAATCATACCTTTTGAAAAACTGCATAGAAGAGTCGCCATGGAATACAGTACTTCAGCCCTATGTGATATCTACTTAGATCAAGTAGACGTTGTTGAACCTATGTTTAGTAACTTTGGCGGCAGAGCCTCATTTGCAGGTCAGGTCACCTCGGTAAAATGTTTTGAAGATAACGGTCTTATCCGTGAAATCCTGGAACAGGATGGCGTGGGTCGCGTGCTGCTAATCGACGGCGGTGGTTCACTTCGTAAAGCCCTCATCGATGCGGAAATAGCTCAGCTAGCTGAAGACAACGAATGGGAAGGTCTGGTTGTTTATGGCTGCGTCCGAGAAGTGGATGAACTGGAAGACATGAATTTAGGCATTCAGGCCCTGGCTTCGATTCCTGTCGGCGCTGCACAGTCAGATGTCGGTGAAGTGGATGTACCGGTCAATTTCGGTGGTGTCACCTTCTTGCCTGAAGATTATGTCTATGCCGACAATACCGGAATCATCTTATCTCAAGAGCCACTGGATGTGAGCTTTGAGGAAGATGAAGAAGAAGCGGGAGAGTAATTACACCTTTTCCCCAGTAACACCACGCGGTTATCCTCCTGAAGTAGAGGGGATAACGCAGTGGCGATTCAAGCCTCTGTTGTCTCCTATTCTCTTTCGTCTCCAAGAGCCCGTCATCTCCTTGAAAAAGGAGATCTCATGCCGCGCATGACTCACTAAACCAAACCACCTTGCCACACCGCGTTCGGACGCTTTGGGTGCTGCAGTCACTCAGGGTAGTCACTCGCTTTAGGAGATCTTCACTTTCGTGAAGATGACGGGTATTGGGAGATCTCGTACCACACATGACTCATCCAATTCATACACCATGCCCTACCACCTCGCCTTTGTGCGCGGTGCAAACGATGACTCACTCAGGGTAGCCACCCGCTTTGATAGATCTTCACTTGCGTGAAGATGACGGATGGGGTGAAGATGACAAAACTCCATGTTTCACCGCGCTCTATTGATGCGCTTTAGGTTCAGTGGTTATTTGAGGTAGTCACCCGCTTTAATAGATCTTCACTTGCGTGAAGATGACGGATGGGGTGAAGATGACGGATGGGGTGAAGATGACAAAACCCCCGTCATCTCCTTGAAAAAGGAGATCTCATGCCGCGCGTGGCTGACTAAACCAAAACACCATGTTTCACCGCGCTCTATTGATGCGCTTTGGGACAAAGACTACCGTATGGCCGAGGGCACAAAAAAGGCTGTCGATTGACAGCCCTTTTCGTTTAATCGTTACCAAATAGGTCTCGCGTGTATACCTTATCCGCGACATCCGCTAACTCAGGCAACATACGGTTGGAAATAATCAAATCGGCTTCTTGCTTAAATGCGTCTACATCACGAATTACTCGTGAATGGAAGAAGTGGTCTTCTTTCAGTACCGGCTCATACACAATGACTTCAATACCTTTCGCTTTCAAGCGCTTCATGATGCCCTGAATACTGGATGCACGGAAGTTATCTGAACCAGACTTCATGATCAAACGATACACACCGACAACCTTCGGGTTGCGCTTCAAAATGGACTCAGCAATGAAGTCCTTACGTGTACGGTTCGCATCCACAATGGCGCCGATGATATTGTTTGGCACTTCCTGGTAGTTAGCCAGTAGCTGTTTGGTATCTTTCGGTAAGCAATAACCACCGTAACCAAACGATGGGTTGCAGTAGTGACCACCGATACGTGGGTCAAGCGCCACGCCTTCAATGATTTGGCGAGTATCCAGACCCAATGCTTCAGCATAAGAGTCCAGCTCATTGAAGTAGGCTACACGCATCGCCAGGTATGTGTTCGAGAACAGCTTCACCGCTTCGGCTTCAGTTGAGTCAGTAAACAATACCTCGATGTTCTCTTTCTGCGCCCCTTCCACCAGCAAGTCAGCAAACACTTTGGCACGCTCACTGCGCTCACCAATGATGATGCGAGAAGGGTTAAGGTTGTCATAAAGCGCACTGCCTTCACGCAAAAACTCTGGCGAGAAGAACACATTCTCTGTGCCTAACTCTCCACGAATTCGTGCGGTGTAACCAACAGGAATGGTCGACTTAATCACGATGACCGCATCCGGGTTCACCGCCATGACATCCTTAATCACCGCCTCTACGGAACTGGTATTAAAGTAGTTGGTCTGTGGATCGTAGTCGGTTGGCGTGGAAACAATGACATAGTCCGCACCACTGTACGCCAGCTCTTTGTCCAGCGTTGCCGTGAAGTTCAGATCGTCACGTTTCAGAAACGCTTCAATTTCGCTGTCAACAATTGGCGACTGGCCATTGCGCAGCATCTCTACTTTCTCTGCATTAATATCGACCGCTACTACCTCATGGTTCTGAGCCAGCAACATCGCATTTGATAGGCCTACGTAACCTGTTCCTGCTACTGCAATTTTCATCGCATTATCTCTTTATTAAGCTTAACTGTGATAAATGGTATCGGTTGCCGCTTTTTGAAACAAGTAAAAGCGTGTAAGGGTCATGTCGCTCTCTAAAAGCCTATCTAATCCTATCACCCGCGCCCTTACCTGTTGCTGTGGCAATAATCAGACGAAAATAGAGGCCAATGGAGAACTGCTCTATCATTTTTGCATCAACCACAGCCAATTTGCCCGGTTCAGACATGTCGATACCATTCACCTGAGCCAATCCTGTAATTCCAGGTAACACCGTATCCACCCCTCGCTTTTGTCTTTCTTCAATCAGCTCTTCCTGATTAAACAAACACGGTCTTGGGCCTACAAAGCTCATCTCTCCTTTGAGGACATTCACCAATTGCGGCAATTCATCCAGTTTACTCTTTCTGAGAATTGCCCCCAGTTTAGTGACGGATTGGGCATCGACCATATGGGTCGCCACTGACTTTGTACTCACGGCCATGGTACGAAATTTATATAAAGTGAATGCCTTGCCTCGTATACCCACTCGGGTTTGGCTGAAAATGGGAGAGTCACTATCGAACTTTCCCACTACATACACTATAGCCATCACTGGCCAAAGCAGACACAAACCAACAATGGCTAAAGTGATATCGATAAGTCTGACTAGAGGTGAGTTCATTTTTTCTTACTGTCCTTTACCGTTTTTGCAATACCCTGTTCAAAAGAATAAGGAGGAGCCCAATTCAGGGTTTGTTTTATATGGCGAATATCAAACTGAAGGTTGCCAAATAGGCGTTCCGCTATCATTGGTTTACCCACGATTTTTAGCAAGATTTTTAGAAACGCCACCGGAATGGGCACTAATAGAGTTCGAGCCCCATATGCCTTTATTAACTCTGTTAACAATTGAGTGGTAGACGCATCTTCGTCGTCGGAAACTAAAAACGTTTGATTTGCCGCTGCAGGGTGAGTGATACAGAGACTGATCACGTCACACAAGTTGTCTAGCGAAATAAGCGAGCGCTTGTTGTTTATGGCTCCGAAGGGCAAAGGTAGCCCCAGACGACTCAGCTTCATCAAAGCCGCAAAGTTGGCTTTAACCTCTGGCCCGTATACCAGTGGAGGTCGGATAATCACCACTTCCATGCCCGACTCGTTAGCGATTTGGGTAAGTGCTAATTCCGCTTCGTACTTACTTAAGGCATAGGGGTCTGTTGGCGCTTCTAAGACGGTTTCGCTCAGTGGATGACTCGCCGCACTCACCTCACCATTCACTTTCGCACTACTGATAAAGATAAAGCGTTTTACTCCAGCGGCTACAGCCTGCTTTGCCAACTCAATAGTGGCTGAGGTATTGACTTTGCGATATTCCTCTAACGGGCTTTTGGCATCGTCATCTAATATATGAGCACGCGCAGCACAGTGGATCACGACGTCAACCTGTCTCTGATGAAGCTCTTGCGCTACATCAAAATGACTCGAAAGATCCAATTTCATCTCTGACGAATGTGAGACATTTCTGCACATTGAGATCACTTCAACCTGCTGATTTTCAGTCAGTAAGTGAACCAACGCCTTACCCAAAAATCCTGTTGTCCCTGTTACTGCTACTTTTTTCACTTATCTCTCGATTTTTGCGCCTATTTCGGGCTCTATTATGCAAAAAAACACAAGTAAAAGCTGCCAATTCTTTAACTCTATCCCATTGTGTCTGTGAGTCATCTCATGAATTCTGTAGCCCTATAACATCACCTGCTGCGACAAAACTAGCCAGCCCAGTCAACACAAGGTAAAATCAAAAAAAAACTAAAAACCATAAACTCAGTTGCTTCTAGGGTCCCCATGCTATCTCACACTCCCTTTACTTTTCTTCTTTCTGCGGACAGAAGACTAAAGCGAGCAATAACAATCACATACGATGTGGTCGCTATCGCTTTTTCTTTGTATCTTGCGATCGCTTTACGTCTGAATGAATACACGTTTGACTTAGAATTCCGAGAAATACTCACTCTACTGAGTACTATCGTTGTAACCATTGGCTGCTTTATCAAACTAGGCATGTATCGTGCGGTGCTGCGCTACATGATGTTGCCCGCATTAAGCCACATTTTTCTCGCAGTATTTATTTCTGCTATCACTCTGGCTTTAACTGGCTTCTTCTTTCATACCTTTATTCCACGTAGTGTTCCGTTTATTTATGCTGGGCTGGCTATACTGACCCTAGGCATGCCTAGAGTATTCATTCGTTCGGTGTACTACCAGCTGTACAAACGAAAAAAGGCCAATGTCTTTATTTATGGGGCAGGATCAGCGGGTAGAGATCTTGCTTACGCATTGATCCAGGGCGAAGAATACCATCCCGTTGCGATTCTTGACGACGATCCTGTAAAAATCGGACAGATCTTTTTTGGCATACGCGTTTACCCAAGTTCTGAGTTTCAAGAGCTGAGTAATCTCTATCGCCCCAAAAAAGTACTGCTTGCGGTCAACAATATTTCCAAAGGTGAAAGACTAAGATTACTAGAAAAGCTGTCACATTGGCCTGTAGAGATATTATCGGTACCGTCGGTGGAGGACATCGCACTAGGTAAAGCAGAATCAACCGAAGTAAAAGAGCTGGACATTGCCGACTTATTGGGGCGGGAAGCCGTAGAGCCTGACATGGCGCTCATGGCGAAAAATATCAAAGGGGAAAGCGTAATGGTGACCGGAGCCGGAGGCTCCATCGGCTCAGAACTTTGCCGTCAAATCCTGCGCTTAAAACCGAAGTCACTGGTTATCTTTGAGCTTAATGAATATAACTTATACAAAATTGATCAAGAGCTTTCTGCCATTAAAGAAAGACTCAACCTCGATGTCGTTATCACTCCGGTATTAGGTTCGGTTCAACGTCAGAATCGCCTGGAAAAAACGATGATTGCTCACGACGTCAATACTGTTTTTCATGCCGCAGCCTATAAGCACGTGCCACTGGTTGAAAGCAACATCGTTGAAGGGGTGCGTAACAACGTATTTGGCACTCTATATTGCGCTCAAGCAGCAATTAACTGTAACGTACAAAACTTCACGCTGATCTCCACGGATAAAGCCGTTAGACCAACCAATGTGATGGGGGCAACAAAACGCATGGCGGAGTTGGTCCTACAAGCACTTGCTGACAAACAGCATGATACTACCTTCACCATGGTCCGTTTTGGCAATGTACTAGGCTCATCCGGGTCTGTTGTACCACTGTTCAAACAACAGATTCGCAAAGGTGGCCCTGTTACGGTAACCCACCCAGATATCATTCGTTACTTTATGTTGATTCCAGAAGCGGCACAATTAGTTATTCAAGCGGGCGCTATGGGTCATAATGGGCAAGTATTTGTCCTAGACATGGGAGAGCCGGTGAGAATTCTGGATCTTGCCAAACGGATGATACACTTGATGGGCATGAGAGAGCACATTGATGAATGTGGTCAGGAAGGCGACATTACCATAAAGTTTACCGGCTTGCGGCCTGGAGAAAAACTTTATGAAGAGCTATTAATTGGCGATAACGTCGAAGGCAGTGGCCACAAAAAAATCATGACGGCCAAGGAAGAGATGCTGACCTGGATCCATATGGAACCGCTCTTATCCGAGCTTGATACTTGCTGTCATAATTTTGATGAAGAATGTATCATACGCATCCTATTAGATGCGCCGACTAATTATTCACCTAGCTAAGAGAAATGCAGAAAATTCATATCTTACAACTAGAAAGGGTTAACAGAAGCTAATGGGGCTTCTGCGAACACTCCTATTTAAAGATGGGCCACTTATAGAAATCTTCACTGTCTCCATTGACCTAGTGGTAGCTTCAAGAGTTAATTGGTTATATACAGGATGTTCTTATTAAGAAATTTTCAAATAAACGGCTTCTGTTTTGCCAAATACAATATGTTGAGAAAACTGCTCTTCAACTAGCTTTCGACCATTTATTCCAAATGCCTTGGTCTGGACAGGTTCTGCCAATAGGTACTTTAGCGCAGAAGCAAGCGATTCACTGTCATTAGGTTTGCATAATATACCGTTGACATGGTTACTGACGATTTCACGACAACCTACAACATCCGTAGCTACAATAGCTCTTTCGCATGACGCAGCTTCTATTAATATTCTTGGAACACCTTCACCATAAACTGTAGGCAGACACACTATGTCACTTTCAGCAATAAGTGCAGGCATATTAATCACACTACCTAGCCATTCTATTAATCCTTCTGAACTCCATTGCTCAATTTGATTCAAGGAGATTGCGGAGGAAACGTCAGTATCAACAATGCCGGCAACTTTTATGGTGAAATCGACACCCTCTTTTTTTAGAATTTTCCGTGCCTCAATTAATTGATCCAGTCCTTTTTCTTTTAGTAAACGGGCCGCGAATAAAACCGACTGGTTGTTTGGAAAGGGAGAGGGACTGAATTTATTAAGATCTATGCCGGCACCTTTGATCACAGTGCCATTATTTTTCACAACCTTTTTGTCAATAAAACACTTGTAGTCATCAGAATTTTCAAATATAAAGTATGATTTCGGAGTTGATACAAACCGGTAAAGCAAGGTAACCAAACGTCTAATCATTCGAAACTTAAAATGATTCGAACTAAAAATGATACCTAGACCTGTGACACTAAAAATTATTGGCCTCTTTAAAAAAAGACGATTTAATATACCACAATAGAGGTTAGGCTTAACTGTAACACAATGAACTAAGGTTGGTTGTATTTTTTTTATCTCATGATACAAAGAAAATATACTGCTTATTTCAGAAAAAGGGTTGATACTTTTACGTGCAAATCTCAGCGAGTGACAAACAAAACCAAGTGAAGAAAAGTATCTTAAACTCTCATTATCTGTAAACTTGGTTATAATATGAACCTCATATCCCTTAGAGCGAAAATAACTTGCTCTTTCAACCCAATGCAGTTTAAAGTACCAATCTACATTAATCACGAATACAAGCTTTTTAGTACTTTCCATACTTACCTCGTCGTGCATCACAAATGCCTTGCATAATCTTTTTGAAGTGTTCATATCGATTCGGGAGTAAAGTAGAGAAAACCAAAGCTTGAAGAGTTGACTTAATTAATACGTATTTCTTCCAAGGTGAAGGGATATAGTCTCTATGACGAAGCAAATGAAAATTACGATAGAAATAATAATGCCTTAAAGGTGAATGTATGGTCAGATATCTACCAAAGACAATTAAAGGCTTATCTCCTATTTTATGATACATCTTCGCATTTTTAGCTACTACACAGCTATAATTATAGTTTTTTAAACGAAACCCCCATTCCATATCGACACAATCAATAAACAAGCCCTCTTCCATCAAACCAATTCTATCTAATATATCCATTGATATTAAACAACCGGAGGCAATGAGAAAATCACATTCAAAAAAATCTTGCTTTGAATTGTTAGGGTTAATCTTATGCAGTTTATTATTTCTTGTGGCTATAAATAAACCAGGAGCTCTACTGTCAGTATCGATATGCACTGGACCTACCGCTCCAACAGAGCAACCTGAAGACCTAGCACGTTCTCTAGTGAATAATAGATCAGAAACAAGACTTAATGAAGGCAAACTATCTTGATCAAAAAGAATAACATCTTTAAATTCATCACTCTTAGCTTTTGATATGCCAATATTTTGAGCGTAAGCGATACCCATATTTTCATTTAGCTCACTCAAAGTAATATTTGAACAAACCAAATGCCTCAAGTCAGTAGAAGAACCATTGTCTACTATATATATTTTTCCTACTTGACATATCAAAACCTGAATCAGTTTCTCAAGTTCACTCAAGTCTGGGTGATATGTTACAATTACTGCTGCAACATTAGTATTATCATTCATACATAAAGCCAAATTATGGGTATATGAACATGCCCAAAAAATTAATTAAGCGCTAAAAATTTCTCTATTATAACTGCACACCTATTCTTATATTGATGATCATTCAATGTTCTTTCTTGAGCATTTCTTGCTATAGAAATCAGTTTTTCAGGATCATCAACATATTCCTCAAAAAGTTGCTCAAGTTGTTTAGCATTATCAAAAAGTAGTATCTCATTATCCGGTTTATAATATTCTTCAATTTCGAGTGATTCAACATAATATAACTGCACACTACCAGCCATGGCTGCTTCAAACGTTCTAGGACCAGGTGTTGAAGGATCTAACTTAAACCTATCGTTACCAAGGCTGAGATGGCGACCAACGTTTAATGTGAACTTTGAGTTCGCAATAAAATTAGGTAATTCTAAGTTATTTATCCGTTCATTTTTGCAAAATGATAAATCAGCAGGCCATTCGGCACCAGAAATATTACAATTCTTCGATGAAAGAAACTTTTTTAAATCACGAAGCAAGCTAACTCTATTTTCAAACGCTACACCACAAAAAAATAAATCATGGTCCCACTTATTAGTGATCTCAACAAAGTGAGCATTTTTCGATGCCGCCATAGGCAGATGAAAAGTATTGTCATGATAATAGAATTTTGAGGCCCACTTATCATTACTAAATACAATATCGGCAATATCTAAGATTTTGAAATTAAAATCCTGCTCATATGGATCGTCATGAAGCCAAAAAATCAATTTTGCTCCTGTTTGCGCGCATGCATGTTTTATTGCACCGTACTCACAGCTATCCGGCATACAAGACCCAAATACGAGAACAAAGTCAGCAGGTTGGTTCAATATTGATTTAGCACAACTCTGAAGAGGAACATTAGTGACTTGTTCTTTTGATAATAAACTAACAAAGCCATCATATACGTAATTACGCATAACCGAATTGTGGTTTATCGAATCCGGAGACGCACCAGTAAGAATAACATTCATACTCATAATTATATACCGGCCTTAATTTTCATGTTCTTAATAATCTTTTGAAGAGTCACTTTAATCCCCCTCGTTTTCACCTGATTTATTATGAACTTAGATAAGTGAATAGGATGCTTAGGAATTCTTCTTGCGACAGAGGGCATGTGCAAAATAACAGGTTGATTTTGTAAAGAAGCCCAAAAAATGGAATTTAACTTAACACCACATGTCACAAGATCAATATTACTTTCAACATTAATGATGTTTTTTTGTGGCCGAGTAGTTATCAGCTCTTGATAAAGCGTGTGCAACCAGTCTTTATGCCCATTGACTGATTCATGTAATTGCTCATTTAGAATATTAGTTTGGATATTCTTCCAAGATATCCTATCATAATTTAATTGTTCAATAACATCAACCACCGCGCCTACATCATCAATACCAACCTTAAAGCCTATATTATCAGTGACTCTTTCAGCAAGTGCACCAACATCGGTAACAATAGGCACGATACCGGCACGCCATACTTCAGATAAAGTAATGCAGTAGGTTTCAGGCCAAATTGATAGATGTAAAGACACATGTTTATTCTTTAGTATTTCTGGCAAATCTGTATATTGATATTCACCATGAAATACAACATGTTTAAAGTCTAGACTATGTATTGCATCCAAAAACTCAGGTGCAATTTGTCCATAGACATGGAATCGTAAGTTTGAATTTCTTGTTTCATTAAATACACGTAATAATGTATCAGCACCTTTTACACGGGTAAAGTTGCCTAAAACTAACACTTCAAACATTTCATCAAACTGACTAGCAGCTTCTATCTTTTCAATAAAAGCATCATCACTACAAGGTATGCCTCTAGTAACAATTTTATCCCGATTTAAGTTCGGATAAACATCTAGTAGATGATCTCTTGTTGATTGAGAGTTTGTATGAATTACATCGAATGTTTTTAACAGCTGAGACCAAAAAGCAATACGACGAGATTGCGAGCCTCTTTCAATATTCTCAATTTCAGATAAACAAATATCAGTATTTCTTACAGACTTAAATGTTTCAGGACGATAGCGCCCTGTTTGATCTATTAAGTTGAATCTATGAGTTATTGGGAAATAGTCATGTACAGAGAAAATGCTTGGTATACCAAGTGCTTTAGAAATAAACGGTAATGAAGGAACATGTCTGATTAAATGTTGATAATGCACCAAGTCAACATTATATTTGTTTAGCAGTACACCAAAAGTTTTTTCACGCTGCTCGCAGCTAAGCATGTGCTCACTTGTCGTAGGTAGTTTATTAGGGAATGACACTTTATCTATTTTATTATATTCAGAATCTAAAATTAGGTATTCTTTACCTTCTTCAGACTTGAGGTTAGGAACATAGTAAAGTACTCTAAATTCGTCTTCATTGTATTTATCTTTCATTAAATCTAGATAAATCTCAACACCACCGTAGGGTGTACTCGTAACTACATTATGTGCGACAACAAGTATTGTTTTGATTGGCTTTGATGACTTTTCATCACTTAAAGCAACACTTGATAACTGCTCTAAGATGTACTGAATACGATTATGGTAAGTATGACTCTCTCTAACTTTATTTTGAGAAGATCTCGCGATAGCCAATCTTTCTGTGGGATTAGTAAGGTAGTACTTTATCTTTTCAATACACTCCTGTGGAGAAGAGAATGCTGCATAATCTTCGCCCTCAATAAAGTAATCAGCTATACCTGGAATATTTCTATCCACCAACTGAAATCCACCTGCCATTGCCACCTCAAACAATCTAGGGCCAGGCGTACCTGCCTCTGCTCTTCCCTCCGAGGCCGTAAACTGTCGGTGAAGAGATAAGACAATTGCACTACGATTTGAAAAACGAGCAAACTCGCTGTTTGGTGTTCGCCAATTGTACGCACTTTTATCCAAATCAAGATTAATTTTTGGTAAATGCTCATTTGTTGGCAAGGCTAATTTGAATTTTATATCTTCAATTTCATTTTCAATTGACTTTAGTAAACTGACACGGTTAGGCCACGCTGTACCAGCAAAGAATAAATCGTAACGGTAGTTATCATCAATTATTTCGAAGTCATGAAGTGTCTCACATGCAGCCAGTGGTAAGTGTCTTGCGTGAGATCCATATTCAGATACACTATCTTTATCATTTGTAAAAACCAAATCAAAAAGATTTGCATTTTGCCTATTGATTGGAATCTCATAAGGGTCTTCAACATTCCAAACAATACTTCTTCCACAAATGTTCTTCAATCGCTCACAAAAAGCAGGCTCTAACTGTTCACCATCGAACGCAAAAAATAAGTTACAAGTGTTATCTCTAGCTTTAGTTATTGCATCAGAATAATCAGCCATGATGACCAAATCTACATCTTTATTCTGCTTTAATGCATTGTACACACCTAGTATTAGGTAATGATTAGGATTTTGCTTTTTTGTGTCTAAAAGAAGAATTTTCCACTTCATCAATATATTTTCTCCGCTAAGATTTATTTTAGAAAATTCTTTATTTTCCCTATGAGGGATGAGTTTTCTTTTGATTTTATCGCTTCCAACTCTTTTTCCAGAGCAAGACACTTACTTGATAAAAGCTCTACATCAGATTTGTAAGATGCGATACATTCTAATGCCATTTGATGACGTTGAAGCTCAATATCACGTTCATTTAACGCTGAGTCTCTTTCGGATAAGGTGTGTTCAACATGTTTTAAAGCGATCTCTAGTCTTTCTGAGCTATACGCATAATCAGTCAAGAGCTCTTCACTTGATTTGGCCAATTCATTAATTAGCTCAAATACTTCAGGAAAATTATTGTTAACAAATGACCAATCATCAATGTTCTTATTATAGTCTTTTGGAAGTGCTATAAGCTCATCTCTAGAAATCTCCAACAAGAATTTATAAAGCTCCTTTGTTTTTTCTGAAACAGAATCACTATTATCAAGGTCATTCAAAGTATATTTTGAATGTCTTAAACTGCTATCAATAAAACCTTGGCAATACTCATTTAGTTCATCAGTGTTCAGTCTTTCTTTTTTATCAAGAGCAGAGGACACCCTGAGCATTTCATCTCTAGGATTCATCATTAGAGTATCATAATCGATTACGACCAACTTCTGACCTTTTAATGAACTCAGCGCGTCCATATAATAAGCATACCATAAAAGTGCCGATTTCCTTTCATTAAAAGAATTCCTCTTTTTTAATGAATCAATCACACTCAAGGGATTTCGAATAACAAGGCAATACTGCAGCTCTGAATTAACTCTTTTTGAAACAGCTTCCCAGAAAGATATGAGTCTCATAGAACGGGGATCTTTAAAGCCCCAAGTGTCATGAACTTCATGTTGTGCGCATAAGTATTTCGTAGCTTTAAGTAGCTCCTTATCAGGTAAAGGCGTGTTTATCGGTCCAAATGAATCCCAATTCTTTCCATTTAGTTTTAGAATCGACTCATTTATCTCCAAAAGAGTATTATCTTCCCAAAATCCCTTTAGATTATCTTGTTTTGCGTCTAAAAGGTTATCACCAAGCTCTATGCCCATAGTACTCAAAGCTCGTGCAACGGAGCTAGTTCCACTCCGATGCATACCCAAAACTATCACTGTTTTCATAAAGGTCTCAATTGATTGAATGTGATTGTTCTACGTTAAAATCTATATAACACGTTTCACACTGCTCTTTGACAGGTAATACTCTAAATAGGTAGGTATCTAATACTCTCGCAAGAAAATCCTCATCCCCTTGATTTATTCCACGCACACCTGCATTTAGCGCATACACTCCCGGGTTCAAACTCGCTTTGAACTTAAATGAAGTGGTATATTCTACACCTGAACTGATACTATCTATTCCTGAGTAGGCATCATGAGAGCTAATGTACCCCCCCAATTCAGTACCATTCAACATTTTAATTACCATTGCAAACCTTACCATGGTAACTGAGGAAGAGAATTTAACATTATAATTATATTTATATTCCTTTCCTCGGATTAAAACATTAACTTTATCTCCATCCAAAGTTGTAATGTGAGGATTTAGTATTTCTGCTCCGTCACTTTCATACACAACAGGTTGAGATTTTAACCCTTCTTCAAAATACTCATCATTGTCATTTAAACTAGCTTCGTCCCTTTTATCTCTTTTATCGTTGCCTTGTGCCCTTTGTTTCTGAACTTTTGAGTCAGACTTTAATGCAGATGCACCTTCACTTAACAATAAACTACGTAATAAACTCTTTTTTTCATCCGGAGCATAAAGAAGCTTCTGATAGCATGATATGACATCCTTTGGATTGTCATCCAAAAGTAGTTCACCATGATCAAACAACATCGCTCTATCACATAGCGACATAACTGTTTGCGGTGAGTGTGTAACAAAAAGTACAGTTACCCCCGAATCTCTTAGAGCATTAATTCTTGAATAACATTTATTTTGAAAAGCCTCATCACCAACGGCTAGTGCTTCATCAACCACTAAAATGTCTGGCTCAACATGAATTGCAGCTGCAAATGCCAACCTTACATACATGCCACTAGAGTATGTCTTTACTGGTTGGTCTACAAATTCACCAATATCAGCAAACGACAAAATATCATTTATCTTACGCTCAATTTCGGTTTTCTTCATACCTTGCATTGCCGCAAAGAAATAAATATTCTCTCTTCCTGTAAATTCTGGATTAAACCCAGACCCTAACTCCAATAGCGCAGAAATTCGCCCAGAAACACCCAACTCTCCTGATGTTTGCGTCAAAGTTCCACAGATTATTTGAAGTAAAGTTGACTTGCCCGCACCATTTGCACCCACTAAGCCAACAGTTTCACCTTTTTTAATCTCAAATGAGACATTCTTCAAAGCTTCAAATTTTCGATGTCGCTGTGACTTAGAAAAAAAGTTTTCTAGCAAACGGTCAATAGGCTTATCATATATATGAAAACTTTTTGAGATACCATCTAATTTAATAACAGTTTCGCTCATTATTTAGCATCCCTTATAAAACATCAGAAAAGCCTTTTTGGACTTTTTGGAAAAACATGTAACCTAAATAAAAGCTAACTAAAGCGAAGCCAAAATATATTGACAAACTTGAAAAGTCCGGCAAAAATCCATAGACAAGAATATTTCTCAAGTCATTGATTATTTGGGTAATAGGATTAAGTAGTAAAATAGGTTTAATTGCACTTGGAGCGTGATCTATCGAGAAAAACACAGTACTAGTAAACAACAGAAAGGTAATCAAAGTACCCATGATTTGTTCTATATCACGAAGATAAGCTCCAAGAGCAGCAAAAAACCAAGCAACTCCCATAAACATAAAAACCATTGGCAAAATGACTATTGGGAATAGTATTAAAGTCCACTGTATACTTCCACCACTTACTAAAAAGAACATAATTAAAACGATCATGCTAACTAATAAATGGAACAAGCTTGATAGGAGTGTTACCCAAGGAAGAACCGCTATTGGAAAAACCACTTTCTTAACTAGATTTACATTTCCAACAATTACTCCAGCAGATCTGCCTATCATATCAGCTGCCATCGCATGAATGACCAAACCTGCGAAGAGCATAACTGCATAATCTGCAGTTGTATCACCAACATCTGGCCATTTAGCCTTGAAGACAAACCTAAAAAAGAAAGTATATAAACCGAGCATGAAAAGTGGAGTACAAAAACTCCAAAAAATACCTAGTACAGAACCCCTATATCGACCAATTACATCTTTCTTAGTCATACTTAGAATTAAGTCTTTATTATGAATAAAAAGACTAAATGGCTGCACTAGTATTTTTACAACATTAAACATCAATATATCCTAGCAACATCTGTGTGCTCCCTTAGTAACATATCAGTGGGCGCACCATATGATTTTTACAGCTTCACCGCTTTTGACAATGATAAGCCATCTGCATCTTTCGCTGAAAGTGAAGGTTGACCCCCTTCCTCGATGGGCCATTCAATAGCTAACTCGGAATCATCCCACACAATAGAGTGTTCTGCTGTTGGGTTATAATAATCTGTACACTTGTATACAAACTCCGCTTCTTCACTCGTCACGTAAAAACCATGCGCAAAGCCTTCTGGCACCCATAGTTGTCGTTTATTTTCTGCAGAAAGATATACGCCAACCCACTGACCAAGTGTTGGCGAATCCTTACGAACGTCCACAGCCACATCAAAAACTTCACCTGATACAACTCGAACTAACTTACCTTGCGTGTTTTCCGTCTGATAATGTAGACCTCGCAGAATACCTTTCTTAGATTTAGAGTGATTGTCTTGAACAAATGTGGTCGGCTTGCCACCAGTAACCAGCTCTTCAAATTTCTTTTGCTGCCAAGTTTCCATGAAGAAACCACGTTCATCGCCAAAAACTTGTGGTTCAATGATTTTTACGTCTGGGATTTTGGTATCAATTACTTTCATTATTTGTATTCCGCAATATTGTTCAATGCTAACTTCCAGTCACTTGGGACAATTCCAAATACAGACTCGATTTTGCTGCAATTTAATCTTGAGTTAGCAGGTCTAGGCGCTGGTAGTGGGTATTGGTCTGCAGTGATTTCATTGACCAATGGCGTACTTTTCAAAACACTATATTTATCCGCAGCAAAGAATATTTCTTTAGCGAACTCGTACCAACTCACATGAGGAGCACCGGAATAGTGATAAACCCCCGAAAGATCATTATCAGCAACAGCAAATTTATCCATCATTGTAATAAGCGCATCAGCGATGTCGCCAGCATAAGTTGGACCACCAAATTGATCACCGATGATCCCTAATTCCGGTCTGTCGGCACCCAACCTCAGCATCGTTTTCACAAAGTTGTTTCCATGCTCACCAAATACCCATGCAGTACGCAAAATGGCATATTTCGAGCAATGCTCCTGAACCGCTAACTCACCCGCTAACTTACTCTTGCCGTATACACCCTGTGGCCCTGTCGTGTCAGACTCTGAATAAGGTTCAGTTTTACTTCCATCAAAGACATAGTCTGTTGAAATGTGGAGTAATAACGCGCCTACACTCTCTGCGGCCATCGCAAGGTTCATTGGGCCATCACGATTGATAGCGAAGCTAGGTTCGACATCACTTTCAGCTTTATCAACAGCCGTATGCGCAGCGGCATTAATTATTACATTTGGCATCAACTCAGCGATTACAGCCTGAACTTGCTCTTTATTGGTGATATCAAGCACGTCACGGTCATAAGCAACAACATCGATATCTTCACGCTTATTTAAACGCTCTACCAGGCAGTGACCAACTTGTCCATGGCTGCCTGTAATCAATACTTTCATTATTTATTCACTCTTTTGCGCTTGTCTTCAATCAGTCTCATCAAATACTGACCATACTCATTTTTAAGCATGGGCTCGGCTATATCACTCAAGGCTTCATCAGACAGCCATTGGTTTTGCCAAGCGATCTCCTCTAAACATGCCACCTTTAACCCTTGGACATGTTCAATCGTTTGAACAAAAGAGGAAGCTTCGTGGAGGCTCTCATGAGTACCAGTATCCAACCACGCAAAGCCACGACCTAGCAACTCCACATTTAACGAGCCATCATTGAGATACATCTCGTTCAGCGTGGTAATTTCTAGCTCACCGCGCTCTGAAGGTTTAACTTGTTTCGCAAGCTCAACAACACGATTGTCATAAAAATAAAGACCAGTAACGGCATAGTCTGATTTTGGCTGTTTTGGTTTCTCTTCGATGGAGAGTGCTTTCATATCTGCGTCAAACTCGACCACACCAAATCGCTCCGGATCTTTTACTTTGTAGCCAAATACTGTAGCTAAGCCTTGCTCTGTTAATTCCCGAGCATTTTGTAGCTGTTTACTGAACGCCTGGCCGTAGAAGATATTGTCTCCAAGAACTAGACAAACTGAATCATCACCAATGAACTCTTCACCAATGATGAATGCCTGAGCAAGGCCATCCGGACTAGGCTGAATGGCATACTCTAGGTTAATGCCATAATCACTACCATCACCCAGTAGTCGCTGGAAACCAGCCTGGTCTTCAGGTGTTGTAATGATCAAAATGTCGCGAATGCCTGCCAGCATCAGCGTAGAGATCGGATAATAAACCATTGGTTTATCGTAGATTGGAAGTAGTTGTTTAGAAGTCCCGCGTGTCAGCGGATAAAGGCGGGTACCAGACCCACCAGCCAATACGATTCCTTTCATATTACTTTTCTGCCCCTAAACGCTCTAAGCTGTATGAGCCATCAAGCACACGACTCCACCAAGGTTTGTTGTTCAAATACCACTCGACGGTTTTACGAATACCTGATTCGAAGGTTTCTTCTGGTTTCCATCCCAATTCACGCTCAATCTTAGATGCGTCAATCGCATAGCGCACATCGTGGCCTGGGCGGTCTGTCACGTAAGTGATCAGCTCTTCATAGGCGTTTACACCTTCCGGTTTGTTCGGAACCAACTCTTCTAGCAATGCACAGATAGTCTTGACGACTTCGATGTTCGCTTTCTCGTTATGGCCACCAATATTATAGGTTTCTCCTACCACACCTTCTGTAACCACTTTATATAGTGCTCTAGCGTGATCTTCTACAAACAGCCAGTCACGGATCTGCATGCCGTCACCGTAAACTGGTAACGACTTTCCGTCCAAAGCATTCAGAATCATGAGGGGAATCAACTTCTCCGGGAAGTGATATGGACCATAGTTGTTTGAGCAGTTAGTCACGATGGTAGGAAGACCATATGTTCTCAACCATGCCCTTACTAAGTGGTCGCTTGACGCCTTTGATGCAGAGTAAGGAGAGGACGGCTCATAAGAAGTTTCTTCAGTGAACAGGTCATCGGTGCCTTCAAGGTCACCATATACTTCATCAGTAGAAATGTGATGAAAGCGGAATACTTGCTGTTTATCTTTATCCAGATTATTCCAATAGGCTCGAGCAGCCTCGAGTAAATTGTAGGTACCGACAATATTCGTTTCGATGAAAGCAGCAGGACCATCAATCGATCGATCAACATGAGACTCAGCCGCCAAATGCATGACCGCATCGGGTTTGTGCTCTGCAAACACACGATCTAGTGCTGCGCGGTCACAAATATCGACTTGCTCAAATGCATAACGCTCATTGGAGTCAATCTCTTCAAGTGACTCTAGGTTACCGGCATAAGTCAGTGAATCAATGTTTACCACTGAGTCATTGGTGTCGTTGATTATATGGCGAACAACCGCTGAGCCTATAAACCCTGCGCCGCCTGTTACAAGTAGCTTCATCTAACGTTCCTTTATTTTTTATATGCTACCGCCCTTGAGTCAAGCCCTCAAAAGCTGGTCGATCAATTTATCTGACTCTAAAGGGAGCAATCCCCATAAAGATAATTTGCGGTGATTATATAGGAAACCTTACGGTGGTGCGAGAGCACGAAAACACGAGAGCACGAGAGCACGAAATACGCCAACTTAACGGGCACGCATGCGCCATAAGTCGAACATCGTGATTCGATATAAAGAAGAGAGGGGACTATAAAACCTACTGCGACAACCAACGTCATCTCAAGTTCTAAAGCTACATCCATCTAAGTCTGCTTTATCTCTTGAGTTTTCTTTCTCTGTGAACGGCACTTATGTGCTCTTCTTCACAATCCTTTTCCTTGAATGAGCGGCATTGTTTACTATGTATACTTAAAATAAAAGGGAAACTTTAACCTGTAACATCTAGTTTCATAAAACTTTGAGGTGTATCAAATTTACAAACCCCTGACATAAGCTTTGCAGATCACACCACAAAAAACCAATCAACCCGTGAACCTTGCAACACCTTTCCCTACGCGTTAATCAATACCCATAATTTGACCAAATTCACTGTATCATCTTCACGCCACAACATCACAACTCGGATAGAGAACCTTGAGTTGTGCCGCAAGGTTTTGCCGGGCGCTATCTTCTCCATGAATCAGATGAAGCTGCTTGAGATGCGGTTGGCAACCTTCTACAAACTTGATGAGATCACTTCGGTCGGCATGTGCAGAATACCCTGATATTGAATGTACGCTTGCGTTGATTTTTATGGTTTTGCCATCAATCCAGACCTCATCTTTGCCTTGCTGGATATCTCGGCCCAGCGTCCCTTCAGCCTGATAACCACAAAAAAGGATATCGGTTCGTTTGTCCGGCAATAATGCTTTCAAATATTCCATCACTCGCCCGCCCTGGCACATACCCGACGCCGACACAACAATCGCCGCCTCTCCGGTTGAAGCCAGTCGGTTGACGATCCGTTTGTGCTCGCGATGGCTTTCGACGACGATGCACTGGGAAAAGTCTAATGGCCTTCGCCCCTGCTGCAGTTTATGCTGAGCTTCCTGCGCCCACAACTTTCGATAGCGGCGATACGCTTTGGTTACTTTCGCCGCCATCGGCGAGTCTATAATGATCGGCAGCCTGGAGGTCAGTTTATGTTGATGCAGCAGCGACTCAATATCGAACAGTAACTCTTGAGTACGCCCGACGCTGAAGGCAGGAACAACAATGGCACCACCGTCTCTCAGGCTGCGATTGATAATAGTGAGTAAACGCTCACTGCGCTGATCGATGGATTCATGTTGTTTGTCTCCATATGTCGACTCTAAGAACAGGTAGTCAGCGCGTTGGGGTGAAACTGGGTCGGGAAGCAACGGGGTTTGACTTGGCCCCAGGTCGCCTGAAAATACCGCTATTTCATTGTTGGGCAACTTAAATTCCGCGTAAGCACTTCCTAATATGTGCCCGGCAGGGTTGAGCCTGACGTAGCTGAAGTAATCGTTGCGACATGATTTAATGGGTACCCAAGTGCTATAGGCAATGGGACGTAAGTGTTTACTGACTAACTCAATACATATATCAATCTGTGCGCCGCTCAGGCCGGATTGAAGCTTCAGAGCGTCTGATAACATCAGTGGCACCAGATACGCAGTAGCTGGCGTGCAATAAATTGGGCCTCGGTATCCGGCCGCCATTAACCACGGGATCCTGCCTATGTGATCGATATGCGCATGAGTAAGCACGATCCCCTGGATACGTTGCAGGTTAAACGGTAAAGCAAGATCGTGTTGCTTTTCATCACTTCCCTGATACAGACCACAATCAATCAGAATGGATTCTTCACCAATCCTCAGTTCATGGCATGAACCAGTCACGGTCCGTTTTCCGCCGTGGTGAAACACCTCCACGTTATGGGTTAACTGCATCATTTACTCCGTTAATGGCACCTGACTACAGAACAGACCTATCGAATCATCGAAACATGGTCAATGGTTCAGGTGTGTTTTTAGCTCACAGGCTCTAAAACCATCACACTTATCTAGCACTATTTGGGTCTGGCACTATTTGGGGCCTTGGCCTCCTCAAATACCCATGAAGGGCAGCCAAAAGTCAGCAGATATTTATCAGAATTCAGTGGGCCTTACTTAGTAAATATCAGATTTCGCTTCAAAAATTTCAGCCAGAACGTATACGAAATGTTAACCAGCTCTCAGTTTCGTAATCACAAATTATAATAGATACAGATTGCTAATCAAATCGCTTCATATCAACAAGGCGTTATGTATACTGATGAGCAACATATGGCTTATCCCTTCTTTCTTGTACCGTCAGATAACAAAATTGACCCGAATAAGAGGCAACATCTGACAGGGCTCCCCTGCAAGGAAAGGGAAAAAATAATCAGTGGTATTACATGCTAACAACGCTAGGCTTTGCTTTGGCCTCTTCGTTTGTGTCGCTTCATGGTGCGCGGAGAATGGCTAAACGCATCGGGCTCGTCGATAAGCCCAATGCACGGAAACAACATCAGGGAGTCATTCCACTTGTCGGTGGTATCGCTATTTGTACAACGGTGACGCTAACATCGCTAATGTTTGGCCTTGATATCAACCACCTACCACTCTTTCTTGCATCCATCATTGCACTGACCATCCTGGGTGCCATTGATGATAAGTTTGATATTAGCTTTAAAGTTCGGATGCTCTGTCAGGCGCTACTGTCGATTGCGATGATCTATTTTGCCGATCTGGAACTGCATACACTGGGTAATATGTTTGGTCTCGGCCATACCGAGCTGGGTGGGTTCGCGGTGCTAATCACGGTACTTGGGGTCATTGGTGCCATTAATGCCTTCAATATGGTAGATGGCATCGACGGATTACTTGGCGGTCTGTCCATTGTCAGCTTTGGCGCATTAGCCATGGTGCTGTTTAACGAAGCACACTCCGGACTGGGGGTACTTTGTCTTATCTTTATTGCCGCAGCCATACCTTACATTTGCATGAATCTCGGATTCTTTGGGCCTAAGCACAAGGTCTTTATGGGGGATGCGGGGAGCATGATGATCGGATTTTCGATTATCTGGCTACTGCTCAGCGCCAGCCAAAACTCTGACAGCGCCTTAATGCGTCCTGTCACTGCCCTGTGGTTAATCGCTCTGCCACTGATGGATATGGCAGCCATCATGATACGGCGAATTCGCCGCGGCGATTCTCCGTTTAAACCGGATCGCGAACATCTGCACCATATTTGTCAACGACTGGGGCTCAATTCCAGACAAACCTTACTGGCAATATGTGCATTATCGGCGTCTCTGACAGGATTTGGTCTTTACGGTGAGTATGCCCAAATTCCTGAAGCCGTGATGTTCTACCTGTTTATTGCCTGCTTTATTGGTTACGCGCTGTGCTTGTCTTACATATGGCGGATCACTCGTTTTCTACGAGAAAGATCTCAACAACAAGCCGAGCTTACGTTATCCAAATAACCTGCAAAAACATAGGATTACATGATAGTTATTGAAGGGAATTGTCGCCAGATTTGGCTGTTCCTTTCAATAGCTACATCATGCAAAACTCGGCTTCTGGATACAAGCTATCTATTGAATACATTATCAGTTTCGTGACCTTGGTTCAGAAGTGCAATCTTGGTCACATTTTCATTTAATCTTCAGCGCAAGTTGGACGCACCTTTCTACGCTCGCCTGTTTAATGAAAACCCTTAAAGCATTCGCCCGACTCATACCGCCAAATATAAATATAACCCATCAATATCAATTGGTTATATATTAATTAATTCTTTACCTCCTGGTAATTGAAAGTGCTTTCTTGTTTGTGAGCAGGCCATCAAGTATGGAACCAGTATCACATTAAGTTTAAGAATTAGACTAAAATATCTAAACAGGGAGTTAGGCATTATGAGCAAAGGGAGGTCTCATGCAATATCATTGCCCAAGCTGTAAGCAGCTACATGTCCATCGACGGATAAAAAGAAGCTGGCTGGAAAAGCACAGATTCAAATCTTCCCGAAAGTATTGTTGCCCTAACTGCCACAAGACGTTCTTTATTGACTTGCTCAATCATCAACCTGAAGAGAGTAACGAGAGTTAGTTGGTTGAACTACGGCTTTCTGAACCAAGTTTCTGAGTCTGGACTCTGATTCAATGCCCTGACTCAAAAGTTAGAAGGGCTTCACGAAGAAGGGCTTAATCAGATACGGCATCACTGGCGCACTAAGGTGAGTGAGTTGCGAGGTAAGGGAGAGGGAAGTGATTAACAGCGCCTTAAAGAATCGCGGGCAAAAACGGATAACGCAGTCAGTCAGAGAGAATAAGCCACGCTTAATGGTCGTTGACGTTGTCCAATGGGTAAATGATTAACACCGATAAACTGGAAACAAAACGGCCTCAATAAAGCTTCCGACTCAAGAAACTGAAACTAAAATCGGTAACCACACGGTGTTTTATACTGATGAGCCTAACTATCAAGAATTCAATGATTTTACTCACTTCGTCAGGCAGAAATACATAGCATGAGCAGGGCTAACCACTTAAAGAGTTAGCACGTGTGCTGAGTAACTAGGGGCCCGTACTAAGAAGCTTTATCTGTAGTAACTTATACTCGATCTTACACATCCGCTGGTTAGTCACGACTAGATCGTATAGGCGACCTGTTGGTATCGTAAATCACAATTGGACAGAAGCAATCTAGTCTCCATTGTTTTAACATCTCCCAGAATGCCGTCATCCTCACGCAAGTGAGGATCTCCTAAAACGCGTAGCTATTTGAAAAATAATGACTACGTCGCGTAAATTGCGTTCACATCACGCTGTATGAGATCCCCTTTTTCAAGGGGATGACGGGGTTATTTTTTGGGTTTAGAAACAAGAAATGGGGCAGAACCGATTTGGGGCAACCTGTCAGTTCTAGTCACATCAAGGAAACGAAACCGACAGATTGCATTCAGGCTAATTCACTTTTATCTTCTTAAAATAGAGACCCCATGCATTTATGTTGTAACTTAAATCTCTGCACAGCCCCATTCTGGGAAGTGCTTACGCACATAAGCGTTCAGATCTTTCTCGGCCTGAGAGTACACTCTTACTTGGCCTTCATTGCCATCGATAACAGTCTCCACCATACCCGCACCCACAGTGACATTAGTGTGACGGTCAATCACCACAAATGAACCCGTTTGCGGAAGCTTACGATACGTATCTACTGCAATTTTGTCCGTTAATGCAATGTCAGAAAGTGCGATCTCATTTAGTCCAAGAGTTTCGCTGCCTTCTGCATGCTGCTCAAGAGTGTTCACATCAATCTTATGTGGAATCGCCACCACTTTACCGGCACAAGATTTGGTCGCAAACTTAAAGATGTACTCTTTATGTGTGCGCATTGGATTCTCATCCATCCAAACGACGTGCGCTTGCATTTTGTTAGTCACACTAGGTTCGTGGCCACTGTGCACCAACATATCGCCACGAGACACATCGATTTCATCTTCTAATGTAATGGTAATCGCTTGACCTGGACGTGCAGTTTGCAATTCACCGTCATAAGTGTAGATAGATTTGATGCGAGACTGCTTACCTGATGGCAGGGCTGTCACTTCATCGCCTACTTGCACTAGACCAGAAGCAAGTGTGCCACAGAAACCTCGGAAGTTTAGGTTGGGACGGTTCACATACTGCACTGGGAAGCGCATATGTTCCAGATCTTTGTCTTGGTCGATTTTCACCGTCTCAAGAAGTTTCATCAGAGTAGCACCTGGGTACCAATCCATGTGCTCACTTGGAGTAACTACATTATCTCCCTTAAGCGCCGAGATTGGAACAAAGCGAATGTCGTCGATGTTGAAGTTCTTCGCCATCTCACGGTAATCCGCTTTAATCTTCTGGTACACCTCCTGGCTGTACTCCATCAAGTCCATCTTGTTGATAGCGACAATGATGTGCTTAATGCCTAGAAGACTGCAGATGAAACTGTGACGGCGAGTTTGCGTCTGAATGCCATGTCGAGCATCTACCATCACAATAGCCAATTCACAAGTAGACGCGCCAGTCACCATATTACGCGTATACTGCTCATGCCCAGGAGTATCAGCAATAATGAACTTTCGTTTATCAGTTGAAAAGTAGCGGTAAGCCACATCAATCGTAATACCTTGCTCGCGCTCGGATTGAAGACCGTCCACTAGCAAAGCCAGATCAAATGCTTCATCGGTAGTGTTGAACTTTTGAGAGTCTTTCTCAATCGCCGCCATCTGATCTTCATAAATCAACTTTGAATCGTAAAGCAGACGACCAATCAATGTTGATTTACCATCATCCACGTTACCGCAAGTCAAAAACCGCAGTAGGTCTTTATTTTCATGAACTTTTAAATACCCTTCGATATCGGTAGCAATAAGTTCAGAGCTATGAGACATAATATTCTCCTAAATTATGCTTGCTCGGGCTTACCTGCCCAAACAAAAATACTGTTGTGTACCCATCCGTGCGTGCGCACATCCATTATTTATTCGATGGCTTGTAGAAGTCGCTCAGCACTTGCGTGAACTTATCTGCATCATCTTTCGGCAGTTTATTGATACCCGCAGCAGCCTTACGCCCTCCCCCCGTTGGGAACGACGAGCAAACCTCATCGGCACCCACTCGATTATTCAAGGGTGCGCGCACACTTACGGTGTAATCTTGCAGATTAGGGTTTAGCGTTAGCACGCCATGAGCGAGTTCAGGGCTTTGGTTTGCAAGTTCATTACCAAACACACCACTGATGCGTCGTGCCCAGGCTTCACAAGGCAATTCAAATACCATGCACTGCGCATCAACATGAAACGGTTCGATACTCGTGACCTTTTCATGGTCTAAGGTATAGCCTTTTTTAAGCACGTGGTAGGGCGAAACATCATCATCCAGAAGAGTGAGCGGGTCTTCATACTTACTCAGCTGTCGATACAGCTCGGCCGGTTCAATATGCAGGTCCTGTAATGAGGCTCCGTAACCGTTGTAGTTGATTAAGATGCCAAGCTCTTTCAAGAACTCTGTTTCGCTATCGGAGAGACCAATTTTCGTCGCTAGCTTTTGCGCCGACGCAAACAGGTTATCACCAAAGGCCGCTGCTACAGCCCATTTCGCGTATTGACCACCAAGCTTTTGGTTAATCAACAAACTAGTGCATACTTCAGCATCCAAATCGATCAACGCTTCCAGCTTGTCTGATTTCGGAAGTTCACCACTGCGGTGATGGTCGCAGTAAAATACCGACACCCCATTATCAAGCAAGATCTCAAGTTCCGGCAGGTTCTTCTCCATCGAGATATCCAGTGCCGTTACTGACGTGGCGTTTTCGCCATCCACTTGCCTGAGCAATTTGATGTCACGCTTCACACCGGTAATCAACGTTGCCTCTTTCGGCTCTGCGAGGCGAAGTTGCAGCAGCGCAATGATGCCATCGGCATCACCATTAAATACGTCATAATGCATTACGCTTCTTCCTTTAATTGCAAGTAGCCTTTTTTCTCTAGCTCACTCACCACAAAATCCGCACACGCTTCGATACTGAGATTTTCAGTCTTAAGATGAATATCAGGATTCACTGGCTGTTGGTACTCAGAATCAATGCCTGTGAAGTGTTTGATTTCACCCGCGCGCGCTTTCTTGTATAAGCCTTTCGGATCACGTGCTTCACACACATCAAGCGGTGTATCGACAAACACTTCAAGAAACTCTCCGTCTTGCATCAAATCACGCACTTGCTGGCGGTCTGACTCAAATGGAGAAATAAAGGCGGTTAACACTATGTTGCCCGAATCGACAAACAGTTTGGCAACCTCACCAATACGGCGAATGTTCTCAACACGCTCTGCGTCGGAAAAGCCCAAGTCTTTATTCAGGCCATGGCGCACGTTATCGCCATCTAAAAGATAGCTATGTTTACCCATCTGGAGCAATTTGCTTTCAACCGCATTTGCCACGGTGGACTTACCTGAACCACTCAGGCCTGTAAACCATAAACACACAGGCTGCTGCTGCTTTAAGGCAACCCGATCAGCGTGGGTTACCGTTGAATTGTGCCAGACTACGTCACTCGATACTGAGTCGTGTTCTTTACGTTGATAAGGAGTCGTCATAATGAATTAAAAGTAACCTTCACGTTTTTTCTTCTCCATAGAACCGGCGCTGTCGTGATCGATGGCACGGCCTTGGCGCTCTGAAGTCGTCGTCAAAAGCATCTCTTGAATGATTTCCGGAAGCGTGGTCGCCTCAGACTCAACGGCACCTGTTAGCGGGTAACAACCCAAAGTGCGAAAACGCACCATCTTTTCTTCCACCACTTCGCCTTCTTCAAGCTCCATGCGGTCGTCATCTCTCATGATCAGCATGCCATCACGCTCAACCACAGGACGCTTCGCCGCCAGATACAGGCCTGGGATTTCAATGTTTTCCAGGTAGATGTATTGCCAGATATCCAGTTCGGTCCAGTTTGACAGAGGGAAGACGCGAATGCTTTCTCCCTTATTTACTTTACCGTTGTAAATATTCCATAGCTCTGGGCGCTGGTTTTTTGGATCCCATCGATGGTGTTCATCACGAAACGAATACACGCGTTCTTTGGCTCGAGACTTTTCTTCATCTCGACGCGCACCACCAAAAGCCGCATCAAATCCATGCTTGTCCAATGCTTGCTTCAGGCCTTGAGTCTTCATGATATCAGTATGCAGTGAACTGCCGTGCACAAAAGGGCTGATGTTCATCTTCAGTCCTTCAGGGTTTTGATGCACAATCAGCTTCATGCCTAGCTTCTTGGCCATGTGGTCACGAAACTCAATCATCTCTTTGAATTTCCATGTTGTGTCCACGTGCATCAGTGGAAACGGTGGAGTGCCCGGCGCAAATGCTTTTTGCGCTAGGTGTAGCATCACTGACGAGTCCTTACCAACTGAATAGAGCATTACTGGGTTATCGAACTCAGCCGCCACTTCGCGCATGATGTATATCGACTCTGCCTCAAGCTGCTTGAGGTGAGTCATACGCTCTGGAGAGATGTTCATTACTAAAAAGTCCTTAATTTACAATCCAATAAAGGCTGGAATTGCGGTCAACACAATCAAGCCATAAAGCAGGCACATCGGTACGCCCACTTTCACAAAATCTTGCAGTTTATACTGCCCCGCATTCAAAACCATCAAGTTGGTTTGATAGCCATACGGACTGATAAAGCTAGCACTGGCACCAAACGCCACCGCTAAGATATACGCCTGGGGGTTAGCCGACACGCTCGAGGCTAGCTCGATACTAATCGGGAACACCAACGCCGCTGCCGCATTGTTCGTGACCAACTCCGTCATCAACCAAGCTAACAAATAGACCACAACTAGCCCAGTAAATGGGGTAAACAAATAGTCATAAGAGTGTACCATTGTTTCTAAGCCGCCTAAGGCTCCGCTTTTGCTGAGCGCTTGAGACAATAACAACGCCGATGAAATAATCAGCCAAATGTTTTTAGGTAAGCGTTGCAGTACTTCGCTTGCGCTTAAACAACCTGACAATAAAAACACGCCAAGCAATATCAGCATTACCTTAAACAGAGAGACGATGCCTGTCGCGGCCAATAAAATTGAGCCCAGAAAGCCAGCCACTACGAGCTTTTCTTTCCAGCCTTCAAGGCAATGCTCCGTTTCAACCTCATTAAGCAGATAGAAGTTTTTTCTGATGTTGTTTCGAGAGGCGTAGTCCTCGCCTACTGCCAACACCAGATAATCCCCCGCTTCCAGGTAGACCTCACCCAACTTACAAGATAACGTTTTGCCGTCGCGCTTGATTGCCACCACCGCCGCATCAAACAGCGCACGAAATCCCGTATCCTTGAGTGTTTTGCCAACTAAGTGACTCTCAGGTCTTATCACCACTTCAGAGAGGTTATCCAGAGGTAGCCCGCTGTTGCTGGCAAACAAAGAAAGACCATCAAATTGGGTTAATGTAGTCACCTTTTTAACATCGCCACTGAACAACAAACGGTCGTTTGGCGCAATCACCTCCTGAGGGGTCACTGGGGATATCAAGCGCCCTTTTCGTAATATTTCAACCAGAAACAGTGACTCAAGATGTCTAAGGCCATTTTGTTCAACAGTTTTCCCGACTAAGTCAGAGTCCACTGAGACTTCAGCATCGATAATATAGTCCTGAATCTGAACATGACTTTTACCACGTTCTGGCAAGAGCGGGCTTAATACGAACATCAGTGCGCCGCAGCCGAGCACCAGACAAAGACCCACGGCGGTAAAATCAAAGAACTTCAAATCAGGATAGCCAAAGTCGATGACCAGGCTATTGACGATTAAATTGGTAGACGTTCCTACTAAGGTTAACGTTCCCCCTAGTATCGCCGCGTACGAGAGGGGCAAAAGCAGTTTACTGGCTTTATGGTAAGGATTGTTGCGGATGGGTGCCAACATTGTCGATACCACTGCGGTGTTGTTCAATATGGCAGACGACAAGGTCGTTAAACTAAACAACCGAACCCAGGTGAGGCGATAACTTGGCCCAATTACATAACTGGTGATAACACGCAGTAGCTTGGTTTTTTCGAGCGCAACCGAACAAACCATTAAGAGCATTAAAGTTAGCAAGCCTTTGTTAGAGAAACTCTGAATCACCTGCTCTGTCGTCACAAGCGAACTTGTCAACAGCACCAGCAACAACACGCCAAAGACTTTTTCAGAATGAGATTGAAAGCGTATCAAGCCGCAGACAGTAACAAAGAATAAAAAAAGCACCTGAACTGCAGGGCTCGTTAACCAATCAAGCAAGATCGACGCTCCTAGCTAAAAGGTTGAACTTAAGAAAACCGCATACGAGTTTTCCATAATAGCAAAATGACCATGCACGGCATAAGACCTATGAGAAAGCGCGATATTTCTGCAAAAAAACTCCCGCGTCACCAAACATATACGTCACTAGGATATCGCCTAGGAATCTCAGGGTTCATTAAGGAAGTAAGGATAACAGCATCTTAAGCTTAGCGTTATGCCCTGTATTTACATAGACGAAATTCAAGATTCGCACAGGTAGTTGCAACTGGAAGGCTAAAGGGTGATAGAGTGAGCCCTAATAAAGTAACCAATGGCCTCTATATTTCATAAAGGCCAAGAGATACTGTTTGGGCTCTTAGTTCATGGTTGCAAATACTGCCAATGCCGTAATAGAGCGATATTAGGCCAACCAGGCACCACGCATTGTTTTTATGCCGCCGACAGAGCTTTCGAGTCTTGCTTTACTTTGCTCTGGTCGCCAGCTTGCGAACTGAGGTAAAGGTTGTGATAACAGTAGTTAGTCGCTTCCATATAGCCTTCAACGCTGCCGCAATCAAAACGCTTACCTTTAAACTTATAAGCCATCACACAGCCTTGCTGCGCCTGCTTTAAAAGGGCATCGGTGATCTGGATTTCACCGCCTTTACCCGGCTCGGTATTCTCGATATGTTCGAAAATATCTGGTGTCAGAATATAGCGGCCGATAATGGCCAGGTTACTTGGCGCAGTACCGGACTCTGGCTTTTCGACCATATTATCGACGCGGAACAAATTATCTTTAAGCTGTTCGCCAGCAATAACGCCATACTTATGAGTTTCGGTCTCTGGTACTTCTTCCACAGCGACAATCGAGCAGCGGAATTTGTTGTACAGCGCCACCATTTGCGCCAGTACGCCTTGCTCTTCGTTAACACAAAGGTCGTCGGCCAACACCACCGCAAAAGGATTGTCGCCAATCAGTTCTTTGCCGGTGAGAATGGCATGCCCTAGCCCTTTCATTTCACGTTGACGAATATAGGTATAAGAAGCTGAATCAATCAATGAGCGAATATCGGTAAGCAGCGACTCTTTCGAGCTTCCGCTGATTTGATGTTCCAGTTCGTAATTTTTATCGAAGTGATCCATCAGGGTGTGCTTGCCACGCCCGGTGACAATCGCCATATGGTTCATGCCCGCCTGAATCGCCTCTTCGACGCCGTACTCAATCAATGGTTTGTTGACTACTGGCATCATTTCTTTAGGCATGGATTTAGTGGCGGGAAGAAAGCGAGTGCCGTAGCCTGCGGCAGGGAATAAGCAGTGTTTGATCATAACGTTGTCTCTTGTATTTAAAATAATAATTGTTGTGCCCCAAAGTTAGATACAAAAAGAGCAGCAAGAAATACTCGCTGCTCCTTTTCAGTCCACTGGGTTATGGTTTACTTGTCACCGTTAAACAAATCTCGGGTATAGACCTTGTCTTCTACATCTAAAAGCTCTTCCGCCATGCGATTTGACACAATCACATCGGAGCGAGACTTAAACTCGGACAAGTCGGTTAACACTTCTGAGTGGAAGAACTCTCTTCCTTTAGTAAAATAAGACCACTTAGATAGTTTTGGAACGAACTGCTTTGGCAATTCGTTGGAGACTGTTTTCACTATTCGAGTGGTTTTAACTACCTAGTAGCTTGATTTTAACCGCACTCGCTCGATGGCCTACCACGGTTGCGAATACGAAATGATTGGCCAGTTAAAGCTTCGATCTGTTCTAGAAATCTATTACTGCCAATCGCTAAACTCGACTCGGTGGCTGTTTTAATGGTATGACTTGCACTTTGAGATAGTGGTTTACCGAAGAGTGAACGATAACCTTCAAGCCTTGAGTTTAGATCTTTACCAAGCAACAAATAGTTTGGATGCGGCTTTATCAATTTCGATGCCTTGCCAAGTGCGTTGGTTTTGTAACTGCTCCATTTATAATCCGCGGCCACATTGACCATTCCCGCCGCAACGGGATTCAACTCAATATATTTGTACAGTTGAAACAGGTAGTTTTCACTGTCGACCAACGCAGATTTGAATCGCCCTTCCCAAAGCGTACCAGACCGCTTGTAGCGTTTATTGAAATAGTAGACATAGCTTCGACCTAATGACTGCATCATTTTGGAAACGCCAGATTGACTATGAGGAGTACAAAGCAGATGAACATGATTTGTCATCAGAACCCAAGCGTGGATGTGTACTTGATATTTATCTGCATACTGCTTGAGCCATTCTAGATACGCCAGCATATCCTCATCATTACAGAAGCAAACCTGTCGGTTATTGCCACGTTGAATAACATGTTGTGCAATACCAATCGGGGCGTACCTTAGTTTTCTTGACATATGTATCTCAAATAGGGTCAGAGTAAACTCACTGACTAACTATCTAAAGACACACATCAATGTACGAGTAAAGTAACGCCAAGATTAGAGGTGTAGCGAAGGAATTCATACTTTTGTAACGCTTACCGAACAGGGTTAAATGACTCTGACCCCTTTTACCCCTATGGGCATGGATTTAGTGGCGGGGAGAAAGCGAGTACCGTAGCCTGCGGCGGGGAATAAGCAGTGCTTGATCCTGTTTAGGACTCCTGATGATTTAGGCTTAAGGTTTAAACGCCTAGTACACTGAAGAACTCCATTACTTCTTCAAAAATCCGACTAATTTATCGCTTTCAGTTACCAACAGAGCGTTAACCTTTTTTTCGTCCATTAAGTTATACGCCGATTGGATGCTAGCTTCCGATGACGTAGAAACAGGATTGAACGTTGCTACATCCATAGCATTTAGATCAAATACATCCTTACCACTGGATTCCATCGCACGACGTAAATCACCATCAGTAATGATCGCCATCTCAGGAGTGTCGATAATCACTGCAAGTCCAAGCTGACCACTTGAGATAACGTTAATTACGTCTTTAAAAGAGGCACCTGGCTCCACAATTGGTAGACCAACAGAGACCATCTCATCTCTGACCTTTCCAAGTAGACGACGACCTAGACTTCCCCCAGGGTGAAAGCGAGCAAAGTTCTCGGGCTTAAAGTTACGCTCTTCCATTAAGCAAATAGTCAAAGCATCTCCCATAGCCAATGTTGCTGTAGTAGAGGCAGTAGGGGCAAGCTGCAATGGGCATGCTTCTTGAGGAACAGAAATATCCAAATTGCAGTGCGCAGCTTTTGCCAGGGTAGAATCAGGGCGCCCTGTCATAGAAATGATAAAGTTTCCATTATCTCGTAGGAACGGAAGCAGTTTCAAAACCTCATCGGTTTCACCAGAGTTCGAAATCGCAATGAAAACGTCCTCTGACTTAACCATGCCTAAGTCACCATGAAATGCTTCCCCGGGGTGCATGAAAAACCCGGCGGTTCCTGTGCTTGCAAATGAGGCAGCAATTTTTTTACCAATAATCCCCGACTTACCCATACCACAAATAATGGTGCGACCTTTGGTGTTTAAGATTGCTTCGATAGCAACTTCAAACGACTGGCCCAACTGTGTAGCCATATATTCTAACCCCACAATTTCTGTGCGGATAACTTCCCTAGCGCGATCAATTACTGACATGTTAGTTTTCCATTATAGCTTTAACGTTTAGATAATCTTGCTCGGTATCAATACCGTGAGGTGGAGCATGTTCAACAATCGTTGCTCCAATGGAAAGACCATTGCTCAAAGCACGCAATTGCTCAAGCTTTTCCAATTGCTCTACTGTTGATTCTGGAGATTGACAGAATTTTCGAAGGATTTTTACAGAATAAGCGTAAATACCTATATGTCGAAAGACTGAGTCAATAGATTCAGGTTGGTCACGATTAAATGGAATCGCCGAACGTGAGAAATAAACAGCTCGGCTACATTGACCCATGGCTACTTTAACAATATTTGGATTATTCACATCTTCAATAGAATGTATCGGTGAAATAGCCGTTGTAATGTCAAATAAGGAGCTCTCTTTGGTAAAAGCAATGAGCTGCCGTATCAGCGAGCTCGGAATTAATGGCTCATCTCCCTGAACATTGATGACTAATGTCTCATCATCCCAGCCAAGCTGAGTCGCAACCTCATTTAACCTATCAGTTCCGCTGGCATGATCTGCATCTGTCATAACACAAGGTATAGACAATTGAGATGCTTTTGAGAAGATACGGTCATCATCTGTTGCTACCACAATATCTTCGGGTGACACTCCTGCCTCAACTGCACGCTGGAACACATGCCAGAAGATCGGTTTACCACAAAGTTGAAGTAAGGGTTTTCCAGGAAGGCGAGAGGAACCAAAACGAGCAGGTATAACCACTTTTAGTTCAGTACTCATTGCTCAATACCTTTAAGGTCGTCTAACGCAATTTTGTTCAACAGCGGTTGGTAGACCTCTTTTAGCTGAAGACCACTTTGTATTATGAGTAAGTGATCAACAAAATCCCGGACCATTCCAAAACCACCGTTACATTGAGAGATCCAGTTGGCTTCGGCTAAGACCAATTGGTGAGCATCCGCTGGAGCCACTGACAAGCCACATTGGCTCATAATAGGCAAATCAAGCACATCATCACCACAAAAAGCTATTTCGTCTGCAGCAATATCAAAACGACCACAAATTTCTACCAGTTTAGGAAGCTTATGTTTGCAGCCAGTTTCAATTACATCAAACCCGAGTTGTTGGCAGCGCTTTGTTAGTGCGGGACTCGCTTTACCCGAAATAACACCGGACTTTATTCCGTGGGCCCGTAACAACTCGATGGCTAAGCCATCTTTAACATTAAACGCTTTAATGAATTCGCCGGATTCTGCCATATAAATAGTGCCATCTGTCATGACACCATCTACATCAAACAGAACCATTTTTATTGGTTTGTTTGTCACTAGCGCCATATTTAAACCAACTTTGATTCAATAAATGGGCGCTTATTTACTACCTGATCAATTTCTAGCAAGGTTTCAAGAAGCTCTTTCATATGTTTAAGCGGCAACATATTCGGACCATCACAAAGTGCATTATCTGGATCAGGATGGGTTTCCATAAATAAACCGTCAATGCCAACGGCTACAGCCGCTCGTGCAATGGCAGGAACGTGATAGCGATTACCGCCGGTCGAACCATTCAAAGTTCCAGGCATTTGAACGCTATGTGTAGCATCCATGACAACCTTGCATCCGGTCTCTTTCATGATAGTCAAACCTGGCATATAGTTAATTAACTGACCAAATCCGAAGCTAGTGCCTCGGTCACACAACCAGATATCTTCATTACCTACAGCACGACATTTTTCAACGACCGGAGCCATATCACTTGGATGCATCCATTGCCCTTTCTTGATATTCACTGGTTTGCCCATGGAAGCTACGCGTTGAATGAAACCGGTCTGCCTAACCAGAAAAGCTGGGGTTTGTAGTACATCAACGACAGAAGCAACTTCATCAAGAGGCGTATCTTCATGAACATCTGTTATGACTTTAACACCAAGTTGATCCTTAGCTTTTTGTATTATTTTCAAACCTTCTTCAAGGCCAGGACCAGTAAACGCTGTTGCTGATGATCGATTAGCCTTCGTGAAAGATGACTTAGCGATATAGTCGATACCAAGTTTAGTAGTAATTTCTTGTAAACGGCCAAAAGTATCAATAACTAAACCTTCAGATTCGATCACACAAGGGCCTGCAATTAAAAACATAGTTACTCCAAAGTTAATCTATTGAAAAAGAATAATTTGAATACTCTTTTTCCCATACATCAAAATCACTTAACTGATAGGAATAGTTAAGAATCATATCGCTCATTTTTGAAAAACAATTATCATCCAACTCATTATCAATCACAATACCAGTATTCATTTGTAAAATTTTCTGCGACTGTGGAATGATTTCATTAACGATAATAGGAACCTTAAAAGCTAAATGCTCATAGTATTTGTTTGGACATGCATATTTATGCAAAAAAACCTCTGGGGAATAATAAGCCCAAACAAAATCAACATATGAGTATAATCTTTGAATCTCCACTGGTTCATATTTACCAAGAAAAGTTAGGTTATCAATTTCAGTTGATAGCTGTTTAATTTTGTCATCTAGACTTCCCATTCCTGCAATTAAAATTCTGAAATCAGGCCTGTTTTTGAAAAAACCAATCAGCTCTAAAATACCACGTGTATCATCCAAAGAACCGAAATAACCGATACGAATTCCGTTATTAGAGTTTTCATTAAAAACAGGAAATTTATCAGAACGATTAATTTTAGGTACATTTTCACAAATCAACGGTGTTGTTGAAAGTGTTAACGAAGTAAGCGATAACTTATCTAAATAGTAATCAATTCTAGATTTACCAGGAAGAATAACTCGAGAGCTTTTTGAAACAATAAAACACTCTATCCAATCAAATAACTTAGGATAAGCGAAGTTACGAAACTTTGTTTCTGCAATTGGATCCACTATATCTAAGTAAATCTTTATCCTCTTAAACATACCTGCGAGTTTAATTGGAATATAAGTATCTAGATCCATACAAATAACTTTATCTTGTTTCCTCATTTTAAATAGTGACAACACAAAAAGTCTTAATAGAAACAGAGGGTAAGATATAACAAGATGATAGTCTTTTCTCCCAAACCTAAGAAACTTATTACATTTATCGTGATCCTCCCAGGTTATATAAACAACATCTTCATCAAGAAATTCATTGTAACGCTGTAATCTTGAATCTCTAACCAAGGGAAGAGATCTTACAACATAACATTTACTTATGTATTTGCTCATTCTTACCTGACTTACCTTTTAATCCATGAAAAAAACCAAGAGTAAACAGTGAAATAGGCCTTAGTTTTCTAGTCATCACGGATAGTTTAACAGTTGTAATTAACATTTTTAAAAAAAAAATCAAATTATTCAAAAAACTAACTTTTATCTTTTCTTTTATCATAAAGGAGTTTCTAACAATATAATAAATTGAATTAGTAACTGCAGCATGACTATTATTATCCCTAATTAAATGATAGCGCTCAGAACAAACAACTCTATACCCAAGAGCTCTGACATTCAAAGACAATTCAACCTCCTCCCAGTACATAAAATAACGCTCATCAAAGATACGTTCAAACAAGTCTACAATGCTTCTTCTAATAACGAAAAATGAACCGGCAGCATAATCTGATGAACTGAGTTCAGTTCGATTATCTGTTATATTCCACTTTTGCAACAAACCATTTAAATGAATTGTGTTGTACATTAACCTACCTTCATTATCATACGTTTCAAAGTAAAGTTGACCAATATCATTATTAGTACAGAAAATATTACTGGCGTAATCCACAACAGCAGGCGAAATATTTATATCACCATTTGAGATAATTATATCACCTGTAACCTTGTTCTTGGATAAAGCCCAAAAACCAATATTATTACCGCCTGAATAACCAGAGTTATTTAATGCTGACACAATAACCAACTTATCGAGAAAAGTATTAAATCTTGACAACTGATTAGTTTCATGAGAGTTATCTACAATCACAATTTTTGATATCATATCAGAAGAGTGAAAGTCATTTACTATCCTATAAACCTCATCCCATGAGTAATAATTAATTAGCAATAAGTTAAACATCCTCACCTCTTCAATGCAATATTATATTGTAGTGAATAAAATATCAAAATAATGGAGAGTGATGCTTTGTCAATTAAAAATGAATTAAACAACCCACCCATAGTTAAAATAAAATAAAGTGGTGCAAAATTAGGAATGGCGTTTTCTCTAGATACTAACCAAAACTTATAAGCGATTGATAAAAACATAAAAATTAAAATAATACATATTACGGGACTCAAATCCAATGCGAATATAAACCAAGATCCGTCAGTTATTATATCCTTAGTTACATAATCATTTATTTTGATGCCCAAAATCATGTTATCTGATATATATGACAACGATTTAATATAATCAGAATAATGCTCCTCATTTGATACAGAAGCCCACTCATCATTACCCGTAAAACGGTCAATGATCAAATTCACAACAGGAGAATCCTTCAAAATAACAAATAATATAACACAAGCCACGCTAAAAAGAATTGATGTATATAGAGCATTCTTGAATGATAATTTCAAAACACAAATAAACAAAACCAAAAAAACAGCAGAGGCAATATTTACCCGAGAAACTAATAACAATATTGAAATCAAGCTCAAAAAGAAGATACACATATCACTTAACTTTCTCTCATTGAAAATATTAAATAGTGATATTGTCAAAGGAAAAAGAAGCGTACTTCCATATACTATAGGGTTATTATATAGCCCATTCATAGAAAAAAGTATTATATCTTCAATCTCTCTAGAATTATTTGTTATTGCTAACTCTGACTTTATTACAGGCAGTTCTACAAATGCATTGGGAAGTGACTCATGAAAAAAAAACTGGACCAATCCTATAACAGCCAGAATTGACATTGAAATGTAAATATACCTAAACATTCTCAAACTGAATGATTTATTAAGACCATAACATAAAGATATAGATAGAAATATGGATAAATAGTAGATAGTGTTAACAAAACTATTTAAATCAGCATCTTTTAAGAAATAAATTGATTTTAATAAAATGCCAAAAATAACAACCCCAATTATGTGGAAGATAATATCGACCTTTGAGAAGATCAAAACAGAGAAATAGGTTAGAAAAAAAATTGGAAATGATAATAACAGAGTTAATGACAAAAATGATAAGGGTAAAGAAATACCAACATACTTACAAATTGATGTTAATACGCCACCAAAGAGAATAATTGTTAGATAACAATAAGAATATCTTTGTCTAAAGCATTCAAATTTCATCAATTCATTCTCGTTCTAATAAGTTAAACAACTTTCTAGGATAAGTTAAATACCTATCTTGAAAGTGCCCTTTACAAAGGTAACTAAAAATAAATTCAAATAAGAACGAATCAACCATTTCACTATCAATTTCATCATGTATAACATTCTCTAATTGAATATCTAAAGGCAACTTATCATTATAATCAAAAGTAACTCCTTTATGAGTATAGTAAGATTTTCCAAGCGTAAAAACCTTCTTCTTAAGTAAAAGTGCTTCAATTCCAACAGTCGAGTTGTTAACAACACATAGCTTTGAATTTATAATCAAATCTGAAAGGCTGCAATTATTTGCAAATTTGATATTAGGGTTGGAATTAACGATATCATAAAGCTCACTATCATAGCGTCCTATATAGAATGGATGCTCTCTGATAAAGAGTTTTTTTCCGTATGGAATAGACTGACTCATTAACTTCACAATTTCAGTAAAGCTATCAAAGTTTGGTGAGTTATCAATAAACTGAGCATCGACAGGTACTTGTAAAAACAGAACTATATAGTCATCATCTAAAGAAACTTGTTCACTTTTGATTATATCTTTTGATCTAAATTCTTTTTTTATTTTCCCTCTAATCTTTTCTCTTAATGCTGATTTGAAATCAAGCCCAATTTGTAAGTCAACTGGTAGCAGTTTCGATAAAAACTTAGGTGGATACATCAATAGAAAAGTCAAATAAGTATTGAACCTTATAGACAAGTTTTTTTCATCTGTTTTCCAATATTTTTCAACCTTATTGTTTTGATAATTATTTCTGTATTTTTCAAGTTCTTGCTTTTCACTTTGAGTTAGCCTATTAAAGCTCGGAGAAAATGAAATATTACAGTTCACGCCTTTCAAATCTAACATTGTTGTGTCAAAAGGCCCTTGTTCGAAATATATGATCTTCACATTATACTTCTTTGCAAGAAATATTATGACGGAAGGTAATAGCCTTGTATCACCAGAAGAAATCAGAATATCAAAATTTTCTTTAATAAATATCGGCTCAAAGTAAGCTATATACTTTATAGCTTGTTGCTTTAGTTGCTCATCTTTGTTTTTACCATATAGCTTAAATGACTTACTATTAAACCCAATAAGTTCAATAATATCACCCTCATATTCATTTAATAAGCGTTCATAATTTGAGTCTGAAGTAATGCATTTTTGAGAATATATGCTTTCTATATTTTTAGATTTAAAATAGTGGTGTGCTGCAGGGTATATAGCAACATTAAAAAAACTCAAATCACTACTAAACTCTCCAACAATACCATCTTCTAAGAAATGAAAATACCTAGCAAAGTCGCGAAAATATGTTGTTGTGATAATTTTCATCTTATTAGCTTTTCCTTAATAGATAGAACCATACTATCTTTCAATAAAAGTAGAATAAATAGATACGAGAGTACAGATACTGCAATGTTAGTTATCATAAACACAATATTATCATCAAGCACTACATTGTTCTTAAACAAGTAAATAACAACTAAGTAAATACTATTAGCTAGCATAATATTCATAACTCGGCGATTAAAGATGAACGCTAAATTAACCTTCACAAAGGTCACATTAATTAACTGATAAATAAGAACTGATAATTCAGCAGTTAGAACAGCTATTGCGGCGCCATTATGACTAAACATAGGAATTAATATGACATTCATTAGTACTGATACAATAGCACCTATAAATAATGACTGGGCAACAATTTTTTCCTTCCCGCTTGCATATAAAACCTGCATGCCAATAAAGCTAGTTATTGTACTAACTAAAATCAAAGGTGACATTATCATTAGAGATAGTGACGCTTCCTCAAAATCAAATCCAGCAAATAAAAGTATAATTTCTTTAGAGTAAGTAAATGTAAATATTGCTGTAGGTAAAGATATCAATAGCAACAATGAAAAAAGGTCAGACAATAGACTTTGATATCTTTCGTTATTTTCCTTTGATAAAATTGACGAATCTGAAAAGTACACAATAGACATTGATGATATTAAGGATGTCGCAGTTCTAATTAACTTAATTGCAGTACTATATAGCCCAACAGCATAATTATTAGTTAAGATACCTAATATGACACTATCTAACAAAGTATAGATAGTAGACATAATTCTTGTGCTTAGAAAATAAATCGTTGGTTTAATATGCTTAACAATTGATAGACCAGTAAAGGTAAACTTAATCACTTTCGTTGCATGAAAGAGATTAAAAATATTGGCGCAACTTAATGATATTGTTGTTACCAAAACGTATGCTGAAATATCACTCTCATTGTGGACCATAGAAAAAACAAGCAAAAGAGAGACGACTTTTACAGCTGCATTTCGTACTGCTAGTATTTTGAAATTTTCTAACCCTTGAAAGAGCCAATCTATTTGGAAAAAACTAAGCGCGATATTAATTGAAGCTATAATATATAAAATATAGTTTTCTCTCATTGTTTCTATTGAACTAATGAGGAAGAAAAAACCTACAAATGAGATCACTACACCAATGACATTTAACATCATCAACTCAGATACAAGTTGATTTAATGATTCTCTATTATTTCTTCTTTTAGCGACTTCTCTAACACCATATATAGGAATTCCTAAAGAAGCAATAGTTGTAAAATATGCTGCAACAGTAATGGCTAAATTTGCAGCTCCTATTCCTTCAACACCTAAAGCTCTTGATACATACGGGAATATAATGATAGGAAATAATGAATTCAATAAATAATAAAAAGCATTAAATATTACATTGATGCTTTTATTGTTTTTTTTTGTTTCCATATTATAAAACTTTATATTATTTTAATGCTTTCTTTACTATATAATAAATCATCACGGTCTCTTGATTTATTATATTTTAACAATCTCTTTTCAAGACAATGCCAACTTAACAATGACAGAACAATGACAACAAGAATACATAATAAGAACCCCCAACCAAAATCATTTAGCCAACCTCTCGATGTAAAGTATTGAATAACTGGAAAATGTACAATATACATTCCATAAGATATGTCACCAATACATTTTGGAATTATAATTCTGAATGGTATTAAATAGGAGAAAAAGTAAACAACAGATGCAAGTGCAATTGGATGAATAGCGTAGATCTTATCAAAGACTAAAAGATACATCGTCGACAATAAAAACAAAACAAACATTAATTTATCACTTGGTCTTATATAATTTAATACAGCACCAGCCATAAAAAAACAAAGTAATGATGGTAATTGATTATTAATAGATGGATTGACTCCATGTTCAATTATTAAGAACCTAATAAAGTAGAAACACAAAATAGACAGTGCATACAAAATAAGTATTGCAAAATATCTTTTTGTTCCTTTATTGATCCAATCAAATATTAATGGTACGGCAAAGTAAAACATAACCTCTATTTTAATTGTCCATAATGACCCATTGACTGCTGTAATAACATTATCCTCAAAAACACCAGGTAATGATGGAGACATGAAATTCATGAATATTGAATTAAAAATGATGAACTTTAAGCCTCCATTATAAACAAAGTCTTTAATATCTACATTGCTAATAATTAGGCCTAAAATAAAGGTTAACAGAATCACTATCAAATAAAGTGGCAATATCCTTACAATTCTTGATTTGGAATATTTTTTTAATGAATTGGATTTATTATAACTATATACAATCAAATAACCACTAATTACAAAAAAACATTCAACTGCAAACTCACCACTAAAAAACCCAAATACTATTCCATCAATAGGGCTTAATACGGATATATGATACATAAAAACTATAGTTGAAAGTACTATTCTTATGAGATCAAAATTGTTATCTCTTACTGGATTATTATCCAAAATGTCGTTCGAATTATTCATGGCTTCAGTGGGAGTTGTTTATTGTGTCGATAGTATTAGAAACCATCACATTCTAATAAGGATTTTTTCGATGTTAGTTTTTTTTTAGATAGTAAGTACCTAACTATACTTTTAACATGCCAATAAAAATGTTTCGAAATTAACTTTCTATTTGAATGTTTAGCTAGATGAACGGCTTTTATATTGGGAAAATAAACAACAGACTCATTTATCATCGAACTCCTATAGCAAATATCAATATCTTCACAATACATGAAATAGCATTCATCAAAACCACCTAACTTACTATAATGAGATGATTGAAATACTAAAAAAGACCCTGCCGCCCAATCAACAATTGTTGGTTTTTTTATTTCGCTCTTATTGACAACCGTTTTATTCCCATAGCCCAAAAATGACATGACGAAATCAAGAAGGATAGGAAAGTCACGTACAGACTCATCGTAGATTGAATAATTCATATCCTTATATAAATTAATTGCTCCAATCTTAACGTTATTTTTAGTCATCAGACTGACTAAATTAGTTATCATTGTAACAGTTATGAATACATCTGGATTTAATACAATGAAATAATCACTTGGCTGCATTCCCAGATGCTTTTTACAGTAGGAATACACAAGATTATTATTATGTCCAAATCCAATATCATATTGTTCATCTAGTATATGGAGTTGGGTATATCTATTATAGTAGCTTTTTTCCTCTTTCCTGTTTAACTTAACTATGACATTAAACTCCTCTGATAAGTGTGGAAGACAATTCAATTGTTCAATTATCTCACTATGATTATGAGACACTACAGATATATATACTGCCATACAGTTATAGTCCAATTACAACAGAACCAGAAAAACCAGCACCACTAGTGACCAAAATCTTCATCTAATTATTTCCTAGAAGTGAATTCAAAATTCTTTCGCACGCTTTACCATCACCGTACGGATTATGGGCAAAACTCATGGCTCCATATGCAACATCATCGTTAAGTAGCGTGTTTATATTCGAAGTAATCTTATCAATGTCCGTTCCTACTAATCTAACTGTACCTGCAGCAACTGCTTCTGGCCGTTCTGTTGTATCACGCATAACCAATACTGGCTTACCAAGGCTCGGAGCTTCCTCTTGTATGCCGCCAGAGTCTGTTAATATGATGTCTGCACGGTGCATCAAATAGATAAATGGTAGATATTGCTGAGGTTCAATCAGTAATACATTATCTTCATCACCCAGTATGCGATTTACTGGCTCTCGTACATTTGGGTTTAGGTGCATTGGGTATAGTATTTGACAGTCAGGATGATTCTTCGCAGTAATAGCTAGTGCTTCACAAATACGCTCGAAGCCGCCACCAAAGCTTTCACGTCTATGACCAGTCACAAGAATTAGTTTTTTGTCATTGTTTAGGTATGGAAAACTTGCAGCTAATGTCGCCTTTAAGTCTTTATCATTGGTAATTTTGTCTTTAACCATTAAGAGGGCGTCAATCACAGTGTTCCCTGTTACATGAATATCATCTGGACTAAAGTTTTCTTTGAGTAGATTCGCTTTAGATGTTTCTGTTGGAGCGAAATGATATTTGGTTAACGCACCAGTTAATCGACGATTTGCTTCTTCTGGCCATGGTGAATAAATATTGCCAGTCCGAAGGCCTGCTTCAACATGACCCACTTCGATTTGCTCATAGTATGCCGCTAAACTCGCCGCAAACGTGGTTGCCGTATCGCCATGAACGAGCACGACATCGGGCTTGAACTCTTGTAGAACAGGTTTGAGTTCTTGAACGATACGTGCAGTTACATCGTTGAGCGTTTGACCCGCCTTCATCAGATTCAAATCGTAATCTGGTGTAATTTCGAATAACTCTAGAACTTGGTCGAGCATCTCTCTGTGCTGAGCAGTCACGCAGCATTTGGATACGAAACGCTCATCGCTTGCTAAAGCATGAACAAGAGGTGCCATTTTAATGGCCTCTGGACGCGTGCCGAAGACCGTTAAGATTTTTTTCTTAGCCATTTTGGGTTGCCACTTTTGACGTTGAAGGGAGTTTACTCCCTGAAAGTTTGAAGTTTAGAATTGAATTTTTTGCAGTTTTTGGTCTCAGTACTTTTAGTGTGCTGAGACAGTTTTTAGCCATTTTGAGACAGTCTAATTCCGCTATCTCATTGTAATAACTTGATTTGAGTGTTCTTCTCTAACCCGCGCTAATAGTCCTTTATTTTATTTTAGGTAGTCACTCGCTTTATGAGATCCTCGCTTTCGCGATGTATGGACTCCCTCCCTCAAGAGGGAGCTAAAATTACTGGTGACCAAACCATAATCTTTAGGAGTCCATACATGAATAAGTCTACGACCATTGCTATTGATTTAGCAAAAAGCTCATTCCAGGTTTGTAAGCTGGTTGGCAATCATGTCGCTACAGAGAAACCATTCAGCAAAGCCAAACTAAAATCCTGGTTACTCAAACAACCGCCTTGCACCGTCGTAATGGAGTCCTGTGCTACTTCCCACTTTTGGGGGCGTTTTTGCCAATCCATAGGACATGAAGTTATCTTGATCGCACCAAAGAATGTATCCCCATTCCGTACGAATCAAAAAACAGACAAAAATGATGCGATGGCTATTGCTGTCGCAGCTAAGCAGCCTAATGTCCACTTCATTGCGGTCAAATCAGTAAGGGCGCAGTCTCTCCAATCCGTCGACAAAATGAGGCAACACTTAGTCGATACCATTACGGCAACAAGCAATATGATTAGAGCTCTCATCGCTGAGTTTGGTATTGATATCCCACGTGGTACTTCCGCTTTTGGAAAACAAATCCCTCTCGTCTTGGAAGACGCTGAAAATGGCCTGCCAGATATTGTCAGAGAGCAAATATCGACGATGTACTGGCTTTATCAAGACCTCATTGAAAAGAAAGAAAAAATCACAAAACAACTCAATAACGAGATACAGCAACAACCTGAATGTCGCGCCCTAACTGCTATTGAGGGAGTGGGCAATGTCAACGCGCTGGCTTTATATCTCGCCATTGGTGAAAACGGCGGTAACTTTAAAAACGGCCGTGAAGCTTCTGCGTGCATCGGCTTAACGCCAAAACAGTACAGCACTGGCGGCAAGACTGTACTTTTAGGTATCGGTAAAAAATTCGCCTGTAAACGAATACGAGCCAATTTGATTCAAGGTGCTCTCGCTTTTGTTCGGGCTGTCGACCGAAGGGAGCCAAAGACAACAAAAGAGGCTTGGGTCAAAGGCCTGATAGAAAGAGCCGGGCTCCGAAGAGCGGCTGTTGCTCTCGCCAACAAAACAGTCAGAACGGCATGGTCAATGCTCAATCACCACCAACCATACCGATTACCCGAAACAGTTTAAGAACCATATTTAGGTTACAACCAAGAGTAAGACAAAAACAGGTAAGACCGACCCTAACGAGCCAGATCATCCTCATGGTACCAGGTACCTTTTTCGCGAAGTGGCATTAGGGTGCGAAAACATCAAGGGGCAGAGTTCGCTACTCAATAAGAGCCCGAATATGCGCATGCTTCCTACTTATTTTTGTCCTCTAGTTGCAATCTAACGGGAGTCCATATAC
>NZ_FNVG01000051.1 GCF_900107935.1 Vibrio hangzhouensis | reverse complement strand
GTTTCGGCGTACAGATACGATAGTAGTCACGACGTTTGCCTCATTTTGGTTTTAATTTGTGTCTGAAATGGATATGTGGACGAAAGAAAAGGATTTCAAGGGGGAAGAAAAGCGGTTTAAGAGCGGGACTATGGCCCTGTGGCCCTGAGGGGAGATAACGAACAGCGTATTACACTAGATGATTTTGAGGTTCTATGGTTTTGTGGACCATAGAACCATAGAACCATAGAACCATAGAACCATAGAACCATAGAACCATAGAACCATAGAACCATAGAACCATAGAACCTACTGCGCCTCTTTCCAAATCGCACACGGTTCTATTTTGGCTCGTTGCAATTTGTGCTTATCGCGCTCAGCGTCTCGCTTCCATTTGTATGGGCCAAGCACAATACGGAACCAACTGCTGTTCTCTTTCTTGCGAATGGTGCTGGAGATGCCCTGGAAGGCGATATCCAGTTTGCGGGCTTCTGCCTGAGCCAGTGTCTTGTAGGCACCGCACTGCATGATGTACGGGATCTCAGACGCCACCTGTTCTTTGGCTTTTACTTCCACTTCGCGGTTGGGCAGGGTTTCAACGTAATCCCACTTCTCCTCGGGTGGTGGCGGGATCGGTTTTGCCGGCTTAGGTTTGGGTTTCACTGCGGGTTTAGTCGCAACGGGTTTGGGCTTTGGTGGCTCGGGATCATTACTTAGCGTGTATAGGCCGTAGCCGAATGCGCCAGCTAACACAATAGCAAGCAGACCACTGCGCCATGGTTTTTTGCCAGAAGGTTTCTTTTTTGAAGGTCGACGGCTGGTGCCTTTACCTCGCCTTACATAGTCTCGGTTTGCCACAAGAATAGGTTCTGAAATTCGATTAAATCACTGACCTCATGGTAAATACCACAAGGTCAAGTTGCAAGTCAGTATCGTGCTAACTACAGGATTCTTGGAGGAGCAGCACTGTCGCGGACCACAAGTTCTGTATCCAGCAGTCGTGAGCCAGCACGGACATCGACCCCTTTGAGCACTTCCAGCATCATGTACATGGCTTGACGGCCAATCTCATAACGAGGCTGGGAAATGGTGGTCAGCGGTGGATCGCAATACTGAGCAAACTGAATGTCATCAAACCCAACCACAGAGAGATCCTGAGGTACACGTAGCCCGAGTTTTTTCGCTTCCTGCATCGCACCGATAGCCATAATGTCGTTGTGACAGAAGATGGCCGTCGGAGGCTCTGGCAACGCCAGCAGAGTACGCACTAACTTCGCCCCCGCTTCAAAGGTAAAATCCCCTTTAACGGTGTAGGCCGGATTCATCTGAATCCCGGCACGGCGCAAGGCTTGCTGATAGCCCTGCTGCCTGAAGCGGCAAAGAAAGGCGGTGTCAGGTCCGGCAATTTGAGCGATGCGTTTATGGCCGAGCTGAGAGAGGTAGTTAACGGCTTCAAAGGCGGAAGTCAGGTTGTCGATATGTACCGTGGGCAGTTCAAGCTCAGGGGCAAACTCACAAGCCATGACGATAGGAGGCAGATTCTTCTGCTCCGGCTTACTGATATCAAAAGGCAGGTCCGTGCCGAGTAGCAACATACCATCGGCCTGTTTGGTAAAGACCAGATTTACAAACGAGGTTTCGCGTTTCTTGGATTGACCACTGTCGCCCAATAACACTAAATAGCCATGCTCCATTGCTGCATCTTCAATACCACGGATGATTTCAGAGAAATAGGGATCGCAGATGTCTGGCACTATAGTGACAATCGTCTTTGATTCATTTCTGCGCAAATTCCGGGCCAGTGAATTGGGTGAATAGCCAGCTTCAAGTACTGCATCTTCAACGCGTTTTCGGGTTGATGATGAGACTTTCTCGGGATTCATCAATGCTCTGGATACCGTAGCCGTCGAGACGCCTGCAAGCTGGGCAACATCCTTCATTGTCGCCATAAACGTGTGTCCTCTCTTACTCTAAGTTGTTCAGGTTGCGACTTATTATCTATTGTTATGTAACCTGATTGGTTATTTATGCGTTAAATCTTTATTTTGACTAATAAATAGACGATATGGGTCCGTCTTTTTAATCATGACCTATTAATAAATATTATTCATTTCCATTCGGAAAGTTACGGTCTGATTAACATATTTTGCAATGCATTTGTGAATTGTATCACAACTAGAGCTAGTTATAGTTTTGAAAACAATCGATTTTCGAATCTCAACTCAGATCCTGAGGTTCGATATCCATCGACCAGCGAACTTTTTTTGCCAGGGGCAACTGGCTGATCACCGGTTTGGCGCTGGTGACGATTTTTTGCATCAAACTGCGTGTCGGTACCTGAAGCATCAGTTGCCATCGGGATTTGCCCGCCCGTTTCGCTATAGGGGCTGGCGTCGGCCCTAATACCATCGATTGGTGGTCAAACAACGGGTGAGCCTCCAGCGAGTGGCGAACCTGACGCAAAAATGTTTCGACATCGTGACTGTTGTTGGCTTCGGCGCGAATCAGGGTCAGGAAGCTAAACGGTGGCAGCCTGGCCATTTTGCGCTCCTCGATGACCGTTTCAGCAAAGTGTCGATAGTCTTTGTGCAGTAATGACTGCAGCAGCGGGTGATCGGGATGGTGCGTTTGCAGCAAAACCTCGCCTGGTTTACTGGCGCGGCCTGCGCGGCCTGCCACCTGGATAAACAGCTGAGCCAGACGCTCAGAAGCGCGAAAATCGCTGCTGTATAACGAGCCATCGACGTCGAGCAGTGCCACTAAGGTGACATTGGGGAAATGATGCCCTTTGGCCAGCATCTGAGTACCAATCAATATCTGGTACTCGTTTTTCTTGATTGCATCCAGTGCACTTTCCAGACTGCCCTTGCGTCTTGTGCTGTCGCGGTCAATACGAATGGTATTGAAGTCAGGGAACAGGCTCTCCAACTGCGCTTCAAGTTGCTCAGTACCGACACCGACGGTCACCAACTGATTCGAACCACAACTTTCACACTGGTGGATAGTCGGGCGCTGGGAACCACAGTGGTGACAGCGAATCTCATTGCTCGACTGATGATAGGTGTAGTAGGCGTCGCAACGGCGGCACTCTGCGGTCCAGCCGCACTCATGACACATCAACGCCGGACTGAATCCGCGGCGGTTGAGAAACAGCATCACCTGATTACCCAGCTCTAAGTGACGCCGGATTTCAGCGATCAAAGGTGCCGAGAGTCCCGCCTCTAAATACTGACCTTTTACATCGATCACTTTGTTGGTGGTCGGCACCGCCAGTCCAGCGCGCTGGCTCAAAATCAGGTGGTGATATTTGCCACTGAGCGCATTTTGCAGTGTTTCGATAGAAGGGGTGGCGGAACCGAGGATAATGGGTATCTGCTCTTTATTGGCCCGCATCACCGCCACGTCTCTGGCGTGGTAGCGCAGGCTATCTTGCTGTTTGTATGAGGTGTCGTGTTCCTCATCGACGATAATAATGCCGAGATCGGCAAAAGGCGTGAGCAGTGCCGAACGGGTACCAATCACAATCCCGGCGACTTTGTCGCGAGCACTGAGCCAGGCGTTCAGACGTTCGGTATCATTCAGCCCGGAGTGAATCACTTCGATAGGGACGTTAAAGCGTTTTTTAAAGCGATTGATGGTCTGCGGGGTGAGTCCGATTTCCGGTACCAGCACTAACGCCTGTTGGCCGCGTTCTAATACCGGGCGGATCATTTGCAGATACACTTCGGTTTTGCCTGAGCCCGTTACCCCTTCCAGTAGATAGCAGCCAAATTCGTTCTGACTGTTGACCGAGGCAATCGCCACAGCTTGTTCGGCGTTCAGCCGCAGGTCAACGGGCTCGTTGGTCATGTTCTCAGGCCAGCTGGTTCTTGGCGCCTGTTTTTCCTGAGAGTCTATCCAACCTTTTTCCGTCAGGGTTTTTAGCACACTGGTGCTGACTTCATTGTCGATAAATGCCTGATGATTACACGGACCGGATTCCAGCATATGCATCACTTTCGCCTGCTTCACTGCACGCCCAAAGCCTGCCATCAACTGGTTTTTGCCCGCCTCGGTGATGTGCCATTCCACCGTAGCTGCAAATTCAGCCGCTTTGCCTTTTCGCAGCGCTGAGGGCAGGGCATTGCTGAGCGTGTCACCCAGGGGGTGCTGGTAGTACTGGCTGCACCAGGCAATCAGTTCATACAGAGGTGTAGACCAGACCGGTTGCGTATCCAGTGCCGCTTTGATCGGCTTGAGCTGATCGATGGGAAAATCCGACTCATGGCTGAACTGAGTCACAATACCCACCAGAGTCTGGCGACCAAATGGCACTGATACTCGTCCACCCACCACGGGAAACAGGTGTGCGGGTACGAGGTAGTCGAACTGTTTGTCCAGTGGCACTGGCAGTGCAACACGAGCAACGTTTGGGCGCATAGTAAGGTCGGTATTGATAAATTGGACCACTATTCTAACTAGCTAGACGGGGTGGGATAAACTGTTAATTAAGTAAACTGAGCGAACTCACCTAAAGGTGGTGAAAAAAGTGGCAATTTTAGTTGATTCCATTGGCACTATTCATTACTATACTGCGCCTTGATGGTATGGCTTGTTGGCTTCGAAGAACGCCTCAGCGATATCATAAGTCTTTTATTAAACTACGTGTGGTGTCCGGCTTAGAATCGGATGGCGACACGGCCTAAACTTTTGAGGTTTCCCATGAAAGCTGGTATCCACCCAGAATACAAAGCAGTAACTGCAACTTGCTCTTGCGGCAACACATTCGAATTCAACTCTACTCTAGGTAAAGATTCTATCCACCTGGACGTATGTGACAAGTGCCACCCATTCTACACTGGTAAGCAACGTATCGTTGATACTGGCGGCCGTGTTGATCGCTTCAACAAGCGTTTCGGTGCTCTATCTAGCAAGAAGTAATTTTACTTTTGCAGATTCCAGAAAAGGACGCTTCGGCGTCCTTTTTGTTTTTTAGGCAAAAATAAAACAATTCTGTATACAATACATTCAAAATCTCAATTATCTAGCGTAGTATAAATAACTCAGAGTGACGAACCACTGTCATAACCTCGCCGTTATTGTATCCCCGTTCGTGTAGTCCACTCTGTAGAGTCTGTAACCCTTTAGAAGCAAAGCTAATAATTACGAAGCGGTTTATACTCTTACCACTCAGTCTTTAATACTCGTAGAATAAGCAGGATTGCATACCATGTCCGATGATCATCAAATCGACGAATTTCGCCAACAAGCGCTTGATTACCATGCCAACCCAGTTCCTGGAAAGATCGAAGTTGCTTTAACTAAGCCAGCCGATTCGGCTGCTGACCTTGCCCTCGCATACAGCCCAGGTGTGGCTGAGCCCGTCCGTGAAATCGCTCATAACGCTGAAAATGTGTATAAGTACACTGCTAAAGGCAATATGGTTGCCGTGATCTCCAACGGCACGGCTATTTTGGGGCTGGGTAACTTAGGTCCATTGGCCTCTAAGCCAGTTATGGAAGGTAAAGCCCTGCTATTTAAGCGTTTTGCTGGTCTTGATTCGATTGATATTGAAGTCAAGCACCGTACTATCGATGAGTTTGTTGACACTGTAGCTAACATTTCTGACACTTTTGGTGGCATCAACTTAGAAGATATTAAAGCGCCGGACTGTTTCGAAATCGAACGTCGTCTGATTGAGCGTTGTGATGTGCCGGTATTCCACGACGACCAGCACGGCACAGCCATTGTAACTGCAGCGGGCATGCTGAATGCAATCGAGCTGCAAGGTAAAGATCTGAAAGAAGCGCGCATCGTGTGTCTGGGGGCGGGGGCGGCTGCCATCGCGTGTATGGAGCTGCTGATCAAGTGTGGCGCTATGCGTGAGAAGATCTACATGCTGGACCGTAAAGGCGTGATCCATACCCGCCGTGATGACCTTAACGAGTACAAAGAACTGTTTGCCAACAATACTGACATGCGCACACTGGAAGATGTCATCGAGGGTGCGGACTTGTTCCTAGGCGTTTCAGGTCCGGATCTGTTGCCACCGGAAGCGCTGAAGCTGATGGCTGACAAGCCGATTGTGTTTGCCTGCTCTAACCCAGATCCAGAAATTAAGCCAGAACTGGCGCATCAGGTACGTGATGACCTGATCATGGGTACTGGTCGTTCAGACTATCCGAACCAGGTGAACAACGTGTTGTGCTTCCCGTTCATTTTCCGTGGTGCACTGGATGTTCGTGCCAGCGAAATCAATGACGAGATGAAACTGGCGGCTGTGGACGCAATCCGTGACCTGGCGAAAGAAGAAGTGCCACAAGAAGTGCTAAGCGCAGCGGGTGTTGAAGCGCTGACGTTTGGCAAAGACTACATCATTCCAAAACCTATGGACCCACGTCTGCTGCCGCGCGTTGCGAAAGCGGTAGCAAAAGCGGCGGTGGATTCTGGCGTGGCGAGAATTGAGATGCCTGAGAATTACATGGCTTAAGACGCGGGAAAGCGGTTCTTGGTCCTGGGCCCCAGATAGAAGCGCTATTCCTAGATAAACTAAAAAGCGCATTGGACAAACAGCCAATGCGCTTTTTTAAATATCTCTACCAGGAACCAGGAACCGATTTTAGCTTTTACTCTTCATCAAACGCTTCAAACTCAATCCCCATCGCCGTCATCAGCTCTTTGGCCTCGGTTGGGATGTCATCTGGACGGTCTTTTCTTAAATCTTCATCGGTTGGAAGCGGTTGACCGGTATAGGCATGCAGGAAGGCTTCGCACAATAGTTCACTATTGGTTGCATGACGTAAGTTATTGATTTGGCGACGAGTACGTTCATCAGTCAATACCTTTAGCACCTTCAACGGGATGGATACCGTGATCTTTTTTACCTGCTCGCTTTTTTTACCGTGCTCCGCGTATGGGCTAATGTATTCGCCATTCCAATCTGCCATTGCACACCTTCGCTCTGTTAATCATAAATAGTAGTAATAAGAATTGTGCAATTTTAGCGGGATTTACCGCCATAAGCAAAGACATATAGACGTCTAGAAGTGTTGACGTCTCACAAAATGGAAAGTAAAGTGGACATTCATTTTAACGCAATGTTAATTTTCTAAAGTCTGCCACTTCTGTCCATTCTAAAATGCGCGACAAAAGTGGACACTGAGCATAACCCCATCCGCCCATGCGATTTGATAAAGGAAGTTTCTATGAGCAATCGGAAGCCAGCGACAATAGCCGTACGTACTGGTATCGAGTCTGATACCCAGCATCATGCTGTGGTGCCGCCTATCTATCTCTCAACTAACTATGGCTTCCCGGCATTTGGTGAAGTGCCTACTTATGATTATACCCGCTCAGGTAACCCAAACCGTGGGCTTCTCGAGCAGGCTCTGTATGAGCTGGAATCTGGTAAAGGGGCGGTGGTGACCAACTGCGGTACATCGGCACTGAACTTGTGGGTATCTGCGTTTCTGGGGCCAGAGGACACCATTGTTGCACCTCACGATTGTTATGGTGGTACTTACCGTCTGTTCAATACCCGTGCCCAGAAGGGGGATTTCAAGGTTCAGTTCGTTGACCAGAGCGATGAAGCAGCTTTTGATGCAGCGCTGGAAGCAAAACCAAAACTGATCCTGCTGGAAACGCCGTCGAATCCTTTGGTGCGTGTGGTCGATATTGCTGCCGTGTGTGAAAAGGCCAGCAAGGTGGGCGCGCTGGTGGCGGTCGACAATACCTTTTTGACACCGGTGTACCAAAAGCCTCTCGAGCTGGGTGCGGACTTTGTGATTCATTCCACGACAAAATACATCAACGGCCATTCCGATGTGATTGGTGGTGTGGTAATCACCAAAACCGAAGAACATGCAGAAGAGCTCGCCTGGTGGGGCAACTGTATTGGCGCCACAGGCACGCCATTTGATAGTTATATGACATTGCGTGGGATCCGCACTCTGGGCGCACGCATGCGCGTGCATGAAGAAAGTTCAGCGCACATTCTGGATTTTCTGAAGCAGCAGTCGCTGGTTAAAGTGATTTATCACCCAAGCCTGCCTGATCATCCGGGCCATGAGATTGCGAAGAAACAGCAGTCGGGTTTTGGTTCTATGCTGAGCTTTGAGTTTGCAGGCAGCTTCGAGCAGCTGAAGTACTTTGTTGGTGAACTGAAGCTGTTTTCGCTGGCTGAGTCACTGGGCGGGGTTGAGAGTCTTATCTGCCATCCGGCATCTATGACGCACCGTGCTATGGGTGAAGAAGCGCTGGCGGAGGCGGGCGTATCGCAGCAACTACTGCGCTTGTCGGTTGGTCTGGAGGATGCTCAGGATCTGATTGATGACCTGAAGCAAGCGTTTGATAAAGCGGCCACATTCGAAGGATAAGCAGAGCAATGATCAACCCAAGCGTTGCTGCAACTAAGCAGTTACACAAATTTGGCGGTAGCAGTCTGGCCGATCCTGAGTGTTATCGTCGTGTGGTGTCGATTCTAAAAGATTACTCACACAACGAAGACCTGATAGTGGTCTCTGCAGCTGGTAAAACTACCAACCGTTTGATTGAGTTCCTCGATGCGCTAAATAAAGATGGACGTATCGCCCATGAACACTTGCAAGCGCTAAGACAGTTTCAGACCGAGTTGGTCGATCAACTGCTGACCGGCGAGGAAGCCGAGCACCTGATAGGATTGCTGAGTGATGAATTCAGCACTCTGGGTGAACTGAGCTATCCACTTACAGAAGCGCAGCGTGCGGCAGTGCTCGGTCACGGTGAGGTCTGGTCTTCCCGTTTGCTGGCTGCATTATTACGTCAGTCGGACCTACCTGCGGTGGCACAGGACGCGCGCGCGTTCTTACGTGCGGAACATGGCACTCAGCCGGAAGTCGACCGCGCCAAGTCTTACCCGCTAATTAAAGAAGTACTGGCGCAACACGCTCACCACAGAGTGGTGATTACTGGCTTTATGGCGCAAAGTGAATTGGGCGAAACGGTGCTGCTGGGCCGCAATGGCTCTGACTATTCGGCGACGGTCATCGGTGCGTTGGCAGAAGTATCATGTGTGACCATCTGGAGCGATGTGGCAGGCGTGTACAGTGCCGATCCTCGCGTGGTGAGCGATGCCTGCCTGCTTCCGTTACTACGATTGGATGAGGCGAGTGAACTCGCTCGCCTTGCTGCCCCTGTACTACACAGCCGTACACTGCAGCCCGTGGCGCAAAGTGCGATGGATTTGAACCTGCGTTGTAGCTATCAGCCTGAATCGGGGTCGACACGCATCGAACGTGTGCTGGCATCGGGCCGTGGTGCAAAGATCATTACGTCTCTGGATGAAGTGCTATTGATTGACCTGGCATTTAGCAGTGGCCACGATTTTGAGCGTGCTCGCAACGAAGTGCTTAACGGACTTAAACGTGCTCAGCTGGAGCCATTGGCATTTGAAGTTCAGTCTGATCAGGCTCGTTTGCGCTTGGCTTATACCGCTGAGATTGCCTCGGGTGCACTGAATGAACTGCAAGATTTGGCGATTGAAGCGGAGATCAAGCTAAGAGAAGGGTACTCAATGCTGGCGGCGGTTGGTGCCGGTGTGACTAAGAATGCTAATCACTGTTTTGGTTTCTATCAACAACTCAAGCATGCGCCTGTGGAGTTTTTCTCCGAGGCAGGTTCACAACTCAGTCTGGCTGCGGTATTGCGCAAGTCGGAAATTCAGCCGTTGCTTAAATCGGTTCACACACAACTGTTCCAGGCTCAGAAGCGCGTGGCTGTCGCATTGTGCGGAAAAGGGAATATCGGCTCCAGCTGGTTGTCTTTGTTCAAACAGCAGAAAAGCGAGCTAGAGAAACGGCGCGGAATGACCTTTAACCTGGTGGCAGTGATCGACAGTCAAACCTACTGGCTGGATGATAACGGCATTGATGAGCAGACGGTTCTCGAGCGATACACAGATGAGGCAGTGGCCTATCAGGGCGATGTTTGGTTGAAGCAGTTATCCAGCCTGCAAGGGTACGATGAAGTCGTGGTACTTGATGTCACTGCGAGCCCATTGCTGGCCTCTCAATACGTAAGTATTGCCGAAAATGGTATGCATTTGATTTCCGCCAACAAAGTGGCAGGCTCAGCGCCTAGCATCAGCTACCATGCTGTTCAGGACGCGTTCTCTAAAACCGGTCGTCACTGGCTCTACAATGCCACTGTTGGCGCAGGGCTTCCGATAAACCATACGGTGCGTGACTTGCGTGAAAGCGGTGATGATATTGTGGCGCTGTCGGGTATTTTTTCTGGTACTTTGTCCTGGCTGTTCCAGCAATATGATGGCAGTGTGCCATTCAGTGAGCTGGTGGATTTAGCCTGGCAGCAAGGGCTGACAGAACCGGATCCTCGCTCTGATCTCGATGGCTCGGATGTGATGCGTAAGCTGGTGATCCTGGCGCGTGAATCCGGGTTAGAAATTGAACCTGATGCTGTCGCGGTGGAGTCACTGGTACCTGAGGAGCTCAGAGATTTGTCGCTTGATGGTTTCTTCGAGCAAGCCGGGCTTCTTAGTGAGCTGTTACAAGAGCGTCTGGAGAAAGCACAGCGCGAAGAAAAAGTCCTGCGATATGTCGCCCGTCTGGACAGACAAGGTAAGGCCAGGGTTGGTATAGAGGCTCTCTCTAAGGAACATGCGCTGGCGAACCTGCTGCCGTGTGACAATATCTTTGCGATTGAGAGTAAGTGGTATAAAGACAACCCCCTCGTTATTCGTGGCCCAGGCGCAGGCCGGGAAGTCACCGCCGGCGCGATTCAGTCCGATCTGAACCTGATGTCGAGCTTCTTTTAGAAATAAGATGACGGGAAACCGTCATCTTTTTTTTTGCGCTACGTTATTCCTGTCGTCACCTTCATCTTTTTTTGCGTCATGTTATTCCCGTTGTCACCTTCACCTAGCCCGTCATCTTCACGCAAGTGAAGATCTTTCAAAGCGAGTGACTACCCCGAGTGGCCTCACATTTGCACAGCGCACAAAAGCGAAGCTGTGAGGTAGGGTGTATGAGTTGGATGAGTCACTCGTGGTGCGAGATCTCCTTTTTCAAGGAGATGACGGAGTATTGGAGACAACGAAAGTATCGTCATCTTCACCTTTCCCGTCATCTTCACGCAAGTGAAGATCTCTCAAAGCGCGTGACTACCCCGAGTGGCCTCACATTTGCACAGCGCATTAAAGCGAAGCTGTGAGGTAGGGTGTTTTGGTTTAGTGAGTCACTTGCGGTAGGAGATCTCCTTTTTCAAGGAGATGACGGAGTATTGGAGAAAACGAAAGTATCGTCATCTTCACCTTTCCCGTCATCTTCACGCAAGTGAAGATCTCTCAAAGCGCGTGACTACCCCGAGTGGCCTCACATTTGCACAGCGCACAAAAGCGAAGCGGTGAGGTAGGGTGTTTTGGTTTAGTGAGTCACGCGCGGTATGAGGTCCCAATCCCCGTCATCTTCACGCAAGTGAAGATCTATTAAAGCGCGTGACTACCCAGAGCGGCCTCACGTTTGTACAGCGCACAAAAGCGAAGCGGTAAGGCAGGGTGTATGAGTTGGATGAGTCACTCGTGGTACGAGTTCTCCCAACGTCCGTCATCTTCACGCAAGTGAAGATCTATTAAAGCGCGTAACTACCCCGAGTGGCCCCACGTTTGTACAGCGCACAAAAGCGAAGCGGTGAGGCA
>NZ_FNVG01000011.1 GCF_900107935.1 Vibrio hangzhouensis | reverse complement strand
GAGCAGCTAGCGACTTACATCAACGGTCAAACTGACCTGGTAAAAGCGTCAGTGAACGAAAACGGTCAGTTGCAGGTATTTGCCGGCAACAACAAAGTCGACAGTGAAGTGTCGTTCTCTGGCAGCCTTGCCGGTGAGCTGGGTATGCAAGAGGGTAAAGCGGTCACAGTAGATACGATTGACGTAACGACTGTGGGTGGTGCACAAGAGTCAGTCGCGATTCTGGATTCAGCCATGAAGTATGTAGACAGCCACCGTGCTGAGCTGGGTGCATTCCAGAACCGTTTCAATCACGCGATTAACAACTTAGACAACATCAACGAAAACGTGAATGCGTCGAAGAGCCGCATTAAAGACACTGACTTCGCGAAAGAAACCACGGCGATGACCAAGAACCAAATCCTGTCTCAAGCTTCCAGCTCAATTTTGGCGCAAGCGAAACAGGCACCAAACGCGGCACTGAGCCTGTTAGGTTAAGTAGTAAAGCGCGAGGGATCAGGAACCAGGGCTTCGGCTCTGGTTTTTTTGTTTCTAGGTTTCTGGGTTCCAGGCTCTTGGGGAGCAGAGGGTGCCTGGAAAGTGGAGCGTGGTGAAATAATCCGTAATCGCAAAATTCCTACCACCCGAATCATATCAAGAAAAGTAACGCAAACCCCTTCCTAGCCCTTAGAATTTTTATCATCCCATCCTTTCTCAAAATCCCAGATCACGATCACATTTATCCAATCAGTTGAATTAACAGCCAAAAAAAACAATGTTTTTGCTAAAGCTTCTAAATCAATCGCCGTTACAGGGATTGAGAGAAATGAAATCAGATGGCCAAAATGAGGTGAGAGACATGGCGGCCATCTAAATACCCCGCCTAAGGAGATCAATATGGCAATTAATGTAAACACTAACGTGTCTGCAATGACCGCCCAGCGTTATCTGAACAACGCTGCGGAAGGTACTCAAAAATCAATGGAGCGTTTGTCTTCTGGCTACAAAATTAACAGCGCAAAAGACGACGCTGCAGGTCTACAGATTTCAAACCGTTTGAATGCGCAAAGTCGTGGTCTTGATATGGCGGTTAAGAACGCTAACGATGGTATCTCTATTGCACAAACAGCTGAAGGTGCAATGAACGAGACAACCAATATCCTGCAACGTATGCGTGACTTGTCACTACAATCGTCAAACGGTTCTAACTCAAAATCGGAGCGTGTTGCGATTCAGGAAGAAGTGACAGCGCTTAATGATGAACTAAACCGTATCGCAGAAACCACTTCATTTGGTGGTAACCGTCTTCTCAACGGTACGTTCGGTACTCAGTCATTCCAAATCGGTGCGGATTCAGGTGAAGCCGTTATGCTGAGTATGGGTAGCCTGCGTTCTGATACGATGGAAATGGGTGGTAAGAGCTACTCTGCAACGGAAGGCAAAGAGCCGGGTTGGACAGTTGGTCAAGATTCTGAACTGACTATGAGCTATACCAATAAGCAGGGTGAAGAAGTTAACCTGTCTATCAATGCAAAACAAGGCGACGATATTGAGCAACTTGCGACCTACATTAATGGTCAGAGCAATGACGTTAAAGCCTCTGTAGGTGAAGAGGGCAAAATCCAACTGTTCGCTTCTACGCAGAAAGTACAAGGTGATGTTGCGTTTGGTGGCAGCCTGGCATCGGAATTAAGTCTGGGTGAGGCTAAAGATGTCACAGTAAAAGACATTGATGTCACCTCTGTAGCCGGCGCTCAAGAAGCGGTTGCCGTCATCGATGGCGCTTTGAAGAGTGTTGACTCTCAGCGTGCAGGGCTGGGTGCATTCCAAAACCGATTCGGTCACGCAATCAATAACTTAAGCAACATTAACGAGAATGTGAACGCATCAAATAGCCGTATCAAAGATACCGATTATGCGAAAGAAACGACAGCAATGACGAAGAACCAAATCTTGCAACAAGCGAGTACTTCGATTCTTGCACAAGCGAAGCAATCTCCGTCTGCCGCACTTAGCTTGCTAGGTTAATTATAGGTATTTCACCTTAGGCAATTCGTGTTAGCGGTAAGCTCTGCTTATCGCTAACTTTCCAATTTCACTCCTATTGCTCAACAAGTAGTACCTTAGTTGGAGTTGGACAATGCAAGGTTAGAACCGGGAGAGCGAGCATGGATATTTCCTCTTACGCATCGAACATTCAGCCTTTTGCCTCGTCCAGTGGCACAGAAATTGCTTCTAAAAATACAAACAAAACAGCGCCTCAGCAAAATGCTACTGAGTTGGACAACCAGTCCAAAACAGTAAATGAGCTAAAAAATACAGAAAGAGCAGAGTTTTCCAATCAGAAAACCGCAGATCTAATTCAGAAAATGGCTACCGAGCGTCACGACCTCAATGAGGCCGAACGTGAAAAAATGGTGGAGCGTCTGGATGAGTTTCTGACCTCGATGAATACCGGACTTTCATTCCGTCGAGATGAAGAGCTTGGACGTGACATCATCACGATATACGCAAAAGATAGCGGCGAAGTGATTCGTCAGTTTCCGGATGAAGAACTACTTGATGTATTAAAGCGCATTGAACAGCATGGTTCTCTGAATATAGACATGCTGGTTTAGTGACTGGCTCCGTTGCGGAGACATGTTGGTATTTAATTCGAAGTGGTTTGGTGAATATGGGCCCGATAGGGATGTCTTCTGGCATGGATATCAATTCCATGGTGAGCAAAATAGTCGATGCTGAGCGAATTCCGAAGCAGCAGCGTATCGACTACGAGCGCAACAAAATTGATTCCAGTATCAGTGCCTATGGGCGGCTCAGAGAGTCACTGGATACGATGAAAAACCTGATGGCAAATTTTCGTCAGGAAAAAGCGTTTGCGGTTCGCAGCGTAAATAGTACTGAAGAAAATATTGTCACAGCAACAGCGACTACAGACGCTATCGCTGGCAAATATGCTGTCGATGTGTTGCAGCTTGCTCAAAGCCATAAAGTGGCCTCGGATGTCATCCCGGATGATACTCGCTTTGGGCCAGGCAAGCTGCAAATTTCCTTAGGCGAGGACAGCTTCAATTTTTCCCTTCGCAAAAATTCTAGACTAACCGATGTCGTTCGCGCCATAAACGGTGCCAGTGATAATCCAGGGGTCAGAGCTTCCATCATCAAAGACATGAACGGACCAAGGCTGATTGTTGCCGCCAACCAGTCGGGTGTGGAAAAGACGGTTCGTATTAATGTTGATGCTGAACCAGGAAATGAACTCTACCGTTTTGAATACAAGACCATAGAACAGAGAGTAAAAGATTTAGAGCAGGCGCAGGCAGAAGCACTTAATTTGTTGGGACTGCCCGCAACACCTTTATCGGAGACGGAGCCGAATTCTACCGAACAGGTTGAGGCTGAATCCGAAACCGCTAAGGAGACACCGGCCGTTCAGTCGAGCGAAACCATCAGTCAGCAACCAACGGAGGCAAAGTCTGGCCGCCCTGAAGATACTATTCCTGGTTGGACCCCGACGGCATCGGGAACACTGATGGACTCTTATTATGTCCCTCCACCTGAACTTGATGAGAAAGCGCTGGCCAAATCCAAAGAAGTACCCGGGTGGTCTAATACGGCTTCGGGTACATTAACAGATTCTTATGTCACACCGAGTGAAGCCCAAGCCAAGCTGGAACAAGAGTTGGCCGCGGAAAAAGCCGCCGTTGCGCGAGCGGTTTCTGAAGGGGATCTCACGGAAGAACAAGCGAAGCAAATCGAACGGGAGAAACTGTCCCCTGAAGAACGTGAACGTCTTGAAAAAGTGGAAGCGATTCAGGCTGAGCTGGCCGAAGCGCAGCGTTCAATGCAAGTTTATATGGGGATGTCAGAGGTTCAGGCAGCGCAAGACTCTGTTGTGGTGTTAGATGGTGTGGCAAAACTGGCTAGCAACAATAATGTAATTGAAGATGCGATCGAAGGTGTTGACCTGACCCTTAAGGGCACCACCAAACCGGGTGAGCGTGCGACAGAGATCGGCGTGGAATACGACAGGCAAAGTGTTCGAGCTGATATCGAGCAATTTGTCACAGCTTATAATCAGTTTTTTCAGGTATCTCAGAGCCTGGCTAAGGTCGATCCCACTACGGGTCAGGTTGGACCGCTTGCTGGTGACAGTATCGTAAGAAGTGCCGACGCTCGGTTAAAGAGCGTCTTTTCAGCCTCTATTGATGGTGCTCCGGAAGATCTGAAATCGTTAACCGAGTTTGGGATTACCACGACAAGGCAGGGCAATTTGGAAATCAATTACCAAATGCTCGATAAACAATTGAACAGCAACTTTACCAAGTTAGAGTCCTTTTTTGGCGGCAACAATGGCTTTGCCAAGAAGGTTGAGGATGCGATCCACAGTATGACTGGTATGACGGGTTCCATCCGCACACGTGAGAAAAGCCTGACAGAGCAGAATTACCGCTTAAATGATGATCAGGCCACTCTGGACAGACGAATGCAGGGTATTGAGAAGCGTACCCATGACAAATTTGCTGCGATGCAGGATGCAACAGGTAAGATGCAGGCACAACTTGCCGGACTAATGAGTGCCTTGTCTTAGATTGATATGAATAGAGGTAAATAGGTGTTAATTTTCAAAGAATTAAGTGATTTGGATCACCGTTTACAGTCTGTTTTAGAAAATATCGATGTGGATACTGAAGAAATCCATCAACTGGTCGATACAAGAGAACAGATAATCAATAAGTTAGTTGTCGCTTGCCAAGGGAATCCGAACCTTAAACAGAGTACTGAATGGCAAGATGTGGTGGAATCGACACGTCGAATTACTCATCACATGCAAATGAAAACGGAACAATTAGGGCTGACGCTGAGAAAATACCGACACGGTAAGCGCTCCCTACAGCAGTATCAAAAATTTATTTGAGAGGATAGTGATGCGTGGTTCATTACAAGCATATAAGAAAGTATCAGTAGACAGCCAGTTAAGTGCTGCCTCGCCGCACAAAGTTATCCAAATGCTTATGGGTGGTGCCATTGAGAGACTGATCCAAGCCAAAGCTGCGATGGAGCAGGGCAACATTCCTGTTAAAGGTGAACGTATCGGCAAGGCGCTGGACATCATCATCGCTCTGCGCAGTTGTTTGTCGATGGATGACGGTGGCGATATCGCAAAAAACCTTGATCAACTGTATGAATTTATGATCGCCCAGATCACAGAGGCAAATCATGAGAATAATCCTAAGCCTATCGATGACGTAATTGAAATCATACGTGAGATAAAATCTGCTTGGGATCAAATTCCGACCAATTACCACAACTTGACTGCTCAAGAAGTTGGCATCTAAGCGGAATTAACCTCTTAAAGTCGGGGTGACTAAGTTGCCTTATTAAAATAATGCCAATAGAATAGACGCCATTCTCCGCCAAATGGCGTTTTTTTACATCTAACTACCTGTTTTATAAATTGCTTGTCATTAACATCAGCCCTTTTTACGCTCTTTTCCCGACGTTAAATTGGCAAGCGACAATAATTTGACACAAACAGGAGTTCGTTTGAAATCAAGGCATAATACCTGACTCATGCAAGGCTTAGCTAAACTTCTTGTTATTGCTGATGAACCACAAATTCGCACCAACCTGAATACCATTCTTGAATTCGTTGGTGAGCATTGTGTGGCGATTCCATCAAGTGACATCAATCAGATCGATTGGTCCCAGACCTGGTCAGGGTGCATCGTCGGTGCTTTAGGTAGCACAACTCTGTCAAAAGCTTTGCTCTCTCAGCTATCTTTGTCGAACCATATCCCTTTGCTGGTGACCAGCGAGTTCACGGGAGCCGTAGAGCCTTTGTCCAATTTTGTAGGCGAACTCGAATTGCCGCTAAACTACCCCCAACTGAGCGATGCGCTGCGTCATTGCCGCGAGTTTTTGGGGCGTAAAGGCGTTCAGGTGCCTTCTACTACTCGTAAAAACACGCTGTTTCGTAGCTTGGTGGGACAGAGTTCGGGTATCCAGGAAGTACGTCACCTCATCGAACAGGTCTCTGGATCGGAAGCTAATGTTCTGATCCTAGGCGAGTCCGGGACGGGTAAAGAAGTGGTGGCACGCAATATTCATTATCACTCCACTCGTCGCAGCGGCCCGTTTGTGCCAGTAAACTGCGGTGCGATTCCGCCAGATCTGCTCGAAAGTGAATTGTTTGGTCATGAAAAGGGTGCGTTTACCGGTGCCATCACGTCAAGAAAGGGGCGTTTTGAGTTGGCAGAGGGAGGCACCCTGTTTCTTGATGAGATCGGCGATATGCCGATGCCGATGCAGGTGAAATTGCTTCGAGTGTTACAAGAACGAGTGTTTGAAAGAGTTGGTGGCAGTACCGTGATCAAGGCCAATGTGCGCATTGTAGCCGCAACGCATCGTAACCTTGAACAGATGATTCAATCCGGAGATTTCCGTGAAGACCTGTACTACCGTTTGAACGTGTTTCCCATCGAGATGCCTTCGCTACGAGATCGCAAAGAAGACATTCCATTGTTGTTACAAGAGCTGTTAGCACGTATGGAAGCGGAGGGTGGACAGCCCATCTGCTTCGCGCCTCGTTCGGTAAACTCTTTGATGGAACACGATTGGCCGGGTAACGTACGAGAGCTGGCCAATCTGGTTGAGCGCATGGTGATCTTGTATCCTAATAGCCTGGTGGACGTAAACCACCTTCCGGTTAAATATCGCTACAGTGACATTCCTGAGTTCCAGCCGGAAATGAACGCTTTTAAGACTATCGAAGAGCAAGAGCGTGATGCGCTGGACAGTATTTTTGCTGATAACTTCACCTTTGAAGATCAGGAGTTTGAGCATCAAAACGCGCCTCAGTCTCTACCGCCTGAAGGCGTCAACCTTAAAGAGATGCTTGCGGAGCTGGAAGTGAATATGATCAGTCAGGCATTGGATGCGCAGGATGGTATTGTAGCCCGAGCCGCTGATATGTTAGGAATGAGACGCACCACACTGGTGGAGAAAATGCGTAAATACAGTTTGAATCGTTGACCTGAGGTTTGAATGTGATGTCCATCACGGGATTTTTTTGACGACAATTTATTGACGCAGTTAACTCATTGAAATATATAAACTTAAGCCCGGCATGTCTCTTGCATTGCTGGGCTTAAGTCTTTTATGGGCTTAACTATTTCTGCGAGCAGTATTGAGAAAGGAAAGCCTCGTAAATGAATCAAATGGTCAGTGGAACACCAGTACAAGATGAGCGGTCAAGCTCGCACTTAGACTCACTTGAGTCTCAAGTTGAACGTTATCAGCAAGTTATCGAAGCGATGCCTGCGGGAGTCATCCTTTTGGATACTCAGGGCGTGGTGAGGGAAGCCAATCCGGAGGCTCACCGGATTTTGGATCTCCCCTTAGTTGGTCAAAAATGGTTTCACCTGATTCAGGTGGTGTTTGATCCCAAAGAGGACGATGGGCATGAAGTATCACTGCGTAATGGGCGTAAAGTACGTTTGGCCATTTCCGCTTCTTCAACAGGCCAGTTGATCCTCATTACTGATCTGACCGAGACCCGACTGTTGCAGTCGCGGGTCAGTGACTTACAACGTTTGTCTTCGCTAGGTCGCATGGTTGCATCCCTGGCACATCAGGTTCGAACTCCACTATCAAGTGCGATGCTTTATGCTTCCAATCTGGGCGCGCCCAATTTGCCTCAAGCGACTCGCGAGCGTTTTCAGGTCAAACTGGTGGACCGGCTGCATGATCTGGAAAAGCAGGTCAACGATATGTTGTTATTCGCGAAGGGTGGGGACAACAAGGTAGTTAAACCGTTTACGATCCGCGATTTGGTTAGTGAATATCAACCAATGGTGGAAGCAGCCCTTAAAAGTAATCAAATTGACTACTGCCTTGAGGTGGAGCAAGAGCAGGTGGCATTGCTAGGCAACGTCAATGCGATAGCGTCTGCGTTGAGCAATCTGGTGATGAATGCGATACAGATAGCTGGGAAGCAGTCGCAGATTGATGTGTTTTTCCGCCCGGTAAACGACGAACTCAAGATCTCGGTACAGGACAGCGGGCCAGGTGTTCCTGCAGAAATCCAACAAAAAATAATGGAACCGTTTTTTACCACTCGCTCTCAGGGAACAGGTCTGGGGCTTGCGGTGGTTCAAATGGTTTGCCGCGCCCACGATGGGCGTCTTGAATTGATATCAGAAGAAGATGATGGCGCGTGTTTTACCATCTGTATTCCACTGCAAAATGCATCGTCTTCCCAAGAAGTAACTTATGAAGGATTAAGCTAATGGCTCAGAGCAAAGTACTGATCGTAGAGGATGATGAAGGTCTCCGCGAGGCGTTGGTCGACACACTCGCGTTAGCAGGTTATGAATGGGTTGAGGCGGATTGTGCTGAAGACGCCCTGGTCAAACTGAAAACTCAACCTGTGGATATTGTGGTTTCTGATGTTCAGATGGCCGGGATGGGTGGACTGGCTTTGTTGAGAAACATTAAGCAGCATTGGCCTAACTTACCCGTTTTGCTTATGACCGCTTACGCGAACATTGAAGATGCCGTAGCGGCCATGAAAGAAGGAGCGATCGACTACATGGCGAAGCCTTTTGCGCCAGAAGTATTGCTGAATATGGTGAGCCGCTATGCACCGGTTAAATCCGATGATAACGGAGATGCGGTAGTCGCTGACCCGAAAAGTATCCAATTGCTGGCACTGGCCGAGAAAGTCGCCAAAACCGATGCCAGCGTGATGGTGCTGGGCCCGAGTGGTTCAGGTAAAGAGGTGATGTCACGATATATCCATAATAAATCGTTGCGAGCCGACGGACCTTTTGTCGCGATTAACTGCGCGGCGATTCCTGACAACATGCTGGAGGCCACACTGTTTGGCTACGAGAAAGGGGCGTTTACCGGTGCGGTACAGGCTTGTCCGGGCAAGTTTGAACAAGCTCAGGGTGGCACCATCTTGCTGGATGAAATCAGTGAAATGGATCTCAACTTACAAGCCAAATTATTGCGAGTCCTGCAGGAACGTGAAGTGGAGCGTCTGGGCAGTCGCAAGAGCATAGCCCTTGATGTACGGGTACTGGCGACCAGTAACCGTGACCTGAAACAGTACGTTCAGGAAGGCAACTTCCGTGAAGATTTATACTACCGACTCAATGTGTTTCCAATAGCGTGGCCGGCATTGTGTGATAGGCCGGGAGATATAGCCCCATTGTCCCGTCACCTTATCGAAAGGCATTGTAAGAAACTGGGAATGCCAGTGCCAGATTTTAATCAGTCAGCGCTGGATAAGCTGATGAGCTATCCCTGGCCGGGCAACGTTCGTGAACTGGATAACGTGATACAGCGTGCGCTCATTCTTTGTGACCAACCTATCATCGCTGCAGAGCATATTCTACTAGAGGGTGTAGACTGGCAAGATGCGTCCAGCTTACAACAAGTGGTTGCGTCACCCAGTGATGTCATCCCGATGGTCGCTCCTCAGGCTGAGCCAGTCAGCGAAAGCGTTCAACGCAGTGTAGTGGCTGCTGAAGGCTTAGGCGGTGAGCTACGCGATCAGGAATTCTCGATTATTCTGGAAACACTAAATGAATGTCAGGGGCGACGTAAAGAAATGGCAGAGAAGCTGGGCATCAGCCCGAGAACCCTTCGCTATAAGCTGGCCAAAATGAGGGATGCGGGTATTGAAATCCCAGGTTAACGGCTTTGCTTCCGGTTACAATTGAAACTGGTCACAACTAACGAAAGCGTGGCATAATTTTTGCAAATTTTAGGTTAGTATCAAGATAATGTAAGGACACTGTCAAAAGATTGACGGCGAGTGATAGCGCATGAAGGTAGACGGACTACACAACGAAATGCAGGCAATGATGCTGGAAGCAACCAACTCAAAGCCTGCTCCCAATGCCCATCAGGTAGGGGCGAATTTCGGGGATATGCTTTCGCAGGCGGTAAACAATGTTAACGGCTTGCAAAAGAGTTCAGGAGATTTGCAAATGCGTTTTGATCGGGGCGATTCTGATGTCTCTCTATCGGATGTGATGATCGCGCGTAACAAGTCGAGTGTCGCCTTCGAAGCAACCATTCAGGTGAGAAATAAGCTTGTTGAAGCCTATAAAGAACTCATGAATATGCCCGTTTAATCTAGGTAGTAATAAGTAGTGGCTCAAGAAAATCATTCGACCGATGTAGCAGTAATGGATGGTGGGGTTGATACCGCAATGGTATCGAGCTCCGATATTGCTACCGATAGTCAAAATCCAGACATTAACGAAAAGAGCAGTTCTAAATTCGATATGGCCGTCGGTGATCTCGATTTGCTGCGTCAAATTGTTTTAGTTCTGTCGATTTCCATCTGCGTAGCATTGATTGTTATGCTGTTTTTCTGGGTTAAAGAACCTGAGATGCGCCCATTAGGGGTCTATGAAACGGAAGAACTGATTCCGGTATTGGACTATCTCGACCAGAAAAAGGTCCAGTATAAACTGGAAGGCAACGCTTTGAGTGTACCTGTCAATGAATACAACAATATCAAACTCGATATGGTGCGTTCAGGGCTGAACCGAACGTCGAATGCTGGTGACGATATTCTGATGCAGGACATGGGATTCGGTGTATCACAGCGTCTGGAGCAAGAAAGGCTCAAGCTCAGTCGTGAACGACAACTTGCAAAAGCCATTGAACAAATGAAACAGGTGCGTACTGCTCGCGTACTATTGGCTCTACCAAAACAAAGTGTGTTCGTCCGTCATAATCAGGAAGCGTCAGCGTCGGTGTTCCTGACGCTGGCAACGGGTGCGGTTCTGAGACAACAGGAAGTCGACTCTGTCGTCGATATGGTAGCCAGTGCCGTACCAGGAATGAAACCGTCCCGAATTACAGTCACAGATCAACATGGTCGCCTGCTAAGCTCTGGTTCTCAGGACGCTATGTCCATGGCGAGACGTAAAGAGCAAGAGTTGGAGCGCAATCAGGAACAGGCTCTACGCGAGAAGATTGATTCCGTACTGATCCCCATTCTTGGACTGGGCAATTACACAGCCCAGGTTGATATCGAACTGGATTTCAGCGCTGTTGAACAAACACGTAAGCGCTTTGACCCCAACACGCCGGCCACGCGCAGTGAATACACACTCGAAGATTACAATAACGGTAATGTGGTGGCTGGTGTCCCAGGGGCCCTCAGTAACCAGCCGCCAGCGGATGCGTCTATTCCTACCGATGTAGCACAAATGAAAGATGGTTCTATCATGGGTCAGGGTTCTGTTCACAAAGAGGCGACTCGAAACTTTGAACTGGATACGACGATCAGCCATGAAAGAAAGCAGAGTGGTGTCGTCAATCGTCAGACAGTGGCCGTTGCGATTAAAAACCGCAGCTCTGTCAATCCTGACACTGGCGAGGTCATATATGAGCCGCGCTCGGAAAGCGAACTTGCCGCCATCAAACAAATACTGATCGGTGCGGTTGGCTTTAACGAAAATAGGGGCGATTTACTGAACGTTCTTAGTATGACCTTTGAAGAGCCTGCGGCTGAGCTGCTACCCGATGTGCCAATTTGGGAACATCCGAATTTCAATGACTGGGTGCGTTGGTTTGCAAGCGCATTGGTTATCGTTGTGGTGGTGTTGGTTTTGATTCGACCAGCGATGAAAAAACTGCTCAATCCGGCAGCACAAGAAGAAGACGATCAGCTGTACGGCCCAGATGGCTTGCCACTGGCAGCTGACGGTGAAACAAGCCTTATCGGCACTGATATTGATGGTAGTGAGCTGTTTGAGTTCAGTACCGGCATCGATTTGCCAAATTTACATAAAGATGAAGATGTGCTGAAAGCGGTTCGGGCTCTGGTAGCCAATGAACCAGAATTGGCAGCACAAGTGGTTAAGAACTGGATGGCTGAAAACTGATGGCGAACGAAATTGTGACGGCAAATGGTGGCCAACTTACGGAAACGGGCGTTGATATTTCAACCATTGGCGGAGATGAAAAAGCCGCAATTCTATTGCTCAGTCTTAATGAGGCTGACGCGGCAAGCATCATTCGCCATTTAGAGCCTAAACAGGTGCAGCGTGTTGGTAGTGCGATGGCCAAAGCCAGCGACCTCAGTCAGGACAAAGTGGGCGCGGTGCACCGCGCTTTTCTGGAAGACATTCAGAAATACACCAACATCGGCATGGGTAGTGAAGATTTCATGCGTAATACGTTGGTGGCGGCACTGGGTGAAGATAAAGCCAACAACCTTGTTGATCAGATCCTGCTAGGTACGGGCTCCAAAGGCCTCGACTCATTGAAATGGATGGATCCACGTCAGGTGGCAAGCATCATTGTTAATGAACACCCGCAAATCCAGACTATCGTATTGTCCTATCTGGAAGCCGACCAGTCTGCTGAAATTTTGTCTCAGTTCCCGGAACGCGTGCGTCTCGATCTGATGATGCGTATTGCCAACCTTGAAGAAGTCCAACCTTCTGCGTTAGCAGAACTGAACGAAATCATGGAGAAGCAGTTTGCCGGTCAGGCAGGGGCTCAGGCGGCGAAGATTGGCGGCCTGAAGGCAGCGGCAGAGATCATGAACTACCTGGACAACAATGTCGAAGGCATTCTCATGGATCAAATTCGCGACCAGGACGAAGACATGGCGACTCAGATTCAGGACCTTATGTTTGTATTCGAAAACCTCATCGAAGTGGACGATCAGGGGATTCAGAAGCTGCTTAGAGATGTCCCTCAGGATGTACTGCAACGTGCATTGAAAGGTGCCGACGAAGGTCTTAAAGAGAAGATCTTAAATAACATGTCGAAACGTGCAGCCGATATGATGCGTGAAGATATCGAAGCGATGCCACCTGTCAGAGTGTCAGACGTGGAAGCGGCTCAGAAAGAAATCCTCACTATCGCAAGACGTATGGCGGACAACGGAGAGCTGGCGCTATCTGGTGGTGCCGATGAGTTCTTGTAATCGACATTGATTTATTTATTAAGGGAAAGTGGTTTATGTCTGGAGACAGAAAGCGCGGCTTTTTACGTCCATCCGAAGATAATACCGTAGAGTCTGCTCATTCTTGGGGACTCCCGGACTATACCTCACAGGTTAACCAGACGGCCAGAGAGACCGCCCTCAATTACGATCCCAGTTGGACACCCGTTGATGAACCTTCTGCCGAAGAAGAACCCCTGGTTCTGACCGAAGAACAAATTGAGCAGATCAAACAGGGCGCTTATCAAGAAGGGTTGTTTCAGGGGCAGGAAGCCGGTTTTAAACAGGGCTACGACAAAGGCAAGGAAGAAGGTCTTGAGGCGGGTCATCAGGAAGGAATTGAGTTAGGTAAAGCCGAAGGTGTGGCTGCTGGCGAAGAGTATATCAAGCAGCAGGTTGACACATTTATGGCGATGGCCAATCAGTTTGCTCAGCCGTTGGAATTAATGAACAGCCAGGTGGAAAAACAGTTGGTGGACATGGTACTGGCGCTGACTAAAGAAGTTGTTCACGTCGAGGTACAGACCAATCCGCAGGTGATTCTGGATACGGTTAAGCAGTCGGTTGAAGCATTGCCGATTTTGGGTCATGCAATCACCCTTAAGCTCAACCCGGCTGACGTCGATATCATTCGAGCAGCGTATGGTGATGACGAGCTGGATATACGAAATTGGAATCTGGTTGTGGAGCCTTCCCTCAACCGTGGTGATGTACTCATCGAGGCGGGCGAATCGAGTGTCAGTTATAAGCTCGAGGAGAGAGTCAAAAGTGTCTTACAAAGCTTCTGTGCGAGCAATCGGCATCAAGGGGGCGATTGATGTTGCCACTCGCTCAAAGACTTGCCAATTACAAAGTAGCGGGTCATAAATCACGGGCAATCGCATCGGGAAAACTGGTTCGGGTAGTGGGGCTGACGCTCGAAGCGATAGGCTGCAAGGCGCCCATAGGCAGTTTATGCAAAGTAGAAACCATGCATGGCGAAATGGAAGCCGAAGTGGTCGGCTTCTCCGGCGAGCATCTTTATCTGATGCCCAGTGAGCAAATTACCGGGGTACTTCCCGGAGCAAAAGTCACACCACTCGCCTCTGAAGCCGGGTTGCCAGTAGGCATGGAGTTGCTAGGCCGGGTCATTGACGGTGTCGGCAATCCGCTGGACGGTTTAGGGGATATTTACACCGAAAAACGTGCTGCATTCAATGCTGAACCGATCAACCCATTGGCAAGAAAGCCGATTTCTGAGCCATTGGATGTTGGACTGAAGGCCATTAACGGCCTGTTGACCGTCGGTAAAGGACAACGTATAGGTCTGTTTGCCGGTTCTGGTGTCGGTAAATCGGTGACACTGGGAATGATGACTCGGGGGACAACGGCACAGGTTGTCGTGGTTGGCCTGATTGGTGAGCGTGGTCGCGAAGTTAAAGAGTTTATTGAAGAAATCCTGGGAACATCAGGTCGGGAGCGCTCAGTCGTTGTGGCTGCACCCGCAGATGCTTCGCCACTGATGCGGCTAAAAGGTTGCCAGACCGCACTGACTATAGCGGAATACTTCCGTGATCAGGGACTTGATGTGTTGCTATTAATGGACTCACTGACCCGTTTTGCCCAGGCGCAACGTGAAATTGCATTGTCGGTAGGCGAGCCCCCGGCAACGAAAGGCTACCCACCGTCGGTGTTTGCCAAGCTCCCTGCTCTGGTAGAGCGGGCCGGTAACGGAAACGCGAATCAGGGCTCTATTACCGCATTTTTTACCGTATTAACCGAAGGTGACGATCTTCAGGACCCCATTGCCGACGCGGCAAGAGCAATTCTTGATGGTCATATTGTATTGTCTCGTGAAATGGCAGATGCGGGGCATTATCCAGCGATTGACGTTGAGAAATCGGTCAGTCGTGTAATGCCTCAGATCACGGACGACCAGCATGTTCTGATGTCGAAAGCGGTGAGGCAAGTGCTGTCAGTTTGTAGAAAAAATCAGGATTTGGTATCGATTGGTGCCTATAAGCCGGGAACGGATCCAGCTATCGATAGTGCCTTTACCCTGAAACCAAAGCTCGATCAGTATTTACAGCAAAGCATGAGAGAGACGGTGCCTTATGATATGTGCCTGAGTATGTTGAAACAGTTACTTCAGGTGAGTTAACGCGCTGATGGAAAATGCACTGGAATTCTTGTTGGAGCAGGCAGAAGACAATGAGCAGCAGGCGGTGCTGGCGTTAAACAAGGCACGCTCGGAACTTGAGGATTATTACAATCAAGTCAGACAGATAGAGCAGTATCGGCTGGATTATTGTAATCAGTTGGTGGAGCGGGGTAAATCCGGATTAACCGCAAGTGAGTACGGTCATTTGAATCGCTTCCTGACTCAGTTAGATGAAACTCTGACAAAACAGAAGTCAGCAGAGGCTCACTTCAAACAACAAGTTGAGGATTGTCAGGACTACTGGCAGACCACCCGAAAACAGCGACGTTCATACCAATGGTTGATGGACAAAAAAGCCGAAGAGAAGGCGCAACGCGCGGAGAAGCTGGAGCAAAAACAGATGGATGAATTTTCGAATCTGTTATTTGCCCGGCGAAGAAATCAGCGCTAAAGCGGCTTATTATTCTATGGGTACAAAACTTGCATCCGATTTAGAATAACACCTAATTGCGGCAAAGCGCTGCCGTATGTTTCAACCTCGACTTTACGGGCCTTAATGGAATGAGTCTGTCAATTTCAAATAATACCTCTCCCACTTCCGCTACCAGCAAGGTAACCGGCACTGGTGCAGCTTCCGAGAAGGGAGACGTCAGTGAAAGTCAGGGTTTTTTCGATAAGCTGAAAGGTGCTTTAACGTCAGAAAAGGCGGATAAAAATCAGAAGGTTGATGTTACGGATAGTCAAAATTCTGCGCTATCTGAATCCACCCAAACGGTACTAAAAGACGCACAAGAAGCTGCATCGACTGATGAAGAATCAGTTGCAGTGAATGGAAAAGCATCCACATCAGTGAATAATGAAGAGTCGGAACAAAGTGTCAGCTCGAATGATGACGTCAAAAAAATGACAGGTTCCGATGTTGAAAATACAGACGTAGAGACGAATCACACGCAAGCGGGGCAATCAAGCAGCGATCAGGCAAAGCAGGCGGTGAATGACAGCAGTGCGCTGCTTAATCGTCTCGATGAAGCGAACAAAGCCCTAAAACCTGATTCTCAACTGCAATCCGAAGAAAAGAGTGTCGCCATTGCCGCCGGTGCAGCGCAGGTCGGGAGTTCAGCCAAGACCGAAACAAGTCAGGCTAGTGGCGACATTGACTCTGATGTCGTACGTGATCAAAGCGCGACTGTCGAGCTTGCGGATCTTCAGTCGTCAGCTGCAAACACTACCAGTGGAATCGCGGCAGTGTCGACCAAACATTCGACGGGCTCTGCCGTCAGCGACAATAGTTTGACACCAGGTTCGTCAGCGTCCAGTGGCGCAGCCACGACTACCGCAGCATCGACTGCCGCAGTATCGACTGCCGCAGTATCGGCCAACGCTGGCGTCAATGCCGAAACAAAAGGCGGTGAAGGGGACGTCAAAACAACTCAGTCCTCAAACATCGCCTGGACAACGGCTGAAGGAGAAAATGGCTCTAAAGTCGTTGGCAAAGCAGCATTAGCAAGTTCAGTAATAACAAGCGATAAATCTCCAGTGTCTGCCCATCCCCAATCTGTCGTGGCTCCTGCTCAAGCAGGTTCGCCGACTCCTCAAGCTGCGGGTCTGGTAACGCCGAATGGCGTTGGTAGTGCTGAAGCGGCTGCTGTGGCCATCGCCACAGGGGCAGTGACATCACCTGATGGTAACAAACCAGCTGCCTCCGGGTTAAATGCGAGCTCTCTGCCTGCCAATGGTAAGCGTGACACGGGTGGGATAGGGCAAGGCACCGAGCGACCGGATGGCCTATTGCAGGCTACCGGTGCCGGTACGCTCACTGCAAACCAGTTAAGAGCAGAACAGCCTCAGTCAGCGACGGGCGTGCAATCGCCGTTAGTACTGACGAAGGAAAACGCCAGTGAACAAGTGTCTGAACGCCTTCAAATGATGATGTCGAAAAACCTCAAGCATGTGGATATTCGTCTTGACCCACCGGATCTGGGACGAATGCAGATTCGAATGACGCTGAATAACGATTCTGCAACCGTGCACTTTACTGTGCAGAACCAGCAGACTCGGGATATGGTCGACCAGGCGATGCCAAGGCTCCGAGAAATGTTGTCTCAACAGGGAATTCAGTTGGCAGATACCTCGGTACAGCAACAAAATCAGGGACAACAGCGTCACGCTTCTCACGGCACCGACCAACAGTCCTCTCAGGGCAGCATGGGAGCATCAACAGGCGTTGACGAGAGCGAAGGTGGGCTTAACGTCAATGTGAGTCTGACCAAAAAACAAGATGGGATTAGCTATTACGCCTAATACCGACAAAATAAACCGCTAAGTAGAAAATGACATGGCAGAAGAAACTCTAGAACAACCGAAATACAACAAAAAGCTGTTAATTATTATAGTTGCCGCTTTGGTTCTGCTGCTAAGCGCAGGTGGACTGGCATATTGGCTGCTGGGATCCGATGAGAGCACGAGCCGAGCACCTGACGCTACTGGGAACTCCCCAGCGGTGGTAATCGATCCGATATCTTACGTTAATGTTGTTCAGCCTTTCGTTTTTAACGCTACTGGTAAACAGCGTGACAGAGTTGTACAGATTAAAGTTCAGCTAATGGTGCGTGGGATGGAGAATGAAGATTATGCCCGATACCACTCACCCCTTATTGAAAGCACTCTGCTTTCAACCTTTGCGTCAGTGACTGTAGAACAACTCCGTAGCACGAATGGACGAGTCGAACTTAGAGATCAGGCAACAGCTGATGTTCAGGCGAGTTTGTCTCAAGTCGTCGGAAAACCAGTGATTGAACGAGTTTTGTTTACCGATTTTGTAATTCAGTAGGTAATTTGTGACCGATTTATTAAGCCAAGACGAAATTGATGCGCTGCTTCACGGGGTAGATGATGTTGATGAAGTCGAAGATGAGTTGGATCAGGACCCCAGTGATGTCGTCCATTTTGACTTTTCGTCTCAAGATCGCATTGTCCGTGGTCGTATGCCGACTCTGGAACTCATTAATGAACGTTTTGCAAGACATATGAGGATCAGTCTGTTCAACATGTTGAGAAAGACCGCTGAAGTGTCTATCAACGGTGTGCAGATGATGAAGTTTGGTGAATACCAGAATACGCTTTATGTTCCGACCAGCCTGAACATGGTGAGGTTTCGACCTCTCAAAGGGACGGCGCTCATTACTATGGAAGCGCGGCTGGTCTTTATTTTGGTGGAAAACTTTTTTGGCGGCGATGGTCGATTTCACGCCAAGATTGAGGGGCGCGAATTCACACCAACCGAGCGCAGAATCATACAGCTGTTGATGAAGACGGTGTTTGAGGATTACAAAGAAGCCTGGTCACCGGTGATGGGGGTGGAATTTGAGTATCTGGATTCCGAAGTCAACCCCAGTATGGCCAACATCGTTAGCCCAACTGAAGTGATCGTCGTGAGCTCATTCCATATTGAAGTGGATGGCGGTGGCGGTGATTTCCATGTGGTGATGCCTTATTCCATGGTGGAGCCTATCCGCGAACTGCTCGATGCTGGTGTTCAGTCAGATAAGATGGAAACTGACGTTCGCTGGAGTAGCGCACTGCGCGAAGAAATTATGGATGTTCCAGTAAATTTCAGGGTAAATCTGCTGGAAAAAGATGTGTCGTTACGTGACCTGATGGAGCTTCAGGCTGGGGACATTATCCCGATAGAAATGCCGGAAAACGCTACGATGTTTGTCGAAGACCTACCGACATTCCGTGTCAAAATGGGCCGCTCTGGTGAGAAGGTAGCGGTACAGATTTCAGAAAAAATTAGACGTCCAGATGTGGTGAAAACCGATCTTGCCTTCCTTGGAAAGGATATTATGGCAGAGCTTGAGCATGTGGAAGAAGCTGACGAAGAATAACGAGAGTAGAAAAAGAACATGACTATTAGTGACGACCAAAAACTAGCAGATGAATGGGCAGCAGCTCTTGGTGAAGACCCAATGGCGCCAGACGTGGATGTTGATGAAGTATTGGCTGCCCCGTTGGATGAGCTAGAAGATTCAGCTTCGCCAATATCTGACGATGAACGTCGTAAGCTGGACACCATCATGGACATTCCTGTGACGATTTCGATGGAAGTCGGTCGTTCACAGATCAGTATCCGTAACCTGTTACAACTCAACCAGGGTTCGGTTGTAGAGCTCGATCGAATTGCCGGAGAATCACTGGACGTAATGGTTAACGGTACACTGATTGCGCATGGTGAGGTGGTAGTAGTGAACGACAAATTTGGTATCCGTTTGACTGACGTTATCAGCCAGACAGAGCGAATCAAGAAGTTGCGTTAGTGATGGACAACAGAGTAACTAAACGGGCCCTGACAATGTTGTTACCAATGATGGCTTCAACATCGGCTTATGCCAGCCAGGAGCATACCTCACTGAATGCCTCCGGTTCGCCTTTTGATTTGGCCGCGACGCTCGGTTCGCTGGTACTGGTTATTGGGGTGATTCTGGCTCTCGCATGGGTCCTTAAGCGAATGAAAGTCCCTTCATTGGTGAACCAGCAGGGGTTGAAAATCGTCAGACAGATCCCGGTCGGTACCAAAGAGCGTATTGCGATTGTTCAGGCAGGAGAAGAACAGTTTTTGGTCGGCATCACCAGTCATTCAATACAGCTGATTTCGAAGCTTGAACAACCACTGGATGAAGCGGAGATGGCACAACCAGCGTTTGCCTCACAATTGTCGAAGTTAATGAAAAAGCAAAATTCGCATGACTAAAGTAATTCGACTCCTACTTCTTTCTTTACTGATATTTCTGTCGCCAGTTTCGATGGCTGAAGAGGCACTTGCGACGCCCGTTCCTACGGGCGCTGCGCTAGAAGGTGGTGTGACCGTCACTGCGATGCAAAACGATCGCGGCGCTGCAGGAAGTTCCACATCCAGCGCTTTTGGAACCGGACCGGGCATTCCCGCCTTCACCATGAAGACCAATCCAGACGGCAGTGAGGATTACTCGGTTAACCTGCAAATACTTGCTTTGATGACCATGCTGGGCTTTTTGCCTGCAATGGTGATATTGATGACGTCATTCACTCGTATCGTGGTGGTGATGTCGATTCTTCGTCAGGCGATGGGTTTGCAGCAGACACCTTCCAATCAGGTGATCATAGGTATTGCGATATTCTTGACGTTTTTCATTATGTCACCGGTTTTGAATCAGGTGAATGACCAGGCCATTCAGCCTTATCTAAATGAGCAAATAACTGCTAAGCAGGCGTTTGAACAGGCTCAGGGGCCGATGAAGTCGTTCATGCTGAAACAGACCCGTGTTAAAGATTTGGAAACCTTCGTAGAAATGTCCGGTTCCACTGCTCAGAACCCAGAAGATGTGTCGATGGCGGTACTAATCCCGGCCTTTATCACCTCTGAACTCAAAACCGCTTTCCAGATAGGATTTATGCTGTTTCTGCCATTCTTGATCATTGATTTGGTGGTCGCATCGATATTGATGGCAATGGGTATGATGATGTTGTCACCTATGATTGTCTCACTACCGTTCAAATTGATGCTGTTTGTGCTGGTAGACGGTTGGAACCTGATACTGTCGACCCTCGCCGGCAGCTTTGCCTTGTAGCTGGAGAAGACGTATGACTCCAGAGGTATTTGTTGAGCTGTTTCGGGACGCACTTTGGATGGTACTCCTGTTGGTATGTGCCATTGTTGTTCCCAGCCTGTTGATTGGTCTTATCGTGGCTATTTTTCAGGCCGCCACCTCGATTAATGAACAGACGCTGAGCTTTTTACCAAGATTGATAGTGACAATTCTTGCGCTGATTGGGTTTGCCCACTGGGGAACTCAAATGATGATGGAGTTTTTCTACGAGATCATAGAAAGGCTACCTCAGGTACTTTGGTAGTCTCCTGATGGAATATCCAGCAAGCGCGGTATTGGAATGGCTGAGTAATTACTTTTGGCCCTACATCAGAATATCAGCCATGTTAATGGTGATGTCTGTCACTGGGGCAAACTTCGTTTCGCCCAGAATTCGCTTGTTCCTCGGACTGGCACTGACTCTGGCAGTGATGCCCTCTATCCCCGCCGCACCGCAGTCTATCGAGTTGCTATCATTTGAAGGCTTTTTGACGGTGGCAGAACAGATGTTGATTGGCATCGCGATGGGGATGACGACGGTATTTATGATCCAAACCTTTGTTATGCTGGGCCAGATCCTGGGTATGCAGTCGAGTCTGGGTTTTGCCTCTATGGTGGATCCTGCGAATGGTCAGAACACTCCGTTGCTTGGTCAGTTATTTATGTTTCTTGCCACCATGTTCTTTTTGGCAACGGATGGTCATTTAAAAATGATTCAGCTTGTAGTTATGAGTTTTAAAACCCTGCCTATTGGCAGTGGACACCTCTCTAGTGCTGATTTCAGAGAGATGGCTGGCTGGCTGAGTATTATGTTTCAGACAGCGTTAAGCATGGCTTTAGCGGGGATCATCGCGCTCCTTACTGTTAACCTATCTTTTGGCGTGATGACCCGTGCCGCACCTCAACTGAACATTTTCTCATTGGGTTTCGCGTTTGCTTTGCTCATTGGTCTGATGATCTGTTGGTATATTATGGCCGGGTTGTACAGCCACTATCAGTTGTACTGGCTGGAAGTGGAAAGTCAGGTATGCCGCCTGATTGATACGACGTGTTAAACGACTAGGAGGCTGATAATGGCAGAATCAGACGGTCAGGAACGCACCGAAGACGCCACCCCCCAGCGGCTAAAGCAAGCCCGCGAAAAGGGCCAGGTGGCACGCTCAAAAGAACTGGCGTCAGTGTCAGTGCTGATTGTCGGTGCCTTGTCTCTGATGATGTTTGGAGAAGGTCTCGCTCGTGCATTGTTTGGCTCGATGGCGCGCCTGTTTACTCTGAGTCGCGATGAAATCTACGATCCGACGAAACTGTTTGACGTCGTGCTCGGTGCTCTTTCGAGTCTATTGCTTCCACTTGCTCTAATCCTGTTAGTACTGTTTGTTGCCGCACTTGTCGGTGCCGCTGGCGTTGGGGGCATCAGCTTTTCGGCTGAAGCCGCGATGCCCAAACTGTCTAAAATGAATCCACTGAGTGGTCTCAAGCGCATGCTGGGAATGCAAAGTTGGGTTGAATTGATCAAGTCCATTCTCAAAGTGGCCTTGGTTGCTGGTATGGCGTTTTATCTGGTGAATGCTTCCCGAGCCGATCTGTTCCAGCTCAGTATGGAGGTGTTTCCACAAAACATATTCCATGCTCTTGATATCTTGTTGAACTTTATACTCCTCATTAGCACAACACTGTTGATAGTGGTTGCCATCGATATCCCTTTTCAGATCTGGCAGCACGCTAATCAACTTAAGATGACCAAACAAGAGGTGAAAGACGAGTTTAAGGATACGGAAGGTAAACCTGAGGTAAAAGGGCGTATTCGGATGTTACAGCGAGAGGCTGCCCAACGACGTATGATGGCAGAAGTCCCGCAGGCTGATGTTATTATCACCAACCCTGAGCATTTCTCAGTGGCACTGCGTTATAAACAAGGGCAGGACAAAGCGCCCATCGTTGTGGCAAAAGGCATTGACCATATGGCGTTGAAAATCCGTGAGGTAGCAAGGGAGCATAATATTTACGTAATTCCTTCACCACCGCTAGCGCGCTCACTTTACCACACCACAGAACTGGAACAGGAAATCCCGGATGGCCTGTTTGCCGCCGTTGCGCAAATACTGGCTTACGTTTACCAGCTAAAACAATATCGCAAAAAAGGCGGACAACGCCCGACCCTGCAGAACGAGCAGATCACCATTCCGAAAGAGATGCGTTACTGAGTAACTATGTTGCGTCAAAAATTTGGCGTCTTTCTTTGGCTTAATTCTTGCAGATTACTGTGCCTCTATAGGAATAATAATCGCCACCCAGGATTGGTGTGGTAACGCAGTGATGTAGTAGTAATGAAATTGACTTTGCCATTCGCCGACAAGATGCCTAATATCCCTCGTCGTGCCCTGCCTGCCATTGGTGCTCCCGTTATGGTCCTCGCCGCTCTGGCGATGATAGTGCTACCCATTCCTGCATTTTTACTCGATCTGTTTTTTACCTTTAACATCGCTCTAGCGATGGTTGTGCTTTTGGTATCGGTATACACCCGACGCCCATTGGACTTTGCGGCATTTCCAACGGTGTTATTGATCGCTACATTGTTGCGCCTGGCGCTTAACGTTGCATCGACGCGTGTGGTGCTTTTATATGGTCACGAAGGGGGAAACGCCGCCGGTAATGTTATTGAAGCGTTTGGTAACGTTGTTATTGGTGGTAACTATGCTGTCGGTTTGGTGGTGTTTCTTATCTTGATGATCATTAACTTTATGGTCGTTACTAAAGGTGCCGGTCGTATTTCTGAGGTAAGTGCTCGCTTCACCCTTGATGCCTTGCCGGGTAAGCAAATGGCGATTGACGCTGACCTGAATGCCGGGTTGATTGACCAAGAGCAGGCGAGACTTCGCCGTTTTGAAGTGACCAAGGAAGCCGACTTTTACGGTTCTATGGACGGTGCTTCTAAGTTCGTAAAAGGTGATGCGATTGCGGGTATTTTAATCCTGTTCCTCAATATTGTCGGTGGCCTTAGTATCGGGATGATGCAGTATTCACTCGGATTTGGAGAGGCCATTGAGATCTATACCTTACTGACAATCGGTGACGGTTTGGTCGCACAAATTCCATCGTTACTACTGTCCATCGCAGCGGCAATTATGGTTACGCGTCAAAATACTGACGAAGATATGGGTCAGCAGGTGGTGTTCCAACTGTTTGATAACCCGAAAGCACTGACCATTACCGCGGGTATTTTAGGGGTAATGGGGATTGTCCCGGGGATGCCACACTTTGCGTTTTTATTACTGGCCGTAATTGCTGGCGGTGCAGCTTACTGGATGCATCGCAAACAAGCTAAGCAGGAGGAAGACAAACACTTGCCTGCTGAAGTGGGTGGGGGAGAATCGTCGAGTACACCTAAAGAGCTGTCCTGGGATGATGTCCAGCCTGTTGATGTGATTGGCCTTGAAGTGGGTTACCGCCTGATCCCGCTTGTCGACCGTGATCAGGGGGGGGAATTACTGGAGCGAGTGAAAGGGGTGCGTAAGAAGCTCTCTCAAGACTTCGGATTTTTGATTCCTGCGGTACATATCAGAGACAATCTGGAGCTGACGCCTAACTCCTACCGAATCACACTGATGGGCGTTGCTGTAGGTGAAGCGGAAATACGCCCCGATCAGGAGCTCGCGATTAACCCGGGTCAGGTGTATGGCCTGATTGATGGGGAACAGACGATAGATCCGGCCTTCGGACTGGAAGCCGTGTGGATACAAGAAGCACAGCGTGAACATGCTCAGGCATTAGGTTACACAGTTGTAGATTCATCTACGGTATTGGCGACGCATTTGAGCCAGTTACTGACCAATAATGCGGCACAGCTATTGGGCCACGAAGAAGTTCAGAACCTGTTGGAGATGTTGGGACGAAGTGCACCTAAGCTGGTGGAAGACTTTGTGCCGGAGCAGCTACCTTTGGGTACGGTTGTTAAAGTACTGCAGAATCTGCTACATGAGGCAATCCCTATCAGGGATATTCGCACGATCGTCCAAACTTTGGCAGAGTATTCCGGCAAGAGTCAAGAACCTGACGTTCTTACTGCCGCTGTTCGTATCGCATTAAAACGCCTAATTGTTCAGGAAATCAATGGAATAGAGCCAGAACTTCCAGTTATAACGCTGATTCCTGAGCTGGAACAAATATTGCATCAAACGATGCAGGCTTCTGGTGGTGAATCGACTGGAATTGAACCTGGATTAGCCGAAAGACTGCAAGCATCGCTCACCCAAGCGACTCAAGAGCAAGAGCTAAAAGGAGAAGCAGCAGTGCTGCTAACGTCAGGGGTATTACGTTCGACCCTCGCCAAGTTTGTGAAAAATACTATTCCAAGCTTGCGGGTTCTATCGTATCAGGAAATCCCGGACGAAAAACAGATTAGAATTGTGCAGGCTGTAGGTAACTGATAGCCGGTAATTGAAATGGATGTAACATTTGAAAATTAAACGATTTTTTGCCAGAGACATGCGTCAGGCTCTGCTCCAGGTTAAAGAGGAGCTGGGTGCAGATGCTGTGATCATGTCCAACAAGAAAGTGGCAGGTGGTGTAGAAATCGTTGCTGCCATTGACGGAGACGCGGCGCAAGCTCAGCCGCGACAGATGCAGAGTAATGCTCTGACAGCGCCTGCGCGTCCAAATAACCTGACAGAGCCTACCGGCGATGGCCGCAATCTTAAGGAAGATGTAGTAAGCCTGAACCAGAGCCGAGCTTCTGGCTCTCCTTCGGTAACGGACAGATTTGCCAACATGCTTAAAAACTACCGCAATGGTGAAAGCGTGGAAAGTAAAAACAGTGTGACCCCACCTGATTCCCTTTCCGCTCTGCTTGAGCGTCAGTCCGAAAGGGCAAAATCGGTTAGTGAAGGCTACAAAGCCTCCGACCGCTACCAGTATGCTCAGGACAACCGTTCAGAGTTTTCTGAGCGTGATGCTTCACCATTACGTTCAGGCCAACGTGCTTCCTATCGTAGTGACAATCATCAAGAACCCGCGCGACGAGCAGCACCTGGTCGAGATGGCAAGCTAGGCGAAGAGTTAGAGGCTATGAAAGAAGACATGTCTTCGATACGTCGCCTGCTGGAGCATCAGGTATCAGGGCTGATGTGGCAGGAAGTTGAACGCCGTGAGCCGCTACGTGCCATGTTGATTAAGCGATTGGAACGTATGGGGATTTCTCCAGAACTTTCTGATCAGCTTGCCTGCTATATTCCCGAGGATACTCCACCACAAAAGGCCTGGAAGGCGCTTCTGTCTCTTGTCTCTGACCAAATCGTGATTAGTAAACAGGATCTGCTGCGCAAAGGTGGCATCGTAGCCTTGTTGGGCCCGACTGGCGTGGGAAAAACCACCACGGTTGCCAAGTTGGCTGCAAGAGCGGCGATGGAATACGGCTCAGACAACGTCGCCTTGGTGACGACTGACACCTATCGTATCGGTGCTCACGAGCAGTTGTCCATTTACGGCAGAATTATGGGATGCCCTGTAAGAGTTGCTAAAGATTCTGAAGAACTGGCCGATGTACTTTATCAGTTAAGAAATCGTCGCCTGATTCTTATAGATACAGCGGGTATGGGACAGCGAGATGTTCGACTGTCTGAGCAACTGGATACCCTGATGCAGGAAAGTGGCGAAGTGATTCACAGCTATCTGGTGCTGCCGGCCACAGCGCAGCGACAGGTACTTCAGGAAACATTGGATCACTTCAGACGCATTCCCCTCTCAGGCTGCATTATGACTAAGTTGGACGAGTCTTTAAGTCTGGGTGAATTTATTAGTGTGGTAGTACAAAACGCATTACCGGTGACTTACATTGCTAACGGGCAGCGAGTGCCAGAAGACATTGTAATTGCGCAACCTAAGTATATGGTCGCTAAAGCGAACGAATTATTAGAGAAGTCGACAGAAAATGAACCCCACTTCTGGAACAGTGATATGGAGGGGGTTTAGGTGCAAGCGAATATGACAAATAACATGATACATGATCAGGCGAGTGGCCTAAGACGTTTGACACAACCGACGTTGACCAAAGTAATTTCAGTGACCGGAGGTAAGGGCGGCGTTGGTAAGTCCAACGTTACTCTGGGTCTTGCGATCTGTATGGCTCGCCAGGGCAAGAAGGTGATGGTTCTAGACGCCGATCTTGGACTGGCCAATGTGGATGTCATGTTGGGGATTCGTCCCAAGAAAAACCTCGGGCATGTACTTGCGGGTGAGTGCGACCTAAAAGACGCGATCGTTGAAGGTCCACACGGTATTAGGATCATTCCCGCCACTTCTGGCACCCAGAGTATGACAGAGCTTAGCCATGCTCAGCATATGGGTCTTATTCGGGCTTTTGGTAGCCTGGAAGAAGAAATGGACGTGTTGTTGGTGGATACCGCTGCAGGCATTTCCGATATGGTTGTTAGCTTTTCGAGAGCGGCACAGGATGTGGTGGTGGTCGTTTGTGATGAACCGACTTCAATTACCGATGCGTATGCGTTGATTAAGCTGTTAAGTCGCGAACATCAGGTCCAGCGCTTTAAGGTTGTTGCTAACATGGTGCGCAGTTATCGTGAAGGTCGAGAACTGTTCACAAAACTGACATTAGTGACAGAGCGATTCCTAAACGTGAGTCTTGAGCTAGTGGCGTGCATTCCACTTGATGATAAGGTGAGGCAAGCAGTGAAAAGACAGAAGATTGTTGTCGATGCTTTTCCTCGTTCACCAGCGGCGCTTGCACTCAGTTCATTAGCCAACAAAGCATTGACCTGGCCGATTCCCAAGGTACCGAGTGGCCACCTTGAGTTCTTCGTCGAGAGACTGCTAAATAGAACTGATGCAATAGAGGAACCGTTTGGTGAATAAAGCTTTGACTTACGACCAGCATGCCAATTTGAGTGGTCAGCAAGCTTTCTTGGAGAAATACTCAGTATTGGTGAAAAGGATTGCTCACCATCTGATTGGTCGACTACCACCCAATGTATTGGTAGAGGACCTGATACAGGCTGGCATGATTGGCCTGATTGAGGCACAAAAAAATTATGATGGCAGCAAGGGCGCCAGTTTTGAAACCTATGCAGGGATTCGAATTCGCGGTGCCATGCTGGATGATATTCGTCGCGGTGACTGGGTACCACGTTCAGTACATAAACATAGCCGTGACATTTCGCAAGCCATTTCGGTATTGGAAGTGGAGCTCAATCGAGATCCGACGGACGTCGAAGTGGCAAACTATTTGGGGCTGAGCCTTGCTCAATATCACAAAGCTTTGACCGATATTAGTTGTTCCAAGTTAGTGGGTATTGAAGATTTGGGCGTGTCTGAAGATTCAGTCTCTGTTTCAGATGAAGACGATAACTCACCATTTCAGGGTGTCGCGGACGATGCGTTTCGCGAAGCGTTAATAGAATCAATAAAATCGCTCCCAGAGCGTGAAGCATTAACGTTATCACTGTATTATGATGAAGAGTTAAATTTGAAGGAGATAGGTGAGATATTGGGCGTCAGCGAATCGCGCGTTAGTCAGATATTAAGCCAATCGATGCAGCGTCTTCGCACCAAGCTGAGTGCTTGGACCGATAATAATTAATAAACACTGATCTTGCTTTCAGTGGAGGCAATTTTGAATAAAAACATGAAAATCCTTATTGTTGACGACTTTTCAACAATGCGACGTATTGTCAAAAACCTTCTACGCGACTTGGGCTTTAGCAATACGCTAGAAGCTGACGACGGTTTAACGGCATTACCAATGCTTAAAAAAGGCGACTTTGACTTTGTGGTCACAGACTGGAACATGCCGGGTATGCAGGGTATTGACCTTTTAAGGCACATTCGCGCGGATGAAGAACTGAAACATTTGCCTGTATTGATGATCACAGCGGAAGCTAAGCGTGAACAGATCATCGAAGCAGCACAAGCAGGCGTGAATGGCTATATCGTCAAGCCGTTTACTGCAGCGACATTAAAAGAAAAACTAGACAAAATTTTTGAGCGCTTATAACGCGTTCTCATAGCAAATGGCTATATCAGAATGATTTCATTGGAACAAGCTAAGCAGCTTGTTGAGTTGTTGGAACACGACAAGCAACAAGAAGCGAACAAGCTGGTCATGATGATTCAAGGCGGTAGTGAGCGTCGCGTCCTGCAAGAAGTAGGAGCGTTGACCCGCGATCTGCACGATGCTTTAACGGAATTTAGCATTGATACGCGTCTCAATGAGATCGCTAACGATGAAATCCCCGAAGCACGAGACCGTCTGGAATACGTTATCAATAAGACCGAAGTTTCGGCCAATACGACCATGGACGCGGTTGAACGGTGCTTGCCTATGGCAGACAACCTCCATGACTGCTTATTGCAAGTTCGTCCTCAGTGGAACGAACTGATGCATGGAAGGCTAGAACTGCAACAATTCAAAGACCTGTGTCATCGCATTGATGAACTGTTAAGTCAGGTTGAGGGAGACAGTACCGAATTACGTACTCAACTCACCAACATTCTAATGGCGCAGGATTTTCAAGACCTTACTGGACAAATCATTCGCCGCGTTATCACTTTAGTCAGTGAAGTGGAAACGAGGCTGGTGGAAATCTTGAAAGTGTTCAGTGACGAACAACAATCAATAACAACAAAACCAAAGCAGGCACCAGTTGGCGTTGAGGGACCCATTATTAACCCTCACGAGCGGGACGATGCCGTTTCTTCGCAAGACGAAGTGGATGATTTGCTTTCGAGTCTTGGGTTTTAGGGGTGACTATGAGCTACGAGTTAGATGAAGAGATCTTACAGGATTTTCTAGTGGAAGCTGGAGAGATTCTCGAGTTGCTATCAGAGCAACTGGTTGAATTAGAAAATAATCCAGATGACAAAGATCTGTTGAATGCAATATTTAGAGGCTTTCATACCGTTAAGGGGGGAGCCGGTTTCTTGTCTCTTACTGAACTTGTTGATACCTGCCACGGTGCTGAAAATGTCTTTGACATTCTTCGCAATGGTCAACGTTCGCTGAACGCAAGTTTGATGGATACCATGCTTAAGGCGTTGGACACAGTCAATCATCAGTTTCAGTCTGTTCAGAATATGGACCCGATTGCCCCAGCTGACCCTGCTTTACTTGAGGAACTCCACCGTTTAAGTAGGCCTGAGTCAGCAGACGAGTTGTCATCTGCTCCTGCTCCGATTGTTGAAACACCGGAGCCCTTTGTACCGAATCAGACAGCCGAAGCCAGTCTAAGTGTTATTGAATCAACGCCAGTGTCTAATGGTGACTCAATTGACGATATCACTCAGGATGAATTTGAGCGTCTTCTTGACGAACTGCACGGTAAGGGTGGAAGTCCTACCAAAGCGGCGAAGCCGTCGGCCTCTGTCGTTGACATTGCCCCGGTTGCTCCCGCGGAATTGCCGTCTTCTGATATCACTGATGATGAATTTGAAAAGTTGTTGGATGAGTTGCACGGGGTTGGTAAAGGGCCGTCTGCCAATAATGTAGAATCATCTGCCACTCCAACCAAAGATCCAGTCGCGGCCAAGCCTGCTGACGCCACTGATGGCGGCGACCTTATGACCGACGAAGAGTTCGAGAAGTTACTCGATGAATTACATGGCGTGGGTAAAGGCCCGTCACCTGACGAGTTAGAAGTTGCCACCAAGCCCGCAACGCTTAACTCAGCATCAGCAGAGGTTATGTCTCAACCTGTCGCGGAAGTGAAAGCGGCACCTTCTGTGGCCCCGGCTCCTGAAAAATCGTTGCCGGCGGCGCAAGAGAACAAAAGCACAGCAGTCCAGGTGAAGAAGCCGCAGGCTGAAGCCACGGTACGTGTTGATACTTCGACATTAGACACCATCATGAACATGGTGGGCGAGTTAGTTCTGGTACGTAACCGACTAGTGAGTCTTGGCCTGAACAGCAACGACGAAGAGATGTCGAAAGCGGTCTCAAATCTGGATGTGGTGACGGCAGACCTTCAGGGTGCCGTGATGAAAACTCGCATGCAGCCAATTAAGAAAGTCTTTGGCCGTTTCCCTCGAGTGATCCGTGATTTGGCTCGCAGCCTCAATAAAGACATCACATTGGAGATGCAGGGAGAAGATACCGATCTGGATAAGAACCTGGTCGAAGCGCTTGCTGATCCACTGATCCACTTAGTCCGAAACTCGGTTGACCATGGCATTGAAATGCCAGACATTCGTGAACAGGCGGGTAAGCCTCGCACTGGTAAGGTCACCTTATCAGCGTCGCAAGAAGGTGACCATATTGAGCTTGCTATCGTCGATGACGGTGGCGGTATGGATCCGGAAAAACTCAGAGCTATTGCGGTTAAACGCGGCATGATGGATGAAGACGCCGCTTCGCGTCTGACGGATAAAGAATGTTTTAACCTCATCTTTATGCCAGGCTTCTCGAGTAAAGAAAAAATTTCAGACATTTCGGGCCGTGGCGTGGGCATGGATGTGGTAAATACCGCTATTAATGCTCTAAACGGATCTATTGATATCGACTCTGAGCTGGGTAAAGGTACTAAGATCATCATCAAAGTGCCGCTGACGCTGGCGATTCTACCGACCTTGATGGTAGGTGTCGGTGGCAATCCTTTTGCCTTGCCATTAGCTAGCGTGAATGAGATTTTCCATCTGGATCTGAGCCGTACCAATGTCGTAGATGGCCAGCTCACCATTATTGTCCGCGACAAGTCTATCCCACTGTTTTATTTGCAGAACTGGTTAGCACCACATGCAGGAAGAGCTGAGCAGCGCAAAGGTCATGGTCACGTTGTTATCGTGCAAATTGGTAGCCAGCGTGTCGGATTTGTTGTGGATACGCTCATTGGTCAGGAAGAAGTGGTTATCAAGCCACTGGACAGTCTGCTTCAGGGTACTCCAGGCATGGCTGGAGCGACCATTACCAGCGATGGTCATATTGCGCTAATTCTTGACGTGCCTGACTTGCTTAAGCAGTACGCAGCGGCATCGCGTATCTGATAAGGAAATCTATGTCTTTAAAAGTACTCGTAGTCGATGACTCCAGTTTTTTCCGTCGACGTGTCAGCGACATCATAAACGCGGCACCTCGACTGGAGGTGGTTGATGTCGCAACCAACGGCAAAGAAGCGGTTGAGAAAGCATTGGCACTGAAACCCGATGTCATCACCATGGACATTGAGATGCCAGTGATGGATGGCATCAGCGCGGTTCGGGAAATCATGGCTTCTCAGCCAACGCCAATTCTTATGTTTTCATCGCTCACCCATGAAGGGGCAAAAGCGACACTCGATGCTCTGGAAGCTGGCGCGCTTGATTTCCTACCCAAGAAGTTTGAGGACATTGCCAGAAATAAAGATGAAGCGGTTAACCTGCTTCAACAGCGCGTGCAGCAGATTGCCAGTCGACGGGCTTTGCTTCGCAGAACCTCACTACGTCCAGTGCGCCCGGTGGTATCCGCTTCGAGCAGAACCACATCGATAACAACGTCACCAACGCGATTCAGAGCAAGTGGCAAGAGTTATCAGTTGACGGCTATCGGCACGTCCACAGGCGGTCCGGTGGCATTGCAAAAGATACTGACCAAATTACCGGCCAATTATCCGCATCCTATTTTGTTGATTCAACACATGCCAGCCACGTTTACGGCTGCGTTCGCCGCCAGACTTAACTCTTTATGCCAGATAACGGTCAAAGAGGCCGCAGATGGTGACGTGCTAAAACCTGGCGTAGCTTATCTGGCACCAGGCGGCATGCAAATGATGCTTGAAGGACGCGCCAATAGTGCCAAGATACGTATTCTCGATGGTGGCGACCGCATGAACTACAAACCTTGTGTCGACGTCACTTTTGGTTCTGCTGCGAAAATCTATCAGGACAAGGTCCTGTCTATGGTACTAACAGGGATGGGCGCTGACGGTCGCGAAGGTGCGCGAATGCTTAAAAGTTCCGGTTCGACAGTCTGGGCACAGGATGAGGAATCCTGCGTGGTATATGGAATGCCACAAGCGGTCGCTAAAGCGGGAATTTCCAGTGAGGATCTTCCTCTTGAGCGTATCGCTGAGCGCATTTTAGTCGAGTTAAAGAGGCACTAACTATGATCGTATGGAGTGTCGCAAACCAAAAAGGCGGTGTCGGTAAGACTACAACCACGGTAACTTTAGCGGGATTGTTGAGCCAGAAGGGGCACAGAGTATTACTTATTGATACTGACCCTCATGCTTCACTGACGACTTATCTGGGTATGGATTCAGATGAGCTCAAACAAAGTTTGTTTGACTTGTTTCAGCTTAAAGAGTTTTCTGAGAGTCGCGTCAAAGCCCTTATCCATAACACAGATATCGATAACATCGATATTTTGCCTGCTCACATGTCGTTAGCAACTCTGGACCGTGTGATGGGCAATCGCAGTGGCATGGGATTGATTTTGAAACGTGCATTGCTGACGTTACGTGAGCGATACGATTATGTGTTGATTGACTGTCCACCTATACTGGGCGTGATGATGGTCAATGCTCTGGCTGCAAGCGATCGGATATTGATTCCGGTCCAGACTGAGTTCTTGGCGATGAAAGGGCTCGAACGCATGGTGCGTACGTTGGCTATCATGCAAAAATCGCGTCAAAGACCGTTTAAAGTAACCATAGTCCCGACTATGTACGACAAGCGTACACGAGCTTCATTGCAAACCCTGACTCAATTAAAGCATGATTATCCATCACAGGTATGGAGTTCTGCCGTACCGATAGATACTAAGTTTCGTGATGCAAGCCTGAAGCACATGCCTGCCTCGCATTTTGCTGCGGGAAGTCGCGGTGTCTTTGCGTACAAGCAGCTATTAATCTATCTCGAGAGGCTGGCACAAGATGAAAGCTGATGCGGCACCATTATCGAGTGAACAAGCGTTGGACGACTACTTTTCGTCATTGCTGGGGCTTGAAGACGATGTTGATACAGAAGTTCTGGATGCGCCATTGGTAGAGCCTGAGGTTCAGCAACAGACTGAGGTTCAGCGACAGACTGAGGTTGATATCGCGCCAGAGATCGTAGATCACTTGAGTAGTGATTATCCAGAACAAGAAGTAGAAGCGCCAAAACAACAACCCCAGTCCCAGTTGCAGGTAGCAGCCGCATCAAAGCAGTTTGTGGACTGTGAGCAACCCGATCTTGCTCATTTAGAAAAACTGTTTAGTGGTTTGCAGTCACAGGTTGCCAGCGAGTGTGAACCGATGGTTAAACCGGAAATAGTGACCGAGCTTGAGCAGGCCGAAACCGAGCCCGAAATTCAGAACTGGGACACCGATGTCACGCTTGAGGTTGAACCAGAGGTTAAAGCAACGCCAGAGGTAGCCGATATCATAAAAGAGCAGGTTGCCGCTCATAATGAAATACCGGATGTGCCGCAGCAATGGCGCAATGGTGAACGTGCCGAGGGGTTTCAGGTTCTTTACTTCGATGTGAATGGTGTCACTTTTGCTGTTCCTTTGGACGAACTAGGTGGTATTCACCAGATGGGCGAGCTAAATCATTTGATTGGCAAACCCAGTTGGTATCTGGGGCTTCAATCGAGCCGGGAAAATAAACTCGACGTTGTTGATACGGCGCGTTGGGTCATGCCGGACGTACTGAGTGACAATGCACACCAAGATGTATACGAATATATCGTGATGCTGGGGGAAAGCAACTGGGGGTTGGCCTCCAGTGAACTGAAAGGTACAGAATTACTAATGCCCGAAGCTGTGAGGTGGCGAGAGAAAGCCGGAAAACGCCCCTGGCTGGCTGGCATGGTAAAGCAACAAATGTGTGCGCTGGTTCATGTGTCTGAGTTAATCGACATGCTAAATGCTGGTTTAGATGTTAAATCGGTACAATAACAAACAATATTGATGCAATGGCACCCAGCGGAGTTTGTGCTGGGCTGTGCGGTGAAGAAATTGAGAGGAAGACTATGTCTCAAACGATGGATGTTGAACTAAGAAAAGATCAAGCTAACGACGAAGTGCTTCAGTGGGTGACTTTCCAGTTAGAAGAGGAAACGTACGGCATCAATGTAATGCAGGTTCGTGAAGTACTCCGTTATTCCGAGATAGCACCGGTTCCGGGTGCGCCAGACTACGTGCTGGGTATCATCAATCTGCGTGGTAACGTGGTTACGGTGATCGACACACGTTCACGATTTGGCCTGATGCCGGGCGAAATTACCGATAATACTCGCATTATCGTGATTGAGTCTGAGCGACAAGTGATTGGTATTTTAGTAGACAGTGTTGCGGAAGTGGTTTACCTGCGTTCTTCAGAGATCGATACTACACCAAGTGTGGGAACCGACGAAAGCGCCAAGTTTATTCAGGGCGTCAGTAACCGTGATGGTAAGTTGCTCATTCTGGTTGATCTTAATAAACTGCTCTCGGAAGATGAGTGGGACGAGATGGCTTACCTATAATGATGGACGCGTTACCCCTAATGTCGCCGCTTTTCTGGGGAGCGGTGGCATTAGTTGTGATTTTATTCGGCTGGCTTGTGAAGGTTCATCGCAATTTGAATCTTCACCAGGCCCACGCACGTCAGCAGAAGCGGGCTCTGGAAAAAGAAGTCGAGAAGTGCAATAAGCAGTTGCTTGAGGTTCGTTCCGTTTTGGTTGGTCTCGGACAAAAAATGTCTGAGCAGGAAGAGATCATTGCCCATCTTACTGAGCGGATTATTGAACTTGAGAATGTCGACAGTGATGGCCGACTCTATACCCGGGCCAACAAAATGGTCAAACTGGGTGCTGACATCAATGAACTGATTGAAGAATGTGAGCTCCCAAAAGCAGAAGCTGAACTGATGCTTTCACTGCAAAACAAAATCGCCGGTAAGGAGCAGGTCCCACCGCTTCACAAGGCGAAACAAGCTGTTCGCAAGTCGCCATCGCAAGGCTACGCCCCTTCAAAAAGATTAAGATAAACATTACAGGGCATCAATAACGCATTGATGTTCTTGTTCTATTTCAATAACAACATTAACAATCTCTTACGGTTTTACTGTCGTCATAGTAATACGGTTTGCTATTCTATTACCCGCAGTTATGTGAAAAAATAAGAAATTTTATACCACTTTATGGGTATATATTTCGTTTTAAGAACAGCAATTTATAGTTTCTTACTAAGTTTCGTGAAGCGGGTTTGATCATTATCGTTTCTCCGTATGGTAGCTATGGTAAGATGAAGGTCCTGTCGAACCAGTATGTAAATGAATGTTAGAAGTAACAAAATTATCAGCGATTCGTGATGAACGCGTATTATTTGAGAATTTATCTTTTTCTTTACAATTAGGCGACCTTGTTCAGATTGAAGGACGCAATGGCACCGGAAAAACAACGCTCATGCGTATTGTGGCGGGCCTGGGTGATAAAGAAGAAGGGGATATCAAATGGAACGGTGAAAAAATCGAGTCAAATCGAGAAGAGTATCACCAATCCTTGTTGTTTCTTGGGCATCAGACTGGTGTTAAGCGCGACCTCACTGCGTTTGAAAATCTCAAATTCTATCAATCTATCCATGCGCCCGATACCTCGGAGGAGCAGATTTTTACAGCCCTCACTCAGGTTGGCCTCGCGGGTCGTGAAGATGTGCCTGTGGCACAACTGTCAGCAGGTCAGCAACGACGGGTTGCGTTGGCACGTCTTTGGCTGAGCGAACAGCCATTGTGGATACTGGATGAGCCTTTGACTGCCATTGATAAACAAGGTGTGAAAGTTCTGGAGAACTTATTTTTAAGTCATGCAGAAAAGGGCGGAATCGTGTTGTTGACGACTCACCAGGATATGTTTAGCGATAACCCTAAACTGAAAAAGATTAAGCTTGGAGAGTAGTATGATCGCGTCCATGATGAAAATTATTCGTCGAGAGCTGCTCATCGCATTTCGTCGTCAGGCAGACATTTTTAACCCGCTGTGGTTTTTTATTATTGTTATTACCCTTTTCCCGCTCAGTATTGGTCCGGAGCCTAACCTATTGGCTCGGATTTCCGCGGGGATCGTATGGGTTGCCGCACTGCTGTCGGCACTGCTTTCTCTGGAGCGTTTGTTTAAAGATGATTTTCAGGATGGTTCATTGGAGCAGATGATGCTAATGCCTATCCCGTTGCAACTGGTCGTGATGGCGAAAATCATTGCTCATTGGATATTAACGGGATTACCGTTAATCATCATTAGTCCATTGCTGGCGATACTGCTGTCTTTGGACACTACTACCTGGATTGCTGTCGTATCAACTCTACTGGTCGGTACGCCTACCTTGAGTTTTATTGGCGCCATCGGCGTCGCACTAACGGTTGGATTGCAAAAGGGGGGCGTGTTGCTGAGTTTGCTCGTGTTGCCTCTCTACATACCTATTCTAATATTTGCTACCTCCGCGATTGATGCTGCATCATTGGGTGTCGCGTATAATGGTCAGTTGGCTTTGCTGGCTGCCATGTTAGCTGGGGCGATGACTCTCACCCCGTTTGCTATCAGCGCCGCTTTAAGAGTTAGCGTAAATTAGAAAACTAAAACGCTTTTATCACCTGTGTGTGATGAGGGAAATGTCGTCTAAGAGTGAGAAACACTATGTGGAAATGGCTTCATCCTTATGCCAAACCCGAAACCACTTACCAACTGTGCGGTAAGCTTCTACCTTGGTTCGCCACGCTGGCATTGGCCTGCTTGTCTATTGGCACCATTTGGGGCTTAGCCTTCGCGCCTGCTGATTACCAGCAAGGTGATAGTTTCCGTATTATCTACATCCACGTACCTTCGGCAATCTGGTCGATGGGTGTCTATATGTCAATGGCGATTGCTGCCTTCATTGGTTTAGTCTGGCAGGTTAAATTGTCCAGTATGGCGGCATTGGCAATGGCACCAATTGGCGCCGTCTTTACTTTCATCGCCCTGCTTACGGGGGCGGTTTGGGGCAAGCCGATGTGGGGGGCCTGGTGGGTGTGGGATGCACGCCTGACATCGGAACTGATTCTTCTATTTCTCTATCTTGGTGTAATCGCACTTTACCATGCGTTTGATGATCAAAAAACGGCCGCTAAGGCCGCGGGTATATTAGCGATTGTAGGTGTGATCAATTTACCCATCATTCACTTTTCGGTCGAGTGGTGGAATACCCTGCATCAAGGGGCAACAATCACCAAGTTTGCTAAGCCTTCAATTTCGACCGATATGTTGTGGCCGCTGTTGCTCAACATATTTGGGTTTGCATTTTTCTTCGGCACACTGACTTTAATCCGACTTCGTAATGAAATTATCAGCAAAGAAGGCCATCGTCCGTGGGTGGTCCAACTGGCAGCACAAGTGAAGCAAAGAGGTTAAGTATTATGCATTTTGAATCCTTGAGTGACTTTTTTGCGATGGGTGGCTACGCCTCTTACGTGTGGAGTGCGTTTGGCATTACCTTTTTATCTCTGATTATTTTGCTCGTGACCAGCGTGTCACGAGGAAAGAAACTACTTAAAGACGTTCAAGCTAAAGTCGATAGGCAAGCGCGTATCGAAGCGGCAAAAAATATGGAGAACACACTATGACCCCAAGACGTAAGAAAAGGCTGGGTATCATTCTGGCCATTTTCATTGGTATCAGTGCGACCGTTGGTCTTATTCTCTATGCCTTGAACCAAAACATGGATCTGTTCTATACGCCAACGGAACTGGTGAATGGTAAGCAGGATGGCTCGAAGCCAGAAATCGGTCAGCGTCTGCGTATTGGTGGCATGGTGGTTGCCGGTTCTGTATCTCGTGATTCAGAGTCTCTGCGTGTCAGCTTCGATTTGGCCGATGTGGGTCCGAAGGTGACGGTGGTTTACGATGGTATCCTGCCAGACCTGTTCCGTGAGGGGCAGGGGATTGTTGCTCAGGGTGTTCTGATCGAGCCGACTAAGATTGAAGCTTTCGAAGTACTGGCAAAACACGACGAAGAGTATATGCCACCGGAAGTGGCGGAAGCGATGAAGAAGACTCACGAGCCGCTGCAATATTCTAAACAACAGAAACAAGGAAGCGGTCAATGATTGCTGAAATTGGTCACTTTGCACTGATACTCTCGCTGAGTTTATCCGTGCTACTCAGTATTTTGCCGCTCATTGGGGCATCAAAGAACAGCACAATGCTGATGAACACCGCCAGACCTCTTTCCTGGGGTATGTTCATTATGTTGTTATTGTCATTCCTGATTCTGGAGTGGTCGTTTTACGTCAATGATTTCACGCTGCAATACGTCGCAAACAATTCAAATACCCAGCTTCCATGGTACTACCGTCTGACGGCGGTTTGGGGGGCTCACGAAGGTTCATTGCTGTTATGGGTACTCATCCAGGCTGCATGGACAGTAGCAGTTGCTAGCTTCAGTCGCGGTATGCCGCAAGAGTCAGTTGCTCGCGTACTGGCAGTGATGGGGATGATTACGGTTGGCTTCTTACTATTTATCATCGTGACGTCAAACCCATTCCTACGTACCTTACCTTTCTTCCCGGTAGATGGCCGCGACCTAAACCCGCTGCTGCAGGACCCGGGATTGATTATTCACCCACCTATGCTTTATATGGGCTATGTGGGCTTCTCAGTTGCGTTCTCGTTTGCCATTGCATCTTTGATGTCTGGCCGTCTGGATACGGCATGGGCACGCTGGTCTCGTCCATGGACCACGGCTGCTTGGGTGTTTCTAACGCTGGGTATCGCGCTAGGCTCTTGGTGGGCATACTATGAGCTAGGCTGGGGCGGCTGGTGGTTCTGGGATCCTGTTGAAAATGCGTCTTTCATGCCTTGGTTAGCAGGTACAGCGCTGATGCACTCTCTGGCAGTGACGGAAAAACGCGGAACCTTCAAGGCCTGGACTGTGCTTTTGGCTATCTCTGCATTCTCATTGAGTTTGCTTGGAACTTTCCTGGTACGTTCCGGTATTCTGGTATCGGTACACGCGTTCGCATCTGATCCATCACGTGGCATGTTCATTCTTGGCTTCCTTGTCTTCGTTATTGGTGGTTCGCTGTTGCTGTTTGCCCTCAAGGGCGCGTCCGTTCGAGTGCGCGGTAACTTCGACTTGCTGTCGCGCGAGAACGCATTGCTTGGCAACAACGTCTTGCTGATGGCGGCACTTGTGGTCGTTCTTGTAGGTACTCTGCTTCCTTTAGTGCATAAACAAATTGGCTTGGGCTCTGTCTCCATCGGGGCGCCTTTCTTCAATATGCTGTTTACCTGGTTAATGGTGCCGTTTGCCTTTTTGTTGGGGATTGGGCCACTGATCCGTTGGAAGCGTGACAAGATGTCAACATTAGCGAAACCAATGTTGGTTTCCGGTGTGATCTCATTGGTGTTCTCAGCTCTGATGGTTGTACTGCTGTCTGAGTACTTCACAGGACTGGCTTTCCTTGGCTGGCTGATGGCTTCGTGGATTGTCACCATGCACTGTTTCGAACTTTACGAGCGCGCGACACACCGCCACAGTTTTGCCGAAGGTATTAAAAAGCTGCCACGCAACCACTGGGCAATGGTTATGGGTCATATTGGTCTGGCAGTGACGGTCATTGGTATTGCAATGGTCCAGAACTACAGTATCGAACGCGATGTGCGTCTGGCTCCGGGCGAGCACTATCAGATCAATGATTATGATTTTTACTTTAAAGGCCTGCGCGATAAAGACGGACCAAACTATGACGGCTATATAGCGGACTTTGAAATCACGAAAGATGGAAAATATATCAACACGCTACATGCCGAGAAGCGCTTCTATCGCACGGCGAAGTCGATGATGACAGAAGCGGCGATTGACCGTGGCGTGACTCGTGATCTTTACATTGCGATGGGTGAGCGATTGGACGATGGTAAGTCATGGGCAGTACGTATTTATCACAAGCCGTTTGTGCGCTGGATCTGGCTGGGGGCGTTGATTATGTCCCTGGGTGGGGCTCTGTCCATTAGTGACAAGCGCTATCGTTTCAGAAAAACGGCTAAGACGACAGGAGATGCATAATGAATAAAAAGATTCTGTTTATTCCTCTCATCGCCTTCCTTGTTTTAGTTGCTGTGTTTGCGATTCAGCTTGGTAAAAATCAGGCTGGCGATGATCCAACGAAACTGGAATCAGTTCTCATTGGTAAGCAGGTTCCGAAGTTTCGCCTTGAAGACTTGGCGGAGCCGGGCAAGTTGTATAATCAGGACGTCTTTAAGGGCGAGCCTCTACTTCTGAATGTATGGGCGACCTGGTGTCCGACTTGTTATGCTGAGCATCAGTACCTCAATGAACTTGCGGCCCAGGGGGTCAAAATCATTGGCCTTAACTACAAAGACCAACGTAACAAAGCGGTTCAGTGGTTAAATGAGTTGGGTAACCCCTATTTAATCAGCCTGTTTGACGGAGACGGAATGCTGGGACTGGATCTGGGTGTTTATGGAGCGCCAGAGACCTTTCTGATTGATGCAAATGGCGTGATTCGTTATCGACACGTCGGCGACGTGAATCCGCGTAACTGGAGTGAAAAGTTGCAGCCTCTCTATCAGCAGATGTTAGAGGAGGATAAACAATGAAAAAGTGGTTAGTTGCTTTTGCATCATCCTTGTTGCTGGCGCTGGGCGCTCATGCTGCCATTGAAGTTCATGAGTTTGACTCTCTGGAGCAAGAAAATCAGTTCAAAGAGCTTAATCAGACCCTTCGCTGTCCAAAGTGTCAGAACAACACAATCGGTGACTCCAATGCCGAATTGGCGCAAGACCTGCGTCAGAAAGTGTACGAGATGACCAAAGAGGGTAAATCAAAAGATGAGATCGTAGATTATATGATCGCCCGATACGGCAATTTTGTGACCTATCAGCCACCACTTACGCTAGCGACATCTGTTTTGTGGTTAGGCCCGTTCGTCGTCATCGTTATTGGCTTTGGTCTGATTGTGGTTCGTAGCCGCAGAAATCGCACTAAACAAGCGAGTGATAACAGTGAGTGGAATGAAGAAAAAGAAGCTCAGCTGAAAGCTCTGCTAGATGAAAAAGAGACTGGAGATAAGCAGTAATGACACTTTTTTGGATATCAACAGTCGCTCTGGTTTTCGTCGCTATTCTGTTGTTGGTGATGACGCTCAACAGCAAGAAAGCCAACAATGATGAGCAGCTGCGTGACGAATTAAATAAGGCATTCTACAAAGACCGTTTATCTGAGTTGGAAGAGGAAACCAGTGAAGGCTTGGTGGAAAACCAACAAGACCTGATCGATGACCTGAAGCAATCTCTGCTGGATGACATTCCTCAGCAACAGGAAGTCGCCAAGACCAATGTGTCACTGATGGCTATTTTATTGCCGTCAGCGATTTTGATTGTAGTGCTTACGTACGGTATGTACATGCACTTTGGAGGAGCGGAAAAGGTGAAAAACTGGCATGAAGTGTCAGCTAATTTACCTGAGCTTTCTAAGAAGTTGATGGCTGGCTCCGCTGAGCCAATGACGGAAGACGAAATGCAGGATCTGACTCTGGCGCTTCGTACTCGTCTCCATTATCAGAAAGATGACTCCACGGGCTGGCTTCTGCTAGGACGTATCGCTCTGGCTAACCGTGACGTTGCCACTGCAACAGATGCGATGGAGAATGCGTACCGTATTGAACCAGATAATGCCGACGTCAAACTAGGTTACGCTCAGGCGTTGATGATGTCTCAGGATGAGATGGATCAGAATCGTGCACGTAGCTTGCTAACCAGCTTGATACAGGAAGAGTACGTAGATCTCAGAGTATTTTCTTTACTGGCGTTTGATGCATTTGAGCGTGAAGATTTTGCAAGTGCGATTCGCTACTGGTCAGTGATGCAGAGAATGATTGGCCCGGAAGACAGCCGTTACGAAATGCTAACCCGAAGCATCGAAAGTGCCAAGGCACGCATGGGTGAGCCTGTTGTTAAGGGTGAATCCGTTGCCGTGGAGATTTCACTAAGCCCAGGCGTTCAGGTCCCTGAGGGCGCGGCGCTGATTGTGTCGGTGCATCCGGCTGATGGTTCGCCGATGCCAGTCGCAGCTGCGCGTTATCCATTAGGTTCATTCCCACGCACTGTGGTTCTCGATGATAACAACAGCATGATGGAAGGGCGTAAGTTATCCAGCCTTGAAGGGTTAGTCGTTCGTGTTCGTATTGATAGCGACGGCAATGTTGCGACCCGAGATGGCGATTGGTATGGCGAGAGTCAGCCTGCCAAACTAGGGGAAACTGTGAAGGTAGATATCAACCAACAGTACTAAATTATCGTTAACAAACCTGCAATTTGATTAATAAAATGTTGCCTGGATGGTTGCTTTCACTGGCTTGAGATGTAGCATACCGCTATACTCTTGGTTAGTGGTTATCACAACAATCTAGTGCATACGTCCTATAAATCAAATAATTAGGGACTATAAAAACGACTAATTGCTAGATTGTTATGGCTTATGGATGAGGTTATGCAGTCAGCATTGACCGGCAAAAAGGTAACACTTTTTGCCGTTTTTGTTTCTTGCGTATTTCTTGTTGGTTGCTCTTCTGCCCCTGATGAAGACGCATTACCGATAGAGAGCCAGGAAACAGCAATAAATCAATCAAACACCCCCTATGGTAGTGTGGAAGACACAGGCGGTGAAGTGACTGTGCCTGAACAACCAATACAGGTCGGCACCGATGTGTATGACCCCTTTGAGAGCTTTAACCGAGCAATGTGGGCGGTTAACTATGATTACCTCGACCCTTACCTGGTACGTCCTGTTTCCCTTGCTTACGTCAATTACACGCCCGATCCGGTGCGTTTGGGGATTCGCAATTTCCTTGCTAACCTCGACGAACCATTCAGTGCCGTGAATAATGCGGTCATGGGGAATGGAGCTACAGCTCTGGATCACTTCAATCGATTTTGGATTAACAGTACCGTAGGTCTACTGGGGTTCATTGACATTGCCTCTGCGGCAGGTATCGAAAAACGCGAAAAGAAAGAGTTTGGTGACGCTATTGGTCATTATGGAGTGGCAACCGGTCCGTACATTATGATCCCCGCATACGGACCGATTGTGTTGCGTGAGGGAGCGGATTTGGTTGACGGACTTTACCCACCTATATCGTTTCTAAACTTCTGGGCAAAGTTTGGAAAGTGGGCGCTGGAAGGCATGGAAAAACGAGCGTTGGTCGTGCCGCAGGAAGCAACTCTGGAGCAGTCCCCAGACCCTTATTCGCTAACGCGTGATGTTTATATCCAACGGCAGAACTACAAAGCCGAGATAGACACAGAACAAGTGAATGAAGCGGAAGAAGCATATATAGATGATTATCTGGAAGGTTTTGAGTAGTGAGTCTTTCGTTAGAAGCGCACCTAAGTACCCGTTGTCATTCTCACCTAACTCAAAATTACCGTCATCTTCACGCAAGTAAAGATGACGGTACTTCTAAAGCGTCTTAATATTTGAGTCGAGGGTTAGAAGCGATAGTTCGCTTGAATACCAACAATCCAAACATCACCGGTGATTTCGCCATTGAAGTCACCAAATTTTGCTGCTTCATCATCAGAACTGTCGCGAGGTTCATTGATAGAAGCCGTGCGTGCCATGATGTATGTCAGTCCACCATCTAAGCTGAATTGATCGGAAAACATATAGCTTGCGCCAGCACTTAGCCAGGTACGGTCGGTTTCAGGGATGGTTGTCGTGCGGTATTTGTCATCGACGGCTGACATGTCGTAAGCCACACCACCACGTAGCGTAAGTTTTTGGTTTAGTGCATAGGTCGTACCGAGAGCGAAGCGGTAACTGTCCTTCCAGTTCTCTTGCTTAATGTGGCTACTTGTACCATCGACGAATTCAGCGTGCAGTTCTTTAAAGCTGCTCCATTGGGTCCAGTTGATGCTCGAGTGAAGGGCCCATTGAGTGTTAAGTTGATGGAAGCTCGATAGCTCAGCCGTTGCCGGTAGAGCGACACTCAACTTACCGTCTTTCTTACCCATAAAACCAAAACCAATGCCTTCACCGTGCCCTTCGAAATCCATCATTACTTCGGATTTGTAGGCAAAACCAATGCGGTTTGTATCATTGACTTGCCAGGCCGCCCCCAAAACATAGCCCCATGAAGAGTCAGTGCCTTCGACATATTTCAAGTAGTCACCCTTAGATACAGGAATATCAACGCCAGGAGCTACCGGTATACTCGTATCAAAAGGCACTGTCGCACCAATTTTACCTTCACCCGTTACATAGCGAATACCTCCACCGAAGCTAAACTGTTCGTTGAGTTTATAGGCTAGACTGGCAACTGCTTCAACCGTCATGATCTTGGCTTCGTTGCCATATTGAGTGGCTTTGAAATCACTACCTAGGTCTGTTTCCATACCGTAGTTAGAGCTCAGGGCAAAACCAGTGACAAACTTATCGTTAATCTGGTGAGAGATATAAAAATTAGGTACTGGGGCGCCCTTGGCAATATCGTTTGCTTCCGTGTAGCCAGCGAATGAAGACGTTCCTTTGACATCAATATTCGGCTCTACATAAAGCACACCACCAGAGATCTGAGTCCCCGCTAGATAGGTCAACATCGCTGGATTACGCCATTGTGCGCTTGCATTGTCAGCCATTGCTGCCTCACCTGCAAATGCGCGTCCTAAGCCCGTTGCTGAGTATTCTGCCAGCTGAAAACCTGCTGCTGATACCTGTGTAGAGGAGAGCAGCCCCAAAACCACTGCAAGAGAAAGGGGAGTTCGTTTTGAAATTATCATTATTGTACGCTCAAAGTATTTTTATGAAGAGCGCTGATTGTATTTTTAGAGTAAATGCTTTAAAACGATTTTAGTGTAAAGGATGCAATTTTGATATTTTATTTTGCAAAATGCTTTTAGGTTAGGTTAAAAAATGGGATGTTACGCAGATGTTTCGATATTTCAGCGTACAGATGTAAACGAAACGCAACGATTGGTAAGACCAGTTGTAAGCTGAAACTATCAAGTAGAGGAAGAGCGGATAGAAAAAAGGGCCGGAATACCGACCCTTAGAAAGTTTAGCTATTTAGCTTAAAAACTGTAGCTGTATTGGATGCCAGCCAGCCATGCATTTGCACGAGTAGTTGCCGTCAAATCAGGAGCAAGAGGATTAGTTTCAGAAACTGAAACATCTTTGCCCATTAGATAAGTTACACCAAGATCTACAGTGTGGTGTTTATTGAAATTGTAACCAGCACCAAATGAGAACCAATGACGGTCAGAATCTGGTACTGAGATTGACGTAAGCTGATCTTGAGCTGCAGTGTCATACATGTAACCTGCACGTAGAGTCCAGTCGTTGTTTAGATAGTATGTTCCCCCCAACGCAGCGTGGTAACCATCTTTCCATTCGTAGTCTTTAATAGTTTGACCGGTGTTAGTTGCAACTTTGTCAAATACACTCCAACCTATCCACTGTAAGCTATAGTGAACGGCAAATTTGGAATCTTCGATTTTGTGATAGCCTGAGAACTCTAACATACTTGGTAGTGGTAATGTCACGCTATCATAAGACTGCTGTGATGCAACTGGGACGGTCCCGCCTCCAGCCGTGATGTTAGGGCCAAAATTAACAGTGCCATCTGCATCTACTGCCGGGCTATAGTGGTAGGCTAGGCCGAATCGGTTATTTTGGTTGAGCTCAAAAACGGCACCTAGGTTAAAGCCTAGGCCATAGCCTGTAGCGTCGATATCAACTATAGCCTGTTGACCAATTGGATCTGAGTCTGAGACTGGTAGTCCTGGTGGCAGCGGAACACTAGGTGTAGCTGGAGATGTTTCACGCTTTAATCTACCAGTTCCTTGAATAATATCGATGCCGCCACCAACGCTCCACTGTTCATTAATTCGATAAGCAGCATTTAGTGTCAAGTTAACACTCGTTATCTCGGTCGTACCACCATAAACTTTTGCTAAGTTGTTATTACCAAAAGAGTCGCTAAAGTTGTTAGTTGTACCGAAGTTGGAATAAAGGCCTGCACCTAACGCCCATTTGTCGTTTAGGCGATGGACATAATATATGTTAGGTACGTATGAAGTAGCGGTATTGTTGGCGTTAGGTTCTTGTAAACCATAAGGAGGTGCACCTGCACCACCAATGTCTTTAACATCGATACTCGAAGCGATCACATTCACACCACCAGAAAACTGGTGCGAATCAAACAACGTCATCGCTGCCGCGTTACGTGCCATGACTGAAGCGTTGTCAGCAATTACTGCATCACCCGCAAATGCACGGCCTAGGCCGGTTGCTGATTGAGAGTTAAGTTGGAAACCTGCTGCCGCTGCTTGATGGGAGGCGAAAGTAAGTGACGAGATTGCCACTGCTAATAGTGTTTTTTTATACAGACGCGAAGTAGTCATTTAGTATACATCCTTTGTTGTAATCGCCTCTTTTGGGCGTTAGTTAAAATTGAGTTAAAACTCAATTTCGGGGCTGATCCTAATCGCTAGTATAATCAATACAAATCTGACCAGTAATAAAAATGTCGGGAAAAGTATATAAATGACGACTATATGGCAGGAAATGCATCTAATAACGTTATTTTTAGAGTTAGAGCTCTAATAATAGCGTTATTATTAAAAAAAGAGCCTTATTCTGGAATAAGACTCTTTTGGCAGTTAGTTTATGATGGATTAAGGATCTTTCTTATATTTTCACCGATCTTTTGGAAGTCCTCTCCCTGTTCACCAACCAGTATAAAGCTGGCTTCTCCCAGAGGTTCCACAAGTCCAGAAAAGCCATCTTTATCAAATGTTTTACTTTGATCTGATGGGAGTCCGGTCAGAAACAGTGTGACTTTGCCTTTCTCGCCTTGAAATACCATGTGCATGGCATTGGATTCACCAAAGCCGCAGTGGTTTAAATAATAAACATGGTACGGAAAATTCTGACCTAATTGATACGCGAATGGCAGAAGCTTGGCATTAATCTGCGCTTTTGACACATTCTCGTCTAACGGGTCAATAAAGCCCATCTCATTATTTACATGTTCCATCGCGGTATCAGAAAGTGAAGCTTGTGCAGGAGAGACGACGACGTTTCCCCAATTAACCTGACCGACCAAAAGACCGAATGCGAAAGCTATGGATGCTGCGAGAGACAGGGCTCTCTTTCCGAATTTCACTTTCACAACGTTGGAATCAGGCTGATGGAATAAGATCCGATCCGCCAGGTCGTCAGGAACTTCGACTTTCATTGCTTGTTCAATTCGAGCATCGAGCGCTAACACATCTTCCAGATATTTTGCGTTGTTGTCGCTCTCTTTAGCTGCATCCAGTAACTCTGGGTCTTTTGCCTTTGGATCGGACATAATACGACGACGGAATTCTAATTCATCCATTGTGTTGCCCCCTATATTTATCCTCAGACTCCAACATTTCTTTGAGCTGGTTGCGTGCTCTGAATAATCGAGTCATAACGGTGTTTTTATTTAAATCGAGTATCGAGCCAATCTCTTCACCACTAAAGCCACCTACGACCTGAAGAAATAGCGGTTCACGGTATTCGACATCGAGTTTCATTATTTGAGCTTGAAGCCACTCCTGCTGGTGGTGCGGGTCGTCAGATACTTTAGCGTCGTTGCCGTAATCATCAATATCAACCAGATCAAACTGCTTACGTTCAAAACGACGTGCGTTTTCTCGCCTCAATATTGTGATCAGCCATGACTTGGCGGCTTTTTCATCCTGGAGACTATCCAAAGACTTCCATGCTCGCAAGCACGTTTCCTGAACCAGATCTTCAGCGACAGGCTTATCTTTACACAACCAATAAGCGTAACGATAAAGATCTCGGTGATAAGCACGCACCAGTGCTTCGTATTTTCTTTGTTTGTCCATATCCGAGTTGACCGGACGATTGGAAAGTTTCTTTCCAAATTTTTTAATCAGTGACACAGGAGCCCCCGTTTTGCTCTGTGAATCTTGTTTTTTGCTCAGTAAAACCAGTAAAGTCACTCAAAATTGATCTAGTTCAAAATTATGACCTGAGGAGAAGTTATATTAAGCCTTGTCATCTCGTTGGTCTCTCGAGACTAACATGTTGAGCAAGATGACACTTCCTTTTGAAGGCTGACTTTACTTTCTCCTAATCAGGAAACTGATTATTTTCAATTGGCGCAAGTTAATTGCTTTATAGATTCCAACCACACAATTTACTGTGTGGTTTTTTTTTGCCTGAAAAAACCTATCTTGTTGTTTTACCGCGTTCTATTGTCAACGAACTGGCTCATTTCTCATATTCCATTTTGGTCGACCCTATCACGTTATTCAATAATTTTGGTGAGATTTGTCAAACGGTTGTTTTAAATCCTTAACATCTTCGTTACAATAATGTGGTCAGACCTCTTAAAAAGGAGAAACTATGAGCAGTAAGGAAGTGGGGAAAATCGATCTCACCACCCGTAACGGCGAGCGAATCGCAGTGGTTGCCGGATTGCGCACACCCTTTGCACGCCAGAGTACAGAGTTTAGTCAGGTACCAGCAGTAGACCTCGGTAAAATGGTCGTTGCCGAGATGATGGCACGCACTGACATCGATCCTAAGCTGATCGACCAGGTCGTGTTTGGCCAAGTGGTTCAGATGCCAGAAGCCCCCAATATCGCCCGAGAGATTGTCCTTGGTACAGGTATGAATATTCATACCGATGCTTATAGTGTGACACGCGCTTGTGCAACCAGTTTTCAGGCGGCTGCCAATGTTTGTGAAAGCATTATGGCGGGCACCATTGAGGTCGGAATTGCAGGTGGAGCGGATTCATCATCAGTGTTGCCTATTGGGGTATCGAAGAAACTGGCTGCCAATCTACTTGCGTTAAGTAAAACAAAAACTTTGGGGCAAAAACTCAGTATTCTGAAGAAGCTGTCATTGAAAGATCTGATGCCGGTACCGCCAGCAGTTGCGGAATATTCGACAGGCCTGTCAATGGGGCAGACCGCTGAACAAATGGCGAAATCTCACGGGATAAGCCGACTTGAACAGGATGAACTAGCTCATCGCTCACATACTTTAGCCTCACAAGCATGGAAAGAGGGTAAGGTTCGAGATGAAGTAATGACGGCCTTTCCAGAACCTTATAAGAACAGCCTTGACCAGGATAATAATATCCGTCACGACTCGGAGCTGGCCAGTTACAGCAAGTTAAGACCAGCATTTGATCGTCAGTATGGTTCGGTCACAGCGGCAAACAGTACACCGCTCACCGATGGTGCTGCTGCCATCATGTTAATGCGTGAAGGTCGAGCGAAAGAGCTGGGATTGGAAATCAAGGGTTATATCCGTTCTTACGCCTTCTCGGCAATCGGTGTTCGGGAAGACATGCTGATGGGGCCATCTTATGCCACTCCGATGGCATTGGACCGAGCAGGCATTTCACTGTCAGATCTCACTCTCATTGATATGCACGAAGCTTTCGCCGCCCAGGCGTTATCAAACGTTAAGATGTTTGCCAGCGATAAGTTTGCCAAAGAAAAACTGGGTCGCGCCAGTGCAATTGGTGAGATTGATATGGATAAGTTTAATGTGCTTGGCGGTTCGCTCGCGTATGGTCACCCGTTCGCAGCAACCGGGGCAAGAATGATCACTCAGACACTGAATGAGTTGAAGCGCAGAGGTGGTGGTCTGGCACTGAATACAGCATGTGCGGCAGGTGGTCTGGGTGCAGCAATGGTTCTGGAGGTAGAATAATGAGCGAACAAAAAGCCTTTCATCTGAAGATTGATGAGCAGAACATTGCCTGGCTGGGTATCGATGTCCCGGGCGAAAAGATGAATACGTTGCAAGCTGCTTTTGCCGATGAAATGTCGCAGGTATTTGAAGAGTTGGAGCAGAAAAAGTCAGGGATCAAAGGGTTAATTGTTCACTCTCTGAAGCCGGACAACTTTATCGCAGGTGCCGATGTGCGTATGTTGGATGCGTGCACGTCTGCAGACGAAGCTCAGGCACTGGCAAGCAAAGGTCAGGAGATGTTCCAACAGCTGTCTGATCTTCCTTTCCCTGTCGTGTCGGCAATTCATGGCCCTTGTCTGGGTGGCGGACTGGAGTTGGCACTGGCTTGTGATTATCGCGTTTGCAGTGATGCTGATATCACCAAATTAGGTTTGCCCGAAGTTCAGTTGGGTCTGTTACCTGGCTCAGGGGGGACGCAACGACTGCCACGCCTGATCGGTCTGTTGCCTTCTCTGGATCTGATTTTGACAGGTAAGCAACTGCGCGCCAAGAAAGCGAAAAAGCTGGGCGTGGTCGATGCCAGTGTGCCTCAAACCATATTATTGGATGTTGCCAGGGATTTTTTGGAGAAGGGCAAAAAGCGTAAAGCGAAAAAGCTGACCAAAAAAGAGCTGTTGATGTCGGGGACAGGACTTGGACGCAAAGTTATCTTTGATCAGGCTGCGAAAAAGACCCATGAGAAAACTCGTGGCAACTATCCAGCTGCTGACGCCATCCTTGATGTGATTCGCTTTGGTTTAGAAAAAGGCATTAAAAAGGGTCTTGAGCATGAAGCGAAACGCTTTGGTGAGTTGGTCATGACCGCTGAATCGAAAGCATTGCGCTCAATTTTCTTTGCCACTACGGAGATGAAAAAAGAGTTTGGTAGTGATGCTCAGCCTAAAGTGGTTGATAATGCCATCGTGCTGGGTGGCGGCCTGATGGGAGCAGGTATTACCCATGTGACCGTGTGCAAAGCTAAGGTACCAGTGCGAATTAAAGATGTCGCGAACGAAGGTATTGTTAACGCGCTGAATTACAACTTTAAGCTGCTAGAGAAGAAGCGTAAACGCCGCATTATTTCGAAAGCAGACCTGCAGGCGCAGATGCTGCAAATGGCCGGCGGAACCGACTTTACCGGATTTAGTAAAGCCGATGTGGTCGTTGAAGCCGTGTTCGAAGATCTGGCCTTGAAGCAACAAATGGTCAGTGATGTGGAATCGAACGCCAAACCAGAGACTATTTTTGCAACCAATACTTCGTCTATACCTATTGCGCAAATAGCGGCGCAGGCACAGCGCCCGGAAAATGTTGTGGGTCTGCACTATTTTAGCCCTGCTGATAAGATGCCGTTGGTGGAAGTCATTCCGCATGAAGGTACTTCAGATGAAACCATTGCGACTATGGTGAAGTTTGCAAGAAAACAAGGCAAAACCCCGATTGTTGTTAAGGATCAGGCGGGATTCTATGTAAACCGTATTCTGGCACCTTACATGAATGAAGCGGCGAACATACTGCTGGCCAATGAACCCATTGAAGCACTGGATAAGGCTTTGTTGGACTTTGGCTTCCCTGTTGGACCGATCACGCTGCTTGATGAAGTGGGTGTAGATATCGGTGCGAAGATCATGCCTATTCTGGTGGCAGAATTAGGTGAGCGCTTCCAGGGACCTGATGTGTTTGACAAGTTACTTAATGATGGACGTAAAGGTAGGAAGTCCGGCAAAGGTTTCTACACCTATAAGGGCAAGAAAAAGTCCGTTGACAGCTCGGTATACAAAGTGTTGGGACTAAAACCGGAAGCGAAGATGGCAGAGAAAGATATCGCCATGCGCAGTGTGTTACCTATGCTCAATGAGGCCGTGCGTTGTCTTGATGAAGGGATCATCCGCAGCCCTCGTGATGGCGACATTGGTGCGATCTTCGGAATAGGTTTCCCTCCATTCCTGGGCGGCCCGTTCCGTTATATGGATACGCTGGGGATCAAGAATGTGGTTGAACTGATGAACCAACACGCGGAGAAATACGGTGACCGATTTGCGCCTTGTGATGGTCTGCTCACTCGAGCCGGGATGGACGCAACCTTTTATTGATAACGGCTGTTGATATCGAAATAACGCCCCTCAAATGAGGGGCGTTTTGTTTTGAGTGTTGTGAAGGAACGTGGTTATCCTAAGTCAGTGTCCTTAGGCCGCAACTGGAATTCCTCAATAGAGCCTATCTCAAAGCCGAGATCCAGCCTCGGAGCATTGGTATGTGCTTTGCCCTGACTATGGAGAATCAGACGGTTAGCCGTGCGCGGCTTCAACTCATTAACGACAAATCGCGTCATGTCCGCCCGGGTGAGCGATTTGAGTTCAGTCAGCACTTTCTCTCTCTGACTGAACGAGGTGTCTTTATTGCCAATCGCGACCCAGAGTCTTTGGGCGCGTCCTCTGAGATTGGTATCCGGTGTGGATATCTGGTTCCAAAGCCCTTTTTTGCTGCTGTGCCACTGATAATCATCCAGTTCTAATAGCACCATGTAAAATGCATTTAAAAACTCATCGATTGAGCGAATCAGGTCACTCGGTGCCGCATTAGGAGATTGTACATAGAGTACAAGCCCCGGGTGACGGTTTAGTGGCATATTGCCTGTCCCCACCATATAGCCCAGCTGCTGTTTAGTCCGGATTTCATGGAAGAAGGTTGCCGACATCAGATGGTTTGCCAGTGAGTACAGCGCGATGTGTCTCGGCTCAATGTCCTCGCATTGGTAATAAACAACAATGGCAGAATCATCCTGGTCACAATATACCTCTTTCTGGAAGCTGCCATTCTTACCTAGCATCACTAGAGGGCGTAAACTTTCTTCATACCTTTGGTTGTTGATTCGCAGCGCGTCCTTCAGGGTGTTTGCGATGTCATGTGCGCCTTGTCTGTGCCAGTCGCCATAAACAAACATCTCGATATGCAGTTCAGAGAGGATGGACTGTACAAACGCGGGAAGTTCGTCCACTTCGGTTTGCTCTAGTGCTTCAATGAGTGCTGGATGAGGTGGGTTGTTGGGTTGCAAAATACCGGTCATTGCGTTGAAAAGCTGGGAAATGGGGCGATCTTTAGCCGCATTTCGCCAGTTGCGAAGCAATTGCGCTTTGATGCTAGCAAAACGCTCAGGGTTGAATTCCCGCGAGGCAAATCGCTTGAGTATCATAGCGAGTAGCTCAGGTTGCTTTTTACTGAACCCGGTAATGGAAAGTGTCACTCCCCCCTGATGGGCATACATATCGTAACCTAGCCCTGCGACCTCGGCCTGATAGGTCTCTTCCGACAGTGAATCCAGGAACATCTCAACACACAGTCTTGTCTTGACGATGTTTTTAGGTGAGTTCACCGAATGTGGACTATCGATTGCAATAAACACGACCCCTTTCGGTACCTTGAACTGGTTGTCCTGAAGATGCCACAATCTAAAACCATCAAGGTCTTCAATGAGTTGAGGGTGGTCATCCTTTGTCTCAATTGGGTAGGTGGCCAAATCGTAGTTGATGAACGGATTACGCTCTGGTAACGCAAATGGCAGAGCATCAAAATCAGGACAATCGTTAAAGAAGGTCAGTTGAGCATCAGTAAAGCGTTGTACTGAGTAGGGGGTAAAGTACCATTTAGCCTGCTTATCGTAGTGTTGCTCTTTGGCTACCAGAGTCGCTTTGAGATTATCGGTCGTGAGGTATGCACCGTACTGGTTTAGTAGGTCCTCATCGTAACCTGACATCTTATAGTCGCCATAAATAACGTCTTCGGCGTCATAGTGCTGCATGTTCATTACCAGATGGCTAACCAGATCTAAGGGTCTGGCCGGTTCCTGAAACTGAAAGGCTGACTCGGTAACGGCGCGCTTTTCTGTGTAGCGCCATTCGTTCATTCCTTGCTGTTTTATTAGAGTGATAAATCGGAACAGCGATTGGATAATTTCATCAACGTAATCGAGCCCTGCAGGTGTCAGGGTCATGCTGACAGTGAACTCCCGAAAGTTACTACCAGATGCTCCACCTCCAGCGGACAGAGAGGTTATCCAGCCTTTCTTTTTCAGGTAGAGCATTAAGCTACCTTTGCCTTCGTGGCCCAACAAGTTGGCAAAAAAAGACAGGGGTTTTTGATGGTAATGTTGATGCGTACCGGGGAAAGGGAAGGATAAGATCAGTTTACGGATCTCTTTGATAGGTTCTACCTTCACCAAGACCTGAGTATGTTCTTCGGTGACAAAAGGCGTTTCAACCCGTTTGCTCTGACGCTGGTTGTTGACAATGTCAGAGAATTTCGTTGTTGCCCAAAGTTCAAGTTCATCCAGAGAGTCTGGGCTAATCAGAGCCAGTGTCATTAAATCGGCTGAGTATTGTTCGTTGTGAAAGCGCATGATTTCATCACGAATAGTGTTTCCGTCACGATCACTTAAAGTGTCGACATTACCAACCGAGAATTTGGAAAATGGATGCTTCTGATTGATGGTTTCTTTTTGTACCTGGTACAAGCGTCTGCCGTCTTCGTAGAGTTTCAGTTTGTACTCTGAGTCCACCGCTTGACGCTCTTTATCCAGAGCTTCTTCATTAAAGAGAGGCGCGGAGAAAAATTGACTAAAGCGGTCTAAAGCCTTTTCGTAGGAATTTGGATAGATATCAAAGAAATAGCAGGTGTGTTCGGTGCCAGTCCACGCGTTGTTGGACCCACCATGCTGACTAATAAACGCTTGAAATTCGCCCACTTTGGGGTATTTTTTCGTACCAAGAAACAGCATATGCTCAAGATAATGAGCTAATCCTTCCCGATCGGAAGGATCATCGAAATGGCCGACGTTAACAGCAAGTGCTGCTGCTGATTTCTGGGCTTTGGGATCTTGAATAAGCAGTACTCTTAGCTCGTTGTTGAGAGTGAGGTAACGATATGAGCGATTATCATTAGGACTTATATGCACGTATCTTCTCCAGAGTAAGCGGAAGCTTGGACGGCTTAACCAAGCGCCTGGCAACAAAAGCGGAAATCTCACTATTGGTACTCACAGGATAGGCCAATAGTTAAGTAAAATAATTATGACGGTAAAAAAGAGACCCGCAAAAACATAGTTACAAATCTTTTTAGATTACTTATTAAATTGTTAAGAAAGTCGAAGCCTTTAGCAAGTGAATTGATATAATTAATTTTTTTAAATAAGTATAGCTGCATATATTCAGGCGACTTGGTTATCGCTTGCAAGATGATACGCCCGATAGGGCTATCGATAGAAACAGGTAAACATATGAAAGTTTTTATAATGCGTCATGGTGAAGCTGTCCATTACGCCCCTACAGATGAACAACGTGCATTGACCTCTAACGGAAAAGAGTGCTCAGTCATCGTTGCGAGAGCCTGTAAGCAGCAGGGCTTTTCGGAGTTCGATAAGGTACTGGTGAGTCCTTATTTGAGAGCACAGCAAACCTGGGCCGCAATCGCGCGGGAGTTTAGCAGTGATGATGTCGTAACATCGGACGATATTACGCCATATGGCCAAGCTGAAGATGTGGTTGAGTATGTGGCGGCGATCGCTGAGATTGAGCAGCTGCAATCCATTCTGCTGGTGTCCCACTTGCCGCTTGTCGGCTATCTGACGGCTGAGTTTGTCGGTGATATGAGCGCCCCTATGTTTCCCACATCGGGGATGGTCTGTATTGACTACGACGTTGAACGCAGACAGGGTGAAGTGCTCTGGCACATTCACCCATAAATCGCGACTACTTTTCAGGAATCGACAGCAGCACCAGTAGTGCACCGTCACCGCCAAACTCAAGTGGCGCCTGATGAAAGGCCATTACGTCAGGGTGCTGTGCCAACCAAAGTGGTGCTTTTTGTTTGAGGATGTGCTTGCCTATGCCATGCATCACGCAAGCACAGTGCACATTCTCTTTCACACAGTGCGCAATCATAGCACCCAGTTCGCGCTTTGCTTCTTGCTGCGTCATGCCATGCATGTCGAGAAAAACGTCGGGAACATAGACGCCACGGCGCAGCCTTTTGACTTCATAGGTCGAGACATCGTCACGGGCATACCGTGTCGGCCCTTCTTCATTCAGGTGTGGGACAAACTCGTCAGAGAAATAAAATTCGGCGTCTTTGGCTTCTCGGTTAGTTCTTTTCGCTTCTTTTTGTTTCTTATTTCTGTTTGGCTGCTGGACTATGGTATCCTGTCGCAACTTTTTTACGCCTTGTACTGCCTCCTTAAAGAGGGCGAAGTCGTCATCAGTGTTGGTGTCTTTCTTGCTCATTAACGGGAACAACTCATATAACTCGGGTATTGGCAGTATTGTAGCGCTTTTTGGAGGCAATTTTGGATAAGATTTTTGTGGAAGAGGCAGTTTCAGAGCTTCACACACTTCAAGATTTGATTCGTTGGACCGTAAGTCGATTCAACGCAGCAGGTCTTTTTTATGGCCACGGCACTGATAATGCTTGGGATGAGGCAGTTCAGCTCATCCTGCCAACGCTGTACTTACCGATTGATGTGCCACCACATGTTTTGAATTCTCGCCTTACCAGCAGCGAGCGTCTGCGTGTCGTTGAACGCGTAATTAAACGTATCAATGAGCGTACTCCAACGGCGTATTTAACCAATAAAGCTTGGTTTTGTGGTCTTGAGTTCTTCGTTGATGAGCGAGTGCTGGTGCCACGTTCGCCGATCGGTGAACTGATTGAGGCGCAATTTCAGCCTTGGCTGACGGAAGAGCCCGTTCGTATTATGGACCTTTGTACGGGCAGCGGTTGTATTGCTATCGCTTGTGCTCATGCCTTCCCTGAAGCGGAGGTAGACGCCATAGACATCTCTGCGGATGCATTGGAAGTGGCGGAACAAAATGTACAGGATCATGGTCTTGAACAGCAAGTGTTCCCGATTCGTTCTGACTTGTTCCGTGATTTACCGAAGGAGAAGTACAACCTTATTGTGTCGAATCCTCCTTATGTTGATGAAGAGGACATGAACTCACTTCCGGAAGAGTTTACTCATGAGCCTGAATTGGGCCTGGCAGCAGGTACTGATGGACTGAAACTGGTGCGTCGTATCCTGTCTAACGCGCCAGATTACCTCACTGATAACGGCATTCTGATTTGTGAAGTGGGCAACTCAATGGTGCACATGATGGAGCAATATCCTCATATCCCGTTTACCTGGATTGAGTTCGAAAATGGCGGTCACGGCGTATTTATGCTGACGCGCGATCAACTGGTGGCTCACGCTGACGAGTTTGCTATTTATAAAGACTGATCCCCGCCGACAGACGAATAAAAAACGCCGTAATGAGAATTGCGGCGTTTTTTTGTTTTGGGGTTTACAACGCTGGCCTTTGTCGTCACTATGAAACCACGAAGAACAGACAGGTATTGGACAAGCTTTGGTATAGCTTGTTCGGACAGACAGAGGAAGTAATGGCAGGAAATAGCATCGGACAACATTTTCGTGTAACAACATTTGGAGAAAGTCATGGTATTGCCCTAGGTTGTATCGTGGATGGCTGTCCTCCAGGTCTGAAAATCACGGAAGCCGATCTACAAGTAGACCTAGATCGTCGTCGTCCAGGGACATCAAAATACACAACTCAACGCCGTGAACCGGATGAAGTGAAAATTCTTTCTGGCGTATTTGAAGGCCAGACCACGGGCACTTCAATCGGTCTGCTGATTGAAAATACCGACCAGCGTTCAAAAGACTACTCGGAAATTAAAGATAAATTCCGACCGGGTCACGCCGATTATACTTACCATCAGAAATACGGTGTGCGTGATTACCGTGGTGGTGGCCGTTCATCGGCGCGTGAAACCGCTATGCGCGTTGCGGCTGGAGCGATCGCCAAAAAATACCTGAAACAAGAATTTGGTGTAGAGATCCGTGCTTACCTGTCGCAGATGGGTGATGTGTCCATCGATAAGGTGGATTGGGATGAGATAGAAAACAATGCGTTTTTCTGCCCGGATGTTGATAAGGTCGAAGCGTTCGATCAATTGATTCGTGACCTGAAGAAACAGGGTGACTCTATTGGTGCCAAACTCCAGGTTGTTGCGACTAATGTACCAGTCGGTCTTGGTGAGCCTATTTTTGACCGCCTGGATGCTGACATTGCCCATGCGCTGATGAGCATCAATGCTGTCAAAGGGGTTGAAATTGGTGACGGCTTTGATGTGGTGAAACAAAAAGGCAGTGAACATCGCGATCCTCTGACTCCAGAAGGTTTCGCCAGCAACCATGCTGGTGGTATTCTTGGCGGTATCTCTACGGGTCAGGACGTTGTTGCCAATATTGCATTGAAGCCGACATCCAGTATTACCGTTCCGGGTGATACCATCACCAAAACGGGTGAAGCAACTCAGTTGATCACCAAAGGCAGACACGATCCTTGTGTTGGCATCAGAGCGGTCCCTATCGCTGAAGCAATGCTGGCTATCGTACTGCTTGACCATCTGCTGCGTCATCGCGGTCAAAATTACGGTGTGAAAACTGAAACGCCTATCATCTAACGACAAATACATCTGTTATAACAGCGCCTCGCATGCAGACATGCGGGGCGTTTTTTTGTGCCTCATCACGTCTTGAGCAATAAGTGATCAAAATGTTGGACGATATGAAATTAGTCACAAATTTTCTGAGGGTATAAGGCCACACTAGAAGTTCATTGAGACAAGGAGTGCACTTGTTGGGAAGTAGGATCCGAAAAATGACTTGGAAGACGAGCAGGCGGGAAACCGCCGACTCAATACAACTGTGCTTGTTTCCAATCATTTTAGGAGTTCATTATGTCTCAACATGAAATCAGAAATATTGCCTTTGTAGGTCAAACCGGAACCGGAAAAACCAGCCTTATCGAACGTTTGCTGTTCGAGTCTCACAGTAGTACCCGCCTGGGTCATGTCGAAGATGGTGATACCATCACGGACTTCGACGATCAATCCATTCACTATCAGCACAGTGTTGAAGCAACGCCAGTCACGCTCTCCTGGCACAAGCATCAGATGAACTTTATCGACACTCCCGGACAGGTTGAGTTACTTGGACGGACCTTAAGCATTTTTCCGGCCGTGGAAACCAGTGCTATCGTTCTGGACGCCAGTATGCCTATCAATCAGGTATCGGAGAGACTGTTTAAGTTTGCTCAGGAGCAGAAAAAATGCCAGATGATTATAGTGAACAAAATCGATCAGCACCCAGAAAAACTGGAGAGTCTGCTTGAGAATATCGCTCAGAGGTTTGGCGCCCAATGTATGCCTATAAACCTACCTGGCATAACGCCTGCGGAAGTCGTCGACTGTTATTTCGAGCCAAATACAGAACAAGTTACTCTGTTTAGTAGTGTTGATGAAGCCCACGAACTGTTGATTGATCAGGTTGTAGAGGTTGATGAACAGCTAATGGAACTCTACTTGGAACAAGGCTCAGAGCTCACCCCTGAACAGTTGCATGATCCTTTTGAAGAGGCGCTGCGCACTGGGCACGTCATTCCTATTTGTTTTGTTTCCTCAGATACTGGTGCAGGGTGTGAACTGTTGCTCAGAACCCTTGCTGAAATCATGCCGATGCCCGATGAGGGCAATCCACCCTTACTTGAGAAAAACGGCAAACAGGTCGCCATAGATTGCGATAAGCGTGACCACACCGTAGCCCATGTTTACAAAGTGAACGTTGATCCTTATATGGGTAAGTTGGCTTATGTTCGTGTGTTCCAGGGTGAAATTACCGCGGGCAGTCAATTGTTCATTGGTGACAGCAGCAAGGCGTTTAAGGTAGGGCACCTTTATAACCTGCAAGGAAAAGAGCGCAAGGAGATCTCCAGTGCCAAAGCTGGCGATTTGTGTGTTCTGGTTAAAGTGGATGAGCTTGAGTTTGACTCGGTCATTCATGATTCTCATGATGAAGATGGTGTCGCATTTAAGACGCTTAATTTCCCGGAGTCGATGTACAGTCTGGCTTTACGCCCGAAAAAAAGTGGGGATGAGCAAAAGCTCTCGGACGTCCTTACGAAAATGGCGGCTGAAGATCCTTCACTGAAGATAGAGCATAGAACCAGAACCAACGAAACGGTTTTAAGTGGGCAGGGTGAGTTCCACCTGAAAATTGCTCTGGAGAAAATGAATCAGGTATTTAAACTGGACGTCGAGACCAGTCAGCCAAGTGTTGAGTACTTTGAAACCATCACTAAACCAGCAGAAGCACAGTATCGACACAAAAAGCAAAGTGGTGGCGCAGGCCAGTTTGGTGAAGTGCACTTGAAAGTGAAACCGCTGGAGCGCGGTGCAGGATTCCGGTTTGTGAATAAAGTGGTGGGCGGTGCTATCCCAACGGCTCTCATCCCTGCGGTCGAAAAAGGGATTCATCAGGCTCTGGAAGAAGGCGCGATCTCAGGGAACCCGATAAAGGATCTGGAAGTGACGGTGCACGATGGTAAATTCCATTCGGTGGACTCCAAAGAAATCGCCTTTGTGATTGCCGGCAAGAAAGCGTTCCTGCAGGCGGTGGAAGAGGCGGGCCCAATCGTACTTGAACCGATTGTGGATCTTACTTTAGAGATCCCAACTGAGGCGGTCGGTGATGTCTCTGGAGATTTATCGGGCAATCGGGGTCTGATCGTAGGTACTGAGCAAGGTAATTTCGGTAGCACGGTGTTGGAGGCCAAGTCACCTATAAATGAGTTGCAAGACTACTCACGACGTCTTAAAGCACTGACTGGTGGTGAAGGTCGGTTTAGTATGACATTGAGTCACTATGAACCTGCGCCGCCGGCGATTCAAAAGCTTGTGTGTCAACAGGCTGATTAAGAAAAAAAGCCCCGCAATATAGCGGGGCTTATTCTTACCAGCTTGTTATTAATGCAGGGCCTCTTCACCCTCGAGGTGGAATGAAGGTAAACGCCATTTAAAGCGCACCGCCGCCATACGTAGCGCATAACCGACAATGAGGGTGATCACTGTGGTTACTAAAGTACTGATGCCATACTCCAGCAGCGCCAGATATAAACAAGCGGCGACAACAGAGATTGATGCGTAGAGCTCCTGATGTAATACCAACGGAGTTTGGCGACAGATAAGATCGCGTAGAAGCCCGCCAAAGACACCAGTAACTAGTCCGGAAACGACACAAATAAAGGGATGTAACCCCATACTGAGGCCGACGTTGGTGCCGATAATGGTAAATACCACCAAACCCAACGCGTCTAGACGAATGAACACCCCTTTGAGCTTAATAATCCACTTAGCCAGTCCTGTTGTTAGAACACCGGCGAGACAAGTGATCGCCAGAAACTCCGGATGTTTGACCCAACCAAGTGGGTAGTGACCCAGCAAAATGTCACGTACGGTGCCACCGCCAATGGCCGTTGCACTCGCCACCAACATAACGCCAAACCAATCCATATTGCGACGACCTGCGCTCAATGCGCCGGTCATTGCTTCGGCAGTAATGCCAATAATATATAAGACACTCAGCAACATGACACGATACTCGAAAATAAAAGATGCGCTAGTGTAGTGGCAGTCAGCACTGTTGACGAATGAAATATAGTAAAAGGGAAACGTTTTTCTGATAAAAAAAACTAATGTGAATATGAGTTTACGAAGGCGAGACTAAGTGGTCGTAAGTTTACTTCTTATGATGCTACTGACACAGAGCTTTACCTGACGTTGAATTCCATAGACAATACCAGCCAATTATTCATGTTGTAACACGATTATGCGCCACCAGTACCAAGATCTAATCGCAATTTTCAATCAGACATTTTTTGATGAGTATCAGACCAAGTTAGAGTTGGGTGGTGATGAGCCTATCTACCTGCCTGCAGATGAACAGGTGGATTATCATCGCATCATCTTTGCACATGGTTTTTATGCGTCAGCGCTGCATGAGATCGCTCACTGGTGTGTGGCGGGTCCAGAAAGACGACAATTGGAAGATTTTGGATACTGGTATCAACCCGACGGCCGCACTCGTGAGGTACAAAGTGAATTTGAGAAAGTAGAAATTCGTCCTCAGGCCTATGAATGGATCTTATCCGTCAGTGCAGGTTTTCCATTTAGTGTCAGTTGTGACAATTTGAGTGGTGACTTTGAGCCAGATCGATTGGGCTTTATGCGTAAAGTACACAGTGAGGCGCTTGCTATTTTAGAGCAGGGTATTCCTAAACGAGTATTGCAACTTTCTGAAGCTTTGAGGCATTTTTATCAAACACCGCAACTTTCCAGCGACCAGTTTACGGTTCGCTAGGGGCAGACGAGGAATAAAGACGATATGATTATCGAATATGAAGAAAAACTTCTTGAGACCATCGATTCACGCATCCAAGAAGCATCCGATGACGAGTTGTTTGCAGGTGGTTATCTGCGCGGACACATTTCTTTGTCTGCAGCCTCATGTGAAGAAGAAGGCGTAGTGGATTTATCGGTGTTTAAAACACGTATTCAGGACAGTCTGGATGCCGCTAAATCAGAGCTTAGTCCTGCGGATCGTTTGATCGTAAATGATCTTTGGACAGAGTTACAAGCGACCATCTAAGACGCTAGAGTTGATTCAGTGCCTAGTTCTAATAACGGGCACTGAACTAAAACAGGGACTGTATTTCAAGTTATCACTCACCGCATTTCAATCTAGGCACACTATTTATGTAGGCCAGACCCCAGATGGACGATGTAGAAAAAGTAAGTTAATACGAATTTGCTCAGTATGTCCTGTTTTCATTTGCTACTTCAGGCAAAGTATATGTTTGAATAATGAAAGCAAACGCAGTCTGAACATGATAAATGCACCAACTTACAATGCCCAGCCACTTGGCACCGTCCTCAATGATTGACTTCCAATGGCCAATCTGGAGAACAAGCCATGATTCAAAAATGGAATCAATCACTACGGACGAAGACAAAAAGGCGAAGGCCAGGATGAGGGGCACATAGTTAGTTCTTAGAATTGTCGCCATGAAAAATACTAAATACAGTAAAACGGCGATAGCCAAAACTAAATATACCGCTTTTTCACCTACGCCAATATGGACGGGAACTATGGAGTCATGGATCAGAAATGCATCATCAAGCATTAGGTAGGTCGTTAAACAAGCAGAGCTAAATAGGAAAGGCAACGGCTCGGTTTGATTTCTATTGCGAAGCAACATGGCGGCAAAGAAACTGGCCGTTGCTGCTACGCACCATAAGTAAATTCCCAAGTTTGACAACACCCCTGAAAAAGGACTGATATTGGCCTGTGTCGTTACATCTCTGGTGAAAAAATGGATTGGCAAATGAAAATAGATGCTTATCAATGAAATGGTAATGAGAACAGCGATAGCGAGAAGATAAATAGCCAGCAAATCCGGTGTGAGTTTTATATTCATTATTATTCCTTGCTTTCTCTTATTTGAACTTCTAAAACCTGGTCATTGAGACGTTGTTAATCCGAATGACTACCCATCTCAGAGACAAAAAAGGTATTACTATAAGCTTATGGGGATGAAGATGCTGTAAGTAGGCAGTCTGGTCGTGTAGGCCACGGGACTTCATGCCCTATTGAGAAATAGCCTTTAGTTTGTCACGCCAGCTGATGACGGCCTTCTTTAGCTGATTGAAGCAGTGTTCAAAGGTTACTAAGTCTTGGTTGAGTGGGTCTTGAATATAACCCACCCCTCCCCATTGTCCAATGAGTAGAGTTTTTTGAGCGCAACCAGGAAAACGTATCGCAATTTGGTCGATCTGCTCTTGAGTCATAACCAAAATGAGATCCATTTCGTTGACCATGTTTGTGGTAAGTTGTGTCGCTCTGTGATTGCTAATGTCGAGCCCGTACTTAGAAGCAGTGAGTTGGGCTTGTTCTACCGGACTTTGGTTTTGCAGGTCATTATTCACGACGTCTAAACCCGCTGAATAAATCTCTTTGTTCGGAATATAAGATTTGAGCAAGGCTTCTGCCATTGGAGACCGACAAATATTCCCTGTACACACAACAACAATTTTGTCTAGTTTCATAATTAGTATCTAGCGTCCAAGTTGCTGGAAGGGCGATCAGAGTCCCTTATCCATGTTTTTGCTGGTATGACCGCTGTCGCGTTTGCCAAAAACAGAATGAATATAAAGGTCAACGCGTTCGCGGTCGGTTGAAAGTTAAAATCCGTGCTACTGTGAATCAGCATTCCTAATATAGCCATTATAGTGCCCAAAGCGATTCCTTTCATTGTTCGACTGTGGCGAAGATGAACGGTTTGCACGCATTTCAGCAAGCTGTATAGCACGACCACTCCGAGCATAATGGTGGCGGGAACCCCTGCCTCTACGGCAAATTGAATGTAGTCGTTGTGCGCATGATCGTAAAATCCGAGATAGTCTTGTGCATAGCCGGGGAATACGGTGTAGAAGCTGGACATGCCAGTACCCGTCAAGGGAAAGTCTTTGATAATGTCAAGAGACCACAATAAAACCTGATCTCGCGATTCTTCCAGCCACGACGTGTTCATTATCTTTTGCTGAACATTACTGACACCAAACAAAGCCCCAACAATAATCATATCAATGATAAAAATGCTCACGAAGAGGGCGATGAGTGCTCTTGGTCGGCGTTTGTATATCGCCAATGACAAAACACCACCTAAGACGATAACAGTGAAGAAAGCAGCATTACCCATACGTGAGCCACTCATGACCAGCGCGATCACCATAAAAATTAAGCAAAGCCGAATCATCATTTTTTGGCTAAAAATACTTGATAGCATTCGATCTAGCCTCACCTTCCAAATACCGGATTCTGAGGTGTGAAGCTGAGTGATGACCAGACCTATACCTATGCAAAGAATCATTAACAGGTAATTGGCATAGTGATTTTTGTAGATAAACGAACCTGTGGCGATATCTTCAACAGGAATACCCAAAAAGGGGCTGACATCCGCCTTGAGAAGGACCATAAGAGTGCCATACAAAGCCTGAAATGTTCCACTGCACACTAGTGCAATGCATGCCAGTTTTAGCCGACTGGATGTTGATATGATCATAATGGCGTTAAAGACAAACAGGCTGTAGGCGACACCTTTGGCTAAGGCTATTGTAGTGATATGTTTGTCCAGAGAGATATACCCATATTGTGCATCGACCATTTGATAGATTTCAGCACTTCTAGGTGATACCCAGCTTAATAAGCTCAAAGGCAATGGTATGATTTGTAGTGCAATCCAAACTTGAAAGAGTAGGATTCCCCATAGGAGCACTTTGTAGTGAGCTAAACGATGGAGAGGAAGCTGTTTACGGTAAACGACGAAGGTGCCAACTGTTTGCAATGATATCCAAATTTGTGCAATTGCCCATGTTATTTCTCGGTTGCTCCCTAGAGGAATCGGAAGCCAGATAAGTAGGGCGATAAATGAATACAACAGATAGCGATCTTTTTCTGGTAAAGAATTGTATTGCATAGTTTGTTAACCAGTATCACAAAGTGAATCGAATGGCGAAGACCAATGATGTTTTAAAAGTGACGTCCGAGAAGCTAGTTTGGAGAAATGACATCCAATCCTCCTCCGCCGTTGCCTCCAGTGGTTAATTTGGTCGGAGGACCGGCTGAGGATTGAGGAGAAGTACTCGTATCCTGTTTTGCGCTTAAGTTGCTCTTTTGAGCTGTTTTCATCGGGTCAATACCCGCTGATATTGCGACATTGGCAATCATACCTGGTTCAAGATAGTAGGCCCTGGCGAGCGCTGCGATGTCCACTGCGAGATCGGGTCGAGCACGAAACGCAGAGTTAAGCGCAAGAGTTACGTTTGAAGCATTACTCATAAATGTGGCCTCCAGTAGTTCAAGCACATGATCAGAATGTTTCTTGAAAACAGCATGATGAGATTTCGCGGTAGGCGCAGAATTCAGCCGTTGTAGGAGCCTGTCGGTTTCTTCACTCGTTAATCCATGAGTTGCAAATGGGGTTAACATTGAAGATACGATGAAGAGTATGATGAGTGAATTCTTAATCACGAGAGAATCCTTTTCATTTTGACGCTCAGAAGCGTTATCGATAAGCGGCCCATAGTTACTAAAGAAAGCGAAAGTTTTGTCGAGAAGTTGAGCTATGTCTGATGGAAGAACGTTATGGATAACATTCAGGTATCCAGATGCCGAAAAATCGTGTCGCAGAACAGATTCGTGTTATTTCATTGCTATTAGCGATCAGTACGCTCAACTCATCATGGGTGTAATAGGCATTGAGTAAGGCGACGAGCCTCTCTAGTAACAATATTCTGGCATCGATAGTCATAGTAGGCCACTGTTCCAACTGCTTTTCGATTAACACAAAATTGATTGAAGGATCATACGGACCAAATTGTGCTCCCAAAGTCAAAATAGTTTCAGGCTCACCCAGAGCGCTGGACTGTCCCTCAAGGGCTCGATGCAGCTCGAAATACGCGTTGGCCCAAGTTGGGCGCATTCTGATGCTTTGTTCTAGAAGTAGAACTCGGTAGATTTGTGTATCTAAGTTCGGGCTATAGAACTGCAGCCACTCTAGCTGCTTTGCCACCAAGTTGATGTTGTGTGGCGATTCTAACCAATGCGGCCTTAACTCATTGATAGAGAAGGATGGCAGCGAAGTGTTGGAGCCATTGTTTGTCGTGATATAAAGAGCTTCATGATCTTTAATGGATTTAGTGAGAGCGTGATTTGCCATCGTATGGTCAATCTGAATCACAGAAAAGCACATGAGCGCGATTGCGGAAATGGACAACGCTATGGTGATAATCAAGTTGTGATTAAAGGTCATTCGGCACTCCGTTATTACCTGTCTCCACATCCTGCGAGTTGGCTTTGGACATGGCTTTTTCCAGCCATTTCATTTGCGGCTTGTCTTTACCTTCTGACGGTTGTATCGAATAGGGGTAGCTCCCCCACCATGGTCCCGCCGACCACCATGTCCAGCCTATCCAGACGTCGAGATTATCATTGATATAAGCTAACAGGTTGCTCATAGCCTGATGGCAAATGTCATTGTTTGCCGCTCCGAATTCACCAAGAAATCCCTTTTTATTGTGTTCTTTTAGCCAACCAGTGAACTTAATTAAGCGCTCCACACCAATATTAGCGCTAACGCAATCCTGTGACGTGCCTGAAGAATCACTATCGAGATACTGATGTACTTCGATGGCGTAATTGTCAATGGGATCGACGATAGTCAATATGGTTGTTGCGTTGGGCGTACCGTACCAATCACTGTGCCATGAAGCAGCACCAGAGTACCCGTTGCCAGGAACAAGAATAAGATTGTCTGCGTCAGCAGCACGAATCGCGGCGATAGCCGCATTGGCATTGTCTCGCCACAGCTCGGATGACATTCCAAATGGTTCATTCATTAATCCAAAGATGACTCTCGAGTTGCTCTTATAGTGGTTGGCGAGCTTGGTCCAAAAATCTTTGAATGCTTCAACGGGCACTTCCGGGGTTCCAATGACATTGCCATAATACCGAGAAAAGTTATGAGGATTTATAATGACCAACGCGTCTTGATTAGCAATATGGTCTACCAGTTGATCGATGCGCTCTAGTTGCAGCGGGTCTAGATCATCGTATATCTCTTGTTGCAGTCTTTCCCACCGGAAAGGTAAACGGAATATCGTCATACCCTTACTGACAAAATAGTCCACCTCAGCGGTACTCGGGAAGGTGTAATCCTCATTGAATTTGCCCGGCAACGCCTTTGTATTGAACTCCCCACCAGACAGATTGACACCAAAATAGGGTGGGGTAAAAATGTGCTTGCTCTGCTCATTAGTTCCAACTAAGTCGCTACACCCAGAGGTATTTATAAGTAATATAACCAGAGTGATCGCTGCTAAAATCCACAGTCGTAAAGAACGTATCATTGATTCATCCTATTACTGAACGGTTAGGGGCTTGATGTCAGCGACACTATGGCCGTATCGACAAGTTGTTTAGCCTTGTCTGAGCTACTTGCTTCAGCGTAGCAGCGAAGCTCAGGAGCGTTGCCTGATGGACGAAGGTGAATGATGGAACCGTCCGATAGTAACAGCCTGAGTCCATCAAGGGTGTTCTTTCCGTCGACCGAGTTGGCAGTGATTCCTAAGGTTTTGAGCAGCGCTTCTGGTTGAGCTTCACCCTGGGCGACCAATTCGAGACTTTTTGCTGTGGCGTAATTCTGAATGCGATCACTGTAGGTAAAGCGCATTGGCAATTGTTCTACCAGTTTGGCAACCGATGAATTCTGGGCAGCGTAAAGTAGCATCAATACCGGAAGTACTGCGTCACGTGTTGGCAAAGCTTTTAAGGAGGCGCCATTGACAAGCATGTCAGTTGCGAGCATAAAGCCGCCATTAGCCTCAAAGCCCGCGGCTGACGAGTAATTCGCAGTTAGTGAGTCAAACTCAGCGATGACATAAGGTGAGCCAATTTTGGTCAAGGTGACGTGCTTAATGTCGGGAGAGTTCGCAATCACTGAGTTACAGTTGACCGGGACAGACAACGCCTCAATGCCAAGAGCCTGCGAACAAAGCAAACCGAGAATATCACCACGAAGCCATTCACCGTTTTCATCGGTTACCAAAGGTCTGTCCCCGTCACCATCGGTTGAAAATATCACGTCCAGCTGGTGCTCTTTTATCCAGCGTTTTGCCTTTACTCTGTCTTCTTGTGACACGGCTTCGGTATCAATTGGAATGAATTGGTCGGAACGACCTAATGATACCGTTTCAGCACCAAGCGCTTGGAACAGGCGGTGATAAAGTTCCCGGCCTGCGCTCGAATGTTCATAGATACCGATCCGCTTCCCAATTAGAAATGTAGGTGTAAATAGGTCGATAAAACGGGATAGATAGTTGTCTGCTGCTGTCGAGTCTACGGTTAGTTCTGGTAGCGTAATTGACGCCTCAAAACCACAGTCAGCTTGGATTATCCGCAGTTCGTCTTGTTTGGTGATCTCGCCATCGGGTCGATAAAACTTCAATCCATTTCTATCAAATGGAATGTGACTTCCGGTGACCATGATACATGGTATGCCTTTACGCATTGCGGTGTATGCAAGCGCGGGGGTCGGAATTACGCCATAATAGAAAGTATGGATCCTAAGTTGCATTAGTGCACCGGCACAGGATTGAGCCATGGCATAGCTACTTGGGCGGTTGTCGATGGCTAGTGCTACTTGCTCAAACTGAAACTCTTGCCTTAAGCTATGCACAAATGCATGGGTAAAGGCTGCGCATACAGGGTTAGTGAAATCTGTGACCAAGCCCCTTGCGCCACTGGTTCCAAATGAAATGCCAGAGTTTCGAATAATCGTTGATGCTTGCAACATAATTTCCCTTTTCATCTTTTAGTTATCGGCTCGACCATATCGGTCTTCGAAACGAACGATATCGTCCTCACCAAGATAACTACCGGTTTGGACCTCGATCATCTCGAGTGGGATTATTCCGGGGTTTTCCAGAGAATGGGCTGTACCTAACGGTATGTAAGTTGATTGATCCTCAGTCACCAGAATGGTTTGGTCACCGTTTGTCACAAGGGCTGTTCCTGACACAACAATCCAGTGCTCGGCTCGATGATGATGCATTTGCAGAGAAAGTTTCTCGCCAGGTTTAACGGTAATACGTTTTACGTTGTCTCGAGACCCACAGTCGATACAATCGTATTTCCCCCAAGGTCGGTAAACCTCACGGTGGAAGATGTGTTCGGTCCTTCCTGAGGCATTAAGTGCCTCGACAACTTGTTTAACTTCTTGAATATTATCTTTATTAGCGACAAGGATGGCGTCTTTGGTCTCCACGACAACCAGGTTGTTCACTCCTACAGTTGCGACCAGTTTGTTGTGAGAACAGAGATAGTTGCTCTGTGAGTTTACTGCGATCACGTCACCTTTTTTCACATTATGCTGTTCGTCTTTATCAGAAACGTCCCACAATGCAGACCATGAACCTATGTCATTCCAGTTAGAATGAAGAGGGACGACTGTGGCCAATTGAGTTTTCTCCATGATTGCATAGTCGATAGAGTCAGAAGGACAAGCTTCAAAATCATCAGGGTTAACCCGAATGAACTCCATATCTGCAGAAGAGGCCGAAAGCGCGTGCTGGCAAGCAGTTAAAATATCTGGAGCTAGCCGTTTTAGCTCAGCGATAAATGCAGTGGCTTTAAACAAAAACATGCCGCTGTTCCAATAATACTCGCCAGAATCAACATAGTGTTGTGCAAGCTCGGAGTTGGGCTTTTCAACAAACTCTTTCACAACATAGTTGGCTTCGAACCCAGCGACCGCTTCGCCTCGCAAAATGTAGCCGTAGCCTGTTTCTGCGCTATGAGGAACAATACCAAAAGTAACAAGTTGCCCATGGTTGGCACTGGCCAACCCTTTTTTTACTGCTGTTTGAAACGCTATTTCATCATCAATGATATGGTCAGCTGGCATCACGAGAAGAAGCGGATCGCCGCCTTGTTCCATTGCCTGTAGTGCAGCTAATGCGATCGCCGGTGCTGTATTCCTTGGTACTGGTTCCAGAATAATTCCTGAGTGGCCGAAACCACCTAAGCGCAACTGTTCAGCCACAATGAAACGATGCTCTTCATTGCATACAATTAGCGGGCTAGTGTGCTCTAAGCCAACTAAACGAGCCAGCGTACTTTGGAGCATGGTCTTGCTCCCGGTTACATTAAGAAATTGCTTGGGATAAAGCTCTCGTGAGAGCGGCCATAGACGACTGCCAGTGCCTCCGGCCAAGATGACTGGAATTAGCATTGTAACTCTACCTATATAGATGGTTTGTTAAATAAAAACACTATCCGGATTGATTAAAATAACGTTGCCTGGTTGTATTCTAAGTGGTGCGCAGAAATAAATTACTGATGGGAGCCTTAAATAAGTATTTCAACCCAAAATGTTGGCTCAATAGTTTAAATGCGATTGGGATAGCCAATCCTGCAATTGTACCTATGATGATATGAGTATAGACCTCGTCTATGCCCAAACGAAACAGAATAACTCTCGCGCCGCTGCCTGTTAGTATATGGATTAGGTATATTTCCATTGAAGAAACACCCAAGGTTTTTATGACAGAGATGTTTAAATTACAACTTGCCTTGGAGAGTTCAATAACGAAAAGAATGGATGTTACTGCAGCGATTAATTGGGTGGTTCGCTCGCTGAGTATATATATTTCTTTTAGTAATAACACCTGAATAAAAACAAATAAGGCGCAAGCAATGACTAACGGTATTCTTGTTGATTGAGCGAATGCTTTTATGCTGGGGTGCTGGTACAACATACCAAGCATAAAATACACCCAGTGGCTAGAAAGTTTGGAGTAGACATAATCAACAACATAAATTTCCATTGGCAAACTTTGGTAGTATGCAATTAAGGCCAAAGCTAGGCCGATGGTTAAAAGTCCTTTCTTGGTGTAGTGATAAATTAAACATGTGATGCAAAAAGTCGTAAAGAGAACATACAGAAACCAAAATTGAGCTCTTGGATCCCACAGAGATAATACTTCAACTAGGGTGGCATTCCCATTTGTGTAAGTTGAGAGCGCAACTTCTATCATTCCTTGACATAATGACCAAATAACATAGGGGTAAACCAAAGTATCAACTTTCGATAATATCACCCCTTTCGAGCCTCGGTTGTCCAGCGATTGCTGTACAAACATACCCGAGATGAAAAAAAACAGAGGCATATGAAAGCTGTATACTATCGTATCTATCTCATTGAAGTAGGGGACTGAGATACCAGCATTCTCGAGACCACGGATAACATGTCCGTAGACAACCAGTATAATGCCTATACCTTTTGCGTAATCAACCCAAGCGGTTTTTTCTGTGCGCAAAGTAGACTCCTAAAAGCACAAGAGAGCTTAAATTTGTATTCTCTACTGCTTCGTCTGATGATTCTTCCGATTTCAAAAATCCAAAAGCCATCCATAGTAAAGGTGCCGTTTTCATGGAATATATTGCATTGCCACCAATTACCAGGTTAAGTGAAATGTAGATGATTAACAGGGTTGAGAATAAAAGTTGATTTCGAAATCTAGATGATAAATATAAATGAATGAATGCGATAAAACCAACTGCGGCGAAAATCGTGCTCGATGCTATTAAATAACCGAAGCCACTATCCCAAAGGGAATCTATCTTATTCCAACCAAAGCCGAGATAGTCTAGCGCCTCTAAGTCATAGAAACGTCCCATTCCTAAACTAAGTCTGCCCTCAAAATTATCTCCTGAGTATATGAAATCATTATTCATTGCGACTATAGAAGCAACTGAGAAAGTTGTAATGAAACAAGCTCGCCTTATGAGTGTTATTGCTGAAGGCAGAAATGCATACAAATTGTATAGCAGAAAGCAAATTACAGCGACAGTGCTTGATGTTCGGCTGTTATTTGTCAGTAATCCCAGTATAATAAGTGTCAAATATATCGTTTTTCGGTTTGCAGATAGTTCTCGCCAGAATGTTGCTGTGTATATTGCTAATACGGAAAGGAAGTTTGCAAAGGATACTTGTTCCAAAAAGATGGAAGAGGTCCGGTGAGTGTTGAAAAAACCAAAGTTAAACCTACCCTCAAAAGATAACGCATTGCCAAACAAGCCAGTGTCATTGAAGTCCTTGATTTCAATGCCGCGAGTGGCCTCATAGTATCTCGCAGGAGAAAATAAGCTAACATAAGCTTCGACAGATGTTATCTCTATAATCAGAATAAAAAGCACAATGATGGCGATAGTATAGACTAAACGATGATAGACCTGCTTGCTGAGTCTATAGCCAAGCATAGTGAAGATGATGACTATCAAAAAATTCCGGATCATATTTACAGCGACTAGACTCGAAGCAATATAAATGAGTATGACGGAGATACCCACGGTCACTGCAAACATCATTATTAGTTTATCATTTTCCTTTATTCCTTTAATCAAAATAACGGACAAACCTGCAAAGGATATTGCCATTTCGGCCATAATGACGTGTCCGTCGCTTATAATACCCACGTTAGAATAAACGAATGCAAATATCGCATTGTAGGTAATCCCCAAAAATGCGATAGCCGCTATGATTATGTGTTGGTTGCGGGTAAAAAAAGGTCTGTTAGAAGAGTCAAATGTCTGCAAAACCTTACGTCCTATTTGCCAATGAAGATTGTGTGCTTTAGGAACAATGGGATTCCAATAATGTAACGCTTAAACAATCGTCTAGGTTCTTTGAACAAGCGGTAAGCCCACTCAAGGCCAAACCGTCTCATTACAGCAGGGGCGCGAGCAAAACGCCCGGCTTGAAAATCCAGAATAGCTCCACCACAAACAATGATGGTTGGCGAAGAAGTGAGTGACCGGAGCCGTAATGCCAGTTGCTCTTGTTTGGGCATCCCCATCGCAAGTAGCACCAAATTGAGTTTGGCGGGTTGTATCGACGCTTCAAAGAGGTCGACGTAGTGTTGTTCATCATGAAATCCTGTTTCAGCGCAACGACACTGTCCCTCAAGGCCTAGTTCTTTGATGCCATCGGACAACCAGGGTTCTTTGGTACCAAATACAATCACATTTAGGGGGCGAGAGATGCTCTGTTTGGCTAATGCAGGTATAAAGTCGGTACCATTCAGGTTATCACCAGGCGCCAACCCTAGTCGCTTCATCGCAATTTTCACCCCCAGGCCATCTCGAAGTAATATATCAAGTGCTTCAAAGTGTTGTTGGACAATCGCACTATCATGACAAAGGTTGGCGCCATGCTGGTTTAGGAAGCCTACCGTAACGGGTTTTTGTGTATTGATAAGCGATTGAATCAGGGCGCTGCCATTGTCTTGTGAGGTTGTAATTCGTTCAAACAGTTGCCTATTCATAAACCGCTCCCTAAGACAGTACTTGCTGGTAAACCTGGGTGAACTGTTGCGAAACGAATGGCCAACTGTAGCGTTGTGCAGCCTTTACAGATTTCTGTTTTAGCGAAAGAACATCTCCATTCCGGTGTAGTTCTGCCAGCCACGCCTTTGCAGAGCCGGGTTGTTCAAAATCTATGATCCAGCCACAACCTGTGGATCTGTGGATTTTTTCGAAGCTTGCAATACCCGACATTACTGGAATAAGGCCTCCCGCCATGCCTTCTATTATTGTCATCCCGAACCCTTCATATTCCGAAGCGCTGACGACAAAAGAGCTACTTGCAACCAACTCGCTCAATTCTTCCTCACTTGCCTCTAGTTTGAAATGAACATTCGATGTGAGTTCTAAGTCGTCTACGAGATGTGTTAGCGAATCAAGGTTGTTGTCCCAGTTTTTGCCAGCGATAACGAGTCGAAAGCTCGCATCCAAACAAGCAAGCTCTTTGAACCATTTGATCAATAGGTCAATTCGCTTGTTGTCGGAAAAACGGCCGATAAACAGCATTTGGTTTTCGGCTCGATTTGGGGAACCAGAAAAGAATTTGATCGTATTAACACCGTTTTCAATTAACTGTGTTTTTTTAGGATCAAGGGCAGCGAACAGGCGCTGGTCATTTTCACTACAAGCGACAATTCGAGCGCTTCTGGTTAGCGATGCCCGTGTAATGGTATTGAAGTAGATCTTCTTTAAGTGCCTGGCGAATTTGGTGTGAAAGAACCCACCGTGAGTGGATACTACCAGCGGCTTTTTGTGGATAAACTGGGTCAGCGCCAGGTAATCGACAAAAAAATCGATGGCGTGTACATGTACAATATCCGCATCACGAATAGCCTTGAGCACTTTAGGTGCAATAGGGTATTTATAGCTGCCTATAAAAGGAATGCGCGTGATCTGAATGCCCTGTATAGTTTCTTTGGCTGCTAACTTCTGGCCGGAGTCATAGCGCTTATTCAGTGTTACTACAGAAGCGTCAATTCCTTGTGCCAATTGCGCCTTTACCAAGTCGAAAACAAAGTTTTCCAATCCACCTATAGCGGGTGAAAATTGTCTTACCACATGAATAACTTTCATAAGCCCTGTCCTTGTATAAACATTAATAGGCCGTGTTTTTCATCCGCACTCGGCGGTACTTCGTGTTTAGTTGCGCAAAACCAGGCGAGTTGATTTCTTAAGTAAACGTTTAATTAAACTGCGCGCTTTTCGGGTGATACTGTAACGATAGAACCTTTCTTTAAGAATCCATTTGAGCTGCGGTTTGTTGATATAATTAATTGCAGAGTCAGTTGAAAATAATATATTCTCGTCTACACAATAAACTGGCATTTTGGTTCTTTCAAAAATCACTTTTGCTTGATTTAGAGAACTCTCGTAAAAGATTTTTGTGTTCGATTGTAAATACACATCAACCTTATGCTTAAAATAATCTGTCTGAGAGACTCTTTCTTCTTTGGTTTCCAATTTTACCATCTTGAGGTGATTATACTTTATACCATGTTTTTCGAGCCAACTTATCGTTTGAGGGCGGTATTTTTCTAGCCGGTTGGTAACGATGGTATCTATTTTTTTTATTGGTAAATATAGTGGTTTGGCATTCTCCAAAAAATCAATATATTTTACACCGTCATCATTCTGGTCTTCACGAGGGTCTTCACAAAGTACACCATCTATATCAAAGCAAGAGTCAGAAATTATGTTATGGTGCATAGCATTCCACTCAAAAAAACGTGGGGGCTTCACAACTTCTAAAATAAAATCTGCCGATTTGTCATTGCTAATGCCATAAACCGCTAAAAAGCGAGCTTTATGTAATAAATGGTCGTCCATTTTGTGTTTCACTTCAGCTAAGGTACCGCCGGAATGAATACTATCATCGACTATCAAGACCTTGTTTGCATCATGTGCGCACTTTATGTTATTTGATGGCTTTCGTGTTCTTCCGTGGCTAATAGGGCTGTTGTTTAAATATTCAGTTAATGTTATCAATGGCAAATTTAGCTTTAATGAAATTATACTGGCAGGAAGCATACCACTCCTTGGAATGCCGACAATGACGTCAAAGCCTTCACTCTTTAATAAGGAAAGATTACAGTTTATATCACGATTTAGATCGCTAATGCTTTTAAAGTTCATGATTATACCTGCCGTTGTTGTCATCAGGTTGCTGGCTATAATACGTTTGTTACTATCTTTTGAGGGGACGATAATAGTCAGATTTTATTTTAGATGAAACTTATGTATATGGTTGTCGTTGACTAGTTTTACTGTACTAGAAATAAAGGCATTAAGAGGCCTTTCCTTGCGCAAGTTCTAGCAATATTTTGGCTTTTACTGGCCAGCTGTGAGGTTTTAGTGTTTCGAAGTTTCTCGTTAAATTGCTATTAGGGGATGTTCTTTTGATCGCGTCGATAAAGCTGTCGAGATTAGAATATTTGCTAACGCTTTCTATACCAAACGTATCCATATAGTCGGGGACCAATATTGGTACATTAGATGCGGCGTATTCAAATAGCTTCATCGGGCTACGACCACGATTACTTAAGTCAAAGGTAAACGGCATGATCAATAAGCCGTATTTTACGAGCGTGGACGGTAATTGCTGATAGTCCAGTGGGCCAAGGTAATGGATGTTGCTGAGGCTGAGATCCAATTTGTCAGGTTCACCTGGAGAATAGATATCAAAATCCACCTCTTTGCATACTTTAGCCGCCGAATTAATTAGATTAAAGTCGAATCGATGATCCAGAGCACCAACATAGCAGGTGGATAATCTGGATTTTACCTTCTGTTTCCCGTTGATGTGATTCTGGGTATGACTAAAGTGCTCCATATCAAAACCATTGTTGAGCACAAAGGTGTTATGTCGACCTTCAACTCCATGGTACTTCAAGATTTGTTTGTTGGTTGCGATGACAATATCCGACTTTTCAATGAGCTGCTTATCAGTGTTCTTGTAGGCTCGTCCATTTGGCATTTCAGGGTAGATGTCAGTGGGTCTATAAATCAGCTTATCTATCGGCAAATAACGACACGTTTTTTGAAAAATGGGATCATCGACAAAACAGAAATCAAAATGGTCGATGCCAATACCTGAGCACTGTTTGATTATTTTTTTTGCCAGTCGCTTAGAATGCGCGTCAAAGTCAAGGGCAACCATGTTCCATTTGCTCGGTAATAGTTCACCTATAAGAAACTGCCAACGATTGGGAGAAACTTGGCCTTCTAAAAAGTTGGAACGCTCTCCTTTCACCATTTTGTGGATAGACGACCACGGGTGAGGTATGTGCACCACGCAATGCCCTAAGTCTGAAAGTGCTTTTGACAGGTGGTGGCTACCAACCACATAGCGACAACCAATATATGTGTGACTCAAAAAAAGTATATTCATGGTTGATAGATTCTGACTAAAGAGGCACACCCATGCTTGACCATGGACCAGTTTTGTTGGATGACAAACAGAAATGGTATTAGCCAGATGCAAGTGCCAACCCATCCAGGCACCAGCTCAAGCGCAACAATCGCTCCCATTGTGAATAGTATGGCGGTCGCCAAATAGGCATAGGTGAGATTTAAGCTGGCGCCTTCGGTCTTAGCCGCTTGTGACATAGACACGAAATAGACAGCGACAGCGGCTCCGGAGCCCAGAGCGGCACCCACCGCGCCATAATCGGGAATAAGCCATTGATTAAGAATTATATTGACTATCAAACTCACCGCCGCACAAGCTGCTATTTTGGAGGTCTTTTTTGTTACTTGAATTGCTACGGTCGTAATGCCTGCTAATGCCGTTATTAATGGAACGAGGGCACAGCTCACAAGAATGTTCTGAACCGCTGAATAGCTTTGAGGCAATATCCACGTCAAAATCCAACTTGTCAGGCCATATAGAGATGCGAGAGCAATGACGATATGGAGAATATGCCTGAGTACGCGCTGATACTCTTCAACAACGTGGTTGTTTCCTTTTATCATTTTGAAGATATGTGGTGCCCAAACTGTGGCGAATACCGCTTGGACGATTGCCGCTGCCGTCGCAAAATTGAATGCGACGCTGTACAGTGCTAACTCAAATGAGTTCGCTAAACTGTTAAGCATAAAGCGGTCAATACTACTCAAGGCCCACATCGCTACACCGTTAATCATCAAAGGAATGCTAAAGGCTAATGCATCTCTCAGCTTTGTCGATGAAAAGTAGTATTGGATACGCTGCGTTGTGCGCTTGCCGACGATCCAAAACAGGTAGGCCAAAGTGAAAAATTTAGCCACTAGTGTGCAGATAACTAGCCATTGCTCATCAGTTTTCCCAACGATAATAGCCGTTATAATCAGACCCACATATAGGCCTTTGTTGACACCCTGACTAAGAGAGTACTCGAACGACTTTTCATTCATTCGCAAGATACACAGTAAGAACTTAATCGTCGTCGCCGCATAGAAGCAGGCGACCATCAGCCACTCAATGACAAGATTGTGCTGACCAAACAACCAGGCGCTTAGTGTTGATGGGGTCAATGCATAGAAGCAGCTCATTACGATAGTAAGAAAAACAAGCGATATAAAACCACAAAAAAACAGTAGCTTGTCAGGGTTCTCCTGCTCATAGTGCCTTAAATAATAAACCTCCAAACCAAGCGTCATCACGGTACTAAGTAGTACCACTAAAGTAATCATTAATGCGTTAGCTGCAATGGCTTCGGCAGGAAAATACCAGGTGATCAATGGTATGCTGACAATTCCGAGCAGCATAGAGGCCACGGGCCCTATGGTGTAGTTAACAATCGACTGTCTATTCATGATAATAGGAGTAGTGATACTTTTCGTGAACGCTGCTTAACGAAGTAGATACACTGTTGAGGACGACACCATCTAGTGCAATATTGTGTCGGTGTAGTTGGTCAATGGCTGTTCGTGCGGTGGAAAGCTTGGTGCTGTGCGCTTTTACCACAAGTACCATATGTCCGACTAATTTGCCTACAATCAGGCAGTCACTCACAAGCAGAGAAGGCGGTGTATCAATAATCACGCGGTCATATTTCTCTAATGCAGTATCGATGAACTGATGGAACTTCTTGTGACTCAACGTCTCATGCGGAGACGACGTCGCGATCCCAGACAGGGCGACATCAAAGTCAGCCGTCGCTGGACTAGCAATGCATTCCTCAAAGCTGATACCACTATGGACGAAGTTGGTAATACCCGCCTGTGAGCGGGGCAAATTAAGTTCAAGGTATACCGTGGGTCTTCGCAAATCGGTGTCTATCAATAGTACTTTTTCTAGTTTTGAAAAAGAGCGAGCCAGCTGCATTGCGACAGAGGTTTTGCCCTCATTGGGAAGAGAGGAAGTCACATTGATAACTTTGGCGTACTTATCTTGACCTTGGTTGAGTAGCAACGTGGTTCTTAATGAGTCAATTTTCTCAAGGTAAAGCCGTGCCAACTTTGCGTTTGCCTTATCTAGTTTGAAAAGCGGATTTGACCCACGTATCCCTTTGACTTTTGGCAGTGATGCGAGTGGAACCAATCCAATTTTCTCTTCAAAATCACTGCTGTCACTTATTGTATTTCTCAGGGAGTCAAGTAGCAGTGCAGCGAGAATGGCACTGAACAGGCTTGCTACAAAGGAAATCATTACAATGCGTTTTTTTTGTGGCTTTGCTGGCTCTAACGGGATTAGCGCAGAGTCGGTAAATCGAGCATTGGCGGTAGTGAAATCGCTCGTGGCAGACGTTTCTTTTTGTCGGGTCAGGAAAAGGTCATAAAGCTTAGCATTGCTGTCCACTTCACGTTTGAGTGCATCGTACTCTCGTTTGACGATACCTAACTCCTGAAACTCATCTTTCTTGGACGCTAACTCCTGGCGTAATAACTCTTCTTGACGCTGCGCTCTATAAAGTTCTTGTTGAATCCCGGAGATCAGTTTCGTTACCACTTTTTCTGCCCGTTGCTGAACGGAGGCGAGCTGAGCTTTGGCCTGAATCATTTTGTCGTGTTTTGGCCCGTAACGCTTGGAAAGTTCGCTTACCCGTTTTTCTGCTTCAATTTCAGCTAAACGGATATTGGTGACCTGTGGATGGTTGGATATCTGGGACAAACTGGAAATACTAGCCAAATCGGCATTCTTTCCTCGTAGCGCAGAATAGAGGGATTGTGAAGCGATCCGCCTTTCTGTCGCCGAGGAAAGGCGTTCTGTTAAGTTTGCAAGCTCAGTACTTGTGAGTGCATCAATTCCTCTATCATCAATCAGTTTTTGCTCTTCCAAAAATGCCAATAAAGCCTGTTCAGATTGCTGAAGTTTTTGCTTTAGTTCCAATAGACGCGAGTTTATCCAGTTTGTTGCCAACTCTGTCGCGACGATTTTAGATTCAAGGCTATTTTCGATGAATGCATTGCCAATCTCATTGGCAATGGTTGCGGAAAGGACAGCATCCTTGGATTCAAAAGAAATCTTCACCAATTGAGTTTTGGAGACAGAAATAATCGACATTCTAGATTTGAACTCCTCTAGAACTTTCGTTTTTGTCACTTCATCAGAAAGGCTGGCTTCAACTATTCCCGGCTCCTCAAGATATTGATTAAAGAAGGAAATTTTTCCAAGTAAGGAGTTGAATTGTTCGGCAATTTTTGCGCTATAACCCGTAGGTTCAACAAGAGTAGAGTTGAACTCAGGGTGATTGATCAGATCCATTTTGTCTATGACTCGCTGGGCAACGCGATTGGATTTGATAATTTCAAACTGAGTTTGAAAGTACTCTTTCGCCGTCGTGTCAATACCAACAACTTCTTCAATAGAAACCGCAGATTTTTGGTTTGATTCTATTAAGAGCGTGGCGGTGGCACGATAAATAGGTGTTTGTGACAGTACGATGAGCAATGTCAGTAAGGTGCACAATATTGTAAAGATGGAAATGGGGAGGAGGCGTGTACGAATAACGGACAGATAATGTCCCACCGCTAACCGCTCTTCCTGGCCTTGAGGCGCATGTATGGTTCCTGTCATTTGTCTTCCTCGGCGAGTCGTTAGTATGCGAAATTAGCCTAAAAAAAGCTTTCCTCTATGACCAAGATATCTCCGGGGGAAATTTTCGTACTTAATCTGACTTTTACTTTGGTATCCCCATTACCTGCTTTAGTTACGTAAACCTTATTTCGGGCAGCACGGTCGGTAAATCCTCCTGCCAGCGCTATTGCTTTGTCTACGGTGAGTCCTGGCTGATACTCGTAGCCTCCAGGCTTTTTGACTTCGCCATTGACGTAGAAACTTCGAAAGCCAATCACTGACACACGCACTTTAGGGTCGATCAAGTAACCTTGTTCCAGGCCTTTGGTTATCTCTTTTCTTAATTGTTCGGGTGTTTTATTGAGGGCAGTTAATTGTCCAAGGTAGGGATAGTCGAATCGACCACTGGTACTGATATACAAATCATTGATAGAGAGCTCGGCTTCTCCGTAGACAGAAATTTGTACTCTATCACCTGCGCCCAATTTGTAGGTCGTGTCCAATGAATTGGCATACGCCATTGGCATGACGCTGAGTGCCATGATGTGCAGTAAAATAAGCTTCATCAACATGTTATGCTCCTTGGTACTTATAGGGCCCTAAAACCGATAGGTTGCCGCTAACCCATAAGCGTTTTGCGTATAGCTTTTATTGGGGACATTGGAGTCTTTTTCCTCGTATTGCCATCTTAGCAATGCTTCAAAATCTCTGCGGATGCGATAACCGACACCGATTGAGGCCCTGACTTTGTCATCTTCTCTGTCCGAGGCGGAATAGACATCGCGTATGGAAGCAAGCGTGATCATCGAGAAAATATTGTACTGCCAGTAATGTTTCCAATCGGCGTTGAGCAGGGTAGATTGTATGTATTGAGAGTTGACGCCTTGGTCTGGATCTCTTGCTCTTTGTCCACCACTAAAGTTTATGCTGGAGTACTCGACAGGCTTCCAGTTCAGTTTTACGTTCCAACTAAAACCTTGAAAGTCTTCGCTGTTAGGATCTTTGTAATCTTTATCTTGCAAACCTAAGCGAATTGTTCCCGTTGTTACCCCTGTTATCTCCCATGCACCACCTATAAAGTAAAATAGGTTGAGGCTATCCTGAATGCGGCCATTAAATTCGCGCTCGTAATGTCTGTCATTGGCATCGAGTTCTGCAAATAACGAGGTAGTGTCATTGCGACGATAGTAAAAGGCGAGTCCTCCTCCTACCTGGCTGTAATCCTTATAACTCGTACTGAAGGGCTCGTCTGTGCCCGTCAGGAACCGGTAATTAAGGTATTCTCTGTCGGTATAGTTGGCTTTGGCCTCAATTCTACCTCTAGCGCCGTCAGCGCCGTAGATGTACTTGAGATCTAGGTTATGCTGTTGATACTCAACAGGATTTAACGCTCTTGTTGAAAATTCATCACCTGCGAATATACCGGTTCCTCGCTCCTGATGATCGCGCTTATATTGATAGTCAAATCCCATTCCATGTCGAATGTTGTATCGGACAAAGTTTTTTGTGTAGAAGTTATGATCAAGATAATTATCGTCTGGGCTGTCGAAATACGTACCGGAAGAGAGTTGATAACCCACGCTGTAAAGGTTACCCCCACGATCGGACTTCAGAAGAATGCCAGGACTGACATCGAGTAAGTATGAGCTTTCAGGGGGGATCTCCTCTGAATACCGGCCAATGTTGTCATTGTATTCTAGCTTGGTATCAAATATCGGTATAATTGTTAGCCCTGATTCTGTTCTGTACCCCTGGTCGCCTTCTGCATACACCATTGGCAAATATGTCAAAGTACACAGCACGATACATCCAGTATGTGAGAAATTCCTTTTCATATTCAATAAGCTTCCTTGTCAGTAAGTACTTTAAATATAGTTAAAAAAATGATCTTCATGTCGAGCCAAGTAGACCATGACTCAATATATTTTAGGTCAAACTCAATTCGTTTCTTCATTTTATCGATAGTATCGGTTTCTCCACGACAGCCGCTGATTTGTGCAAGACCAGTAATGCCCGGCTTCACTTTATGTCGCAGCATGTAACATTCGACAATTGCACGGTACTCTTCGTTATGGACCACCGCATGGGGACGTGGCCCGACGATCGACATACTGCCTTGTAATACGTTGAAAAACTGTGGCAGCTCATCGAGTGATGTTCGACGAATGAAAGCGCCAAATGGTGTGACCCTTGGATCGTTCTTAATGGCCTGCTTAACAACCGCTCCGTCTTCTAAAGTGCGCATAGAGCGAAATTTCCACACAGAGATCCTGCGTCCGTCGAGTCCGTACCGGTTCTGTTTGAAGATGATGGGGCCGGGCGAAGAGAGTTTGACGCCAATGGCGACCGCAATCATTATTGGGCTGATCATTAATAAAATAATTATCGATAAAACAATGTCTTGAAGCCTTTTGATAATAGTGGTGACACCATAAAATGGTGTGTCGTACACACTGAGTGTGGGGACATCGCCTACAGAGTCTAGTCGAGATTGGATCAGGTTAAAGATAAAAAAATCGGGCAGAACATAGGTGTTCGCAGTCGTATCTGAGAACTGTTTTAAGTAGCCAACTATTCGATTATCAGCGCGCAGCGGCATCGCAATGTAAACGTGATGGACTTTGCCTTGACGAGCCAACTCTAACCCTTGTTCTACCTTTCCCAGCAGCGGCACACTGCCATTTTGCAAGTCCAGTCGTTCAGGTTCTCTATCGTCATAGAAGCCGACGAGATCGATACCCAAGTGCTGAAACTCATGGATTTGGTCAGCTAGCCTCAGTCCAGATTCGGTTACGCCAATGATAATAGCGGGCTGCCTGCTCAAGCCTAACTCGATACACTTCTTTTTGACCAGCAAAAGGAAAACGCGCCAGAGACATAAACATACCGGAGTGACTACAAACCAGACACCTGTAACGACTCGAGAAAACTGTTCACCGGTTTTTGAGAAATAGGCGGTGGTCAACAACACCAAGGCCACGACCACCCAACTGACCACGGCAACTTTGAGTTGAGTTAAAAAGGGAGAGGTTCGCCACGACAGATACAAGTCCATGGCCTCACCAACAAGCAAAAATAGCATACATGCATAAAATGCGACGACCATATGCATTGTCGACATGCTGCCCAAATAAACTTTGGCACTAATGTATAGAATGAATGCTATAATTATTGCATCAATGATTCGGTATAAAATAGCAAATTCGGTCGTGCCTGTTTTTATTTTCCTAATTTTCATGGGACTAGCTCTACCTAAGGCCTTAACCAACACATATTAGTGTCAACCTAAAGTGCATATTATCGTTATATTATTTAGCACTAAGGTTTATTATGGATTTAATAATGAAATATTCGCGTTTCATTACGTATGTTTTAACATGCTGATATAAAAGATTATTATATATATCTGCAATCAAACTACGGCGAAGTGAATACTATATCTCATCCATAAGTTAAGTAATTTCTTCGATTTCTATTGTGGGTTCTTATCGCTGTGATAAAGCCTAGGGCACGCTACCGCCCTTAGGTTATGGCTCCCAGACACCATCTTATACTTGCAACCTATCGAAGTTATCCTAACATTAAGCCACTGCTGAATTAGGACTCGCGTAGCTATTAAATGTAGACCAATTACAGGAATAAAAAGTGTAGGGCGGGTTGTAGTTATCCGTTTTATTATTTGTGTCTTAGTTTTGCTACAACACATAGAATGGCTTTTTGGTATGAAACATTTGGCTTATAATAAGATTTTCAGGTTAACTATATAAAATATTGGATGAAAATAGTAAGGGTGAACGAGATTACGAAGCCGATACTGCACAGTATATTTTTGAGAAAGGTTGGTTGAACCCTGATGATTGCTTCTAAGTAATTGGAAAACTTACTTAAGGAGGGAAGCGATGGAAAGCGCAGTGCCTGAAGTGAAAGAGAAGGCGAATGCGGACCGTTGTATGTATGAAGTAGAGTTAGGTACCTACCTAGGGCACTTAAGCGAACATGATCCTGTAGTCGTAGCTTTTGACGATTCTCTTTGGCTAAGAAATTCAACAGAGGCATTTTTGTCGAACGTTAAACCTTCGATGTGGGTTAGTTTTTGGTTGCAGCTATTGGAGCTGCTCATTTCGTCTTTTGGATCGGCTCAGAATGGTCGTACTCAAAGTCAAGATTGGCTAAGAGTATTAGTCGTTGTAATAGTGGCGCCCTGGTCCATTTTTCAGTGGAGGAATGTCACTACTATACAAGCAGCCAAACACCTTAACGGTGAATTGCGTCAGACCTTAGAACGGTCCAATCAGCCAGTCGTAATTGTTAGCTCTGGTTTTCGATTTGTCATCGAGCCTATGTTGAAATCGTTAAACATCGCATGGCCACTGGTCGTGGCAGGTGATTTAAATATAGCTAGTCGCTTGAGAAAAGATGGAAAAGGTGTGGCTGTGGTTAGGCTGCTCGGTTTGGAAGCGGTGCGAAGAGGGCTGTTCATTGGTTGTCGCCACACAGATAGTGACATATTTGAAATGACACGTTACTCAGTTCAAATGGGATGTTCGAAAGTCAGTTCTCGTCAGATTGGGTTGAAACCCATGCTGCCTTTTGTTTACCTCAAGAAGGTGAAGCGTCCCGATGAAAACTACTTTACCCGAGTTATCTTAGGGCATGACTACTTTCTATTACTGTTAACCTTTAGTTTAGCCAGTTCCACCCCATGGGCGAGTGCAGCAAGTTTGCTACTGTTTGTGTTGAGTTATTTTACCGCATACGAAATTGGTTATCATGAGAATGACCGACTGGGTCTCATCTACGAGGCTAAACCGAAGGTGTCTCAGGCATACAGAGAACTTGGGCAGAATTATGTTCCTTATGTGGCATGGGTATGTGCTGGGATATTTGCTCTCCCTGCTTCAATTTTGGCGACTCAAACCCAGGATCTTAATCAGGCATATGGCCCAGATGTTCTTTTCATCGAAGTTTGGCTCGTCTTCATGGCATTCTTACTCGGGGTACGTGTTGTGTTTGCTTGGTTCAATCGCCTACCTGAGGTTGGAAGAATAGTGCCTATGCTAATCCTCCAGTTGGCTCGAAGTGCGGGCTATTTGTTTATTTTTACAACGAGTGTTGTGGGTGTGCTGTTTTGTGTCAGTCACGCATTGAGCAAGTGGATTCCCTATATCGTTTATCGGTGTGGTGGATCTCGTAAATTCTGCCCCAACCATTTGTTAAACGCCATGTTGTTACTGTGTTTCCTACTAATACAAAGTGCCATAAGTGGTTTCACATCAATTTGGACCACATGGCACACATTAGTGATTTGTGGATACAGTTTACTAAGGGCGGCTATTGAACTTCGGCAGTTTATTCATTACTTTAAGCTCAACAGAGAGCCCGTTGAGCAAGAAAACCATTGAAGTCAGCGTTGGCTTTCGTTCCCACTATAGGATCACAAAGTGGTTCTTTATAATAATCCCCTTTCAATATGAAGTAACGACAAGGATAGGGAATGATCAATCTAGCAATAATCGGAACCAATTGGATTAGTGAAAAATTTGCTCGTGCTGCATTGGAAACAGAGCGGTTTGTGATTCGAGGTGTGTATTCTAGAGGGTTGGAGAAAGCCCAGCAGTTTGGCGGACCTTTGGGAGCGACGCTGTTTTTTGACACTCTGGAAAGTCTCGGGAATTGCGAGTCCATCGATGCGGTTTATATCGCGTCACCCAATAGCCTTCATTGCGAACAAGCCATTCAACTTATGCGAGCTGGAAAGCATGTGATCTGTGAAAAACCGATGGCTTCTAATCTGAAAGAGGCCACCTCCATGTTTGCTGTGGCGCAAGAACAAAACGTGATTCTCATGGAAGCGTTTAAGACGGCCTACTTGCCCAACTTTATTGAGGCAAAAAAAGCGTTGGCGAACATTGGAAAATTGCATAAGGCTCATCTTACCTATTGCCAGTATTCCTCCCGTTATCAGAAATATCTTGATGGCGAGAATCCGAACACTTTTAATCCAGCGTTCTCAAATGGCTCCATTATGGATATAGGATTCTATTCAGTGGCAGCTGCCGTCGAGTTATTTGGGGCACCGTCCCGCGTGCAGGCTTCGGCACATCTTCTCGAGTCGGGCGTCGATGCTCACGGCAGTGTGTTGCTGAATTATCCTGATTTTGATGTCACCTTGAGTCATTCCAAAGTCAGCAACAGCTATTCAACTAGCGAAGTCCAGGGGGAAGAGGCGAGCCTGTTGTTGCCCGATTTCTCGGAATGTCTGGGCTTTGATAAGCAGTTACGCAGTGGCGAGCATATTCACTGTCGTGTAGCGCAGGGAGAAAATAGCATGATGTACGAGGCAGAGGCGTTTGCTCAAATGATAGCCAACGACAGGATGGACCCACATGCCACTCAACGATCTTTAGAGATAGCCCGTATTATTACCCTAGTTCGTGAGCAGACCGGAGTGAGCTTTCCTGCTGATAACCCATAAGCAAAAAAAAGAGCCGATATGTATCGGCTCTTGCTCCTATCAACTGAAGGTTGTATTTATTCTACTGCTTTGCTTCGATGGTGGATTCCAGATTTCTCTCAATGACTCTGGATTTGTTCAGACCGATGAAAACCATAACGGTGGCTACCGCGATACATATTGCACCCACTCCGACTTGACCCTGAAAGTCACCAGTTGCTGTTGCTGCTTGTGCAACGATAGGTCCCATTGCTAATCCCACAGTGCCAATTTCCGGACCGTAGGAGCTGAAGTACCCGGATTTGTCCGTAGTGGCCAAAGCGGTGTAGTAACGAGCATACATCATATTCCAGAGCATGATATAGAAAGCAGAGAAGCCGAGGAATGATGCAGTGTCTTGAGTAGTTGCCATGCCAAAGCAGACAGCACCATTAATGATACTCAATGAAACAATGATGGTGGTATGGCTGTACTTTTTGTCTACGACAGCGGTCAGAATACCACCGACAACGGCCATCACTGAACCTACTGCTAATACCAGACCAACATCTTCAGTCGAAGCCTGCATATCAGCACCGATGATCTCAATGTACGGGTAAATGATGCCAAGACTCAGGCTGTAAACCAGGAATGCACCGCCAACCCAAATCATTGGAACGACGAACGTTTTTTTGTCGACCTGACCGTTGGTGTTCTCAGTGATCTGTTTATCTTTATCCAAGCGGCCATTATCAGGATAGAACCAAAACGCGACCAGACACAATGCCGAAGCAAACATAAAGAACTGGTAGAGTGCATCAAGACCATAAGTTGCCATTAATTCAGGGATCATAATGAACCAGGTGATGAGCCAGATATTCAGTGCAGCGATCATGTAACCAAAGTTGCGACCCGGATGACGGGTAACACTCATGCCTACTAATCCAAGTGAATAGCCAATACCCTGGCCGCTACCAGAAATAAGTCGGCTGATTATGAAGCTGTCAAAATCCGGTGCAGTCATGCTCAGGTAGTTACCCGCAATCAGAGCAAGTGCAGCCAGATAGCCAATATAGCGCCAGTTAGTACGACGAATCAGTAGCAGAGAAAAGAGTAGAGAAGAGAGGGCGGTTGCTAGCAATTCATACATCGCAATGCTTTCAATTTGAGCATCATTCAGCGACATAACTTCCGCAGCACCTCCAAGCATGAAGGGTAAGAAGTTAAAGGCATTTGGGGCAAACATCACGAGCATCATGGCTGCGATGATCAGTGCTCTGGAGTCGATCGTCCGAGCCGGGCTCACAACGTGTTTTAACATAGTATTCTCCTATCCATCCTAGATTAGGTTTGTTATAGATATGTTAATAATGAGCCGATATGCCAGATTGCTGTAGTACCCATTTGGGTTACAGAGTTGTTAATAATTGTGCTTTGTGTGTTAAATATCAAAAGGGCTCGCCCCTTTTCAGGATAGCGAGCCCGTTTTAACCAATAAAGGTTAACCTAAGACGTAACTGGCAAACTGCTCTCGCAGATCTTTTTTGCTGAGTTTGCCTGTGGCGGTATGGGGCAGCTCTTTAATAAACTCGACCGCATCTGGCATACAGAACTTAGCCACTTTGCCTTCAAAATGTGCCAGTAACTCTTCTGCTGACACGTCCACGTCACGCGTTACTGCGATGAGTAAGGGGCGTTCTCCCCATTTTTTATGCGGTACGCCAATGACTGCGGCCTCTTTTATATCAGGGTGGCCGACGGCAATATTCTCCAGCTCAATGGAACTTATCCATTCGCCCCCTGATTTGATGACATCTTTTGAGCGGTCGGTAATTAACATGTAACCATGGGGATCAATACTAGCAACGTCACCGGTATCGAAATAACCATTGCTATCTATAGATTCACCCTGCTTATAGTAACCGGAGGCGACCCAAGGCCCGCGAACTTTTACCGCGCCGAACTGATGACCATCCCACTCGACGGCTTCTCCCTGCCAATCTTCGATGCGCATGTCTACCCCAAATACGATACGACCTTGCTTCAGTTTGTAGGCCATTTGTTCTTGTTCAGAGAGTGCGGCGATCTTGGGCGTCATTTGATTGAAAGTACCAAGAGGGCTCATTTCCGTCATGCCCCAGGCATGGTGAACAGAGACATCAAATAGTTCGTCGTACTCCTGAATCAATAATTCTGGGCACGCGGAGCCGCCGACAATGATGCGAGACAAAGAGGGAACCTGAGTATCACTTTGCTTTAAGTGCTCCAGCAATGTTAGCCAGACCACAGGTACCCCGGCGGTCATGGTGACCTCTTCATTGTTAATAAGATCGGTAAGCGTTTCACCGTCAGCCATTTTAGGTCCAGGCAGTACCAGTTTGGTGCCTGTCATCGGTGCGCTGTAGGCGAGGCCCCAACCGTTAACATGGAACATAGGTACTATAGGCATGACAGTATCGTGCACTGAAAGTGAGAAGGCATCAGGCAATGCGCTGGCCAGTGAATGCAGAACCGTTGAGCGGTGGGAGTAAAGTACGCCTTTAGGGTGGCCAGTAGTTCCTGATGTGTAGCACAGCGAACTCGCATCATCCTCGGCAAGCTGTGGCCAGTCGAAGCTGTCGTTGTGTGATTCTATGAAACTCTCGTAGTCCATTAACTCCGGAATACTGGTTTCGGGTAAGTGTGCAGCATCGCACAAAGCAATAAAATGTTTCACGCTAGGACATTTCGCCTGCAAACCTTCTATTAGTGGAGCAAACAGAGGGTCGAAAAATACGATTCCGTCTTCTGCATGATTGATGATGTACTCTATCTGTTCCGGGAACAGTCTGGGGTTAATCGTATGCAGGACACTTCCTGAACAAGAGATAGCATAATATAGCTCCAGATGACGATAGTCATTCCATGCCAGCGTAGCGATTCGGTCTCCCTTTTTTATTCCAAGGGATTTCAGGGCGTTAGCTAGTTTTCGGGTTCGTTTGAAGGCGTCGGAGAGGGTATAGCGGTGGCGCGGATTATCGTAGGCGACCGACACAACTTCAGTCTCTCCATTTATTCTGTCCGCGTGGCGCATAATTTCAGTTATTGTCAGTGGGACATCCATCATCTGACCTTTCATAGGGCACTCCATTTGTTATAGGTATGTGAATAGTATGTGATCGTATGCGCAATGGGTATGTACCCCGATAGGGTTACGTAGCTTGTTTGTAGGACGGTAGGAGCGGGGAGTGCTGAAGAAAAACTGTGACAACATTCCTCAAATCAGGGGTAATTTACTTTTTTAGGGATAATATATTTGTCAGCATGGTAGATATATTTAACTAGAATGAACTTAGTGCTTTTTAGATATCGAATGGGTGACAGGGTGAACATTTGGTTTAGTCGATTGGTGTCTGGCTTGTTGCATTGAGTCTGTCACCCAGTCGTGGTACTTCATAAGAGCAGTAAGAAAAAATGATAAGGAGTGTCTATGTCTGTCACAATGGAAGGGTGGAGTGAATTCCACCGTCATTATCCCGCAGTAATTGACGCCATCGGTGAAAATGACTTTTTAGCAAGGCTGTCTGAATTACTTACCTCGATTGTCGACTATGAAAGTATGGTCGTCATGGGGTTTAGTGCCGATGCTCCGCCAGTCATCGGTTACAACGATACTACCTTCTTTGAGAAGCAAAGTGTTGATAAGGAATTTATAGGTGCTTTGGTACTCGACCCTTTTTATCAGTTGATCAAAAGAGGGACACGAGAAGGGATATATAAGTTGAGTGACATCGCACCTGATGAGTTCTATATGAGTGACTATTATCATAAGATCTATAAGCAGACAGGCTTAAAGCAAGAATTAGGGATGATAGTGACCTGCTCAGAAGGGTATACGTTAGTTTTGTCACTCGGTTTAAGAGGAAAAGACAAAGTAGAGTTTGATGAGAAGTCTCGTCTAGAGCAATACTTTGCTGAGATAAAGTCAGCGATTCGCAAGCACTATGAACTGGGTGATCCGCAGCAAAGAACAATCGGTCACCAGTTAAATGACATTTTTAGTAACTTTGGCAAGGATTTCTTGAGTGAACGAGAATGTCAGGTAACTCAGTTAGTGCTCCAGGGGTATTCGACTAAAGCGATTGCGCCGCTTCTCGAGGTCAGTACAGAAACCGTCAAGGTGTATCGAAAGCGCATTCACAACAAACTCAAGATATCTTCACAATCAGAGCTGTTTTCGTTGTTCTTGGAAGCCGCTTCAACGGTACCAGCAAACAGCAATATCGATCCTCTTACCGTCTATTTTGATGGGAAACACGTGCATTGATGTTAAGGAGATACTGATGTCACCTGATAGGGTTATTTTAACAATCGTTAAAAATATTTAACATCATAAGCGTTGGAACAAGCACACGTTTACAACGTCTGTAAGTGAAACATCTCCTTATCTGAGCTCGCGCTTGAGCCGCGTGACTACATCAGTTTACCCGATCTCTTGGTAGTCAGAGATCGGGTTTTTTTTTGTGATCTGTATCTTAGGGTTTTTTAAGGTCGGCGACTAAATGTGATTATGTTCACATTTAGGTTTTTTTTGACATTTGATAATTCTATCGGCAGAGTAGAATGAAAACGAATTGTTAAATTAACCATTGATTTTTAGGCATAATATGCTGAGAAACGGTTAATTATCAGAACTATCGACATTAATTTCTGGTGAGACCTCACATTTTGGTGAGAAGTTGTCAATTCACCTTACATTACAGAATGTTCACCTGATTTTTACCTTCCACAGGCGAATTATGCCGTTTTTACTACAAAAATATGGCAAATTGCTTCGAAGGTTGGTAATGTGAACCGCAATCTTCGTAAGGATTTAGAATTTAATGCTCACAATGTGAGCTAAATAAATCTAAAATGCTGTCCGTTCTGGCAATCCTGCGAAGAAGTCATGGATGCAAAATTAAAACTTGGAGTTAAATGCATGTATAAGAATAAAATCACGCAAGCGCTACTTCTAGGCGCTGGCATGGCAGTGGCTGCTACTTCTTTTTCTACCCTTGCCGCAGACGTTCCTGCGGGTACTAAACTGGCTGCAAAGCAAGAGCTAGTTCGTGGTAACGGTACAGAAGTAGCATCTATTGACCCACACAAAACTGAAGGTGTGCCAGAGTCTCACGTAATTCGTGATCTATTAGAAGGCTTGGTGAACCAGGACGCTGACGGTAATACTATCCCTGGTGTTGCAGAGTCTTGGGAAACGACAGACAACACGAAGTTTACTTTCCATCTTCGCAAAGACGCGAAGTGGTCAAACGGCGATCCTGTGACAGCGCAAGACTTCGTGTACAGCTTTAAACGTGCGGTTGATCCAAACACTGCTTCTCCATACTCGTGGTACCTTGAAATGACCACTATGGAAAACGCAGCAGATATCATCGCTGGCAAAAAAGACAAAGAAACACTGGGTGTTAAAGCGCTTGATGACCACACTCTGGTTATTCAACTAGAGCAAGCGGTTCCTTACTTCGTGAAAATGATGGGTCACACAACAGTGAAACCTGTACACCAAGCGACAGTAGAGAAATTTGGTGATCAGTGGACTAAACCTGAAAACTTCGTAGGCAACGGTGCATTTGTTCTGGAAAAGTGGGTAGTGAACGAGCGTATTGAACTAGTACGTAGCGCTAACTACTGGGACAACGATAAGACAGTAATCAATAAAGTTACGTTCCTGCCTATCGAAAACCAGGTTGCGGAAATGAACCGTTTCCTATCTGGCGAAATCCAAATCACAAATGAACTGCCGATCGAGCACTTCAAGCGCCTGAAGAAAGACCACTCTGACTCAGTCGATGTTAAGGGCAACCTATGCTCTTACTACTACGGCTTCAACAACGCTAAAGCGCCGTTTGATGACGTTCGTGTACGTAAGGCACTGTCTTACACAATCGATCGTAACATCGTAGCAAACGCGATTCTTGGCCAAGGTCAGAAGCCAGCGTACTTCCTAACGCCTGAGATCACAGCTGGATTTAACCCAGAGCTACCAGCTTACGGTCAGCTTTCTCAGAAAGAGCGCATTGCAGAAGCGAAGAAACTGCTTGCTGAAGCGGGCTTCGATAAGAACAACCCTCTTGAGTTCACACTACTTTACAACACATCTGAAAACCACAAGAAGATTGCAACAGCAATCCAGTCTATGTGGAAAAAAGATCTGGGTGTAAAAGTAACACTTGAAAACCAAGAGTGGAAAACGTACCTGGATACACGTCGTCAAGGTAACTTCGACGTGACTCGTGCGGGTTGGTGTGGCGACTATAACGAAGCATCAAGCTTCCTGTCACTAATGCAATCGAACAACAGCTCAAACGATCCTAAGTACAACAGCAAAGAGTACGATGCTCTAATGGCTCAAGCTATGGCTGCTACCAGCGATGCAGAGCGTGAAGAGTTGTACGTGAAAGCTGAAAAACTGCTTGCTGCGGACATGCCAATTGCACCGATCTACCAGTACGTTACTTCTCGCTTAGTATCACCTAAAGTGGGTGGTTACCCAAGCAACAACGCTGAAGATAAGTTGTTCTCAAAAGATATGTACATCGTAGAGTAATGCTCAACGAGTAATGCTTAAAGAGTAGTTCCTACTCAAAAAAAACTATAACTATGAAGACACTGCATGTGGAGACACATGCAGCGTCTATTGCTTTTTTTTAATTGTCACAGACTGGATGGATGAGTTTATGTTTAAATTCATTATGAAACGGATCTTTGAAGCGATACCGACGCTACTGGTATTGATCACTGTATCTTTTTTCCTGATGCGCTTCGCGCCAGGTAACCCTTTTTCGAGTGAGCGTCCATTACCGCCTGAGGTAATGGCGAACATCAACGCGAAATATGGTTTGGATAAGCCTGTATTTGAGCAATACACCACTTATCTGACCAACATTTTGCAAGGTGACTTCGGTCCTTCTTTCAAATACAAAGACTTTACTGTAAATGAGCTGGTGGCTAATGCACTGCCTGTTTCCGCGAAAGTAGGTTTCCTTGCCTTTATCTTTACGGTCATCATGGGGGTAACGGTCGGAACCATAGCCGCACTCCGGCAAAACAGCTGGCTGGATTACGGGATCATGGCGACAGCCATGCTCGGGGTGGTCATGCCATCTTTCGTACTCGCACCAGTGCTGATTTATATTTTCTCAATTAATTTGGGTTGGCTTCCTGCGGGGGGCTGGAATGACGGCTCCTTCAAGTACATGGCTCTACCTATTATTGGTATGTCTTTACTGTATGTGGCAACTTTTGCCCGTATTACACGTGGTAGCATGATTGAAACTCTTAACAGTAACTTTATTCGTACAGCCCGTGCGAAGGGGTTAAGCTACCGCTATATTATTATCAAGCATGCGCTTAAGCCTGCTCTACTACCTGTTGTTTCGTACATGGGGCCAGCGTTCGTAGGTATCATCACTGGTTCGGTAGTTATCGAGACTATCTTCGGTCTTCCTGGCATCGGTAAGCTGTTCGTGAACGCAGCGTTTAACCGAGACTATTCGTTAGTAATGGGGGTCACCATACTCATTGGTTTCCTTTTCATTCTGTTCAATGCGGTCGTTGATATTCTGCTAGCAATGATCGACCCGAAAATTCGTTACTAAGGGAGTGTGGTAATGATGCTAACGAAAAAAGATAATCTGGAAGCGATTGAAAAGTTTTCAGAAAACTTAGAAGTTGAAGGCCGAAGCCTTTGGCAAGACGCGCGTATTCGATTTATGCGCAACAAAGCGGCCATGGTCAGCTTGTTTATCCTGTTACTAATGACTCTAGCAGTCGTTTTCCTGCCGATGATGGCCGAGTACGCATTTGATGATACGGACTGGTATGCCATGCATGCGTCACCAAGTGCTGAGCACTGGTTTGGTACTGACGCCCTGGGACGAGATTTATACGTACGTACACTGGTTGGTGGTCGTATTTCTCTGATGGTGGGTGTGCTTGGTGCCTTGGTCGCGGTTCTTATCGGTACCCTTTATGGCGCAACTTCCGGCTTCATTGGTGGTCGTGTTGACCGTATTATGATGCGTATCCTGGAAATCCTATACGCTGTGCCATTCATGTTCCTGGTTATTGTACTGGTGACATTCTTTGGTCGTAACATTGTTCTTATCTTCGTAGCCATCGGTGCGATTGCCTGGCTGGATATGGCACGTATCGTACGTGGCCAGACTCTGAGTCTGCGCAGCAAAGAGTTCATCGAGGCAGCACACGTTTGTGGTGTGAGTAACTGGAAGATCATTACGCGTCACATTGTTCCAAATGTATTGGGTATCGTTGCGGTATATTCAACGCTACTTATTCCGAGCATGATCCTAACGGAATCATTCTTGTCATTCCTTGGTCTGGGTGTTCAAGAGCCTATGACTAGCTGGGGAGCACTACTTCAAGAAGGTGCAAACACAATGGAAGTTGCGATCTGGCAGCTACTGTTCCCGGCCGCCTTTATGGTGATCACTCTGTTCTGCTTTAACTATGTGGGCGACGGTCTTCGTGACGCGTTGGATCCAAAAGACAGATAACAACGACTAAGGAAGTATGATGAGCTTATTAGATGTAAAAGATCTGCGTGTCGAATTTACCACGCAGGACGGTATTGTTACCGCAGTAAACGATTTGAACTTCTCACTACAACAAGGTGAGACTCTGGGCATCGTTGGTGAATCGGGTTCTGGTAAATCACAGACCGTATTTGCCATCATGGGCCTGCTGGCAAAAAACGGTATCATTTCGGGAAGCGCAAAGTTTGAAGGCAAAGAGATCCTAAATCTGCCTGAAAAAGAGCTGAACAAGGTTCGTGCTGAGCAAATTGCGATGATTTTCCAGGATCCAATGACGTCGCTTAATCCTTATATGAAGGTGAGCGACCAGTTGATGGAAGTATTGATGCTGCATAAAGGCATGGGCAGAGCAGAGGCGTTTGAAGAATCTGTACGTATGCTTGAAGCGGTTAAAATCCCAGAAGCACGCAAGCGTATTACTATGTATCCACATGAGTTTTCAGGCGGTATGCGTCAGCGTGTAATGATTGCGATGGCCCTGTTGTGCCGTCCAAAACTATTAATCGCCGATGAGCCAACTACTGCACTGGACGTAACTGTACAGGCGCAGATCATGGACCTTTTGAACGAATTGAAAGACGAGTTCAACACGGCCATTATTATGATCACTCACGATTTGGGTGTGGTTGCAGGTTCATGCGACAAGGTTCTGGTTATGTATGCTGGTCGTACTATGGAGTACGGTACTGTAGATGAAATCTTCTATAACCCAAGCCACCCATACGCGGAAGGTTTGTTGAAGGCCATCCCACGTTTGGACACCGAAGGTGAAATTCTACCGACTATTCCGGGTAACCCACCTAACTTGCTACGCCTGCCACCAGGCTGCCCTTATCAGGAGCGTTGCCACCGTGCGACCCCTCAGTGCAGCGTAGAAGCACCAAAGCTAGAGAACTTTGGTCAAGGTCGTCAGCGTGCGTGTTTTTCTGATTGGGAGGCTTGGGTGAAATGAATGCAATGACAGATAACAAATCATTACTACTGGACGTTAAAGAACTGAAAGTTCACTTCAGTATTGCAGCTAAATCGGCTTGGCCCTGGACTAAACCGTCTCAGTTAAAAGCAGTTGATGGTGTTAACGTTCGTTTGTACGAAGGTGAAACGCTCGGGGTAGTTGGCGAGTCAGGTTGTGGTAAGTCAACGTTCGCACGCGCAATCATCGGCCTGGTTGAAGCGACGGAAGGTGAAGTGATGTGGCTTGGTCAGGATCTGACCAAGATGAAAGAAGTTCAGCGCCGCAATACACGTAAAGAAATTCAGATGATTTTCCAGGATCCTCTGGCGTCACTGAACCCGCGTATGACGGTTGGCGATATTATTGCTGAGCCTCTTGAGACTTTTTACCCTGAGTTGTCAAAGCAGGAAGTGAAAGATCGCGTTAAAGAGATGATGGCGAAGGTAGGTTTGTTGCCAAACGTAATCAACCGTTACCCGCACGAGTTCTCTGGTGGTCAGTGTCAGCGTATTGGTATTGCACGTGCACTTATTCTTCGTCCTAAGATGATCATTTGTGATGAGCCAGTGTCAGCACTTGACGTATCGATTCAGGCACAGGTCGTGAACCTGCTGAAAGAACTTCAGAAAGAGCTTGGCCTTAGCTTAGTGTTTATCGCCCACGACTTGTCGGTTGTAAAACACATCTCTGACCGTGTACTGGTGATGTATCTGGGTAATGCAGTAGAACTGGGCGAAGCAGAGGCTCTGTTTGCTGATCCTAAGCACCCGTATACGCGTGCGTTGATGTCAGCGGTACCGATTCCGGATCCTAAGATTGAGCGCAGTAAAACTATTCAGATGTTGGAAGGGGACCTTCCTTCACCAATAAACCCTCCTTCAGGTTGTGTGTTCCGCACTCGTTGCCCTATGGCGACAGAACAGTGTGCGCAACAAAAACCAACGATAAAGGGAACGGATGTGCATGCTGTGTCATGCCTACACGTCGATATTTAGACGATCCGAATCTTAGCAAGGAATGGCTCTGATTATTTGTGTGTGAGTAGTCAGAGTCGCTATTTCAGCCTGTGACGGGCCAAAGCGCGGCAATCTTTTTGGTCGCGCTTTTTTTGATCGCCTTATTTTGATGCTGTTTCTGATAGCACGGCACATGGGGCATGTGATATCACTTCTTCAATGAATTCGAACGTCTTCTTTAAAATCTCATACTTAAGTTAATCCGTGACTTTTCCTATACTGGCATTAAGTTAGGTATAGAGAGGATGAAATGGATGGGTAAGTTGATAGAAGGTGTATGGCATGATGTCTGGTATGACACCAAATCTTCTGGCGGAAAGTTTGTGCGCGAAGATGCCGGATTTCGACATTGGATTAGAAATAAACCTGATGCACAGTTCCAGCCAGAATCCGGCCGCTACCATCTCTATGTCTCTCTTGCCTGCCCCTGGGCTCACCGTACTTTGATTTTCCGAACTCTGAAAGGCCTCGAATCGCACATCGGTGTCACCGTTGTCTGCCCTGATATGATGTCAGAGGGATGGTCTTTTGGTTTGCCAGAGCCACTGTTTGGATTTACTAAGCTTCATCAGATTTATACCCAGGCAAAGTATGACTACACCGGGAGAGTTACTGTCCCTGTGTTGTGGGATAAGAAAACCAATACCATCGTCAGTAACGAATCCTCTGAAATCATTCGAATGTTCAACTCGGAGTTTAACGATTTGACGGGGAATGTGGACGATTATTATCCGGAGCCTTTGCAGAGTACGGTTGATGAATGGAACGACTTCATCTATCCCAATATTAATAATGGTGTTTATCGTTGCGGCTTTGCGACGACACAGGAAGCCTACGAAGAAGCGTTTCACAGCTTATTTGCCGCTCTTGATCGCGTTGACAGCCATCTCGCAGAACATCGCTATCTGACAGGTGAGCGTATCACAGAGGCTGACTGGCGTTTGTTCACGACTCTGGTTCGTTTTGACGCCGTGTATGTGGGGCATTTTAAGTGTAATCAGCAACGTATCGCCGACTATGCAAATATCCAGGGCTATTTGAAAGAGCTGTACCAGATCCAGGGAGTCAAACAGACGACGGACTTTTACCACATAAAACGCCACTATTATTTCAGCCACACCGGCATCAATCCGACGCAAGTCGTCCCCTTAGGGCCGAATCTGGATTTGGACTCGCCCCATCACCGTGAACGGATTTCCACATAATCAAACAGATAATGTGAAAAAAACGGTGTCCATCAAAGATCTCTGCGCTGAAGCACTTACACTAATAGTGTAAAGGCAGGGGTGGGAGTGTTTTATGGACATCGGTGAGATCTTCAACAACGGTAACCTCGTCTGGAAGCTATTCATTGCTCTGTTGTTGGGGGCCATAGTCGGTACTCAGCGTGGCTGGGTTATGCGAAAAAGTGTTGAAGGAAGCCGTGTTGCCGGGATCCGTACTTTTGCACTTGTCGGTTTACTGGGCGGACTGGTTGCCGCTGTTGCTAAACAAACGTCTATTGTTATTGTCGGTTTCACATTGGTTGCTCTGGTTGTGATTGCTGCCATTGCGTTTGTGGTTCAGCAAAAGCGAAATCAGGACATCAGCATCACTGGCGTTGTGGCTCTTTTAATTACCTTTCTGCTCGGTACGTTAGCGGTGTATGACGAGCCAATTGCTGCCGCAGCTGCCGCAGTCATTACCGCCATCGTACTCGACAACAAGCGCGAACTGCACCAGGCGCTCGCCAAACTAAAAGAGTATGAGTTGGATGCAGCACTCCAACTTCTATTGATATCGATCGTAATGCTGCCGTTACTGCCTAATCAGGGGTTTGGACCCTGGCAGGCACTCAATCCGTATGAGATCTGGTGGATGGTGGTACTGATTGCCAGTATCTCCTTTGTTGGCTACTTTGCTATACGCATTGCCGGCGCAAAACGGGGCATCCTGTTTACTTCAATTTTTGCGGGCTTGAGTTCATCGACGGCTCTGACATTGCAGTTTTCTCAATTGTCCAGGCAGCAACCTTCGGTCAGTCCTTTACTGGCGACGGGTATCTTGCTTAGTTGTGGCACTATGTTCCCCAGACTGCTTGTGGTGCTGTCTGTTATCAACCCAGATCTCATTGAGCAGATAGCGCTTCCCGTTGGCGTGATGATGCTTGCGATGTATCTGCCTTGCTGGTGGCTGTGGAAAATGGCCCCGAATGTTTCGGTTAGTCAATCTGAGACCAAAACAAATCCACTGGCTCTGGGCTCAGCACTTTTCTTTGGTATCGTGCTCGCACTGATCATGTTGCTGTCCCATGCGTTATCCGAGTGGTTTGGCCATGTTGGGGTACTGGTTTTGGCTGCTCTGTCAGGTATCACAGACGTGGATGCCATTTCTCTTACCTTAGCCCGGCAAAGTACCAGTGTACTGCCAGCTTCTGTGGCTGCGATGGGCATCATTATTGCGGCGTCAGTGAACACCTTGGTGAAGATGTCGATGGTGATCGTATTCGGCAGTAAGAAACTCTGGGTAAGGGTCGTGCCGATCATGTTGGTGAGTGTTGTCAGTGGCTTGGGGGTGTTGTTGTCACTGGGCACCGGTCTATGACTAAAAAAAAGCCCCTGCTTACGCCGGGGCTTCAATCTTTAGCTTAGTAGCTTACTTTTGCTCTTGGCCAGACTGGATTGCAGTCAGTGCTACTGTGTAGACGATATCGTCGACCAGTGCGCCACGAGAAAGGTCGTTAACTGGCTTGCGCATACCTTGCAGCATTGGACCGATAGAAACCAGGTCTGCTGAACGCTGTACCGCTTTGTATGTTGTGTTACCCGTATTTAGATCTGGGAATACAAATACTGTCGCTTTACCTGCAACTGGAGAGTTAGGTGCTTTAGAAGCCGCTACGTTCTCCATGATCGCTGCATCGTACTGTAGAGGACCGTCGATGATCAGATCAGGACGTTTCTCTTTCGCTAGTTTGGTTGCTTCACGTACTTTATCAACGTCAGCACCTTTACCAGATTCACCAGTAGAGTACGAGATCATCGCAACGCGTGGGTCGATACCGAACGCCGCAGCAGAGTCTGCAGATTGGATTGCGATTTCAGCAAGTTGCTCTGCGGTTGGATCAGGGTTGATTGCACAGTCACCGTATACCAATACTTGATCAGGCAGTAGCATGAAGAAGATTGAAGATACGATAGATGTACCCGGAGCTGTTTTGATGATTTGGAACGGAGGAACGATAGTATTCGCTGTTGTATGAACAGCACCAGATACCAGACCGTCTACTTCGTTTGCTTCCAGCATCATTGTGCCAAGGTAAACAGAGTCTTGTAGCTTCTCACGAGCCACAACTTCAGTCATACCTTTCGCGCCACGCAGCTCAACGAGACGAGCAACGTAGTTTTCACGTACCGCATCAGAATCGATGATTGTGACACCAGCACCTAGCTCAACACCTTGTTGTGCAGCTACGCGCTTGATTTCGTCAGGATTACCAAGAAGCACACATTCTGCGATGCCACGCTCAGCACAGATAGCTGCAGCTTTAACTGTACGAGGTTCATCACCTTCAGGAAGAACGATACGTTTGCCAGCTTTACGAGCAAGTTCAGTTAGCTGGTAACGGAATGCTGGTGGGCTTAGCTTACGAGTACCGATAGTACCTTCAAGTAGAGAATCAATCCAAGGGCCGTCGATGTGACCAGCAACGTGCTCGTTAACGAACTCGATACGCTCTTTATCGTCTGCAGGTACTTCCAGGCTGAAGCTCTGTAGGTTAAGAGAGGTTTGCCACGTGTTACCCTGAGCTTTGAAGATTGGTAGACCCGTGTCTAGTGCAGGCTTGATTAGGCCAGCAATCTCAGCAGGAACATCGTAGCCACCTGTTAGTAGGATAGCGCCGATTTCTACACCGTTCATTGCAGCAAGAGCCGCAGCGACGATAACGTCTGGACGGTCTGCTGAAGTAACCAGTAGAGAGCCTGGTTTGAAGTGCTCAATCATGTTTGGCAGAGAACGTGCACAGAACGTGATGCTCTTAATACGACGCTTGGCAATGTCACCTTCGTTGATGACTTCTGCATTCAGGTGCTTCGCCATGTCGATAGCACGCGTTGCGATTAGGTCGATCTTCCAAGGTACACAGCCAAGAACGCGGATTGGGCTAGTGTTGAAGATCTGCATCACTTCAAGGTTAGCCTGTTGCGCGGTGTCTGCGTCGTCGAAGATTTCAGACAGATCAGGACGCGTACGGCCAGCTTCATCAACTGGAGCATTCAGCTTGTTGATGATAACGCCAGAGATGTTCTTGTTCTTAGTACCACCGTAGTTGGTACATGCAACTTCAATGCGCTCTTTAAGCTGACTTGGGTTGTCAGTGCCAGGCGTTGCTACAAATACGATCTCAGCGCCAAGCGTTTTTGCGATTTCCGCGTTTACTGCGTTTGCAAATGGGTGCTTACGAGTTGGTACCAGACCTTCGATAAGCGTGACTTCTGCATCTTTGCTTACCTGGTTGTAACGTTCAACAATCGTCTCAAGTAGCACATCTACCTTTTCGCTACCGTACAGGTTCTCAACGTCAGACATTGGAAGTGGTTGACCCACTTGCATGTCGCTGCTATTGCCAACGATAGTAGAAGTTAAGTCTGGTTGATCGCCACCGTGGCGAGGCTGAGCGATAGGCTTGTAGAACGCAACGTTCACGCCTTTACGTTCCATAGCGCGCAGTACACCCATGCTAACACTGGTAAGACCTACGCCAGCGCTAGTGGGTACAAGCATAATAGTACGGGACATTCTTTGAGTACCTCAAACTATATGTAGGGGAAGAAACTCAGCAATATGAACGCCTTTAACAGGAGAAGTAAAACGTTCTACCGAGCCCAATACGAAAACTGGCTAACCTTAGTTAGCCAGTTTGAAATTAAAGACCTGCTAGGCGCGCAGTATCTTCAGCGATGACTAGCTCTTCGTTAGTAGAGATAACCATAGCTGGGATGCGGCTGTTTGCAGAAGTGATAGTGCCTTCACCACCGAAACGAGCTTTAAGGTTAGCTTCGCCATCAACTTCGATGCCAAATACACCCAGACGGTTTAGAACCATTTCACGGATTGGCGCAGAGTTTTCACCGATACCACCAGTGAATACGATAGCGTCCAGACGACCTTCTAGGGTCGCTGTATAACCCGCTACGTATTTTGCCAGACGGTGGCAGAACACGTCCATTGCACGCGTCGCTTCTTCTTTCTCACCGTAGTTGTCTTCAACGAAACGACAGTCAGAAGTCACTTCAGTCAGACCTTGCAGGCCAGATTCTTTAGTTAGCATCGTGTTGATTTGCTCAACAGAGTAACCTAGTGCGTCGTGTAGGTGGAAGATGATCGCAGGGTCGATATCGCCACAACGAGTACCCATAACAAGGCCCTCAAGAGGAGTCAGACCCATAGAAGTGTCTACAGATTTACCGTTTTTGATAGCACATACAGAGGCGCCGTTACCTAGGTGGCAGTTGATGATGTTAAGTTCATCAGCTGGTTTACCCAGGCGCTCAGCTGTTTCGCGAGCGATAAACAGGTGAGATGTACCGTGCATGCCGTAACGACGAATGCCGTGCTCTTTATATAGGTTGTATGGAAGCGCGTATAGGTATGCTTCTTCTGGCATTGACTGGTGGAATGCAGTGTCGAAAACTGCAGACATTGGCAGACCAGGGAAAGCTTTTTGAGCCGCTTTAATACCGATGATAGCCGCTGGGTTGTGAAGAGGTGCTAGAGTTGCACAGTCTTCAATACCTTTAACAACAGTGTCGTCGATCAGTACTGATTGAGTGAATTTCTCGCCGCCGTGTACAACTCGGTGACCAACAGCTGCTAGCGCTTGAGAAAGTTCTGGCTTAGAAGCAAGAATAGTTTCAACGATAAAAGATAGCGCTTCATCGTGTGCAGCACCGTTACCTAGTTGCGCTTCGTGTTTACCATCAAGTTTCCACTTGATACGAGCTTCTGGAAGGTGAAGACATTCAGCAAGACCTGTTAGGTGCTCATCACCGTTTTCTGCATCAACGATGGCGAACTTAAGAGAAGAACTACCGCAGTTTAAAACTAAAACCAGCTTAGACATTAGAGGTTACCTGTATTTTATCTGATCGAGGATCAAGGGTATAAACGTTCTCAAGGCCGAAAAGTAATAAAAGATTACCAATCAGCCTTGGTCAAAAAATCATCAATTGCCGTATAATAATATGCGATTTTCTCAGTAAAATCACATTTGCGTCCTTGCGACGTTCATCTCCTGGTTGCCTTTATTGTAAATAAAGACAACAATGAGATTGAGGAATCGCAAAGAATAACGATAATGACAGAAGATAACAAAATAAATTTGAAAGAATATTAACTTCCGTCAATATTTTGCTGATTTAGTTGAATAGTTCAACTTTTTTTTAGTGAGGTTGCCTATGAGCGAGCGAGTAAGTCTGACTCAGAGTATAAAAAATGGTCAAAAGTATATGGAGCTTTGGCCAATGAGAAAGGAACTGACCCCGATGTTCCCTGAGCAGCGCATCATTAAAGCAACGAAGTTTGGTATCAAAGTGATGCCCGCGGTCGCAGCGATCAGCGTGTTAACGCAAATGGCGTTCAGTAACGCACCGGCTATGCCGCAGGCCATCGTCATTGCGCTATTTGCCATCAGTCTACCCGTTCAGGGCATGTGGTGGTTAGGGAATCGCTACAATACACAGCTACCTCCGGCACTTGCGTCCTGGTATCGTGAACTGCACCAGAAGATCATTGAAACGGGGTTCGCGCTCGAGCCTGTCAAAGCGAAGCCACGCTATAAGGAGTTAGCCATGACGCTGAACCGCGCGTTCAGGCAGTTGGATCGACGTGACTTTGAACGTTGGTTCTAAAGTTGTCGCGTCTCCCGTGTGAATTACAAACCCGCTCAAGAGCGGGTTTGTTGTTTTTTGGGGGTTTATTGCAGAGAGCCTATTGGGAAGGTGATGGCCAATTCACCCGATAGATGTTGCCGCTGTCGGTCGTGAACCACAGATGACCGTGCTCATCCGTTGTGATATCGCGAATCCGTTCATTGAGATCCTCGTAGTAGCGCCGCTCCTCCAGTACCTGACCTTCACCATTCAGATCCAGTATGTTGATGTGAGTGAGTTTTAAAGCACCAATCAAAAACTTATCGTTTAATCGCGAGAAGGCTTCGCCACGGTATAGCAACAAAGAGCCGGGAGCGATGGAAGGAATATAGACTTTCTTGGGGGATTCAATGCCTTCTTTCTCTTGAGCTTCTCCTGCATTGACAGGCCCCCAATACTCTTTACCGTGCGAAGTAATGGGCCAGCCGTAATTGGCGCCTGAGCGAATAAGATTGAGTTCATCTCCACCCCTTGGGCCGTGTTCGATTGCCCACAGGTATCCGGTCTTATCATCAAATGCGATGCCTTGTGGGTTACGGTGGCCATAGGAATAAATCTCAGGTGCAAAACCGCTAGTGTCGACAAAGGGGTTGTCTTGAGGAATGGAGCCGTCGGGGTGCAGTCTGACAATGGTACCGGCGTGATTTTCAGTGTTTTGTGCGTTATCCCGCTCCCCACCATCGCCAATCGTCATGTAGACAAAGTTGTTGTCATCAAACGCGACGCGACTGCCAAAGTGACGGCCTGTCGTGACGACCAGATTGCTGGTGAAGAGATCTTGCCAATTCATTAACTGACTGCCAGACAGTCTGGCTTTGGCGAGTGTAGGTGCGCCACCTTTGCCCGCGGGCTTGGCATAAGTAAAGTAAAAGACATTGTGCTCTGACGGGCTAGGGTGGATGTCCATAAGACCTCCCTGACCAGAGGCGAACACTTTTGGCAAACCTGAAACAGGTTGTGTCGTTCCCTTTTGGCCGTCGAAGAGAAACATTTCACCCCGCCTCAAGCCAATAAGAAACGTCTGATTTCCTGTACTTTGAATAGACCAGGGTACCCCGTCTATCTGACCCATTTTGGTGAGCTGGGTGCCTTCCAATTCGCGGGCCGAGGTTGTGGCAGTGACGCAGAATAGGCAGGCGGTGAGTAGCAGATATCTCATCATTAGATCTCCGAACGTTACCACTAAGGACAGCCGTGCTCGCTGTTCATTACAGTATCTGTATGAATATAGACAGCTTTCACAAAAACACACTCATACATGCAGTACTTTGTCAAAATTGCATTACTCTGAAAACTGAATGAAAATTAGACGTATGTATCGATTGTTGTACATCTGGGCAAAAATATAATTCACCCATTCGATCATGTAGCACATCTACCTAGGCTAATTGTTAATAATTCCTTTCATTTTAGTTGTGTTACTGGTAGAAATAGCATTAGGCCGAGCAATGATGAAATGCTTTCGGCGATTTATGTAAATTAATAATTACACTCAATTTATCTCTCACACCGCAACAACGTCCGGTGTGGATCTTTGCTGAATCAAGGAGTCAAGATGAAAGCAAGCAAGTTATTTGTCACGGCTGCACTTACTGGTGTCGCGCTACTCTCTTCTACAAGCATTATGGCTAAAACGGCGAAGGTTGCCGTTTCTCAAATCGTTGAGCATCCCGCTCTTGATGCTACCCGACAGGGTTTGGTTGATGGCTTGAAAGCGAAAGGTTATGAACAAGGAAAGAACCTGGAGTTTGATTATAAGACGGCTCAGGGTAACCCTGCCATCGCTGTGCAAATCGCGCGACAATATGTAGGTGAGCGTCCTGATGTTCTTGTAGGTATTGCAACGCCAACAGCTCAGGCTCTTGTTTCTGCAACCCGTGATATCCCTGTTGTGTTTACCGCAGTGACCGACCCAGTTGGTGCCAAGTTGGTGAAACAACTGGAGCAACCAGGTAAAAACGTAACAGGTTTGTCTGATCTTTCTCCAGTTGCTCAGCATGTTGAACTGATTCAGGAAATCATGCCCGGCGTGAAAACAATTGGTGTGGTTTACAATCCTGGCGAAGCGAATGCAGTCAGCTTGATGAAGTTGCTCAAAGAGAGTACTGACAAACGCGGGATTGAACTGGTTGAAGCGACGGCTCTGAAGAGTGCGGACGTTCAGACCGCAACACAGGCTATTTCTGGAAAGTCGGACATTATCTATGCGTTGATCGACAACACGGTTGCAAGTGCAATTGAGGGTATGATCGTGTCAGCTAACCAGGCGAAAACACCGGTGTTTGGTGCGGCGACGTCTTATGTTGAGCGCGGTGCAGTAGCAAGTCTTGGTTTTGACTACTACCAGATTGGTGTTCAAACGGCAGACTATGTGGCGGCTATCCTAGAAGGTAAAAATCCGGGCGAAATGGACGTTAAGGTAGCGAAAGGTTCCGACCTGGTGATTAACGCGACAGCAGCGAAAAAACTTGGATTGTCGATCCCTAAAACGGTACTGGACCGAGCAACTAGCGTGAAGTAATCCGCAACAACCTGATGCTGGGCCAAAGAGCCCAGCTTTTTATTGAGCAGAAGAGGAGTTGTTATGTCTGCTTTCGCTTTTTTTGGCGCCTTAGAAATTGGCCTCATATATGGTCTTGTCGCTTTGGGCGTCTATCTCACATTCCGTGTTTTAGATTTTCCCGATCTCAGTGTAGATGGCAGTTTCCCTATGGGAGCAGCGGTTGCTGCGACCGCGATTGTGGCGGGAATTGACCCCTGGGTGGCTACGGGAATGGCGATAATAGCGGGTGCTGCGACCGGTTGGGTGACGGCATTCTTGGCTGTTCGCTGTGGCATTCTACACCTTCTTGCCTCTATCCTGACCATGATAGCCGCTTTCTCAATCAATATTCGTATCATGGGCAGACCTAATATGGCGCTGCTCGGTGAGGACACCATTCTGACACCGTTCGAAATGATGGGTGACGCTATGTATGTTCGTCCATTGGTGGTGGGCGTATTGGTGTTGATCTCCGCGTGGTTTGTCGTTCGTCTTCTTAACAGTGACTTTGGCCTTGGCTTGCGAGCCACCGGTGTCAATGCTCGAATGGTGAAAGCGCAGGGGGCAAGTACCTCTTTTTACACCTATTTCTGTCTGGCACTCTCCAATGGTTTTGTCGGTTTTGCCGGCGCGTTGTTTGCACAAACGAACAGTTTTGCCGATGTCACGTCGGGCGTGGGTACCATAGTTGTAGGGCTTGCCGCGGTTATTTTAGGTCAGACCTTAATTCCGGGGCGTAAAATTTGGGTGGCAGTGACTGCTGTTATTGTTGGCTCCGTTCTCTATCGTTTGGCGGTGGCGTTTGCATTGAGTACCGGCATGTTTGGTTTGCAAGCATCGGACCTTAACCTGGTTACAGCGGTACTGGTGGCAATGGCGTTGATTGCACCAAAAATCAAAGGAAACCTTAAAGCAAAAAAGGGCGTTAAGCCTGTAGAGAGTAAAGCAGTATCTAACGCAGGCAACACGGGGAAAGCAGCATGATTCGACTGGAAGATATTCAAGTTACGTTCAATCCAGGAACCATACTGGAGAACAGGGCATTGAAAGGGGTGAATCTAGAAGTACCCGAACATCAGTTCTTGACAGTAATAGGCTCTAATGGAGCGGGTAAATCAACATTGCTTGGCGCTGTTACCGGAGAAACACCAATGGTAGGAGGCAAAGTGTTGATTGATGATATGGATGTTACCCGACTTTCTGTAGATCAACGTGCAAACCAGTGTGCTCGGGTATTTCAGGATCCGCTGGCGGGTACCTGTGGTGATTTGTCTATTGAAGAGAATATGGCGCTGGCGTACATGCGTGGTAAGAAACGCGGCTGGAGCTTGTCGCTTTCCAGCAAACGTCGCAAGCTGTTCCAGGAGCGCATTAGTATTCTTGGGCTCGGTCTGGAAGACAGGCTTGGTGATAACATAGGGCTACTTTCCGGCGGTCAGCGTCAGGCGGTGAGTCTGGTCATGGCAACACTATCAGACAGTAAACTGCTGTTACTGGATGAGCACACTGCAGCACTGGACCCACGTATGGCAGCGTTTGTCATCGATCTGACCAAAAAAGTCATCAAAGAGTTTAATCTCACCGTGATGATGGTGACGCACTCAATGAAAGATGCGCTTGCTTGTGGCGATCGAACCGTGATGCTGCACCAAGGAGAAATAGTGCTTGATGTAGAAGGGGAGCAACGCGCCAACATGCAAGTACCAGACTTATTAGAAATGTTCTCTAAAGTGCGTGGCGAAGAGCTAGCCGATGACAGCTTGTTACTCAGTTAACATGTAAACTGGTTAGACTCAGCCCAGGGGTCTACGCCTACCATCTGTGATCCCTCTTCAATTTGAAGGGGGATTTTTTCACCGTGCAATTCTTCTAGAATAACTTTACCTCGTTCCCTTTCTACAGAAGAATCATAATGAACCAGCCATTTTTGTATCACCCGCAAACCAACGATGGGCTAGTGCGAGAAGGTGATTGGCTCACCATCCGTTTATTTGCCGAGCAAGATAAATTTGATTCGATTAAGCTACGTCACGAGCCTGACAATGAAGAGTACTTAATCGCACTGAGTAAAGTTGGCAGTAAAGGCAAACTGGATATCTGGCAAGCGACATTGCCACTTAGCATAGACAAAGACGTCACTTACTATGTGTTTAAAGCACTGACGGCGACGAGTCAGTATTGGCTCGATGCACGTGGTATCCACAGTCGCATGCCCGGACGAGAATATCACTTTAAGTATAATCGCACAGACCAACCGCCAAGCTGGGTTGCTGAGCAAGTGTTCTATCAGATTTTCCCTGATCGCTTTTGCAATGGTGACTCAAGCATTGGCGTCGAGACGGGCGAGTACCAATACCCAAATCGCAATCGTCAATCGGTGAAAAAACAGTGGGGCGAGCCTGTGGGGAATCATGGAAACTCTGGTGCGGTTGAGTTTTATGGCGGCGATCTCGCTGGCATTGAATCTAAGCTGGATTACTTGCAAGACCTTGGGATCACTAGCTTGTATCTCAATCCGATTTTTACCTCATACAGTAACCACAAGTATGACACGGTGGACTACTACTCCATCGATCCAAAATTTGGCACCAACCAACAATTTGCCGAACTTGCTGACAACTTGCATCAGCGAGGTATGAGGGTGGTACTTGATGCCGTGCTCAACCATACCTCTGTCGCACACCCTTGGTTTGATGTACTGGAAGAGAGCAATGGCGCATACACTTCTCCAGACAGCCCCTATCGTGACTACTACTTCTTTAACGGAGACTCAAAACAGTACGTAGGCTGGAAGGGAATAGATACGCTTCCTGTCCTGAACTTCCATAATGACGACGTACGTGATCACATCTATCGAGGTCAAGACTCGGTGATCAAACATTGGCTCAAACCGCCTTATAATATCGACGGTTGGCGCTTTGATGTGATTCATATGCTAGGGGAAGGCGAAGGTGCAGCCAATAATGCGCATTATGTCAGAGCGTTTCGTGAGTCAATGAAGTCGGTAAATTCTGACTCTTATATGCTTGGGGAACACTTCTTTGAGGCGACCCAGTGGCTGCAGGGAGATCAGGAAGATGGGGCCATGAACTATTATGGTTTTGCCCATCCACTACGTGCGCTACTCGCCAGGAAAGACATTGCGTTTGACCCTATCGACATCGACTGTCATGAGTTTTTGAGCTGGCTTCAAGAGGCCAGTGCCAAAGTACCATGGAGTAACCAACTGTCCCAGTTAAACCAACTTGATAGCCATGATACTGAGCGCTTTGTTACCACTCTGGGTGGCAACGAGTCTCGTCTTGCCATCGCACTGCAGCTGTTGATGACCTACGTCGGCACACCGTGTCTGTACTACGGAGTGGAAGTGGGACTTGAGGGGACACACGATCCGGACAATCGCCGCTGCTTTCCATGGGAGCAAGTGACGACGAGTAAATGGTTACCTTATTGCAAGCAGTTGATTTCGCTTCGTAAAGCTTCACCTGCTTTACAACGAGGCAGTTTTGTCCCGCTATATGTTGATCAATCAAGTTTGGTGTTCGCCCGTCAATTGGGCCAGGAAGTAGTGATTAGTGGCTTCAACCTGGGCATAGAGGCGTTGCGTGTTTCGCTGCCAGTATGGAAGCTTGGACTTGAGAATGACACGTTTGAATGTGTATTGACCGGTCGTACATGCCAAGCAGAAGAGGGTGATTTAGATGTCACTATCGCAGCAGAGCATTCTCTGCTGCTGACACGCTAGACAGTCTTACAGCGGCAGGGTGGCGAGCATCTTGTCGCGGTACTGCTGAATGTGCTCTACAATAGGCGCTGCCTTATTGTGGGTACGGATTTCTCTGAACAAATCAGCAGCTTGAGGATATTGCTGGCGAAGGTACGAAAACCACTGCTTGACGCGGTTTGGATAATAGAGTCCTTTATCGCCTTTGATTTCATAGGTCGAATATACCAAAAGCAGTTCGACCACTTCATGCCATGGCATCACAGTATGGTTGTGTTTGACGACATTACCCAAGTTTGGCACGTTGAACGCACCGCGACAGACCATCAAGGAGTCTACGCCAGTATTGTCGATGCAGCGCTGACCATCAGCATAATTCCAGATCTCTCCGTTGGCGATCAAGGGAAGGCTGGTCTTTTGACGTATCTGATTGATGTAGTCCCATTTGATTTCACTGGCTTTATAACCGCCCGTTTTGGTGCGCGCGTGCACGGTTAGCTCGTTGGCGCCAGCCTGCTCAATCGCATCGACAATTTCAAAGCAGTCATCAGGATTTTCCCAACCCAGACGTATTTTCGCGGTGACTGGAATAGATGGGTCGACGGCTTCTCGGCATGCCTTAACCACGTTATGGATAAGCTCTGGATGTTGCAGTAGCGCCGCGCCCCCTTTGCTCTTGTTCACCAGTTTTGCCGGGCAACCAAAGTTTAGGTCAATCCCCTTAGCGCCAAGTGATGCGGCTTTTACCGCGTTTTCGGCCATCCAACGCGGATCTTGGCCAAGAAGCTGAATATGAACAGGCGTGCCAGATTTGGTCATCGAACCTTGAGCGAGTTCAGGACACAGTCGATAAAACACATGATCAGGGAGTGTTTGGTCAACGACACGAACAAACTCGGTTACACAAAGATCATAGTCGTTGATCTCGGTAAGGATTTCTCGCATCAAATGATCTAATACGCCCTCCATCGGGCCCAAAACAACGCGCATACTGGTTCTCATTACTATCAGGGAGCGAGGATTCTACCCGTTATGGATTAAAGAATCGACCATTGTGTTTCTACGGCGAGGTAAATATACTTGCCACAAATTCTGACGGGTGTATTGAACAAATGAAATTCATCGAGCTTCCTGCTGACTGGGCAGGCGAATCTAGTGCGTTTATCGAAGGCGCAATCCTAGCCGCTAACTTTGCAGCTGAGCCCTTAAAGCCAGAGGCTTGGCTATCATCGGTACTTGGTGACTTCACGCCGGAGCAAGAAACTTGGGTGGTCGAGCACCTTCAAGCTCAGTATGCGCTTCTCAAAACCAATCAATATGCGTTGTTGGCCTTGCTTGATGACAATCAAGATCTGGTGGCGGATTTTGCAGAAGGCTTCATGACGGTTTGGCCAGTCGTTGAGATACAATGGCAAGGCAAAGCGCTGTCAGATGGCACCGTACGTATGCTCCAGGCTCTGCTTACCACGCTGATGCTGGCGATGGATGAAGAGCAAACCCACGCCCAAATGTGTGAAGCGGGTTTTGAACAGTTGCCCACCTATGCCGATTTAGCGCCACAACTTGATACCATGGTTCATGAGGTGGCTATGGCAGCCGATGAGATGATGATTGGCCATCAGTCCCAGACCGTGAACCCGTTCAAGGAGATTGGACGAAACGATCCGTGTCCTTGTGGCAGCGGTAGCAAATATAAGAAATGCTGCGGGAAATAAAGCAATCAGGAAGCCTCAAATGAGGCTTCTTTGCTATCGGTACAACATATATTGATGGCGTAAATTGGCTTCTTAGCGCTTACCGCTCGAAGTCAGAAACGTTTAGTTTTGCTGGCTTGTGCAATAACAATGATTGCCAACGCAAGAAGGTTACCGGCAAAAATGACGACTAGCCACTGAGGCATGGATAAAGTGAGGAACTGCCAAACTACTTTTGAACAGTCGCCATAAGCTTCAAACATCCATGGAGCCCATTGGTTCAACGGTGCCCAGTCGGGGAAGGTGACGAACAAATCGCAGGTTTTAAAGGGTGAGGGATTGAACTGGTAATCCACATGCTCTAGAGACAGAGTCAGGCCTTTCACGGCGGATGCCCCCCAGGCACCTAACCCCACCCATCGTAGTAGTGTATTTTTAGGATTGAGCAGGCCAATCAGCGCGGCTCCTGAAATCCCAAACATAGCGACGCGCTCGTAAATACACATCACGCAGGGAGCCAGTTGCATTACGTGCTGGAAGAACAGGGCACACAGTTCAAAGAACAGGGTAAAGAGAAACAGTAAAGCCCAAGATAATCGGGACTGAGAAAAAGTCTTGATGTTAGAAAGAACTGACACTGATACGTCCTTGTTAAAATAAAAAAAGCTCTGAATACTCAGAGCTTTTTAACTTGGAATAGTTTCACAATCAACTAAAAATTAATGTCCGGATGAGACTCCGGCCTCAATTGCTTTCCCTGTTGCTTCCGTAATCCAACCCAAATCGTAGAAGATTGCGGTCATAGGTTCCAGTAGGAATACGATGCCGAAAAGACCGACTAGAGCAAGCACGATGGTGTACGGCAGTGCCATGATGACCATTTTGCCGTAGGACAAACGAATGAGCGGAGCAAGAGCCGATGTCAACAAGAACAGGAAGGCTGCCTGACCATTCGGTGTCGCCACTGATGGCAAGTTCGTACCTGTGTTAATCGCTACTGCCAGCAAGTCGAACTGGGCACGATCAATGACACCTTCAACTAATGCTGTTTTCACTTCGTTGATGTAGACCGTACCAACGAATACGTTGTCTGAGACCATTGAAAGCAGACCGTTGGCAACATAGAACAGAGCCAGCTGTGTACCCTTATCTTCAATATGCAGTACCGCATCGATGATCGGTTTGAACAGACCCTGGTCGATGATAACCGCAACAATTGAGAAGAACACGGCAAGAAGTGCGGTAAACGGTAGCGCTTCTTCAAACGCCTTGCCCATAGAGTGTTCTTCGATGACACCAGTAAATGCGGTTGCAAGGATGATAACAGACAGACCAATAAGACCAACTGCGGCCAGGTGCATCGCTAATGCGACGATGAGCCAAACTGCAATCACACCTTGAACCCATAGCTTGGCAACATCTTGCTTGGTACGCGTTTTGCGTTCTTCACGGTCGAAGTCAACCAGGATTTGACGAACGTTGTCTGATAGCTTGGCGCCGTAACCAAACACCTTAAATTTCTCGACCAGCACACAGGTTAGCAGGCCACAGAAAAATACCGGTAGCGTCACTGGCAACATACGCATGATGAACTCACCGAATTGCCATCCCGCCTGATCCGCAATGATCAGGTTTTGTGGTTCGCCTACCATTGTCATTACGCCGCCCAGAGCAGTACCAACGCCGGCATGCATGAGAAGCGAACGCAAGAACGCGCGGTAGTCTTCTAAGTCATCACGGGTCAACTCAGACAGGTGTTCGTCTTGAGTGTGATCGTGAGAAGAACCGTAGTGCTTACCAGAAGCCACTTTGTGGTAGATTGAGTAGAAGCCTACAGCGACGCTGATGACGACGGCAATAACCGTAAGCGCATCCAGGAATGCGGACAGGAATGCTGCCGCGAAACAGAACGCGAGCGATAGTATCGTTTTAGAACGGATGCCCAACAGTATCTTAGTGAAGATGAACAGCAGTAGCTGTTTCATAAAGTAGATACCGGCCACCATGAACACCAGAAGTAATAACACTTCGATGTTGTTAACGATTTCATGCTTCACCATAGCAGGACTGGTCATTCCAATCGCAATGGCCTCAATAGCTAGCAAACCCCCTGGTTGAAGTGGGTAGCATTTTAGTGCCATGGCAAGGGTGAAGATAAACTCAATGACCAACAGCCAACCGGCTGTAAATGGATCAATGAAGAAGAAAACAATTGGGTTGATAATCAGGAAAGCGATGATCGCTACTTTATACCAATCGGGAGCCTTACCAAGAAAGTTCTTGATAAAAGCATTTCCAAGAGAAATCGGCATAGTAATACTCTTATGTTGTTATTAAATGACAAATGCAAAGGGTGCGAGAGTATTTGAGAGGGCTTCCAAACAAAATCAAACTTAAAAAACTTAGTAAACGAACAACGCTCACACTAGGTGGGGGTGATTGTTCACTTGCCAAGTCCCTCAGTTGTAAGCACTCCTTGCTTCGCCCGCAACTCTACTCTTCGGTAAGATTTAGTCAACAAAAAATACAATTTCGTATTGGGAAACTTCTACTTTTTGCTAAAAACGCGATCCATGTGTAATAAGCTAAACATAGACATGCGTAATGGTTGCCTTTTCACAATTGTGATGGATGACCATACAAAATATGAGTCATAGATACTATGTGAATCGTACAGGTCAAAAAAGCATGTTTTTCTGTTTAAATTTCGGCTAATACTCGGAAAAAACGTATTGATTATTTTTGGTTATGTCAGGGTGTTTTTGTATATATTATAATAAGTTGTATGGTTAATAGAAGTTTAATAAATTGGTAATGACTATTAATGGTACCTATAAATGGGTATGTCCATAAAAATGTCATAATAGAGTTATTGCTCTATTTTGTAAATGTTACAGTTATAAGTCGTGTAGGTTTACCAAATTCTTGAAGTAGTGGTATGATGAGTTCTATACACAAATAAATAAAATGATTGGATACACCCCATAATGGTAATTAAGGCGAAGAGCCCAGCAGGGTTCGCTGAAAAGTATATTATAGAGAGCATCTGGAATGGCCGTTTTCCACCGGGCTCAATTCTCCCAGCTGAAAGAGAACTGTCTGAACTTATTGGGGTAACGAGAACGACGCTTCGTGAAGTGCTACAACGCTTGGCTAGAGATGGTTGGTTAACCATTCAGCATGGCAAGCCAACCAAGGTAAATCAGTTTATGGAGACATCAGGTCTTCACATTCTGGATACGCTTATGACTTTAGATGCGGATAATGCTACATCAATAGTTGAAGATCTTCTTGCGGCACGTACCAACATCAGTCCGATATTCATGCGCTACGCTTTCAAAGCGAATAAAGAGAATTCAGAACGCACTATAGAAGGTGTGATCGATTCCTGTGAAAGCCTTCTTAAGGCAGAGTCCTGGGATGCGTTTGTTGAGTCCTCTCCTTATGCCGACAAAATTAAGCAAAACGTTAAAGATGAAGGTGAAAAAGACGAAGCGAAACGTCAGTCTGCACTGATCGCTCGAACCTTCAACTTTTATGACTATATGCTGTTCCAACGTCTGGCCTTTCATTCAGGAAACCAGATCTACGGTCTGATTTTCAATGGTCTTAAGAAGCTCTACGATCGCGTGGGTAGTTACTACTTCTCTAACCCAGAAGCTCGTGAACTGGCACTGGCCTTCTATAAAGAGCTACTGCAAGTTTGCCAGAACGGTGATCGAGATAGACTGCCGCTAGTGATTCGTCACTACGGTATCGAGAGTAGTCAAATCTGGAATCAGATGAAAACCACACTGCCAACAGATTTTACCGAAGACGACAGTTAATGCTGTAGAAACTCAAGGCCGCTAAGTTAGCGGCCTTTTTAATGATTGAACCTTTCAGACTACTGCGGTATTGGGGATAGGTTGGTACAGTTCCTCGGCCATTTCCTTAATGATACCGTCGTAACTGGTGAATATCAGTTCGGACAGCTCAGAGGTTAGCTGATACAAAAATTCTCGATCCAACTCGGTGGCAGGAGTTTCAATAAGGGTTTCAATTCTACCGATTGTTGCACTGTACATTGGTGAAGGCACGGATAGGGGGCCAACCACACTTAATTGATTGACTTTCCGGTGCATCATTCTGCAATAGTGCATGACGCGTTGTTTGCCCAGTTCACTTTCACATCCTTCGATACAGACGCGCAGCTGTGTTAAACAGTCGAGAGAATCAATAATTCCTTGCCATAGATTACGATAGTCTTCTTCAAGCTCTTCCCGTTCGACGTCCACAAGCCAGGCGATCAAAATATCATCCACGAGAAGTAAGGTTTGACGGATCAGCTTACCGTGTACCAGTTGGTTTTTGCTGACGCTGTGTTTTTTCCAGGACCGACACAATAGCTTAATGTTGCTATGGAGTACGCGATACATAGGTTTATTGTCAAAATGAGCCACTTCGATAAGATCGAGGCAGCGGCGTTCCATCTCCTGTTCGATTTTTTCTAGTTGTTTGAGCTTTTTCTGGCCGAACATCAGATAATAATGGGTCGCAGTTCGATGCTGTCTTACCAGAGTAACCAGACCACGTAAATTGACGATAAGTTGATATTTACGTTCAAGTTTGGCTTCAGTAGCCTTTGCGTAGTGGTAGATGGCTGCCAGAATGGCAGCAGACAATATAAAAGACACGAATACAAACATGACGACCTCCTTTTGTGGTTCATTGTCTCCTGAAAGAGGCAGAGCAAAGAGAGTGCCAAATAATATTCTCAATAAAAACAGTCAGTTATAAATGGTCTTGGGTGAGAGGTTGCATTTGATTGGTGCAGATGCACAAAAACCGTGAGTTGAATCACAAAAAAAAGCCAGCAAAATGCTGGCTTTTCAGTTCTACAATCTGAGCAGTATCTGCCCGATCAATTACATGACGCGCATACCCGGTTGTGCACCTTCGTGCGGCTCAAGGATCCAAAGATCACTGCCACCAGGGCCAGCCGCCAGAATCATGCCTTCCGACATACCGAATTTCATCTTGCGTGGCTTCAGGTTCGCTACCATGACCGTTAGCTTGCCTTCTAGCTCTTCCGGCTTATAGGCAGATTTGATGCCAGAGAACACTTGGCGAGTTTCACCACCAATGTCTAGCTGGAATTTAAGTAGCTTGTTCGCTTTTGGCACTTCTTCACAAGAAATGATGCGCGCAATACGCATGTCTACTTTGGCAAAGTCGTCAAACTCGATCTCATCGGCGATTGGATCTTTATCAAGCTCAGTTTGGCTTGCTTTGTTCTTCTCTGCTTCCGCTTTTTCTTTCGCCGCAATTTCTGCTGCTGCATCTTCTTTAGAAGCTTCAATCATCGCTTCCACTTTCTTAGGATCGATACGGTTAAACAGAGCCTTGAACTTGGTGATCTCATGGGCGGTTAGTGGCTGCACAATGCCATCCCATGTTAGCTCTTCGTTCAGGAATGCTTCGGTACGTGCAGCAAGAGCAGGCATAACTGGCTTGAGGTAGGTCATCAGCACGCGGAACAGGTTAATACCTACAGAGCAGATATCTTGCAGCTCTTGGTCTTTACCTTCTTCTTTCGCGACAACCCATGGCGCTTTTTCATCCACATATTGGTTAGCTTTATCAGCAAGCGCAGTGATTTCACGAATCGCGCGACCAAATTCACGAGCTTCATACAGCTCAGCGATGCGGTCAGCTGCGGCAACAAATTCGTTATAAAGCTCAGGTTCAGCAAAGTTGTCAGAAAGCTTGCCTTCAAAACGCTTGGTAATGAAACCCGCATTACGTGACGCTAGGTTAACGATTTTGTTTACAACGTCTGCGTTAACGCGTTGTGTAAAGTCTTCAAGGTTAAGATCAAGGTCGTCGATACGGCTGTTAAGTTTCGCAGCGTAGTAGTAACGTAGACACTCTGGATCTAGGTGGTTTAGGTAAGTACTTGCTTTCACAAACGTACCTTTCGACTTCGACATCTTAGCGCCATTAACCGTGACGTAGCCGTGAACAAATACGTTGTTTGGCTTACGGAAACCAGAACCTTCGAGCATGGCAGGCCAGAACAAGCTGTGGAAGTAAACAATGTCTTTACCAATGAAGTGGTAAAGTTCAGTGTTGCTGTCTTTATTCCAGTACTCTGCGAAGTCTAGGTCGTCACGTTTGTCACATAGGTTTTTGAAAGAACCCATGTAACCGATAGGTGCATCTAGCCACACGTAGAAGAATTTGTCTTTTTCGCCCGGGATTTCAAAACCGAAGTACGGTGCATCACGAGAGATATCCCACTGTTGCAGACCAGATTCAAACCATTCTTGCATCTTGTTTGCAGTTTCAGTTTGCAGTGAGCCAGAGCGAGTCCACTCTTTCAGCATGCTTTCAAACTGAGGTAAGTCGAAGAAGAAGTGCTCAGAATCTTTCATTACCGGAGTCGCACCAGACACAGCCGATTTCGGGTCTATAAGTTCTGTCGGGCTGTACGTTTCACCACAGTTGTCGCAGTTGTCACCGTACTGGTCTTCAGACTTACACTTAGGGCAAGTACCTTTTACAAAACGGTCTGGCAGGAACATCTCTTTCTCAGGATCAAATAGCTGAGAAATAGTGCGGCTTGAAATAAAGCCGTTCTTTTTCAACTCAAGATAAATATGAGATGCCAACTCGCGGTTCTCTTCTGAGTGAGTGCTGTGGTAGTTGTCAAAGCTGATATCAAAGCCAGCGAAGTCTCTTTGGTGCTCTTCGCTAACAGCTGCGATCATTTCTTCAGGCGTGATCCCCATCTGCTGAGCTTTCAGCATGATTGGTGTGCCGTGAGCGTCATCAGCACAAATGAAGTTTACTACGTTGCCACGCAGACGTTGGTAACGTACCCAGATATCCGCCTGGATATGCTCAAGCATATGACCAAGGTGGATAGAGCCGTTAGCGTACGGTAGTGCGCAAGTTACCAATAGTTTTCTTGGATCGGTTGCCATACTTAAATTTCGCTTTCTTTATTCAGAGTAAAATATTCGCTAATACTACATGATGCTTGGCGTGACTCCAAGGTGTCAGAGTTCAATCCCCATAACTTTTTTGGGGTTCTGGTTCGAGTGGGTCAGTGCTACTCTTATCAGGTATAAAAATGATAAGGAAAACACGATGCGTACGTTTGAGTCGAAACAAGATTTTTGTGACTGGTTGGGGGAATTTACCGCAGAGAATCTCAAGGTAGGATGGAATGAATTGCCCGACTTAGTCAAGGTGACGGCTGCCGGCGAGTTCGTACTCCAGTTGCCCTTTGCCAATCAAACGACGGTGCAAGCACTTGAACTCTGGATCAAAAAGCAGCAGCAGGCCGGGCAAGTGGCTCGGTTTGATTTCTCAGTATCAACGAACGTCAGAGCATTAGAAACCACAGTGGAAAATCAGGTGAAAGGTGTCAAAAACATCATAGCAGTGACGTCAGCTAAAGGTGGTGTAGGTAAGTCGACCACGGCTGTCAATCTGGCATTGGCGATCAGTCAGCTAGGCGCAAAGGTTGGGATTCTGGATGCCGATGTGTATGGACCATCGATTCCTATGATGTTTGGAAAGATAGACGCACACCCGGAAGTACGTGATGGCAAGTGGATGCAACCGGTTTTGGCACATGGTATTTATACTCAGTCTATTGGCTACCTGATCAGCTCTGATGATGCTGCGATTTGGCGCGGTCCTATGGCTTCGAAGGCGTTGGCTCAACTTCTCAATGAAACGGAATGGCCAGAATTGGATTATCTGGTTATCGATATGCCACCGGGTACTGGAGACATTCAACTGACGTTGTCCCAGCAGATCCCAGTGACGGGTGCCATCATAGTGACGACGCCGCAGGATCTCGCTTTGGCTGATGCCATCAAGGGTGCGGCTATGTTTGAGAAGGTTTCAGTACCAGTGGTAGGGATTGTTGAAAACATGAGCTACCATATTTGCAGCCAGTGCGGTTCGAAAGAGCATATATTTGGTGCGGGTGGGGCTGAATGGATGGCGACGAAATTTGGCCTCAATTTGCTCGGACAAGTTCCTTTGCATATAGACATCAGAGAATCCATTGATAATGGTGCGCCTACTACCGTATCAAACCCAGATGGCGAGCACGGGCAGATATATAAAACACTTGCAGAGCGAGTATGTGCAGACCTTTACTGGAATGGCAAAGCTAAGCCTGAGTCGATCATGTTCAAAATGGTGGAATGAGCGGACTTGATGACAGAAGTGAGCCTGGTTTCTTATAGGAGACAAAATTGTAAAATTAAGTAATCGATTGCAATTTCCCTTTTCTTGAGCGAGGGCAAAATTGGGCATCAAATAAGTGAGATATCGACTAGTATCTAAGGATTGATGTCCATATAATTACCCGGTTTTGTCCTCACCACCATATATGTACTAGGTGCAAAGAATGTCTGATAATAATCAATGTGTCATCGTAGGTATCGCTGGCGCTTCCGCTTCTGGAAAAAGCCTCATTGCGAGCACAATCTATAACGAACTTCGTGAAAAAGTTGGCGACCATCAAATTGGCGTGATTACGGAAGATTGTTACTACAATGACCAAGGTCATTTGAGTATGGAAGAGCGCGTAAAGACCAACTACGACCACCCGAATGCGCTTGATCATGACCTGCTTTGCGACCATCTTGAAAAGCTTATGCAGGGTGATGCTGTAGAAGTTCCGGAATATAGCTATTCAGAACATACCCGCACAGAAAACACCACCCCAATGACCCCTAAGAAAGTTATCATCCTCGAGGGGATTTTGCTTCTTACCGATCCTCGACTTCGTAAACTAATGCACGCTACGGTGTTTATGGATACACCGCTGGATATCTGTTTACTTCGCCGTGTTAAACGCGATGTTGAAGAGCGTGGCCGTACTATGGAATCGGTGCTTCAACAATACCAAACGACCGTACGCCCCATGTTCATGCAATTTATCGAACCGTCAAAGCAGTATGCTGACATCATTGTTCCTCGTGGTGGTAAGAACCGTATTGCGATTGATGTACTGAAAGCACACATTGCGAGACTACTTAAGGCGTAATCCTTACATTTTGCAGATGGAATTCTTACGTTGTTGCTGTCCTTTATGTTCTATACTGAATGGGTGCACGTACAACGTTTAAATTGCTTTATTTTTTAATGAATTAGTGGCACTTTATGTGCCACTTTTTGTTTTCAGCCTTTCAAGGAAGTTGCTAATGAAAAAACTCCTTCTTATTCTCGCCATTCCAGTTCTGGTTATTGTTATTGGTATCGCCGCCCTCGTGATGTTGGTAAATCCGAACCAGTTCAAACCCATGATCGCTGAACAGGTTCAAAATCAGACCGGACTGGAACTAGAGATCAGCGGTGATATTGGTTGGCAGTTTTTCCCGTCGCTTGGTTTTGAGTTAGGGCAGACGACACTGAAAAACCCTGAAGGCTTCAAAAACCCTAATTTGTTTAGTGTCAGTCAGGTGGGTGTCAGTGTGGCTGTTATGCCTCTGTTCGACAAGACCCTGGAAATTGGCTCTGTAACGCTCGACGGAGCACAAGTCTATCTAGAAACGCGTAAGGATGGCCGTTCTAATCTGGATACACTCACCGCAAAAAGTGAAGTGAAGTCCTCGGAGCCTATGGAGGCCGGCGCTCAACCGACGGCAGACTCTGAGTCAACAGCAAGCCAAGGCTGGAGCATTTCTCTGTCCGGTGTGACGGTTTCAAATGCTCTGTTAGAAATCAGCAACGAAAAAACCGCCACTTTCACCAAGTTGTATGACGTGGGTCTGAATGTCACTGAGTTTGCCGTGAACCAATGGACAACCGCCAATTTTGACTTGAAAGGGCAAAACAATGAGCAACGTTTTACCGCTAAAGGCACGGCAGATTTTAAATTAAGCGAAGGCTTTGTTGACTACGCGCTGAAAAATATTGAGTTTGACGCTACGTTTCAGGATGCGGTGAATCAGATTGACCAGGCTCAGTTGAAACTGGCCACATTTGAGTTTGATAAGCCAAACAAGATGGAGTTTACCCTTCAGGGAGCGACGCCAGATCTGCAATTTGATGCCAAGGGTGGTACTAACTTTACGGTTGATAAAGACCTGGCGGCGGTGAAACTTGCTAACTTGACTCTGGATTCGAATTTGCAGGGTGCAACCCTGCCTCAGTCACCAATGGTCGTGACAATGGCGTCTGATCTGACGTTTGACCTGAACAAGAATTTCCTTGATTTCGTGTTACAGGCATTGACTGTGAATCAGATCGAGTTGGATGGCAAAGCCACAGTGCAATTGGCCGACATTCCGCAAGTGCGCTTTTCACTTCATAGCCCGAATATTGATTTAGATGAGTTTTTGGGTCTGAACAAGGCAGCGAGTAAGGATTCGGCCGTCAGCGGTGGTGAAGGGAGTGGTGCGGGCACCTCCTCCGGCAAGTCAGAGCCAGTTTCAGAAGTCGAGCCGGATTTAACGGCACTCAAGGGACTGGACGTCAAAGGTAGCATTGTCATCGATAAGTTTAAGGCGGCAAATGCGAAAATGCAGAACGTTACCGCCAAGTTTTCAGTGAATCGGGGCGTTGCCGAGCTGACTTCATTCAGTTCAAAACTTTATGGTGGGTCAATTACAGCGAAAGCGAAACTGGACGCGCGTTCAACGCCAGCGACGTACACTGCCGTTAAAAACATCAAAGGTGTAAAGGTTCAGCCGTTACTTATCGACGTAGCTGGCAATGATAAGCTTGAAGGAACGGGAAATATTGATGTGAACATCAAGGGTAAGAGCCTGACCCCAACCGGTATTAAGAAGAATCTTGCGGGCACAGTCAATATCAACTTCGCTGACGGTGCAGTCAACGGCATCAACGTTGCGCAGATGATACGAGAAAACTACGCACGATTTAAAGGCCAGTCGCTTGATGGTGTTCAGGGCCCCCAGAAAACTGATTTCAGTGCAATGAAAGCGACATTAAAACTGGCTGGTGGTGTGGTCTCGACTAATAATATGTACGCTGAATCTCCGTTGCTGCGCGTTAGTGGTGAAGGCTCTGCCAATTACATCAATGAAACAGTGGACTTCCTGATCAGAACATCTGTTGTCGGTACCTTAGAGGGTCAGGGTGGTCAAAGTATTGATGAGTTAAGAGATGTGACCATCCCAATTAAAGTGGCTGGTGCTTGGGCTGAGCCTCGCTTTGCGCTGGTTTTTGATGACGTCCTGAAACAGAAAGCTCAGAAAGAAGTAGAGCGTGCTACTGAGCGTCTTGGAATTAAAGATGAGAAAACCAAGAAGGCTGTCGATAGTCTACTCAAAGGACTCTTCAACTAATCCCAAAATGCCAGCGTTTCAATCGCTGGCATTTTTCTTTTCGGTTCGAACGTACCATTACCAGTGTAAGTCCAGATCTTGTTGTTCAGGTTCTGTATGGTGGTGTGGATACCACTGCTGCAATAGGACAGAGACTTGTTCGATAGTGATGTGCTTAAAACGGGTTGTCGCCCCATTGACTTCTAAGCCAATTTTATAGGAACGGCGCGTACCTTCATCGGCAACGAGCTGCCACTCAGATAATACCAGACTGATGGTTTCTTCAGGTCCCTCGGCAAGGACAAACTGGTTCTCACTGGTATCTATCCAAAGTATCAATCTAGCGCTATCCATGAAACTCTCCGTGTTACATGTGTGTTGCATTATTGTTAACTTATACGATTTTTTTGCCGCTGTCATTCGGGCGGTGAGATTGGATGTACCTAAATTGGGTGACACGTTTTGAGGTAAAAACGTTTGCAACTAACGAGTCAAGGTGGATGAACAGGTGCCGGTATTATTGGCACCTGTAAGGTTTGGTTCTAAGGCGAATAGCTCTTATAAAGAGATAAAAATACCCGCCAGACAGGCGCTCATCAGGTTAGCAAGTGTACCAGCCAGCACCGCTTTGAGACCGAGGCTGGCAACGTCAGAACGACGCTCTGGTGACATTACGCCAATGGAGCCAAGTTGAATCGCAATCGAACCTATGTTGGCAAAACCACACAGCGCGAAAATAACGATGACCTGGCTGTGTTCAGACAGGCTCGCCTGATGTTCGATGAAGTCAATAAAGGCGACAAATTCATTCATGACCACCTTCTGACCAATAAACGAGCCTGCTAGCAACATTTCGCTCTGATCGACGCCAATTAACCAGGCTACCGGAGAAAACAGATAGCCAAACAAGAGTTGCAGAGTGATTCCCTGTGCACCGAATACCTCGGCAATGGACTCAATGGCAGCATTTGCCATCGCGATGACACTGACAAAAGCGATCAACATAGTACCAACCGCGACCGCGACCTTGACGCCATTCATGGCTCCGGAGGCCAGGGCATCAATGACATTGCTTTGATCGCCGGTGTCCAAATCTACAGCGTCATGGGCAACCGGAGTTTGTTGTTCTGGCACGATCAGTTTTGCCATCATGAGTGATCCTGGCGCCGCCATAAAGCTGGCCGCAATCAGATACTTAAGCTCTACACCCAAGCCAGCATAACCCCCAAGGACGCTGCCAGCCACCGATGCCATGCCGCCAGCCATGACGGCAAACAGCTCGGAACGGGTCATGGTGGCAAGAAATGGACGGATCAGCAGCGGTGACTCACCCTGTGATAAGAAAATGTTGCCCGTAGCAACCAGAGATTCGGCTTTACTGGTACCTAAAAACTTTTGAATCAGTCCACCCAGAAATCGGATCACAGCTTGCATGATTCCCAGATAGTACAGCGCGGATATCAGTGCGCTAATGACGATGATGATTGGCAGCACACGAATGGCAAAAATGAACCCTTCGGATGCCAGATCGCCAAATAGAAACTGGATACCGATGTCAGAAAAGCTGAGCACTCTTGCCACACCGGAGCTCATCGCACCTAAGACGTCTTGGCCAAACGGGATGTAGAGAACGAACGCCGCAAATAGTGTTTGCAGGAGTAGTGCACGTAATACGGTGTTCCAGTTAATTGCCTTACGGTTCTCAGAAAACAAAAAGCCAATGGCGACCAGAGAAGCGATGCCAAGCAGACCAAAAAGAAGCGTTATCATCATTTTGCCACCTCAATGTAATAGAGGCTATTCAGCGTTGAATACGATGACCAGGAAGAAACAGCACTGAGCTGTGGAAACCACTGTTTGTGATAGGTGAAGATAAATCTGCCCATTTTATACCCTTTACAAGCGTTAAGATTGAAGCTGGTCCAAATCCTTGGGTCGTTCACGGTTCCTTGGTGACGGCTTGTATTGGTGTATGGCCAGGTGGCGATGCGAAGACGCGAAGTGACCCGGCAAACGGGAGGGCAGTATACAGAAAAAAATGAGACGTACATCTCATTTTTCAATTCGGAGGAGCTGATAGCTTATTTCATCACCAGTCGACGCCTTTCAGGGCTTTAACACCAGATTCAAAGGCGTGCTTTATGTTTTTTACCTCCGATACTGTGTCAGCCATATCGATCAATGTCCGGTGAGCACCTCGCCCAGTAATGACGACAGACTGCATTTTTGGCCGGTTGTTGAGTGCTTCCACCACTTCATCGAGGTCAATATAGCCGTAGCTCACCATATAAGTGAGTTCATCAAATAGAATGACGTCCAAAGAGTCATCCTGAAGCATGCGTTTGCATTGCTGCCAGACTTTTTGAGCCGCTTCGGTATCGGCGGTCTTATTTTGAGTTTCCCAAGTGAATCCGGTTGCCATGACCTGAAATTCGACACCCAGCTTTTCAAGCAAGTTTCGCTCACCATTGTCCCAGGTTCCTTTAATGAACTGCGCCACAGCGCATTTTTGTCCATGGCCGACAGCGCGGGCAATGGTACCAAAGCCGGAAGTAGACTTACCTTTGCCGTTGCCGGTAATCACCAGCAGAAGACCTTTTTCTTCCTGCGCGTTGGCAATCTTTTTATCGACGTTTTCCTTGACCTTTTGTTGGCGAGCTTTGTGTCGTTGTTCTTTTTGGTCATCCGTTAATGACATAGGGTTTCCTTATGGGCGAAGTTTGACTCGAATCACCTTATCATAATGGATTGCTGTCAGAAAAAAACTAGACAAAATCTAAGGGATTTAAAGCAGGTTGTGAGCCTGCTTTATGGGAAGCGTTGAGCAGATGAAGAAACCTATGGGGACTACAAAGCGCCAAGTCGCGCACGGACGACGCGTTCACAGCGATCGACATCTTTGACGTGTTTGGGTACCACCAGAATCGTATCGTTGCCACCTATCGTTGCTAAGATGTCCGCATGGGGGTCGATGTCGATAAGGCGGGCAATAAGTTGAGCACTGCCCGGGTGTGTTTTCACGACCACCAGTGACTGATTGTTGGTGATCATCTCAATTTGCGATGAGATGGAAGAGTCGACACGAACCGGACTATTTTCTGAGGTCAGGCAGTAGGCTTTTTTACCACAGGCGTTCTGGACCTTGACGACACCTAAATGGGTCAGTAACCGTGATACCGTCGACTGGCTAATCCCTTCATAACCGAGTTCCACGAGTGCTTGTCGCAGCTTGTTCTGAGTGGTGAAACTTTGTTGCTGGAGGAGCCTTTTGCAGACATCGGTCAGTTTGTGATCGACGTCGAACATCTCATTGGAGGTAGGAGTTTCATACATGGGGTCACCTATCAAATATCGAAACTCATCCTTGAGCTAGTTTGTAATGTTGCTTTTTAAGATTTTATTGACTGTATAAACTAGCAAATTATCTATTTTTGAAATATATGCTCTGGTCGCAAAAGCGAACAAATTAATAGCGAAATCAATCAAAACGAGAGGATGCATCACCCTCTCGTTGTACTTGAAGCAGGATTTAGTTCCCTAATGTGGCGACCATAACGGCTTTGATGGTGTGCATTCGATTCTCCGCCTCATCGAATACGATAGAATGTTCGGATTCAATGACCTCATCAGTGACTTCGCAGCCATTCGCCAGTTCGGGATATTCGGTGGCTAACGCTTTACCTACTGTCGTATCTTCGCCGTGGAATGCAGGGAGACAGTGCATAAACTTCACATTAGGGTTGCCGGTGGCTTTGAGCATCGCCATGTTGACCTGATATGGCAGCATGAGTTTGATGCGCTCTGCCCATGCTTCTTTTGCTTCGCCCATAGAGACCCAGACATCAGTGTAAAGGAAGTCACAATCTTGCACGCCTTCTTGAATATCTTCCGTCAGAGTGATTTTCGCACCCGTCTGATTGGCGATTGATTGACACTCTTCAACCAGAGATGCTTCAGGCCAGAACTGCTTAGGGGCAACCAGTCTGATCTCCATCCCCATTTTCGCAGCACCGACCATCAGTGAATTGCCCATGTTGTTGCGAGCATCCCCTAGATAGGCAAAGCGAATGTTCTGTAAGGGCTTACCCGGTGCGTGTTCCATCATGGTCATAAAGTCGGCCAGGATTTGGGTTGGATGAAATTCGTCAGTGAGTCCGTTCCAGACCGGTACGCCTGCGTATTCCCCCAACTCTTCGACGATTGCTTGACCAAAGCCTCGGTACTCGATTCCATCGTACATGCGACCCAGGACTCGAGCGGTGTCTTTCATCGACTCTTTGTGGCCAATTTGAGAACCCGTGGGGCCAAGATAAGAAACTTGCGCACCTTGATCGAAGGCCGCGACTTCGAATGCACAGCGAGTACGGGTTGAAGTTTTTTCAAAGATCAGCGCGATGTTTTTGCCTATGAGGCGAGGCTGTTCGTAGCCATTGTATTTGGCTTTTTTAAGTTCAATAGACAGTTCTAATAGATGCTGAATTTCACGCGGAGTAAAATCAAGAAGTTTAAGGAAGTTACGATTGCGAAGATTAAAAGCCATAATAGGTTCCTTTTTTTATTCTTGCCCATCGGTGACGACAACACGCGGTCACCAATGCGCCTAGTCAATGAAAAAATTGATCAGTAGTTAGTAGCTAAATCAGTGTTTAGAAATCGTGGTGCCTGCGGTGCCTTCGAGAATGCGAAGGCCATCTTCGAGCGCACCGATTCCGACCATTTGTCCACCCTGATTAATAAACTCGCAGGAAGCGTCAATCTTGGGTCCCATTGAGCCAGCATCGAATACATAACCGGCCAATTCGTCTGGCGTTGTGGAACGAAGGGCATGTTGCGTTGGCTTACCCCAATCTAGGTAGACAGCGTCTGCATCGGTGAGGATTAAAAGACGATCGGCCTGAAGCTGTTTGGCCAGGAACGCCGCAGACATATCTTTATCGATCACCGCTTCTACTCCGACAAGCTTGCCGTTTTTTCGGGTGACCGGAATTCCGCCGCCACCAGTGCAAATCACCAGGTGCCCCTGTTCTATAAGCGAAGTAATGGCTTCGTGCTCAATAATTCCGGTAGGTAGCGGGCTTGGTACCACGCGACGGAAGTACTGACCGTCGGGCTTAATGGTCCAATGGTATTTTTCTGCCAGGTCACACGCTTCTTGTTTGTCGTAAACCGGACCAATGAACTTGGTCGGATCTTTGAAAGCCGGGTCACCAGGATCGACGGTCATCTGCGTCAGCATGCAAGTGACGTTTTTAGCGGGCATCTGATTCTTGAACTCTTGCATTAGCATGTAGCCGATCATGCCCTGTGTTTCACTACCGAGTACATCCAGTGGATAGGGGTTGACCTTTTTATACTCCAAACCTTGTAGTGCCAGCAGTCCAACCTGGGGCCCATTGCCATGCACCAAGACCACGTTATATTGCTGGGCAATTTCTGAGATAGTTTTAACTGCGATTTCAATATTATGACGTTGCACTTCTGCTTCTAGTGGCTCACCACGCTTTAGCAGAGCATTACCACCCAGGGCGACGACGATCGTTTGTTTTTTCATAGTCTTTGTTTCCAGAACAGGTGATTAATAACGAGTGGTTAGATACCATCGCGCTCTAGTGGGCAGCTCATGCAGCGTGCACCACCGCGGCCGCGTCCTAGCTCGTCACCGGGGATCGGTAACACCGTAATACCGGCTTTATCGTATTTCTCATTGGTGTAGGTGTTACGTTCATAGCCAATCACCACACCTGGCTTCACGGTCAGGACGTTGTTCGCGTCATTCCACTGCTCTCGCTCGGCTTCGAAGTTATCGCCACCGGTTGTGATTAGGTTTAGCTTGTCAACTTGTAGCGCTTTTTCAATGGTGGTGATGTAAGAGCTTTGCTGTGAGGCGTTGACTCGACCGGATTCGTCACCGGTTAGGCTCCAGCATTTCACATCGTCAGGAATGACATTGGGGTAGATGGAGAAGGTATCTTCGCGCATGTGGGTCATTACGGTATCGAGGTGCATGCAAGAGCGATCTTTAGGAAGCTCAAGTGCAATTACCTGTTTAGCCTGACCATGCTTGAACAGACTTGACGCCAAATGTTCGACACCTTGCGGTGTGGTGCGCTCAGACATTCCAATCAGCACTGAGCCTTTACCAATAACTAATACATCGCCGCCTTCGATCGTCGAGTGGTCATAGGCGTTCTGCTCATCGCCAAAGTACTTAATGAAGTCTTGACCAGCGAAGGTTGGATGCCAGCGATAGATGGCTCTGAGATGATTGGTTTCTCTCTGGCGAGCGACTTTCGCCATAGGGTTGATGGATACGCCTCCGTAAACCCAGCAAGAGGTATCGCGGGTAAATAGGTGGTTTGGTAGAGGGTCAATGATAAAGTCATTAGCTTTATACAAAGACTGCAGCATTGAGGAAGACTCAAGAGGCATTTCGCCAAAAGACAGACCACCCGTTAGTACTTTCGCTAGCTCAAGGTTAGGTAAGTCACCTAAATAACATCTCACGTCATTGGCAAAGGTTGCACCGTAACGAAAATCGGAGACCTGGGTATTAAGGAGCCAGTCTTTGGCTTCTGGTACAGCGAGTGTTTCTGCGAGTAAGTTTGTAAGAAGTAAAACCTCGACCCCCTGCGACTGAAGTGTTTTAGCGAACACGTCGTGTTCTTCGCCTGCTTTTTCGACGGCAAGTACGTCATCGAAAAGGAGCTGGTGGCAGTTGGATGGTGTTAGGTGAGTGAGAGCACGTCGTGGGCGGTGTATTAAGACACGGCGTAACTGACCAACTTCAGAACCAACGTATAGTTTATTCATAATCATGTCTCTCTATTATTATTAGAACTCTGTGAGTTCATAGTAGGGTATTAATTATTAGCTTCGTTGTGGTGTTATTAATATCGCTCAATTAATGGGTGATGTGTTCGACCATGATCACATAAATATATTCATGTTTGCTGATGATTATTGAGTGAATATTAACAATATCTATTCTCCGATAATTTCATTTATAGATAGGTAAATTGGCAATCTACACGGAATAATATGCAGGTTATATTCGTCTTTGTTTGATGGCTGTGACCAGTTTAGGATTTTGATTCGCATTAGTTAAATTCATCTTAATCATTAGCGAGCACAAATATGCAAGTCGAATCACTAGATAAGTGAATTCGACGTGCTTCGAAGCGTTTTGTTAACAATTTATTGGTCAAAAATGTGATTGAAATCTCGTTCTGACGAGCTGTTTTACGATGGTTCTTTCTCTGTTTTCGTGATGCAGGTGGCACCTATTAAGGGTTATGTGCTGGTTATAGCGCTTACAGCGCCCTGGGGGGCATAAAAAGCAGGGACGATCCTGAACAGGCCAGGAATAACAAAGCCCGCTGAGGGAGCAGCGGGCTTTATCTAAGAGAAGTGGGGGGCTAACCGATCAGAGTGCCGATACTAAGCATAATGATACAGAACACAGTAAGAATGGCCATCAGCGGCGCGACCCATTTGAGCCACCTTGCATACGGAACCCGTGCAATAGCCAGACCGCCCATGACTACGGCTGACGTTGGGGTTATGAGGTTTACCAGTCCGGAAGCCGATTGATAGGCGGTAATTACCAAATCACGACCAACACCGGCAAAGTCGCCCAGCGGCGCCATGATTGGCATGGTTAAGACTGCAAGGCCGGAGGTTGATGGCACTAAGAATGACAGCAATATCTCTAAGAAAAACATGACATTCACAAACACGACTGAGGAGAGTCCGGTAACAATGTGTTCTGCTGAATTTAATATCGTGTCGGTAATCATGCCACGATCCATCACAACAACAATGCCCCTGGCGATACCAATAATGAGTGCAACTCCGAGTAAGTCCCTCGCGCCTTCAATGAAATTATTGATAAACGACTCTTCGCTCATTCTGGCAACAAACCCGACCAGGATTGATGAGGCAAGGAACATCGCGGATATTTCTGCCATCCACCAGCCAGCGACGGACACCCCGTAAATCATGACAGCAAATGAGCCACCAAAAATCGCCAGAATGACTTTTCTTGTGGTAGTAAACTCGAGTTTTTCATCCCCTCTATTACCGAGGAAATGCGCTTTGTTTTCTTCGTATTTGTCATACACGATCGATTTGGTTGGATCGGCTTTGACCATTCTGGCATAACGCATAACATAAGCCACACAGATCACCCAGCCAATGATCAGCATCGCAAGGCGCAGCAATATGCCATCGGTAAATGGGATACCCGAAGCGTTAGCGGCGATGACCGTTGCAAACGGGTTAATGGTTGAGCCGAGTACACCGATTCCCGCGCCGAGCAGAATTGTCGCTGCGGCAACGAGGGGGTCAAAACGGGCAGCCATCATCACAGGTACAAGCAGGGTATAGAAGGGGAGCGACTCTTCCGCCATTCCATAGACCGTGCCACCGGCAGCAAACAGAGCCATAAGGATAGGTATCATCAACTCTTCGCGACCTTCCAGTCGGTGGGTCACACGCTCGATACCAGCATCAATGGCGCCCGTTGCCGTCACAAGACCCAAAAAGCCGCCGATGACTAAAACGAATAGCGACACATCAATGGCCCCGGCTTCGTAACTGTTGTGATCATAGAAGCCATCTATCGGCGCCATGAGCACATCGATGGGCGTTTGAGGGTTACTGTCAACGCTGGCGTAGGTGCCGGCAACGGGAACTTCACGACCCAGTTCTTCATTCATTTCTCGTTCGTACTGACCGGCAGGGATGATCCAGGTCATTACAGCAACGATGGCGATCAGAGCGAATAAAATGGTGTATGCAGAGGGGAATTTAAAGTTGGCAAAAAAGCCACCAGTCTTCTTGGGTTTAGGTATCGCTTGGGCAGTCATAGTATTCTCCTTGGCCGATGGCTGGGAACCGGGTCGGCCTAACGTGTAAGTTTAACCATCAATTACCACATTGAAGCTATAAGAATTACTAATCCAAAATAATGAGTTAACTGTACTATTGTCGTCACAGGTAATCTTTGTCTTTGTTCACATAAAATAACAACATATTTGGTTCTTTTAATTTCACACTATAATTCAACAGGATTATTAATTAGTAATTTGGCAACAATATTATTATCTCATGCTAATTTATATTGATTTTGGGAGAATAATGGATATTTATTCATGACTCATTCATGTGTAATATCAAACAATACAATGTAAATACTTTGAACTTGATCAGATGCATATTCAATTCAATCCTGATGTTGGTTGGTATATGATAGTTAAACTCAAGTAAAGTAAGGACTGAAACGATGACCATCAATAGAAAACCGTCGCTACTGGTTGTTTGCATGGGCAATATCTGCCGTTCGCCGACAGGAGAAGCTGTGCTGAAAGCTCGGGCTCGGCAAATGGGTATCGATGTGAAGGTCGACTCTGCCGGGACCATTGGCTATCATCATGGCAATCCTCCAGACTCACGAGCGCAACAGGCGGGAGAGGCTCGTGGTTACTCATTTTCAGGAATACGAGCCAGGCAAGTCACAGACGATGATTTTGAATCGTTTGATATGATTCTGGCCGCGGATAAAGACAACCTCGCAGACCTGAAGCAGCGCTGTCCACGTCATCTACATCATAAGTTGTCGCTGTTCTTAAGCCATGGCTCATCCGAATACAATGAGATACCTGACCCTTATTATGGAGGGGAGCAAGGGTTTGAATTGGTACTCGATCTCATTGAGGAAGCGGCTGATTCGGTACTGGCTAAATACCATTAAAAAACGCAGCCTGTAATGGCTGCGTTATCGGTTATTTGGGGTAGGTTACTTACTCATTTCACCACGAAGCACTTCCAGCATTTGTGCTTTGACTTCCTCGTAGTCGAGGTTTTGGCTGAGCAGATAGTGCAGTTTTGCCAACGCAGCTTCTGGCGTCATATCAAAGCCACTGATCACACCAGCATCAGCAAGTGCGCAGCCTGTTGCATAGCCACCCATATTGACTTTACCCGCAAGACATTGAGTCAAATTAACGACAATAACGCCGCGCTCGGATGCTTCTTTCAAGTGTGCAAGCAATTCAGGGTTTTGTGGTGCGTTGCCCACACCAAAGGTCAATAGGATCATGGCATTGACCGGTTGCAATAAGGTATTGCGAATCACCTCATGAGAGATACCCGGATACATGGTGATGACACCAATCGGTTGTGGCGTGATGTCGTGAACCTTAAATTGACCAGCAGCTGCCTTGTTGATCTCAACACCACTGCTGAGCTGGATGTTAATCCCTGCCTCTAACAGAGGCGGCATATTAGGTGATGTAAAGGCATTAAACCCGTCGGCATGAGACTTGGTACTACGATTACCACGCATTAACTGGTTGTTGAAAAACAGTGTCACTTCATTAATCGGGTAGTTGGCGGCAATATGAAGCGCATTCAGCAAATTGGCCTGGCCGTCTGAACGCAGTTCAGCCAGTGGGATTTGCGACCCTGTCACGATAACGGGCTTGCCCAGGTTCTCCAGCATAAAAGACAGTGCGGATGCGGTATACGCCATAGTGTCTGTGCCGTGCAGGATCACGAAGCCGTCGTATTTGTCATAGTTATCGCGAATATCATCAGCGATCTGCTGCCAGTCAGCGGGAGTCATATCAGACGAATCGATTAAGGGATCGTATTCGTGAATCGTAAACTCCGGCATTTCTGGTCGGTGGAATTCTGGCATGCTCGCCAGTTGCTTTTCCATAAATCCAGCAACAGGGATGTAACCGTGATCGGACTTTTGCATTCCGATTGTGCCACCAGTGTATGCGATATAGATGTGTTTTCTCGTCATGACAGGCATCACTATATTGTCAGGGAACAGGTGCAGGCGATTATAACCAAAACAAATAAAAGAGCCACCGATTGGTGGCTCATATTAGGTAGTTTGTAGCGAGTTATTGTACGTTACAGGTCAGACACAGAACGTAGTGTCCCTTAGGATCATTAAAGCTCTCGATCAGGCTGGCTTGTTGCTGAATTTGAACAGCTACCGGAAGCAGGCTAGCCGGTACCCAAGATGAGATATCCAGACCCATGCTCACTTTGACTTGATGCATTAGATCCTGAACAAATTGCTGAGCCGGGCTGAGTGGCTCTTCGACCCAATAAACATCGTATTGTTCCATGTTGCCTAACTGAGCGGCCAGAGCCACTGCATCATCAAAATCACCGATCTTATCGATGAGTCCATGTGCCAAGGCATCCTTACCAGTCCAGACTCGTCCCTGAGCGATGGTGTCTACGTCACTGACGGACATATCACGGTTGCTGGCTACCAGTGAAATGAAACGCTTGTAACCATTCTCAATACCCATTTGGAATGCTGCAGATGCCCCTTCACTGATGCCGGTGGTGATACCCACACCCGAGAATGGTGACGTTCCGACTCCGTCCGTCGTAACACCGATGTTATTAAGGCCTTTTTCAAATGTGGTGATCACACTGAAGATACCGATAGACCCGGTAATAGTCGTGGGTTGGGCAATGATCTTATCTGCGCTCATGGAGATCCAGTAGCCACCGGAAGCCGCGACACTCGACATCGAGACCACAACAGGTTTGCCTGCATCTCTGAGCGCTTGAACTTCATTACGGATCACCTCTGAAGCAAAGGCGCTGCCGCCTGGGCTATCGACTCGCAGTACAACGGATTTTACCGAGTCGTCTTCACGCGCTTGTTTTAAAAGCGCTGCGGTGGTGTCTCCCCCGATAGTACCTCGAGGTTGGTCGCCATCCATAATGGAGCCACTGGCGACGACGACGGCAACGCGATTGTCAGGATGGCCGGGCATGTCATAAGGCAGTGAAGCAAGATATTCATAATAGCCAATGGCATTGAAGCCGCCTTCGCCATCGCTACCAAATGCTTCAATCATGGCCTCGTTGGCTTGTTGCTTGGTGACCAGTTCATCGACTAGCCCAAGTTGCTTTGACAAAGCAGCGAGATCACCACCAGCCTGTTTAAGTTCACTCAGAAACTCATCCATGCTTGGTGTTAAAACACCAGCATCGATTCGGCGGTTGTTGGCAACGTCATCCACATACGCCCCCCAAAGCTGTGTTACCCAGCGAGTTGCGGATTCCTTAGCTTCGGCGGACATATCATCTCGCAAGAACGGCTCTACTGCTGACTTATAGGTGCCCACCCGGAAAACGTGGGTGGTGACGTCAAGCTTCTCGAGTAGTGTTTTGTAATACATAGAATACGCACTGTAGCCTTTGATGAGCACTGCGCCATCAGGTGCCAAGAGTACTTTATCGGCGTAGCTGGCCAGGTAATATTGGCTCTGGTTGTAGAATGCCCCGTAGGCATAAATGGGCTTGCCTGTCGCTTTGAACTCGTTAATGGCTTTAGCTATGTAGCGCAATTTGGTCAGACTGGTTTCTGGCATATCTCTGAGCGACAGCACCAGTCCGGTCACCTTGTCATCTGTGGATGCATGTCGGATGGTGTCAACGATATCGAAAACAACGTTTTCTTTCGGTAAGTCCCTTCCCAGCAATGATCCTGTTACCGAATCCATTGGATTGACGTAAGTGCTTTGCTCAACAATGGGGCCCGCAATGTTCAGGACTAAGGCTGACTCTTTCTGTACGGCTGGCGGTGTGGATTCAACTTGGGTTAAGGCGAAGTAAATCATCGCAATGATCGCGAAGAAGAACAGGTTAACGATAGCGAGTCTGGTAAAGTTGATCACTTTCCAGATGCCCTTAAAGATCAAACCGATAAATCGAAATACTTTTTTCATCATGTCTCCACTTCACCCAAATGGTGAGTGTTTATATCCCTAAACATCAATTACTAGTGTAGCGCTGGGGGTATTAATTCGCTGTATGATTATTGTAATTGTACGTGAATGTTGCCAGTTTCACTCAAACCTGGTTGATAGTGAATAAAAATTAATGACTTAACATACTAGATTAAGTTCAAAGAATCAGAAAATATTTCTGAAAATGTTGTTGAATTGTAAACGGCAGTTTGATTTTTTAACCTTTCCATAATACTCTGGTCAGACCACAACTATAACAACGGAAGTGATGTCTGCTATGTACCCGAACTTACTTAAGCCACTGGATTTAGGATTCACACAACTGCGTAACCGAGTGTTGATGGGCTCGATGCATACTGGCCTGGAAGAACATAAGGAAGGTTTGCACAAACTTGCCGCATTTTACGAAGAACGTGCGAAAGGTGGAGTTGGCCTGATTGTTACCGGAGGGTTTGCGCCAAACTTAAGAGGCCGCTTAGCTCCTTTTGCCGCAGAGTTTAGTAAACCTAAACATGCGAAGGCACACAAGGTCGTGACCGAAGCTGTACATAAACATGGCGGTAAAATTGCGTTGCAGATCCTCCATGCAGGACGTTATGGTTACCATCCCTTCTCTCAAAGTGCCTCCAAAATTAAATCGCCTATCTCCCCATTTACACCAAGTGAAATGAGTAGTCGTCAAATCTGGAAGACCATCGATGCCTACGCCAACAGTGCGTCTCTGGCTCGAGAGGCGGGGTATGACGGTGTCGAGATCATGGGCTCCGAAGGATATTTCATTAACCAGTTCATCTGTAAACGTACCAACGTCCGATATGATGAATGGGGCGGTAGCTATGAAAATCGTATTCGCTTGCCATTGGAAATTGTTAAAGCGGTTCGTGCCGCAGTGGGTGAAGACTTTATTATCATCTTCCGACTTTCTATGCTGGATCTTGTTGAGCAGGGCAGTACTTTCGAGGAGGTCATTCAGCTTGGTCAGGCATTGGAACAGGCGGGCGTCACCATCATCAATACAGGTATCGGCTGGCACGAAGCTAAGGTGCCGACTATTGCCACTCAGGTGCCAAGGGGGGCATTTACCTGGGTGACAGAGAAAATTCGTCCACATCTTAAGGTGCCCGTCATCACGACAAACCGAATTAATATGCCTGAAGAAGCGGAGCGAATTCTGGCATCCGGTCACGCAGACATGGTGTCGATGGCTCGCCCATTCTTAGCAGATCCTAACTTTATAGCCAAAGCGGAGCAGGGTAAATCGCAGCTGATCAACACCTGTATCGGCTGTAATCAGGCGTGTCTAGATAACGCCTTTAAGGGCAAACGGGCAACTTGTATGGTCAACCCTCTGGCGTGTTATGAAACGGATTTGATTATCAAGAAAGCCGTTCAAAGTAAGAGTATTGCCGTGGTGGGCGCCGGACCTGCAGGACTCGCTTGTGCGACCATGTTGGCGGAGAAAGGACATTCGGTGGATTTGTTCGAGAAAAATGACCGTATTGGTGGGCAATTCCGATTGGCCATGCAGATACCGGGTAAAGAAGAGTTCAGAGAAACGATTCGTTATTTCGCCAATCGCATTGAAGAAACGGGCGTTAAGCTTCACTTGGAAACCGAAGCAACTGCCGATCTGCTGAAAGAGTACGATGAAGTGGTGATGGCTTCAGGCGTTAAGCCGCGTACTCCAAACATCGAAGGTATCGATAATGCAGATAAAGTCATTGATTATCAGACTCTGATCCGGGACAAGACTTACCTGGGAGAAAACGTCGCTATCATGGGGGCCGGAGGAATCGGCATTGATGTAGCCAGTATGATCACCGAGCCCCATGGTCAGACGCTGGATGACTGGCTCCATGAATGGGGCATTGATAAGACTATTGAACACCCGGGCGGGCTTTATCCGTTTCCGGAAGAAGTGACGGCTACCAACGTATGGGTAATGCAACGTAAGGAAGGACGTGTGGGCAAAGGGCCGGGCAAAACCACGGGCTGGATCCATAAGAAAACGCTGGAAAAGCGCGGCGTCCATTTGCTCGGTGGTGTAAGTTACGACAAGATTGATGAACAAGGGCTACACATCACGGTAAAAGGGGAGCAGCAACTGATACCGGCTGACAAGGTGGTTATCTGTGCAGGACAGGAGTCGGTTAAGCCGTTTGAAAATCAGTGGCCTGAATTCGGCGATAAGCTTCATGTCATCGGGGGTGCAGACTACGCGGGGGAACTCGATGCCGTTCGAGCCATCCGCCAAGGGGTCGAGCTCGCTGCGAAGTTATAGCCAACATTGAGAATGGTTCTCACTTTTACTGTAACTAGGTTAACATTTTGTTATAATGGGCGTTATTACAATAACCACAAAAAAAGAGAAGTGTTATGGACGCCCTAGAATTGTTACTTAACCGACGCTCGATCGCTAAATTATCCGATCCGGCCCCAGAAGGGCAGGCTTTGGAGAACATCATCAAAGCGGGCCTACGCGCGCCTGATCACGCCGGGCTCACTCCATGGCAGTTTGTGCTTGCGCAAGGTGATGGCAGGCAAAAGCTCTCTGACATTCTCAGTGAGGCTGCAACACGAGCTGGCGGTGATGAGGCGGTAGTTGAAAAGGCCAGAAAAGCCCCATTTCGTGCACCATTAGTGATTACCATTATCGCAAAAGTGACACCACACGATAAGGTTCCGGCTTTCGAACAGCATCTTTCGGCAGGTTGTGCCGTGCAAGCGATGCAGATGGCCGCAGTAGCGCAGGGTTATCAGGCCTTCTGGCGCTCTGGTAAGTGGATGTTTGATGATCATGTGCGCACTGCTTTTGGTGTTGAAGGTGATGATCAAATTGTCGGATTTCTCTATGTGGGCACACCGGGTTGCACGCCAATGAAGGTGCCTGAGCGAGAACTGAGCAAATTTGTCGAGTTCTTGTAACCGACCGAACACAATGACTGTATAAATAGACAGTTTTTCTTGATTAATAAAGGTAAGCTTAGTTAAGCTTACCTTTATTTTTCGATAGTTGCGATTGTTGCTATGACCCGTCTTTTTATTGCAGAAAAACCCAGCTTAGGGCGAGCTATCGCTGCCGCCTTACCCAATCCTCAAAAGAAAGGGGACGGGTTTATTCAATGTGGCAATGGCGACGTTGTGACCTGGTGTATTGGTCATCTACTTGAGCAGGTTGAGCCAGACGCTTATGACGAGCGTTACAAGAAGTGGAATTTGGCCGACTTGCCCATTATCCCAGAACAGTGGCAGTTAAGACCCCGAAAGAGCGCGTCCAAGCAGTTAACTGCGGTTAAGAAGCTACTCAAGAATGCTACCACCATCGTCAATGCCGGTGATCCCGACAGAGAAGGGCAGTTGTTGGTGGACGAAGTCATCGATTACTGCAAAGTCCCTAAATCTAAGAAAGAGACCGCACAGCGTCTGCTGATTAGTGACCTTAACTTACCAGCGGTAAAAAAAGCGCTCAATAACATGCGCATGAATCGCGAATTCGTGCCTTTGTCGGTGTCTGCATTGGCGCGTTCCCGTGCCGATTGGCTTTACGGCATGAATATGTCCCGTGCTTATACCTTGCTTGGCCAGAAGGCTGGTTATCAGGGTGTATTATCTGTGGGGCGGGTACAGACGCCGGTATTGGGGTTGGTGGTTCGTCGAGATGAAGAAATTGAAAACTTTATCCCCAAAGACTACTTTACTTTGCATGCCTTGATCCCTTATCACGATAAGGGGGCATCGTTCGATATCAGAGCCAAGTGGAAACCGAGTGAAGCGTGCCAGCCATGGCAAGATGATGAAGGTCGTGTCCTGAACAAAAAGCTGGTGGAAAATGTTGCCAGCAGAATCCAGGGACAGCCTGCAAAAGTCGTCAAGTCGGAACACAAATCAACAAGACAGAACGCGCCACTGCCTTATTCATTGTCGGCATTGCAAATCGATGCTGCAAAGCGCTACAACATGAGCGCACAGCAGGTACTGGACGTGTGTCAGGCGTTGTACGAAAAACATAAGCTGATCACCTACCCGCGCTCCGACAACCGTTATTTGCCAAAAGACCATTTCCATCAGGCTAATGATGTTCTTGCCGCAATTGACAACAATAGTCGTGAGTATCAACAGGCGGTTGCTGGTGCTGACATCGGTAGAAAATCAAAAGCGTGGAACGACAATAAAGTCGATGCTCATCACGCCATTATTCCGACGCCTAAGAAAGCGGCAGGGGTCCTTTCGGGCTTTGAAGAAAAAATCTATGGCTTGATAGCCAGACAATACATTATGCAGTTTTATCCCCCAGCAGTGTATGCAGAAGCCATGCTTGAATTTGACATTCAGGGGGGACGTTTTATCGCTAAGGGCAAACGTCTACAGGAGCCCGGTTGGAGAGCTCTGTTGGGAAAAAATGCCGATGAGCAAGAGGAGGGGGTGGATGCGGTTCCTCCTCTGGATGTAGGCATCGAGCTTGTTTGTCGTGAAGGTGTGATAGGCGAAAAGAAAACCGAGCCGCCTCGTCATTTTACCGAAGCTACGTTATTGCAAGCGATGACTGGCATCAGTCGTTTTGTTGAAGACAAGTCATTAAAGAAGATCTTAAGAGAGACGGATGGTATCGGCACCGAAGCGACGCGTGCTGGCATATTGGATACGCTGTTTAAAAGGCAGCTACTCAACCGACAGGGCAAGTCAGTACTCAGTACCTCGGCAGGACGAGGCCTGATCCATGCACTGCCAGGTGAATCTACCTATCCCGACATGACCGCACATTGGGAGTTCCAGCTACAAGGGATGGCGGAAAAAACCCACTCCTATACGCCATTTATGGCTGAATTGCATTCAAGACTGGCGCAGTTAATGGGTCAGGTGAAGACAGGACCAGTACCAGAGTCACTGAAGAACTTACCAAAAGTTGAAAGGCCTGCCTTTAAAAAGCGCCGTTACAGTAAAGGTAAGAAAAGCGTATCAAAAAGCCGCGGCTGAGACCATAGCTTCTGTACAGCTACTGGGCAATATCGGTTTACCAGGGAAGCGTTTCGCCGCTGTAATTAATGAAGCGCCCCGAATCTTCTATAGCCGCGTGCTCTATCACCTGAAACAAACCATTTGCCGACTCGGTGGTTGAGATTAAGGCATTTGGCCCACCCATTTCTGTTTGTACCCAACCAGGGTGTAGAGCTAATACGGTAAAACCTTGTGAGGATAAGTCATTGCTCAGACTCTTCACTACAGAGTTCAGCGCAGCCTTGGAAGAGCGATAAATATAGCCGCCACCAGAGGTATTTTCGGTCATGCTTCCTACCTTGGAAGACAAGCAGGCGATTTTCTTTATCTTGGAGTCGACCAATTTGGGATGCAAGGCTTCAATGAGTTTCAAAGGAGCGATCGTATTGACCTCCAAAACCTTGCGCCATTCATCTACATCAGTATTACCTAAGCCATAGCCTTTAGGACCATAGTAGCCCGCATTATTGATAACCACATCCAGCTTGGGTAACTGGGAGGCCAGCCTTTGTGTTGCCTCGTAGTTTGTGACGTCCAGTGCGTGGGTAATGAGATTTGATTCACTGACTTCCAGCGACAGCAATTCATGCGCGCTGCTGGCACTACGGTATGTGGCATGAACCTGATATCCGGCTTCGAGAAACTTTTTGGCCAGCGCTAGTCCAATTCCACGATTGGCTCCGGTAACGAATACGGTTTTCATAATGGCTTCCTGACGATAAGATGACTTCATTATAAATGAAATCACAACACCAGATGCAGAATAAACCTATTCCATTGATCTACCATCCTATTTATTCCGCTCTGCCATTGCCGGAGGGGCATCGCTACCCCATTAATAAGTACCGGCTGCTTTATGAGGCAATAGAGCACAAATATCTTGGCGAAACCAACCACACCTTTGTGATCGCAACTCCCACTCCTGTGACTGAGCAACTGGTCAAATCGGTGCACTGCGAACACTATGTCGATGCGCTTATCAAGGGGAGCCTGCCTGCTGCTCAGCTTAGGCGAATCGGTTTTCCCTGGAGTGAACGGTTGATCGAAAGAACACTGACTTCTGCTGGCGGAACCTGCCTTGCAGTGGAGCTTGCGTTAAGGGAGGGCGTGTCAATTCACCTGAGTGGTGGTTATCATCATGCCCATTATGATTTTGGAAGTGGTTTTTGTCTGTTTAATGATCTGGTCATCGCAGCCAGGCATGGCCTCGAACTGGGGGCTGACAAGGTGCTTATCATAGACAGTGACGTTCACCATGGAGATGGCAGTGCCACTCTGGCAACACACAGTCCGGAGATTGTGACCCTATCGCTGCACTGTGACAAGAACTTCCCGGCACGTAAGCCTGAGTCCGATTTGGATGTACCGTTTCCTCGTGGGACGGGTGACAAAGAGTATCTCAGCAGTTTTAAGCAGGTGGTTGAACTGGCACTGCGGCTTCATCAACCTGACTTGGTGATTTTTGATGCAGGTGTGGATATCCATCAACACGACGAGCTTGGCTATTTGGATGTGACTCTGGAGGGGATTCGCGAGCGAGACTCTTGGTTGCTTACAAGCTGTGAACGAGGAGGAATACCTGTTGCGTGTGTTGTGGGGGGTGGTTATCGCTCCAACCACGAACAGTTAGTGCCGATCCATATGTCATTGATCGATGCGGCCTATCAATTGAGGAATCGTTAATGAAACACAGGATCCGTGCTGCAGGGATTGCAGTTAGAGATAATAAGATACTGATGCTTAGGGTGGCAGACGAGTATTCTGGCGAGTACTGGATTCCGCCAGGAGGAGGTCTGGAGGATACGGATGCGACGACAAAGAGTGCGCTTGTACGTGAATTCAGAGAAGAGACAGGGCTGGAAGTGTCAGTGGGGCCATTGATATGTGTCAGAGAGTTTCATGAGACATCCAGTGACCGTTATCATGTAGAACTGTTCTACTTAATCGACTCGTGGCGGGGTGAACTCTCTCTTGGTAATCTTCATGGACTTAATGATGCTGATTATATACAACAAGTGAGCTGGGTGGATATCGATGAACTCGAGCAGTACAAGGTTTTCCCCGCTGATTTGGTTTCGGTGTTGCTGCCACTTGTTGAGCAGCAGCGTTTCTCAACGCATCTGGGCAGTTATGTTCAGGGAGACCAAGACGACGTTAACCACCTAGATTAAATTGCTCAGGATCTGTATTATGCAGCCCCTCAGCAAGACAGCAAGGTACCAACTGATGAACCGCAAAAAGAAAATTAATCAAATTCACAAAGCTCGCATGAAAAAAGCCAATGCCAAAAAGAACGGTGCAGGTAAAAACAAACCCCGCTACATCTCTAAGGCTGAGCGTGCGAAAATGGAAGCGGAGCAATTGGCAAACAGTGATTCAGCAGAGCAGGGTGCACTCGAAGTTGTCGAACAACCTGCCGCTTAGTGCTGAAAATTAGATAGAATTGCTCAGTGACGGCTGAGCAACATTCATATCAATTGCTGATTGTTTTTCTGTCTTTCGAGCTTTGTTTTCTGTTTTCCGTGACAGAAAAAGCATTCCTCTACTATCAAACCTACCCGTCTGAGCTTTACCCTTCCTGAACAATATTTTACTTTCCCTTCAATGTAGGTGGCATAAAACGCAACGAGTTCTACAATCGCGTTGTTGAACGGCGAGGTATATTTGCCTTGTTATCCGGTGAAAAATGCAGGTTATCAGTACCAAGCGAAGTGATAGGCTAAAGGATATCTCAACAGGCTTGTTAGGCCTGTGGGAAGTTTTGGAAGCCGATGTAAGTAGCATCCATCAATTGATAGCCAGAAATGCAAAAAGGCCGCTACATAGTAGCGGCCTTTTCAGAATGTGGCGGAGAGATAGGGATTTGAACCCTAGATACGCTATTAACGTATGCCGGTTTTCAAGACCGGTGCTTTCAACCACTCAGCCATCTCTCCGTTGTTGATGCGCATAGTAATGGGCATCTTACTGTTTGTAAACCCCTATTTTGTTCGTTTGCTGTAATTATAAGCAGTTGAGTCAAATTAGAGGGTTGGGTGTCCAAAAACTAAACATATCTTTAGTAAAAAGCCCCTAGTTTTCACTAGGGGCTTAAATATGGTCGGACTGACTGGATTTGAACCAGCGACCCCCGACACCCCATGACGGTGCGCTACCAAGCTGCGCTACAGTCCGATGGGTTTAATCTAAACCAGTCAAATATATTGGTCAAGACTCAAATAGCATTAAATATTTGATTTACTGACTTTTTGCATAAAAACGCTGCAATTCGGTAAAACCTTGCATTAAAATCGGCAGTTTGGGATTCTTATCATCTAACTTGTTATAGTTATGATCATAAAGGTTGTAGTTGCCGAATTTATCAACCACCGTAGTATCTTTGTCAGTGATCAACGCTAATTCGCGCGTATCACCGGCAATGACCCACTTACGTTTGCGTTCGTCAAACAGGTTTCTACCACTACTGTAGTTTTTCGCGTTTGTCGAGACCCCACTCAAATCCTGCATGAGGGTAACAGACAAATCTAAGTGGCTAGTCATATGGGTATAGTCCGCAGCCAGTTTACCTGGCCAGCGAATGACCATAGGAACACGCAGTTGGTATTGACTGTAGTTGGTATTGGATCCCCAGCTGCGAGTCTTAGTCTCATTGAATTCGGTACCGTGGTTAGACGTCAGAACAATGATGGTTTTGTCCATCAGTTTTTGGTCCACCAAGGTTTGCAGTATTTTAGCAAACTCACCGTCAGCGGCGGTTGCTGCAGCGGAATAGGCCGAAATAAACTGTTGTTCTGGGGACAAATTTGGTGCTGTTGGCTGATAAATATTGAAATTATCTACTGTCGTCAATTCTACGTAGCTAAACCAAGGCTTGTTGGAAGATGCCTCTATGTCTGCTTTCCACTGCTCGATAGCGGCGCTGTCGGAAACTGTGGTCAGAGAAGAGGTGCTATCACGGTCTGCTTTGGTTAAGTCGACGAGCGGGAACTTGCGGAAAATTGTTTCAGTGTACAGGTCGTCAGCAAAGTTATCCCCACTGTAGAGCTTAAAGGTATAGCCCTGGTCTTTCAGAATCGACAGAAACAGAGGTTCGCTGCCCTGTGCTTTTATGCTGCTCGCATAGCTACTTGGCAGTCCATACATCAGTCCGAACACACCAAAGTCATCGTTACTCGAGCTGTAATGGTTGATGAAGTTTTGATTATTCAGGGCAAAAGCGTAGCTGCTTGGCATTGTTTCTGCCGATAGCATATCGCTACGTAAATTATTGATACTGACCACCAATACATTCAGGTTCTCAGAGCGGCGGTTAAACTCGATTTCGCTCAGCGGGTAGTTCACTAGATCAATGCCATCTGCGTTTTCTTTAAGCTTCTTCAGATACTCATCTCTGTCCAACAGACCATGTTTCTCCATAAATGACTTCGCCGTCATTGGATAGGAAAGCGGGAAATTGGCTTTCTGAACTGTGATTGGATTGTAGAAAAACGCGTCAGCCCAGATAAAAATCAAGTGGCTGGCAATGAAACAAACGAAGAACAGTGCTGCCAGAGGACGGCCGACATGCTTGTGTGACAACTTACGCTGCTTGCGCCAAACCCATTCAGACAGAGCGAGTTGAACTAAGAATATTGGGGGTAAAACGATAAACAGGTGTTGTAAATCAGAGCTGACCGGACTGCTTTCATCGTTAAACAACAATTCCCAAACGACAGGGGACAAGTGCAAGTTAATTGACTGGTAGGCCTGTGTGTCGATCAACAATACAGTCAGGCCAAATGTGGCAAAGCACACCGCAAGCAGTCTGAAAAGCTTACGTGACGGAACAATAAACGTCAGTGGAAACAGCACCAATAGGTAAAGCGCGAACACCAGAAAGCCAAAGTGACCAATCCAGGAACTCAGCAAATAGATCTGACCGAAAAGGGTGTCGGGCCATGGTGAGGCGGCAATATAACGCGTACCTATCAACATTGCTGCGATAATATTGAAGAACGCGAACCAATGTCCCCAACCTACTAGTCGGGAGACTCGTTCACCATATGAGTTTTCGCTGTCTACCATCTGCCGTTTTTTATTCCGTTATTTATTAGTGTTGGTCTTTCGTTTCTAACGAAGAAATCAGAGCCTTAGAGAATTTTTCCGCAATTGCCTGGCGTTGTGAAGGAGCAACGTTCTGATTTAAGACATTGGTTGCGATATTACCGGCAATCATAAGTGAAAGCTCAGCTCCGGCACCGTGCTTATCAAGAACGGCAGCCACCTCTGAAAGGATCTGTTCAACTTGTTGATCGGTGTATTTAGATGTAATTGGCATAAAGACTCTGCTAATGATAATGAAAGCGGCTTATGATACCCTACTCTGCATCACAAACGAAACAGCAACGATAATAATTTCACTATGAGTTTGAATCTATCTAACGTTATTTTACACCAGTTGGCGATAAATGAGCAGGAAGAACTGGTCGTTCACTATCGTGAAGCACTACTACCTAACGATAATTCTACCGAAAGCCTGGTTGCTGAGCTTCATCGCGTCTTTAATTCGAAAGCTGGAAAGGGATTTGGTTCCTTCACAAATGAAAGTGATTTTCAGGTTTGGTTGAGTGAGCTGCTAAAAGGGGACAAGGATTTTTATTCGTTCTCTCAAGACAGTGCAGAGAGACTTAAAACCGAACTTGCGAAGTACCCCTTCGCGGAGGCGGGAACTCTAGTAATGGCTCAGTATCAGTCTCTGGCTACTGATTACCTGTTCATAGGCTTGTTACCTTCGTACAATAGCCTGCAAATCACAGAGGGGCTTAACATTGGCTCTATTGATTACCTTGATATCGCTAAAATGGATATTGCCGCCCGTATCGATCTAACCAGTTATGAGCTCGATAAGAGTTCGAATCGCTACCTAACCTATATCAAGGGGAGAGTAGGGCGTAAAGTTGCAGATTTCTTCCTGGACTTTTTGCAAGCTGAAGTCGGGTTGGATACCAAACAACAGAACACGATTCTGATGCAGGCTGTTGAAGACTTCTGCGCCGATGCTCAGTTGGATAAAGACGAAACCGTCAGCTACAAGAAACAAGTTTATGATTACTGTAATGATCAGCTAAAGGCGGGCGATGAAGTTCAGATCAAAGAGTTGTCCGGTGAACTGCCGAGCAATGAAGGTTCAAGCTTTTTAGATTACACTCAAGAGCAAGGCTATGAGCTGGAAGATAGCTTTCCGGCCGATCGTTCAACTGTTCGTAAGCTCACAAAGTTTGTCGGTGCCGGTGGCGGCCTTAACCTGAGCTTTGATAGCCTGTTGCTAGGTGAGCGTGTATTTTACGATCCGGAAACGGACACTCTGACGATTAAGGGAACACCTCCTAACCTCAGAGATCAGCTGACTCGTAATCGATAATGCCCAAGCGCTACCGGACGTAGCGCTTTTTTGACTCAACCATCAGGGAAGGGGAGCCGTCGTTGAACTCTATCAACCGTCTTTTTATCTACGTTGCTACGACAACCGCTGCCTGGGCATTGGGGATAGTGCTCATTCTTCATATTGCAACACAAGAAGAAAAAACCAATCACTTGATCGATGAGATTTCAACCAGCATCAATAAACTGCAACAAACCCTCTTTCTTGCTCAGCCCTACCGTTCCCAGTTTTCTGTTCAAATAGAACTGGATATTCAGTTACTTCATGCGCAAGCCCTGCAATTAAAAGCGTTGAACCAGTCGGAGTTGCTATCTGACGTAACCCATACTGTGTACCTACTAGAACGGTTTGTGGAGCAGGCAACCCTGCTGGCAAAAGATGAAACACGTCTGGATGAGTTCATTGCTAACATCAGTGAGAAAACGCCTTCATTGACGCTAGCGGGAAGGACTCTGAGTAATGAACTCTCTTCTATCGTGTTGGATACGCTATTTAATGAATCTATAGAGCCGCGCCACGTTTATCTGAAACTGGAAGAAGTCCAGCGATTGTCCTATCAGTTGCCCGAACCAGACCGACAGCAGTTGTTGTCGTTGAATTCTCAAGCCTCGGTATTGCTGTCTCGAGCAGCCAATACAAACTTTTTGGTAGAGAGGGTGGTGAACCATCCTGTGATTCGTGAGCTTTCACAGCGTAAGGGGCAGTCACAGCAGGTGGTTAATCAACAGTTGTTTATGGTCTCTCTACTGAGTTTGATTCTGGTAGGGACTCTGACGCTACTAGGGTGGCGTTATTCTCGGTCTTATCGGCATTCTTTTTCTTCTCTGGATGAGGTTGATGGTTCACGGTTAATACCACAGGCTGGTACAGAACCATCGCAAATCCCACAACCCGTTGACCTGTCGGAGGGTAACACAAAGTACAGGGACACTGTGACTCAAACAACTACGGCAGGAGTTGCAGCCGAGAGTGCCCCCCCTGCTTTTCAGCCCCCCTCCCTATCTGAATCCGTTGGAAGAGCTATTCACTTTGAGAAGATGTTGAGTACCTTAGATGGTGACCATGAATCTATGTTGTTATTGCTTGGTGTGTTTGTTGCCGAGCATGCAAACGACGCTGAAAAACTGCAGCATCATCTGGTGGATGATGTTGAACTCGCCACTCGAATAGCCCACACTTTAAAGGGTGTTTCTGGCAGTATATTTGCGGAACAGTTGAGAAATGTTGCGATAGCTACAGAGCACAGCCTGAAAGAAACCCAATCGGTCTCAAATGATGTGCTGGAGGAATTGGCCCGACACCTTGCAGCGGCCATAACGTCAGCAGAGGACTACATAGCAAACCCGACATTGTCGTCATCGACTATAAATGGGTGAATTAAATAATGAATATCAATATCTGGTGTGAATAAGCCTTATAATAGCAGTGTAAAATCCACTTAATGATCAGAGGTTTCTGTAATGGATATGCTGCGCGCAACCCGCAATTTGATTTTTATCTTATTAACCACGTTGCTGTCGGGGTGCTCACTGCTGGAGATTCAGATAGACAGTCAAACGACACCTTTGACAAAACAAGAACTCAACATGCGCCTCATGACTCGCGAGTATAGTCGCGAGTTTTTCACTCAGGTGGAGGCAACTGCTGACTCTATCTCTGCTCAGTATGTCGAAACGGATGTCCTCCATCAGTCATATGTTCTGTTGTGGAAGATTCATGCGGAAGAAGGCTTGCAACAAGCGGCCTATCAGGTATCGCCAGTTGCCGGGTTAATCGACAGCTGGGTGTTTACTTTGCAGATGGAGAACTTCTTCGTGTCCGGTGCTGGTCAAACTCTGTTTAAAACCGATGAAGCCATTGTTATATCGAAGAAATTGAGTGCCGACATCGATCAGTTGGCTCGCTCGCTGTTTAAAGACGGCAATTACGAGACCAGCCGTGCTTTTGTTAATAATTTTGCAACACTGCATCCTTTTGAAAATCTGACCTTTACGCGAGTTCCGGCGTATCGCGAATGGCTGAACGCTCAGGGTATCGACGAAAGTGAGGTCACGACAACACTCGGGACCATGCCAGAAGCGTTATCGGATGTGTCTGACCGACTCTCTTTGATGTCAGAGCAGACACCGAAACTGATGACATGGAAGGCTCAATTGATTGCTCTTAATAGCAATGTGAGCGGGGATGACATCCGTGGGGCCATCCAAAGCTTTCAAATGAGTGCAGAAGCGTTTCAGGACTTTGTGAACAACAATCCTCAGTATATGCGTGATTTGGCCCGAAAAATGGCAATCGAGTTGCAACCTTTATTGAATGATCTTGATGCCAAAACACAGGACAAGTTGTTGCAGTTAAGTGCAGAAAGGCAAGCGCTTGATGAGATGGTAGCGAGAGAAAGAGAAGAGTTGATCAAAATGGTTGAAAGGGAACGAAAAGAGCTAGCGCTCATCGTCAACCATGAACGCGAGCTGTTTGCTCAGGATCTGGATAAGATCTCACAAGATGTTGTGTCCTTGGCACTAGAAAAACTTATACAGCTGATAAAGAGTACTATTGTGTACTTTATTTTGTTCATTCTAGTGATCTTTTTTGCACCGCTTGGTCTGGGTTATATCCTTGGTAAAAAGGTGCAAGCAACGAAAGATGTAAAAAATGAAGCCTGATTCATATTTAGCCCCTTTTTGGGGCTTTTTTATCATGTTGCTCACTGATAATTGCTCAAACTGGTTGGGCTAGTTAAAAAAAACACACTTATTGGCAATTTACTCTTGTGTTATGGCTCGGAAAATTTTATAGATGGGGAAGCCTTTTTTTAATTCACACGGAGAGTAATTCAATGAGAGTAGGTTTAGTTGGTTGGCGCGGCATGGTCGGCTCGGTTCTGATGCAGCGTATGGTTGAAGAGAAAGACTTCGACGTTATTGAGCCAGTATTCTACAGTACTTCTCAAGTAGGTATTCCTGCCCCAAACTTCGGCAAAGACGCCGGTCTACTTCAAGATGCATTTGATATCGACAGCCTGAAACAGCTGGATGCGGTTATTACCTGTCAAGGTGGTAGTTACACTGAAAAGGTATATCCAGCGTTGCGCCAGGCAGGCTGGAAAGGTTATTGGATTGATGCCGCCTCTACTCTCCGTATGGACAAAGACTCAATCATTACCTTAGATCCAGTGAACCTGACTCAAATTCAGGATGGGCTTGTTAAAGGAACTAACACCTTTGTTGGCGGTAATTGTACCGTAAGCTTGATGCTATTGGGCCTTGGTGGCCTGTACGAAAAAGGGCTGGTGGAATGGATGAGTGCGATGACTTATCAGGCCGCTTCAGGTGCTGGTGCTAAGAACATGCGCGAGCTGATTTCACAAATGGGTGTGGTTAACGATGCGGTGTCTTCTGAACTGGCTAATCCTGCTAGCTCTATTCTCGATATCGACCGCAAAGTCGCGGACACGATTCGCTCTTCAGCATTCCCTACCGATCAGTTCGGCGTACCGCTAGCCGGTTCACTCATCCCTTGGATTGACGTGAAGCGTGATAATGGTCAGAGCAAAGAAGAGTGGAAAGCGGGTGTCGAAGCGAACAAGATTCTGGGTACCGATGGCAATCCAATTGCCATTGACGGTACATGTGTTCGTATCGGTGCAATGCGTTGCCACGCTCAAGCACTGACTATTAAGCTTAAGCAAGACGTACCAATGGATGAAATCGAAGAGATTATCGCAACTCATAATGATTGGGTGAAAGTGATCCCTAATGAGCGTGACATTACCGCTCAGGAACTCACTCCGGCGAAAGTGACGGGTACGATGTCGATCCCGGTTGGTCGTTTGAGAAAGATGGCAATGGGTGATGACTTCTTGAATGCATTTACCGTAGGTGATCAATTGTTATGGGGTGCGGCTGAACCACTACGCCGTACGCTTCGTATCATCCTTGCAGAGAAAGCAGGCTAAATCGAACGCTTAGTTCAACCCAAAGCCCTCTCATGTAGAGGGCTTTTTGCTATCTGCTAATCGGCTTTGGTTTCGATGACCACTCGTTCATCTGGGGCCGCGAGTTCACTACCACAGTGTTTGCAGTGTAAGGCATCACTTTCGTGTCCTGTTTTCGAGCAATTTGGACATTTAACCAGATTACGATGCGTATTGATTTCCTGGCTTAGTTCGGCAGTGATGATACCCGTAGGCACGGCAAGAATAGAGTAGCCCAGTAGCATAGTGAGTGAGGCAATAGCTTTACCAAGTGGCGTGCTAGGTACCAGATCGCCGTAGCCCACAGTGGTGATGGTCACAATCGCCCAGTAGATGCTTTGTGGAATACTAGTGAAGCCATTTTCAGGCCCTTCAATTACATAAATCAATGCACCAAATATGGTCACGAGTATCGCGACAGTGCTAAAGAAAACGAAAATCTTGCGACGAGACATGAGTAGTGAGCGCAACAGGATATTGGAATCCTGCAGGTAGCGCACCAGCTTAAGGATACGAAAGATTCTCATGACACGCAGCAGTCGTATTACCCCCATGAAAGAGGCTGAAGGGAAGAGTAACGCTAAGTAGGTAGGCAGAATCGAAAGCAGATCAACGACGCCATAAAAGCTTGAAGCGTAGGCTCTGGGTTTGGGTGAACAGTACAAACGAAGCAGGTACTCTACGGTAAAGAGCGCGGTGAATAGGTACTCAAGCTTTTGGAATACATCATCCCACTCGGTCGCTAAGCCCTCAATGGAATGTAGGATAAGTACGGTCAAAGACAGCAGAATGGCGATGATCAGAGCTATGTCAAAGATTCGGCCGGCGCGTGTGTGGGTCCCAAAAATGACAATATAGAGCTGGTGTTTTAACTGATTGTTTTCCATAACAAGATATTGGTGGTGGACACTACAATCAGTATAACTCAGGAAAGAAAGATGGTCTCATCTCATTGTGGAAGAGACCAGTTTAACAAGGCGCTAAGCCAGTCCCGGGAACAGTGCTTTTAAGCCATTAGCCATGAACTCGATGCCAAGGGCGCCAAGGATCAGACCCATAATACGCGTGATCACGTTGATGCCTGTTTGCCCGAGGAATCTTACGATTAATGGTGCGGAACGATATAACATCCATGAACATAAGCTAAAGACAATAATGCTGATGATGATGCCAACCGTTTCCACCATGGTAGGGTAGCGGGCTCCATAGACGATAGTAGAACTAATTGCACCCGGACCAGCCATAAGCGGCATGGCCAGGGGCACTACACCAATTTGCTCTTTACTGACGTATTCGGATTTCTCTTGTTTATTCTGTTTATCTTCACCTAACTTACCCGACATCATCGAAAACGCGATGCTCAGTAGCAGCAGCCCCCCTGCAACGCGAAATGAATCCAGCGAAATACTGAACATATCTAATAACACCTGTCCTGCAAGCAGAGATGTAATCAATATGACAGCAACGGCAATGTTTGCTGTGGCGGCTGTTTTGTTTTTGTCTTCTGGTGACATGTGGCCGGTTAAGGATACAAACACGGGCATGATACCTACTGGGTTAACCGCAGCGACTAAACCAAGAAAAAACTGCAAGTAAATGGCAAATTCAATGCTACTCATTTTCCAACACTCATAGCGAAATGTGATGACAGGGGTGACTCGTTGGAGTCTATGTTTGAAGCCGCTAATGTACGCTAACGTAAAGGGATAAGCGAATGAAAAAATCTAAAGATATGTCGCTAATTAACCACAATAAAACTAATGTCTATCGACCTGCATCGCAGTTATGAACAAGATGTGAAAAAAAATTTCAATCAAAGACTAGACTCCAACCAGAAGGTGTTTCGTATTTGTTATCATCAGCACGTTTTCGATAAAAAAGTGTGATGTGAGTGGCTTTGAGGGGGTTCCAAGATATACTAGTTGTAGCACGAACAGGGCGTTTCACTTGTTTTATCTGTTCAAAAATGAAACTTTTTTACAGATATTTGTAGTTTATTTAAAAGATTTGCTCGTTTGCTCTATTTTTAACCTAAGTATTTTACTTTAAAAATTGCTTATTAATCAGCTGTTTAAGTGTGATAATCCTTAGGCGTTACTACTTAGTAGGTAAATTACTTTTCAGAACTGATCTGAGTCAATTATTTTCACGTCATGAAATATTATACTCAGCCATGAAAGCAATTTACTAAGTAGAGTTGTGCTAACAACGAGTGATTCATTAGCGAAAACAGCTGACTTACTAAAAAGTTTTTAGTTTTTTTATTTTAGGAGATTCATTATGCCTGTAACAAATATGGCTGAACTAGATGCAATGGTTGCACGCGTTAAAGCGGCACAAGCAGAATTTGCAACTTACTCTCAAGAGCAAGTAGACAAAATTTTCCGCGCAGCATCTTTAGCAGCTAACCAAGCTCGTATTCCTCTTGCACAACAAGCGGTAGAAGAGTCTGGTATGGGTATCGTTGAAGATAAAGTTATCAAGAACCACTTTGCGTCTGAGTTCATCTACAACAAATACAAAGACGAGCAAACTTGCGGCATTCTTGAAGAAGACGATAACCTGGGCACTATGACGATCGCTGAGCCTGTAGGCATCATCTGCGGTATCGTACCAACAACTAACCCAACTTCTACTGCAATCTTCAAATCTCTAATCTCTTTGAAGACTCGTAACGGTATCATCTTCTCACCACACCCACGTGCAAAGAACTCTACTAACGACGCAGCTAAACTAGTTCTAGATGCAGCAGTAGCAGCGGGTGCTCCAAAAGACATCATCGGTTGGATCGACCAACCATCTGTAGAGCTTTCTAACGCTCTTATGAAGCACGACGACATCGCTCTTATCCTTGCGACTGGTGGTCCAGGCATGGTTAAAGCAGCTTACTCTTCTGGTAAGCCAGCAATCGGTGTAGGTGCAGGTAACGTTCCTGTAGTTATCGACGAAACTGCTGACATCAAACGTGCAGTAGCTTCTATCCTTATGTCTAAAACGTTCGATAACGGCGTAGTATGTGCTTCTGAGCAGGCTGCAATCGTTGTTGACTCTGTATATGACGAAGTTAAAGAGCGTTTCGCTTCTCACAAAGCATACGTTCTAAGCAAAGCTGAAGCTGAGAAAGTACGTAAAGTACTACTAATCGACGGCAACCTAAACGCTAAGATCGTAGGTCAACCAGCTCCAGCAATCGCTGAGATGGCAGGCGTTAAAGTTCCAGCTGACACTAAAGTTCTAGTTGGTGAAGGTCTAGGCAAAGTTTCTTACGACGACGCATTTGCTCACGAGAAACTATCTCCAACTCTAGGTCTATTCCGTGCTGACGACTTCGAAGATGCAGTTGCTCAAGCGGTAACTATGGTTGAAATCGGTGGTATCGGTCACACATCTGGTCTGTACACAAACCAAGACGTTAACGCTGACCGCATCCGTTACTTCGGTGACAAGATGAAGACTGCACGTATCCTTGTAAACATCCCGACTACTCACGGTGGTATCGGTGACCTTTACAACTTCAACGTAGCGCCTTCTCTAACTCTAGGTTGTGGTTCTTGGGGTGGTAACTCTATCTCTGAGAACGTAGGTCCTAAACACCTAATCAACAAGAAAACTGTAGCGAAGCGAGCTGAAAACATGTTGTGGCACAAACTACCTAAGTCTATCTACTTCCGTCGTGGTAGCCTTCCAATCGCTCTTAGCGACCTAGAAGGTAAGAAGCGCGTATTCCTAGTAACTGACCGTTTCCTATTCAACAACGGTTACAGCGATGAAGTAGTGAAGCTACTTAAAGCTCAAGGCATGGAAGTTCAGACTTTCTTCGACGTAGAAGCGGATCCAACGCTATCTGTTGTTAAGAAAGGTGCTGAAGCAATGCAAAGCTTCCAACCAGACGTAATCATCGCTCTAGGTGGTGGTTCTCCAATGGATGCTGCTAAGATCATGTGGGTAATGTACGAGCACCCAGAAACTCACTTCGAAGAGCTTGCAATGCGCTTTATGGACATCCGTAAACGTATCTACAAGTTCCCTAAAATGGGTCAAAAAGCTGAGCTTGTATGTATCACTACAACATCTGGTACTGGTTCTGAAGTTACTCCATTCGCAGTTGTTACAGACGACGAGACTGGTGCTAAGTACCCACTAGCTGACTACGAGCTAACTCCTAACATGGCTATCGTTGACGCGAACCTTGTTATGAACATGCCTAAGTCTCTAACAGCATTCGGTGGTTACGATGCAGTAACTCACGCTCTAGAAGCTTACGTTTCAGTTCTAGCGAACGAATACTCTGACGGTCAGGCTCTACAAGCACTTAAGATGCTAAAAGAGTACCTACCATCAAGCTACGCGAATGGTGCAAACGACCCAATCGCTCGTGAAAAAGTACACAACGCAGCAACTATCGCTGGTGTGGCATTCGCGAACGCATTCCTAGGTGTTTGTCACTCTATGGCTCACAAGATTGGTGCTGAGTTCCACCTACCACACGGTCTGGCGAACGCACTACTAATCTCTAACGTTGTTCGTTACAACGCTAACGACAACCCAACTAAGCAAACTGCGTTCTCTCAATACGACCGTCCACAAGCACGTCGTCGTTACGCTGAAGTCGCTGACCACCTAGGCCTAAGCCAAGCTGGTGACCGTACTGCTCAGAAGATTGAACGTCTACTAGCATGGATGGAAGAGCTTAAGCAAAACCTAGACATCCCAGCTTCTATCCAAGCTGCAGGTGTAGCAGAGTCTGACTTCCTAGCGAAGCTTGACGAGCTAGCGGTTGAAGCGTTCGATGACCAATGTACTGGTGCGAACCCACGCTACCCTCTAATCTCTGAGCTTAAAGAAGTTCTAAAAGCTTCTTACTACGGTAAAGCATTCGTTGAAGGTGAAACTTTCGAAGGCACGACTGTAATCAAGAAGAAAGAAGATCAAGAAGCTAAGCCAGCGGCTAAAGCTAAAAAAGAGAAAGCTGAAGCTTAATTCAGTTGTAGATTTTCGCTAGCACGAAATCTAAATCGGGAAAAGATAAAAGCCCCCTCACTTGAGGGGGCTTTCTTCGTTTACAGGCTTGGACCTCTAGTCCAAAATGACATGCTCTCGAACTACGCTTCTGCGCTGACGACACGGCCACTAAAATAATCATTGCTGACAATGTATTCTGTGGTTCGAGTGAGTTCATCCTGTATCTGCGACCAGTTGGCTGCAACGTTATAACTGTGATCACTGACAGGTATGACACCACCCACACGAATGTTGTGCGGTTTGAGCTCTTTAGCCCAACTTTTAGTAAAACCCGTCACCATTGACGTAGTATTATCCAAATCACTGTAGTGTTGATCAGGCTCTTGAGCGACGACATTTACAATTACGCCTGAGTGGGTTTTAGACATGCGCTCAGCCGCGACTTGCCCAAATAGAAATAAGCTCGATGCGAGCATGGAAAACTGGGCGATAAACTGTGCCCCTTTATGTCCATTGGTCAGCGATTGCCGTGGTAGAGATGTCCAATGGTTTACCAGAACGTTAGGGCTGCGACCAAGTCTCGCCTCTACCTTATCAAATAATGATTCAATGGATTCCAGCGACAGTTCATGGATTTGAACCATATCTACGTTACCCGCTACATCTTTACAGCGTAGATAGGTCGACCTAAGCGCCGCCTCGTCTGTATCACACAGCACGACATTAGCCCCTAACCTGGTGAAGTGCAATGCAATCATTGCCCCCAGGCTAGTGCCTGCCGAAGTAATCAGTACTACCGAATTCTTAATTATCATAGTTACCCCGAATTTGACGGCTTCGGATAATATTGGCTATTCACCGTTCCCCTAGATAATAACTTGGTAGAAAAACTGTGAATCTAATGTGAATAACATCAAGTTTTCGAAGAAGGGAGAGGACTTATCAGCCTATTTTTGCAACATATCACATAAAGTACGGAATAAACGCATTGCTTACATTAGAAAGCGCGTATTAGCCCCAATCAAAGACGTATTGATAGTGTGTCTTTACGATAAGCGGTTGAAAGCTGATTGTATAAAGCATCGACGCCAGGTTTCAGAACGCCTTGCTCTGTAAGCTGCCTGCGAGTGTGGCCAGACAGGTTTTGATAAACCTCTTCATTCAGGCCGTGGGTGTCGATCGGTGCATAGTTTAACGGCTCAGGCACAGTGTAATGTTGGAGCTTAGCGCTGGCGAGGCCACCATTGTAAAATTGATTAGCGATTGCAGCTGAGGTTTGGTAATCGTCCAACAGGCCTTGTAATTTTTGTGCTGTCGGTACATCAAAGCGCTTTCTCAGTAGCGCTTCATCAGTCTGTTGGGTATCTATGTCTTCGATCACCGTAGTCTCACGACAGTCATGGGAAAACATCGAAAGCATTAGAGCAAAGTCGGCACGTCTACCCTGTTCGACGGCGCGATTAAGCGATGTCCCACATTGTAGTTCGTTGACTAATTGTGCTTTGTCTAAGCTATGAATCTGCATAAATACCTCTCGTTACAGAGACTGTATCGGCAGTGTAGGGGCGGGCTTTAGTGCTTTAATTGCAATGAGACAAAAAAAAGACCTGTAAACAGGCCTTTTTCAATTCTCACAACTGCGAGCAATTATTTTGCTAGGTTTTCTTCAACGAATGCCCAGTTAACCAGTGCCCAGAAACCGTTCATGTAGTCTGGACGCACGTTGCGGTAATCGATGTAGTATGCGTGTTCCCAAAGGTCAACTGTTAGCAGTGGTGTAACACCTTCTTCTGTTAGAGGTGTCGCTGCATTAGACGTGTTAACGATATCTAGAGAACCGTCCGCTTTTTTCACTAACCAAGTCCATGAAGAACCAAAGTTGTTAATAGCAGAATCCGTGAACTTAGCTTTGAATTCTTCAAATGAACCAAACGCGGCGTTGATAGCATCTGCTACTGCACCTGTTGGTTCGCCACCTGCGTTTGGCGCCAGGCAGTGCCAGTAGAACGTATGGTTCCAGATTTGCGCTGCGTTATTGAAAACACCACCAGATGAAGTTTTCACGATCTCTTCTAGAGTTTTGCCTTCAAACTCAGTACCAGGAATAAGACCGTTTAGTTTTACAACGTAAGTGTTGTGGTGCTTACCGTGGTGAAAGTCCAGTGTCTCAGCTGAGATGTGTGGTTCTAGAGCGTCTTTCGCGTAAGGAAGTGCTGGTAGTTCGAATGCCATTGCTCGCTTCTCCATTGATTATTAGCGGGTTTTAACCCTTGATTGCTTCCAAAATATTTTTATTGAGTCGTGTTTTGACTGACTGTAAGCCATTTTAGCAAGTTTTTACTTTATTAAAAGGGGGCGGTGACAAATTTATTGTGATGAATTGTGTAAGTGATTAGTTTAAGCTATCCAAATCCAATCATAGCTACAATAGTATAACCACAATATTAATGTGCTTTTTATTCTGTGGCGATTCGCTAGAATGTGAACACATTCGCAGTACAAGCATTTCGAGGAAGCAATGGAAACGATCGATAAAATTAAACAGCAAATTGAGCAAAACACAATTCTTCTCTATATGAAGGGTTCTCCTAAATTGCCTAGCTGTGGTTTTTCTTCACAGGCAGCTCAAGCACTGATGGCTTGTGGTGAAAAATTCGCGTATGTAGACATTCTACAAAACCCAGATATCCGTGCTGAGCTACCAAAGTATGCTCAATGGCCAACGTTCCCTCAACTATGGGTAGAAGGCGAGCTGATTGGTGGTTGTGATATTATTGTAGAGATGTTCCAGAAGGGCGAACTGCAACCGATCATCAAAGAAGCCGCTGCACGCAATGCGGAGCAAGGTGACGCGTAACTCGTTTCAGCAGTTGTAAAAAAAGGCTTGGTTTGACCAAGCCTTTTTTGTGTCTGTAGGTTTAAAGAACCATTTTAAAGAACCATTGCGGCGATCCAACCAAACACAATGAGTGGGATATTGTAGTGGATAAAGGTTGGCACCACTGTTTCCCAGATATGTTCGTGTTGGCCGTCTGCGTTCAGACCAGATGTTGGACCTAATGTAGAGTCTGAGGCCGGAGACCCCGCGTCTCCCAGAGCGGCGGCTGTTCCCACTAAAGCGACCGTTGCCATTGGAGAGAAGCCAAAAGCAATAGCTAGTGGTACATAGATCGTCGCGATAATAGGGATGGTTGAGAAGGATGAACCAATGCCCATAGTGACCAGTAGGCCAACAACCAGCATCAGAAGCGCCGCAAGCGGCTTGTTGTCACCAATACTGGTAGCTAGCGCTTCAACCAGTGATTCAACACCGCCGGTTTGTTTCATTACCGCTGCAAAGCCAGCCGCAGAGATCATGATAAAGCCAATCATGGCCATCATGTGGACACCTTTAGTGAAGACATCCTGAGTCTCTTTCCATGCAATGACACCACCGAAAGTGAACACCATGAAACCTGCCAAAGCACCAATGATCATTGAGCCGGAAGTCAGCTGAACCGCTAGCGCAGCAACAATACCCGCTACAGCAACCATAATGTTCTTTCTGTTGATGTGAGAAGGTTCTTCATCAACATGAGTAAGTTCCGTTTCTGCATACTCACGAGGTTTTCTATAGCTGAAGAAAATGGCGAGTAGCAAACCTGTGATCATACCAGCAGCAGGCAGCAACATCGCCATGGGTACTTGAGCTGCGGTGACCGACTCCAGACCATTCTCATGCAGATTTTTTAGCAGAATGTTGTTTAGGAAGATACCACCAAAGCCAACCGGAAGAACCATGTAAGGTGTAACAAGACCAAAGGTCAGCACACAGGCGATCAAACGGCGATCCAGTTTTAGCTTAGCAAATACGCCCAGTAGAGGTGGAATCAAAATAGGGATAAAGGCGATATGAACAGGGATAATGTTCTGCGAAGACATAGTCACTAAAATGAGTGCAACCAGAACTGCATACTTGAGTCCGGTAGTTCCGGCAGAGCTTTCTCTTCCGTGAATACGTTTAATCACATTCTGAGCCAGCAAATCAGTAATGCCGGATTTTGAAATAGCCACGGCAAACGTGCCTAACATCGCGTAGCTAAGTGCGATCGTTGCACCACCGCCAAGGCCGCCCTCAAAGGCGCTGACCGCTTCGGTAAGAGACATTCCAGATACAACACCACCAACGATGGCACTAAAGGTTAACGCAACGACAACGTTAACGCGCATTAATGCCAGAACCAGCATAATGCAAACGGAAATAACGACAGGATTCATAATAATCTCTAAAAAGTTGTGTTTGGTTTATTCTTGGTTGTCGTCAACAATAGGCCAGCCACCGAGTGCTTTCCATTTGTTAACAATTCGACAAAACAGCTCAGCCGTCTTTTGAGTATCATAAAGAGCTGAATGCGCCTCTTTATTGTCAAACTCCATTCCTGCGACTTTACAAGCTTTTGCCAATACCGTTTGTCCGTAGGCCAAACCACTTAATGTGGCAGTATCGAACGTTGCAAACGGGTGAAAAGGAACGCGCTTAAGTTTGGCACGCTCGTTCGCCGCACTGACGAAACTGTGATCGAAATTTGCGTTATGCGCCACCATGATTGCACGGTTGCAGTCGTGTAGCTTTTGCTCCTTTCGAATGACTTTGTAGATCTCTTTAAGTGCTTCCTGTTCGGAAACCGCGCCACGAAGTGGGCTAAAGGGGTCACGAATGCCGTTGAACTCTAGCGCTTCTTTTTCGAGGTTGGCACCTTCAAAGGGTTCAACATGGTAGTGTAAAACCGAAGCAGGTTGCAGGTTGCCGTCCTGATCCATTTTTAGGGTTACAGCACAGATTTCAAGCAGTGCATCGGTTTTAGCATTAAACCCAGCGGTTTCCACATCGACAACGACAGGAAAATAGCCTCGGAATCGCTTTTTTAGAGTGAGAGCTTCGTTTTCTACAGACATTTTAGAGTTTTCTAGTGTGACGAACGCAGCATTATTGCAGATTCTTTCGGTTTAAAAAACCAAACAAAGCATTTAATTTCGGGGTTAATGCAAGATTCGCTGTATCTGGCGGTCGTTTCGCAGCCAAAGCTGCAGTAGTGCTGAGAAATTAGCATGATAGAAAGAGTAAATCGTCAGTGAAACACCGAGTTCAATTCATCAAGAACTTGGCGGGATTTTTGCTTAACTGAATATGAAGATCCCTCTGACGTTGAGAGCGGCAATACAATGCCGCAACGCGTTTTACTATAGAGTTGCCATAAGTTAATGAAATTAAAAGCCTTATTTACACTATCATTATTACCAGTATTGCTTCCTACAGCGGTACAGGCGGCAATGGAAAAACGGTATGTGGCAACACCGACCCAATCTCAATGGGAGATGGTCAGTAATACCCCATTAGAGTGCCGCTTAGTTCATCCTATTCCTAATTTTGGTGATGCGGAGTTTATCGCCAGAGCTAGTAAAAAAATTAATCTTGATTTCGAACTGAAGATGCGACGAGCAATGGGGGAGACGAGAAATGTCAGTCTGGTCTCCATGCCGCCACCCTGGAGACCGGGAGACAGTGCGGATCGTATCACTAATCTACAATTTTTTAAGCAGTTTAATGGTTATGTTGGCGGTCAGGCAGCCTGGAGCTTGCTGAGTGAACTTGAGAAAGGGCGTTATCCAACGTTCAGTTATCAAGACTGGCAAAGCCGTAACGAACGAATTGAAGTGGCTCTTTCTTCGGTATTGTTTCAGGCGAAGTACAATGTCTTTAGTGACTGCATCGCCAATTTGTTGCCATACAGTTTTGAGGATATCTCATTCACTATACTGCACTACGATAGAAACAGTGAGCAGTTGAACAAGACCTCACAGCATCGATTGCAGCAAATTGCCGAGTATATCAGATATAACCAGGACATCGATTTGGTGCTAGTGTCAACGTATACCGATTCATCAGATTCAAAAAGTGAAAGCCAGCGACTGTCTGAGACACGAGCGCAAATCCTTCAGGACTACTTTGAATCTTTAGGGTTGCCAAAAGACCGGATCCAGGTGCAGGGCTACGGTAAGCGACGCCCGATCGCAGAGAATACCTCACCGATTGGCAAGTCAAAGAACCAGCGGGTTGTTATTTCGTTTGGAAGAACGGAAGTATAGTACTAAAAAACGCCAGCATGCTGGCGTTTTATCTATTAACCTTCCAGACCAGCGCTGGCTTGCTTGTTCTGGATCAGCTCAATCATGTAGCCATCAGGATCTTTGACGAAAGCGATTTCCGTTGTTCCCCCTTTCACCGGGCCCGGTTCCCTAGTAACGTTGCCACCGGCACCCTTGATGGCATCACATGTACTATAGATATCATCAACGCCAATGGCGATATGACCGTAAGCACTGCCCAATTCATACTCGGTAACGCCCCAGTTGTATGTCAGTTCAATCACCGCGCCTTCTGATTCGTCACCAAAGCCAAGGAACGCAAGTGTGTACTTGTATTCGGTGTTTTCGTTTTTGCGTAGCAGCTTCATACCAATGACATCGGTATAGAATGAGATAGATTTATCTAAATCGCCTACTCGTAACATGGTATGCAGGATACGACCATTAGACATAACGTTGCTCCTTAATTTTTAATTCTCTGGATAGACTTTTTCTTTAAATTCACACAGGTCTTCAATGATACAGCTGCCACATCGTGGTTTACGGGCGACACACGTATATCTTCCGTGAAGGATCAGCCAATGGTGAACATCGAGTTTGAATTCTTTTGGTACCACTTTTAACAGCTTCTGCTCAACGTCATCGACGGTTTTACCCATAGCAAGCTTAGTGCGATTAGAAACACGGTATATATGAGTATCAACTGCAATTGTCGGCCAGCCAAATGCGGTATTGAGCACCACGTTTGCCGTTTTGCGACCAACCCCAGGCAATGCCTCCAGTGCTTCTCTGTTTTCCGGGACCTCACTGTTGTGATTGTCGACTAAAATCTGACAAGTCTTGATCACGTTTTCTGCTTTCGAATTAAATAAGCCGATAGTCTTAATGTACTCTTTGACGCCATCAACACCAAGTTTAAGCATAGCTTCGGGCGTATTGGCGACAGGGTAGAGTTTATCTGTGGCTTTATTGACACTGACGTCCGTTGCCTGGGCGGAGAGCAAAACGGCGATAAGCAGCTCAAACGGTGAGTTCCAGTTGAGTTCAGTTTGCGGGTTAGGATTATTTTCGCGAAGCCTTTCTAGAATTTCTTTTCTTTTTATGTTGTTCATTGGCTGACTTTGTGGTTCCAGTAAATAAATGCCCGAGAAACTCGGGCATAGAATAGTGATCAGTTGGTGACACGCGCTCGCTCTATTTGTGGCTTTTCTTGTTTAGGCTGACGCAGCTCAATTTGTTTATCAATAACATTTTTCAGAGCAATTAGGAAGCCGACTCCGATGAAGGCTCCGGGCGGTAGCAGCGCCAACAAGAACTGGCTGTCAAATTGAAAGACTTCTATGCGTAATGATGCAGCCCAGTCGCCGAGCAGCAAATCTGCACCGTCAAACAGGGTGCCGTTGCCAATGAGTTCGCGCATGGCTCCTAGTACAACCAATACAGACGTCATACCTAACCCCATCCATAACCCGTCAAGGGCCGCAGGGGCGACAGCGTTTTTTGATGCAAATGCTTCTGCACGACCAATGATGATGCAGTTGGTTACGATAAGCGGGATAAAGATACCCAATGACAGATAAAGACCGTAGGCGTAGGCATTCATCAGTAGTTGAACGCAGGTAACCAGCGCAGCGATGATCATGACGAACACAGGGATGCGGATCTCTTTTGGCACATAGTCGCGAATCAATGACACGGTTACATTTGAACCTACCAAAACAACCAGCGTTGCCAGACCAAGTCCAAGAGCGTTAGTCACTGTTGAGGAAACAGCAAGCAGTGGACAAAGTCCCAGCAATTGCACCAATGCCGGGTTGTTATCCCACAGGCCGTTTTTTAGTAGCTCTTTCGATGTACTCATTACTGACCTCCACAATTTTGAGGCTGATTCAGGATTGTCTCGCGATTTGCATTGACGTATTCAGCGGTATTTTTCACTGCTTTAACAACAGCTCGCGGGGTGATTGTGGCGCCGGTGAATGAATCAAATTGGCCACCATCTTTTCGGACAGCCCACTCCGCCTGATTGCTCTCAGTGATCTGTTTACCTGTGAAACTTAATACCCAATCACTGACACGTAGGTCAACTTTGTCGCCCAGTCCGGGAGTCTCCTGATGCGCCAGAACACGGGAGCCTAAAATGATACCCTGATTATCGATGCCAACGATGAGTTTTATAGCACCATTATAGCCATCTGGTGCGATACTTTCGATCGCTAGTGCGGTCGGTGTCCCATCCAACGTCGCGATGTAAACCGGTTGGGGTTGATTAGTACCTAGTGCAGGATCTGAAACCAGAGTGCATGAAGCGTAAAGTTCATTGTCGTGCAGTTCATGAGGAATGACCTCGTTCAAAGTAGCCTGAAGCTGAGCACGTTCTTGACGTAGGATCTGGTCTTTCGTTAAATATTGCGTTACCGCAACTACACCCGTTGATGCACAGGCAAAGATCGCTAATGTTAAGCCGTTTTTTCTAATTGCGTTCAACATGATGATTAATGTCCGTAGGTTCTTGGTTTGGTGTAGTAGTCGATAAGTGGTACGCACATGTTTGCCAGCAATACGGCAAATGCAACACCATCAGGGAAGCCACCCCAAGTTCGGATGATGAACACCATTACACCAATAAAAGCACCGAAAATAAGTCGTCCTTTTACTGTGGTTGAAGCAGAAACCGGATCAGTCGCGATGAAGAAAGCCCCCAGCATCGTTGCTCCCGACAACAGATGCATAACCGGTGAACCGGTTTGGCCGGGCATAACCAGGGCGAAGAAACCGCTGACAACCGTCAGCGATGCCAGCATGGCGAGGGGGATGTGCCATTGAATGACTCTGAGTTTCAGTAGTGCTAACCCACCGACTAAGTAGGCCAGATTGACCCATTCCCAGCCAATACCCGCCAAACCACCGAAAATGGGCTGTTGGAACACTTCGCTAATGGTATTGCCATTTTTTATTCCGGTCTTGAATGCATCAAGTGGTGTGGCCATGGTGATGCCGTCAATCCCTGTCCTGATTTGCTGAAGTGAGTAGCCATCAATATCGAAACCAGTGAAGATCAGAGAAAATGCGTCTGCGAATGAAACGGATTCATTTGAAACGGATTGCGGTGTGATCCAACTTGTCATTTCAACCGGAAATGAAATGAGCAGAACGACGTACGCCACCATGGCTGGGTTAAAGGGATTCTGGCCCAATCCACCGTACAAGTGCTTGGCGATCACAATGGCAAAAATAAGACCAATCACCACAATCCACCAAGGCGAGTAAGGGGGTATGGCGATCGCCAATAGCCAGGCTGTTACAAGTGCACTGTAGTCTCTCAATGCCGCAGCAGGAGCGCGCTTGCGCAGAAGCATTACGCCGGCCTCGAGTAGTAGACCGACAACGAGAGCTAAACTCAGTTGAAGAAGCGTGCCCCAGCCAAAGAAATAGGTTTGGGCGACCAGACCAGGTAAAGCGCAAATCGCCACACCTTTCATAAGATCAGGTGTACGTTTACGACTGTGAGCATGTGGAGAGCTAGCAATAAAGAACGACACTAGTTGTTCTCCTTATTTTGTTGTTCTTTTTCAATTTTTCTTGCCTTAGCACGCGCAATGGCAGCAGCGACCGCAGCTTTTTTCGGATCGTCTTCCGTGGATTCAGGCTCCGCCTTTGACTCCGATGGCTCAGACTGTGCGGCTTGCTTACGGGCTTTGGCGCGCGCAATGGCCGCAGCGACCGCGGCTTTTTTCGGATCGTTTTCCGTGGATTCAGGCTCTGCCTTTGCTTCCGATGGCTCAGACTGTGCGGCTTGCTTACGGGCTTTGGCGCGCGCAATGGCCGCAGCGACCGC
>NZ_FNVG01000012.1 GCF_900107935.1 Vibrio hangzhouensis | reverse complement strand
GTGACCATTACGCTCACGGGTACCAACGATGTCCCTGCTATTGCTGGCAGCAGCCTGACGGCGGGTGCGGTCAAAGAAGCGGGGCACGAAGATGACGGCACCGTGGTGTCTGGCACGCCAAGTGCGACGGGCACCCTTGAAGCGAGTGATGTGGATGCTGACTCCGTTCTGGCGTTCAGCGCTGAAGGCAGCAGCAACTACGGTAGCTTCGCTATCGATCCGGTGACCGGTCAATGGACGTTCACTTTAGATAACAACTCAGACGCCACCCAAGGGCTGAAAGAAGGTCAGTCGGAAGACGTCATTTTCACGGTAAAAGTGACCGACGATAAAGGGGCGGTGACCGAACAAGCCGTGACCATCACCATTACGGGCACCAACGACCAGCCAACATTTAATGCCAGCAGTAAACTAGTGGGCGCCGTGACCGAAGCGGGTCACGATGATGCGGGTAACCCTCAAGCAGGCACATCTACCGCCACGGGTAGGTTAGTCGCGGATGATGTGGATGCAGAAGCGCAGTTGAAGTTTGCTGTGGACAATGGCGACAGCCCTTACGGTAAATTTGTGGTGCAAGAAGGTGGTCAATGGACCTTTACGCTGGATAACACTACAACCGAGACGCAAGCACTCAAAGAAGGCGAAACCAAAGACGTTAGCTTTACGGTCAAAGTGACCGATGAATTTGGCGCGACTGATACTGAAGTCGTCAAAATTACCATCACAGGTACTAATGATAAGCCAACGATAACCCAATCAAGTGATCTGTTTGGCGATGTAAAAGAAGCGGGACATCAAGATGATGGTACGCCAGTTACTGGTACTGCAGAGGTTGAAGGCACGCTGATTGGTGCTGACGTAGATGCTGGCTCAAGCCTCACTTTCTCAATCGATGATGACAGCAGTGACTATGGCACATTGGTTGTTGACGATGATGGTGACTGGAAGTTTACTCTGGATAATACGTCTTCTCAGGTGCAGTCTTTGAAAGAAGGTCAGAGCCACGATGTTACTTTCACGGTGAAAGTACGGGATGAATTAGGCGCGATTAACACTGAAACCGTCACCATTACAATTAAGGGCACGAATGACCAACCGACATTTACTAGTTCTAGTGTTCTTAATGGGGCCGTCACAGAGGCCGGACATTTGGATAACGGAACGGTTGTTGCGGGTGTTGCCGTTGCCGCTGGTACATTGACCGCGACAGATGTTGATGCGGATGCTCAGCTTAAGTTCTCCGTGGATAATGGAAGCAATGATTACGGTGAATTGGTGGTTCAGGAAAATGGCCAATGGAAGTTCACATTAGACAACAACTCTGCACATACACAAGCGCTGAGAGAAAATGAAACCAAAGAGCTTTCATTCACGGTTAAGGTCACTGATGAGTTTGGCGCCGTAAATACTGAAGTCGTCAAAATCAATATTGCAGGGACCAATGATCAACCACAGATCACGAGCGCCAGCAATTTAGCTGGAACCGTAATTGAGGCCGGAAACAATGATGACGGTACGATTGTATCTGGCGTCACTCAAGCGACAGGTTCGCTGGTTGGCTTTGATGCAGATGCTGGCAGTAACCTAACATACTACGTTAATGATGGTAGTAGTGACTATGGCAACTTAGTTGTTTTACCAGATGGTCAATGGACCTTTACATTAGATAATAACTCTCCCGAAACTCAGGCGCTCAAAGAGGGACAAACTCAGGATATTCACTTTACCGTTACGGTAAGAGATGAGTTGGGTGCGCTAAATACTGAAGTCATTACTATTTCAGTACAAGGGACGAATGATCAACCCACGTTTACCAATGCCAATGACTTAAGTGGTTCTGTGGTCGAGGCTGGAAATTTAGATGACGGCACTGTCGTCGCTGGTACTCGAATTGCCGCTGGTACATTGCACGGCACTGATATCGATGCAGACGCTCGGCTGACTTTCTCAGTTGATAATGGCTCAACACCATACGGAAACCTTGTAGTTCAGCCGGATGGCCAGTGGAAGTTCGTATTGAAGAATGGCTCGAGAGAAACCCAAGCTTTAAGAGAAGGCGAAACTAAAGAGCTTACGTTCAATGTTAAAGTGACCGATGAGTTCGGAGCTGTGAGTACAGAAGTCGTAACCATTGATATTACCGGTACCAATGACGCGCCAAAAATTAAAATCAATGGCGATACTAACCTAATCGAAGATGATGTTGAATCTCGTTCGGGAACGTTGAAAGACCGAGATCCTGATGCTAACGACGACCACACTTGGGAAATTACTGATAGTAACGGTGGTGTTGGTGAGTACGGCACTCTGACTATTTTTGACAATGCTAACGGTGTCACCACATGGCGATACGATCTGGAAACGTCCAGCGCTCAAAGTGGCAAAGTGCAAGCATTGGCACACGGTGAAGTGGTCACGGAAACATTTACCATCAAAGTGACCGATGAGTTCGGTGCGGTTAATGAAAAAACCATCACTCTAAATATTACGGGGAGCAATGATCAGCCAATCATCAACGGAGACTTCGTAGGTAGTGTTACCGAAGATGACTTCCCAAATAATGACCCCTCTCAGCCAATTAAATTTGTCGGTCAACTTGATCCAGGGGATGTCGATACTAATGACACACACTCATGGTCTTTGAATACCGGAAAAGGGCAGTTTGGTACCATTTCTATCGATCCAGTGACTGGTGATTGGACTTACACGCTCAATAATAGCAACCCGTCTGTGCAAGCATTAAGACCGGGTGATACACCGCTAACGGAAACCTTTACTGTCACGGTTAAAGACAGCTCTGGTCAATCCAATGGTTCTGATACTCAAACCATTACAATCAATATTTCTGGAACGAACGATGCGCCAGAACTCGCGGGCACCACAACAGGCAGCGTTATCGAAGACACTCCAGGACGTGAGGTAGCGACGGGTAACCTTGCCGTAACTGATATTGATTCTACCGATACCCATTCTTGGCAGGTTCAGGGTGAAAACCCGGTAAACGGAAAAGCGACCGGCACCTATGGTCAGTTATCGGTAGATGATAACGGGCAGTGGACATACCAACTGGACAGTGACCTGTTGGCAACGCGATCCATTCCGCCTGGTATGACGGTAACAGACAGTTTTGAGGTGATTGTTACCGATGCGGGAGGATTAAGCGATACTATCACGGTCACCGTTTCCGTCGCGGGCACCAATACGGAACCAGAAATTGTGGTTCAGCCGCAGTATACCGTCATTGAAGACGGAACGTCTCTGACAGGAACCATTGTGTCCGGTATTCCAACAACGGAGCAACTCAACAATCATGTTATTGGGGCAGGTGATCCCGACATGGGGGAGGTGATCTCATGGAGCATCATACAAAATGGTCAGTATGGCACCTTTAGTCTCGATGAGTCTTCGGGTACCTGGAGTTACGTGCTTAATAATCGCCATCCTGAGGTCGATGCGCTCGACAAAGGTGATCGATTACCAGGTGGCGATACAGTAACACTGCGAGTCACGGACAAATATGGCATCGAGTCGGTTCAACAAATCCAGATCAACATTGAGGGCGCGAATGATGCGCCAGTGATCGGTGGCGCAACAACCCAAACCATTTTCGAGAACGCAATTGAAGCGGGCCAATATACAGCAAGCGGACAGCTGGAACACGGTGACGTGGATGCTGATGATACCCACCAGTGGACTCTGACGGACGCGAATCAGGGACGTGGCGATTATGGTACGCTCATTATGGGTTCCGATGGGCGTTGGACATTCACCTATGACCAACCCAATAAGCTGTCACAAATCAACGCATTGAAGCCTGGAGAAGTGTTGACGGATACTTTTGAAGTGACAGTCACTGACCATCATGGGGCAAGTTCAAAAGAATCGGTCTCTATTCGAATTGAAGGACAGAATGATGCACCTACCGTGAGTGGTGAAATCAGTGGTCGATTTGTTGAAGATAATGGAACCAATGATACCTCGGACGATATGACTCCTGTGACCGGACAGGCTGTGTTGACCGATGTCGATAACGATGATTTTGCCCAATTTGTGATTGCTGAAGGGCAAACGCACAACGTCTACACGGGTCAGCGTGGTGATTTGTCCATCGACAAAGATGGCAACTGGCAGTTCACACCTAAGAACCATCTATTGCAGTCACTGGCCGAAGGGGAAACCCAAACCGAAGTCTTTACCGTGATTGCTCAGGACCAGAATGGCGCCACAATCACTCAGGATATTACGATCACGATCGAGGGACGTAATGACGTTCCGGTCATACATGGCGAATCTACAGGCACTGTTGTTGAAGATGGTACCAGTGATGTCTATGGCGTCGACCTATCGCGCACCGATGGCCAGTTAGTGGCCACCGATGTTGACAACAATAGTTCCATTAAAGCCTGGTCGATTGAAACGACCGGCAATGGTACTTACGGTACGCTGACGCTGGACAACAGTGGTAAATGGACTTACGTGCTAGACAACAGCAAGGCGGCAACCCAAGCTCTGGAGTCAGGTGAGACCGCTCAGGAGACGTTTTATGTCGTGGCCACGGACAACGATGGTGGCGTGTCTAATCGTCAGCAAATCACCGTTAATGTTATTGGTCAGGCAGATGGTCTGGAAGCGGGTCAGAGCCATGGCAATGGCAATGGCAACGGAAACGGCAATGGTCACCAGCATCATAAGCATCCTCATATTCTTGATAGCGTGACTACAGATGTGAAAGAAGAAGATAAGCTGGAGGGCGAAGGTCAGCAGCTTCCTACTGGTTATCGTGAAATTATTGCTGAGTCTGGAGGCGTCTACGGTCAGTTAATAGAAGACCCCGACCGCCCTGGCCACTGGATTTATCAGCTAGACAACGACTCTCTGTTGACACAGGGCCTGGATGAGGGCCAGACCGCTACAGAAGTGTGGCGTATTGTTGTGCCTCGTGAGGTGACCCATCCTGGGCAAGGTGGTGGGCATGCCCATGGTCGCCCAGATCGTGAGACCGTAGATGACTACGTGGAAGTGACGGTGACCATTCGCGGTACAGCAGACAAACCGGAGATAACGTACGAGACTGACACTAGCCAGCCACAGAACGATACCATCTTACTGGGAACTGCCCAGGAAGATGTGACGACGTCACTGTCAGGTATGCTTGGGGTCGAGGATGCGGATCTGGGGGATACACACCAGTGGGCGATTGATGGCAACCCCACAGGGGCTTATGGCACTTTGTCCATTGATCCTGATACTGGAGAGTGGACCTATATCCTTGATCCAACCGTAGAGTTGCCCGCCGGTAAAGAAGTGTTTGATACTTTCTTTGTGACGGTGAAGGATACTGACCCGAATGAAGATCCAAGTACGGTATCCGACCGTCGGGAAGTCAAAGTTCAGATCGTGGGAACGGCTGAAGACGCTGACAATCCCAATGTCGGTGACGCTAAGATTGTTGTTGAGACCTTTAGCGTGGACGAAGATAACGGTGATACGAGTCAGAAGGGCACGGGTGATGCGTCGATTGAAATTACCTCTCAAGATGCTGGAGGATCACTCCAGTTAGATTCGAATTTGGGATTGGGCGATCAGATAACCTGGACTCTGGTGGACGGATCTGGTGCTTATGGCAGCATTGTCGTGAATCAGGACGGTTCATGGGTATTTACGTTAGATAATGACAGTCAGGCGGTTCAGTCGCTACAGGTAGGAGAAACGCGTCAGGACGTGTTCGAAGTGTATGCCGTAGATCAGTACGGCAAGACACTGGTTGACGATAACGGATTCCCGCAAACTCTGGAAATTGTCGTCAATGTGCATGGTCAGAATGACGCACCATCACTGCGTGCAAACGTTGAAAAAACGATTATTGCTGACGATACGGATCAAACCATATCCGGTCGACTCACCGTTACTGATGTCGACGTAGAAGACCGCGGTCATCACACCTGGTCGATAGCAGAAGACAGTGTGAACGCGGACTACGGCAAGTTGACTTTCCATACTAACGGTACCTGGTCCTATGAAGTCGATCCGACTCAACCGGACATCATTGCACTTGGGGCGAATGAAACCATTGACCAAATTTGGAATGTTACGGTCACTGACCCGAAAGGTGAGAGTGCAACCCAAACGCTGACCATTCATATTCAGGGCGAAAACCAGCCACCGACCATGTCAACGGATAATGGCAGGGTGACAGAAGATGTGATGAGTGGCGCTCAGGTTTCCGTGACCAAATCTATTGTACTTGACGATGTGGACAGCAATGACGTCGTGACACTGACCCCGGTGGATCTGGACGGTACATATGGCCGCTTTGTTGTCGATCCGACAACCAGTACCTGGTCGTACGTATTGTATAACAACCAGCCTCACGTTCAGGCACTGGGCGAAGGTGTCACGGTAACCGAAGAGTTCACCATACGAGCAACCGACAAATTTGGTGCGGAAGTGACTCAGACGGTGGAAGTCACGGTGGTCGGCTCTAACGATCAGCCAACCGTATCTGGTTCGGCTTCAGGCTCTGTGAGCGATAACTTGGGCAGCACCGCGGCAGGTAAAGTCACGGTCTCCGATGTTGATGTTGGTGATACTCATACCTTTTCGGTCAAACAAGATTCAAGCCTTGGTACGTTCATCGTTGATAACAAGGGTCACTGGAAGTTTGTGGTTGATGAGAACAACCCAGAGATCAATGCGTTAGCTAAAGGACAGACCAAAACCATTCAGGTGAGTGTTGTCGCGACAGATAATTCAGGTGTAACGGGTACTCAAGAGTCCAATGAACACGTCATCAATATCACTATTGTCGGTACTAACGATGCGCCGCGAATTGTGGCTATTGGCGAGCAAATGGCGACAGAAAACACCACTACGCAGCTGACAGGTAACTTCGACTCAGGTGATGTTGATACGGTGAATGTTGCAGACAGTCATCACTGGCAAGTGGTATCGGGTGATCCTAGAGGCGAGCTGACGGTTGATCCGCTGACTGGCGCTTGGACCTTTAATCTGACTGGTGATTTTGAGTATTTATCACAAGGTGAAACGCTGTCCAGTCCACTGAGCTATCAAGTGAAAGTCACGGATGAACACGGCGCTTCCGATACCATTACTGTCAATTTCCAAGTGACGGGTGCCAACGATGCTGCAACTATTGTCGCTGAAAATACCGTTGCGACCGGAACCGTACATGAAGATCCAGCAGGAGCAGAATCTGGCACGGCTAATGGTGTGGTAACGATAGCGGACGTTGATCATAACGATACTCACAGCTACAGCTTGAGTAACTCCGGTATGATGACGGAAACTCAAGGCATGTACGGAACACTTAAGCTGATTGCGGGAGATACACCGGAAAGCGTCAAATGGGAGTATGTACTAGACCAAGATAAAGCCAACAGTCTTAACGATGGTCCTGTCACTGAAAACTTTGACCTGTTCATTGAAAGCTTAGTTGGTGGTGTGGCTCAAGGTGATGCTATCAAGCAGACCATCGAAGTTACCGTGGAAGGCCGCAACGACGCAGCGATAGTCGCGCCAGAGTCGCAAGCTTATGCCGAAACCGATGCGCCACTGCGGATGTCAGGCAATCTCAACTCTACAGATGTCGATAACCCTGACGATACGTTTACGGTTCAAAGCAATAAGCAAGGCACATACGGTACGTTCAGTATTGATGCCGATGGCGAATGGACGTTTGTTGCTAACCAAGCATTCAATTCTTTGAATGTTGGTCAAAGTGTTGAAGAAACCTTTGCTGTGACTACGATTGATGGCACACCAACCAGTGTAACTGTGAAGATTGAAGGGACAAACGATGCCGCAACGGTAAGTGTCGCTTCTGTAGAGCGTGCTGAAACCGATGCTGCGTTGACGATTACCGATACCCTAACGTCTAGTGACGTTGATAACGCGGATAATACTTTCATACCAAGTAGCAAAGTGGGGATCTACGGTTCGTTCTCTATCGATGCAAACGGCCACTGGACCTATATCGCTAACGAATCATTTGATCGCTTAAATGTCGGTCAATCGGTTGATGATACCTTTGAAGTGAAGTCTGTGGATGGCACGGTATCAACGGTTAAAGTGACCATTCAGGGTACCAATGATGCGCCAAGTATCACGGGTGATTTTTCTGAAGGCGTCCAGGAAGGTGTGACAGATTCTGTGTCTGGTACAGTGAACATCATCGATGTGGATAGTGCTGTCGTTACTCGTTCGCTGCGTAACGGAACATTGAATGGCGATACCTATACCGCCATCGGCCATTACGGAACGCTAACCTTTAACGTTGCGACAGGGGTATGGGCATATGTATTACTTGCTGGCAGCAGTAATGCTCTGGCCGCAAACCAGACTGAAATAGACACCTTTTACATTGAAGCCTCTGATGGCGCCACCGGCGGGAATAGCGTACAACCAATCACCATTGCAGTGACGGGTAATCCGGGTCTGCGTGGAGATAGTGCTCTCGACGATATTCTTACTGCGACAGCGGATGATGAATGGCTGTTTGGTAATTCAATCCCTATTGGTGGTGGCATCAGTGCAGATAACGACTCACAAGACAGTTTCCGTTGGGAAACCGCAAATCTCGCTGGAACGGATACGATTAAAGACTTTGATGTCCGTGATTTTTTAGCCACTGATCCTACCGTGAAGCACGACGTCGTTGATCTGACGGCAGTTGATTTCAGGGCCGATCTGCTACTGACAGACCAGTTGAGTGTTCATGAGCAGTCGGGGGATACGGTTATTGAGATCAGCGATAGCGGCACGGTATTGCAATCTATTGTCCTGGAAGGAGTGACGCTGACATCACTACTGGGTTTGTCACAGGTGGAAGTCGATAGCATGACACCAACTGAAGTCATCTTAGCTCTGCATCAATCTGAGCAGCTAACGTTACCGGACCAAATTCGGGTAGGATCGAGCACAGATGATGTACTGACGGGTACCGATGAGAGTGACCTTATCTACGGAGGAGGCGGTCATGACATCCTGACAGGAGGTCACGGGCATGATCTGTTCATCTTTACCGAAGAGGCGGCTGGAACGATATTGCATCCCGCGCAGCAAACCGTTACAGACTTCCATATAGGAGACGACCTGTTAGATATCTCCGATTTACTGCCCCAGCACAATGATCTTACCGACTTATTGGGCAATATCACTGTCAAAGTAAATGATGACTCAGATAGCAATGCAGCGACTACCGTTATCAGTGTGACCAACAATGGGGAACAGACGGATATTACCTTGCAGGGTATTGGTTGGAATGAGTTAGGTATTTCTGATGCGAGTGTCATTAATGACCCAGGCCATCATCAGTCAGAATTACTGAATCAGCTTGATATGATGCACGTTATTAAAGTGGATCCGTAACCAAATATTATAAACAAAAAGGGCTGTGCGGAATGCACAGCCCTTTGTTTATGAGTAGAGGCTTAGCTCAGTTTGTTTTGCTCGGCTTTACATACAGCTGCCGTAAACACGACGTCTGTTGAACTGTTAAGAGCGGTTTCTGCAGAATCCTGAATCACACCGATAATGAAACCTACCGCTACTACCTGCATCGCAACGTCGTTGGAAATACCAAACAGACCACAGGCAAGGGGAATTAGCAGCAGTGAACCGCCAGCAACGCCAGATGCACCACATGCTGATACTGCAGCAACGATGCTAAGTAGCAGTGCAGTAAGAATATCGATTTCAATGCCCATAGTGTGCACTGCCGCGAGCGTCAACACAGTGATAGTAATCGCAGCACCTGCCATGTTGATTGTCGCTCCCAGCGGGATAGATACTGAATACGTGTCTTCATCCAGATTCAGCTTCTCACATAGCGTCATGTTAACAGGAATGTTTGCTGCACTTGAGCGGGTGAAGAAGGCAGTCACGCCACTTTCACGCAGGCATAGGAAAACCAGCGGATAAGGATTTTGTTTAGTTTTAATATAAACAATCAGTGGGTTCACGATAAGCGCGATGATGGCCATTGCTGACAACAGGACAAACAGCAGTTTGGCATAACCTGCTAGAGCGGAGAAACCTGTAGTCGCAAAGGTATTCGCAACCAGACCAAAAATACCGAACGGCGCCAGACGAATAATAAAACGCACGATTTGAGAGACGCCGTGGCTTAAATCTTCGAAGACCGCTTTGGTGGTATCAGAGGCATGGTGCAGTGCCAGACCCAGACCAATCGCCCATGCCAGAATGCCGATATAGTTGGCGTTCATTAAAGCACTCACTGGGTTGTCGACCAGCTTGAACAGCAGCGTGTGCAGAACTTCACCAATGCCTTGCGGTGGTGTCGCGCCTTCAGCGCCTGCCACAAGGGTGAGTTCCGTTGGGAATAGGAAACTCAGTACGACAGCCGTTAGGGCTGCTGAAAACGTACCAATCAGATACAGCACCACGATTGGGCGCATATGAGTGGTTTGGTTTTTCTTTTGATTAGCGATAGAAGCTGCAACAAGAATGAATACTAAAATTGGGGCGACAGCTTTTAACGCACCGACAAAGAGGCTACCCAGCATGCCGAAGCTTTGTGCGGTTGCAGGAGCCGCTACGGCGAGGATAACACCAAAAATGATGCCCGCCAGGATCTGTACGACCAGATTGCCGTTGGCATAGCGGACTAACAAGCTAGAACTTTGCATTTTTTATCCCTGTAATGGTTTTATCCACCTCAACAATGTCGGGCTGCTCCTATCATTGTAGTTAGGGAGCCCTTTGAGCGTTGGGTGAATGTTATTTTGTAAAAAAGTGTGTTTGCGCGTTTTATATTATCCATGCAAATTTATGTGTCTAGTTTTTATTTAAATCTAGTGTTATTTTGTGCTTTATGTTGCGTTTTATGGTTTTTTGTTCTTTTGTTGTGGCATTTTTTTATATTTTTGTGGTTGGTTTGATGCGTAAATTCGACCAGGTTGAAGTGAGTTTATGTGCATATAAATCTCGCTTGTATTGATTATTGAGAAGGTTTTCCGTCTGACCGATTAAACATTCGAATGTTTCTGTGTTGTCGGAAGTGGGGTGTTGTTCTGTGAATGTTAAAATGTTGTATGCCCGAAACAGGGTTGCCCTACAAAAACATTACATGGAGAGCCAATGAACAAGCGTGAAGTAGTTGTATTAAGTGGTGTCAGAACCGCCATAGCGGATTTTGGTGGTAGTTTAAAAGATGTTGCACCTACCGAGCTGGCAGGCAAAGTCGTCGCAGAAGCAGTAAAAAGAGCGGGAGTGGATGGAAAGGACATCGGGCATTGCGTGATTGGCAGTGTGACACACAGTGACCGAAGAGATATGTACATGAGTCGTGTGGCGGCTTTGAAAGGCGGGTTGCCGATAGAAACACCAGCTCTTACAGTTAACCGTCTATGTGGTTCGGGCTTGCAAGCGGTTGTGTCTGCGGCTCAGATGATCATGCTGGGTGACTGTGATGCTGCCGTTGCGGGTGGCGCGGAGTCCATGAGCCGGGTGCCTTACTGGATGCCGAGCGCCCGTTTTGGCGCCAAAATGGGTGATACTCAACTGGTTGACCCTATGGTAGGTGCATTGACTTGCCCGATTAACGATGTGCATATGGGTATTACAGCGGAAAATCTGGCCGACAAGTACGACATTAGCCGGGAAGAGCAGGACATGTGTGCTCAGGAAAGCCACCGACGTGCACAAGTTGCGCAGCAGGAAGGACGCTTTACTGAGCAAATCCTGCCGATTGAACTGAAAACCCGTCGTGGTGTGACGGTGTTTGATCGCGACGAACACGTGCGACTGGACTGTCAGATCGAAGATATGGCCAAGTTGCGGCCGGCATTCAAAAAGGAAGGAACGGTAACCGCGGGCAATGCTTCTGGTATCAATGACGGGGCGGCAGCGCTTGTATTGATGGAGAAAGAAGCAGCAGCGGCGAAAGGCTTAAAACCGATGGCGACCATGGTCGGTTACGCGATTGCGGCAGTAGACCCAGCAGTCATGGGCATTGGCCCTGTTCCGGCGGTTAGGCAGTTGCTTGACAAGACAGGCATTAAGGCTGAGCAGATTGATGTGTGGGAAGCGAACGAAGCCTTTGCGGCTCAGGCATTATCAGTAGTGAAAGAGTTGGGTGTTGACCCTGAGAAAGTGAACCCGAACGGTTCTGGCATCAGTCTGGGGCATCCTATAGGTGCGACAGGGGCATTGATTTCCGTTAAAGCTCTGTACGAACTGAAACGCATCAACGGCCGCTATGCGGTGGTCACGATGTGCATCGGTGGTGGTCAGGGCATCGCGGCACTGTTTAAAAACTGCGAAGGCTAGAGCTTACCGATGAGAAAAAGTCCGGCTTTTACGCCGGACTTTTTGATCTGGCAAGCGTCAGAACAAAAAAGGACGGCAAACGCCGTCCAAACTGGTAGGGAACTCTGTAAACAGACGATTAGTTAGGGAGCAGAACGGTTGCCTCTCCTTTGATCGCCACTTTGCCTTGTTCGTTAAGCACTTCAGTAATCAGCTTAGCAATCGGTTTGTCTTCTCTCACTTCTTTTACTTCTACACGCGCCGTGACCGTTTCACCAACTCGAATGGGGGAGGTGAATTGCAGTGTTTGACCAAGATAAATTGCGCCTGGGCCGGGGATCTTCGAGGCTAGCAAACCAGAGACCAGACTCGCACCCAGCATGCCATGCACGATTGGTACCTCGAAAGGCGTCATCGCCGCGAACGCTTCGTCTAAGTGAACCGGATTGTAATCTTCAGCTAGAGAAGCGAACTGCTCTACCGCTGCTTTATCTAAAGTTTTTGTCAGGCTTGCCTGTTGACCAATACTAAGCGGCATCTGGTTGCTCCTCTGAATTTCTCAGTACATCCTCAATACGTTGCTTGACGTAAACGCCCGGTGCATCCATTTCCCCTTCAAGAATACGAGCTTCTTGTTTCTCGGAGAAGTTGCGAGCGTCCAACCACTCTTGCCAGTGATTCCACCACGAACCGGTGTGTTTGTCCGCCTTTGACAACCAAGTATCAGCATCGGCTTTGACGTCTTTATTAGTCCAGAAACCGTACTTGGTTGAATCGGCATGATTCATAGGACCTGCAATGTGTCCACTCTCTGCCAGTACAAAAGTATTTTGACCACCCAGCAGTTCGGTCCCTTTATAAGTGCCCTTCCATAGCGCAATGTGATCTTCGATAGCCGATAGGAAGAAGGTTGGGGATTTCACTTTACCCAGATCAATAGTGACACCATCTACTTCAAACTCACCAGACTGGCTTAGTTTGTTCTCAAGATAGAACTGACGCAGCATTTGGTTGTGGCATTTGGCCGGTACGTTAGTATTGTCACTGTTCCAGTGCAGCAAATCAAACGCCATCGGCTTCTCACCTTTGAGGTAGTTGGTGACGTAGTAGTTCCAGTACAGGCTATTTTCACGCAGTAAACTGAACGACACTGCCATTTGGCGCCCATCGATATAACCCTGCATGTTATTTTGCGCTTCGATAGCGGAAATCATCGGGTCGTTGATGAAGATGCCAAGTTCACCTGGCTGTTTGAAATCAAGGATCGTGGTGAGCAGGGTGGCGGACTTGATGCGTTGCTTGCGTTTCTTACCTGCCAGGTAGGCCATGGCCGTCGTTAGCAGCGTGCCACCAATACAGTAACCGAGTCCATTGACTTCACGTTCACCTGTTTCTTTTTCAATCGCATCAAGTGCTGGAATAATACCTTCGGTGATATAGGTGCCGAAGCCAGTGTCTCTGTAACTTGCGTCCGGATTGACCCAAGACACCATAAATACTGTGTGTCCCTGATCGACTAGCCACTTCACGAAGGACTTACGCTGATTCAGATCCATGATGTAATACTTGTTCACAAAAGGTGGAACGATCATCATTGGACGTTTGTAGACTTCCGAGGTTGTGGCCTGATATTGCAACAGCTCAAACATGTGGTTTTTGTAGACCACTTTTCCTTCCGTCGCCGCGATATTTTCGCCAACGATGAATCCGTCACTGTCCGTCATGCGAATATTGAGCATATCAACGCTTTTGCTCATGTCTTTTTGCAGTTGCTCCAGACCTTTAACCAGATTTTCTCCGTTTGACTCTAGTGTCAGCTTCATGATCTCTGGATTTGTAGTCACAAAGTTACTCGGAGACATGGCATTCAAAAATTGGCGCGCAAAGAATTCGAGACGCTCTTTCGTCTCAGGATCTAGATCTTGAGTGCTACTAATGGTCTCCAATACCGTCTTACAAACCATTTTGTAGCTTTCTTTGATATAGCTGTATAGCGGATTGGATGACCAGCTTTCGTCGCGAAAACGGGGATCCGTCTCTTTGTCTTGCGGATTATTAGCTGACAGGATGCAGTCATTAAACAGGTTGATCTGTTGATTCCACCAATTCATCTGTTGCTCAAGAATACTGGTTGGATTACTTGCTACAGATTGTGCGAGTTGTGTCCAGTCCTCCACTTGCGATTTGAAGATGGTGGACTGAGTAGGTTTTTGAAAAGCGCCAAGCCAGCTCTGAGTGGCTTGGAAGTAGTTATCGATAACATCTTGGAACGGAGGTGTTTTGTCCATCTTCCCATCCTTGCTAAGTATGGTTAAAACAGGCGGTGACAAGCACCGCCCCAACGATTAAGCGTCTTTTTTGGTGTTGATTGTTGTCGCAGAAATTTCATCAACAGCCGCTTTAAAGTCGTTGCCGATTTGGCTTAGCTTTTGGCCATCTTCAAGCAGACGTTGGCTTACTTTAGAGATGATTTCTAGTTGCTTGCTACCGTGGTTCATAAGGTCTTGTGGCTCTTTGATTGCTACAAGGCTTTGTAGGTTTTCGTTAGTTAGCTCGCTGTAAGCTGTCAATGTTTCCAATTGCATTTTTGATAGCGTTTCAACGTTCTTCGCAACCAGTTGGCTAAAGCTTGCGAATGGGTTAAGAACAGTTTGAAGTTGAGCGTTAACCGCTTCTAGTGCAGCTTGATTTTGCATGGTTAATTCCTTTTTTTGAATTCGACCTAATAAACTTTATCGGGCTTTGATTTATATCAATGAAAAATTCAAACAAACGTTTGAATGAGGTTATTGTGAAGAATTGAACATCGATTGTCATCAGCACAATCAACGAAATAAAACCGTCACAAATAGGGTTTTGATCGATTATGTGTTTAATTGCCTATTAGGCGCGACGTTATAAGTACAGGTAAATAAAGGTCTTAGTTTTATGGAATATATTTTTATGTCGTTTGAAAGTTAGGGTAATTCGAATTTCTATGAGTTTTAATAAATTTGTCCCTGGTCACATTTTGAACGATAAATGTTAGAAATATTTTACATTCCACCCTGGAAAGACAATCTCGCCTCCGTGCCTGTTGGTGCGCACTGGATTCACCTTTTGCATCGTAGCGAACACTTAACACAATGATTTTAATAGAAGGGTTAATTCGAGGTTTTAATGTAAATGATTGATAAATATGTGATTTATAATTGTTACAACTAGAGGTGTTCAGGCCGACTGAAATTTTTTACTCATAGTCATTCATTGTCATGTACCTCTTTAACGGTACAGGCCGTTGTTAATTTTAAAAAACATGATGTTAATCACTTGTTGTTTTTTGGTTGAGGGATATATTAAAACCACCGTTTGATACGAGTGTTTTAAATCTATGAGTGCCAGAGCTGGAACCAAAAAAAAGATATTGGAAATGTCTGAAAAGTTATTTGTTGAACAAGGATATAGCAATACTTCGCTCAGACAGATCACGACCAAAGCTAATGTTAATCTGGCTTCGGTGAATTATCACTTTGGGGACAAGAAAACACTTGTTCGTGCGATTCTAAACCGATATCTGGTGAAGCTAATGCCTGAGTTACATCAGCAACTTATCGCGCTTAATCAGAAAGATAGCTTTACCGTTGAAGAGGTGCTTAGTTCCGTGAAAATGCCGTTAGTCGGCCTTAATGAGTTGCAACCGAATGGTATGGGAAGGTTCTTGCTCCTTGTTGCGAATGGTTACAGTGATATTCAGGGCCATTTAAGATGGTTCATTGTGACTCAATATGGAAAAACACTCAGCTTATTTACCGAGTCTATTTTAAAAGCCAATCCGGCAATTAATCGCGAGCAACTTTTCTGGAAACTTCATTTTTCTCTAGGTGCATTTGTATTTGCCAGTGCATCTAGCCAAGCATTATCTGAGCTGGCATCTAGCTCATTAAATATAGAAGCACAACCAATAAATATTGTCGACCGAGCGATTTCATATATATCAGCTGGATTTGAAAAATAGTGCGACAAAACAATAACGTAACTAAACAAAAGGAATCGTGATATGGGTTTCGTGAGCAGAAATTTAATCAGTGCACCTGCGTTCAATCTTTTTAAAAAAGTGCTACCACCATTATCAAATACTGAAAGAGAAGCCATGGAAGCCGGTGGCGTTTGGTGGGACGGGGAGCTGTTTTCAGGGCGTCCTGATTTCAATACATTACATCAATATCCAAAACCCACGCTAACGGAAGAAGAGCAATCGTTCATTGATAACCAGCTGGAAACCTTACTTTCAATGCTGGATGAACACAAGTTTGTCAAAGAATACAAAGATCTTTCGCCGGAAGTATGGGAATACCTACGTAAAGAGCGTTTTTTCTCGTTGATCATTTCCAAAGAATACGGTGGCCGCGAGTTTTCTTCTCATGCCAACTCAACGATCGTTGCCAAAATTGCGACTCGCAGTATGAGCGCAGCGATTACCGTGATGGTGCCAAACTCTCTGGGTCCGGGTGAGCTCCTTTCTCACTACGGTACTCAGGCTCAGCGTGATTACTGGTTACCCCGCCTTGCAGATGGCACCGACACGCCTTGTTTTGCCTTAACGGGTCCTGAAGCTGGTTCGGACGCGGGCGGCATCCCGGACACGGGTGTGGTTTGTTATGGTGAATACAATGGCCAGGAAGTCCTGGGTGTCCGATTGAACTGGAATAAGCGTTATATCACTCTGGCCCCAGTTGCGACGGTAATGGGACTGGCGTTCAAGATGTTGGATCCAGACAAACTGTTAAGTGACAGAACCAATGTAGGTATCACGTGCGCATTGATTCCAACTGACCACCCTGGTGTTGTGATTGGCGAGCGCCATGACCCGCTACACCTGGCCTTTATGAATGGTACGATTCAGGGTGAAGATGTCTTTATCCCAATGGACTGGTTGATTGGTGGAGCAGACTATGCCGGCAAAGGATGGCGAATGCTAGTTGAGTGTTTGTCGGCGGGTCGTGGTATCTCTTTGCCAGCGCTGGGTACCGCTATCGGACACCTGACAGCAAGAACGACCGGCGCTTATTCCTATGTTCGTAAGCAGTTTGGCATGTCGATCGGTAAGTTTGAAGGGGTTGCAGAAGCCCTGGGTCGTATCGGTGGTTTGAACTACTTGCTAGAGGCGACGCGAACACTGACAACCACAGCACTGGATCAGGGCCAAAAGCCTGGTATTGTCACGGCAATCGCCAAGTATCACATGACTGAGATTGCCAGAACCTTGATTAACGATTCGTTTGATATTCACGGTGGACGTGCGATCCAGTGTGGTCCAATGAACTACTTGTCTTCGTCTTATCTGGGCGTACCTGTCGCGATCACGGTGGAAGGCGCGAATATTCTGACCCGTAACCTGATGATCTTTGGACAAGGCGCGACACGATGTCACCCCTATGTATTCCAGGAAATGGAAGCTGCAGCTAATCCGGACCACCAGGAAGGTTTGAAAGCGTTTGATAAGTTGCTGTTCAAGCACATCGGTCATGCGACGAAGAACTCTATTGGCGGTCTATTTGCGGCGACCACGGGTTCTATGTTCACAACCTCACCGGTAAGTGGACCGACTAAACGTCACTACAAGAACCTTAAGCGTCTGAGTAAGGCATTGGCGGTGAGCGCTGATTTTGCCATGCTAACGCTGGGCGGTGAACTAAAACGTAAGGAGCTCATCTCTGCTCGTCTGGGGGATGGACTGTCTTACCTCTATATGGCGTCTGCGGTACTGAAGAAATATCAGGATGAAGGTTGTCTGGAAGCAGATTTAGACCATGTAGATTATGCAGTGGAGTATTGCTTCTATCACGCAGCTAAGTCTCTGAATGAGGCTTACCGCAACTTCCCAAGTGGTTTTGCCGGTAAGACGCTGAAGGCATTGTTGTTCCCACTTGGCAACCACTACAAACTGCCGGATGATAAGGTCACCTTGCGTATTGCTAATAAGCTGATGGTTCCGGGTGAGGCTCGTGATCGTCTGACACATCTGTGTTATGTGGGCAAAGACGACCCTGACAGCATTGGTTTATTAGAGAGCGCGTTTGTTGCCATGCATGACATCAAAGGGCTGGAGAAGAAGTTAGCCGCTGGTGTTAAGGCCGGTACTGTGGCCAGAAAAGGTCTTCTGAAAGATCGTCTGGCTCAGGCACTTGAAGCCAAGGTGCTCACCGCAGAGGAAGTGGCCCAGATTGAAGCTGCTGATGCACTACGTTACCGAGCGATTCAGGTTGACCACTTCAGCCATGATATGAAGACCACATTAACCGGTACAAAGACAGAGCCAACACTTAATAATGCCGCTTAATCACCAAGCAGTCAGGCAGCGCCAATCTGGCGCTGCTTTTTTTCGTTTCCTGATGGTAGCGCGGCCTGCCTGAGTGATGTTTTAAACACATCTAATTATTTGATGACTGGCGACTTGCTGAACTTTGCCATCAACCTCTCGGCCTGAAGACACATCGTTATCCCCACGGCTAAAATAACCCCAACTTAATGAAAATCTTTGGTTATTCAAACTGATAAGACCAGTTGGCTATTTTGAGTTCCGGCGCGCATTATGCGTGTTACAGACGCACTGAGTTCAGTTTTTGAGCAAAAAAGGAGTTGCGGGATGGGACGATGTTGTGCGTAGAATTAATGAGGTTTTGATTAATGCCCCTCATGGATGAGCGGTGACCGGTACAGTCAGAAGCCAAGTCGATATATATCCGATAATAAATTCAAACACGTAGCCGTGTTTATTGAGATTAGTCGTTCGCCTTTCGAGAGCGTCCGAAGCCCGTGAGTGGTTCCGATATTTGCCTTCTCGAAAGTGACCTCAGAAAAGGAAAATAATATGGAAATCGAAGACAGTGTGGTCGTCATTACCGGTGGCGCTCAGGGTCTTGGCTTTGCGATGGCACAGCGTTTTGCCGAAAAGGGTGCGAACATCGCGCTTATTGATGCCAACGCTAAACAACTGGTGACAGCGGTCAATGAGCTGGAGAACATTGCCGGAAAGGTTTGCGGTTATGCCGCTGACATTACCGATGAAAAAGCGGTGAAAGAGACGTTTATGAGCATTCTTAGCGAACTCGGCAAGGTCAACGTACTGGTCAATAATGCAGGTATTCTTCGTGATGGTTTGACGGTCAAGGCGAAGGATGGGGAAATTCTTGATGAGATGTCACTGGAGCAGTTTAACGCAGTGATCAATGTGAATTTGTCAGGGACGTTTGTTTGTGGCAAGGAAGCGGCGAAGGCGATGATCACGTCGAAACAGCAAGGGGTCATCATCAATATTTCGTCGGTCGCCAAAGACGGCAACATGGGACAAAGTAATTACAGTGCCGCTAAAGCGGGTGTTGCCTCGCTAGCGATTGTTTGGGCAAAAGAACTGGCGCGTTATAACATTCGAGCTGCGGCTATTGCTCCCGGTGCCTGCTACAGCGCGATGACGGCATCAATGAAGCCCGAAGCGCTACAGCGTTTGGAACAAATGGCCCCCGTGCGTAGTTTAGGTCAGGATTATGAAATTGCCCAAACAGCACAGTTCATTGTCGAGAATGATTTTTACAACGGCAAAGTGCTGGCTGTAGACGGTGGTTTGGTGCTTTAGCGAAAACAAAAATAGAGAGAGGTTTGCCTCTCTCTATTACATTCATCTGGTTTTGTTAGTAACCTTTTTTACGGTGGCGACTCTCTGATTGTACCGATTTGACAAACTTACCAAATTCTTTGTCTTTGGTTCGTTTTTCGGCAAGGGAGGCGCTGTTTCTAGCTTGTTCGCGTTGTAGCTTGAAGTAGTTATCTACTCGCCTTTCATCTAGCTCACCGCTTTCTAGTGCACTGCGTACGGCACAACCTGGCTCATTGGTGTGTTGGCAGTCCGCAAAACGGCATTGAGCAATTAAGGTTTCCACATCACTAAAGGTTTCGGACAGTCCTTCTTCACTTGCCGTGAGCTGAATTTCTCGCATTCCAGGCGTATCAAGCAGAAGACCACCGTTTGGCATCTTATGCATTGAACGAGAGGTTGTCGTGTGTCGACCTTTACTGTCATCTTCACGAATACCACCCGTCGCTTGCGTCTGTGCCTGCATTAGAGTGTTTACGAGTGTTGATTTCCCCACACCAGAAGAGCCCATAAATGCCACGGTTTGACCAACACCGCACCAGGACTGAAGACCATGGAGAGAGTCAATCTCTAAAGCGTTGACCGTTTCTATCATCAAGAACGGATCAAGTGATTGTACTTGTTGACGTTTCTCTTCTACGTCTTCGCATAGGTCGGCTTTGGTTAGCACGATCACTGCTTCTGATTTGGCTTCATTGACCAAAGTCAGGTAGCGTTCTATGCGGCTGAGATTAAAGTCAAAGTTCAAAGAACAGACAATAAAAACAGTGTCGACGTTGGCAGCAATGTATTGCTCCTCTAGCTTTGAGCCTGGAGCCTTGCGGCTAAACAGAGATTTACGATCGAGCAGTCTCACAAATCGATGTTGTTCATCCAGAAGTATCCAATCACCCACCGTCATTTGAGGGAGACTGATATGATGCTCAAGGTGAAACTCCTCTTGCTCAGTACAGACGATGTAGCCACTGCGATGGTGGGCAATAACACGACCGAAGATAATACCTTCGTACTCTTCAAGAGTGAGTTGTTGTTGAAAATAGGTTTTCCAGCCAAGTTCGTTGATCGCGATTGGATGGGTAAAAATAGAACGCATTGTTAGTACCTAATATAGACTTATTTTTATAAGGGTCAGGTACTTACCGATGTAAGTGTGTGCTGGTTGCACAAGACCCCGGTTGTGATCACCGGGCAAAGTTAGCAGGCAGTTCAAGCGACGACCTTAATTAGGATTAACACTCGCTTAGATGTAGTTCAACTCTACCGGGTGGGTGTGTATTACAATCATCAAATTCCTCCGGTTTAATCAGGTATTAAGTCATAGCGGATAGTAGCACGGCTGCACCGTATGTACAGCACAGCCAGAGATATTTGTTAGTGACCTTTGTGCTTCATACCAGCCATGACTTTTTTCACTGGCACGCTGAGCGATTGCACCTCGCCATTGGCAAAGGTCAGCTCGACATTGATATTTTGACCTTCAGCTAAAGGCTTTTGAACATCTAATAACATGATATGTAAGCTACCTGGCTTGAGGATAGTCTGTCCATTAGCGGGAATTACGATGTTCTCTACCTGACGCATCTGCATCATATCGCCATCCATGATGACGTCATGAAGTTCAACGACTGAGGCTGCCTGCGAGGCTGCCTGAACGAGTATACGGTCTTGATCGCTACTGTTTTCAATGGTGGCAAAGACGGCACTGGTTGTCGCATTTGGTGGTGTCGCTCGTGCGTAGGCATCGAGAACGTCGATGGCTGCCTGTGCAAAAGATAAAGGGGCCAGAGCGAGTATAGGAAGTACAAGTTTGTTGAGCTTCATGGTTATGTCCATTGTTTTAGTGTTATTTTTCTTGGCTATTGATGCGCTTGATGGCTTCAATAATCGGTGCTGGTGTCAGCGTGTGCGGCACTTTTTCAATTAGTGTGCCGTCGGGTTTTAAAAAATAGAAATAAGAGCTGTGATCCAAGGTGTAGCCCAGCTTTGAATCTTTCAGTTCGGTCTTGCGAAAGATGACCCCGTATTTGTGAGCCAGCGGTTTTGTGACGTCAAGTGGCGCAGAAAGGCCTTCGATCATCGGATGAAAATAATGTGCATATTCAGCGGAGGCTTCAGCCGCATCTCTTTCTGGATCCAGTGAAACAAACATGGGACGCAGAGTCTGTTTAGCCTGGTCATCGATTTGATTTAAGGCTCCCGCCAGCATAGCCAATGAAGTTGGGCATACATCGGGGCAACGGGTAAAGCCAAAATAAACGATGCGAATACGTGGGTCACTGCCATCAAAAATAGCGACAGGTTCACCGCCCTCACCAAATAATACCGACTCGGACACTTTCGCCAACTGTGCAAGTTCTGCTTGTTTGAGCAGTGTTTCATTGTGCTTGTCGACCAGTAACTTAGCGCCAAAGCCAAGACCAAAAGCGCCGATAAGAGCGCCTATCCATAATTTCTTCATCGAGCGGTCATCCTTAACGCAGCGTTAATGTTGGTTTCCCCGTCTGACACTGTGCCGAACCATGTCATCCGCTCTTCGGAGCACACTGGCAGAATGATTTCACCCTGATAAACATCAGGTTTGATCATCGTCAGCTGATATTTTACGACTCCCATGTCCATCTCGTGCCCCTGAAGAGCAAGATTAAGGGTGTCGGCTGTGGCATTTGGCCAGAATACTTCGACTTGAATAGGGGTCAGCGGGGTGATGCGTTGAGCGTCTACTCTTAGTTTCACGCCCTGCTGCTCGCACACTTCGTTCGACAGCATGCAGTAACTGGTCAGGTCAACGTCTGAAGTGGGCACTTGCTTTAGCAAGCCTGGCAGATAGAACCCTGCGGCCAATGCGATCGCCACAAACAAGACTTTTACTTTGTTGTTCAAATTGTTACTAACCAAAAAAGAAACGTAACCGCATCCTAACATATTTTGTCTTTATGGCTGTGCGGTAACCCAAAGTTTTGATGGCTTGGCAGTGCTCAAATTTTCAAACCTAATTGAGAGGTTAATGGACGGAATGTTGTTAACAATGCCGATCATCAACTACTTTTATAAGGGATTGCTTATAAAGAGTAACCAAGTGATTGAGATTAGCATTCGTATATAGGAGTCATTTACCTAACGTAGAGGCCGTTCAGACGTTAACGTAAAAAGGAACGCAACATGAACAAAGATGAGAAAAAAACACCGCAAGGTATTTATAAATACTATGAGAACAATCCGGACTCAGCGGATGAAAAAGTCTTCGGACGAGTCACTTACCCAGACAGACGAGGCTTTTTGAAAGGCGCAGGTTTAGCAACCATGGCGGCGGTGTTGGGAGGGGCGATTCCCTTCCACCGTAATATGCCAGCAGGCATCATCCCTGCCGCCTTTGCAGAAGGCCTTGATGACGTCATGATTGAGGGCAAAGATGGTCTGACGGTGCTTAATGACAGGCCAATGAATGCAGAAACCCCTCCCCACCTTCTTAATGACGACATCACGCCTACCCGTCATCACTTCATTCGAAATAATGGGATACCGCCGACGGAAGTGGATCCCGAGGCCTGGACGCTGACCATTGACGGTTTAGTCGATAAGCCTATGACCCTATCAATTGCCGATCTCAGAAAGAATTTTGAAGTGGTTGAACAGCAGCTGGTTGTCGAATGCGGTGGTAACGGTCGTGCTTTTTTTGACCCGAAAGCGAAAGGGAATCAATGGACCTATGGTGCGGTTGCGTGTTCGAAATGGACAGGTGTGCGTCTGGCCGATGTATTGAAAGCGGCCGGCGTAAAAGAGGGCGCGGTCTATACCGCTCATTACGGTGCGGATAAACATCTCTCGGGTCAGGAAGGCAAACTGGCGATTTCCCGTGGTTTACCTATGGCTAAAGCGATGAGTGGAGAGAACCTGATTGCGTTTGAACAAAATGGCGAGCCGTTACATCCCATGAATGGTGCGCCATTGCGTCTGGTGGTTCCGGGTTGGCCAGGTTCATGTTCACAGAAATGGCTGACGCGCATTCAGGTTCGGGATCAGGTCCATGATGGGCCTAAGATGACCGGGACTGCCTATCGGGTACCCAATCGTCCTGTCGCGCCTGGTGAGAAGGTGGCAACGGAAGACTTTGACATCATTGAGCGTATGCCAGTGAAATCTCTTATTACCTCGCCGCAGACCAACAGTGAGGTAAGCGGCAGTGAAGTCATGGTGAGAGGGCATGCCTGGTCCGGTGATAGAAAGGTTGATAAAGTTCAGCTTTCGATTGATTTTGGTGCGACCTGGATGGATGCGGATCTGGCGGACCCTGCTAATGTGGCAGCATGGCAGACGTTTAGCGCTAAAGTAATGTTCCCGCAAGCGGGCTACTATGAAGTCTGGGCCAAAGCAACGGACGATGCCGGTGTCAGTCAGCCATTTGCCATCGCCTGGAATCCGAAGGGGTACCTAAATAACACATTCCACCGTATTGCGTTGGTAGTGAAAGGGTGACCATGTGACTAGGAAGAGATCAGCAGAGCGGGGTATCCCGCTCTGTTTATTACTGATGTCATGGGTGGGCTTTTCGGCGCATGCAGATGACACGCTAATCAAAGCGGGGGAAACTCAGGCTATGGTGTGTAAGGCATGTCATCAGTTTGAACCGGATGGCAAACCTTTGGTTGGACCGCCACTCTGGGGGCTGGCAGACCGGAAGGTAGGGGGGTATCCCGACTTTAAATACAGCGAGGCGTTAAAAGGCCGTCAGGGTCATTGGGATGCAAATTCGTTGGATAGTTTTCTTACCTCTCCGGCGGACTTTGCACCAGGCACTAACATGGTGTTCCCTGGCGTAGCCGATCCAGGTGCGCGGGCAGCCATCATCGCCTGGCTGGCGACCAAAAATCCTTCCCCTCCGGACTGGACCACACAGTCTGCGGGATCTCCGGTGAAATCCGTTGGTGACGGCATTTTGACTCCGGGAGACAACATGGCGTTGGTGGCGTCTGTCTGTTCGGCTTGTCACTCCCTGCATCTGGTTAAACAACAGGGGTTAAGCCGAGACAGCTGGCAAGAGACATTGGAATGGATGGTCGACGAACAGGGTATGGAACCGCTGGAACCAGAGGATCTGAACGCAGTACTTGATTATCTGGCGACGTATTATGGGCGCTAGAAAAGAGGCGGGCATAGCGCCTCTTTGATCCCGACAAACGCTAAGGTAGGTCAAAAAGCAGTGCACTAACCGCGGAGCTGCCCTGGTTGGTGAGGCTGATTTGACTTTGATTCTCGACCTTCGCACCGTCGCCTGCTGTCAATAGTGTATCGCCAATATTCAGTTCACCCTCAATTAGATGAAGGTAGATTTTTCTGTCGTGTTCAATGGCAAAGTTTATGGTCTGACCCGGCTCCAATAAAAGCTGAAACAGTGATGCGTTTTGCTTTATTTGTAATGTCCCGTCGCGACCATCAGGGGTTACGATGGCATTCAAGCCTGTCGGTTTTCCAAAACTTTTTTGCTGGTAGCCCGGTTGAGTATCAAAGCTATCAGGCTCAATCCAGATTTGCAGAAACGTCAGATCTTCACTTTGTGAGGCATTATATTCACTGTGGTAGATGCCTCTGCCAGCAGACATTAACTGAAACTCACCCGCAGGCAGTGTCTGCACATTGCCCTCACTATCCTTGTGTTCAATGGTGCCTGTCAGCACATAACTGATGATCTCCATATTGCGATGACCGTGAGTATCAAACCCGGCCCCCGGTTTAACTCTGTCGTCGTTGATGACACGAAGAGCAGAAAAGCCCATATGGTCAGCATCATAGTAACTGCCGAATGAAAAGGTATGTTTGCTGTCCAGCCAGCCAAAGTTGGCTTGCCCACGATCCTGAGCATTACGTCTTGTGATCATAATTGAATTCTCCCGTTGCTTCAGGCCAGTTTACTCAGGACAAATGAAAGGCAAAATGGGGAGGATTTGAAAGATTACTTCGAATATTTTGAAAGAGTTCGCAATACAGGGTTTATATAACAAAACCAATAGGGTCTCACCATATTGTAGTTTGCATAGTGTAATATTGCGGCTATATCACGAAGATAATCTCACTATTTCTGCTCTTTTAGTCCCAGTTGATTAGCTCAGCCGTCATCACGACTTTCTCAAGCATAGAACATCAGTCAATTATCTACGCGGCATAGCTGAAATTGCATAATATTCTCACATAAAGAACTTATGGTTAAAAACCTGAAATAAAGTAGGGTTGTATGCAATTTAATGTATATAAATACCTTACGCTTTTTGATAGATGATTTGACAATGCGGATAGAAAATACGTCTAAAGTAGAAGTTGTAAAATGTAGTTATTGATGCTGTTTAAAGAAGCGTTCAGCTTTTGCAAATAGGGAGTCACAGTGCTTATTCTGAGCCGCGTATTCAGCACTGTCTTTTTCTAGGGTATCAAGGGTTGCTTTGGCACTGTGGTATTCCGAAACCATCTGCTCAAACTTGGCCTCTTGGCTGTTTTTCCACATGTTTTTCTTAAGTTTTTCTCGGTTTTTTCTCATATTTTTTCCGTTGTTTGATCGCCAGAGATTGAGATGATTCAAATGTAGTTTTTAGCTAATCACTCAATGAGCGCTATCCTGTAAAGCCAGGACAAGAAAGATTTTCAGAGCTAAGTGGTTCACTTGTGCATAGAATATTCAACGCACAGTTCTTGGTATCACTCGTTTGTATTTTATCTTAAAGATAGAGTGCATCCCTACGTCTAGTGTTAACCTGCGTTCACAGTAACGGGGAGCTTAATTACAGACTAGTTGGGTTAAATACGAAGAGTTAATTGACCAATCAAAAGGCTGTATTGAGTTTTAAGGAAGCTGAATTGGTATTCATACTCTGTTATTTACAGAGCGTTCGGATTTAAAAACCTGCCATACTATACACGTAAATATTAGAATAGGTAGGGATTTTCAGTTTAATTTATTATTCATTAAAATCAATCGTTTAGGTTTGTTATCTGCAGTGGTTTCTTTTTTGTAGCTGAAAGTTAAGCAATATTTCTGACCGTTGATGTTTTTTCTTTCTCTGAGTTGAGTAGGCAATGTCGCTGTCAAGTGACCAAGCGTTGATTTACTAAAGAGGTTGTCCAAAAAGTTGTGTAGCGTATCTGCTAAGTCTGGCCTGAACGAAGATCTAGGCTGGTTTTGTGAAGGCTGCGTTCGCGAAGATTTTGGGCCGAAATAAATTAAATTGCAAAAATGGAAAATAAAACTGTTCATTTGTTTAACACCCTGTATAGTGTGCCTAGCTCTTGCAAACGAGCTATAAGTAAAAATTTAGTTCAAGCCTTTTCTCAGTTACTTTTCGATACCTTCGTCTAACGCCTGCGATAGCTTCTCTTCATGGTTTTTTAAAATAGCATTTGCTCGCAGTTTTCGATCTTAATAATTTCTTAGAGGTATCTATGTCTACTAAAACAACTGGTTCAGTAAAATGGTTCAACGAAACTAAAGGCTTCGGCTTCATTTCACAAGACAATGGCGGAGCTGATGTATTCGTTCACTTCAGAGCGATCGCATCTGAAGGTTTCAAAACTCTTACTGAAGGCCAAAAAGTGAGCTTTACAGTGGAGCAAGGCCAAAAAGGCCCTCAAGCGTCTGATGTAACAGCGCTATAATCTATTTAGGTGCAATGATGTCATCATTGCACCTAAACTTTCTGCCCATTTTTCATCTTTTATTACGAGGAATATTATTGTCTCGAAGAACAAGTCGCCAGCGATACTGGTATAAAAAAGTAAGTGATCAAAAATCACACTCCACAGCAAAAAAACGTGAATTATGTTTATATCCGAATGATGATTTTACATAACTAACATTACAAACGATCCTATTCACCCAATTGTAATATCTTACGACGCCAAATTCTTCCCATATTTTACTTCATCTAACGTGACTTTATATTGCTATTCATCTGAAAAGATCAAGGCCCCCCCTTTATCAGGTTTAACAGATAAATGGCGTACCTACTCAACCTACTGAACGTTGATATAAAGAGAGCAGATTCATATGTGCCAAACAAAAAAGAAGTCATCCAAGAAAGACCAGAAAAAACCAATTGACGGTGATAATAAAAACGTCAATACAACGAGAAGAAAAATCGAAGACATTCTAGAACAGCGTGAATTCGACAAGTTATTTGACTTATAACCCTTATTGGGGTAGTTCAGTGTGAGCCTTTGTTACGAAACGTACAGTTGTTAAACTCGTTTCGGTTTTTTCGAAAATAAAATAGCCTGGTACACTTTGCTCATGACTGAGTTACTTTTCATTACGTCAAACGAATTGTCATTATTGGGTTTATGTTTGAGTAAGGCCACTTTGCCTGAAAAAGGCCGCTATTGAGTTCAGCGACCTTCTTATCATGAAAAGCTCAAAAAAACTATTTTTGAAGCTGCTCTTTTGCGGCTTCTACTTTCGCAAAGTCGAGGCCAAGTTCTTCAACGGCTTCTTTGATTAGCATCGGATTTTGCATTACTTGTCCCATGAGAAGCTGTAGTTTGTCTTGAGGTAGGCCCAGTTGGCTGATTGTTGCCATTGCCGCAAGAGGGTTCTGCGTGAGCACTTCGAAAATCTCATTGATTTGAGTGTCGCTAATATTGTTCTCTTTCAACAGTGCAAGAATCGGGTTCATCAGATTACCTTTTAATATTTTTTACAAAAACGAAGACTGCAGTTTACCACTAGGCAATGCGCAAGGCGATCATTCGCCGTTGTTGAGCGCGCTCTGCCAAATTGCCAACATTTCATCACCAAATAAATAAAAGGTCATTATTAGTGACTGATACTTATCGTGTCGGCAAACCGCGAGGGCAACTTGCGCTGCCTCGGCGGGTGGGTAGCCATAGACGCCACATGAGATGGCGGGAAGGGCAACGGTCTTGCAGTCGTGCTCCAGGGCCAGATCGAGTGACTGTTTATACGCTGAGGCCAGTACCGCTTCGGGATGGGCGAATTTGTCATAAATTGGCCCCACGGTATGGATAACGTAGCGAGCGTTCAAATTTCCTGCGCTTGTTATACGCGCATCACCAAACGGACAGCGTTTGCCGTCCACCTCTTTTACTTCATAACAGGCTTTAAGTAGCTCTGGGCCCGCAGCGCGATGAATGGCACCATCGACACCTCCGCCTCCCAGCATTCTGGTATTGGCGGCGTTCACAATGGCATCGACGCGAGCTTTGGTAATGTCACCGTTGATCAGCAAGATATTTTGCATAGTTCAAGCCTTTAACCTGATTTGTCACGGTTTATTCTAAGCCAGATAACGGACGTTCGGATAACGGTGAGTGACAGCACTATGTTTACCCGAGGGCTACTCTTCATACATTGAGTAGAATTTCTCTACTTCGCCGATGGTTTCCCAAGTGCCTTCAAAGCCAGCGGGGATTACGAAAGCATCACCCTGTACAACAGTTTCACTGCGACCTGTCTGATCGGTGATGATGGCCTTTCCCTTAATGATGTAACAGAATTCATCTTCACTGTAGCTGATGGTCCATTTACCTTCTGTAGAGCCCCAGGTACCACAGAAAAAGTTTTCTTTGCTGTTAGCAAACTGGTTGTGAACTCGTTGCATAGGGTTGCCTGACAAGCATTTTTGCGGGTCCGTGCCGGTGGCTTGTTGCTGGCTCAAATCTGGTGAAATTCGTCGTAATGTTTTCTCGATTGTCATAGTAATTCCATTTAGTGGGAGTTCGAAATAGCAACGCTTAGCTCGATCATTGAGGCGTTATAGCACTACGTTACCGGATTAACATTAATTTAACAATCCTTGCTCTGTACAACTTTTAGGGAACGCGGGGCGGGCAATTGATGGCTGATGAGAGTTCTATTACCTATACTTTGTATGGTCTTTAGCAAACGGAGGTTTGTATGACGATTTCAACTCGGTTAGACCATTATTTGCGCGAACATGATATCTCCTATCAAACCATTACTCATAACCATAGCCGCAGTTCGCTGCACAGTGGGGTTGAAGCGGGTATCCCTTTGGTTGCGTTAGCGAAGGGGGTGGTACTGGAGGATCATGAAGGCCATCATATGATGGCGGTATTACCTGCAAATAATAAGGTCAGTTTGTCAAAACTGAATGATGAGCTGAATGCCAGTTTTCATTTGGTGAAAGAAAGACAGGTCTATCAACTTTTTGAAGATTGTGACCACGGTGCGGTGCCTCCTGTAGGAAGCGCTTACCATATGTCGACAGTATTTGATGAACTACTTACCCATCTTGATCATGTGTACATTGAAGCGGGTGATCACGAAACCTTACTTAAACTTGACCGGGCAGCGTTTCAGGAGCTTATTGCGGACAGGAAATGCTTCAGGTTCAGTAGTCAGGTATTCCACTAATGATAAGCGGCCTATTTAGGTCGCTTTTTTTTAACAACAAGTTCGCTGTAACCCGTACTGCTATCAAACTCGCGGGTAAACGCTAATTCGGAGTACTGGTGAATAATCAGTTCTGCGGTCGTCGCCACCACGCACCCCTCTAGCAAGTGTCCACCCCAAACCTTACCTTCTGCATCAGCGACAGCGATATGCAGGTGCTGATGAGCCGGGGTCAGCGTTCCCATTAAAGACACAATTTCAAATGCTTCTTGGCGCAGTAACCTATGTTCCGCGTTGGCCAAACGGATATGGAGAGTGGATAAGCAGCCGACGCATGACGCAACTGTCCCTGCTGACAACTGATGTTGCTGAACCAGTTTTGCGATGGCTTGTTTTAAGTCTGTACCGCGTGTGAGCCGAACGGCGATGGGTGTAATAGGCATAGTGGTGAGCTTGTGTTGGGAGAACTAAAAAGTTGTCAGCAATATTGCCAGAACTTGAGGGGATGTACACAAAAACAGCAAGACTTTAGAGTAAATCCTCCAAAGTCGCACTATGGTTAAAGGTCACCACATCATCGAGAGTAACTTTATGTACCCGTTTTTCCGGCTTGCTAAGACGATCATGCAGTCAAAGAAGCAGCCCAAGCTTTCTTATGTCCAGCAAGACATTATCGAATTTCGTTGTCACCCCTGGGATATTGATCTGTTTCTTGAACTCAACAATGGTCGCATTTTGACTCTTTACGATCTCGGCCGGACGGCTCTGTCGGTGAAATGTGGCCTGATGTCGACGTTAAAACAAAACCGTTGGGGGTTGGTTGTTGCAGGCAGTTCGGTACGCTATCGAAAACGTGTTCACATGTTCGATAAAATTACGATGAAGACTCAATGTGTGGCCACCGATGACAAGTGGTTTTATCTGGAGCAGTCGATGTGGGTGAAGGGCGAGCCTTGCTCATCGGTGTTGATCCGGGCAGGCGTGACCTCAAAACAGGGAATTGTATCGCCACAGCAAGTGATTGACGCTTCAGGTGAACAACCGCTTGAAGAGGATACACCTAAGTGGGTTCAGGAGTGGGTGGATTCAGAGCAGCACAGACCCTGGCCACCCACGAGTGCGTGAAGAGTGTATCAGGGCTCCCAGTGGCATTGGTTGCCGCTGAAATCAGCGTACCTTTCCTTATCGCTGGCAACCTCGAAACCGTGAAAGAAAACCCCACAATGGAGAAAAATTGCGTTTCTAGCCCTTGTTTAGCTTGCTTATCAAGGTGCACAGATGGCTCATCCAGAAAAAGTCGCTCAGTATTGCTGTTAACCAATTACCCCAAGTACTTTGAGTAGAACTAATTGTTATTGAGAAGAAATATCGGAGAGAGTTACGCCTCTTTGATTTCAGATAACACAAAGATTAATTCAAGTACGCAAAAGTTATTCACGACGGCATCACTAGCTCAAACTCACTCTGCGCGACAATTTTACCGTTTACCTGTAGCTCCACCTTGTGCTGACCGGGGTAATAGTTCCGGGTGGTGATAGGCTTGATAGTGTGTTTTTTGCGGATAGTCAGAGTGTTACCGGCGCCCAGTTCTGCGGTGCGCCATTTAAACACCTTTGGTGAGGTAGAGCCATTGGCTTTCTGATGATGCACTATGTAGTCGATCATCAAAGGTTTCGGCTGTTTTGCTACAGACTTTATGGTGGCACTCAGGTGGATAGAGCTGCCATAGATAAGCTCTGGTGCCGATAGCATTAGTGAGCATGGTCCTAGTTCTGCAGCGTTATAACCAAGCGCGTTTAATGTTGCAGGATGGCCAGATTTGATTAGGCTTCGGCAGGCGTGTAGTACCAGTTTTTTGCGCTCTTTACTGGCATCTACCAACCAGTCGGCAGCAACCTGCGCTACCAGATCAGGATGGTCTTTACTGATGTCGTTGAGGTTATTGGCAACAGAGCGACGTACATACTCACTCGGGTCATCTTTGAGCTTTTCTAGCAGTGGCAGCAAAGGTTGTGGATCCTGCACAAATTTGTTCAGCCGCATCCCCCAAGGCAGACGTGGCCGAGTGCCTTCACTTGCCAGTCGACGCACGTGCTCATTTTCATCTAAGGCCCACTGATGTACTACCTGCATAGTTTTGTCAGTATGCACATCCAAAAACACACGGATAGCAAACTCAGAACTGAACCGCTGTGTCATTTCTCTTAATAGGGGCATGGCTAGGTCAAAGTGCTGTATGCCATTCAACGCAACATAATCCGCCATTGGCATTATGGCCCAGCCTTTGACACCGTGCTGCTCGCTTGATTTTATATTGCCTGAGTCAGGATCTTTTGGATCAATCGGCTCTCCAAGGACATCGTGTAAGATGTCGCAACTACGGGCAAAGTCCCCAGGCAAAAACAGAGCCAGTTGATGACAAATCAGATCACTGCGCTGTTTCATTTCAAGGCTTTCCAGTTCGCTGTTTATCGCACAGACAAAGCCTCTGGCGTTAAACTGGCTGTCGGCATGTTGCAACTGACGGGCAAGGTCCTGCACCAGTTGTGGACTAAATACGTTTTTAAAAGATTCAGGCATGACTAATAAAACCAAGTTAATTGATATTGCTGTTGCTGCTGCTCCAGATAGTGCCGCAGCGATTTATTGTCATCAGAGACAAAGTGTTGCTCCAGTGCGACGATATTCCGTATGCGATCGATACGAAAGGCACGATAATCGTCACGCAAACGACAGTATGCAATTAGTGTCCAATGGCGCAAATAACACATAATGCCAAGCGGTTCTATCTCCCGCTCGGTGCCTCGCCCAGCCTCATCGTTGTAATCCAGACGAACGGCCTGCTGATCACGGATACAACTACGTAGTAAAACCAAGCTTTGCTTCTCTTGTTCACTTAGTTCAAAGTGCGGCACTACGAGAGCAGAATCGTTGAAGTTCTTTTTACCGTCATTAGGTAACTGTGCGGCCACCTTGTGCAATACCTGCTGAGCGGCTCGTTTCAACTCATCATCGGCACTGGCTCGGATAAGGCTCATGCCAAGGCGGATTGTCTCCAGTTCAGCTTGGTCAAACATCATAGGCGCCATCTGAAAACGGTGATCCAGCAGGTAGCCGATACCGGCTTCCCCGTCAATGGGGATGCCGGACTGCTGCAACACGGCGATATCGCGGTATACTGTGCGCTTGCTTACTTCCAACTCTTCACTAATCTGCAGGCAAGTAACCGGAAGTCGGCGGCCTTGCAAAAATGTTAGTAACTGAAAAAGTCGTTCTGCTTTGCGCATATACTGCTCCTTGACGATATCTCAGTCGCCGCTTTCATCTGTGGGTCTGGATTACAGCCTACACAACTGTTTGTGTTGCATATGGATCGATTCCGGGTCAACATTGGCCATTAACGTCTCGGCAAACGGCTGACTCATCAGGGCTTCGGCAGCTGCCTTGGCACTTTCTAAGTCTTGCCACCAAACCAAATCGGTCCAGGATTGCTGCTCATGGGCCAGCTCCCGACGGACAAAACCTGGTTGCTGATGCAAAAACGTTTGCATTTGTTGGTTAACTGGTATCATCGCTTCTACTGATACAATACTTTTATAGCTGACAATTTCCAGACAGTTCGCGGCTTTTTTTGTGTTCATGGTCTTTCTCCTTGTTGAGTTCAGGAGAAGTATGCCTACCCCCTGTTGACAGCGTTGTGGCAACAATGTTTCTTATCGCCCGATTTTTTATGCCACGCTAAAATTCAATACCGCTGGGCGATTTTGAGGGCTGGAGGATCGATTGAAGGTAGATTGCGCGTCTCTGGTGTTTGGCATTCACCCTTGCACGGACAATTGAAGCCAATAATATGTGCATTGCTTGAGATTATCGTGAATAGTGGATTGAAGAGACGTGCCAAAATACGAACGTTTTAGGTCATGGCCTCGCGCCATAACCCTCACGTCTAACTACATCCCATAACGAAACGGCTTGCCTGTATTGACCATATCTCGATGTACAGGAGCAAGAGCTTTGGCGTAAGCTGCGAGCAACTGCAGGGTATATTCGCTACGGTCATGCTGGTGTTGGTCGTTGCATTTGTGCTCAGCGGTCAGAATGGCTTCACAGTTACGAAATATCAGATGGTCCGGCAGAAAGCATACGTGATTGTTTTTATTTCCCGTCATGCGCAGTTCACTGATTGGGTAGACACCATTGACGCTGGCTGAAACACTCACCAATAACGCGGCTTTGTGAGCCAGTTCCTCGTCGGTGGTTAGCATCAAAAAGTTTTTTAGGGCAGGCGTTGCCATTCCATGCCATTCTGGGGTAATAAAAATAAACGCGTCTGACTGTTTAAGTACGTGAGCAATAGGCTCCCATTGTTTCCACTCTTCGCTGCCTTGCCACACTCCTTCATTCCAAAATGGCAATTCCAATTGGTGCAAGTCGAGAACGTTGACGTGTTCAAAATGAGGCTTAGCCAGAGTAGCGAGATAATTGGCGACATTTAGAGTCTGAGAGTTCGCTCTTTGGCTTCCTGATACGATGGTAATCTTCATACTATATTCCTTTTGTGGTTTGAAACTGTGGTAAATGATTAGTTTGTGCAGACGGGCGAGGTGTCGTCAGCATAATGGATAACAAAATGGCTAGGGCGCCGAGTAGTTGTAGCCAAGTTAAGGTTTGATTCAGGAACAAGTACCCTAGAAAACAGGCGGAGACACTGCTTAGGAACCCGAGAAAAGAGACGGTCAGTGGCGACAGTTTTTCTATTCCGCGAAACCAAAGGTAGTAACCTAAGATCGCGCCAATCAGACTCAGATACCCATATCCTAGGTAGTTGATGGGAGTAAGCTGGGTAGGAATGCCTTCTAGCCAGAGCGAGACTGGGAGCAACATAATGCCACCAAATAGCAGTTGCCAACCTGTGAATCCAACGAGTGTCATACCATTTGGACGTCCCCATTTCTTCGTTAGCACGACGCCCAGCGCCATGCTCAATGTGCCGAGTATGGCGACCAACACTCCTTCGATATTGAGTTGTGCAGAACTGTTTAGTACCAAAAGGGTAACCCCAATGACTCCCAATAAACTGGCAGTGAGATGTGTAGAAGAAAACTGGGTATGCAGCAACAAGCCACTTAGGAGCATCACGACAATGGGTTGGCTAGACATAACAATCGATGCCATGCCACCCGGCAGGTAGGTCGCGGCAAAAAACAGGCAAAAGAAAAACAGGCCGATATTGAGAAAACCCAGCACCGCCATGCGCACCCACCATAAACCAGATAACCCCGTCCGGCTAACCAGCACCAGCAGTATTCCCGCTGGCAGCGAGCGAATTGTGGAAGTGATGAGCGGGCTTTCCGGTGGCAATGCTTCGGTTGTCACTATGTAAGTACTACCCCAGACAATAGGTGCAATAGCGGTTAGCGCTATTGTCCGAATTTGTTGCATATTGTTCATAACCTACCTCAACGAATGTGCAATAATCTTTATAGAAAGTATCTTTACGCAAAGATACTTTCTATAAAGTAATGGAGATTTTGCTTTTAATCAAGTATCTTTTTAGAAAGATATTTTTTGGGGGGGTAAATATGTCATCTGATAAAGTCGATAACATACTTAAACAGTGGGAAGCGGTTAGGCCTGATTTAGATTGTTCAGCCATGGGGGTGGTAGGGCGACTGCGTCGTACCAGCAGTATCTGGGAGAAGAAGTTAACCCCAGTTTTTCAAGAGCATGGACTGAGCAGTATTGAGTTTGATATTTTGGCTACCATGCGCCGCAGCGACAAAGCAATCACGCCGACAGAGCTTTACCACACGCTGATGCTTTCCTCTGGTACGGTAAGCACTCGCATTGAAAAGTTGGTTAAAAGTGGTTTCGTGCAGCGTATAGCCAGTGAAGAAGACAGGCGCAGTTGCAAAGTGACCCTGACGGACAAGGGAAGCGAATTGGTTGATATTGTATTGAATGCACACGTAACCAACATGGGTAACATGCTGAGTGTATTGAATCGCCAGGAACAAGAACAGTTGGCGGGGTTGCTAAAAAAGATACTGTCAGCAGAGTAGTCAGAGGTAAGACTTTTTAGTGTGTCGAAATATTATCAAGCACTATAAACAAAAAGCCTACAGCGTGAGCTTTTACATCTTTGTGTCAAGTTTGCTGTCTTTCTAATTTGACTGATACGCAACTTGGTTTTTGCTCATCCAACTAAGTAGCGGTGGTTTGCCTTTGTCTCTGCATGCAGACCACCGCTCTCAGCCGCTTACTATTTAATCGGTAGATAGATCTCCGTTAACAACTCACATTCATTTACTTCATGAACAAAATTTAAGTAACGGAAGAAACAAGGGTAGTCTCTTAATTCTTCGCCGCTATCTGGCAGCCATTTTTTATACAAGTGATACACGGTGTCGCCAATACCATCATGGTTCCCCTTATGGGTAGCAATGGCACACCTGCCAGTAGGTATTGTTCCAGATTTGATTCCATAGGCATTTGCTGGAACCTCTCCTCCGTGCGAGCCGCAGATATCATACTGGAACTCTTCATCTGGTGTATCTGTAACCCTCCCTAAAAGAGGGAGTATTTTCGGTGTGCCTTGAACTCTAATAAATTATTTATTTTTTTCAGTTGGTTATGGTGATTCTATGTTCTTCACTTTCCTGTTGGTGATGGCCATTTTTAATATGGGAGAATAAAGCAAGCTCAATCGTATACGGCATAAATCAGTGCGCGATGATTGATAACATAATGTTATTTAAAAAATAATAATTGATAATTTTATCTGATGCACATCTGTCCCTATACTCTCCTCATCGAAACGAAACATCCGACAGTCATCAAAGTTGAGAGCAGAATTATGAAAATGAATCACGTAGGTATCATGGTAGGCGACATGGACAAAGCGGTTGAGTTTTACACCCAAGCGCTTGGTCTTAAAATCGTTATGAACAACACTAAGGTAATTGAAGAGCGCGAGACGGCAATCGGTAGAATGTGTATCGCGGTATTTGGTGAAGGCTTTAAGGGCTTCAACATCGCACACCTGGTGACAACGGACGGTATTGGCGTTGAATTATTTGAAATGAAAGAGCGCCAAGAACGCCATGTAGTGGACTTCTCTCGTCTGGGTATCTTCCATTTCTGTCTGCAAACAGACGACTTCGAAGGCGCGATTCAACGTACAGAACAATTCGGCGGTAAAGTTCGTATGGACATCATGCGTTATCACCCTGAAGATGATAGTAAGCCAGCGAAAATGGTTTACCTGGAAGACCCGTTCGGTAACCTGTTCGAACTGTACTCGCACACTTACGAAGAAACTTACGCGTCAGATTACGAGTAAATATAAGTTTAAAACAGTGGATTGGCATGAATGCCAATCCACTGTTTCCATTTATGAGACCGAGTGATAAGTTTTTTCTCTATTAAGCGGCATTTGGACCTTTGTTGTCGAAATCGGCTTCATTTGGAAACGTGCTGCACTTAAGCACAATTTTGCCAACCGTGCTTCCGCTTTCTAGAAGTTGGTGCGCCTTACTTGCCTGTTCCAAAGGAATTATCTCAGTAATAATAGGGTTAATGCGTCCTCTATCTAGTGATTTTACCAGTGAAGTAAGTGCCTCTTTGTACCAGATAACGTCTTTTTTAACTTGAGAGGGCAGTGCACAAAATAGGACTTTTTTCCTACTAGGTAACATATTTAGTAAGGCGACTTGAGCGATCCCTGAGGCCATCGTAAAAAGACCGCCGTATTTCTTGCCGGAAAAACCGTAACTAACAAGCACACCGTCTCGTTTGAGGGCTTTATAGCTACGGCTCAGATGCTCCCCCCCAATAGGGTCGAAGGCGGCATCAACACCTTCGGGAAAGTGTGCATGCACTTCTTCAACAAAGTCTTGTGACTGGTAGTCTATGTGAGTCGCGCCTAACCTGCGGACAACATCATGCTTTTGATGAGACGCCGTTCCTAACACCTTCACGCCCGCTAAGTTGGCTAGCTGAACCAGAGCCGAGCCGACGCCTCCGGCTGCAGAGTGAACCAGAATGGTTTGGCCTGGTTGGATGTTGGCTTTTTTAAACAGCATACAGTGAGCTGTTAAGTAGTTCAGACACAGACTGCAAACCTCTGCAGGGTCCAGGTATTTCGGAAAACGCACCAGGAAATCTGAAGAAATACACAGATACTCTGAGTAGCAGCCAAAGTTTGGGTTGAGACCGACAACATGGTCACCAACGTTGAAGTCAGATACTTCACTGCCTATTTCATCGATGACACCAGTGAAATCATATCCCGGGGTAAAAGGAGGCTTTGATGCTAATGGATAGCCTCCTCGTCGGGCCATAATATCAGCCCATCCGACACCTGCTGCCAACACCCTGACTCGTACTTGTTTATGATTCGGTTTAGGTAAGCGTTCAGTGAGGGAAACAAGATGGGTAGGATCTCCGTAGCTATTTACAACGATTTTTAAGTTACCTTTCATTAGACGCTCCTTTCATTCGGTTAGGCTTCTGACAGCATGACAAGTCGAATTCATTTATGACGGTGATTTACAAAACGATGTAACAATTTTAATATTCACAAATAAAATAATGAATGGGTAAATGTGATAGGTGGTTATTCAAATATGAATATCGATTGGCGCTCTTGGCACATGTTTTTGGCGATTGTTGACAGTGGTAGTCTCAATCATGCAGCCAAATTGCTTGGCAGTTCACAACCAACTTTAAGTCGACAACTGCTCGCTTTGGAAACACAGCTGGGACGTAATTTGTTTGACCGTAGTACGCAGGGGTTAACGCTCACAGACTTTGGCAAGATGTTGCTGGAAGAGAGCCGCAGTATGGCCGTGTCTGCAAACAGACTTCAAAGACTTGTTCAGGGGCAAGATATTACGTTGTCGGGTAGTGTGCGGTTGTCAGTGAATGAGATGATTGCTCAGTACCATTTGCCAGCGATATTAGCTGAATTTCTAGACCTTTATCCGGAGTTGCAAGTACAGGTTGTCGTGACTAATCAGGTATCCAATCTTGATAAGCGTGATGCGGATATTGCTATCAGGATGTTTCGCCCACACCAGCAAGATTTAGTCATGAAGTATTTATTCGACATCGAGCTTGGAACATACGCCAGTAATGCTTACTTGCAATCTGCAGGAACGCCAACGACGCCGGCAGAGCTCGCTACCCATAGAATCCTTGGGTATGATCGTGATAAGCAGCTTGAAGAGGGATCTTCTGCATTAGGGTGGCCAATAAAAAACGACGAGCTTTGTTTTCGAACCGATAATATGCCATTGATGCTTGAAGTTGCCTGCAATGGTGGCGGGGTCATATTTACTCATTCCCATGTCGCAGAAAGATTAGGGCTGACGCGTATTGATTGTGGGATTGATATTCCGGACTTGCCCGTTTATCTGACTTGTCATAGAGATGTACAACATAACCGAAAAATACGCGTTCTGATGGACTTTTTGACAGAAAAACTGAAAATCAGCGAATGAACCTGGCACTAGTGACGAGCCTGAGGGGCCGAGGTTAGACAAGTATCAAACACGGTGATGATGCGATCCTTGCTTTGGGGTATACCACTTTATCAAGTTCTCCACCGATATCAGACCACCGCATCTTTTTGCCGTTCAGGTTCTGCAGCCTGAAAAGCCGGGTGGGTTCTCAGGTGCGCACCTATGGCACTGATGATAGGAAAGGCAGTCAAATCGACGTTAAATCGCTCGGCGTTATAGAGTTGCGGGACCAGACAGACATCAACTAGCGTGATGTCATCCCCGACACAGCACAACCCCGAGACCTTAGCCAGTTTTTTTTCTAGTGCGTGAAAACCGATTTCAATCCAGTGACGCATCCATTGTTGCCTGCTATCGTCATTCATCACAAACTGCTGACTGAGATGCTGAATGACTCGTAGGTTATTGATCGGATGAATATCGATAGCGATATCCTGGGCCAGTGCCTTGACCCAATACCTTTCTTGGCCCGACTCGGGTGTCAGCCTTGGCGTGGGATAGTGGTCATCCAGGTAATCGATGATGGTCAGTGACTGATTGAGCACCATTTCCCCCCCTTCAGGGGCGGGGGCGACCAGCACTGGTACCAACTCGTTGGCATTGAGTGCTGAGAACGCTGCCTTATGCTGTTCACCACCGTCTTTAACAAGATGAACGGGTACCGCCTTGTAGGGTAGCTGCTTTAGGTTTAACGCAATACGCACCCTATAAGCGGCTGAGGAACGCCAGTATTCATACAGAACCAAGTCTGACATCAAGCCTCCTGAGCGTTAGGTGGGCGGTACGGCTGAACCACTTGCTCTATAGTGCCAAAAATGCTTTGGCCGTCGGCATCCTGCATGTCCAGTTTGATAGTGTCACCAAAGCGCATGAAAGATGTCGTGGGTTTTCCGTCGCGAATGGTTTCTATCATGCGTCGCTCTGCAATGCAGGAGTAGCCAACCCCACCTTCTTCTATAGAGGTACCGTAGTCGGTGCCTTGTTTATTGGACACGGTACCCGAGCCAATAATGGTGCCCGCAGAAAGTGGGCGCGTTTTGGCGGCGTGGGCAACGAGCTCGGCAAAACTGAAGGTCATATCAACACCGGCATTGGGGTAGCCAAAAGGTTCCCGGTTGTAGGTTGAGATAAGGGGAAGGTGCACTTTGCTGTCTTGCCATGCCTTGCCAAGTTCATCTGGTGTTACAGCCACTGGTGAAAAGGCCGACGAGGGTTTCGACTGGAAAAAGCCGAATCCTTTCCCCAACTCCTGGGGAATCAATCCTCTCAATGACACGTCATTGACCAGCATTAACAGTCGAATGGACTCTGCCGCCTCATCGGTTGTGCTGCCCATCGGTACGTCACCGGTAATAACGGCCACTTCACCCTCAAAGTCGATTCCCCACTCTTCACTGCCCATGGTGATGGGCGTGCGGGGGGCGATAAAGGCATCCGAGCCGCCCTGATACATTAAAGGGTCGCTCCAGAAACTCTCGGGCATTTCGGCACCGCGGGCTTTGCGTACCAGTTCAACATGGTTCACGTAAGCGGAGCCGTCGGCCCATTGGTACGCTCTCGGTAAGGGAGACTCGCAGTTTTCCTGATTGAAGGGGATTGCCTGAAGCAAAATGCCCTGATTGAGTCCCAGAGAAACCTCTTCGAGTAGCGGTTTTACACGATGCCAGTCATCCAGCGCGGCTTGTAGGGTGGGTGCGATCTCCGGAACGGTGATGCAGTGTCTGAGATCGCGGCTAACCACCACCAGTTGGCCATCGCGAGTATGATTATTTAACGTTGCTAATTTCATCTTAACTTCCTGTCTTCCAACTGTAGACGTATTCGGTATTTTCAACGTCACTCGCCGCCTGGCTATGTTGGAGTGCGTTGCGGGTGTCAATCATGACAGCCACTTCGTCAGTGAAGGTTTTTTTCGCTTCTCTGCCAGCCTGAAAAGCTTTGGGGTGCGGACCGTGGGTGAATCCAGCCGGGTGGAAAGTCACCATGCCCGCTTCAATGTTGTCACGACTGAAGAAATCCCCTGCGTGGTAGAACAGCACTTCGTCATAGTCGTCATTGTTGTGATAGAACGGCACTTTTAATGCGCCGGGATCGCTTTCGATGGGTCTTGGCACAAAGGTGCACACAACAAACCCGTTGCCTACGAATGTGGTGTGGGCTGATGGCGGCAAGTGGTAGCGATGAGACATTAAAGGTCGTATGTCGCGCCAGTTCAGTTTGAGTACCGACAGGTCGCCATGCCAGCCAATCGCGTCCAGTGGATTGAACGGGTAGGTAATGACGTTGACCTTATTGTCCCGTTTGAGCGCAACTTGGGTCCGTTTCTCGCTGTACTGTGCTTTAAACTTGTCGTTGATGGAAGGGGCTTCCAGTACGGCTGGGTCAAATACAGCGTGCTGGCCAACGATGCCTTTGTCAGGCAAGGCGTAGGCTGAACCGGTATTTTCAATCATCAGGATGAATAACGGGGATTCAGGCTCAAGACGCCAGTTCGTTGAGCGAGGGATCATGACGTAGTCTCCCTCGCTGACGTGCAAATGTCCGTAGTCGCAATATAGATCAGCACTGCCCTGATGAATGAACAGCAGCTCATCACCGTCCCCGTTACGCGCTAGCTGAGGCATTGCCTCATGGAGACGCCAGACCCGGACCTTACACTCGTTATTGTGTAACAGATCGGGTACTGACCAGGGAGAGTTGTGATGCGCTTGTTGTACCTGATTAAAGTTAAACGCTCTCGGTTTTAGCTCCCCTTCCCATTCACTCCAGCCGGTTGGAGCATGCTGGTGGTGAAAATGCGTTGCGGGGCCAAAAAATCCTTCCCGACCTGCTTCGCGTTCGTAGATTGCCTGCTCTGGAAAGTCGGCATGCGCTTGTTTCGAGTAGGTGCCTTCCCGATGAGGAAACGTCGGCCATTTACGCATCGTCCAGTACTCCTCTGCGAATTTGATCTTCTTCTATTGATTCAAACAGGGCCTTGAAATTGCCCTCGCCAAAGCCTTCGTTTCCTTTGCGTTGGATGATTTCAAAGAATACGGGACCGATGACGGTTTGAGTAAAAATCTGCAGTAAGATGCCGTCTTTCATCGGTGCACCGTCAATGAGAATGCGCAGATCTCTGAGTCGTTTGACGTCTTCGTTGTGACCTTCCACTCGAGAATCTACTTTTTCGTAGTAAGTATCCGGGGTCGGCATAAACTCCATGCCTCTGTCGCGCAGGGTCTGCACCGTTTGGTAGATATCATCCGTGGTCAATGCGATATGCTGGATGCCTTCTCCGTTGTATTCTCGAATGAACTCTTCGATCTGTGACTTGTCATCGGAAGATTCATTGATGGGAATGCGGATCTTGCCACAAGGCGCGGTCATTGCTCGGCTCACTAAGCCGGTGAGTTTGCCTTCGATGTCAAAGTAGCGGATCTCGCGGAAGTTGCCCAAGCGCTCATAAAAGCCTGACCAGGTATCCATTTGTCCCTGTTTCACATTGTGGGTGAGGTGGTCAAGTTCGTAGAGTCCAACATCTTGCTCAGCGAGGCGCTTATCCGCATCGGGATAGAACTTAAAGTCCACATCATAAATACTACTGCTGCCGTAGCGGTCGACAAAATACAGCAAACTTTCGCCAATCCCATAGATGGCAGGGATGCTGAGCTCCATGGGGCCAATTTCAGTTACGTATTGCTTGCCGCCATTGTCGAGAGCATGAGCCATGGCTTTGCCTGCGTCTTTCACACGAAATGCCATACCACAGACCGAGGGACCGTGAATTTTGGCGAACGCTTCTGCCTGACTGTGCGGTTGAGCATTGACAATAAAGTTGATGTCGCCCTGACGGTACAACCATGCCTCTTTGGAGCGATGCTTAGCGATTTCTGCAAAGCCAAGCGAATCGAATAATCTTTTCAGATCATTGATGCCTTGCTCATTGGCCGCGGTATATTCGACGAACTCAAAGCCATCGGTGCCCAGAGGATTGAAGTTGATGCTCATGAAACTTTCCTTTTGATAGTTGTAACGGTTCCCACTTCCGGGGAACTTAATGTAGGCAGGCGTTGTTCGCCCTTCTATAAAACTGGACAACAAGTAAAAAAAAAGAAACCGACTCAAGGATTTAGTTCAAAAGCGCTGATAAAGTCACTTTGTAACATTTTTGCTACAAAGTGGATGTTTCTGTCATTGTCCGGAAAATGCACATTTTTAACTTATTGAAAGATAAGCGTGAAAAAACAGGATCGTGAGAGGGCTCACAGTGTGCTACAAGGTGTAAAAATTAATAAAAAACAGTACAACCACCTTTACGTGGTTCCGTTATGTGCATCAATTACAATAAAAAAACGGAGCCAGTGGCTCCGTTTAACTGATGACGAGGGGACTTAAGCAATCCTCAGCGTTTCACTGCTCAAACGATTCATATAGCTATTGACTGCAAACGCCAGTCCAGCGATGGCAATGGCCCATAGCCAGATAGGCAGCACGCCGGTAGAGAGGGCGTAACCAATGCTGGTAGCCGTAAAGACACCAATAAAGCCCGGAATCAGGAAGCTGTGGTTTAAGATGTATTTGCCGATTCTTGTGGTACCTGAGCGGTCAAAGGTGATCGCGGCAAGATCGGATGGATAGAATGGGAAGAAATAATAGGCATAACAGGCAGGTAATACGCCAATCAATACTTCTGCCGGAATACCAAGGGCGAAGCCCAGAGGTAACATAATGGTCAAGACCGCCGCCTGACTTTTCAGGAACACGGACGAGACATACATGGCAATGGCGAAGGTCCACGGGTGAGTTTTCACCACATCTTCGACCAGACTGATAATGTAGGGTTTGTTGTAAGCGATGATGGTGTCACTCATCCAGGCAATACCAAAGATGATGATGACCGCACTCATACCAGCGATAAACACGTTGGTGTTGACGATTTTTTTCGGATCTACATTGGTGGTTAATAGGATGATGGCACCGACTGACAACATTAGAAATTGCAGTGCTGTTGACGTCTTAACACCATCTGGAAGCAGTCCGAGATCTTTACCAAACATGGCGACGCAAATCACCGTCAGGATACCGAGTAAGAAAACCGTGAGACCGCGTTTGGCTTTCTGATCTTCCTGTTGACCGGTTTCATCTGTGCTGGTTTCGCTGGTGTCAATCAATTGCGCTTTGAACTGAGGATCCTTGCAGCGCTCTAGGAATTCTGGATCGTCGTTCAGTTCTTTACCGCGCTTAAGGCTCCAGGTGGCGGCAATCAGCACACCTGTCAGTGTTGCCGGGATAGTTACCAGTAGTACCTGACCCAGTGTGATGTCGAGGTGGTTAGTTGCTGCTGTAGCCATTACCACGGCGGCGGCAGCAGCGATTGGGCTGGCTGTGATGCCCATTTGAGAAGCTATCGTGGAGATGGCCATGGGGCGTTCCGGGCGAATTCCGCGTTTGATGCTTACGTCATAAATTACCGGCAGGAGAGGGTATACCGAGTGACCCGTTCCGACTAACACCGTCAGGGAATAGGTACAAAGTGGCCCGAGGAAAACAACTTTGGAAGGGTGTTTACGCAGTAAGCTCTCAGCGTACTTTACTAACAGTTTTAGACCGCCAGTGGCTTCGAGTGTGGCGGAAGCGGCGACAACCGCAAGGATGATCAGCATAACGCCAATCGGAGGTTTGCCCGGAGCGATGCCAAAGACGAAGCTTAGAATGGAGACGCCTAATCCGCCCAGCAAGCCAAAGGCGATGCCGCCGTAGCGAATACCAACAAATATCACTGCCAAAAGTAGCAGCATATGAACATAAAACATAACAACTCCTTTTACTCTACGATGAAATCATCATACGACCGTGTAATTGGCAAATTACTGATCTCAATGAGGTAAAACGTATAAATTCAAACAAGGTTACAAATTTCAATAGCCGGTCACATTATTGAGGAGTCACTCGCATTTGAGTGGAATCAAGATCAACGGTACGAGTAATGAGCCGCAAAAAAACGAAAAAAGCGGAGCCCTGAGACTCCGCTTTGTTTGGTGAAATAGAACTGAAGTTAAGCGACGTTGCTAGCGTCGTCTTCGGCGCCAATAAACCCGCCGGTCTGATGAGCCCAAAGCTGGGCATAAATGCCCCCTTGAGTAATCAACTCCTGATGGGAACCTTCTTCGACGACTTCGCCTTTATCCAGCACGATCAAGCGATCCATCGCCGCAATGGTCGATAAACGATGGGCGATAGCGATAACCGTTTTCCCTTCCATAAGCTCATTCAAGCTCTCCTGAATAGCGGCTTCTACTTCAGAGTCCAGTGCGGATGTTGCTTCGTCCAAAATAAGGATAGGGGCGTTTTTCAGCAGTACACGCGAGATGGCAATGCGTTGTCTTTGGCCACCGGAAAGTTTCACTCCCCGCTCTCCGACCTGAGCATCGTATCCGACGTTTCCGAACGGGTCGGTGAGAGTGTCGATGAACTCGTGAGCATGGGCTTGTTGTGTGGCGGCGCGTAACTCTTCTTCTGACGCATCGGGTTTGCCATACAAAATGTTGTCGCGAATGGAACGATGCAACAAGGAAGTATCCTGAGTCACCATGCCAATCTTGCTGCGTAGCGAATCTTGGGTCACCGCTGAAATCGACTGACCGTCAATACGGATATTGCCGCCTTCTACGTCATGGAAGCGCAACAGTAAGTTGACCAACGTTGATTTACCAGCCCCCGACCGTCCGACCAAGCCTACCTTTTCACCGGGCTTGATATTGAGGTTCAAATGACTGATTACCCCTTTGTTTTCACCATAGTGGAAACTGACATCGTCGAACTCAATACCACCTTGATCGACAACGATAGGCTGAGCATCTGGCTCATCTTTAATCGCAATAGGTTTGGACAGAGTCTTAATCCCGTCGACAACCGTACCCATGTTTTCAAACAGGGCTCCCACTTCCCACATAATCCACATCGACATGCCGTTGATACGCAATGCCAGACTGATGGCTATCGCTATTGCGCCGACGGTAATGGCACTGTCCATCCATAGGTAGATAGAAATGCCTGCTATGGAGAACAGCAAAACATAGTTAGCCAGTTGCACAGCCACGTCAAATCCGGTGACCAGACGCATTTGGCGATGGACAGTATCAAGGAAGCCTTCCATGCCTTCTTCGGCATATTCGGTCTCACGGCGACTGTGTGAGAATAGCTTCACCGTCGAAATGTTGGTGTAACTGTCAACTATGCGACCCGTCATGAGTGAACGCGCATCGGCTTGCTCTGAGGCCACTTTCTTCAGTTTAGGGACGAAATAAACCTGAATACCAATATAAGCAAACAACCAGAACAACATCGGTAGCATTAAACGCAAATCCGCCTGAGCCAGAATGACGAGCATGGAGGTAAAGTAGACAGAAACGTAGATAAATACGTCCGCAGTCTTCATGACGGTTTCCCGCACAGCAAGGGCCGTCTGCATTACTTTCGTTGCCACCCGGCCTGCAAAGTCATCTTGATAGAAGGAGAGACTTTGCTTAAGCAAGTAGCGATGGGCCTGCCAGCGGATTGACATCGGATAGTTACCCAGCAGGGTTTGGTGAGTGACTAACGAGTAGACCAGTATCAATACTGGCATAACCACGAGAATAACCAGACCCACCCAAAACAGCGTTGTGCCATTTTCTTGCATAAAGGTGTCTGGATTACTTGCAGTCAGCCAGTCTACAAGTTCACCCATAAAACCAAATAGGGCGACTTCAATGATCGCGACGGTCGTACTGAGCAGGGCCATAACAATCAATGGCTTTTCAAAGCCTCGGGTATAGTGCCGACAGAATGCCAGTATGCCTTCAGGTGGCTGGTCGGGCTCCTGCTTTGGAAAAGCTTCTGTGAAATTTTCAAAGCGTTTAAACATGATTCACCTAAAACGTTGGAAAGCGCCCTTGATGTGTGAGTAAGGGACTTTCAAGAAGAGACAACAAATCCTCCTATCCGGAGATAAGAGTGAAAGTAAGAGCAAAATATAATTATTTGAATATTACATAGCGAACGATCCGTTTCGCAGGTTAGAGCAAGTGATTGAGGTCTGAAAAATCAGATATGAAACAGTGTATAACCTTTAACCAATCCACTCAAGAACAGCGGTATTGAACTCGTTGCTTTTCCGACACCGCTCTAATCACAAGGCATTAACCTTGCCCACGAGGAATGGAGCTTATTGTCTAATGTGGCAGTTATTATTACGGTGTAATTTGAATTTTTCCAGAATATTTACTGATGATTAGTGTGAAAAATTGACTATTCAGTAAATTAACAGTTAACACATTATTTACAATCTAACTCTTGTTATAGAATTTTGTAGTTAAGTGGATTCCCTATGAACCAAGGAATGACAGCGAACATTGATTGTTCAGTACCGGCGAAGTTAGGCAAGTCGGTCCAAAATGCGAACTGTGTAGTGATGGTGCCACCCAAAGAGTTTGGCTTTAATGCCGAAACAGCGGCGGATAACGAATTCCAGCATCAGGTTTCTCTGGATGCCAATGCGGTGAAAACACAGGCAATGTCAGAATTTAGATCAATGGTCGCGGGCTTGCGCAGGGCGGGTGTACAGGTTGTAGAGTTTGATTATCCGATAGATGTACAAGAAACGCCTGACGCGGTATTCCCCAATAACTGGTTCAGTACCACCCTTGACGGCACTTTCTATACCTTCCCTATGGCCTGCAGTAATCGCCAGAGAGAAGTGCGTCCCCACGCACTCATTGAAAGCTTGAAAGAAGCGGGAAGGCAAGTGCATGCAACGGATTCGCTGGTGGAGTATGTCGATCAAGGTGCCTTTCTGGAAAGCACTGGCGTGATGGTGAAAGATCACATCAACAAAACCATCTACGCCGCGTTGTCGCAACGCTGTGAACGCGAAGCGCTGGAAGATTACGCTAAACGCATCGGCTACCACAGGGTGGTTTCGTTCCAGACGGCGCTGCCTTCCGGTCATCCGATTTATCATACCAATGTCATGATGGCGATAGGCGAACATTTTGCAGTGATTTGCTCAGAGGTGATTCCGGAGTATGAGCGCCGCTTTGTGGTGAAATCGCTGGCTAACACCAAACAAGTGATCGACATCAGTTTAGAGCAGGTGAATCAGTTCTGCGGCAATATTCTTCAACTCGAAACAGTCAATGGTGATAAGGTGATTGCCATGTCTCAGTCAGCCTATAATGCCTTTTCCCCGGCGCAGAGGCAGCAGTTGTCTACTCACGGTAAGTTATTACCCTTCGATGTCTCGACCATCGAAAATATCGGAGGAGGCAGTGTGCGATGCATGTTAGGGGAGGTGTTTTTGCCGACACGCGTAAATTCACTTTAATCGTTTTAAATATGCCTCATTGAATGTGAGGCATATCTTCTCTGTTTACTTTGCCTTTATTTCTTCCGACTAAAAGTTTGGCAAAAATAGATGTCATTACTCATTTTATATAATTGACATTTAATTTTGATAAAGCACTCAGCTTGTGCGTAGAATATCCCCTTAGTCTTTATTTCCCTTCCTGCTTTTCAATTTCTCTTTTATAAAACCAACAACTCCCTGTTGGAGTTTAATTCTGTTTTGTTGTGTTTTTTAAACTATATTTGGTGTATTGCGTCTGAAATGATGCAAATTCCAGCATTTATCACTGCCATTTTCTAACTATGACCGCGATCCATATATCGTATCTAACATCTGATATATTAGTAATCAGGATGTTAATGAACGTGATATAGAGTAAACATATGAGAAAAATAGTGATAACGGGAGCAACCGGTCACCTGGGAAATAAACTCTACCAATATCTGTCTCAAAATGATCAATTGGATGTTTGGGGGTTAGATATTAGACCAAGTGATGACCCGAAAATAATAGTCGGTGATATCACTCAGTATGATGAAGCATGGGCAGATGTATTCGCCGATTGTGATGGTGTCGTTCATCTGGCGGCTGATCGTGATAATCAGTGTAACTGGGATTCTGCTATCCCAAATAATATTGATGCCACCTTTAATGTATTCCAGGCAGCCTCGAAACACGGTGTTAAACGTTTTGTGTTTGCCAGCTCCAATTGGGTGGTCGGCGGTTACCGCTTTATCGACGCGCGTCTTACTCCAGACATCTTACCAAATCCTGTCAATCCGTATGGCGTGACCAAGTTAGTGGGTGAGCGCATGGGTAATTTCTTTAGTGAACAGTATGGCATGAGCGTGGTCAGTGCTCGAATTGGCTGGACGCAATGGACCCATGACAATCAGCCCGGTGCACATATGGAAATGGGACGCTGGGGCCAGCTCATGTGGTTGAGTGACCGCGACTATTTACACGGAATGGAGCGTTCTCTGTTTGCCGATGTAGAGGGGCATATTGTGGTCAATCTCATGTCGAACAACAAAGGCATGAAGTGGTGTCTGGAAAGTTCGGCCAGTCAAATCGACTATCACCCTCAAGACAGTGCAACGGCTGAGCTGCCTTTAACGATAAGAATAAAAGAATGTTTTGCCTGGCTAGGGCAACGCTTTATCCCTTCGATAGGGAAGTGGATAAATAACCCTAGCTTTTAATTAAGAAAAATAACGTACAAAAGGAATAAATAAATATGAGTAGGAGTAATCACTACCTCTGGTTTATCTGTCTGGTCTCTGCCTTGGGTGGCTTCTTCTTTGGCTTTGACCTGATTGTTATCTCTGGAACGATCAGTTTGGTGAAAGCCCAGTTTGGGTTTTTACCGTGGCAAGAAGGCTTTTTTGTCAGTAGTGCGGTTGTAGGTGCAATTGCAGGTACGGCGGTTGCCGGTAAATTGAGTGACAGGTTTGGCAGGAAAAATAACCTTTTTCTTGCGGCGCTAGTCCTGTTTATATCTGCAATGGGGTGTACGTTTGCTTCCGACGCCAACTCACTGATTTTCTATCGCTTGATTGGCGGGTTTGGTGTCGGCGTCGCGACGCTGGTTTCACCACTCTATATCGCTGAGATTTCACCTGCTAACGTTCGTGGACGTATGGTAACGCTATTCCAGTTTGCTATTACTGTCGGCATTATGATCTCACTTTTCTCGAATGCTGCGATAAAAAACTGGTCTGACTCACTGATTGCAAGCGGCAATTTAGAGGGATCCATTGGCTGGCTATTTGGTGCAGAGCCTTGGCGTGGTATGTTCCTGGCAGAAGGGATTCCTGGTGTGTTTTTTGTTCTCTTGTGTCTGTTGATTCCTGAATCACCTCGATGGCTGATTAGTAATGGCCAGGAAGAGAAAGCGAAGCAGATCATTTCTCGAGTCTCGGGCAAAGAGTGGGCCAGTAAACAAATAAAAGAAATCAAAGAAGTCATCTCTGAAGAGACAGGCAAATTCTCCGACCTATTTAAGGGGGGCTATAAAACGGCGCTTACAATCGCTGTGGCGTTATCTATCTTCTCAGAAATGAGTGGCATTACCGTTGTCTTCTTCTATGGTCCAACCATTTTGGAAAAAGCGGGCCTTTCTCTTGGTGACTCGTTAGGTGGTTTCGCCATTATCGGTATCGTAAACGTTTTGTTTACCATTGTTGCGCTATGGCTCATGGACATCTCCGGACGCAAAAAGCTACTCTTAGCAGGCACGGTAGGGGTGATTCTGGCGCATACGGCAATTGGTATTCTGTTCTTGAACAACTACGATACTGGGTTTGCACTTGTATTCCTGATGTGTGCGTTTGTTGCATTCTTCGCTTTCTCTATGGGACCAATCAAATTCGTCATTATGAACGAGATATTCCCAACAAAGGTGCGTGGTCGAGCGGTGGCGATTGCGACTATTACCATTTGGGTATGTCAGGCCTTCTTGAACCAGTTTTTCCCAATGCTTAGAGAAATCATTCCGGTTGGCGCTATCTTCATCTTCTTTGCGCTTATCCTGGTACCGCAGATTTTCTTTGTATTGAAAGTGATGCCAGAAACCAAGGGCATGTCACTGGAAGAGATTGAACAGCACTGGAAAACGCAGTCTGAAGAAGAAGAGCAGAGCAAATTGAGCTCGGCAAAAGCATAGAGACCTTTCACCCAAGCGAAACGATTTCGCTTGGGTGATGTTGTATAAGGAATATCGAATGATTGATGATCAAAGTGTCAAGAAAAGTATCGGTCATTACATGTATGTGGCTAGTTACACATACCCTCATTGCGCTCCCGGGTCTGATACGGTCAGCACTGCGAAAGGGATTGCGGTTTATGAAATCGACGGACGTGGACAGTATCAACTGATTCAAGTCATCGCATCTGAAAATCCCTCTTATTTATCAACCAATGCCGAGCAATCCATCCTTTATTGTGTGAATGAACTAGGTGTCGATGACCGAGCTTGGGAAGGCAGAGTCAGCGCTTATCGGATTGACAACAATACGGGTAAGCTGGAGTTTATTAATACCCAGCGCACCAATGGTAACTGGCCTTGCCACTGTGAGGTGAGCCCATGTGGTCGTTATCTGGTCAGCGCGAACTACGGCAGTGGAAATTTCGTTGTTCACCCCATCGAGTCAGATGGCTCAATTGGTCAACTGCTCGACGAGGCTGTCATTTCGCATGATGGAGTAGGGGCAGATCCCAATAGACAGTCAGCACCGCATCCGCACATGATGACTTTCCACCCTTCTGGAAAGTTTGTTTTTGGGGTGGATCTTGGCAGTGATCAGGTGTTGGCATGGGCGCTGCGAGAAGAAAGTAGGTTAATACCTGCTCCTAAAGCATCAACTCAGATAGCGTCCGGAAGTGGCCCTCGTCATATGGTGATTCATCCAACCGGCCAATTAGCGTATGTGTTGAATGAGCTTTCATCGACGTTAGATGTGTTCGAGGTGAACACTGACACTGCGGGCATGATTTGGAAGCAATCCGCGTCATTGTTGCCAACGCATACCGATTTTGTCCGGCCTACATTTGATGCGACGAATCCCGGAAAGGTTCCGGCTGGTGGCAATACCGGCGGGGCGATCTGTATTGATGCTAAGGGCGAGTATATCTATGCCACCAATCGGGGCATGAACAGTGTGGTGACCTACGCGATTAGTCCGGATTCCGGCCGAGTTACAGCAATTGACTGGATCCCTACAGAAGGTTGCATCCCCCGTGGTTTGGCCATTGAACCCGATGGCGAACACGTTGTGGTTGGCAATCAGGATTCGGACTGCATCGCTCGATTTAAAGTGGACCGACGTAGCGGAAAACTGCAACACAACCCTCAAATTATTGACTGTCCGGTACCTACCGATTTTGTTTTCATCCCCCGCTGACAAGTATGAGCATTCGACGCACTGTCGTTGCATGCTCCCACCCAACTTAACCATGCCGTGACAGGCGAATATAGAGGTACAAAGAGAGGACGATCAACGCGCTACCCAATGATTTGTAGAGACTTAGTGATTCTCCCAGCAAAGTCACACTCATGATTAACGTCCAGATAGGTTCCAGGATCATAATAAGTGCCGCCACCTCAATATTGGCAGAATGCTGACCAACGGTTTGGGTCAAATACCTGAGAGCGGTTGCGATAAAGGTGGCGATAATGAACCAACCCCAGGTGTTGACTGAAAACTCCATTGAGGGAGCCCCGTCAAGTAGATAAAGCAGCAGACCACTCAATCCAACCACCGACATTTGTAAGCAAATCGAAGACAGAGGGGATACGACATTGCTGGCTCGTTTGTTTAACACAAAATGTACCGATAACAGGCAGGAAGACAGCAAGAAGTAGCCTTGGCTCACATCAATGTTCCACCCATTGGTGAGGGTGAGAAACATCATCCCTAAGACGGCAATAGGTAGGGAAAGCCAAAAGGCGCGATTAGGGTGTTGTTTGAACAAAAGCCATCGGGTCAGGGGGGCAATAATCATTGCGAGGCTCATAATGAAGGCCCCTTCAGAAAGGCTTTGAGTGATGCTGACAGCATAAACCCAAACGTGAATAGACAGTGCCAGAAGGCTTCCGACCGCAATCAGTTTCCAGATCAGATGTTTTGAAATTTGCCGGATATCTCTGAAGCAAAACGGTAGCAATAGCGTGCTGGCAATCAGGAACCGTCCGCCAATAAATGAACTGCTGGGCATTTCCTGTAATACGTATTTGGAAGCAACCCAACCAACAGCAGCAAACAGTGTTGCGAGAAACAAATACCCTTCCCCTTTGAGTGATCGATGCACGGGTTTACTCCTTTAATTTGGCTCAGGAAAAACCACAACGATTTTGCCTACGGTGCGCTGCTTCCTCATTTCGATTAAAGCCTCCCCGGCTTGATCCAGGGCGATGGTTTTGATTTGGGGTACATTAAGTGCACCTTGACTTAACAATTCGCTGAACGACAGGCCGGCCTTTAAGATCGAGTCTCGCCCTTTTGGGCCATTGGCGTATCCTGCTCCAAAGCTCAATTGATGAACAGTGAGCCCTCTCGCCTTTGCCTGATGATATTGTGTTAAGTTTGCTGTTTCTACGAGTTCAACCATCTCGCCTTCGAACTCCAATGCATCGGCACAAAATCGCTCAGACTCAGCGCCCACACAATCCAGAGCGATATTCACTCCCTCATTGGCAGTGATCTTCATGATCTCATCAACGACATTTTCATTTTGGTAATTGATGGCATGTGTCGCTCCAAGCTGTTTGACGTAGTCGGAGTTTTTCTCGGAGCACGTGGTGATAATCGTATTAAGACCAAAGTACTTGGCTATCTGAATGGCGAATCCGCCAACCCCACCAGCACCGCCACTGATGAAGACGGATTGTCGTTGCTGCACCTTGAGTTTGTCGACCAACGCGCGCCAAGCGGTCCAGCCGGCACAAGGTGTAGCTGCCGCCACCTCTACCGGTACATCGGGGAGCGTGGTGAGAGTTCGGCTATCCTGAAGGCAATACTCTGCCAAGCCACCATACTGGCTGAACATATTGCCGTGAAATAACACGTTATCGCCCACCTTCCAGTCCTTCACCTGGTCGCCGGTTTCAATGATTTCCCCGACCACATCCAGTCCAACGACAAAGTCGTCTCCCATGTTGCTGACAAGTGACTGCCAGTGAACGATTTTGGTGTCCACTGGATTCAGGCCGCATGCACGAACTTTGACTAATACCTGGTGCTCATTAGGTACAGGTATCGCCAGCGTTTGAATCTGGAATCGATCATGTTTTTTTTGGTAGGTCAGTGCTTTCATGTTGTGAGCCTCTAAAACAATAAAAGGAGCTTTCGATTGGGGTCGAAAGCTCCAAAGTGGTCACATGGGGTGAGTGACTAAATAAGATTCGCCTTTTGAGCGACATAGATAGAACCAATAGCCGACAGATCCTGAACATCCTGGCATTGAATCACTGGGTTGTCCGGGAACTGGTGATTGAGGAGTACCGCCGTTGCATCACACAACAAACCAGATCCTCCGATATATACTGGCGTCTCTGAACTAAAGTGAAGCTGTGGAGCGGAGCTTAATGCTTTTATGTCAGAGTGCAGTATGACACCGATGAGGAAACTGGCGAGCTGCTCATGTTGCTTGCCACCAAATTGTTCCTGCAGACGGATTAAGAACAGTGCATGTCCTAACCCATAGCTTTCTGAAGCCTGGTAGCCTTCTAACAGCGAATCGGTACACAAGGTTTCGGAAAAACGATCCTGCAGAGAACTGGTCAAAATCGTGTGGTGTGTGACGATAGCATTTAATTCGCCTGCCAGTGTGGTACAGCATCCGCGAATAGTTTGTTGAGCGTCTACAGAAACAAATTTCGAATGAGATCCAGGAAGAGCGATAATAGCGTCTTGCTCAATATTGAACAGGTCGGCGATCGCCAGCGCCTCTACTTCCTCACCGCGCATAATGTCGAGACCGACTACAGATTGCAGGTTGTCGGTATCAAGGTTTTTAACACCTGGAATAAAGTGGATGGGCAGATCAGAGACTTCAGGAATGACAACAGATTTGATGTTGTCAGCGAAGTTGCTGAGCGAAACCGGTGCGACAAGGTGTGGCACTTCATACAAGCCCAGGTTCGAGGTAATCATACCTGCTGCCAGAATGGCTTCAATATCTGTATCTTGCAGTGAGTGTGATTGCTTTAGCTGACTCACCGCGTTGGCGATTGTCGTCACCAGTTGCTGATTATTGCCGTCGATACTGGTATTACGAACACCGATATTCGCTTTAACCTGATCAACGCGTTGTTTACCATCGAAAAGCGCTACTCGAGTGTTGGTAGTGCCTGTATCTATTGTAATGATCAATTGGATATCCCTCAGACGAGGCCCACGTCAACCGCAGGCCTCTCATACAGATTAGATGCGGCCAAACTTAGAAAGCAGCTGCTCTACCGTTGCGCCGTTAAGAATTTCTTCGCGCACTTTTTTCTCGTTTTCTGCCAACTGCTTAGCTGCTGGGTATACTTCTTCAACGAACTCGTAAGGAACCACTGTCACACCCAGTTCATCAGCAACTACTAAGTCGCCTGGTTTAACGATTTGGCCACCACATACTACAGGCACGTTAATTTCGATCGGCTCAGTGCGACCAGTCTCTGCAGAGTGAGCTGCGCGAGGAGAAACTGAGCGTGAAGCAATTGGGAAACCGAGAACTTTTGACTCATCAGTATCACGAACAGAGCCATCAACAACCGCACCAACAACACCCGCTGCTCGTGCAAGGCCAGACATTAAACCGCCCCAGATTGATGTGTTTGGCGTGCCGTTCGCATCGATAACCACAACATCACCTGGTTTTGCGATATCAAAGATTGGCAGACAGTCAACAATATCACCTGGCTTAAGTTTTACCGTTAATGCCTGACCAATGAATGGTTTGTTGCTTGAACGGAATTTAATCTCATGATCCATTACACCGTCACGTTTGAAAGCGTCACTGAATACGGCACTGACACTTAATGTGTCGACCATTTCTGCACACTTAGCGATAAGTTCTTCGTTTACTTCTGGACGTGGATTAATAATTTTCTTTGCGTATTCCATTTTTACTTCCTAATCAATTCAATAGCTTGTTTATAACGACAAGCGTTTTGGTAAATTTTGTCGAACTCTTGGTTCTCTACGAGGGTGTTGTTCACTAAGTTAGAGCCGATCCCGAAGCCAATCGCACCAGCTTTGGCAAAGGCTGCAATGTTGTCTGAATCCACACCGCCAACGGCTATAAATTTGAGGTCAGACAGCGGAGCACTTAGTGCGCCTAAGTAACCAGGGCCAAGTAAGCCTCCAGGAAACAGTTTGATGAAGTCAGCTCCGGCTGCATCGGCCTGCACGGCCTCCGTGGGGGTCATGACCCCTGGTAGGGATACCATGTCTAGCTCACGCGTTGCCTGAATCACCTCTACATTGAGATCCGGCGAGACGATGAACTGGCCGCCAAGTGCTTTTACTGCTTTTACTTGCTCAACCGTTGTCACTGTGCCCGCGCCGAATATCAAACGGTCACTGAACTCACTCGCGAGAATATCGAGGGCCGCAAGTGTGCCTTCATCTCCGTTTTTTCGATCGAACGTTACTTCAACCAGGCGAATGCCACCCTGATGGAGGGCTTCCATGGTCGGACGAACGTTCTCTGGTGATATACCTCGAACGATGGCAAACACCTTGTGCGTTTCGATTGCCGCGATGGTTTCCTGTCTCATGATTACTGTTCCGAAATAGGGGTTTTAACTCGAGCTACTGGGTCAAGAGGCTCGCCACCTAGCAATACTGCTTTCGCATTTTCTGCAGCAATGCGACGGCATTCCTGGAACGCTTCCTGGGAAACATAAGCCACGTGTGGTGTGACGATGCAGTTATCCAGACCAAAAATCGGGTTATCGTTTGGATTCCAATCGTCCAGCTTAGCGGGCTCTTCCTCTGGATCATCCAGACCAGCTGCGGCAATCCAACCTTCTACCAGTGCTTTGTAAAGCGCTGTGTTGTCAACGACTTTGCCTCTTGCACCGTTGACCAGAACCGCGTTCGGCTTCATTTGACGTAGACGATCTTCATTGATCAAACGATCGGTTTCAGGCGTGTGTGGGCACATCACGTTGACCACGTCTGACGTGGTAATCAGCGTCTCCAGATCTACTTTTTCAACACCAAAAGTATTCATGTAAGAGGCGGATACATAAGGGTCAAATGCCACAACCTTAAAGCCAAGAGCCGTCATTTTTTTGGCGATATTCTGAGCGATTCGGCCAAAGCCGATGAGGCCCCAGACAGAAGAACGGAAGCGTTTAGGAACTAGGCCGTCCATATCCCAATGCCAGTTGCCTTCATGAGTGAACTTGTTATAAGCAGGAATTCTTCTGAAAAGCGTCAGACCTAATGAAATAGAGTGGTCTGCAACTTCGTCGATACAGTAATCAGGTACGTTGGACACCTTGATCCCGTGGTCATAACACGCTTCTACGTCAAGAATGTCGACGCCAATCCCGTAGCGACAAATGATCTTGCAGTTGTCGAGCTGCTCAATTGTTGCGCGAGGGATCTTGGCATATTGCTGCAGGATCGCATCCGCATCTTTGGCTAGCTCACCTAAACCAATGCCTGTTTTGCATTTTAAGCCGATTACTTCTGCGCCAATTGGTTCGAGTACGCTGCGTTCAATATCCAAATCAGGATAGTCATAGTCGGATACATAGACTTTGAACTTGGTCTCAGCTGTCATGTCACATCACCTCTTTGTTTTAATATTCGATATCTGAGATCTAACATATCAGTTGATTTTTTGGATCTGAATTCATTTGTTTTCAAACTGTGATCAATCACAAGAAACTCGACTTTGCACAGGTCAAATGGCCTTTCTAGGGTGTTTTCCGTCCACTTTGCAGTCTATGATATCTGACATATCAGTATTTTTTGGTGATGAGACTAGTATGATGAAATGGTTAAATGACAATTTGGAGGCGGCCCTTGGAGGACTGCTTCTAGCGGGAATTGTAATATTGATTACAGTCCAGGTAGTGATGCGATATGTGTTTCAAAATGCCTTATCTTGGTCTGAGGAATTAACCTTATGGTCCTTTATTTGGTTTATCTGGATAGGCATTGCTTACGCGTTCAAAGAGAGAAAGCACGTAAAGGTAACGTTTTTCCAAGACTTACTCCCGGCTAATGCAAAACGAATGTTGGAAGTGGCGATTGACATAGCGATCGTCGTGTTCTTGTTAACGATGACGTATCAATCTTACAAGTTGATCACGCTACCGTATGTACTCTCTCAAAAATCTGTGGTTCTCAATCTTCCAATAGCCATCATGTACGCTTCGGCTCCTGTCGGATCGTTATTGTCGGTATTCAGGATTCTTCAATTTTACGTTGCAAAGCCAGCGCAAACATCATCAGCAGTAGGGGTATAAAATGTCTGGGATTATACTATTTTGTGCATTAGGTCTTTTACTTATTCTGGGTATGCCTATTGCTATGAGTCTAGGGATGAGCTCTCTATTTGTGATGAGTTTTGTTGAGGGCACACCTCCTTTGAGTCTAATGGCTCGCTCTATTGTGACGGGGGCTGACTCATTTCCACTGATCGCGGTACCGCTATTTATTCTGGCGGGTGACTTGATGCAAAAAGGTGGATTGTCGAAACGAATTATCGGTTTTGCTTATTCGTTGGTTGGTCACATCAAAGCGTCGCTTTGTTATGTGAATGTCATTGCATCGATGTTTTTTGCGGCTATCTCAGGCTCAGCACCGGCAACAGTGGCCGCTATTGGATCGAACATCATTCCTTCGATGACACAGCAAGGTTATAAGAAGGACTTTTCATCAGCGCTAACGGCTTCAGCGGGTATGATTGGTGTAATGATTCCACCGAGTATTCCATTTATTATTTATGGAGTATCTGCAGAAGTTTCAATTGGTAAATTGTTTTTAGCTGGTATTATTCCAGGAGTATTGTTCGGCATTACATTTATGGTAATGAGTAGAGTTGTTGTAAGAAATCAACCTATTATGGATGTTGAGCCAACGCCATTTTCCTGGGCCGGTGTCGCCGCACAATTTAAAGAATCAATTTGGGCGCTAATTGTACCTGGAATTATTCTCGGTGGTATTTATGGTGGGGTATTTACTCCAACGGAAGCGGGTGCAGTAGCTGTTGTTTATGCAGTAATTTGTGGCTTGTTTATATATAAAGAAATTTCATTTTCAGATTTGCCAGGAATATTTGCTCGCTCGACATTAACCTCGGCAACAATACTTGTTCTAGTGGTATTTGCTGCTGCATTTGGTCGCTTGGTGACGTTTGAGCAGATCCCTTCAGTGGTGGCAAGTACGCTGGTTGGGTTATCGGATAATCCGGTTGTGCTACTACTACTTATTAATGGTATGTTGTTGATTATTGGTATGTTTATGGAAACGATATCTGCCATTATCATTCTTACGCCAATTCTGCTACCAGTGGTTAAACAGCTCGGTGTCGATCCGATAGTATTTGGTGTTATTCTTACGGTTAACCTTGCTATTGGATTCTGTACGCCACCGTTAGGGGTTAATATATTTGTAGCAAGTCAGGTATCCAATGTTAGTATAGAGAAAATATCGAAGGCACTTATTCCTTTCTTATGTTCTATGTTGGTTCTATTACTCGCGGTAACATTTATTCCAGAACTTTCCTTAGCCCTTACAGGATTAGTTGGTTAGCAATAACACTTTTGTGGTAAGTAAATAGGAGCCTTAGTTCATACTAAGGCTTTTTTATTTTTGATCTTTTTATTTACGGCACGATATATTCGTGACCCTTCTCACAGCAAAATATAAATGAGTCAGTAATAATTAACATCTAACATGTGATATGTCAGATGTTAGATTGAGAAGAACATTTAGAATGTTGCCATATCCATTCTGGCAGCTTTTAACGATAAACCTAGAGTCACCCTACAAACTTTAAAAGAGGGCACAATGAAAAAACTTATTATGGCCACTGCGGTATCTATGCTCGCACTTTCCACTTCAGTAATGTCCGCGACCACGATCAGAATTGGTCATGGCGCTAACGAAAATTACCACTTACATCGTGCTCTAGAGAAATTTAAAGAAGATGTTGAGACAAAGTCTGATGGCAAATTTGAGGTGCAGATCTTTGCAAACTCTCAGATGGGGCCAGATCGTGAGATGATTGAAGGTGTTCAGTCTGGTATGTTGCAAATGGCGGTTTCTCCATCTTCTTTCTATTCTTCTTGGGACCCATCATTTGATGTTGTTGAACTTCCATTTATCTATCCAAGCAAACAAGCTGCCCTCGATACGGTACACAGCCCAATGGGTGACAAAATGCTTGCGAAGCTGAACAACATGAACCTACAGGGTTTAGGTTGGATGGAGAATGGCGTTCGTCACGTAACGAACAACAGCCGACCAATTAACTCGCCGGAAGATCTGAAAGGTCTGAAAATCAGAACAATGAAGGTGCCAGCGCACGTTAAGACTTTTAACTCGCTTAACGCATCAGCGACACCGATGAACTTTGGTGAAGTGTATTCGGGTTTGCAACAAGGCGTGGTAGATGGTCAGGAAAACCCAATCGCACACATTTATGCTCAACGGTTTTATGAAGTACAGGATTACGTCAGCTTAACGGGTCACGTTATTACTTTCTATATTCCTGTAATGAACCTGGAGTTCTGGCATGGCCTTTCTGCTGATGATCAGAAGCTAATCAAAGAGTCCATGCGTGCGGCAGAAATCTACCAGCAGGAGCTTGTATCCGCGGAAGAAGGTCAGCAAATCGAAGAATTTAAAAAGCAAGGCACACAGGTTAACGCACTTAGTGAAGAGCAGTTGCAAAAATTCATCGATGCGACAGAACCAGTTCGTGAGGAGTACAAAGAAAAGCTTGGTGCTGACGTGTATGATGCATGGATGAAAACTATCCAGGAAGTGACTTCTAAAGGCTAATTCACCTTATTGAAGTAAGACCACGATTTGGGAGGGCAGTGCCCTCTCTTTTTGCTTTCAGTTTGGGTGAGTAGAAGACTATGTTCGATAAAGAGATTAAATTTACGCTAGACGGTGGCTTTGAGTGCGAGCTACCCAACATGTACCGGGTCAATCAGCACTTTGACAGACATAAAATACAAGATATCCCCTCGCGCATAAACAAGGAGTTAGCGACGTTTCCAAATCCGGAGCGCCTACGAGACATGTCACTAGCGATCACTGTCGGTAGCCGTGGTATTTCGGGTCTGATCCCGGTGTTACAACAAACGATTCAGTTCTTGAAAGAACATGGAGCTAAGCCTTTTATTGTACCTTCAATGGGAAGTCACGGTTCAGCGAACGCTGCTGGGCAGGTCAAGATCCTCGAAACCTATGGGATTACGGAACAGTCGATGGACGTGCCCATTGTTTCATCCATGGAAGTGGTTCAGGTTGCGACTATGTCGGACGGTGTACCACTGTACCTGGACAAGGTAGCTATGGAGGCTGATGGCATTATCCTATGCAATAAAATCAAACCTCATGCAGACTTCAAAGGACGTGTCGAAAGTGGTTTGCTGAAAATGCTGTGTATTGGGTTGGGCAACCACGTTGGGGCATCTTCTCTTCATCGCTATGGATTTCACAACTTTCATCGCGTGATCCCGGAAGCGGGTGAACGCTTATTAGAAAAGATTAACGTCCCTTTTGCGGTCGGTCTGGTCGAGAATGCCTACGATGAACTTATGGACATTGAAGTGGTAGAACAGTCGGATATTCTGACGCTGGAGCCTAAGTATCTGGAAAAAGCGAAACAGAACATTGCCCAAATCATGATACCGGATATCGATGTGCTGATTATTCAGGAGATTGGGAAGAACATTAGCGGTGAGGGTATGGATCCTAATGTAACAGGGCGACCTGGCTCTGGTGTTGGTGGTTTTTCAGGTCCCAATATTGCGAGTACGGTTGTGCTATCACTCACAGAGGCCACCCATGGCAACGGGGTCGGTATCGGTATGGCTGACATAACAACCCGCCAGCTGGTTCAAAACCTTGATTTCGCCGCCATGTATACCAATGCAGCGACGGCTGGGACGTTAGCTACAGCGAAGATCCCCATGGTCATGGGCAATGACAGAGAATCCATTGTATTTGCACTGAAAACAGCACCAATACACGATATTCAGAATGCCAGAATTGTTTGGATTAAGAACACTCTGGAACTAGACAATATTTATGTGTCAGAGGGGCTAACGAATGTTGTTGATTCACTTGAGAAAGCCAACCGTACTGGAAATTCGGTGGAATTCAGCTTCGATGAGTCTGGCGCTTTGTTGCCATGGTGAGGTTAAGCCGAGAAAAGGAAAATGAGGGCTGCTGGCCCTCATTTTAGTGAATAGCTCAATGCGTAAAGCTATTGAGCAGCTTAATGGCCGCACAGGCGGCGCCAAATCCATTGTCGATGTTGACCGTCATTAATCCTGCAGCGCAACTCCCAAGACAGGCATTGAGCGCCAGCTGGCCCCCTTTAGATACACCGTAACCAACCGATGTAGGTACAGCAATGACAGGGCGATCCGTCATTCCACATAAGACGGTGGGCAACGCGGCTTCCATTCCGGCAACGGCGATGACGACATTCGCCTTGTTAATTTCGTCCAATGCATCTGTTAACCGCCACAATGCCGAAACACCGACATCTTCGTGCAGTGATGCATTGAAACCGTGATAATTCAATGTTCTGAGTATTTCACGGCACACCCGGGCATCGGATGAACCACCTGAGACAATGGCCACCTTAGTGTCTTGTTCATTAAGATCATCTATCTGCCCCAGTGCAGCGGTGTTTGATAGCGAACAGTAGTCAAGTTGTGCACTCAATTCTGGCTTAAGATCTGAAAATTGTTGTGGCGACAGGCGGGTAAATAGAAATCGTACTTCCTGTGACAAACCAATATGAATGATCTGCTCAATTTGTTCGATACTTTTACTTTCACAGAAAATGGCTTCTTCTACACCGCAACGCTGTCTGCGATTGAAGTCGATTATGATGTCAGACATTGTTTGTCCCCTACAAAGGCGCTACCTCGCTCGTATCGCATAAACTGGATCGGCACGGAAGAATCAAAACGGGCGGTAATCAATCCGACTTCTTGCGTTAGAGAGGTCACTTCTTGTGATGTTAAACGGGCAAGCGTGTCGTCATCAAGCTCGATACTAACCTGTTGCTTTTGTACCCGGCATCGAAGTGTTTCACTGTTTATCTTCGCTCTCAAGTGCTGTTCGACAGCATTAACCAAAGCCAGATTGTTATCGTCGATGTAAATACCCGTTTCGATTCGGCTTGCCAGGCACGGTGAAGCTGGCAGCCTGGACAATGCAGGCAGGCCAAGCTGCAGGGCCAGTTGTCGAATATCTTGCTTGCTAAAACCCGCTTCAACGAATGGATGAACGACTTGATACTCCTTGGCTGCAACCAGACCAGGCCGGTAGTCGTCGAGGTCGTCAAGGTTTGTACCAGAGACCACTTGGCCAAAAGACAGTGCACCTAATGTGCTGTAGAGGCAAGACTTGCAGTAATAGCAGCGATTCACTGGGTTTGATTGGTAACTTGGTGTCCGGATCTCACCGCTCTCAACAAAGTGAATGTTCCAACCGTATTTTGTGGCAAATTCCTGTATTCGTTGGGTATCGTGAGGGGGAACTGCTGGTGAGATTGAGTGCACCATTTTTGCATTTGAGCTCAAAACCTCATGGGCTACAAATGCAAGGGTCATACTATCAACGCCACCACTTACCGCTACGGTCACCCGACCGAGCTTCTCCAAGTAACGTTTTAATTGTTCAGTTTTTTGATTGAGTGAACTCATCGGATGCTAACTTCTCTGTAAGTGACTTTATCTGGGACTGCGAATGGAAGTTCATGTCTTGCTTTTCTAATTCATCAGATTCGAGCTTACTGGTGACAGAACCATCTGGACGGAATGCCGTTTTTACGTCATAAGTGGACGAATCGATAGTAACGGTGTGATGTTGTCGAGGGAGTACCTGACGTTGGCACACCCAGTACCGTACGCCCAACGTGGAGGTATTATTAAAAATGAATTCTATTGTGGCGTCTTGGTGTTTCAGGTGACTGAGTACTGTAATAGTACTGATATGGCGATTCTTTTTTCCATGAGCAATCATTTCGGTGACCTCAAGTACACCATGCTGTTCGCGAATTTTCTCTCTGGCAATAGCCAAGAGTTCACCAGTCATATCATCAATGTCGAATTGAATCACGCACACCAGTTCATGGTGTGTTAGAACGGGCTGCTCAGTCTCTAGGACAGTAGCACGTAGCAGGTTGGCCCGGTCGGCCAGTGCTCGCTTGCCGAAGCCATACCCCACGTTGACGATTGAACCACGGGTTACACGTTGTGCAGGATTTAGCCATGCGAGAATAGCCGCCCCCGTTGGCGTTACCCTTTCTCCTTTAATGCCATCGTCATTCATTATAAAACCTTTCAATAAGGATAATGTGGCTGGGGCAGGAACGGGTATTTCACCATGGGCACAATGAACGGTTCCTCCTCCCCAGGGAACGTCAGAGCAGGACCATGATTGAGCGTTGGAGTGAACAATCAGCCAACTGGCCGACAGAATATCGATAATACAGTCCCAAGCGCCTACCTCATGAAAGTGAACATCGTCAACATGCTTTCCATGAATTCCCGCTTCTGCTTCGGCCAGTAGCCCAAATATCCCCAGTGCATGGTGTTGAACTTGGCTATCTACGGGCAGCTCTGATATGAGCTGCCGAATCTGTTTCCAGCTTCTATGCTCGTGGTGATGGTGATGGTGATGGTGATGGTGATGGTGGTGTTCAGACGAGTGTTCACGGTCGGCCTCGACAAAGAATCGTTTTCCACTCAGGCCTTTATCCATGGCATCTTCTACCCAGTATTTAGCCTGAGTTTGTTTTTTGACGATCTCGAGTGCAGTGAACAGTGGCATCTTGAGTTCTGGCAACGTATCGACGATTGCCGCAGTGAACATGTCGCCAGCGATGCCACCAACAAGATCCAAGTGAATATGCATTTTCTGCTCCCCATTTTGGTGAGATGTGCCACTATATTTTAGAAAAGGTAGTGGTTTTTATTTATTTTGATATATCAGATACTCTAAAGACTAATTGGATTCTGATCTAGCGCTTGATCTGTGGTTATAAAGCGTTTTTATCTAAATGTGATCTGCCTCTTTAAAATGAGATATATCTCAAATATTACCTCTAGTATCTGATATGTTAGTTGTTGCTGGTTACAGTGTGATAGTGTAATCATCCATTAAAACTCATCAAGAACAACAAGGCTAGGGTTATGAAGAACGTCTGGATTCTCGTACTTATTATGTTTCCGTCTTTAGCGAGTGCGCATCCTGGGCACTCAGAGTTTGGTTTTATCTCCGGTGTTGTTCACCCATTTACCGGTATAGACCATGTGGCGGCCATGATCGGGGTCGGGCTTGTGAGCAGTTTGTTTTTTGGACGAGAGAGTGCCATGAAATGGAGGCTATTGGGCACATTAACCGTCAGCCTTGTCATGGGGGCAGTACTGGCCGCAGTTGGTGTGAACATCCCTATGTTTGAAAGCTTAATTGCATTATCTGTGGTTGCGACGGGAGTAATGCTCTCTTTTGGTACATCCGGTCGTACTGTAAATAAAGGTTTGGCTTACTTATTGGGCTCTTTTTCGCTGTTTCATGGTTATGTTCATATTCTAGAGGTGCCTTCACTCCAGAGTCTTGAGGTCTATACTTTGGGTTTTGTTGCCGCCAGTGCTGCATTGTACATCGCCGGTTTCGCTATAGGAGCGAAAGTGGAAACCCTTAACCTAAAGAAGCGAGCATTTTTGTACTCGGGAAGTATGTATCTGGCAATGACGGCAATGTTCCTTGTCTAACCTAGATAGATATCACTAAAACACCAAATAATACTCTGAATTAATTAATGATTTCGAGAAATACAAATAAGATAGTATGCATATTTATTGTGCATGGATAACCCCTGTATATCGTTGGATTTGTAGCTGTCAAGTACGGGATATTCGGGTAAACTAACGTCAGTAGAATTAATCATTGAGGTAATGAGATTGAAAGTCATCACTCGACCTAAAAGTCTAACGGAAAATGTTGCCGAAAACTTGCGCTATTCAATTGTGAGTGGTGAACTAAAGCTAGGCCAACCACTGTCTGAAGCGTCATTATCAGAAACCTTTGGTGTCAGTAAAACGCCAGTTCGTGAGGCTCTGTTTATACTCAAGCAAGAAGGGCTAATCGACATCATTCCTCAAAAAGGGAGTTTCGTCTTTCAGCCCGATGAAGTTTCGATAGTAGAGTTATGTAATTTTCGAAGCTATCTAGAGCCAATAGCCATTGAAGAATCTATGCGCAATGAACCTCAAGCTTTTTTAGAAAGCCTGGAGATCAGTATTGTGAAAATGGAGCACAAATTAAAGAACAAGGACTTCAAAGCTTTCTTGCTTCTTGATGGTGAGTTCCATGAGTCGTTCTTTAAGTATTGCAACAACTCGTTACTGCAAAAGAGTTACCAGTTGGTGCAGTTCCACATCGGCGCAATCAGAAGTCACCTTACAAGCACTGAGGACGCATACGCTGAAATTCTGGAAGACCACCGTCGTATATATCAGATGTTGAGTGACGGTGAAATTGCCGAAGCGCAATCGATGCTCAAAAAGCATGTTCTTGATATTAAATCATTGATTGATGCTTGTGTATTGGGTAAATAGCCCTAAACCGCGATAGTCGATGCATTAGCCTTGAGCCAACAGCTCAAGGCTTTTTTATAGCTACCTCTCGGTAATGAAGCCTGTGCGAACAAACCGGTGTAGGTGAGATTTGTGAAGGTAATCGTTGCTACCACTTTGCTATTAGTTCCCGTCCATCGCCGCCACTCTTTCTTATTGTAGAGAGTGACGGCGGTTGTTATTGGGACGGATGATAAACGGAAAGCCTACTAGTTGTTACTGCACATGATCGACAAGGTGTCGACATTACTATTTGCATCCACATCAACCGTGATGTCCAGAGAACCCGAATAGGTACTGTTACATGTAACAGCCAGCGTGTAGGTACCATCGTTATTGTCGGTTGTTTGAACACGGACCAACTCCAGAGTCAGGGCGATGCCAGACAAAGTAATGATGTGATTACCGTGTCCGACGAGGGAGTTATCTGATTGTCGCACCGACAAAGTCACGTTACTGGTCTCTCCCATATTCTGCGACACACTGGTCGCAGATAGGGAAGTCGCAGTGGCATCTACTTCAGTGAAGGTTATCGATGGGGAGGCTGTAAGTGTGAGCCCTCCTACTTCCGCCAATACCGAGTAGTTGCCCACACTACTGGAAGACACTGTAGCTGTGTAACTGCCATCACCATTATCAGTGACGCTCTGGAATGAAAGCCCAGACGGAGACGAATCCAGCACGAGTGTCCCTCCCGACTGACCATAATCTTGACCATCAGAGGTCTTGAGTACCAATGTCACAGAGGTTGAATCTGCAATATCCAAAGCGCTAGTAGCGAGTGCCACCGTCGAGTTATCGGCGCTGGGGCCAGTGCCGTTGAAGGTGATAGACAGAGTACCAATATCCTGAGAGTCAAACGTGGCGGTCACGTTAACACTGCCCGCCGTACTCGAAGTAATACTGCTGGTATAAGTACCATTTCCGTCGTGACTGGGTACAGGAACCGTTGCCGTGCCAGTATGAGAGAGCGTAACCGTGCCACTGCCAGGGACATATATCTCGTTGGCAAAATCTCTAAGCACAATGGTTGCAATACTTGCCGTGGAGCCATCAGCGTCAACACTTTGCGAACTTAAGGTAAAGCTAGAGTTCGATACGCTGAAAGCGGGCACGAATTCAACTGACACGCTGCCAATGGTTTGCGATCCCAGTTTGGCAGTAATGGTCTCGGAGCCAGATTGCGTTGAAGTCACACTGCTGGTGTAGATCCCATCACTGCTACTTTGAGGTGTGGAAGTATTTGCAGATCCCGATGCATTCAACGTGATATTACCCGAGGTGGGAACAAACGCATTTCCTGCATAATCTCTGAGAGTCACCGTGATGACTGAGGCAGATGAACCATCTGCATTAATCGAACTGGTGCTCGCTTCGACCGTAGAATTACTCAAACTGACCGCTGCTGAAAAATTAGCAGACGCTTTTTGGGTAATAGAATTTGAGCCAATGGTCGCTTCAACTTCATAGTCACCAGCAACCAAACTTGTCATGGAGAATTGGTAGGTGCCATCCTGGTTATCAGTTACAGCAGAGGTTGAAAGATTGGCTGGTGGCGTAATTTCCAGAGTGCCAGCAGAACTGGTGTAATTATTGCCTTCCATGTCCACAAGCTGCAGTGTTGCTGTTATTGAATCTGTTCCATCAGCAGAGGCTGATGATTGATTCAGTGTCCATGTCGAATTTGCAATGTCGACCACCGGAGTAAATGATAACGTGACGTTTCCTCCCAATGGATTATCGTCAATAGTGCCTGAAATGGTGACAGATTGTACTTTGTTAGATGAAACTAAAGCGGTATAGGTACCATCTCCCATTGATTGAATGTTCGTGATTGAAACGCCTGCCGATGGTGCTGCGATCAGCGCCAACACACCACTATTTTCGGATCTTGCTTCACCGAATTGGTTGCGTTCCTGAACGGTAATCGTAATGGTACTGCTTCCGTTCGCCAGCGCAGTTAAAGGAGAGCCCGAGATAGAGGTGGTATCGTAATCAATGGTTAATTCTTCAGTACAGAATGCGTTGTCAGAAGGCAACGAAATATCGAATACAATGTTTTGTCCAGCGCTACCCGTCACGGTTTTTCGGGTGCCCCAGTAGTATCTATTATCTAGTCGGATATAGGCTGAACCTTCATATTGCACTGTGTCTACAACGCGCGCCTCTTGTGCTGTCCCCTCTTCATTCGTTTGCCCCCACAAATAGTGGGAGTAGTCGCGATTGTACATCCAGTACCATGCTGAAGGAGCGGATCTATGACGGACAACAGACTGGTTATCGTCAAGGCAAACAAGGCGAGAATTGATGGTTTGGTTAACTTTGTCGCATGCTGCTAGCGATGTCAGTTGGATATTTGAGAGACCTTCGCTGGCGGTAAATTCAACTTGGCCCCAAGTCTGATTTCCATAGTAGTAGAGGCGATAGCGCGCGTCTTCGATTAAATTATCGAGCGATATAGTCTCTCCAGAAATTTCGCCGGACATTTCGTATGAATATCCTGAATAAAGGTAAAATCGACCGGAGGTTGCCGTTAAAGTGCTGCCGGTATCGATTGGGCAAGCGAGAGTGAGACTGGGTTGTAAGTCGATTCGAGGCGGGTTGGTAATATTCAGTGTTGCTTTGAACGTTTTGGTCTCGTCGGTGGATACGCCAAAGCAAAAGTCCGTCAGGTCAAGTCCGCTTTCCTCATCAGAGACAGGTGTGACCTCGCCGTCCACTTCTATCGAGGCGAGCAGGCTGTTGCTTTGACTGTCAAGGAGATCGAAATGCCCAGCGAAGGCGGGGACGCGATTTATTTCCAGTTTCTCAGGGTTAGGTCCCCATCCGCTCGGCTTATATGCCCATCCGCCACCTTCTTTAGCGAAGGAGAGCCGGAGTTTCTGATTGTTGGGTGCTCCATTTTGATCAACAACGTCAATTTCTAGTTTACATCTGTTTGAACGATACCAGTCTAGGTTGTAGTATGATAAGTGACTGATTTCTTTTGATAATGTAAAGGTGTTTGTGTTCTCACTTACAATGGGGGCATCTCCTTCATAACGCCAGCGCCCGTTGGAATCTGTATAGCTCCAAACAGGAATAGAGGCATCGTTTATGGTGAGTGCGGCTCCCGTTTCTGGATTGATCGTCGATTTTGGTACATCAAATGTCAGGTTTACGCCGTTGCCTTCAAATCCTGCAACCTGATTCCCCGCGGAATCTTCAAGTTCAATAGCAACAAAACCAGCGGATATAAAGGTCAGTTCCGAACTATTTATATTTTCGGGCAAGTCACCGTCCAGATTCTCTGGTGATAGTCCACCCGGGAATAGATAGAGAGGGTTGTTGTCTACACCGGAAACTGTTTTTGGATCAGCGGAGAAGACCATAATCGATGCAGTCACATTTCCGATAGGCTCAAAGACGGAGCCATCTGCGGCCAACAGTGACGTACCTGCTGGAATGGTTAGGCTTGCGCTGGCACCATCGAGAATATTGCCGCCAACGGTAGAAGTTGATTTAACGGGTGTGACAATGACTGCTGTGCTGGCGACAGCAGAGCCTGTCAGAGAAATTGTTTGTTCGGCGTAGGAAGTGGCAATGGAGTCATTAGAGGACTTAGGGACAACCTCGACCCAATAGCTGTTCTCTACCGACGTTTTTGATAGGTTTAAGCGCTTAGAGTTGGAAAAAAAGCCTCGTCCATGCGTGATTATAGTCAAAATACCCGTCGCATCACTGGCAGAAAGAACATTGGATACGTCAATGGAAAGAGGGACAATTCCTGATTTTGGCACTAGCACAATATTGTTTTGATAAAATCCGCCACTTTTGTATCCTGCAACCTCCCTACCCAAAACGTCCTTGATGGTGACAGTGAAATCCTCGGGTTGATTGGTGACGTCGAAGACGAAATTGACTTCGAGGTTTGAGAGTGGGGTATCATCAGTCTTATTTGACAGGTTATAGGCAAATGTATGGTTGTGACTTGATTTGATTTCAGCGTCGTTTGAATCATTATTGCAACCCGCAATTCCTAATGTGATTAGTAAGCATGCGAGCATATACCTGAGAAATCCTTTCCAAATCAGAGAGCTCATTGTTTATCCCTTCTAGAGTTAATTACCCATAAGTAACTAGTACAATAACAATTGGTTGCATATTTTTGTTTCAGTTTTTGCGACGTACGTCGTTCTTTAAATGCGTGATGTTGGTTCCGATTGTGTGGCGTTTACCATCGCGGCAGAAGAGGTGACAATTCTTGATCTGTTATTACAGCAATTTTCAGCCATTAACATAACATTGATGATCTCAGTGATATTCAAGAGGTGCAGGGATGAAGTATTGGATAGGATTGTTCGCCATTGTATCAGGCGTGGCGTACGCAGGGGAATTCTCTGGCACTGACAATCCGGTGTCAGGTTGTCCGGGTTGGTGAGTATTATGGAGTCTCAACAATATCATTACCCTAAATCGCATTGGCCTGATGGCTATTATGTTCATGAGGACAACATTATGTTTGTTGGTGCAAAGAGAGGCCAGTGAGTCTATAGAGAAGCGAAACAGTGGCGCTTGTGCACCACTGTTTGTCGAAATTGCGCTTATTGCAGATAAGCGTTTAGCATCCAAAGCAACTTTTCTTGCTCTCGAATGTAGTCACCCATGAGCGCAGCGGTTCCTTCGTCGCTTGCTTCACCCGCTTGCTCAAGAATTTCCCTTTGCTTGCCAATCAATACTGAAAAACCGTTTACTAACCCCGAGACACACTCTTTACCTCTGAAGGCATTTTGATGCTCCTCAATGGCACTCAACTCCAGGTATCGGCTGAAACTGTGGTCCGGTGTGTGACCAATGGTCAGAATACGCTCTGCCAGCTCATCGATTTTGGTCTGCAGATCGGTGTAGATCTCTTCAAACTTCACGTGCAGCTCAAAAAACTGCTCGCCTTTAATGTTCCAATGATAGCCGCGTGTATTCATGTACAGCACTTGATAGTTGGCCAGCAATTGGTTGAGTTCAATAGCAATGGCGTTTGATGCAGTTTTGTCTAGTCCGATAAAGTTAGTGTTTGTCATGATGACCGTCCTCGAAATTCAAAGTGGAACCTTGTGTTGTTGAGGCTAGTATAGGGTGTTGACTTTATTAGTTAAAATCGATTGTAAGTATTGAATTGATAGGTAAACTCAATTGATCATTGAGGAAGCTCGTAGAACATAAAGCAATTATTTCATCGATTACATTATGTTAACGGCATCAGTGTGACTAATATCGTTGATGATGGAGCAACTAACACAAAAACGTGTTCTTCATTCCAAAATTACCACTTCTAAACGGATTTCTTATGCTGTCATACAAATATATTGATTAATAAAATATTTATATAAATAAAATAAACAAATAAGAATCTTATAAATCATCAGCTTTAGTTGTGTTGAAATATCTAGAGTGGCCATTCAAATACAACCAACCTACATGGTTAATTTATTGTTTATTTATATGTTTATTTTCGATGACTTCAATGTGTGATGCCCGATTTTCTTCTATTATGTTGGAAAATGGTCATTTAAAAACGCTAATTTTTGACCGTTATTTTTAAAAGCGGGCATTTATGACCGATAGTTCACAATAATATTAATAAAAAGGGCAAATGCGGGCATCATGAGGTGGTGGTCACAGTTTTGCCAGACTGGCGTTGCTAAATTAATGTTCAGACAAGAGGGGTAGCCATTTATGAGAAGTCGGCAGATTATTGATCTAGTTAACGAGCAAAGAAGTGTTTCAGTTGAAGAAATGGCAGAAGCATTTAGTGTTTCTGTTGAAACAATTCGTCGTGATTTGAAAAAACTAGATAAATCTGGGGCGCTAAAAAGAGTGCATGGTGGTGCGGTAAGTGTACAGGAAATTGACGAAGGTCAGTCATTTAGTGCTAGGTCAAGAGATTCTCTTAAAGAAAAGGAATTCCTAGTAGATAAGGCAGTGAATTATATTAAAGAGGGTATGGTAATAGGTCTTGATGCCAGTTCTTCAAGTTGGTGTTTAGCTCGCAAAATACCCGACATAAACTGCACTATCATTACTAATTCTCTACAAAATGTCATTGCTCTTGAAGGGAAGAGCAATATTAAAGTCATATGTACTGGCGGAACATACTCCGAGAAATACAGTAGTTTTTACGGACCATTAGCCATCAAAACGCTTGCTAATATGTCTGTGGATGTATGCTTTTTTTCTTGTGTTGGATTTGATTATGAAACAGGGGTTTGGGACTCTAATGAGTATAACTATCAAATAAAGCAAAGCTTTATTGATATTTCTGAACGAGTAATTCTTATTGCTGATAAGTCGAAGTTTAAGAAGAAGAGTTTATTAAAAATATGCGAAAGTGACTCTGTCGATACAGTTATCACTGATCTATAAAAAACACACAAATAATACGTGAATCAATGGTTTGATTTTAAATTAAACAAGGATATCTTATGTCTGATACTTTAAATATACCTAGAGCTGAATTAAAAGGTTCAAATAAGGCAGAGGTTATACCAAAGGAAATTAAATTTGGTTTTTGGCTTCTGTGTACTTGCTTTGCAATGTGGGGACTGGCTAATAATATGACGGACGTGCTTATTGCACAGTTCCGAAAAGTATTTACCTTGACCGACATGCAATCAGGCCTTGTACAAACGGCATTCTATGGTGCTTATTTCTGCTTGGCCTTACCAGCTGCACTTTTTATACAACGCTTTAGTTATAAAGCTGGTGTACTGCTGGGTCTCGGGTTATTCGCAACTGGTGCGTTGCTCTTTTATCCAGCGGCACAAGCTATGGAATACCTGCCATTTCTACTGGCGTTATTCGTATTGGCTGGTGGTCTGTCGATATTAGAAACCAGTGCCAACCCTTATATCTTGGCGATGGGTCCGGAAGAAACCGCGACACGACGCTTGAATATCGCCCAAGCCTGCAACCCAATTGGATCCATCACCGGCGTTTTAATTGGTAAGTTCTACATTTTGTCTCAGCTCAATCCCGCAACAGACGCTGAACGTGCAGTCATGCCAGTAGAGGAACTGTCTCAGATTCAATCTGAGGAACTCTACGCAGTCATGATGCCTTATCTGGCGGTTGCTTGTGTGATTGCTGTTATCTGGTTCCTAATTCTAAAAACCAGGATGCCTGCAGCAAAAGATACCAGTGCAAATGGTGAATCGACATTTGGACAAGCGTTTAGTCGTATCGTGAAACGCAGTCACTTTACCAAAGGCGTGATTGCTCAGTTCTTTTATGTCGGTGCGCAGATTGGTTGTTGGTCCTGGACCATTCGTTACGTAATGCAAGAAGTCGGTGGTACTGAGGCTGAAGCGTCGACTTATTTGTTGACGTCCATTGTGATTTTCTCGGCAATGCGTTGGGTTTGCGTGGCGCTTATGAAGCACATTGAACCGCAACGTCTACTCGCCATTCTTGCTGCTATCGCCACTGTCTTTGTCGCTATGGTGATGTTTGTGGGCGGTGTTGCCGGTGCCTATGCACTAGTGGGTGTCTCTGCTTGTATGTCACTCATGTTCCCGACGATTTTCGGCTTGTCTCTTCGTGACCTTGGCTCAGATTCTAAATTTGGTGGCAGCTTCCTGATTATGGCCATTCTTGGTGGTGCGGTGCTGACTGCAATTATGGGTCAAATTTCTGACGCAGCGGGTATTGGTGCCGCATTCATCGTGCCGCTTATCGGTTTCATCTACCTCGTTTACTACGGCTTTAAAGGCTACGAAGTTAAATAATCAATACCTGATGAGGGGCAGCTATTAATTGCCCCTCATAGAGAAAAAACTATAAGGAATAATAAGATGTCAAACTTAGTCAAAATTGGTATTCGCCCTACGATTGATGGACGCCAAATGGGAGTCAGAGAGTCTCTGGAAGAGCAGACCATGAACATGGCAAAACGTGCTGCTTGTTTTATTGAAGAGAAGATCCGTCACTCTAATGGTGACCACGTTGAATGTGTTATTGCTGACACATGCATTGGTGGCGTCGCGGAATCAGCGGCAACAGCTGAGAAATTTAAACGTGAAAATGTAGGACTGGTTCTAACGGTAACACCATGCTGGTGTTACGGTACTGAGACCATTGACATGGACCCACATACACCGAAAGCCATCTGGGGTTTTAATGGTACAGAACGTCCGGGAGCGGTTTATCTTGCGGCCGCGATGGCAGGACACTCTCAAGTTGGTCTTCCTGCATTTTCGATTTATGGCAAAGAAGTCCAGGATGCGGATGATGAATCTATACCAACGGATGTACAGGAAAAGATCCTGCGTTTTTGTCGTGCCGGATTAGCGGTAGCATCGATGCGTGGTAAGTCTTATCTGTCAATGGGCTCAGTGTCCATGGGTATCGCTGGCTCGGTTGTTAACCCCGAATTCTTCCAAAAATATTTGGGTATGCGCAATGAATATGTCGATATGACGGAAATCAAGCGTCGTCTGGATCGTGAAGTGTATGACAAACAAGAGTTCGAACTTGCGAGCGCTTGGGTAAGAGATTGGTGTAAAGAGGGTAAAGATTACAACGGAACGCCTTTCACTGAAGAGCGTAAAGCGCAAGATTGGGACACAGTCATTAAGATGACGATGATCATGCGAGATCTTATGCAGGGCAATCCTAAGTTAGCTGAGCAAGGCTTCGGCGAAGAGTCGCTGGGCCACAACGCCATCCTAGCGGGCTTCCAGGGACAACGTCATTGGACAGACCATCTTCCGAATGGTGACTTCTCGGAAGCGATTCTGAATTCGTCATTTGACTGGAACGGGATCCGTGAACCGGTATGCGTCGCAACAGAAAACGATGCGTTGAATGGTGTCAACATGCTGTTCGGTAAGCTTTTGACTGGTGAGGCTCAGGTCTTCCATGATGTACGAACGTATTGGTCAGAAGACGCCGTAGAGCGAGTAACAGGTTCTCGACCAGAATCAGGGTTCCTCCATCTGGTGAACTCAGGCTCTGCAGCACTTGATGGGGCTGGTAAAGCAAAGAATGCGGGCGGCAAACCGACAATGAAACCTCACTGGGAACTTACCCAGGCAGACGTTGAGGCGTCACTCAATGCGACCAAATGGTGTCCTGCGATTGAAGAGTACTTCCGCGGGGGCGGCTTCTCTTCCCAGTTCCTAACTGAAGGTGGCATGCCGTTTACCATGCATCGCGTTAATATCATTGCGGGGCTTGGTCCGGTACTCCAGATTGCGGAAGGCCAGTCCATTGAGCTACCTGAAGATGTGCATCACATCCTGAATGAACGTACCAACGCAACCTGGCCTACCACTTGGTTTGTACCGCGCCTGACCGGGGAAGGTGCATTCAAGTCGGTCTATGACGTTATGGCGAATTGGGGCGCGAACCACTGTGTGATTACCTCTGGCCACGTCGGAGCGGATTTGATCGCGCTCGCAGCCATGCTTCGTATTCCTGTTTCTATGCACAATGTAGATAGTAAAGACGTATTCCGTCCTCACACATGGTCTGCCTTTGGTCAGGATGTTGAAGGTCAGGATTATCGAGCTTGTCAGAATTTTGGTCCTCTCTACAAATAACGAAAACGAATCGGTTTTGCCCACCCAAAGTTGGGTGGGCGTTTGAAAGAGGTAAGTTATGTCGATTGCTTTAATTCTTGATTGTGGAGCCACCAATGTCCGCGCTATTGCGGTTGACCAAAAAGGTGACATTGTCGCTTCACACTATGTATCTAATGAAACGATACAAAATGGGACTCAACACGTTTGGGACTTCCAACAGATTTGGCGAAAGCTCGTTGATTGTGCCAAAACGGTGACGGCGCAAATCAACTCAACGGACATTGTAGCAGTTTCAGTCACCACCTTTGGCGTAGACGGTGCACCTTTTGATAAAGAGGGGCAACAGATCTATCCGGTTATTTCCTGGAAATGCTCTCGAACGTCAACGGTAATTGAGCAGGTATCACAGGATCTCGATCGTGACGAACTGTATTTAGCCAATGGAGTAGGGGACTACTCATTTAATACCCTTTTCAAGCTCAAATGGCTGAAAGAAAATGAGCCGAAAGTCTACAAAAACATGGATAAATGGGTGTTTATCTCATCCATGCTCAATCAGAAATTAACCGGAGTATGGACGACTGATCGCACCATGGCCGGAACATCAATGATGACCGATCTGGACACCGGTGATTGGAATGAAGGTGTACTGCAGTATCTTGAGTTAAACCGATCCCATTTCCCTCCAATGGTGGAAGCCGGAGAGATCGTTGGGACACTAAAAGAAGACATTGCGTTTTTGCTCGGTATCCCTGCTAAAACCCCGGTTGTTTCTGCCGGGCATGATACACAGTTTGCCCTGTTTGCCTCCGGTGTAAAAGAAAATCAGCCTTTTTTGAGCTCGGGTACCTGGGAAATTTTAATGGCACGCTCACCCCGTCCAACCCTACACCCGGACTACTTGAAAGATGGGATGACAACCGAACTTGATGCCAAAAATGGTTTGTTTAATCCAGCGATCCAATGGCTATCCAGTGCAGTGATGGAATGGGTGGCGAATACCTATTTTTCAGACATCAAAAACAGTGACAACAAATACGCAATTATGGTCGCCGAAGGCGAGGCTGCGCCAATTGGTTGTAATGGTGTGAGATTTAACCCTTCGTTCTTGCTGGATGCAACAGGTAAAGGCAATGGTGGTATTACTGGCTTATCAATAAATACAACAAGAGGTGAAATTTATCGTGCTGCCCTTGAAGGTTTGGCGTTTCAGCTCAAAACCAGTTTGGACTCGCTCTCCAACACCTGTCACCTGAATAACGAGTTCCTGATGGTCGTAGGGGGTGGTTCCAGAAATAAGCTCTGGAATCAAATTCGAGCCGATGTCACGGGCATACCCATCCACGTTGTTGATCAACCAGAAGCGACAGTGACGGGAGCGGCTATGTATGCATTGGGTGGGTCAGGTGTGTTTATAGATGCCTGTCAGGCGCAGGAATGGATGAAACCCGGTTATCAAGTGGTTACCCCTTCGAAAGGGCAGGTTGACTATGCCGAACTGAATAAGGAGAGGCAAGATGCTTAAAGGAATACACCCAGCAATAAGTCCCGAGCTGTTGGCGGTTCTGAGCCGAATGGGACATGGCGATGAGATTCTATTTGCCGATGCACATTTCCCGGCAGAGACGTTCGGCAAAAATGTGGTTCTGAGAGCGGATGGCGTCAACATAGACACACTACTGGGTGGAACCCTGCCGTTATTTGAGCTGGATGCGTATTGTGAATGTCCATTGGTCATGATGCAGGCGGTCGAAGGGGATGAACTCGATCCTGGTGTAGAAGCGAAGTACATGGCCGCCATTACGCCTCACACAAATACAGTGCCTGCTCTGGAGCGTATGGAACGTTTTGCGTTCTATGAGCGAGTTGAGAAGTGCTTTGCGGTGGTCCTCACCGGTGAAGTCGCGAAATACGGCAATATTATTTTAAAGAAAGGCGTCACGCCAGTTTAAGGAATCCATACAATGACACTAAGACAAGAATTAGCACAAGAGATCATCGATACCTGTTTAGAAATGACCAGACTGGGTCTGAATCAAGGTACCGCGGGAAATGTTTCTGCTCGCTATGAAGGCGGGATGCTCATTACACCAACCGGTATTGAATACGACAAACTCACACCCGAGCATATTGTCTACGTAAGTGGAGAGGGCGAATTCGAAGAAGGCAAAATCCCTTCGAGTGAATGGGCTTTTCACTTAACTTGCTATCAGGCCCGAGAGGATTGCCATGCCGTTGTACATAATCACGCGATCAACGCGACAGCAGTATCTATACTCAATCGTCCAATCCAGGCGATCCACTATATGGTTGCAGCATCGGGCACGAATGAAATACCTTGCGTTCCTTACGCTACTTTTGGTTCTCCTGAGTTGGCTGATTTCGTAGATAAGGGTATCCGTCAAAGCAAGTCTATTCTGCTTCAGCATCATGGCATGATCACTGTGGGTGACAATCTCAAAAAAGCACTGTGGTTGGCACACGAAACAGAAGTGCTGGCAGAGCTGTATTTGAAGTGTGCAGCGGTGCAGCAAAGCGTAGCGGTGCTTCCAGCTCAAGAAATGAACCGAGTGCTTGATAAGTTCAAGACATACGGCCTTCGTGTGGAAAAGTAATTGGTGAATTGGGCTCGATAACATCGGGCCCGTAAGGAGAGTGTAGTTATGGTGTTTGCATTAAATTTACCCAAGCTTTCTCTGTCTGGCGTAGGGGCCGTGGAGGAGTCTGTTGCAGTGCTGGATGCGCAGCCAGTAAAAAAGGCGATGATAGTCACTGACAAGAACCTGATTGAGCTCGGCATCCTGGAGTCTTTGTATGCGGCGCTCGACAGTAAAGGTTTCGATTACGTCACCTTTGACCAGGTAACGCCCAACCCAACCGTCAAGCTCGTGGATGTTGGCTTGAAGTTTTATCAGGACAACCACTGTGATTGCTTCATTGCTGTCGGTGGCGGTAGCCCAATAGATTGTGCCAAGGCGATTCGTATTGTTGCTTCGAACGATGGTCCCATCACGGAGTACAATGGCGTAGGCTTGGTCAAAAATGAAGGTGCTTTCTTCATTGCCATCAACACCACGGCAGGCACGGCGGCGGAGATGACATCGAACTCCGTCATCACAGATGAAGTGAACCACGTCAAAATGGTATTGGTGGATACCAAACAGATCCCCAATGTTGCGGTGAATGATCCGTCCTTGATGGTCGGTTTGCCAGCATCGGTGACAGCGGCGACAGGGATGGATGCGCTGACGCATGCCATTGAGTCGATAGTAACCCCGGGTGCACACAGGCTCACTTTGCCAACAGCTCTGGAAGCGGTGAAACTCATTGCCCAATGGTTGCCAGTCGCGGTGAAAGACGGCAACAATATGGAGGCTCGGGCCGCATTGGCTGATGCGCAGTTCTTGGCGGGAATGTCATTCAATTCAGCGGGGTTGGGGGCCGTTCATGCTCTGTCACATCAGCCTTCAGCAACCCATAACCTTCCCCATGGCGTCTGTAATGCAATTTTACTTCCCCATGTCAGCGCGTTGAACGCACAAACCGCTCCGGTTGCCTACCGACCTGTGGCGGAGGCGATGGGCGGCGATACTAGTCGCCTCGATGACCGCGGTGCTGCCGAGTTGGCCGTGGAATTGATTAGGAAACTGTCGAGTGAAGTGGGCATACCCAGTGGTTTCACCAGTCTGGGTATTGAGACTGCTGATATTGATGGTTGGGTTCAAAAAGCGATGGACGATGTGTGTATGGGGGGGAATCCGCGTACTCTAACGCCTGAGGAAGTATACGGCTTATACACTTCCGCGCTCTGACGAATGTGCCCCCATTAATATGGCGGTCTGATAAACGAAAGGTCTGGCACCTACGCCAGACCTTTTCAATGCTCTAAAGTCACTACATTATACTAACTTAGTGAGTAAAAATAACCTCATCGCTGGCCACGCGGTGGCGGTTTCCATAAATGCCTTCTTCGGTTCTGACACCGCAACTGATGATCATGGTGATTTCGTCGTTGTCGCCTAGTTCTAATAACTGTTTGGCTCGCACAGAATCGAAGCCTTCCATTGGGCAGGTGTCGTATCCCTGCTCACGCATCGACAGCATAAAAGTCATGGCTGCCAGTGACGCACTTTTATGCAGGCAGACTCGAACATCTTCTTTGCTGACTTCACGAACCATGGGTTTATTACGGCCTAACCAAAGACTGTACAGTTTACGAGCGATACCGCGAATGCCGAAGCGATCGTTGTTGTACACCATGGGAATGAGCTTGTCGTAGTACTTGAACGCGCGTTTAGAGATCTCGTCCTCTTCACGCCCGGCGAAGTTAGCTCTGACCACGTCCGCATTCATTTTTGCCCGTTGTTTCCATATGTCGGGCGTAACCGTGACCACCACTAACTCATTCGAGGTCTTAGCAGCATTTTGGCCCATGCAGATCTCACTGAGTTGTGAACGCTTCTCGGCACTGATGACACGATGAAAAGCCCACATCTGCATGTTACTGCTGTTGGGGCTTAACGTAGCATTTTCCAGTGCTCTTTGTACCGCGTTATGGTCAAACTTCGCATTTTGATCGTATTTACGCACCGATCGGCGAGAGCTGAGAAGCTGCTCCAGGCTTGAAAGTTCTGTCATGATGATACCGGATTACTCATTTGAGTGTCTTTCTATCAGGTATCAGGTCTCGCGACAAGTAACACGCCGACGCGTTAGTTTGATTTGACGAAGGTTGGCAAAAGAGAATGGTGTCTTTTCAAGTAGATAGACCAATACGCCCGAGCCTATGATGGTCCCAAAAAATACGATGGTATCTCGGGAAATAGTCGAGACGCCGACAATTCCAGCGACGTTATTCATGTAGATGGTGATAAGCAGATGCACAACGTAAATAGGGAGCACCCACTTTGCCAACGTTAGCCAGATTTTATGGCCACCAAAATTGGGGTTACGCAGTAACCAGAAGAACAGCCCCGCCCCCCAAAGAGCGGTGCCAAGCAAAAAATCATTCATATTGAAGATTTGTCCTTGGCCATGGAGGAAGTAGGCTTCGGCAAAGTGCATCGCCATTCCAACCAAAGCCAGTGCCAGTGCCTGAGCTGATGTCATTGACCAGTTTCTACGGCGGGCTTCAAATCCAATAGAGACCATCAGAAAACTGAAAAATGGTCCATTTCTAGTGAATATGGGGGTTTCGACCCCAGTGACAACCTGATAGCTGCCGGCCATTAGTCCGTAGATATAGAATATGGCGGCAAATGGCAGTAACAGTGAACGACATCTGTTGTCGACAAACCATGCGATCATCAGTACGGCAAGTGCCAGCGACGGGATGAACCATAGATGCACTAACCCGCCCTCAAACAGGGTATTTATAGGGTTTTGCATGAGGTAGTTCCAGTATCCCTGACGTTCCGCGAGATAGCCATGCTCAGCCACAATCCCTAGATTAAAGGGCGATACCAGGCAGATAATGCTCCATACTACCCATATCAACATCAATGGCAGGCCGTAGCTTTTGGCTGTCTGATAGGGCTGGTCATTGAGTTTTGGATATATCAGATAACCGGCGATGAGGAAGAACACCGGAACAGCAAATCGCGCCAATTGGTTGGTGATATAGTTTAGCCAGGGCTCTTCGTTGATAAACCCATAGTCCATAAATAGTTGACAGTGGATGCTGATGATAGCGATAAGCGCAATGACGCGGGCGAATTCAAAACTGGCGATTTTTTGGGGCGTTGGCATGTTGGGCTAGGTGGCCTTTCTACTAAAGTAATCTTGAGCCAACATTAGCATTTCTCATGCATATAAGGGTGTTTAAAGTCAAAAAACGCATCTGGATTGCTTAGGAAATTGAAACAATTTGTAGCTCATCGCAAAAAGGCCAAAGAAGAAAAGCGTTTTCTGACAAGAGTACGGAATCAAGTATCAGCATTGCTGATATGACCTATTTTGCGGCTGGTGATGAACAGCGTTAATGTACTCACCATCAAAGCGTTGTAATGCTTTGGTACCTTAAGCTTGTAATTTATTTAGAGTGTCATTCTAAATCTTGATTGATAGATGCATCGTGTATCCATATTTTCAGTCTCAGCGGTTCCCGTTAAAGGAACCGCTTTTTTTTTTTGCTGTATCGTCCAGCAGCTATGAATGTATCCCTATGTTTTAATTGATGTTCAATCTGCTAATAACGATGCCAGCGATCACCATAGGCTTGAGAATAGTCTGGTTCTGATATTTCCAGATTCAGATCGTCACATGGTTGCAGTGGGCCAATAACCGTTCTATAGGGAAGTATGCCCGCCCAAACGCGCAGGTCGAGATCGTCTTTGTCATCGTTAACACCGTGACGACCGATCTTTACCGAAGTTTCTCTCAATTCGATGGCCAGTACGTCTGTTGCAGACAGTTCTTTGTCATTGCTTAAGCGAACCTCTTGTGTTCTCCCGGGGGCAATGTGCTCAATAAAATGGTTGAGCACTCTATCCTTATCATGGTGTGACTCAATGGCCTCAAATTGCCCGAACACCATCGCGCTTCGATAGTGTGCACTGTGATGAAATGCGGACCGTGCCAATACCCAACCGTCAAAAAGAGTGAAAGTCAGACAGGTTGATTTTCCTGACTTTAACGACTTAATCAGGCGACTATTCTTTGCCCCATGAACATAGACTTTGTTATCTAATCGCCATGCAAGCATGGGAATCACCACGGGGTGATTGTCGTCATTGATGGCGATATGAGCTATCAGTGCTTCATCAATAATGTCGTAAAGTGCTTGTGTGTCGAACACCGCTTTGTGATTACCTTTTTTTATTTTCGTCCGCTCTGTGCCTGATAACATGGTGATCTCCTTGTCGTTAGTTTTACTGCAAAATAGGAAAATTTTGGTACTATAGTTAGGTCCAAAATTAAAATAATGGTGGATCCAGTTTGAATCGTATCGATTGCAGCGATATCTCATTAACTAATGACGATACGACGCTTCAGAACAGTTTGTTTGAGCAGATTCGTTCACGCATCCTTAGTGGTCTCTGGTTATCAGGGGCAAGACTCCCCTCAACGAGAACGTTGGCTAGTCAATTACAAGTAAGCCGAAATACGGTGATCCAGACTTATGACCAATTGGTGGCCGAAGGGTATCTGGTGGCGAAGCCAAACAGTGGGTATTCAGTAGCATTGACTCTGCCTGACCATTATTTGCAGACACGAACCAAAGACTTGGTTTCTGAAGCGGGGGTTGATCAAACCCCGGACAATGGTCTGTTTGCGCCAGGCGTAGCGGATCTGTCTCTCTTTCCGATTCATCAGTGGAACCGATATATTCAGCGGCATGCGGGTCGCCGTTCTTTGTTGGGAAATCAGGATCTGCAAGGATTGGTCGCACTTCGGGAAGCACTGCATCGTTATCTCACCAGCAGCCGCTCGGTGGTCTGTCATCCGAATCAAATCATCGTTACAGCAGGGGCGCAACAAGCCATTGCTATTGCTCTGATGGCGATTCGTAAGCAGGGCAAACAAGGAAAATTTCTGATTGAGTTTCCCGGCTATCGCCAGGTAATGAAGGTACTTGATACTTACGACATGGATTATGGCGTGGTGGACGTCACGGCAGAGAGAGGCTTACAGCTCTCGCAAATTACCGGACAAAACGCATTGGGTGTCTATCTTACCCCTAGTAATCAGTACCCAATGGGAAGTTCGATTCAAACCGATCAACGCCTGCAGTTGATTCAGTGGGCCCACACGAATCAAAGTTGGATCATTGAAGATGATTACGATAGTGAATTTCAGTTCGACAGTCGTCCACTACGAAGTATGCAGGGTCTGGCGGCTGAAAGCGGTCACGCAAGACAGATGGTCTACATCGGTTCAATGAGCAAAGTGATGTTTAACGCGCTAAGGGTGGGCTATATGGTTGTACCTGAGCATATGGTAGAACCTTGCCTTCAGGTCAAAGATGCATTGTCAGGTGATACACCATCACAGATTCAGGCAGCATTAGCCGATTTTATCGACGATGGTGCTTTGGTCAGGCATGTGCGCAAAATGCGCCGCCAATATGAACAAAAATATCGTTTGCTCACACTGTGCATTAAAGATAATTTTGGTGACGAGTGGCAGGTTGTGTCTCAAGGGGCGGGGTTGCATGTTACGGTGCAGTGGCAAGGCATGGTCGATGAGAGTGAGCTGTCAGCTATTGCCTCTCAGCATGGCATTATCGTTCGGCCCATGAGCTACTATGAGTATCAGAATCGGCCTCGACAATTCGGCTCTGTGGTGTTGGGATACGGTAACGCTTCTCTCGCGGCCATTCCTGATAGCATTAACCAGTTAGCTCAAATCTACTATGCTCTGAAATCAGAGGGCATTACTTAATTAATTTCAGTAGCGCTTTAAATTGATCACCGCGGGCGACTTTTTGCAACTCAAACAGCGCCATTTCTGTTGACGAGAGCACGACACCTTCTTGTTTGAGTCGCTCCAAAGCGACGGCTTTGTTGTCAGGATGGCGTGACGAGACGGCATCAGTGACAAGATGAACCTCATAACCTTGTTCGAGTAAATCGCAGGCTGTTTGATGGACACAAATGTGAGCCTCGATGCCGACCAAAAGGATCTGTTTTCTGTTGTTTTCAGAGGTGCTGCGGCGAACAAGGTCTTCCCCCCAGGCACTGAATACGTCTTTGGCGATTGGAGTAAGGTGTGGGATTTCTTGACGAATCTCATCAATAGTGGGACCCAATTTGTCAGGAAGTTGTTCAACCCAGATGATGGGAAGCTCCATAAGTTTGGCGGCCTTGGTCAGTGTATTCAGGTTACTAAACAGAGTATCCTTGTCGTGCATAATTTGGGCGAGCTTTCCTTGTACATCGATGATCATCAATTGAGTATTATTTTGCTCGAGCATTTAATTCTCCTGTTCTAATATATGTTCGACAAACCATGAACCAGCACGGCCCAGTCCGCTACGCCATGATAACTCCACAGGCCAGACAAGTGTCCCATCATAACGTCCCACGTTCAGTCTGGTAACTAGACCATGGTCGATAAACGGTTGAGCCAGTTTTGTTGGATAAGCAACATACCCCATACCTTGGAGTAACATATCTTGCAGTTGATAGTGGTTTTCATAGCGAATTAGTCGCGGACTATATCTCAGTGATTCAAGTAGTTCGCTAGTGGCCACTTTCCCTTCCAAAGAAAGGATTTGTGGGTAACGTTGAAGATCCTCAGTTGTGATTTCGCCACGAAGTTGTGCCAGAGGATGATTTGGCGATGACAAAAAGCACCAATCAATAGAATCCACCGTTTGCACATTACTCCCTCTGGTTGGACAAAGTCCACCAGGCGCAATCATGATGTCCGCGCCCTCAGACTCGTTTATCGCAAGCGAGTGGGTTTCGGCATCGACCAGCACTAAGTCGACTTCAGGAAACTGATGAGAGAGTTCAGCAAGCGCTTCGGTAAACCTGGGATAGAGGGTCATGCTGTGTGTCGCGATAGTTAGGCTTGGTTCATCACCTTTTTGCAGGGCCTTAACCTTTCGGTCGATAGCTCGCAGTCGCGGGACGATTTCAAGCGCTTGGAAGTAAAGAACTTTGCCTTCTGGTGTTAAAGTGGGGGCTTTGCCAGCGACACGTTCAAAAAGGGTAATGCCTAGATCAATCTCCATTGCCTGAACTGCTTGATTGACCGCAGAAGGACTGACATTAAGTTGGCGTGCAGCGGCAGAGAATGAACCTGTTTCGGCAATGGATACGAGATAAAGGAGTCGTTCGGAGTTCAGTAACATGTTGCCCACTAAGGTTGATAATTCTTACCGCTGTTTAAGAAAGCGAGGATCCGGTAACGGCTAATGGCAGTTTATTGAATTATAGAAGATCTTTCAGCTCAATATGTGATACAGAGTTCGAAGATTTCCTCACATTTACATAGTAAATCACCGGATTTTTTCCTTGATAACTGCACAGTACATTGATGTGTACTCAAGGCCACTTAATTGTGGCCTTGGTGAATCAACAAGCGTCTATTTATTAGAATTAGGATGAGCCCCCAATACGACCACTTGGGCATCATTATTGTCAAACATAGTGAAATCATATTGTTCTACCTGCCATGTGTCGTAGCGGTCAAGATAGATTTCTTTTGCGTTTTGGTCGGTATAGATGGTCCATAGTGTAGGGAACACATTATTCACATATGGGTCAAGTTGATCGTAGCCTGAAAATACTGACGCACCGGCCGCCTTGAGGCTATTGAGTGCTAATTGGTTGTCAGTAACGTCACGAGCGTACATGTCTTCAATGACTTCTTTGGCACGCAGTCGACGATCAAAGGCGCGAATCGTTGAGCCAGATTCAGTTTGTTCTTTATCAAGATTCATATGGAAACCAAACTCAGGATCATTTGATAGATACTGCACACTGGCTGCCTCAGTCACATCACCTTGATAGATTTTCACTTCACCTTTGATGAACTCAATAACCGCGCTTTGTCCACTGGCATCTGTCAGGTGATAGTGTACTGGTGCGGCAATGCATTCATTTTCGTGTCCAGGTAAGTCACATACTTTGTCTTGAATCACATCGATATTATCCAAGTGATGAATAACTTCTGCGACCGAGCCAAAGTTATCGACGGCATAGTTAGGAAATTGTGATGCTGCGACGTCTGGCACGCCTGTGCGGTCTGGTGCCATCTCGGTATAGTCGTTACCAAGGTAAAGAATTCGCGCCACAAGGCCGTTATCGTTCATGGCTTCAGCAACCAGTTGAGGGGTAAAGGATTTTATCTTTATGGATGCGTACTTGCTTTTCGTTTTCATAGCTTCAGCAGTATCACCATACTGACTGGTAATGCCTTTCCCTGCTCCCACCACAATCGCATCGTCATGACCAAACCAGTCCATAGTTCGTACGGAAAGACTGGCCTCGCCATTGTTATAAATAGCGGATGTACACGCGACACTATTGGCAATATAACCTGTCGATAGAGTTACGACTACAGCTAGGCTAAGAACTGACTTTTTCATAATGACCTCATTTGATTTTGGGGAATGCGTTTCGTTGAGGACATAGTAAGTACTTTCATGAAATAGGCTAAATTAACACCTGTAAGTAGTGCTAATAGGATGCTAAAGAGGAAGAGACTCTGTTTTTGGTCTAGAGTATTAACACCAATCATAACCTCAAGGAAGAAGTATGAAATCATTGCAGCAGTGGTTAGACGCGTATGGAGAGAGCCATCAAAATAGCACCAACCGAAAAATCCACAAAATAGCGGTGCCGGGGATCTATCTGTCTATCGTTGGCTTGATTTGGTGTTTGCCTCAGTTGCCTGCGGGTAGTTTGAGTATTAACTGGGTGTGGATCGTTATGGTGCCAGTGATGGTGTTTTATTTGCGTTTATCACGCTCTGTGTTTATCCAGATGTTGATATTTACCTTAGCGTGTCTGGCATTGATTACGTTTGCCGCTATGTTGGGCGTGTCAATTTTTTACCTGTCGATTGTGTTATTTGTTGTGTTATGGGTCATGCAATTTATTGGTCACAAAGTTGAAGGTAAGAAACCGTCGTTCTTTGACGATTTGCAGTTCCTGCTTATCGGCCCAGTATGGGTTTTCAGACAGAAATAGCCAGTTGTTAATAGATCAATGCCCCTTTTGAAGGGGCATTGTCTTAGTGAGCAGTCGTTAAAACAACCCGCCGTTCATCGATAAGTGGACGAAGATACTAGCGGCATAACCGAGTGCAATTACAGGCATCCACTTCAGATGTCCGAAGAAGGTGTATTTGCCATGGGCTGCCCCCATCAATGCGACACCTGCGGCTGAACCAATCGATAGCAGGCTACCACCGACCCCGGCGGTCAGCGTGACCAGAAGCCAGTTACCCATTGAGAGCTCGGGGTTCATAGTTAATACAGCAAACATAACCGGAATGTTATCGACGATTGCTGACAGGATTCCCACCATGACGTTGGCCCAAACAGGATCCCATTGGGTATACATAACCTCTGATACGACACTGAGGTAACCCAGTAAGCTAAGACCGCCAACACACATTACAACGCCATAGAAGAACAACAGTGTGTCCCACTCGGCATGCGATACACGTCTGAATACATCAAATGGAACGATAGAACCCAGTCGTTTCAAAGCCGCTTCATCGTTGTTGGCAATTGCGATCGCTTTCTTCTTAGCAATGGAGCGTGGCAGGGTCTTGCGCAGGAAGAAACCAAAGAACTGTAAGTATGCCAGTCCCATCATCATTCCCATTACTGGCGGGAAGTGAAGGACTGCGTGGAACGCAACAGCGGTAGCGATAGTCAGGATAAACAGACCGACAATTCGGAAGGCTCCGCGCTTTAATTCAATGTGCTCATGAACTGAGTCCGGTTGCGCTTTCGGCACAAACAACGACATGATTACAGCGGGTACCAGATAGTTAACGACGGAAGGTACGAACAGAGGCATAAACTCTGAAAAGGAGACGTGACCTGCTTGCCAAACCATCAGGGTAGTAATATCACCAAAGGGGCTGAACGCGCCGCCGGCGTTTGCTGCAACCACGATGTTAATGCAGGCGATATTCACAAATCGCAGATTGCTGCCACCCACTTTTAGCACCACGGCACACATCAGCAATGCGGTTGTCAGGTTATCGGCGATAGGTGAAATGAAGAACGACAGAATACCCGTCAACCAGAACAGTGACCGGAAATTAAACCCCTTACCCACCATCCAGGATTGTAATGCGTCAAACAGTCGCCGCTCTTCCATTGCCGAGATATAGGTCATGGCGACCAGAAGGAACAGTAGCAGTTCGGCGTATTCCAACAGATTATGTTCCAGTGCTGACTTAGCTAAGTCTATCTGTCCTAGATCCTTGAAGACAAAGCCAATCAAGATCCAAATCAGACCCGCGGCCAGCAGTACTGGTTTCGATTTTCGTAGTTGTAAGTATTCCTCCATCATCACCAGGGTATAGGCAATGCCGAAAATCAGCAGCGATGCGTAACCGACGGTTGACTGAGTAAAGTTAAAGGCATCGTGAGATGCAGTTTCAGACGCGAAAGTAGACGTGGCGATAAAAGGGAGAACAAAAAGGGTCTGCCATCGACTTTTTTTCATCATGTTTTGATCCTTCAAAAGCTAAATAAAATCAGGCGCTAACAATTGCCATACGATATTTTAAAGGTTATTCAACATCTTCGTTGTGAGCTATCTCGTATCTGACGAAAGGTGAGTAAGCTTTTTGACAAAGTATTAGGAGGTTCTAGGCTAAAGAGAGAACAGGGAAGAGTGAGCGCTGGTCGTAGATGGCCATCAGTGAATCACGGGGTTTAAGTCTTTATAAGGGAGCGCATTTTATGTGGAGATACGTGTCAGCATTACTGATGATTGTGACGGGTTTCGCTGCCCAGTTTGTTCATGCCGAACCGTCGACCTATGTTTGCGACAGTGCATATAAATCGAGTCATGCAGTCCCCATTCTGGAAAGTGAATGTCCGATAGGAGATGGGCTGTGGGGCAATCAACAGCCCAAAAGTCCGGCTGAGTCTTACTGGATTCAATGTGGATTTGTTAAGTCCGGGAGTTTACGTTCAATCCCGAATCGTCTTCAGCAGCTCACCAATAAATCTGTGTGGCTAAAACCTGAAATGAAAGGAGACCGCTGCCTTATCGGGCCCTATGAAGAGTTCAGTGCAGCGCAGCAGGATCTGGCAAAAATCAAATCGATACCATCTTATAGTGATGCGTTTATTCGTTCATTAGCCCAGCGAATCACCACCAGTAAAACCCAGTTGATTGCCGGAGAACGTACTTCTCGTGCTTCGCAAGCCAGCCAACCGGTTCATTCTACTGTTGTCGCAGCGACACCTTATATGATCGCCGGGAAGCACAGTCGCCAAGACTGTCAGTGCTACTTTTAGTCAGTAGGCTTTAATACCGTAGTTCTTGAGTTTCTTAGGGAGAATGTCATTAAGCTGATCAATGTCCTCGGGAAAAAGCTCAATCAGCTGCAGATTATGTTCGTGATAGAGTTGCCGAGTTCTCTCGATGAGTTTTGAGTCTTCGGGACCTGAATCTGATCCCCAGAACTGCAAATACACCTTGCCTGATGGAAGATAGAAGTCGCTAATTACATCTTCTTCGATCGGTAATTGCCTCTGGTAAGCATGGACAACACCAGCCATGTAGAGCCAGTTGTCGATAATCAGTTCGGCCTTGGATCTGACATAATGACCATCTAAAGTGCGGTGTTTGGCGACAAATTTCTGCCGGAAGCTGGAAAAAGACTTTTCGGTTGAATGCGCTTCGGCGTCTTCGCCTTTAAATTCGATGACCGTTTGCTTCAGACGTGCATTCCTGAGGATAGATGGATGCCAGACAACAAACTGTACTTGCTTGGTCTTGTCGTGACGTTGTTGAGCACCGGAACGAAGCCCAATATCGGTAACCAGCCAATTGACCTCATCTCGCTGTATCCAGCCCAGTTCACTGAGCAGGAGGTTGATTTTTTTGGCTGGTAAATCAAAGTGCTCCCCCAGTTGGGTGGCTGTAAGTGCTTTATCTGTGATAAGTGCGTCGTCTATAAGAAGCTTTTCCGGCCAGACAATAAAGCGGCCAAATTTCTCACTGTCGATGTACTCCCCGCCAAAGCGATAGCCGGTATCGGTAAGGTGCCAGCTGGCGTCGTGCCAGACGACGTATCCGGCTTGCTTGAGGGTTGTAAACAGTGCTTTGGTCTCAACCCCTTTCACTTTGGCCAGTGCCGACGTTGAAAGCTTTTTGTTCATAGTTCACTCCTCGAGACAGACTGTGAGTCGAGATAAACGCGTCTAACAATATGAAAGATCATGATTTACCCTATCACTGAACGGCATTGGATGCCAACCATCGCTGTGCTGCTGTATTGAAGGTGACGTTATTAGTTTCAAATAGCAGAAAGTGCAGACAGCAGTGCTACGCCCATCGTGACCGTGACTGTAGAGAGCACGGTCGTCAGCGCAATAATGTTCGCGGCAAGCACAGCATTGCCCCCCATAGAGCGTGCCATCACGTAACTGGCAGCAGCGACAGGGGAAGCATTCATTAAGAACAGAATGCCCAACTCCACACCGCGAAAACCGTAACTATAAGCTGCGGTGGAGATCACTAAAGGAGCAAGTATCAGCTTGTAGCTGCTGGCTACCCAGGCCGGAGCCTTTTCTTTTTTCATCGATCCCAAGTCTAGTGAACCGCCAGTACACAATAGGGCAAGTGGTAGCGTCATACTTGCAAAGTAGCTCCCGGCATCCACGGCAATATCAGGAACTGGAATTGACAGTAAATAAAACAGCATTCCTAACAGAATAGAAATGATCAGTGGATTCTTAGTGAGTGTTTTCACGACGATTTTGCCAGCAGAGAGTCCAGATACACTTCCTTTTGGTGTTAAACAGACGACGGCCTGTACATTGTAAATGAAGGTGGTGAGTGCCACGTAAAGTGCGGCGAGTGCTATGCCTTTATCTCCATAGGCGTTGGCCACGTAGGCGATACCTATGATGCCCGTATTGGCACGAAATGCCCCTTGTACTATGACCCCCTTGTCTGTTGAGCGCTTAAACACGGAGCCGACCGACACATAGGTAAAAAGAAAAAACAGAATATTGGCCAGCATACTGAATGTGAGAAATTCACTGGCAGCAGAAAAATCGTGTTCAGACGTGACGATACTAAGAAATAGCATTGCCGGTAGTGTGACCTGGAATACCAGTCTCGACGCCACATCAATGAAGTTTTCGTTGATCAGCCCGATGCGTCTGAACGCCACCCCCAGAATGAGCATCAGGCAGATAGGCCCGGTGATGGAGAAAGAAAACAGCATCTGAGCAAACAGTGAATCCATTACAACGTCCATATTGAGGTGAACACAACAATGAATAATTATTCCACATTTGGTCATGTACATAAATGTGGCTTGATAAATAGTACGACCGTGCTAAATTAATATCTAGTAGTCGTCAATACTGAGAATTCAATGCGAAAAGGTAAGCTGACAAAAGAACATATCCTGAATCAGGCTTTCGATATTGCCAGTCGAGATGGGCTGGAAAGCCTAACGATCGGTGAGCTGGCCAAACAGTGCCAGATGTCGAAAAGTGGTTTGTTTGCTCATTTTAATTCAAAAGTAAACCTTCAGGTGGCGGTTGTCGAACATGCGGACTCGACGTTTCAGGCGAGGGTCATTGCCCCGGTTCGTGAGCAACAACATCAGATGGTGCGAGACAAACTTAAGCACCTCATTGATAACTGGATGAGCTGGAATCACTCTTTTCAGGGAAGCTGTATGTTTATCGATGCCTGGCGTGACAATGGCCAGGATGAACTGCAACAGGCGTTACGTAACACAATCTACCGTTGGATAGGTTATCTGACAATCCAGATAGAGAAAGGGGTGACCAGCGGGGAGTTCGATGCTCAGCTCGACGTCAGGCAAGCAGCTTTTGAGCTATATGGGCATTATCTCAGCGCGCATGTCTTTTATTCGCTGGTGGGTGAACAAGAGAGCAGTCAACGATTTTGGAGCAGTGTCGAGAAGTCATTGAACTCTTGGTCTTGATAGGTAATTTTTTTATTATAAAAAAGCACGACCGTTCTAATCGTGCAAAAGGGAAAGTCAGTCATGAGTGATAAAATTTATTTCAACACATCCAACAAGTTCAGTTTTAAGAAACGTATGGTTAACCTGACCACGCGCGCCCACCATAAACTTGCGCCCAGTCATGCGAAGCAAACCGCCAAAAAGCTGTTGCTCACTCCCGTGCGTTCAAAACCCAAGAATGCAGAGCCAACAGGACTGATTAAAGCAGAAGTGGTCACCTCCGAAGGCGTATTAAAGACCTATCGGTTGGGGCAGGGCCCTGTGTGGTTGTTAACTCACGGTTGGTCAGGTACGGCGAGCCAGTTCTTTCCGCTAATGGAGCACATTGCAAGCCGGGGGTATACAGCATTGGCTTATGACCACCCGGCTCATGGTCAGAGCGAGGGGGTATATGGCCATATTCCGGCATTTGTGGGGGGATTGGAAGGGTTACTTGACAGCGAAGATGAGGTTGCGGGACTGGTTGGGCATAGCATGGGCACCGCCGCCGCCATTGAATGTAAGCACATCAAGTTACATGACAAGCCTCTACTGCTTATCGCACCGGTTCTGGATTACCTTGATAACCTGTTTGGTAGTGTTGCTCGTTCTGGATACTCGATGAGACTGTTTGAGGCCGTGGTCGATGAGATCCAAACGCAATATCACTATCCAATACAAACCATTGATCCGTATAACAAACTAGCGTTACGAGAAGCGCCAACCATTATCGTTCATGATGAAAAGGACCGCTTTACCAATTATTCGGTGTCAAAGCGTGCCGCAGAAGAGATGGCACAAGTCACCCTGGTGACGACACATGGACAAGGGCATGGGCGGGTAATGCAATGCGAAGAGACAAAGGCAAGTTTCGACCAACTGATCAATTTTGATCTTTAACCTCTAGGGTTAGTTACAGGCACTTAATCTGGGATAAATGTGAGATGATTTGAATACCGCCAAAAACAAACAAATCCAGTTTATTTGAAGTGTCTATTGAAGAGATAAAAGTGAATGTTTTTACGGATATGAATCAGTCTCCTATTTCCTGATTCGAACCCAAGCAACAACCCAGTCATCCCCTTGAGAAAGGGGATCTCACTCAGCGCGTCACGAAGCTTACTTGCATTTTTTTATTTAATTTCAGCTAGCTATGCGTTTTAGGAGAACCTCACTTTCGTAAGAATGATGGGGACTTTAGGTTTGGAAGATAATGGAAGCAAAGCAGTTTCTGGACAAGGACGTCAAGGACGTACAGTGTGATTGACGCTCGCACGTACATTCTTCAAACTTTCATTTTTATAGAATGCTCAAATGTTGCGTAGGTCAAATCAGATGTTCTATGAAGATTTGGGCGATTTTGTTATCTGTATACGATACCAATTTCTTCTGAGGTTTCCCCCTCTCCGAACGGATTCTCAGCCGTCACACGATATCGATATGCCTGTCCCAATGTCGCATCCCGATCTTGAAATGATACCTCTGACCCACTATAGACTTCTTCCCAATAAAATTGAAACGGCCATGAACTATCACACAACCCCGCTTCTGGTGGTTCAGACGTTATAGTAAACACTGCACATCGCTCTAATTTATAGTTACTGGCACCTGGCACTGGATTCCACTCAACCTTGATGTATATGCCAGAGTATGGTGTTGCGGTTAAATTTGTCGGTGCCGGCGGGGGGAGCTGAGGCATTGCTGTGACTTCAAGCGATGGATTACCTTCCCCCCAATTATTTACCCCGGTGATAATGTAGTAATAGGGCATACCGACTAAGTTCGTATGGATAAATGGGTTGACGATATCTGCAATCTGAGAACCGGTGAAAACCGTTACATTGGGATTATTAGACCAATACAAGTTATAAGAGGTTGCGGTAGGTATGTCATCCCATGAAATGACAATTTCGGCATCTTCTACTGTTGCCGCTATCTCCGTTGGTCGTGGAGGAAGGCCTGCGATGACAGAGACTTCTGCTGATACCGAGCTTTCATAGTCGTCGAAAACGGAAGTAATCACATAATAATAAGTCAGGCCATTGACGAGATCGGAGTGGGTAAACGGGCTATTCACATTCGTAATGATACTGCTGTTGTATTTTGTCACACTAGGTTGCGTTGACCAGTAAATATGATAGGAGTCGGCTCCCCATACACTTTTCCACTCAAGGGCTATCTGGCGGTCATCGGAATCTGTCCATACACGGTTAGGAGCTGGCGGGAAGTAATTAATTGTGACGGAATCATGACCAATGTTTCCAGCAGGATCAAACGCTGTGACGGTAATATCATTACTGCCGACGGAGAGAGGGACGGTCGCTGACCAAAGGTGATACCAGTCCGTTAGGGTGCCATATTGGCTGTCTGCGAACCCAGACCAATAATTGGTATTATTCGTCAACTCGACATCTACGCCCGGGTATCCGTTATCGAACCAACACAAAAAACAACAAATTCCAGCACAGGGGAGCATGATATAGGATTCGCTGATAAATGCCGAGCCAGATATCAGCGCATAAGCACCATCATCATTGTAGGAAACCAATGTTGCCTCTGATGATATGGTCACCCATCCAATGCCTACATCAGCCTCACCATTACTGTCACCATCACTATCACTGCCGCCACATGCAGTTAATAGAACGGTAAGTAAAATCGTAAACAGTACCAAAATGGACGATGAGCTTCTCATAACCGTACCCTTTTCACTTAAAGTTTGCGATCAACACTCGATTAATATCCCTGTCTCAATTAGTGGTCATGATATAACTGAGAGGTGAAATTATGATGCATACCTAGATTATAGAATTACTCTTGGTTGACCACGAAAAAAACTCATTACTTTTGGTGATGAGGCACTCTAGTGACGTTCTACAAAAATGTGATTCTGCCCCTTTGTGATTTAGAGGGTGTTAATTATTTTGTTTAACAACAGTGTTTTTGCATTAACTTTTCTATTGGTAAACCATTATTGCTAGTTGAGTTTCAAAATGATTGTTGTTAAGTTGTCTGAATGAAATACACTTCAACGCCTACATCATTCTTCTTCTGGTGGCGCTCTATATAGAGCGGCACGGAATTCTTACATTCTTAAGCTGCTGGAAGGTAGCTAAGACTGTAATTTGTTTTGTATCTCCAGTAGCGATCTGTTTTAACTAGGAGATACTCCCATGAATACAAAACAAAATGCTGAAAAGCCAGAAATTATTTTGACCGGTGATAGAGCTACAGGTCCGTTGCATCTCGGTCATTATGTCGGCTCTTTAAAGCAGCGTGTAGCTTTACAGGAAATTCACGAGCAAACGATCCTTGTTGCTGATATGCAAGGCCTGACTGATAATGCTCACAACCCCAAAAAAGTATCAGCCAATATTCTAAATGTCGTGGCTGATTATCTGGCGGTGGGTATCAACCCGTCTCAAACAACTATTTGCCTTCAATCTCAACTCCCCGCACTTGCTGAGTTGACCATGTATTACAGCAACCTCGTGACTATCAGTCGTCTAGAGCGAAACCCGACAGTTAAAAGTGAAATACACAATAAAGGATTTGAACGATCTATCCCAGCTGGTTTTTTAACATATCCTATATCACAAGCTGCTGATATAACAGGGTTTAACGCATCTTTGGTTCCAGTTGGGGATGACCAATTACCAATGCTTGAACAAACTAATGAAATAGTGAGAAAGGTTAACTCACTAGCAGGACGTGTTGTTTTAAATGAATGTAGACCTTTGCTCAGTAACGCATCGCGACTTCCTAGTACAGATGGAAAAAATAAGATGTCCAAATCGATGGGTAACGCCATTAACCTTGGTGCTTCTGAAAAAGAAATCTCCGCCGCTGTAAAATCGATGTATACCGACCCAAATCACCTAAAGGTCGAAGACCCTGGCAATATCGAAGGAAATGTTGTGTTTACTTATCTCGACGCTTTTCATCCTGATTTGGACTATGTCAATCAACTAAAAACACACTATCGACGTGGAGGTCTTGGCGACGGTGCAACGAAAAAAATACTGGAAGAGTGTTTGCAGGATATGCTTCGCCCAATAAGAGAGAGAAGAAGTCAGTTTTTGAATGATAAAGCTCACCTAGTTGATATTTTAGTCAAGGGCAGCCAAGTCTCTAGAGAAAAGACATCGGAAGTACTTTTTAATGTTAAAGACATTTTTGGACTAAATATATTCTGAACCTCTGGAAGCTGTTTCTATAAATGTGGCAGTTTAAATTATGCGAATGTAGTAGAAATAGCGAGTGCCGGTAACTCATTTCGGTCTACATTCGTTCTAGCTGAGCAAATTGGCATAACGTAGAACATCCCCAAAAAGTTTTAGAAAAAACTTAGCTATCATGCAGGTAAATCTCAGTTGTCCCAACTTTTCTTGATACTTATAGGGTGTCTTTAACATTGAGGGCTTCTTCAGGTTTTGCCCTATCTGAAAAGCGACACGCTGGATCTTTACCATGCTTTGCGCTATGAATAGTCAACGACAGTGATTTATCGAAACTTAGAAGTAAGAGGCGGTCTGATTAACTATGTTGATTTTTATCGAGCGTAATCATGAATTATCACACAGCCAGGCCAGAAATGTTGCCGAGCAAGTAGCCAATGAACTGGAGCAGGAGTTTGGCCTGCGCTGGCACTGGGACGATGAACATCTGCACTTTCAGCACCATTCTGCCCGCGGGTGGTTGTTGCCAACCTCCGGCAAACTGAGCATGAATATCCGCCTCGGCTTTGCCGCCAGTCTGTTTGCATACTCCATCGAACAACATATTTCCCTGCGCCTGGACGAACTGCTCGGCTAGCCCCCCCATGAAAAATTGATCCAGCACAAATCCCATCAATATTTTTTCGATTTTTTTGTGCACTGACAAGCTATTAGAAAGCTGACTCTAACTTCTCTACCTATGATGAAACTGGAATGAGAATTCAGTCTTATTCATTTTAAGGAGGGAAAGATGGGGATCTTCTCACGCAGCGCAGCCGACAATGAAAAAAGCGTCGAGAGCATGCGCGAAACAATGATGTATAACATCTGGCTGGCCGGACTCGGCGCCTATGCCAAAAGTGCCGAGGAGGTCAATCAGATCTCTGGACGCGGCCGCTCGGTATTCGAAGACCTGCTCGAGCGCGGGCGTGCCATCGAAAAACAGCAGAAAGAGCGTGCATATACCAGCCGTAGCCAAGCCGCTGTGGCAATGGAAGAGCGACTGCATCAAATGGTGCAGAAAGTTACTGGTGTCGACAGCTACAAACTGAACCAGGTTGATGACAAGCTGGACAGACTGACCGAACAGGTCGAACTGTTGCTCAAGCAGAGCCAGGATCAGAAAGAGAGCTCGCCAGCAGCGACTAGCGCTGCAAATACTGCAGCTAAAGCGCCACCTGCCAAGCCAGCTGCAAAAACCGCCAAGGCCAAGCCGCGCGCAGCCTCAGGTGTAGCAAGGCGAAAAGCTCCGGCCAGCAAGGCCAAAGCCGCTAATGCTCCGGCTAGCAAGGCAAAAGTCACTACTGCACCGGCCAGCGAGGCAAAAGCCACTAATGCACCGGTAAGTAAGCCAAAAACTGCAACAACCGAAAAAGCGGAATAACCCGACACACCAGTTTATTGGGAGGACATCATGAGCAAATTGAGCACAGTTGACCAAACCGCCACTCAAATCGTTGAAAGCGGTGAGTCTATGACACGAAACATCTGGCTGGCCGGGCTGGGCATGTATAGCCGCAGTGTCGAAGAGGCCCAGTCTATCAACCAGAAAACCAACCGCATGTTTGACGAACTGGTAGAGCGTGGCAAGGAAGTGGAACAGGCTGCGAAAGACAAGATCGATCTAACTCGCGATAAAACCGCCGACCATCTTGAAGACCAGATGAACGACGTAATGTATCGCTTTAGCGGTATCGACCGGACCAAACTTGATCGGTTAGATGAAAAAATCGAAAAGCTGACCACCATCGTGGAAGCAATGCTGGAACAGCAAGCGAAAAAATAGCCGGCAACTTGCTGGTAAACAGGTGGGGCACTGCCCCCACCCCTTTTTCATTTGTTTACAAGACTGGGGCGGCAGGTGTCTATGAATCAACTCTCTCTTATCGATCTAGCGTTTGTGTTGTTTGAATCTGGTGACACGCCAATGCATGTCACTGGATTAGTCCATCTGCAGCCACCTACTGACTCCGAGAGCGCAGAGTTCGCATGTAACTTGTACAGCCAGTTGCTTTCCTATTCCGAGGTCAAGTCACCGTTCAACTGGCGCTTGAACCTGTCATTGACCGAATGGCCAAACTGGCAGGAAGTCCCGAACGTGGATATCACCCAGCATGTTCATTTGTCGATGCTGCCTCAACCGGGTAGCCGTGAGCAACTTCTGGATCTGGTCGGACGGATCCACAGCCATCAACTGGATCGCTTCCGCCCATTGTGGGAAATGTGGGTGATTGGTGGCCTGGAGAACAACCAGGTGGTGATCTGCTTCAAGGTGCACCACGCCATTGCTGATGGCATGAAAGTCGGCAAGTTGTTTGATTTCTGCACGTCACAGGATCCCGCTGAGTCGGGCACGCCATTCTGGCAGCAGGATCTGGGAAAATCGCGCAAGCGACAGCAGGAAGAAAACAAGCAGTTGATCACCCAGTTGTTTGGCTCGGTCTGTGAACTGAAACGTCAACTAAGTGCCTCTCTCGGCTTGGTCAGCCTGGGCACAGGTATGCTATCGAAACTGTTTTGCGGCAAACGTCCCGATCTAAAAGTCCCCTTTACCGCACCCAAGACCCCGTTCAATCAGAAGCATCACAAATCGCGCGCAGTTGGCCTGGGCCGCCTTCCTGTCAGCCAGTTTCGGCAGATTAGCCGTCTCACCGGCGCATCACTGAACGACGTGATGTTATGCGTGTGTGATATTGCCTTGAACCGCCACCTGCAGGATCACCGTTTGTGTCTTGAGAAGCCTCTGGTCGCCCTGATGCCGATTGATCTGCGGGAAGAGGGCGCGGTCAAAAAAGGTGGCAACAAGTTCGCGGTTGGCCTGGTTGAACTGGGCCATGCCCTGGATACGCCGACCAGGCGCCTGGCAGCGATCCAGCAGTCGACCCAAGATGTGAAGCACCAGGCGCAGGAGGTGTCACCCGGGGGGTATATCAATTATTCGATTCTGGTCAACGGACTGGCATTGTTAGGCGGTAAACTGAATATCAACCATGTGGTACCGCCAGCCACCAACCTGATCATCTCCAATGTGCCGGGACCAGCGCAGCGGCGCTATTTCTTCGGTGCCGAAGTGCAGGAATGCTATCCGCTGTCTCTGCTGATCCCTGGCCAGACCATTAACATCACCATGTTCGGCTACGATGACCACCTGCATTTCGGACTGGTCAGTTGCCCGTCTAGCTTGCCCCATGCGGAGAAAATTCCCGACTACCTGGAAGAAGCACTGGCGTCCCTCGACCAGGATGTGATGGAAACTGCGATGTCAGCGGTAAATGGTGGACTGTTCGATCCCCTTGCCGACGATCATTCACAAAACCTGGCATACGAGGCCGAGATGCTGCTTGCCGAACTGAAACAGTTCAAGGTATCACCTCTTCCTCGGCAACACCGTAGGGTAACCAGAGAAACCGAGCCAGCGAAGGAGTAAGACTAAAGGTCCGATTTGTTCGTCTATACTGTTGAGAAGATTGAAAGACTGCACGGGTTCCCCTACTCAGTTCAGGGAGGTAAACATGGCACATTGGAAAAGTCGGGCATTTAACAAAGTGCTTGAGCGCGTTATGCGCCAACGTATGGCTCGCTGCAACGATGTACATGAAATGCGAGAGCTGATCACCAACATCGATCAGTATGGCGCGCTTATCAACGCTCCCAAACTAATCAAGCGCTCCCCGTGCAGTTGGGCTGATATTCCCTGTGAATGGGTTGACATGCCAGCATCCGACGACAACTTGCTGCTGCTCTATTTCCATGGCGGCGGCTTCTGTTTTGTCAGCCCGAATACCCACAGCAGCTTCATCGCTCGGGTGTGTCAGAAGATCTCTGCCCGTGGCCTGATGGTTGATTACCGTCTGGCTCCGGAGCATACGTATCCCGCAGCCCACGATGACTGCTACAGGGTCTACCGCGCGCTGCTAAAAGCAGGCTACGACAGCAGTCAGATCGTCCTGATGGGCGATTCGGCCGGCGGCAATCTGGTACTCGGGACCATACTGCAGGTTCAGCAGAGTAAATTGCCACTACCCGCCGCTGCAGTGTTGCTCTCGCCGGTGTCAGATATGGAGATGACAGGAAACAGCGCCTATGAAAAACGTAATGACGATCCGTTTTTCGATCTGCCCTCACTGCTGCTGATGCGCAATACTTATCTCAACGGTGCACCGCCCAGGGATCCCTTGGTTTCACCCATTTACGCCGACTATTTGAAACTTCCTCCCACGCTGATCGTGGTAGGCTCTGAAGAGGTCCTGCTGGATGATTCAACTCGTCTGGCCGACAAACTGACACAGGCCGAACACCCGATCGAGCTGATTGTGGGTAACGGTATGCCCCATGTTTATCCGTTGTTTAGTCAGATCCGTGAAGCCGGAGAAGCGATTGACCGCATTGCCCACTTTCTTCGGCAACACGATGTGATAAAAGGCGAAGAACCCGCTGCTTAAAAAGCACTCTAATATTGGAGGGCTCAGCAGCGGGAATTCGGCTCTCGATGATATGAATTTAGCCTAGCCCGTGAGTTGCTCTGCCCAGCGCTGATGCTGAATCAGTGCCGCCCCATGCTCAGGCGCCACGTAGGGAGAAACCAGGGTCAGCATGCGAATCACGCCTTTTCGCAGCAGTGCCGGCTCGTCGAGGCCAGGATCCTGAAGAATTTGGTAATGCGCCCAATGCAGGCCAACCAGCAACAGGTTGTCGGCCAGAATAGTCTGCTCGGCTTGATCGACCTGTAAAACGCCGAGACTGGACAGCTGTTCCAGCATGGTCATGATCAGTCCCTTCAGTCGACGAACCAGAGCGCGGATCCGCCGACCAAGGGCCGGCGAGTCACAATGCAGGTGATCCAGACTCCTGAAGATAAACTGGTAACGCAAGAAGTGCTCCATCAGTCGGTGCAGAAACGCCCAATAGTCCTCCAGGCTCTCAACCTCTCGTGAAAACGCCTGACTATCGTCGGCAAACAGCTGGTCACATTCGCTGATCAACACAGCGAGGATCTCATCCTTGCCGCGAAAGTGGTAATACAGGTTACCAGGGCTGATCCCAAGCTCAGTTGCGATCTGCAGGCTGGAAATGGGCTCAACCCCGTGCTGATTAAACAGACATCGGCTTGCCTCAAGGATCTTGGATTTGGTCTTCACTAGGCCTCCATACTCCGGTTACATCAACGCGGTTATTTACCTGACTACGCGGCGCTGACTGCTATCTGCTGCTGAATATGTTTAAACTCGGCCTCGGCCAGACGCTTGATATCCTTAGCAACAAACTCCCGCAGGGTGCCGCCAATAAGTGGCAGCGATGCTGATACCGAGATGGTGACGTGGTTCTCACAGCGTTGATTGTCATCAAAGGCGATCAGTCGCATTTCACCTTGCACCGTCACCGGCACGCCGACGATCTCCACCACCAGGTCACAGGAGATGGTGTCGTCGTCCAACCAGTGCCACTGCTCCTGCTGACGGATCTGATTCGAAGCGCCAAGCACAGCTTTCAGTACCGATGGTACCTGGGCTGGCACTTGTCGTTCGGTGCGGGTCCTGAACCCGTCGTCGGTTTCTGCCAGTTCCCGGACCTGAGTATGATGTGCTCCGAGCTTTGCATATTTCTCTTCGATAAGGTCGGTTTCGCTAAAAAAACGGATCACCTCATCCAGAGGTGCCGCGTAGGCATGAACCAATTCGATTCGTTTCATTCCCACTCCTTGGTCGTCTGATTTTCTGTTTACTGATTATCCTGCTGCTTAATCCAGCACAGGCTTACAGATGAATATCCCGGATAAAACTGGACAGGGCCTGTATCTCCCGCTGTATCTGCTGCTGATTTTCGTGGGCAGCCTCAGCTTCGGGTAGATCCGGTCGGTACTTTTGATCCAGCTTGTCTGGGTACATATGAAAATAAGTGTTCATGATCAGCTCACCCAGTTTCGGGAATAGCCCGTGCACCAAGGCACCGAACATACCCAGCCGGGTAGCGACGCGCTTCGGCCGATCAATAACAGCTTTGGCAACCATCTCTGCTGCTTCTTCGGGGCTGAGAGTTGAGACCGAACGATAGGTTTCCACCGGCTCAAGCATCGGCGTGTCGACCAAGGGCATATGGATCGTCGTCATATGTATGTTGTAGTCAATCAGCTCTGGAGCCGCACAGCGGGTGAAGCTTTCCAGCGCGCTTTTAGATGCAGCATAGGCAGCAAAGCGTGGCGGATTGGTCAGCACTGAAATCGACGAAATATTGATAATGTGGCCACCGTTACTGGCGATCATGCCGGGCAGACAACCGTTGATAAGCCTCAGTGCGCCGAAATAGTTTATCTGCATCAGGCGCTCATAATCGTGGAAACGGTTTAGTGAGTTGATTACCGGGCGGCGGATCGAATGACCGGCGTTATTGATCAACACATCGACCTTACCGAACTGCTGTCCAACCAGTTGCATCATGACATCCACGGCTTCAAGGTCGGCAATGTCGCAATAATATGCCGCCGCATTGCCACCTAGCTCTTCGACTTCGCGAACCGTCTCCTGCAGTCGTTCGGCGTTACGCGCCACCAGCAACATCTGTCCCCCTGCCTTCGCTAGCTTAAGGGCAACGGCTTTACCTATGCCTGATGATGCGCCTGTGATCATCACCGTTTTACCCTTCAGCCGTGCGTTGAGACTGCGCGCCAGATGCAGGTCAGGGTCCAGGTTTCGCTCCCAGTAATCCCAGATTGCCGGGGCGTAATCGTCAAGCCTTGGACAGCTGATGTTAGTGCCTTCCAGGGCCCGTTGGGTATTGCGGCAGTCAAACAGCGTTGGCGTGGTAAAAAACGCGGCCACCGCTGGCGGGATCCCGAACTCCTGGCACAGGGATTGGCCCAGACGCTTTAACAGGGGCTGATTGCCTAGCTCCTTGCGCAGCGTTTCGGGCAGTAGCTCCAGCAGACGCAGGTCAATCCGCATCGCCATCCGAGGCGCGTGTCCTGCGCGGGCGAAGATATTCACTATCTCGCCGGCTCGGAAAGGCTCAGGATCGGTCAGATGAAAACACTGGCCGTTCAAGTCCGGCTGATGGGAAATATGATCCATGGCATCGGTGACAAAATCGACCGGCACCAGGTTCAGGCGCCCCCCTTCAAGCCCAAGCATAGGCATCCACTGTGGCAGGGAATCGCGCATTTTCTGAATTAACTTGAAGAAATAGTAAGGACCATCGATACGCATGGCCGCACCGGTTTTCGAGTCTCCGATCACCACCCCTGGCCGATAAATTTTCCATGGTAATGCACTCTGCTCACGCACCAGCGCCTCGGAGGCCAGTTTACTGGTCAGGTAACTGTGACCCTCGGGATGAGCTTGCTCGAACATATCTTCATGGAACCAGCCACGATACTGGCCAGCGACGGCTATCGAACTGACATGGTGAAAACAGCCGGCACCCAGTTTTTCAGCTAACTGAAGCGCATGACGGGTACCGTCGATGTTGACGTTGTCGATAGTGTCACTGTCGGCTTCGAACGAATAAACTGCGGCTAGATGGAAGAAATGTGTCACGGAGTTGCTGAGTTGATCGATCCACTGGGTCGCGATCCCCAGCTTCGGTTGGGTCAAGTCGCCCTGGACAAACACCAGGTGATCCGTTGGGAACCCGAGCTGTTTTGCCGCATTCAGGATCTTAATCTGGCTATCGTCATTGCGAACCAGCAGGTAAAAGGTTCCTGGCCGTTTGGTCAGCCGTTGTAAGAGGTTTAAGCCAATAAATCCGCTGGCCCCGGTGATAAAGTAGTTCATATTCATTCCTTGACTAGCCTCCATAACATTTATTTAACCGTGCCAATTTCGCGTGGCAACATTATTTCCCTATGCCATTTAAGCATAGCAAACTGGTACGACCACTTTGTGTTAACTAGGCCACACAAACGCCAAAAAATAAGCTGCGCTAGTTTATGATATGTGCCGGCCAATGTTGGACCGGATGAAATACTCAAGGAACAGGTTGTTTTAAAAGTGTTGCCTGACAGTAACTTGCGAGAAAAGCCGCTTCTGCCATCAGCAGGGTGATGTTGAGAGCAGAACAAACCCGAGATTCGGGTTTCACTGTAGCTTCAAAGAAGACGGCCTTCTGACCCGTGATTACAAGGGCTTTGAAAAGGGCATTAAAAAGAAGTCTGGCCGGTATAGCCGATCATATTGCATTGGCGATGAATAAGACCGGCGCGTTTTTGAGTTATTTGGCTAGCTCACGCTCAATCGCTCTCACCAGCTTCCGGGCATCGGGTTTGGTGGTCGACGAAAACCAGTCAACCAGTTTGCCGTCTTTATTCACCAGGAATTTGTGAAAGTTCCAGCGCGGTTTACCCACGAAACCGACTTGCTGCCCGGCCCAGGTATAGAATGGGTGCTGACCTTTGCCTTTCACCTTTGTTTTTGCGGCTAGTGGGAACGTCACCCCGAAGTTAAGTTCACAGAAGCTATTGATACTGGCATTGGAGGCTTTTTCCTGACCTCCAAAATCGTTACACGGCACCCCGACTATTACTAACCCCTGGTCACGATAGGTTTCCCACAAAGTCTGCAATTGCTTGTACTGCGGGGTAAAGCCGCACTCTGAGGCAGTATTGACCACCAGCACTACTTTGCCCTTGTAATCGGCTAGTGATAGCACATCACCAGCGATAGTATCGAAACTAAAATCGTGGGCATTGCCTTCGCGACTTTGCCAGGGAACACTGACTAAAGCAGCGATATATTGGATTTTACTAAACATCAAAAGTCCCTTCTGGTTTAGAAAATGGGAGACCTGCTGTTACGCTGTGTGAATCATAAAGTTCACACTGACTTGGTTTTAATCCCTTTGATATGTGTAGCTCAACAAATTAGAAAGGGCACCCTAAAACGGTTCTGGATCAGGTGGTGTTGCCTTGAGCTATACCTATCAGACAATCAGACAATCAGACAATCAGACAATCAGACAATCAGACATGTCTGTGCGATTTACGGCTGCAGCCCGGCGAAGAATAAATTAGAGGCCTGATCCGATGAACTGTATCTGCTTGATCAGGCGCTGGCCAAACGCTCGACCAGGTCGACGTATGCCTGTTTAGCCTTATCTGACTCCATGCCACGCAAGCGTTCCCACGCTGCATACTTGGCGCTACCCTTAAAGTCGAACAGACCAGGCCGTCTGCCCTGTACATCGCCAGTGCTGCCTTGTTTGTAGTAGGCGTAAAGTGACAACAGCGTTTCATCATCAGGCCGTTGCTTCAACGTTTTTACGGCGTCGGCTGCCGCTTCGAACTGGGAAGAGAGATCACTCATGGAAAAGTCCTTTTTCTCGATAATTGAAGGTCACCGTCAAGCAGTGCTCCGACCAGTTTACAGCAGCCATAAATGTTTACACAATAGCTCAAAGAGTGACCTAGGCAGTAAACTAGGAAAAATCCCTTCCCGATAGATTCGCGTCTTGATGTACAGATAAATCAACTCGACGGTACAAATTATTCACAGTGCCTGCGTGTCTCTTTTTGATTTGCTCAACGATCTTCTCTGCCATCATGATGGTTGGGGCATTGGTATTTGCACCAACCAAGGTTGGCATGATAGAAGCGTCAATAACACGAAGCTGCTCGATACCATAGACTCGGCCTTGATTATCTACTACCGCTTGCTCATCCTCTTTTGGCCCCATTTTACAAGTACTGACCGGGTGATACTGAGTATCGGCTCGGTTTCGGATGTCTTGCTCAATCGCCTTATCATCATTAGGATCAACAGGGTAGAAGTTGTCACCACGCACATCATCAAAGGCTGAGCTTTGCAACATCTGATACTGCTTTTTCCACCCTTTGATCATTAAAGGCATGTCATCAGGGTGACTGAAAAAGTTGGGATCAATCGCCGGAGCCTCATATGGATTGCTACTTTTGATGGTAACTGTGCCACGACTCTTAGGTCTCAGCAGTGTCACATGGCAGCTAAACCCATGGCTAGTATGAACCTTTCTTGCATGATCGTCAGCCACACCCACCAAAAAGACAAACTCCAGGTCGGGCACATCTACCCCTTCTCCAGAGCGGAAAAATCCAATCCCTTCAGCAATGTTACTACTCAGTTTGCCTTTGCGCTCCTTCTTCCACTCCGGTAACGCCTTGCGGATATCGTTGAGCATTTGCAGTGAAATACCAAACGTCTCATTCTTGGCTGAGGTCTTAAAGCTATGTATTAGGTCGATGTGGTCTTGCAAGTTCTTGCCTACACCTGAAAGCTGGTGTACCTGCTCAATGCCGTGTGGTTCTAGATCGGCTTTATCGCCAATACCAGAAAGCTGCAGGATCTGCGGAGAGCCAAACGCACCTGCAGACAATATCACTTCATGTTTGCAATAGATGCGAAACACCTTGCCTCTAGAGCCATACTCCACACCCACCGCGCGCTTACCTTCCGTCAGCACTTTATGCGTGGTGGCTTTGGTCACAACAGTTAGATTAGGGCGATCAAGATTCGGGGTAAGGTAAGCTTTTGCTGCGCTGCAACGCTCACCATTTAATTGAGTCACTTGGGTCCGCATGGCACCGAATTGCTCGGCGCCATTCACATCTGGATTACGCGGAATGCCGACCTCTTCACAGGCATCAAGATAGCGTTCAACCATAGGACTTGGTGAACGCAGGTTAGCGACATTCAATGGTCCACCTTGACCATGAAACTCATCTTTTAACTCTTCATTGTGTTCTGCCTTTTTGAAGTAAGGCAAACACTCTTCATAGCTCCACCCTTCGTTACCTAAGCTTGCCCAAAGATCATAATCGTACTTATGGCCTCGGGCATACATCATCGCGTTAATAGAGCTTGAACCACCTAAAGTTTTACCTCTAGGTTGATACCCTTTACGGCCATTAAGACCAGACTGCGGCACCGTTTCAAATGCCCAATTGTTGATCTTAGTCGGCACCATGGCCACCACACCTACCGGTGTGTGAATAATGGCACTGTCATCTTTACCACCTGCCTCTAGCAGACATACTGAAATAGTTTCATCCTCAGTAAGGCGTGAAGCCAGCACACATCCCGCTGAGCCTCCACCAACGACAATGTAATCGTAACGCTCCATATTACTCCTCCTATGTCATTTCTACTGTTAACTCGCGTTTCAGAGTCTTACCTGTCGCCGTGATTGGTCGGGATTCACGAATAAAAAGACGACACGGGTATTCGTAAGCAGCGAGTTGCTCTTTACTCCAAAGAATAAGGCTCTCTTCGTCGACTTGTATTTCCGCTTCTAATACGATGTAAGCGTATACTCATTCAGATAATTTTTCATGTTCAGCACCGATAATCTAGGTCATTTCTACCGCTTTCTCTGTGGCTTCTGGACTACGGTAATAGCCTTTCATCACGCTTTAGCTGTTAATGCATACTTCACCTGTTGCCAGCGCGTTTCCTTGTTTATCAGAGAGTTGGGTCGTTATCGAGTTACTGCTTCTTTGATCGCTACTTGAGATCGGCCTTACTAGCAAACAGCATCAGCCCCTTGAATAGGGGAATCTCATACAACGTGCTGTGAAGGCAAATTACGTGACTTAGTCTTTATTTTCAGTTGCCTACGTGTTGAGAGTGCTCTGTACTCTTTTGACGATGACGGCGCTTATTGGCGTGAGTAGTATCAAAATACGACATACCCGAACAAACTATATTGTCCCCTGATAAAGGCATAGGAGTGCTATCTAGTAATTAGTGATGTATCCACAATGTTGATGTGGTTAACAGAATGATAATTTTTCATTATGCGCTTGGTTTTCTATGTGGGATCATGTTCTGGTCCCATAAGCGTGGAAACTGTGTATCAGTGCCTTTGCCAAGTCTCAGTACAATTACAACTCACTGGAAAGGGTCAGCCTTCTGATCGAATCGAATTCAAGTTTCCAGTACTGCTTATGGCTTTCGGATACTCCTCCTTGGAGCGTCTGCCCGTTTACTCAAAGGAAGCCATAATAATGAATAGAAATGATAGTGTCCCTTTGCCCTCCAATACCCGGGAGTGGTTGTTTAACCGAAACAGCATGATCATATTAGCGGACCTGGTGTTGTTCACGGTGCTCTACAATACGTTACCTTTCGAGTCGGATGTGGTTTTAGGCATCAGTATTCTGGTGTTTATTGCCGTGCTTTGGCTGACGGAAGCTCTGCATGTGACGGTGACCGCGATTCTCGTGCCGGTGGTCGCCGTTTTGTTTGATGTCTTTAATACGCAAACCGCTCTCAACAATTTTGCCAACTCGATCATTTTCTTGTTCCTGGGAGGATTCGCGCTCGCTGCTGCGATGCATCGACAGGGGTTAGACAAGGTAGTGGCAGACAAGGTGCTGGTGATGGCTAAAGGCCGAATGAGTGTGGCGGTCTTCATGCTGTTTGGTGTCACGGCTTTACTGTCTATGTGGATCAGTAATACTGCGACGGCGGCCATGATGCTACCACTGGTACTCGGAGTACTCAGCAAAGTGAACGAGGATAGTGGTCACAATACCTATGTTTTCGTCTTACTCGGAATTGCCTACAGTGCCAGTATTGGCGGGATTGCCACTATGGTTGGAAGTCCTCCTAATGCGATTGCGGCCGCGGAAGTGGGGTTATCCTTTACAGACTGGATGGCATTCGGCCTGCCCACATCGATTATTTTGCTACCGATTGCGCTAGCGGTGTTGTTTTTCGTGCTTAAGCCCAAATTGGATGGTGAGTTTGAGATCAGCCACGAACCCGTCAATTGGGATAAAGGTAAAGTGGTGACCTTGCTCATTTTTGGCCTCACCGTATTCTTCTGGATTTTCAGCAAGCCCATCAACGCCATGCTCGGTGGATACTCTAAGTTCGATACCATTGTAGCCTTAGGTGCCATTGTCGCTGTCAACTTTGCTCGGGTTGTTCATTGGAAAGATATTGAGAAAACCGCGGATTGGGGAGTATTGCTGCTATTTGGCGGGGGTATCTGTCTGAGCAACGTATTGAAAGCAACAGGAACCAGTGTCTTTCTGGCAAATGAACTCAGCGATCTGATCTCTCAGTTTAGTATGCTGTTCATCATTCTTGTGATCGCTGCGTTTGTTGTATTCTTAACAGAGTTTGCCAGTAATACAGCTAGTGCGGCATTGCTGATCCCTGTATTCGCTAGTGTTGCCGAGGCGTTCGGTATGTCACCTGTGATTCTGTCGGTACTGATTGCGGTCGCGGCATCTTGCGCCTTCATGTTGCCGGTTGCAACGCCACCCAATGCGATTGTCTTTGCGTCCGGGCATATCAAACAACAGGAAATGATGCGCATTGGTATTGTTTTGAATATTGCCTGTATTGGGGCGTTAACGTTTATTGCGCTCAGTTTTTGGGCCTAATCGGCGCTTAACTACCAACAAAGGAGTCACCAGAAGGTGACTCTTCTACTTTTAACGGTTTGTTTGCTACCTGAACAGAGAGAGCAGATTCTCATAAATGAGGTTTGCTCCAAGCGCAGAAAGGTGGATTCCATCATTTTGATATAGTGACGAGTATCCTTCTTTTTCTGCGTACCGTTCAAATGCCTGGTAGATGTTGATGACGCAGAGGCTTTCGGGACCATGTCCGTACATCTGCATCAGCTTAGCTGCATGAACATCACTCAATTCGGTCACTGCTGCTCTCAACGTATCGACCAACTCGGGTTTGTGGCCAAACATGGGCAGTGAACCAATCGGATCGATGGCTGAAGTGACCACCATGACAGGACGAATACCATGATGCTGAGCCTGAGCGATCATTGAGTTTATATTGCTTGCTACCACACTAATATCGGTGCCCCAGTTAAGGTCATTGAGTCCACCAAACAGAACGAAACAGTCCGGTTTTTGGTCCAGAACCTGCTCTTTAAAGCGTGCGAGCATGCCAGAAGTTGTATCACCCGGAATACCACAGTTAATAAATTCACTATCCGGAAAGGTATTTGCCAGTTTATCGGCCCAGTTTTCTCCGGCCTTCAGACCCCAGCCTGCGGTCAAGCTGTCTCCCAGTAAAACGATCTTTTTCATTATTTTGCTCACCTGATGATCGAAAAAGCCGCTCGTGTAGAGCGGCTCACGCAATGAGTTCCACGCTAGTTTTTGTTAATGTACTCTTTGAAGCGCGCTTTAGTTTCGGCGTCAGCCTTGTTATACCAAAAGATCAACATTTCTTCCGCAGTATTGTCTGCAGTGCCCGCTGGTGATGCGACTTTAGCGTCAGCCGGGTCTGCTGGCAGTGTTGTTGGAATGGCCGCGGCGGTGACCATACCTGCAGCCGCAATCGCAGCGACACCACCTTTACGGTTATAGTCTTCAGATTCACGTTGGTAATCTCGCCCAATCTGCATACCGTCTTTTACCAGTTTATCTTGAGTAACAGGAATGACATTGCCGTTTGCATCGGTCAGGGTCCATTCGAAGCTATCAATGTTTTTCCTGGCCTGACGTTCATTTTGGTAGGTCGGAACGGTAAGTGTAAGCTCTGCATCCGTTGCTTCAAACCTTGCTATGATCGCCTTACTAGGCACATTTACCCGCTCCTCGCGGTTCAGGTCAAAGTAAGGTTGAAATCGAAACACGATTTGGTTAACACCATCAGGCAGCGTTGCGGTTTTACCCGAAGAGAAGAAGCCATTAGATTTCGTGTCAGGGTCACCTGCATTAACTGCAAGCAGGTCTACTGACTCAGGAATTTTGATCGTCACATCTGCGGCAGCCATCGTGCTGAAACCGGCAAGAAGTGCAATAGTAAGAGTCTTTAGAGCTTTCATGGTAGTTTGTCCTAGCAAAATCATTCTTTCATTTTAGCGTACTCTAGCTTGCCTATGTTAGTTGTTGATTGCAACCAGGACAAATCTCTGCAGGACAGTTTTAATCAAGAATTGACATGATCTTAGCAACCTTTCGCACCTTCTTCTTTAGTGAGTATTTTATCGGTGAATCACTGTATTTCAATTTATTGGCTTTGATAATGCCCTTTGGGGGAGTGCGGATTCATCTAATGGGTCTTAGTGTTAAGTATTGCTTTTTCGAATAGGTTGATTTTGTCGGTTGAGGCGACTCTAGTAGCATTTTGACGCATTAAATTTGATTGTTTACACACGCACGTGATGGGCTTACCGCTCTTAAGAATGGAATCTCGGTGCGAACTTAAAAAAATAACGAGTTACCTAGAGATTTCATTTGAAAACACCGACAAAGTTAATCCCGATGTTAGCCTTGTGCCTGCTAACGCAATCGCCATTTTCCTATGCGCAGAAATCAGCGCCTTCTTCGTCAAATACTGAGGGCACGGAGGAGGGGGTGGAAGGCGAGATGTCCACTTTACCAGACAGAAAGTTTGCCGCTTTCCCGGTTCCCATCACTGATGACGCACTCGGCGTTGGTCTTGGCATCAACGCCATGTATTTGCACGATCGTGCAGAAGGCGCCACTAACCCTTCCACTAGTATGTTTTACGGTCAATATACCGATTCTGACAGCGGGATGGCCATTGTGGGGCACGAGCATGTTTTTGCTTACGATGCCTGGCGCGCAGGTTTTTACGCTGGACATTTTAGTCTGAATTTAAAATACACAGGCCGAGTTGGAATGCAGTTGCCAAAGGCGGTTCAGTATTCAACCTATTCAAATTTTGTCTATGGTGAAGTGCGAAAGCAAATTATTGATGATCTCTACTTTGGTGTGCAGGGATTATGGAGCGGCGGTGATGCCAGTCTGAATGAAAACACCGATCCTGCAATTAAAAAAGCCTTTGAACAGGAAATGAGTGGCAGCAACCATGCCCTTGGTTTCTTGATGACTTATGATTCAAGGGACAATATGATGGGAGCTACAAATGGGTTAAATGTCGATTTGAGCACACTACACTACTCAAAAGACAGGAATACCGGAAAGCCGTTTCATCGCCTAGATGCCGAGGTGAGCCAATATTTCCCAATCGGTGATGATGTACTTGCCTATCGGGTGATTGGAAAGGAAATGCTAGGTGAGACGCCAGAGTACGAGTTTGTTACGCCCGACCTGAGAGGTGCTGACTGGAATAAATATCGAGGAAGTGCGGTGTACCAGGCGGAAATAGAGTATCGACGTAAGTTTACTCAGTTATGGAGTGGAGTCGCGTTTGCCGGTGCAGCGATGGTTCGCAATGATGATCGACATCTCGCTAATTCGGTAAAGTCAGAGGTGATTCCTTCAGCGGGTATTGGTATTCGATATTTGTTAAACGCGAAAGAGCGATTTTCAATTGGTGTCGATGCCGCAGTCTCTAAGATGGGAAATACCAGTTTCTATATTCGATTTGGAGAGGCGTTCTAGGAATCATCAGTTTTATCATATTGATTTATCGCACAAATGACCGCTCAATCAGGTATGTTGCCGGGTTATAGTTGAGTGCTTTTTTTGTGCTATTGTTTTACGATAGTCGCTTGTTAATAATTAAGTCAAAGGGTTGGATATGCTGAATATTGAACAGCTTGTCGCATTTGTCGCTGCCGCGGAGCAAGGCTCCTTTTCTGCCGCCGCCAGGCATTTGGGGAAAAGCCAGAGTTCGGTGAGTATTGGTGTCAATAATCTGGAAGTAGACCTTGGGGTCACTCTGTTTGATCGCAGTACGAAATATCCAAAACTGACGCCTCAGGGAGAGCGAATGCTTTCTCAGGCGAAAGTTCTACTCAGACAGGCGGAGCGAATTCGCAATTACTCCAAAGCGAGTGTCGACAGCGTGGAAGATACGCTAAAAATTGCCATTGACCCGTTGCTTCCGTTTGCGTTGCTCGAATCTGCGATTGAAAAAATGTCGCAACGTTTTCCCTTCACTCAAGTCGATGTATCACGTTTGAGTGCCCAGCACTTAACTAATGCCATCCTTAATGACGATGTCGAGTTAGGCTTCAATCTAGCCGCGGACGCAGTTCCTGAAGGACTGGACTTTATTTCGATAGCAAATATTGAGTGGGTGTGCATCTGTAGCCCAGACTCAATTTTTGCTGATATGCCTCAGGTGAGTAACGAGACTTTGATTGGTGAGCGTCAGATTGTATGCAGAAGTATGATGCTAAACAACGTCCTAAAGGCGCAAGGGGCATTCTCTCAAGATATCTGGCAAGCGGACGATCAGGAAGACGTAATAAAGTTGGTAGAGCAAGGTATAGGCTGGGCGATTGTTCCGAGGGACTTTATTGTCGATAAACAGTCTATGGGGACGTTGATAGACTTTAGACCGGAATTCCAGCGTTATGAGATGTTAAACTCCGCCGATGTATTGTGGAAGTCCAATACTCGTTTGGGGCCGGCAGCGAAGTACCTATGTGAAATGCTGGGCGTTTTTTAGACATATCCAGGCGTGTCACCCAACTGAAATGATATAGCCGTGTGAGTTGTACTCACACGGTTTTTTTATTCCTGATACACATGCACTTTATTACGCCCCTGTAGCTTAGCCTGTTGCAGGCTTTGGGTGGCTCGTCCAATGACGGCATCGGTGCTGTCTCCTGTCGCGGTTAGGCCAATTGAGACGGTAGCTTTAATCCATTCATCATGTACGTTCAGCGGTAGCTTCTCGATAAGTTGACGTAACCAGTCTAATTGCTTTTTGGCATCTGACATGTCATTGGCATTGAAGAGAAGGGCAAATAAGCCGCTTTCATACCGGCCAATGCAATTGGACTTGGGTTTGGGGAAACTGCGCTTAATGATATCTGCAATATAGAGAATAATGGTATCTCCCACCATGTCACCATAGTCTCGATTTAGCGAGCGAAGCCCATTAATATCGATCAAGGCAAAATAACAGGATGGATTGTGCAACTGCACCGAGAGTGCATTTCTCATCGTTAGTTTGTTGTCCAACCCGGTAAGCGTGTCTTTGCTGTTGAGGCGCTGAAACAGTAAGAGATTGGATAAGGCGACTTCCGAGAAGTCTCTGATCGCCCGTATAACACCATCAAAGGCGAAAAAGGAGCTACGCAGATAGATGATACCAATCAGGGAGTCGCGCTGATACAACGGCAGTGTGTAGTGGCGTCCATGTATCTGTAACTTGCGGGCGAGTTCATCATAGTCACTGTTGTACATGTAGTTGAGTTCACGCAAAGTTAGTATTTTTGGTAGTGTTTCACATTGATGAATAACCTTGCTATTACCATGGAAGTCAATGGTTTTGAAGTTTCCGCTCTCTTGTTCATAAAGACAAAACTGCATACCTCTATGGAAGGTGAATCGATCAAAGACTGCGCGCAAATCATGTTTGAAGTGGGCAATATCTGGAGCTTGATTCAATTTAGCCAGGGACTGGTTGAGTTGATAGCTTATATAGTTGATAGAAAACAGCAGCAAGAACAGCGCAAAAACGACCAGTGCACTGAGGCCAATCTGATAGGAGGTAAACAGGATATCTGCACGACTGGTTCCTGAGACGAACACCCAGTTCATTGGATTACGCGCATCAAACTCACTGATTTTGAGCTGGCCGTTGTAGAAATACTCGTAGCTGCCGCGATTTTGACTATTTTGTATCTGTTCATCCAATCCCCCGAAATAGCTGATGGATCGCGTGCCAATTCGCGTAGGGTTAGGGTGGAAAATTAACTGACCAGTTGTCGCATCAATCACGAAGACATAGCCTTCTTTTAGCGTTTTCAGGTTGGCGAGGTATTGTGTGATGTGTTGTACGTCCACTTCAAACCATACTTCTTTTTGTTGGTTATTCAGTTGTTTAATGGCAAATACCCAGAAGCCATCGGATTTTTGGTACAGGGTTGAAACCGCATACTTATGAGACAGCGCATTAAACGCATTCCATTGAATGCTTTCCAGAGTTGAGAATGGCAGGCTTTCCCCTCGTGTATCGACATACGATTGGGTGCGCTGATCATATTGGGCAATGCTTTTATACAAGTAGGTATTAGCGAGAGTTTGATGAGCCAGGGAAGAAAATATGGGGGTATTTGCTTGCTCCTGAAGGAGATCAACCTTGGCGAACGTGGTTTCTATCTGCGACCAAACCAGAGCTGAAGCGGTTTTGACATTCGATTGCGACTGCTCTTTGGCAAGTTGCTGAGAGTTTTGGTACTGGCGAAAAGAAATCACCACAAGAATCACGATGAGAGTGAAAGTGAGTGGTTTAAATGCTCGCAGCAAAAATTTAGGTAGAGACATTTTCTATTAAACGAGTTGGGTATGAAGGCATGGTACTACTTGCTCAGGGACAAGTTCAAAGGAAATTTGATGTAAAGCTATTTGAGATCAAATTGATACAAAAAGAGCTTGAAAAACAAGCTCTTTTATAGAAAATCACAAAGACTTTATATCGGATTAAGAATCACGCGAATAATGCAGTATGGCCATCGACATTGGAGCCTGTAGAATTTCGCCTTCAGCATGTCCGACTTCCGACTCCGCGATATGAGTATCGCAGATCGTTTTCCAAATCTGACCTTTATCCTTTGGCAGGCTGAATCTGGCCGGGGCTTTTGTTTGGTTGATAAGATAAACCATTTCATCGCCTTCTTCACCGATACCGATGTGCAGTGCAACGCTGCTGAGTTGATTCCAGTCTTCCATACTCATCAATTTCCCGTCAACACGACTCCAGAAAATCCGATTGTCATTGCGCTTCTCACCACTAAATGCACGAATAAATGGCACCATGTATTTCTGACGAGCCGCTAACATATCGGCCAGCCATTGCTTAAAGTGATCTTTCGCTCCGGTCATTTCCCAGCTCAGCCAGCTGATTTCGTTGTCCTGACAGTAAGCATTATTGTTACCGCGTTGAGAGTGTGACAGCACGTCAGCGGTTAGTATATGTGGGATCCCAAATGAAAACAGCAAGGTTGCCATAAAGTTGCGTTTCTGCTTCTCACGAGTCGCTAATACCACAGGGTTGTCGGTTTCGCCTTCGGCACCATAGTTGTCAGAACGATTGTCGCCATGACCATCACGATTTTGCTCACCATTTGCTTCGTTGTGTTTGTGTTTATAAGACACAAGATCCTGCATAGTGAAACCGTCATGGTAGGTAATGTAATTGACGGTGAGCTTATAGGGCCAGTTCGCAGCGCTATAGAGGTCTCGAGACCCCATCAATCGTGTCGCAAACTCCTTCAGATAGCCTTGATCACCTCGCCAGAAACTACGGGTAATGTCACGCAGACGGTCGTTACACTCGTTCCAACCAAATGGGAAATTTCCTACCTGATAGCCATTGGGACCAATGTCCCACGGCTCTGCGATGAGCTTGGTTTGCTTAAGAACCGGATCCTGAGCCACGGCACGGAAAAAGGCGGCCTCTCGATTGAAGTTGTCACCGTTACGACCCAGCGTCGCGGCCAGATCAAAACGGAAACCGTCTACTTTAAACTCTTGCACCCAGTAACGCAGGGTATCCATGACTAGATTAAGCGCTGGTTGATAGTTTAGATCGACGGTATTGCCGCATCCGGTGAAGTTAGCGTAATACTCGCCATGACGAAGATAGAACTTCGAATCCAGTGCCTTCAAGTTAAATACAGGTCCGTTATCACCACCTTCTGCGGTGTGGTTGTAGACAACATCCAGAATCACTTCTATACCGTGGCGGTGCAGTTCTCTAATCGTAGTTTTCAGTTCAGTGACTGCATCGTTATTTGCGTACCTTGGGTCCGGAGCCATAAAGACGTAGGGGTTATACCCCCAGTAATTGACTTTATCCATCTGCAACAGGTGTGGTTCGTGCATACAGGCGGCAACAGGGAGCAGCTGAATGGAGCTGATGTTCTGCTGTTGGTAAAATTCCAGCATTTCCGGGCTGATCAATCCGAGGTATTTGCCCCGGTGCTCCGATGGTACTTGATGATTGAGTTGGGTTGATCCCTTGACGTGAGTTTCAAACAGAACCATTTCTTCACGTGGTATGCGTGGCAATTCTGTATCCTGCCAGTCAAAGCGATCATCTGTGACGACACAGCGCGGCAAGTCGAGGCTTTTCTCGGTATTGAATGGAGGTACGTAGTGCAATGAAGAGTCTAATGCTTTTGCATAAGGGTCAGAAAGATAATGACTTTGCTCATCATGCTTGATGACATAACCGTAGCGTTGGCCTGCCATAATATCAGGAACATAGATGTGTCGTATTCCCGCATATTCTTGAGTTAGCGGGAACAAAGTACAATGATTGTTGTCATCAAAGAGAGCCAATTGAATATTGGGACAATCTGGTGCATGTATAGAGAAATTACAACCTTGAGCATCCAGCGTTGCACCTAAAGGATATGGGCTTGATTGATGTTGTGTCATAAGATTTTTTTCTATTTGTTCGTGAATGACATTACTTAAACCTTCACTAGTTAATAGGTTTGTAAACTTTAGGTCAAGCTAAGATCACAGAATTTTAAATGTAATTTAATTTCAGCGTGTTTACTCAGATGTTATAAAAGGTGATAGGAAGCGTATTCTGCGCGTCAAAATATTACTGATATCAATGCTACTCCCCCCTTTTTTTGTGATCTAGTCTATAAAAACGCCGTACGGTTATTTTTCTACTCCTCTCTCATCCCCCTTAAGTTAACAAAAGGTGGAGGACGTATCACTCCTTCGACTCCGTTAACCTGACATCGTTCAATCAACTCGGGACCCTAAACCGATATTTCAAGACTGGAACACTTCGGTACTGCCTCTGAAGCGTTTTAGAAATAAGAAATTGAATATAACGATAAGTTAAACGGAGTTTTCTAATGAAAAAAGTAAGTGTAATTGCTGCTGCAGTGGTAGGTGTGCTAGGCGCTGGTTCAGTATCAGCGGCTGATGTTGATTATCACGGTTATTTTCGTGCAGGCTTTGGTGCGAATGTAGATGGTGGTTCTCAATATTGTTACGGTAACGGTGGCCCAACAACGTTTGGTCACGCAGTAGGTCGTCTGGGTGATGAGTGTGATGTTTACGGTGAGCTGGCTCTTAATGTGAACAACGCATGGGAAAGCCAAGATGGTGGTGCTTTCAACCTTCACACACTTCTGGCATTCGGCACATACGAAGATGGTGGATTGGATTACCGTGGTAACTCATTCCAAAGCATCGGAACTGACCCAGAGAATCCATGGAACGGCCAACGTGCCTCTTTCCGTGAAGCGTGGGCAGACTACACCATGTCTAACGGCCTGAAACTTTGGGCAGGTAACCGCTACTACGGTCGTAAAGACATCCACATTCTGGACATGTATTACATTAACAACTCAGGTAATGGTGTTGGTCTGGAAAACGTGGATCTTGGTTTTGGTAAATTCCACGTTGCTGCAGTTCAGCACAAATGGAAAGCGCCAGTTGCTGATGCAGATGGTAATCCAGTTGAAGGTACTCAAGTATTCTCAACGGCAAACACAGTTGACCTTCGTTTGACGGATATTCAAACAAACGAAGGAGGCAGCATGGAGTTCATTCTTCTTGGTGCAATGCCTTCACACACTGATGCGCAAAAAGACCAGGAAAACAACCCTGATGGCAACTTTGGTGACTATGGTCTGGACAAAGCGGGTATCTCTTTCACAGCAGAGCATACTCAAGGTCACGGCATGGGCTTCAACAAAGCAGCAATCCAGGTTTCTACTGAGGGCTACGCATGGTCTGGTTTCGTAGGTAACCACCTAGGTGACTCATACAACATGGAAACGGGCCAAGAAGGTCGTAAATCTTACCGTTTCATCGACTGGGGTGTGCTAGAAGCGGAAAAATGGAACCTAGGTTACTCGTTCGTATACGCGCAACTTGACAAAGGTACTGACGGCGAAGATGCAACAGCAATGAGCGTTGTTGTTCGTCCGGGCTACAAGTGGTCAGAGACTATGAGCACAGTATTGGAACTGGGTTACTTCCAACAGGACTTCGGTTCTGACTGGGGCGCGGAGAAGCAAGATCTGAACAAAGTAACGATTGCTCAACAATGGCAAGCGGGTTCTAACTTCTGGGCTCGTCCGGCAATCCGTGTCTTTGCAAGCATGTACAACGGTGACCTGGCTGTCGAAAAGAACGACATGATGGTGGGCGCGCAGGTTGAAGCTTGGTGGTAATCTAACCGCTAACAGTTATCTGCTGTCCAAATAAAAACGATAGCCAGCAGTTCATCGCTGGCTATTTTTTTCTTCAAGGTGATATATATGAAACGGATATTGTTTTCTTCTCTTGGCTTAATGGCTCTGCTGGGTTGTTCCAGTGCCATTGATGTATCAAACCAAGTGAGCTCAGTAGAACTCGCCAACATTTCTGCGACGAGTTCGGTACAGTGGAATGACGTATCCGTCCCTTCTGCCTTTACATTTAACTTTGATGAACATTCACAGCGACTGGCTTCGGCTGATATCAACAGTCCGGTTGCAGGGTTTTCGTTTGAACCCGTTGAACAAACGATAAATATCGCACTTACAGCACCGATGAAGAATCTGTCGGTGTTTGCTCCCAGTCTGGCGCTGTACGATCAGGATTATCGATTGCTGAAAGTCTTCAAGTCGACTGCATTTGGCTATGACCGTAACGACTTTATCAAAGGCGAGGTGTTGTCCGGTGAGGTGTCGATCACTCTGCCGCTGACGACCACTCGTGTAAATGCCGTCATCTTTACTACGCCAGAAGACATAGCGAAGACAACCACAATCATTCACCCAGCGAAAGCGATGGCGATTGCCAAACGCAACGATCCACCAGCCATTGCCGATCCGGTGGTCAGACATAGTGATATCGGCAGTGTGAACGTTAAGCTATCCACACCAAATTCATTCTCTTTGTTACCAGAGAACAACAAAGCGCCGTCCACACCAGTCGCTGCAGTGGATCCGGACTTGAATCAAGCTGTAATGGTCGCACCACAACCGGAAAGTTCGACGTTCTATCTCAACGCGATAGAAAAAGCCGTGGATGCGGGCGATATTCCCAAAGCGCTGGCTTTGCTTGAAGAAGCTAAGACCTTAAAAATAGAAGGCGCTCAAGAAGCCTTTGTTAAGGCAATTAATAGTAAGAAATAAATTCACAGTACGACTTTTATTAACCCTGAGCATATTTCTCATTAATTTATGAGTGAATGGCTCGGGGTTTTTTATTTCTTTTGGGTGGTGTTGCCTCTTTTCTGTTTACATTTCGATAAACACAAAATGTGATTTTCGTCAAAAGATTGACCGTCTATAAAGTGGGGAATTGTCAGTAGGACTTTGTGATTCAAATCACGATATTTAGGTCATCTTGTCGTCGAAAGTCCTCATGAATCATATTTTTTGTTGCCGCATTTTCGAGAAGTTCCATTTTGCTTAGTAACAACTAACTAGTAACCCGATAATAGCGGGTGCGTTACTCACGAATCAGGCAATAGGAGCGTCTATAAAACTGAGATTTCTTCATTATTCTCTCACTTCGATTTTTCTCATCGAATCATTCTATCCACTGCCTTTTCAGAATATCGATAGAGAAAACAATAATAAAAAACGGAGTTAATAATGAAAAAGTATTCTCTTATCGCTGCTGCGATTGCAGGCGCATTGGTTGCTACCCCTTCTTTTGCTGTTGATTATTTCGGTTATTTTCGTGCAGGCACTGCATTGAGTTCAAATGGAACTGGTGACGCGAGCTACGAAAAGCAGAAAGTCGGTCGTCTGGGTAACGAAAATGACAACTACTCAGAGTTTGGTTTTGGTAAAGATCTGCAGACCGGCGAGCAGACATGGCGCGTAGAGTCGATGATTGCTTCGGGTAATAGCGGCACTAACGGCTGGCAAGACGGTGACTTCAATGTGGCGCAGTACAACGTTCAGGCGACTGGATTGTTTAGTTTTGATCGCCAAGCTACTGTCTGGGCGGGTAAACGCTACTACCAACGTAAAGACGTTCACATTACCGATTTCTACTTCCTGAATACCTCGGGTACAGGTGGCGGTATTGAGAATATCTCTGTCGGTAATCAAAAACTGTCACTGGCGCTGATCGATCACAGCAGTTCAAAGCAAAAGACGCTGGATGGCAAGGAGTGGGTTCGAGTTCCAGGACAAAACCCTAGTTCTCCTGATGGTTGGAAGGAACAAGACAAATACAAAGAAGACGAAGTTAAAGCTTACGTAGCAGATGTTCGCCTGGCGAATATCGGCCTTTGGGAAGATGCGACACTGGAAATTGCGGGTGTCTACAACTTTGCCACGGGTACGGCATCGGGTGATAAAAACGTAAAAGCCGACGATGGTGTGCTGGCGACTGCGATTCTTCACCAAAACATGTCCAATGGCTTTAACCAGACAGTGGTTCAATACGGTAATAGCTCATACGGTGCGCAAATGGCCGACTTGGGCAATGGTGGCAACTTTGACCGTAAAGATGACGCTAACAACGGTGCGCAGGGTGTCCGTCTTCTGAACTGGGGTGTGATCAGTCTGGGCGATAAGTGGGAAATGGGTCACCAATTACTTGCTGCGCGTTCAACAGATGCTGCGATCTCGGCGACAAACAGAGCAAAAACGGATCACGATTTAATCTCCGCAGTGATTCGTCCAATGTATCAATGGACAACTACCGTTCGTACCATCTTTGAGGCGGGTGCTTATCAGGAAAACTACAGCAATGCTGGCAATAAGAAAGGCAGCAAGTTTACTGTGGCGCAAGCCTTCTCAATGGGAGAAGGATTCTTCGCTCGTCCAGAAATTCGAGTGTACGGCACCTATCTGGATGACCGCTCTGACAGCGCTCAGTTGTCTGACAAATCGAAGAAAAAAGAATTCCTTCTGGGTGTGCAAGTAGAGGCGTGGTTCTAATAACCACACAGAATCAGGTCGGGTATTGTCCCGACCTGCATTTATGATCAAGTGAACAGGAGATTAGCATGAAAGTATCATCCATATTTTTAGGCAGTTGTGTTCTGCTCGCTGGCTGCCAGAGTACCGAGGTCATTGAACAAGATGCGGTTCACAGCAAGTTAGTTGAACGCAATCAGATGGGTCTGAACGCATTCGCGGTTAAAGTGCCCAGTGAGCACAAGTTTGCCATTAACCGTAATACTCAGCAGTTTGATATTGATGGCGTGACCAGTCCGGTGACGGCGGTGGCATTGCCCAACTCTGCGGGTGCTCTCGACATTACAGTGACCAGCGTTATTGGAAAAACCGCCTTTGCACCGTATGTTGCGATCATCCGAGAAGACGGGACGGTGGTTGATGGCTATCAATTTGACCAGTTTACATACCAGAAACCTCGTTTCCATTTGGGAAATCGACTTACCCTCAATTTTGTGTTCATGCCCCTGGCTATGGACAGTGAACTGACGCTGGTTGTGTACACTAAGCCAGAGATGATAGGAAACAGTGTGTCAGTGATTCATCCGGCAAGGTTAGATGCAGAAGCAAGAGGAAACCATCTTCCTGAGGTAAAGGACATTGATATTCCATTTGCGCTACAGGGTGAGATTGTTATCGAAATTGACACTGCTCGTCATCAGCTTGATATTGGGTCCGCAGATAAAAGACCCCATTCAGTGACCGAGCAGAGTGCGGCATTTTACCGACAAGCTATTCGAGATGCAGTCAAAGACAACGAACTGCAAAAGGCCGTGAGCATGCTGGAAGAGGCAGAGTCACTAGGCATTTCAAACGCCAGAGAAGTGTTTAATCAGGCAATCAACGATAATTCGAGTAACAACTAGCAAAAAGTTGTAAAACCGTGTGACGGATCGTCAATCAGATTTAATTAATCCGTCAACCTGCCGTTACTATAGAGAGTAACCGTTACTGAAAAAGCTTGTAAAACGATGTCGACACTTTCTATTGCTATTGGTGCAACTGGTCTTTCGCTTATTTTGGCGTTCGTCTGGATGTTCTCGTTATCCCTGAGAACAAAGCGGATGGAACAAGAGCGCCTTGAGCGAGAGGCTGCCTATCGTCGTGCGATGGAAAAAGCACGTCAGCAAGAGAAACAAGACAGAGCGTATAAAGCTGAAACAGGCCACATTCCGACCATCTTGTATCTGGCAAAAGAGGCGGAGCGCAATAATTTCAAAGAAGCCCTTTACTGGTATCACAAAGGCGCCCACCTCGATAACATTACCGCGATGTACGGCATTGTTCGTCTTAGTGATAAAAAGCGTGAAGATCTGGTATTGAGAGAGCAGGCCAATTATTGGCGGATGTGCATTGCAGGTGCTGAAGGAGACTCTCACGCTAAGTTCGAAGCCGCCAAGGCACTGATCTTTGGTAGAGGCGTAGAGCGCAATATTCCCAAAGGGGTTTCAAACGTTCAGGAAGTGGCAGAAGAGGGCAACCTAGAGGCCATATTGTTTATGGGTGACTGGAGCATATCGTCGGATAACCCAACGCCAAAGCCTACGCAATCGACACTATGGTTTGAAAGGGCTGCCGAAAAGCAAAGTGAAGAGGGCATGACCAAACTTGGTCTCAACTACCTTAATGGCGTGGGTATCGAGCAAAATACCGAACGCGCCTGTTACTGGCTTGAACGAGCCGGTGAGAAAGGTAATGTTGAGGCGATGTATTATGCTGGAGAAGCCTGGCGGGATATCCAACCTAACGGAGCCGCGATTGCCTATATCTGGCTGTTTATGTCGGCGTACATGGGGTACGAACCTGCCAAGTCTGCCCGTGACACTGTAGGTTCAACTCTGGGTGTCGATTCTGTCGTTGGCCTTCAGTCGCTGGCGAAGCCAATTCTGAAGAAGCTTCAGTTTGGTCCTATGGTAAAACACTCGCTTATTAAAGCATTGAATAAACTCTATAAACGTCAATTGCCTCTATTTGCGATTGAGGAATCTCAATCGGAGAAATCCGATGTCAAAGTGGACAATAACGAGACGGTAAGCTCGCAACAGCCAGTCTCTTCTGAGCAGAACGAGTCGATAGAGGACAACCGTCATACGTTCACCCAATATCAATCCTCTTATTCGAATCAGTAACAGAGAGTGTATCTCTGGTTATGATTTGACATGACAACATCTGTTTCATTAATGATACTTAAAGTTCATTGCTGATTAAATTGTGCTTGAAATGTTATCAATATGGGTGCTTTTTGTTCATTTTTAATTCATTAATTCAAATTTGATGTGATTGTCATCACTTTAGGTGTCGGTTTTACATTGTCATGACATTTATGAGCGGTAAAAAAATATTCTGAGCGAAGTTTCGGTGTCGTGATCAAGGATGCTTGGCAGTGGCCTTGTCGCGAACACATAAAAATCCGTGCCATTTTGGCATTCCTGTTCTATACGGAGCTTTATTCATGAAAACTTTTAAAATGACCCTTGCTGCAGCACTAGTTGCAGCTGTTGCACTTCCTGCAAGCGCAAACTACGTTGACGTTCGTGGTGCTTACAAGACAGAAGCAAAACAATATGAAACTCGTGTACGCGCTGGTTTTGATTTTGCTGAAGACTGGCAGATCCACCTTGAGGGTACTCAAGGCCATGGTGACAAGCTACTAAGCAACAACGACCACAGCGTTGCAGCGTTCGAAACAGAGCTAAACTACAACTACGCTCTGAACGACAACTTTACGTTGACTCCAGGTTTTGTCTATTGGAATGGTACAAACCACTCTGAATACCGCCCATACCTAAAAGCGACTTACGCGACGGGCAACTTCTATACGGCTGCTCGTTACCGTTATCAAGCTGCAACTAACGGTAAAAATGGTGCAAAAGTTAACGACACTAACCAAGTTGACGCATGGGTTGGCTACAATGTTGCGGATTTCAACCTAGAGTATAACCCTGCGTACATCAACCAAAAAGACGGTGGTGCATACACGAACGGTGTGACTGGTGAGCAAGCTGATAGCAAATGGGAACACACGTTCCAAGTTAAGTACACTGGCTTCGACTCTTGGGCACCATATGTGGATTACCAGATCCTGGACAAAACATTCCGCGATCCAAATACAAGTGCTATTAAATCTGAAAGCCGCATCCGTGCGGGTGTAACGTTTAACTTCTAATCGTTACTCAACCACTTATCTCTCAGCGGTAAGTAAGTTGAAGAAAAGCAGCACGTTGGTGCTGCTTTTTTGTATCTGGGTTAATCCAGATTCTTCTTGAACCTCATCGCTGCCACAACAATACCGATGATAGTAAAGCCTGCCAACCACAGCGCGTCACGCCACAAATCGGCCAAATTTGCGCCCCGTAATATAATCCCTCTGATCATACGCATAAAGTGTGTCGCGGGTAACGCTTCGGAGATCCATTGTGCTGCAACTGGCATGGCTTCAAACGGAAACATAAATCCCGAGAGTAGAATGGAGGGGAGCAAGATAAATACGGTCATTTGCATTGCCTGCAATTGAGTCTGTGCCACAGTGGAAATCATTAACCCTAAAGTGAGACTGGCAGCGATAAAAAGCATGCTGCCTAACAATATCTGACTGATCTGACCGTTGATAGGTACGCTGAAAATCGCCCATCCCAGCCCGAGAATGATGAAGATCTGAATCAGACCGATAAAAATGTAGGGGACGATTTTGCCGATCATCAGCTCTATAGAATGAATGGGAGTAGTGATTAGCAGCTCCAGATTGCCTCGTTCCCGCTCACGAACTATGGCGGCGCTGGTGAACAGGATCATGGTCATGGTGAGAATGACCCCCAACAGGCCAGGGACAATATTGACCGCAGAGCGGCGACTGGGGTTGTAGAGCAACGTCGCTTCAAAGGTCTTGCTTTGGTTGGGATGATAGCCAGCGATAGCGAACTCTTTAATGGGCATTGATTGCAGTGCCAATAACGCCGAGCTTATCATCGTATCTGAACCGTCTACTAGCCATTGACCCAAAATGCCCTGATGAGTAATCCGCTGAGTCAGGTTATCCGGCAGAATCAGTGCGGCTCTGACAACGCCTTCCTGAATCGCAGTCTCTGCTTCTTCGACAGTAGGATAGTAGGCTTTGACCTGTACTACTTGTGTCACTTTCACCGCTTCAACGATGATTCTGCCCGGAGCGGATTCACTCTGGTCAACTACCGCGATAGGGATATTACGGACATCGGTGTTCATGGCAAAGCCGAACAACAAGAGTTGAATCAGTGGGATCATCACCACCATACCGAATGTGATACGATCTCTGGAAAGCTGTCTGATCTCTTTAACCATGATGGCGCTCATGCGCGTGAAAATTTTCACTGTCGTCCTACCCCTGTTACCGAGACAAAGACATCCTCCAGACTAGGTCTGGCAGGAGTAAGTTCAGCCGTTACGAGCTCGGGAAAGCGATATTGCAACCAATGAATGGGATCCGTTACTTCCTGATAGATCAATACCCTTAGGCGAATACCTAGCTGAGCTGCAGAACGAACTTCATGACAGGCTAGTAAGCGCTCTTTTAAGTTACGAAGGTTGGGGGCTTTCACTTCAATGATGTTAACGCCCAAATTGTTCATGAGCACTTCGGGTTCATCGTCTGCGCGCAATTTCCCCGCTTCCATGATCGCAAGGCGGTGACAACGTTCAGCTTCATCCATATAGTGGGAAGTGACCAGTATCGTCGTCCCTTGATCACTGAGATCAAACAATTGCTCCCAGAATTCTCGACGATTCTCAGGATCAACGGCTGAGGTTGGCTCATCAAGAAACAGTAACTCGGGTTGGTGCATGGTGGCAGTAGCGAGCGACAGTCGCTGTTTTTGGCCTCCACTCATGCCCCCGACGCGCTGCTGTTTTAATCTGGTCAGCCCGTAAATACTCAACTGCTGATCGATTCGTTGTTGATAAACATGACGGGGCATCCCAAATATCTGAGCAATAAATTGCAGGTTCTCCACGACAGAAAGGTCGTCATACAGGGAGAATTTCTGTGTCATATACCCAATTCTCAATCGAAGTGCTTCTGCCTGTTTAGGGATAGCTAATCCCAGTACATTGACGTTGCCCGAGGTGGGTTTTAGCAATCCCGTTAGCACCCGAATCGTGGTCGATTTTCCGCACCCATTGGGCCCGAGGAACCCGTAAATGCTGCCTTTAGGTACCGTAAGGTTGACACCATTGATAGCAGTAAAGTCCCCGAATTTCTTAACGATGTTTTTCGCAGATACAGCAATCTCAGTCATTTATTTCAGTCCTTCCAAACCTACTTGTGCTGGAACCCCGGTCGGCAAGTATTGAGCAGATTCGGGCAGGTCGATTTCAGCCAGATACATCAGCCGTGAGCGTTCGTCTTCAGTGAGGGCATAATAGGGAGTAAAAGAGGGATTAGAGGCCACCCAACGCACTGTGCCGGTTAAGGGTTGTTCCAAGCCATCTACGTATACCGGGACTTCAAGTCCTGGAACAAAGTGGACTCTGGCAGACGAGGGTACATAAACTCGGGCATAAGGGATTCGGTCTGCCAGAACGACGGCAACAAAAGAACCCACAGCAACGCGTTCTCCAAGATTGTAGGGAAGGTTATCTAATACCCCGTCGCGTGTTGCGACAATCGTCAGCTCATCCAATTGCTGTGTCTGTAACGCGACATCGGCTTTTGCTGCTGCAAGAAGAGCTTCAGCCTGCGTGATGTCTTCTGGCCGGGAGCCTGCGGTAAGTTTCGAAAACTCCTCTGTTGCGGAGCTCAGCTCGGCCTTGGCGGCATCACGGTTCGCCAGTGTCTGATCTTCTTGGGACTGACTGGCTAGTTTTTTACGCACCAGTTCCGCAGCTCGCGCGTAGTTTTTTTCGGCTTCGATAAGCCGGGCCTGAGCCATATCGACTTTAGCTTGAGCCGCCGCGATGTCCTCTGGGCGTTCACCATTAGTTAAGCGAAGTAAGTAGGCACTTGCTTTTGCCTCTTCAGCGATGGCATGAGCCAGTATCGCCTGCTGACGCTTGGTATCTAAACGTACTAATACATCACCGGTTTTAACGACACTGCCTTCACGGACAGGCAGATCCCGAATGATTTCATTGGCGGTCGCGGAAAAGGTGATGCGGTCCCGCTCAAGAGTCCCCAATGCTTTACCATTATCGTCATTCTGACAGGCGGACAGCGTCACAACGAGTGGCAGTATTAACAGAAACATAGGCTTCATTGAAAAGCTCTCCTAACAACCGTATATCCTAATTTTAGAAGGGCATTGGTTATTTTCTAGCTAATATTCATAAACTTATGAACTCAATGTGGCTTTATATCTGACAAGAATTTCAATAAGGAGGCATGACCTTATCGAGATCCGGGACGGCTGTTCTCTAGGGCTGGGTGAGAAGGGGGGGAAGTCGGGGTTAGTGGTAGATACACCGGATCTTTTTAGTGAATTGTTAAACTTAGCATATTACTTTTCTCAATTGTTTGACACAACATCACGTCCTGACATTTCCTTGTTTTTTCTGACTAGTACCTGTCATCGCTATTACGTAAATTAACCCTAAGCTCAGTGTAATAAGGCAGTCAAGAGTATGTCACTTGAAGGAAAATGCTGCCCTCACTTACGGATAAGAAAAGACAGTACCTGTAGATGAAAGACCAGTTAACGATCTCAATATCAACCATTAATGGTTCCAAACATTGGCAACTAAGCAAATCCATGCGCCGCAGCTTAAAAAGCCTCGCGTGGATAAGTGCCATTGTCGTGATTAGTGGCGTGCTGCTCATCCAGCATTTGTATAAAGTGGTTGATTACGCACAGCTTAAGCAAGCTGAGCTCGCAAATGAGTCACAGACTTTGGGAGATGAACTGGCGAATCTTCAAGATCTGAAGCAAAGTCTTGAGAGCGACCTGACCCAGCGTGAGGAACGTATTGCACTGGTATCCGAGCGACTGTCCGATTTGGAAAAAGTCTTAGGCGTGGCTGAAGATGGTTCTGAATTTGAGCTGGAGGAGCGCCTGGATGCGGCAGCGATTCATTCTAACATTCGCATGATTATGTTGACGCAGATACCGAGCGGCTCACCGGTGGGTAAACATCGTATGTCGTCTAAGTTTGGTAAGCGTACTCACCCTGTGACCAAGAAAATTAAAATGCATCGCGGTCTTGATTTTGCCGTGAATACCGGCACAAAAATATATGCCCCAGCGGACGGCGTTGTCGAAGTGACCCGTCGCAGCAGCAAAGGTTCGGGCAATTTTCTTCGATTACAGCATTCTTTCGGTTTTTCAAGCTCTTACTCACACCTTAAGGGCTTTAAAGTGAAGAGCGGTCAATTCGTTCGTAAAGGGGAATTGATCGCAATTTCTGGCAATACCGGTCTATCTTCAGGGCCACACCTACACTACGAAGTACGATTTGTGGGGCGGGCACTCGACCCGAAACCTTTCGTAGAGTGGGGCGTTAACGAATTTGAAGACATCTTTAAAAAGGAACGAGGAATACGATGGGAATCTTTAGTAAAAACAGTGGAACAACGAGTCGCTCAACAGCTGCAACTCTCATCGCCAAAGGCTGTACTATTAGCGGAAAACTCAAATTAGAGAACGATATCCAGGTTGACGGTACCGTTGATGGTCAGGTGCATGTTGAAGGGTCACTGGTGGTGGCTGAATCTGGCAGAGTAAAAGGTGAGGTTTTCGCCAAGCAACTTATTGTCAATGGGATGTTGGAAGGAGACTGCCATGCTGAGCATATCCAGATCCTGTCCAATGGACGTGTCAAAGGCAAAATCTGGAGTAATAATCTCAGCATTGAGCCAGGCGGGAAGTTCTTCGGTGAGACTGCAGAACTACAAGAAAAGGAGGTGGTCAATCTAAAAACCACTGAGCCAGCAAAAGCGTCAACCACAGTGAGCGCATCAGCCCCAGCGAAAGTATCAGCACCAGTGAGCGCATCCACTGCAGCAAAAGCACCAGCAGCAGCGCCCGCTAAACCAGCAATAAAGCCCACCCCTAAGACCGAAGTCAAAAAAACTGCCTAAACATTCAGGCACAGTGTTCTTGCTGTGCCTATTTTTTTACCATCGGTATGTTTTCCTACACATTGCCGTTCTCTTTTCGCGAAACTTCAAGAGATGTGACGCACATTCACATTCAGAATTGATATGAATCAAGCGGCATTGAGTATACCCCTTTTGTATAGTAGGGGGTGCTAATTTAAGGCGTACAATCTAGGTATCTGCTTAAGCAGTTACTCTGAGCTCCGCATCTTAACGTTCACTTGGGTGTATACTTAGGAGAGCCTTTGACTGCGGGTGAAAGGATGTGAGTATGTCGAATAAAAGTAAGATTTCTTCGGAAAGTCGCCGTCGCTTTCTGCGCGATGCTGCCAGAACCGCTGTTGGTGTTGGTGCCGCTGCTACGGTATTGGGTTTACAATCCAAACAGGGACAAGCCAAGACCAGTGGCGGTGTTCCTATTCGTCCTCCAGGTGCGTTGGAAGGGAATAAGTTTGACCAGGCCTGCCTGCGGTGCGGCCTGTGCGTTCAGGCATGTCCATACGATACGTTAAAGCTGGCTACTTTGCTTTCTCCGGTGGCCTCCGGTACCCCATACTTTACTGCTCGGGACATTCCTTGCGAAATGTGTGAAGACATTCCATGCGTGGTAGCCTGCCCGAGTGGCGCGCTCGATCATTCGCTCACTAATATTGACGATTCACGCATGGGGCTCGCGGTCCTTATTGATCATGAAGAATGTCTCAACTGGCAAGGGTTACGATGTGACGTATGTTATCGCGTCTGCCCACTCATTGATAAGGCCATTACCCTGGAGTCAATCCGTAACCAGCGGACTGGCTATCATGCCAAACTCATTCCTACAGTGCATTCTGATGCCTGTACCGGCTGTGGCAAGTGTGAGCAAGCCTGCGTGACCGAAGTTCCGGTGATTAAAGTTGTTCCGATTGAACTCGCTAAAGGTTATATGGGCGATCATTATCGATTGGGTTGGGAAGAGCAAGTTGAGCTTCGGGATGGTACCTTCCCCGAAACGCCGGAAATTGCGCCAAGTGAGCATATTCGCATCAATGATGGGGGTAAAAACTGATGGCTAAAAATCTTGCAAAGAATGCCGGAAATGACGCAATTCGTGAGTTGGGCTGGTGGAGGGCGCATCGCTTTCTCATCCTCCGTCGGGCGTGTCAATTTGCCATTATGGGGCTGTTTATGATGGGGCCAACGTGGGGAATCCTCACTGGCAACTTGTCGTCAAGTATGCTGTTTAATACCATTCCCTTAAGTGATCCCTTATTGGTGCTGCAGACGCTCGCCACGGGCCACTGGCCGGAAGTCAATGCTCTTATCGGGGTAGCAATTGTCATTGTGTTTTATGCACTGCTTGCGCCTCGTGCTTTCTGTGCCTGGGTCTGCCCCCTCAATGTCGTGACTGATGCTGCTGGTTGGTTGAGACGTAAGCTCAACCTAAAAGCCAGCTTTAAATGGTCACCTAAAATTCGCTATTGGTTGATCCCAGTGATTCTTCTAGGAAGTGCGGTTTCGGGCTCTTTGCTGTGGGCATGGGTCGATCCCGTTGCGTCACTGCACCGGGGTTTGGTGTTTGGTATGGGAGCCGGGTGGATTTTGATCCTACTGGTCTTTTTGCTGGATCTTGTTCTGGTTGAGCATGGCTGGTGTGGACATTTGTGTCCGTTGGGGGCAACTTACGGCGTGATTGGCCGTAAAAGTCTCATCCGTATAAAAGCAACCCAACGTGAGGCCTGCACCAAATGCATGGACTGTTATCATGTATGCCCGGAACCAGAAGTGCTCAGGCAACCCCTCAAAGAAGGGGATCGTAGGGTGATGAGTCAGGACTGTATCAGTTGCGGACGTTGTATAGATGTCTGCCCTGAGAAGGTATTGGAATTTAGCACATCTTTAGCACGAGTAAAGGATGATTAGAATAATGGCTGAGCGTTGCCTATTCGGCAACGCTCACTTCGGTATGATTAAAGTGATTTGTCATGCGCGCGATACACTGTTTATGAATGTCAGCTACGGCGATACAGGTCGTCAAAAGCAGGCTTAGCATTTCTTATCGTCCTTAGAGTATCTAGTCGTAGATCAGTACCAGATGACATTGACCTTCGGGCGCCACCACAACTAGCCATGCACCATCTTTCCACTCAACGGGCTGTTCTTCGTAAATATGTCGATTGCGCGTTAATAGGTTGTCGCACATCACTGAAACTTCATTGTTATGTTTGACTTCGATAGCCAAATCATCCAGATTCATGGGCAGGTTTATTTGCTCTGATAATGAGAGCGGAGTTAACTCGACAAGGGAACCCTGTTGATCGAGATTGATGCTGGTTGCTTGACCGCCATGACTATCGTTCGTATTGACGATAAATAAGGGTACCAGACCGTCGACTCGCTGGATTTCGGGCCTGCGTTGAGCATACAGTGAATAGGATTCTGACATTGAATCTCCGAAAGCAAATATCCAATAATAAGCTCCCTCCTCCGCCTCAATTTGTATTTGATCCAACTCGTACTGTGAATTGCGGGCTATCAAGGCTACGGTTACAGGTGCTGTACCATCGTCCAGATTGGCGAATGTAGCTTTGCTTCGGGAACTCGAGCGATATAACGCATGGTCCTTGAGCAGGTCGTGTGTTCGGCCTGACTGCTCGCGCGCGACGATGTCAGTGGTAGCCAAATCACTTTTGTCGTAAACAAAATCGAAGGCGCGAATTGTCATACTGGCATACGTGGTGGGCGTTACCGGCGATGTTTGTGAGCTGTGTCCTCCGCAACCGACTAGCGCGCTGATGGTAATAAGTAAGGTCGATGAAGACAATAAGCGTAGAATACTCATAACACGTCTCTCAGCAAATCGGAATAAAAAGAACCGCGGCTTAAATCGTAACTTTTTACATACAGCGCCATTTTGGGGCAGCGAAAAGGCTGGCTGATGTTTATCCAAGTGGGGGTGCGGTTTTCGACCACCACGGAGTAATGAGCTTCCATAAATAGCAGCGTTTTTTCGATCACCGAATTCCAACGTTCATCCTGACGAACAATCAATTGACTGGATTTTGGATAGAACTTCCACTTCTTGGTACTCAATTGAGGGCAGATGTAAACATTGCCCAAATGATCAACGATCACTTCACCCTCTAGGTTATTGGTGCGAAACTTCTTATTCACATCATCTTGGCTATCGGTATTAATTTTTACGGCATATATAAACGGCATGTTAGACCTACAGTTGTGCTCATTTCTCAGGCAGAGCCCGATTATGTTTAAGATTAATATTTTCACTGGTAGTGAATGACGACTTCCAGTGGCTGGACGAAGTTATTAAATGAATTGACGAGGATCCCTGATACTCAGGTCAATGTTATTCAAATAATTGCCAAGCAAATGAGGAGACTCAATATTTATTTTTCCTCGATACAATTTAACTAAATGATTTCTTTCGAGATCTTTCAAAACCTCATTGACTCTTTGTCGCGCGATACCAGTCATGTCACTGAGTTGTTGTTGAGAGACCGATATCTCAATCGGAAAGTGTTTATCTTTAATGTGAGCCAAAATTTCTATTAGCTGATAAACCACTCGTTCAGTAATGTTTGCGCTATTAATTAGCTGGCTTTGTAGCCACTTTTCTCTCGATTCAAAGGTCAGCGAATAAAACCATTTGTAGATTTCATTGTTTCGAGAACAAATTGAACGCAGTCGTTCATTATTGAAATGAATGATGGTGCAAGGCTCAATTTCCACAAAAATGAACGGCAATAGTGACGCACTTGGCTCAATATAGTTCCCGAACCAACCGTCTTGACCTACAAGCAGACAGTTGGCGGTTTTCAGGTTCGGTGTCTGGATACATATCGCCAGAGTGCCCCTTTCTACAAAATTAATGCCTCGGTTAATGAGGTTTGTACTGTCAAGACAGAGTTTCTCAGTTGTTATACGCTTAGCGACCGAAATCAATTCATCAGACAGTTCAGCAGACAGATTTGTTGTCCACCTTAATTGGTTGGCACTCACGGTTTGATTCATTATGACCTCACATGCACGTTTTTTTTAATTATAGAGGCTACCGCGTACGCTGTATTTTGTGCTGTCGTTGGCGATGAGTATAACGGGAGGCACCGTTGAAGAAGTATCCGCTAGCGGACACTTGAGAGGAAATAATCAAAAAAAGTGTGAAGTGGGAAGGTCGCCCTCAGTGCAACGGTTAGCTGAGCATTAAGGGCAGGACTGAAAACGGGTTAGCGAGCAATGTCTAACACATTGCCTTTAACGCCGTTGGTACGGAACCACCCGGCAATACTGAAGCGCTCACGATGAGTGGGCAGCACTTCATGCGGGAATTGCTCTGAAAAGAACACAAATAGTCGTCCCGCTTTTGGTTTAATGCGAGTTAGCTCATTGTCCGCCAAATCGTAAACCACCAGATCGCCACCATCTTCTTCGGACCATTCATCATTCATGTAGAAAACGGTCGTCAGCCTGCGATTTTCATTACCTCTGAAACAATCCAGGTGCTTTTGATAGAAGTCGCCTTTTTCGTATTTTGCAAAGTGTGCTTCGTACTCAAACAGTCCCAGAAAAAAGTTCTGGTTGGCGGCCTGACGGATCACTTCCATTTTGCTGAAATACTGTTGTACCGGTTCACCAAGATCGTTTGATAGCCAGCAAATTTTGTCGCTGCGAATGGCACTCTCGCGCATGATTTCGTCGTTACGACCGATGCGGGCTTTTTTCCAGGTTTCTGGCAAACACTCTTTTAATGCATTGACTTGCTCTGGAGAGAGGAAATCATCCCAAATGTAATAGCCGTGAGTGTTAAGGTTCTCGATGAGTGCGTGCATGTGTGGCGCCTTGAGTAGGGAAAGCTGGAAGGCGCTTTATAGGTAATTACCGGATGGGCTTCAATTCAGATTATTTATCGTGACGATAACCAGCCCTGAGCCGTATGAGCCTGAGGGTTGGGTTAGATCAGAGCTCGATTTTGTATATTGAGGTAGTGCCGTTGACTGGCAGTGAGATGACATTTCTGGAGTGGGTTCAAGAAAAAAGCGAGAGTTGCCTCTCGCTATACAGGTAGTGTTATTTGGCGACATTCCCTGCCACGTTGAGGGCGTCCCAGGTTCTTGCGAACGGTGGCGCGTAACAGAAGTCCAGATAACCGAGCTGTTGGGTGGTCATTTTAGCCGTGATTGCGACAGCGAGTGCATTAATGCGTGCTACCGCGCCTTTTTTACCGACGATTTCGCCACCAAGCAGTACGTTGGTATTTGGCTCGTACACCAGTTTAATGCTGATGTCTTCCTGACCCGGGTAGTAGTCGGTTTGGTTCTTATCTTTAATGGTGGACGTTTTCACTTCTAGCCCATGATCTTGTGCCATAAGTTCAGAGACACCGGTACAAGCGAGCTCATAATCTAGCACTTTGAGACACGATGAGCCCAGGAAGCCGCTCAGGTGTGTGTCTTTGCCTGCCAGATTATCTGCCATCATACGAGCCTGCTTATTGGCCGTAGTGGCAAGTGGTACGTATATGGACTTGCCCAGAGCCAGGTGATGAACAACGGCACAGTCGCCTACGGAGAATATGTGTGGATCTTCCGTCGCACCAAACTCGTCAACCAACAGGGCGCCATTGTCTGCTTTCGCCAGCTCAAAGGCTTCGGTATTGGGTTTAAAGCCAAGAGAGAGAATAACAATATCCGCTTCAATATTTCCTGTGTCTGTCTCAACCACATAACTTCCGTCGTCAGCATCGACAATCTTGTTGACACTACAGCTGGTGAGCAGATTTGCACCCGACTTACGCAATTCCGTTTCGACCACCTCAATCATTTCAGGACTAAATTGGCGACTCATAACGGTTTTTTCACGTTCAACAATGGTGACGTCTTTACCCAGAGCGTGGGCAGCGTCAAAGACTTCAAGACCGATAAACCCTGCGCCAATGATACAGATGCGCTGTTTACTGTTGTCTTTGAACGCCTCTTTGACTGCCAGACCATCCTCCTGACTGGTCAGGGTATAGACGTGGTCACGGGTGTATTCGCCAAAGGGAGGGACAACAGGACGGGCGCCTGAGCAAATAATCAATTTGTCATACGCAAGGTGACTTTCCGTTCCCTGGTGGACAACCGTAATCTGCTTGTCCAGTCGATTTAGCCCGACCACTTCCGAGTCCAGACGGACATCCAACCCTGACGCAATGGCTTGTTCCGGCGTTCTTGAAATCATTCGCTCAGTATCATCAAAGAAACCGCCAGCAAAGTAGGGAAGACCACAGCCACCAAATGAGATGTACTGACGTTTTTCAATGACAATGACCTCGTCATTAGGTTGATTTCGTTTATATTTTGCTGCGAAACTCATTCCTGCGGCATTGCCGCCAACGACTACAACTTTCATACGTTTACCTAAATTAAAAAGAGGGAGCACCCCTAGAGAGTGCTCCTTAAAGACTGACTTTTGGGGGGTTAGATTACAGCTTCGCTTTCTTTTGTTGGTGCAGTAGCACCTTCTGCGTTGTACTGCTCTAGGTCTAATGTGCCATTTTTCTTCGCGGTGACTACACCTGAGAGCATTGAGCCGGAGATATTCAGTGCGGTACGGGCCATGTCAATCAGCGCTTCGATAGAGACCAGAATTGCAACCACGGTAATGTCCAGTCCCATGATAGTCAGCACGGCAACTGCGGCAAATGTTGCACCACCACCGACACCAGCGATGCCGAAAGAAGCAATGGCGATAACAGCTATAAGCTGTAGGATAAAGCTAAGATCGACAGGTAATCCCATGACCTGTGCCGCCATGATAGCAAGCATGGCTGGGTAAATACCGGCGCAACCATTCTGACCAATACTGGTACCAAAGGTCGCAGACATATTCGCCGTTTCTTCATCGACACCCAGACGTTGTGTTTGCGTTTCAACGTTCAGAGGGATGGCTGCCATACTTGAACGAGAGCCAAAGCCGAATACCAGAACTGGCCAGGATTTCTTAGCGAATTTCGCAGGAGACAGACCAAACATAGATACCATCATGAAGTGAATAACAAACATCACGGCAATCGCTACGTAGCTCGCAACTAGGAAGCGGCCCATTTCAGCCAGAGCGAACAGATCATTGGTCATCATAAACGTGGTCATCAGAGCGAACACACCATAAGGCGTCAGCTTGAGGATTTCACGAACCATGGACAGGACAACTTCTTTCGCCGCGTTGATGAAATCAACAAAGCTCTGAACTTTCTCCGGTTTGCGCTTCTTAACTTGTAGAATGCTGTAGCCAAGGAACATACCAAACAGTACTGTAGATAGTGTGGATGTTCTTTGAGAGCCCGTTAGCATGTCGAAGATGTTGGCTGGGATGATCGACAGAACCAGACCAGAAAGCCCGCTGCTTGCCATCGCATCCTGAGTTGCTATCAGTCTGTCACCACGCGCTTCAATCGCACTGTTCGTGCCGATAGTGCTTACCAGTGCGTTGGCATCAATATTGAAAATGTAGATGCTTGCGATACCGACTGCTGCTGAAATTGCCACCGTGAAAATGAGGATACCGATAATTTTCGGTGCAATTTTAGATAGAGCGCCACTGCCATCAACATTCATGATCGAAGAGATCATCGCAACGAAGACCAGCGGAATAACGATCATTTGCAGTAGTTTGATGTAACCTTTACCGAAGATGGAAATGAATTCGGCAAAGCCCGTGGTGGCTTCGTTACCAAAGCCAAGAACGAGTTGGATCGCACCACCAAATAAAAGACCTGCGACTAAAGCGCTAAGTACACGGAAGTTAAAGCTCTTTTTCTGTTTTTTAAAGTTAGCCAGGATTGCGTAAAATCCCAAAAACAGTATACATAACGCTATAAATGTAAGACTCATGAGATACTCCTATTGTTCCCCATGGTTATTTTTTATGAGCAATGGCTTCAATTTCAACCAGAGCGTCTTTTGGTAAACGAGCGGCTTCAACGCAGGAGCGGGCCGGCGCATTTTCAGTGCCGAAGACCTCGGTGTAGATTTCGTTGAAAGCGGCGAAGTTTTCCATGTCAGACAAGAAGCAAGTTGTCTTAATGACGGTATCCAGGCCTGCGCCACTTGCTTCAAGCACCGCCTTTAGGTTTTCTAAAGACTGACGAGCTTGTTCTTTGATTCCACCTTCTATGAATTGCATCGTTTCTGGAACCAGAGGTAGCTGGCCAGAGGTATAAACCACTTCACCGTAGATCGTACCTTGAGAATAAGGACCGATAGCTGCTGGGGCTCTTTCTGTGGCAATAATTTGTTTCACGGTTAACTCCTAATATCTTGTTTTTTATTATTCAGATTTGAATTCTCGGATGAATTTGTAAACAGCCTGGCGACTGATGCCGAGCTGCTCGGATACTTGGGTTGTTGTCTCTTTGAGCTCGAAAATTCCGTTGTCAAACAGGCAGCGAATAATGGCTTTATTACGTCCCTTCGCGGTGACAGCGGTATTTTGGTCGACCTCGGAAATGGCAGAATTGAGCGCCTGAGTGATGACGTCGCTGGCATTGTTGCTGAAGTTTTCGTTCACCAGTGTTTGGGATGTCGAGCATTGCGGCATCAGAGTTTTAATAATTTCAGGAAATGGGAATGATAGATTCATGTTGATGCACAACATTCCGATGGGCTTGTTATTAGGGCCTGCAAGTACACAGGTTGTAGATTTCAGTAGAGAACCATCGCTGGCATTGGTGAAATAGCTTTTTGGCGAGACTTCTCCGGTTTGCTCGAAAGCACGCCACATTCTCAATCCTAAATCCGTGATTGGAGAGCCAATTTTACGCCCGGTGTGATGGCCGTTGACGATCTTGACCACGGAGCTCTCTAAGCTTTCGAAAGAGTGAATAACCACTTCGCAGTGGGGACCAATAAGATCGGCGATGGTATCAGCGACACGAAAGTAGTTACTGAGAAATTCTCTGTCTTCATCGGTAAATCGGACTTGTTTTACATTCATAATTACGGTTTACATTTTTCAACTTTATGCTGTCAATCTACTCCTTTTGGATTAGTTGGGCAATAGAGTAGTAAACTTCTGTAAACTCGCGTTTGGCATTTTTAATGCTTTGTTTAACAGTGTAATAACAAGTTTTATGCGCGGTTTTTGAGCGTTGTCACGACATTTCTAAAGTGATAATTGAAAAATTTAAACTGCATCAAAGTTTACTTTTTTAAATTTAATGGAAGGGAGTTTATTAAAATTATGACGGGGTTCAAGTTATGGTTTTCGGTCTTAAGAAGAAGGCTCTGCTGCAGGAAAACAACAGAGCCTTTGAGTGCTGTTTTTGGACTTAGCGACTCAGTTCATTAAACCTTGGCAAGCTACTTGAGAATCTGCGATGAACATCCATATACGTCTGCATATAAATGTCATCGATACTGTCGGCACATGGAAAACTGGACGAAAAATCAGAATGTTTGCGGTCAATGGACAGCTTTGCTGCTTCGATAATATGGGCGATAAACATTCTGGGATCTTCCAGCCCCACCGAAATTCGCATGGTTGTCGGCTTAATGCCTGCTTCTGCCAGTGCTTCATCATGGAGTTCTGAGTGAGTAGTAAGAGCCGGACACAGGGCGACGGTATTGGTTTGTCCGAGGCTGACCTGCATACCGATGGCAGGCTCTAGCATGTCGAAAAACTGTTTAAAGACTTCGCGGTTGATTGGTTCACGGTTGCCGTTGCCTTCCATATCAATGGTAAATAACGCCGCAGGTAAGCCAAGATGCATGTTGTTCTGACAGTGGGCGTAGTTATCACTGTCGGGTAACGCAGGGCAAGAGACGTTGATGTCAGGGTGGGCATCAAAAATCTTTGCCAGTGTCAGGGTGTTAATGGTTTTCTGAACCACGCGCATCTCGTAAGTTTTCATTCCGTTGAGTACCTCAAACGCTTTATCTGCGTCAAGGAAAGCGCCTTTGATGTAATACACGTTCCAGAACAATGTTTCGTTCCACGGAATCGTTATTTGAGCACCATTGGGTTTAATGAATGCTGCCTCTTCGCCTTTCGGAACAAACATGGTCTCATTACGACCAATCACAACCCCAGCCGTGGTGGTACCGGAACCGGCAAGCTCTTTGGTGTATGAGTGAATCACAAAGTCAGGGCGTTCCATCACATCATCGCGTTTCAGAACAGGGTGCAATAAAGGTGTACCTACCGTTGAATCAACAATCACGTCCCAACCTCGCTGGTGGGCAACCCGGCTGATACTCGCGACATCGAGTACATAACCGTGTGGGTTACAAGGTGATTCGAGATAGATATAGATCTTTTTACCGGCAGTCAGGCGGTCAGCGTATTTATCCGCGACCTCATCCAGGCGTGTTGCAAACTCATCGCCAGAATAGCCATCTACCCACTCGACGGCGACATTGAGGTTGGACGGTTTACCAAACCAATCTTCTAACAATTGGTATGAGCCACCATAGATATTGCGTGAGGCCAGTACAATATCTTCATGACCTAACAAGTGGCTTAATAACCCATCAATGGCTGCCATTCCTGAGTTAAAGTTCCAGGCTAGATACTCACTCGCTCTGGTACCCGCTTCAAGATCCACCATGTGGTTAGCCAGTGAAATGGACGTAGGGTTAAGCAACCGTGAATAGATATCATGCAGTGGCTCTTTGCCGTTGAATGCGTCTTCAATCCATTCGGTGCATGCAAATAGATAAGTAGCGGTACGAGTAATAACAGGACTTGCTGAGAAGATTGCGGCGACATTGTCGAAAATAGGGTATGCCCCCTTAGAGGCGAAGTGGCCGTTATTGGTGGCGATCGACTGGTAGGTAGTTCGCATCGGGTTTTGCAGGTTATCGAGGATCTTCGCGATCTGGAATGACAAAAATCGTTTGGCATTGAACCAGGCGATTCGATCGCTTTTATCAAGCTCGGAAAGCCCATCGACAGTTATTGCCCAGAGATCATGTGTTTTGGTATTGGCCTTGTAGAGCGTTGTCGCCAGTTCGACTAACGTGGTTCCGTATTCACTGTTCGGGTCAATACCAAAATGTTTGGCTTGTTCAATCGCGAGCGCTTCTGCTTGTTCGTGTTTGGTTGTTTTACGCAGAGGGCTAAGTTGAGTTGAGGTATTCATAGTTCCATCCTTTGTTTTACCTCTACTAAGTTTAGTGTTATAAAATTGTTAATGATTGCGAAATGAGAAGTGTCTGATGCTTATTGAGCAATAAAATTGCGTAATGAGGCTAGTATTTGATGGAATATGCTAATGGATGAGATCGACAAGAAAATACTTATAGAACTCCAAAGCAACGCCCGGCTAACTAATCAAGAGCTTGCAGACAGAGTGGCTCTTTCGCCGTCCCCATGCCTTCGTCGCGTGCGTGAGCTGGAAAAAAAGGGAATTATTCGAGGTTACCACGCCAGTGTGGACCAAGAAGCTTGTGGACTCCCCATCAACGTGTTTGTCCTGGTTAAACTGGAGAAGCCTACCGAAGAGAACATGCGTGACTTTGAACATCATATTGCGTTGATCGATGAAGTCATTGAATGTTTCCTGATGACCGGAAACCACGATTACCTTTTGCATGTGGTCAGTGAATCACTCAAAAGTTATGAGCAGTTTATTCGCAAGGAGCTGACCAGGCTGCCTAATATTGCCTCGATTGAGTCGAGTTTTGCGTTTGGACAAGTTAAAAGAAAGACCAAGTTGCCGGTGCGGTAATATGTATTCTTCAGGGGAGATTGCGATCACTAAATGGTTTCACCAAGATGAAATTGAGTATCCAGTTCGATCAACTTTTGCGCCACCTTTGCTTCAGGATTGATGATCCGCGCCATTAACTGCTCGGCAGCCATTTTGCCTATTTTTTCTCTGGGCGTAATCACAGTTGCAAGTCTTGGGCTTATTTCAGAAGTAATATTGTGGCCATGAAATCCGACGATGGCGATGGCCTTTGGTACCTCAATACCCTGGCGCAAAGTTTCGTAAAGTGCCCCTATTGCGATATCGTCATTGGTGCAAATCACGGCATCAACATCAGGGTAGGATGCCAGCGTGTCTTTCATCAACTGCGAGCCAAGCGTATAGGTGGAGGGTTTCATGGTAGAAATCACCAAAGGGGTTAGCTTTTCAGCTTCCATTGCTTTCTCATATCCATGGATCTTTTGTTTGGTCCGCTCGTCCATTCGAGCTGCCAGGTAGACGATGCGCTTTCTTCCCCTTGAGAGCAGCATGGTTGTTGCGTGTTGACTGGCTTTCACATTGTCAATGCCAACCGCTTGATGTATTGGAGCCGAAACAGAGTCCATGATCTCGACGATGGGGATGCCAGAGGCTGTGAGGATCTTTTTGGCTCGCTCAGTGTGAAAGCTTTCAGAAAGAATAATTCCGTCGATGTTGTAACTGAGTAAATTTTCGATTCGCTTCTCTTCAGTGTGTTTTCCATAGCCGTAATGAGCGAGCATCGCCTGATAGCCTTTGGGCTCAATCACCCCCTCGATGCCTCTCAATACTTCGTCAAATACTTGGTTGGTTAATGAGGGAAGCAGGACACCAATGGAGTAACTTTTGGCTTTGGATAAGATGTCGGGGGCACGATTGGAAACATAACCAAGCTCTTTGGCGACTTCATCAATTTTGGCTCCGACGGAAGCTGAGACTTTACTGGGGTCTCTTAAATACCGGCTTACCGTCATCTTGGTGACACCGATCCTATCCGCGATATCTTGTAATGTGGGTCTATGCTTTTTGTACGTCATAAAACATTCCTGGTTATGGTGAGGCTACCGTAGTTAATGTAGCCTCTTCATGTTTGGAATTAGTTGCCTGAAGCAATTGCGATGGCTTCTCTGGTAAGTTGCGTAATGCGAGGCCAATCTTTACTTATGATAGCGTCGGCGGGGATCATCCAGGTGCCTCCAACGGTTTTAACGCAAGAGAGCGCTTGGTATTCGGCGATGTTGTTTGGATTGATTCCCCCGGTAGGGCAAAAGCATGCTTGTGGCAAAGGGGCCGAGATAGCTTTCAATGCTTTTGCTCCCCCATTGGCTTCAGCAGGAAAAAACTTCAGGTGGTCGTAGCCATGGTTCATAGCATTCATGATTTCTGTTGGCGTGGATACACCGGGAATCAAAGCGACTGGGTGATTGGCTGCGTGTTGCAATAAGACGGAAGGGGCTCCCGGAGAGATAACAAATTTTGCTCCTGCCTCCACAACCGCATCATATTGCTCTGGAGTCAGCACTGTGCCTGCACCTACCATTGAATCTGGCATTTCATCGGCAATGGCACGGATTGCCGCGAGCGCTGCCTCTGTACGTAGTGTAATCTCGAAAACATTAATCCCACCTTCTGATAAAGCCTTGGCGAGTGGAATGGCATCTTCGACATGGTCAATGACCATGACGGGTACGATTGGTGACGATGCAAATACGTGTTGTGGAGAATGTAACCAGTTCATGTTTCAATCCTTGCTTAATTGGTTAGTGTAGTTAGGCGACTAAAAAAGTGTCGCGCCTTGTTCTGCGCTGGAAATTAAATGGCGAAAAACACCAAACAGCTCTCTGCCGCTGCCTCTTTGACTGTTGGACAGATTTGACTCAGCGATTAGTCGGTGTTCTATATTGTTGAGGACACTGACCTTGCCAGTCTGGCCATCGATCTCAATCATGTCACCATTCTGTATTTGTGCTAAAGGACCACCGCGCTTTGCTTCTGGCGTCATGTGAATCACGGCCGGAACTTTTCCTGACGCTCCGGACAGTCTGCCATCGGTGACCAGTGCCACTTTCAGACCCTGTTTCATGAGATTCCCCAAAATCGGCATGAGCTTGTGCAGCTCAGGCATGCCGTTAGCGGCTGGTCCATTAAAGCGGACGACAATGACGGCATCGTCCTTGATAAGACCGTTTTTGTAAGCGATTTCGACGTCGTGCTGGGACTCAAATACTAAGGCGGGTGCGGTGACTTTTTGGTGCTCCTCGGCAACGGCACTCACTTTCATGACCCCACGTCCCAGGTTGCCACTCAGAAGTTTTAAGCCGCCTGTTTCGCTGAAGCTGCCGCGACTATCCGCCAGCACCTTGGTGTCAGAACTCTCCATAGCGGGAGCGAAGCGAACTTGTCCCACCGCATCCAAATATGGAGAGGTCAGGTAATCTTCCATTGTGCCGTAGGCAGGGTTGGCATCCATGAAAATCAGGCCACGCAGGCTGAGGTTTTTCATTAATGCAGGAACCCCTCCCGCTTTGTGGAACGCATTGATATCGGCATCTCCATTGGGGTACATGTTTACCAGCAGAGGTACGACCCGTGAAAGCTCATCGAGGTCATCCCAGGTGACTATCCAACCTGCAGCTTTGGCGACCGCGACAAGATGAATGGTATGGTTAGTGCTGCCACCCGCCGCTAGAAGAGCGACCAGTCCATTAACGACAGACTTCTCATTGACGACATGCCCGACGGCCTTTTTGCTATGCTGGTTGACGCTAACGGAGGCAAGATATTGCGCTGCCTTTTCGGTTAACTTGTCACGTAACAGGGTATTCGGGGCGACAAAAGCGGAGCCAGGGAGCATCAGCCCCATGGCTTCAAATACGAGCTGATTGGTGTTTGCGGTCCCAAAAAAGGTACAGGTTCCCGCTGAGTGATACGCTTTGCATTCAACCTCTAATAAGGCGCGTTTGTCCACTTCGCCGGCGACGTACTTTTGTCGGGTTGAGACCTTCTCATCATTACTGATCCCGCTCGCCATCGGGCCGGACGGGACAAACATCGTGGGAAGGTGCCCAAATGTTAAGGCTCCCATAAGTTGCCCAGGTGCGATTTTGTCACAGACACCAAGCAGTAATGTGCCGTCAAATGTATTGTGGCTGAGTGAAAGTGCGGTTGACTGGGCAATGAGATCGCGTGAGAAGAGCGACAGTTCCATCCCATCGTTGCCTTGTGTGATGCCGTCACACATGGCGGGGACGCCACCCGCCACCTGTGCAGTGTTACCAAGTTCCGCCAGAGCCTTTTTAATGAGTTCTGGGTAGTACAGATACGGTTGGTGTGCACTCACCATGTCATTGTATGAGCTGACGATGGCCAGATTGGCTTTGGTAAAATCGAGAAGAGATACCTTCTCCGCTTTTGTAGATGCGGCCACGGTATGTGCCAGATTTCCGCACGACAGGCTTGCACGAAGTTTTCCTTTGTTTGCGGAATGCTCTAGATTCTCTAAGTACGTCTTTCGGCTTTGCTCACTTCGCTGAACGATGTTTTGTGCCACTTTTGTAATTACTGAGTTTATCGTCATCTTTAGTTACCTGTGGGCTGCGAGTGCAACCCACTTTTGTTAGATCCTGGAGAGGATGTCTTGGGTAATCTGAGTAGGTGTCTGTTTGATATCTATGTGTAGCGCTTCGTTTTCAGAAGGCTCAATGAGTGTTTCAAACTGACTCTCAAGCATTGCAGAACCCTGAAAGTAGTGCCCTTGTCGCGCTTTATGTCTTGACCATATGGTCTCGAAGTCACCTTTGAGGTATAGATAGACCAGTTCCTGACAGCCTTTTCCCAGAATATCGCGATACTCGGGCTTGAGTGCTGAACAGGCCACAACCAGACTATCGTTCTCTCGTAGCAGTGCATTTAGCCTTATTAACCACGACCTCCGGTCTTCATCCGTTAAGGGCACGCCACTTTGCATTTTCTGTACGTTGGCTTCTGAGTGGTAATCATCACCATCAAAAAACGGGATGTTGAGTTCATCGGCAACAGCTTGACCGATTGAGGACTTCCCACATCCAGAAACCCCCATTACGATATATTTTCTTTTCATTCAATTTTCTCTATCTAGGGCTGTGTGAACGGTTTATTGCCACCATAGTGCAAGCTGAGGGAACAGGATGACTAAGGCTAGAACGGAGATCTGCAGGGCGATAAACGGCAGTAGCGATACGAAAATTTCACCCAGACTGATGTCTTTAGGAGCAACAGACTTAAGATAGAATGCAGCAGGACCAAATGGTGGAGATAGGAACGCCACCTGCATGTTCAGACAGAACACAACGCCAAACCAAATCGGGTCCATACCTAAGCTGGTGATGATAGGGACAAAGATAGGCATTGTAAGCAGTGCAACACCGACCCAGTCGAGGAACATACCCAGCACAAACAGAATGGCCATCATGATGAGCAAGGTCGTCATCGCATTACCACCACTGAGCGCGAGGATCGTTTGTTCAACAAAATCGATACCACCCATGAGGTTATAGACACCGACCAGAGCGGATGCACCAATACCAATCCACATGATCATGCCGCAAGTACGCATTGTGGCGATGGCCGACTCTTTGATCATTGTCCAGTTAAGCTCTTTTCGAATCGCTGCGCTGACGGCAATACCCACTACACCCAGAGCAGAGGCTTCTGTGACAGACGCGACACCTGTGTAGATACTGCCCAAAACGGTTGCGACAGAGAGTAAAGGGAAGAACAGTGCTTTGAAATAACTAGGATTTTCTTTTGCATCTTCTTCTAGCTCCTCCTGGGAAGGTAGCGGTGCCAGACTCGGGTTGAGCTTACAGCGGATCAGTACATATCCGATGTAGAAGAAGGCCAGAATAAAGGCAGGCAAAAATGACGCCTTAAACAGGTCACCAATAGAAACAGACGCTGATAGGCCATATATGATAAGAACGATACTTGGAGGGAGCATCGTACCCAGTGCCCCACCTGCGCAGGTGGTACCAATGGCGAGTTTGCGGTCATAGCCAAGGCGCAGCATCTGAGGTAGCGCAAGGATGCCCAATAGTACGGTTTCACCACCAATGACTCCAGACATGGACGCCAGTATGACGGCAACGATCAGGGTTTGAACGGCAACGCCGCCTCGCACTTTTCGACCCACGCTTTTCATTGCATCAAACAAATCTCTGGCAATACCCGAGCGATCAAGAAGTGCAGCCATCAAAACAAACATGGGGACGGCTAGAAATACGTAACCATTGACAAAACTAAAGATTCGGCTCGTCACCAGAGGTAAGGCATCAACGCCAAACCATCCAAGAGTGAAAATAAGTGCGACGAGTCCAGTGACGAAGGCCAATTGCATACCAGTTAATAGCAACCCGATCATCAGCACCAGCATCAGCAAACTGCCATAGGCAATGCCGATTGAAGAAAGATCAGTGGATATCACGTATGAGGCTAACCAGCCAAGCGCGCTCAGAATTATCACCCCGCCAGCAAGTAGGATAAAATTGAAGCGGTTAGCAGATTCGGCTTTTGCAGAAGATAAGTTAAACATTGTTCTCTTCCTTCAGTTGTTGAATTTCATTGATCAGGTGCAGAGCAAACTGGATAAACATCAGACATACCGTGAAGCCAATCAGTCCTTTGAGTAGCGCAGGAAAAGCGGGATCCCATGCCGTACCGGAGGTTTCTAACCTTAGTTCTCCCCAGGGTGTAAACCATGAGTTACTGACCATTTGCCAGGCTGCAAAAATCAATAATCCGCTGAACAACAATCCTGCTAAATGATGAAAAATGTTGAGGTATTGCCTTGTTTTCTGAGAGACCGAATCATAAATGAGTACCACACGCACATGCTTGTCGGTTGCCAGTGCGTAAGCACCGCCAATGACAAATAAGGAGCCGCCAATGAACGAGGCTGTTTCGTGCACCCAAATCGTGGGTGAATCGAAAACGTATCGGCTGACGACCTCGTAAAAAGAGATAATGACGGTGAAGGCAAAAAACAGGCTTAATACTTCACTGACACGCGCGATGACTTTATCTAGGGTGTTCTTGGGCATTTCAGCCACATTTGTGTCTGAGTTTTTCATATCTATACGTCCGGAAAGGCGGGAGGTAAGAACTACCTCCCTATATTGTGTTTACTTACAGAAGATCAGCGTCTTTCAAATAAGTCGTGATGGAGTCATACACCTTTTGTGCGTTTGGTGAACGCTTAGCGTATTTCTCCCACTCACCCATTGCGATCTGACGGAACTTCTTGCGCTCTTCCTGAGACCAGTCGTGAATGGTGATGTCGGGATTTGCCTTTGCTTCTTTGACCGCTTTCTGATCGGCAATGCGTAACTGAGTGGTAATGTTCTGTGCAAAGTCACGCACAGATACGGTCATGATGGTCTGCAAGTCAGCGGGCAGTTTGTCCCATTTTTTCTGGCTCATTGAGATATCAATGGTGGGTAGAGAGTGAAAACCTGGTTGTACTGGGTGCGTCGCGATGTCATTCATGCCAGCTTGATGGTTTGTTGAGAATACGGTGTAGTCCGCAGCGTCGATAACGCCTTTGCTTAGTCCGGTAAACACTTCTGAACCTGGTAGATTGACGGGCGTGGCACCTGCTGCCGCAAAGACTTGTTGCACCAGGCCTTCCGGTGCTCGAAGTTTCAGACCTTTCAGGTCCGCAACACCATTTAGAGGAACTTTGGATACAAATGCCTCAACACCTGTTGTTGAGCCACCGATGTATTTAACACCGTATGGAGCATATAGCTCGGTCATCAGTTCATATCCACCACCGTGATTGATGTACTGCAGAAGTTGGCGAGTATCTGACCAGGCGCCAACCATGTTGCCGATGAGGCCAAAGGCTGGATCTTTGCCAGAGAAGTAGCCCGTTGCGGTAATGTGGCCATCAATGACCCCCATCTTAATTGCATCGAGAGTTTCAGTGTGCTTAACAACCGCGCCGACAGGTAGCAAGTCGATTTCGATACGGCCAGCCGACATTTTTTCTACGGTTTCAGCCCATTCCTTTTGTACTTGGAAGTTCTTATCACCTGACGGGTCACTCGATTGGAACTTGAAGCTAAAATCAGCAGCAATGGCGGTTGTTGAAAGTAACGCTGCCGCTACGAGGGTTGAGAGCTTTTTCAGGGGACGATTCATAAGTAGATCCTTTGCTTGTTTCGTTATCGTTTAATTTGAAGTTACGGATGTTCCCGGTAACATAAGCTATGTTATCGGTAACATTGTGTAACATCTAAGCGATTGGTCACACTTATTCTATAAACTTGATTATCGGCTTTGAGAATTTATCATGACTTGATATGCAACTTCTTTGGTATTTGTTGTGTTGAATTGAACAAGTTTGAATAGAAGGCTGTGGCTCGTTGACAGGCAATATCATTGGCGCAGGCAAGTTGATTCTGGTAGTGAATGAACACGAGAAAAGATGAACGACGTAGGTAGAGTGTGTAGGCGAGTAGAGAGTGCAGAGGGCGATAAGCCCGGTGGTTGGTAGCGATTTTGAAGTCAGAAGTGCATCCTTGCACTTTGTTTTATGGGGTTAGAAACGGTAATCTATCCCAAAATAGGCCGCTGACAGTGAATAATCTCGTGCTGATACGACAGAGACATATTCAGCGTTGACGCCCAGACCATCGGAAATTTCGTAACGAACACCAAGACCCACGCTCGGACTGGTAACATGTGTCTGTTTATTCCAGAAATATCCGTTGGCCTGAGTAATACCGACCAGGCCGTAAATTTCAAAGTTCTGCTCTAGCTCGTAACTGGCACGCAAAAGGAGGCTGTTGTAGGACTTAGGGTTAATTTCACTGTTACTCGCATTTACCCCTCCAAAGCGATATTCAGCACCAATGTTGTCATTAATTCGATAACCTGCCATTAAATAACCGGTACCAGAACCCAAATCATCGAATAGATTTTGCTGATTACCATAACCAATACTTGCTCCCGCGTAGAAACCCTGTGCCAGAGCTGGCAGTGCAAATAGTGACGTTGATAATAAAATAAGTTTATGCTTAAGTTTCATAAGTGATATACCTTAGTTGATGAAAGTTATTCCTATAGAAGGAAAGGTGAATAAATTACTGGCTAATTAAAATTGTTTTTCTTTATGGCTCAACTTTATTAAGTCAGTTCTTATTCGTAAATTTTTGCTTATTCGTGAATTTGTGCATATTGAAATAACGCCGAGGTAGCCCTGCGACCATGTCAAATTATTGTCATGCCAAGTGCATGTTTATTGTTTTCAAAAATAGATCCTATGAGAGAGCCAGTTATGCGACCTGAACAGACTCGCATGGCGTCGTTGCCAATTCCCCATTGTTGTCGGTAACCTTGATGACGCGCTGCATAATCAAGCTTCGACAATACGGCAAGTAGGACGCTCGTTCCTCTATATCCAGTGACTCTAAAAGCTCTAGCGCAGCAACAAATCCAGTAGCAATTAATGAACTGTTAGGGAACATTCGTCGCCGAACCATATTACTGAGCAAGTCTAATACCTGAATTAGTATTATTCGTTTCTGTTGGTCCAGCTCCCAATTTGGCATAACCCTTAAGCTCTCTCCCTTAAGTGCTGGAAGAATGGAAAGCTTGAATGCTTCGAACATAAGTTGGTGCTTTATTATCAAGCTGCTGAGTAACGATATTTCAATATTGCTCCTGTTGGAGATTGAGCATTTTTTTTTGTCAAATGAAACACCAGATTCATTAAAACTATTTAATAAGTCCTGCGCTAGTATTCCCGCTGAATAGGATTGAGCGGCAGATGCGCACATTTGTGGTATACGAGTTTCATCCAAAGTGGCTTTGAGAGGCGGAGTAGACTGACTCGTTCTGATAAACTCTACGGGTATATTCATATCTTTATTCATAGGACCACCATGGAGAACGTTATCCTGTATTGAGCGATACATGGTAAAAATAGGGATGCCAAACGGGTCTATTTGGCTTTGCTATTGTGTATCAGACGTTTTGTGTATCGGGCGTTTGATGACCGCGGTAAAGCGGTTGTCTGTGGTGGTGGCTGACACTAGAGTCCAACCCTGACTATTCATAAAGTTGAGCGCATCCATCGGAGAGTTAAATGACAGGGTATTGCCATTGTCATCACGCAGTAGATCTTTGTTCTTAATGCCAATCTCCAAAGCCTGACCAAAATCCACCTCCACTTTCCATTTGCTCAGGCTCAGTAATTTTCCTGATGCGACCATTAACGCGTACTGCTCTGTCTGAGCCTGTCGGGCTGTCGGCTCGGGTGATGATGCTGCATAACTCGATGACACTGGCAAGATGAACATCAACATGAGAGGAAATAGTTTTGGTAAAATTTTCATAAGGTTGTCTCCAATAATCTTTCTCTTAATGGCACACGTTGAGTGCCGTTGAAAGAAAGATTATCAGAGTGGATATCCAAGATATGGAAACTGCTGGGACGTAAAGTTTGAAATACGGAAAGCGTCCACGATCAATAAGACAGTGGACGCTTCATCGTTAAAGGTTAGGACTTATACTCAAGTGACCTCAAGATGCAGGACTCAGAGCTTCATCAAGGTATTCAGTTCAAGGAAAATAGTTGAAGGAATGGTATTCCCTTTCGAAGCTATTTGACGCAGAAATGGGCACCTTGATGAGCTCCCAAAGGGCGAGTTTACTTGGCTTATATGCTTTGTTAGCGATTTTCGATTTAGAGCCACTAGATCTCCAAATCACTGCTGCGCCTAGAAGCCAAGTAGTTCTCGCTGAACAGACATCTTGATGTTACTTGAGTATATCTTCATCACGCTTTTTTAACTCGCGATAAAAGTCAGAGAGAAACTCGATATCCTCTTTCGGGGCTGCCAGCATGATATCCAGAAATTTAAGTGTGCTGGCAGATAATGGCAATTGTCCACCGTGAAGCCGTTCCAGACTGGTCATGGGGAACAGCTGA
>NZ_FNVG01000047.1 GCF_900107935.1 Vibrio hangzhouensis | reverse complement strand
TAGTTAGCTGTTTCAATCCACGCGCCTGCGGGAGGCGCGACAGCCTTTGTTCAAAGGCGCATATAACCTAACATAATCTAGTTAAATCCGCTAACCGAAAGCAAACCTCACTAGATCCGATGGGGGATAATATTTTTTAATTAGATAATTCTATATTTTTAAAGAGCTTACAACAGCGCTAGAACCCCTGCATTTTCATGAGAACAAAGCCGTAGCGATTATAAAATTAGAGGATCTCTGAAAATATCCAAAGCGACTTTGGCACCATGATGTTCAACTTTGTGCTGCCAATTCTTGCCAAGCTTATAAAAGCGAAGGCTGTCTACTTCTGGATCATAAATCGATAGCAGCTCATCTTTAAATGCCAACCATTGTGTTGAATCTATTTCACATTCAAACACAGAGTATTGGACACGGACGCCGTAATCTAAGCATGTTTTAGCTAGTTGTCTGAGCCGCTTTTGCCCATCTTCACTGTTGAACGATACATCGTAGGTGACTAATACCATCATCAATCTCACTCCCCTATTTTTTAATTGCAAAAGGTGGATAATGCGCTAAATCACCACGAAAATGTCTAGCTAATAGCATGGCTTGTATATGTGGTAGTAAACCGATTTGTACCTTTTCTTGCATGAAAGGATGCGTCACTTCTTCTTGCTTTTTCGCTTGATATGCTTGAAATACGAGCTTTCTTGCGTCGTCTTTTAAAGTTACGCCACCGAGGCTGTCGGTCACAAAGCCTTTATCAGTAAGGGTTTGGTTGTTAAATAACTTAAGTGCAACGCTATCTACGATATAAGCTCTAAACTCTTCTAGGAGATCAAGTGCTAGGCTATTCCTGCCGGGTCTTTCTTTATGTAAAAAGCCAACTTGCGGATCTAAGCCAACACCTTGCAATGCGCCACTTATTTCTTGTCCAAGTACTGAATATAACAATGAAATCACTGCATTCACCGGATCTTTAGGTGGCCTGCGGGTACGATGATTAAATAGTTGTTTGTTAGTATTACCTTTAAACATATCACCAAACGCCGCAAAGTAATGAGATGCAGCCTCCCCTTCTAAGCCAAGCAACTTGTCATATTCGCTAACGTCTTTTAACTGCTCAATAATTTGTTTTAAGCGTTGAATCGCTTTTTCTATTTGCGGTGTGCTCGTGTGGTTACGTCTAAAACGCAATAATAACATGCGAGATGATCGTATCTTGGCGGCAACTATATGTTTGGCCAATTCATTTGCAGCAATCTCATCAACACTAAATTGCTGTCTTCGCAAAAGGACGTTACCTGATTGTTTGCCAACCACGTTTGCTAAAAAATGGCCATGCATATCGAAAAAGGCCAAGTGTGTGCCATTTTCACCACAAAACCCTAACAACTGCGGTGAAACCATAATGTTGCCAAAGCAAAATATACTGCCTATTGAATGTATGGGGAGTTGCATCAGTTTTTGCTTTTCACCTTTGACTTTTTGCTCAATCAACAGGGTTTCCCGTTGTTTGTGCAAATACACGCCATCTTTGGTGATATAAAGCGAGTTTTGTAGTTTTTTCATTCCCCCTCCGTGTTGAATAATGCTTGTATATAACGGTTCGAAGCATCGTGATGAGTTAATTCGGGCTGACAAATTTCACTGAGCGAACAAGCTTTACAGTGCTTTCCTATAGTCGGGGAAGGTGTTCTGCCGTTTATAAATAGTTGTTGTACTTGCGCTATTAAATCTTTAGTTTGCATTCGCAAGTTTGTGTCGAGTTCAATTTCAATGCGTTTTCGTGTTTGCCAATACCAGAGCGTACCCAGTTTAACTTCAATAGCTAGCATTTCTTCTATACACAGCGCTTGTGCGCAGAGCTGTACTTTATCGATATCGTTTACTTTTGGCTTACCGCGCTTATATTCAACGGGGATATATTGATAACTTGCTTTATGGTGTTCTAGCAAATCGAGTTTGCCTGTTAAGCCTAGTTGCGGCGCAGAGACTACTACGCCACGTTCATATCGCACGCCTTTGCGTGTTTCTGGCTCGCCATTGTCTACCCGCTCATGCAACTGTCGCCCGTGGGCGGTTAGAAAGTTTTCTTGCCAAACTTGCTCAAGGTGGATCAACGCACATTGACGCTGACAAAAAGCAAAGTGCTGAAGAGCGGAAATATTGACTAGACGAGCACCCAACATTAGAAGCCTTCGATAACTTCAGGCTCTAAGCCTTGCAATGCACTAACAAGAGAATCGTTAAGTGCCGAGGTTTCTAGCGGCAATCCTTTCTCAATATGTTCTCGAAGCGTTTTGTGTACTTTTGCAGAAGAATATTGACCTGATTTTGAATCGTGCTGCCACCAAACAAGATGCGAAATACCCATTGAACCTTCAGGACGAGCCGATGATGCATCACCTTCAAAAAGTTTTACCAACACATTTTTAATCTTGTCAGCATCTTCATTGGTGAAACCAGTTTTTTCAGCCAATTGTGGCGTCATAGCTCCAAAAGCCACATAAGTTGCTTTGTCTACTCGGTGTTTCATACCCATAGTGTCTGAAGACTTTTTAGTGCCATCTCCTTCGCCACTAACACTCTTGGTAATTTGCGTGCTGGTAATGCTCACAGGCTCGATACTAAAAGCACTTTGAATAGTTAAAGGACCACGAATTGGAATTGATACACCATCAGAGCCTGTGCCTTTAAACGCAAACACTTGCCCGAATGTTCGTACATCAAGCCATTTTTCACAGCATAATTTAGCAGCTTCAGTTGGTGCTGTTTTTTTACTGTTGAATGCGTCTTTGCCTAGGCCAAACTCGTCAGATTCAGCGCGATTACGTAAGCTTGTCATACCATCGGTTTTCTTTTCATCCGATTGAACAAAAATGCTCTCGCCTGCTTCTTGTAAACGGTCACGAATTTTACGCTTTAAACACACATCGGTAATTTCACCAAAGCCATCGTAGTCTGTGCGCGGGCGGTTGCCATTAAGTGGATCACCATTTGGGTTGGCGTTTAATACGTTAAAAATTAATGCAAAATCGATTTTATTTTGTAATGACATAGTGATGTTCCTTTTCTTAAACTGTTTCTTCTAGTGATTCTGTTGCATGTTCAGCAGTAACTTTTTTAACCCATTGGCCTTTTTCAATACTATGGGTTTCTAACCACATCATTTGGTTATGAAAACCAAGCAAAAATTCAGGGCTTAGCTTTTGGTTAGAAGTAAAGTCAGCAGGTTCAAACATATCGGTAATTTGGCTGATAAGCGTTTTACTTGCGGTATCGTAGCCTTGGTAGCTATTAAATAATCGTTGCTGATAAGGCACTAGAGCATTAGTGATGTTTAACCAAGTTGACGATGGTCTATTAACAAATTGCGTCATAAAACGCTCTGCCGTTGTTAAACGGTTTGCTTCGCTTTTTGAGAGCGCTATTTTTTCAACCTTATTTGCTACCGCCAGTAAACGACCAAACAAATAGTCGCGACTGGCATTCTCTTGTTGTAATGCCATTGGGTATTCCTTTTGAATAGTTGAATTAGTGGTTCGGGTATAAAACCCTTTGATCAGTGAGCAGGTGATGCCTAAATTTTGTAACCAATGTTCTGATTTACCAGTTTTATCTGATTTATAAGCAACACGGTTAATTGCGCGATGAAACGCGCTTTGCATGATGTCTTGCGGAAGAGGTTTTCCCTCGACAATAGTCGGGTATAAACGGGTAATGAGGTTTTTCTTCAAGGTATCTGCTGATTTAAGTACATCGCCGTATACACCATCAAGCACCCTGTATAAACTCGGAGCACTGTTAACCCATTGCCACTGCTCATTGATTTTGACTCTTTGTTGCCAGCCAAGATCACGTTGCCATTGTTCTAATCGCGCTAAAAACTCTTTGGCGATGGTTTCACGATAATACAAAATGCCCATTCGCCCAGGCGTGGCGGAATCTAGCCCTAGCAACGCAATTTGATCGTTATCATCGAGCTGGTTTTTAGTTTTTATGCCGTTAAAGTAACGTTTTAGCTGATTAGCGTATGTGCGGCCTAGATCTTGTGTGTGATCTACGCTGTCTGTTTCGTCTAAGAAACTGGCTAAGTCATTAAAATCTGGTTCGGTAGGTTCTGGTATGGGCTTCCCACGAGGCGACCAAGATACAAAAACTAAAGGTTCATTACCCTTTTGTTTGATCTTTACCCCTTGTTTTTCAATTAAACAACGAAGAGAGCTATGTGCTTTTTGACTGTTTAGGTAACTAATATTTGCAACTTGGTTTGCATCAGTGAATTTACCTAGGTATGTAAAGCCACTACTGTCATTTGAGGATATGATTTTTGCACCATCGGCACTACTCCTCAAAAATCGAGGGTGACGAGTTGCACACCTCACCGATTTAGCATCTAAAAAACAAAAATCAGTTTCACCAAATCTAGCTTCATATCTCTGCCAACTTTCAATAATCTCTTTGTCGCTTTGCGTTGAAGTATCAAGGATTTTTGGAGCTACAACAGCCCAACGAATAAATGTTTTATCAACTTTTATTGGTGTGTTTTTGCCCGATTCATTACGGTACTTTATAGGCAATTCAAACAGTTCTGACAGGTCTTTAAAAACAGTTCCTTCTTCTAAATAATTCCTGATAGCTAGCAATTTTGGAGTGGAATATTCAGAGTTACACCAATCATTCAATTGTTCCATATACGCGGCATACTTTTCCTGTTTCAAATTAGGTAAGTCTTTTGCGATATAACTTAACTCTTCACACAATGGGTGCGGTGCTATTTTAGCTCCTGAACGGTTTGCAGAACTTTCTGTTACGGGTATTAAAGTCTTGGCTTCGTTACCTTCAAGTAACTTAGTTAATGAAGGGATTAGCCTTCCTTGCATATCAATTGCGACTTCAATATGGGCTTGCTTTTTAACATGGCTTACTAACCAGATATCCTCGGGATATTGCTCAACTAACGCCTCATAACTATTTGCTAATGCCGAAACAAGATTCATATTTCGGCCTCCAACTTTTCAACAGGTAGCAAATTACTTTCTAACTCAAAATTCTTAGCCACCATTGCTCTTACAAATTTAGATTTAAGTTCCTTAGCATCAACTCTAGGGTATTCTATTACCCCGTTTTTCATCACACTATGCCAAAAACGGCTGATCAGTTCATTGTTTCCAGTTTCATCTGGGTAGCCAAAACTGTGGAACATTAATCCAAAGCCAAGTTCGTCAATATCGTCGTAAGCACCTTCGCCTTCACCAAATACACAGGGTTCAACATATCCTTGGCAATCGCGAGTGCCCAGGAAGATGTCTTGTCGTCCGCCCTTTTCAAGCATGCGCTTTACAATAGCGAAATGCTTACCATCGACTCGGTCTTTCGCAAGCTCTGGTCGATATTCATTCCATTCAAAATGCGCTTCAATTTGGTATTCGACATCGTGCAAAAAGGTGTAATAAGCAAGTTCATTACCGCCCCCCCAGTTTAAAGGCTTGGTGCCTTTGGTTTGAGTACGTAGTGGTTTAATTACCCTTACTCTATCAACATGCCAAATAAGTGTTGGCTTCCAATAGATTGATTTTAAAACCCCTTTAATCGCCTCGTAGGTGGGAATGTGATAGGTACACTTTTCACCTCCTACTTTCGTTATAGGGTCGGTAAATAATGCATACCTGCCCCATAATCTAAAACTAATACTGTTTTTCACATGGCTCTCCTTGTTAAAAACATGGTTGCTTTTAAAAAATTAAATCTTGCTTAGCGTTCGTCACTTCTAAACTCAAACCAAAATCTTGGCTGTAAAACTCTTCGCTCAAATAAAATACGGCTTCGTCTTGCGAAATTGGGTACACAGCCTGCTGTTCATTGAGTTTTTTCCAAACATTGGGAAATATATTCACACTGTACTTTTGTGCGGCTTTTAACAAGCTACGATAATTTGCTGCATCAAAGCATTTATCAAGCGCACATAACTGCGTGATTATGCTTTGAGCTTCTTCATCGAATGGCACTATTACTGAATGCACAGGTGCATCAATGGCTTTAAACTGTTTTGCAGCCGTCATAAAAGACTGGTTTAAAACAAACCGATTATTCTTTCTCAAAGGACCAATATATTCATTGTTGCTTAAAAAACTAAGGATGTTTTGGCCTTGCTTAATTGGATAGGTCATCTCTTTGTGGCGTTCATAAAAGTAGTATTGGAAATAGCGATTTATTGCCTCTGGTTTAAGCAAATCCTCTTCGGCAAACTCGGTAAATACTCTGTTTGTAGCTGCAATACCTGTTTTAATATCGTGTAGCATGCCAACATTTTCTTGGGCGGGATTAAGCACAAATACATGGCCTTTCTGCTGCTTGCCATTTCGGTTACAACGCCCTGCTGCTTGGGCGATTGAATCAAGGCCTGCAACAAATCGAATAACGCATCCAAAATCAACATCAACCCCAGCCTCAATAAGCTGGGTACTAATGCACAAAGTAGCTTGCCCACCTGATAAACGCGCTCTGACTTCATCTAAAATTTGTTTACGATGCGCCGAACACATGCCGGTACTTAAATGAAAGATTTTTGTTTCATCAGAAATTTGGTTTTGCAAAGTTTGAAATAAAGTTTGTGCCCACGCCTTGGTATTTACAATCACTAAACAGCTTTTTACGGCTGACAATTGTTGTTGCACTAGCTCAGTGATTTTAGCCTCATTCCAACCTTCTTTTTTGGTAAGATTTTTTAAACTCACTCGTTCGAGCTGTTGATAGAGCTTGTCGATATTTGGAGTAAGTTCATTTTCGAGTGGTAGTTGCAGTACGCCAAACTGCGTTATTTGCTCGGGCAACTGATTGAGTAACGGTTGCGTGGCAGTACACATAAGCGCTGTGGTATTACAAAAACGCGTTAAATAATTAATGGTGTTGTTGAATAAATGCACACAACGAATAGGGAGTGTTTGAATTTCATCAAATACCAGCACAGCATTGCTGAGTTGGTGCATACGTCTTGAACCACGCGTACCACTTGCAAACATGCTTTCAAGAAACTGCACCATGGTTGTAAGCACTATGGGTTTATCCCAATTTTCACAAGCAAGTTTTGAGCGCCACGTTTGTTGCTCTGGCTCTAGGCTTGAGTGATGCTCTAAAACCCAATCATCGGCATTCACCTCATCTAAAACCCCACGAATGGCATTGGCATTTTGTTCGATGATCGATGTGAATGGGATTATGTAAATGATCCTATCTAAGTTGTGCCTTTGGGCATGATGCAAAGCAAAGCGCAGGCTAGCATATGTTTTACCGCCCCCCGTTGGCACGGTTAGACTGTATATTCCTGTTTCATCTTGCGCACGTTGAAAACAATTATCTGATATTTCAGCTCGAATATGATCGATTGGATTAGCTTGTTCAAACTGGGCAATAAAATCTTCAACTTTATCGCAAGCAAACGCCCAATCTGGCTGTTTAAAACGTTCTGGTTTGTTACTTGGTTGCTCAAAGTCAGCACTGTCTATTCGGTCAGCATCAATTAAGCAACTAAACAGCATTTTGGTAAACATTCCAAGGTAATAATCATGCTCAACGGCTGAAAGATCGAACTTATTAAGCATGTATTTAAGCTGTTGGCTGCTTTCTAAAATAAACTGAAAACTTGCCAATGAATGTGCTTCTGCGAGCAACTCTGGATCTGCATTTTTAATGCATTCATTCTGATGGGTTAATTCATCTGCCTTTTTTATTCGATTTACAAAAACATTTTCATTTTCTGACAAACTATCAATCAGCCCACTATGGTGTGAGGCTATACAAATGCTTAGTGCTTGAGTAAAAGCTAAGCCATAAGGTGCAAGCGCTTGGTCTTGTTGCTGTAATTTTCCTAAGTATGGCCACAGAGTCTTGAATACCCATTGTGCGCCTGCACTTGAGTGGTCAATTTTACCTTTTAGTCTTTTACTCGTTGAGCTTTCAGCATTCCCCTCATCATTATCTGGATTATAACCTGTTTGCTCAGCAACAATCAGTCGCATGTAATTTTGAAATGAACTACTGAATTTGCCAAAATCATGCATTAAACCAATCAATCGACCTTGCTCTGAAAAGCCTAACTTTGTGGCTAGGTTGGCGGCAAGTTCAGCCACTGATAGTAAGTGTTGCTTAACACTTTGGTGTTGACCATGTTCAAAATCTGGATGGGCGATATATGATTTAGTAGGGCTTAAATTAGCCATCTTCACCAGCCCCACGACTTAATAATTTTTCTGTAATGTAAGGCTGATATTTCATTGCTGATCTCTCAATTATCATAATCATCGGTTATGCCAAATATATTGCCATTAGTTTCATATAAACTCTAACATTAGAAAGTGTTGGTCAATATAAACCTACTAATTTAGTGAAGGTTGTCAAAATTCATGCTGTCACATTCGTAGTGTGTATCAATGTGCTTGACCACCCCATATATTGAAAAGAGCTATTACGTTTTAGAGTCGCACCTCTATGACGCATGTGTCTCACTGCTTCGCAGTAGTAACTTACATAAGAGAAAAATGAAGTGATGATCGATAGTATTCACATTGAGTTGTTGTGGTTGATACTGTAACCCTCCCAAAAAAGCCGGTCGCTAGTAATTAGCATTTTTCCGTTTACGCTGGAACAAACGGAGAACACATGATGAAAAAATCACGCTACACAGAGACACAAGTCGTAAAAATCCTGAGTAAAGTGAAAGCAGGCCGAAAGGTCAACGAAGTCTGTCGGGAATATGGCATCTCTGATGCCACATACTACAACTGGAAATCGAAATACGGTGGTATGAAAGCGTCTGATGTTAAAAGACTAAAAGAGCTCGAAGATGAGAATCGCAGGCTCAAACAAATGTTTGCTGACCTCAATCTCGAGCACTGAATCGTTAAAGATATTCTGGAAAAAAAAAGTTGTAGCGCCAGCGGTTAAGCGCGAGCTTGTCGATTATGCTCGCAAACAATATCAGGCCAGTTTACGAATGGCCTGCCCCGCAGTTGGCATTAGCGACTCTGTCTATCGCTATCGACCTGATCCTCATCGAGATGACGAGGTTATAGCGAAATTGCAGGAAGCAGCAAACCGGTATCCTGCGTATAGATTTGGCAAATTATTTAAAGTGATTAGGCGTTGGGGATATCGGTGGAACCATAAACGACTCTATCGTGTGTACTTTTCACTCAAGTTAAACCTACGGCGCAAGGGTAAAAGCGCCTACCTAAACGAAATCCAGCGTCGCTAGTATGCCCAGAGTGGATCAATAGTTATTGGTCTATCGACTTCATGAGTGACTCATTAACTTGCGGCAGGCGCTTTCGTACCTTCAATGTCGTGGACGACTTCAACCTCGGGGTACTGGCGATTGAAGTGGATTTAAATCTGCCAGTGCCACGCATCATAAGGGTACTAGAGCGTATTATTGCCTAGCGAGAGCTGCCCAGTAAACTGCGCATGGACAATGGTCCTGAATTTATTTCAACCGCTCTGGCTGAGTGGGCGGAAGAGAACAAGGTTGAGCTGGAGTTTATCCGCCCAGGCAAACCAACGGAGAACTCTTACATTGAACTATTTAACCGAACCTATCGGACAGAAATACTCAACATGTACGTATTTAAAACCCTGAGCAAAGTCCGAGAACTGACAGAAAAATGCATGATGGAATACAACGATGAGCGCCCTCATGATTCACTCCACAACCTGACTCCTTGGGAGTATTTAGCAAAGCATGAACGTTGTTAAGTGATCAATTTTATCAATGCTCGTCATCTGAACCCACCATTGGGCGCAGACGTATTTGAAAAACTCTGACATAATGCAGAACACCCAGCTCGCTCTTGTCCCAAAGCATGGTGTTATAACACGTCTCTGGACAAAAATGGTTTAGTATAAATACACTAAATTGTTAATTGAAGATTAGAAAAAGTATCTTGAAACCTTGTTATATGCGTTTTTGAACTTCGATGATATCTGCGACGTACAGGTTACTTTTATTATTTGCTACGTCTGTTTTCTCGTTGAAGAATCCTCTGATAATGCGGAACTTTCTCTCAGAACCATGAACGTTACCCATATTAGGTAGCCAAGGTTTCATAAGCGTTAAAGTTGCCTTCATTAAATTAGAAATTTCCTCGGCGGCTTCAGCTTTTAAAACGTAACGATTTAATAAAAGTTCATAATCTGGCAGCTCAAAATAACCGCTATCGTAAACAACAAAACGAGATTCATGTGCAGTGTTTTTTATGAGTAGTAGCTTATCATCATTATCAGGGTTGAGGCTTCTACCGTCGATAACCTTAAACTCGATCCCCTTTTCTGCACACAGCGTAAAATTATTGGTATCTCGACAAATACGCTCCAGTGATTGCAAATTATTTGATATTTTCAACAAATTAACCGAATCCAAGTGCGAAGAGAACTTGAGAAATATAGCATCACCATTAATTTCATCAAATAAGTCACGTACTTCATTTGTTAGCTTGAATATTTGAAACCCCAAGTAGCTTTGATTTGCCACGTGGTTTTTTAATTCGTGTTGCTCAAGTTTTACAATCCCTAAAATATTATCGATGGTATTTGTGTCAAGATTGTACCCATATATTACTTTTTTAATAAAATACAGGTAGTTAAAAATGCACCCTGCCAATTGACGCTTTATGTGCTCATGTATATAACCTTGCTCTTTTCTAAGCACCTTTTGACGTATAACGTCATAAAAAAGATAGGCTACAAAGAAAAACACACCGTTGGATGCAACGGAAGTTAAAACCGAACTTAAATCTTCACTTTTCACAAATTCAGCGAGAAGAAAACACGCTACTGTCGCTAGACCCAAACTCAAATACGGCAGAAACCTAAGCCAATACATTGTTATCTATTCCTAATATTGATGCTAAAGCATATCGATTTATTATGTTCCTATATACACCGTTTGATCGCCATTCCATTCATCACCATTACCAAGCACAAGGCTCAAAGTAACAACTGTACTTGAATTTTTCAGTGCAATCGCTTTTAGATTGGCAGTTTTGACTTCTTTTATGAAGTTAAGAGGCGGTTTGACAAGTTTACCTTCTGATGTTGTACGAGGAACTAACGACAGTCGAATAAACTCCAACTTTATCAATTGATTAAGCAAGGCAACATTTGATTTATATTTGTTGTAATACTGAGCTATAAATGAACCTGCAGTCCTATCAGCAAACCATTCTCCATATTGCATACTTGCAGCTGTACTTATACTTTGAATAGCTTTATCTACTCCTGTGACCATTTTAATATCGCCACCTTCTAAGACTATATCTCCATCTTCACCTAGCATGAAATCCATTCCTGAATTCTCTGGCAACGAAGCAATAACTTTGGGAGCAATACGAACCGATATCAGCTCAGAACCATCATCGAGATATTGAATACTTATTGGCTCTTGGATAACTCGAGCATCACCTTGTGAAACAACAGAAATAAATTTTTGGTTACAATCAATTGAGCCATAATTGTCAGCGTAATCTTTTAACTTAGAAGAGTTACCTTCGATGAACTGCTTAACTTTAAATGTCCACTCATTCTTATCTACAGCTTCCCATGTACCTTCGAAAACTGCTTCAAAACCTAATGCAATTAGTGTGCTTTTTGAACTAAACTGATAGTTATCTTGTAAACTAAGTGCACGATATGCTTTTTCTTCCGCCTCTAGCTTCCACAGCCTTAATGTTTCAACAGAAAACTCTTTGTAATCAGTATCAATAAATCGAGCATGAGCACGACACATCCAAATGCCATTATCAATCGACTTCCGATATTCTGGTGTTGTATTAGAATCATAGCGAGGACCATCTTCAGCTGCGGCAACTATATGAGCAGCTTCCCCTAAATTAAGGGATTTATCATTCTCATTTTCACCCATTCGGGGGCCAATAGTAATCTTTCCGCAATTTGGAAAACTACAACGCCATGCCACACGCTCAGCCATGATTTTTTTAGTCGTTGGAGTGAAATTATCTCTTTTTGCCATAATCTTTCCGTAAAAACATAACGCTTTCTATACAGCTCTAAGCCATATTTTACATATATAATGCGATCTTTCGTTTAAACCTTCAACAAATAATCAATGACTTAGTGAGCAAGTTAAGAAGTTAGACTACACTGTGAGGGCATAATTTCTGGATGTGCTGAGTTCGGATAACTTTTAGTATGGAAAACACACGTCCTCGAAGTGCGGAAGAGTATTTAATCTAAACGATTTTGGGGCAAAGGTGATTTAGAGCAGCAACTCTAAAGAATTCTTATCGATACCAAAGCAAGTTAGCACGCCGAGGTGAGACCTCCGACCCCAGAGTCATTTTTACTGCATAAGTATTATCACTTTAATATTAGCTTTGTGAGGCAAACTTCGGCTGATTGTGAATCATGAATTGGGTAAGTGAAATTGATGACTTGACAAGAGTGCATGACTGAATTCGAGCTGGGATAAAACACTACATCAAATTTTTAAGTCTCTTAACAAACATGACTCCCATCATAATTTTGGGCACAAACAGAGACGCAAAAATCTGTGGGTTGGGTGGAGCATTTTGGGCACGAATGGGCACAGCCGTGCCCATTCGTGCCCACCAACATAGTAATCAACAGCTAGCCAATGAATAAGATACGCCTATTTATTCACTTCCAATTTATCAATTAAAGGGCTTAGCGGAGAGGATTGTGATTGTTGGAAGTAGATAGAAATCACTAAACGCCAGATACAACAAAGCCCGCTGATTAGCGGGCTTTGTGTTTAAATTTGGTGGGTCCGGGCGAACTCGAATCGCCGACCCCTACCATGTCAAGGTAGTACTCTAACCAACTGAGCTACGGACCCAAATTTTTGTTCCATTCT
>NZ_FNVG01000015.1 GCF_900107935.1 Vibrio hangzhouensis | reverse complement strand
TCGAATCTCCGGAATGCCGGCCCAGTCCCCCAGCTATATTCAAAGGCTCTGACTTAGGTCGGAGCCTTTTTTGTTTTCGCTTTTGCAAAGCGACGCGTTGGGATAACCGGGTGCCTCCCTGAATTGCCAGCCCGCTTGGCGGCAATTCCCATCGAATCTCCGGGATGCCGGCCCAGTCCCCCCTGCCATATTCAAAGGCTCTGACTTAGGTCAGAGCCTTTTTCGTTTTTTCGTCTGCCATACGTTTATCTCTATCTCTTTAATTGCGACTCGTCATTAAAACGCTTTAGTTACCGCTGATTCGCTCCCGCTTTGTGTACCTTGCTGATACACTTAATTTATTAGTCACTAAACAGGGGCCTAGTTATGCCACATTTACGATTTAGAGCGATCAATCCAGAGATGGTAAAAACCTTGTCTCAACCGCTTGTTGATCAATTGCAACCATTGATGGATTGCCCGCGAGAGGACTTTACCATTGAACATATTTCTAGCTCATTCTTCTTTGACGGTCGTCAGAGTTCAGCGTATCCCTTTGTTGAAGTGCTGTGGTTTGATAGAGGGCAGGAAGTCAAAGATAAGGTGGCAGGGGCGATCACTGAGCAGGTTCGCGGTGCTTTAGGGGAAGACTTTGAGGTGGCTGTGGTGTTCTTACCACTAAATGCCTGCGATTATTACGATAACGCTGAGCATTACGGATAATAAATCTATTGCTTATTCTCTCACTTATGCGACTGGAGAAGTTGAATGATGTTGACTATTGTTATGAGTACTTCAGTGGATGAGTCGTAGTTTTCTTGATTTGGTTGTTGTTAGTAAAGGCTTCTCTGCTGCTTTTAGGGGATATCCCCGCTACGTTTTGGGTAAGGAATACTGTTATGACAATGATTTCATCAAGGCAGTTTGCCCGATGGCTTAGGGAGAGATTCGCTTCGGAAAAAGACGGAGTGATTCTTACCAGAGAGGACATTAATCAATTATCCGGTAGGCAAGGTTTTTCGCTAGGGTTTGTTAACGACATTCACTATGAATTGATGCAACATGGTATTGCCTTTGTGACCGACACCAGCAGAGAGAGGTTTTACTTGATCCCTATTAACTCTGCTCAAAACTGGCGCAAGAAACTGGAGATGCAGTACGAGAAAGAGTTGTACTGTAATGTCTTTCCAATCGAAAAGTCTGGGTAATAAAAAAGCCTCCGTTTGGAGGCTTTTTTGTGCTTAGGCCATGCCTTGAATAATCACGAACTTTTCTAATAGTTCTTCATCCGTTTCTACATGATTTGGATCCGTGATGATGCATTTCGTGATAGGGCACACCGATTGACAAGTTGGCTTTTCATAGTGACCTTTACACTCAGTGCACAGGTCAGGGTCGATCTCGAAGATCTCACTTCCCATAGAAATAGCACCGTTAGGGCATTCAGGATCGCACATATCGCAGTTAATGCACTTGTCGGTAATGAGCAGCGCCATGGTTATTTACCGGTTGGGTTACGTGTATCTTGTCCTGAGTTCAGGTTACGCATCAGTAGTGCGTAGTCCAGATCCAATTCCTCTGGTACTGGAATAAAGACATAGTGACCGTTACCTTTCGCGTCATCAATGCTCTCTGACTTGCGGTTTTCCATCACTTCCAGGTTAAATACTACGTTGCCTTTTGGCGTCATTAGCTCAAGGCTGTCGCCAACCATAAACTTGTTCTTTACTTCAATTTCTGCCAGGTGGCCACGACGCTTACCGGTAAACTCCCCGACGAACTGCTGAGAGTCAGAAACAGAATAACCGTAGTCGTAGTTTTGATAGCTGTCGTGTGTGTGACGGCGTAGGAAGCCTTCCGTGTAACCACGGTGAGCCAGGCTTTCTAGCGTGCCCATTAGTGACTCATCGAACGGTTTACCAGCTACAGCATCGTCGATCGCTTTGCGGTATACCTGTGCAGTACGAGCACAGTAGTAGAAAGACTTAGTTCGGCCTTCAATCTTAAGAGAGTGAACACCCATCTTAGTCAAACGCTCTACATGCTGAACCGCACGCAAGTCTTTTGAGTTCATAATGTAAGTGCCGTGCTCATCTTCAAACGCCGCCATTTTGTCTTCTGGGCGGTGACTCTCGGAAAGTAGCACTACTTCATCTGTTGGCTTACCAAGACCAATGGTGGTCTCAGGGCGCTCGTCAACGACTTCAACAGGCTGAGCTTCAGGAGTGAACTCTTCGACGATTTGACCTGCATCGTTTTCTGTTGCTTTTTCAACTTTGTATTCCCAACGACATGCGTTGGTGCATGTACCTTGGTTTGGATCACGCTTGTTGATGTAACCAGATAGTAGGCAGCGACCAGAGTAAGCCATGCAAAGCGCACCGTGCACGAATACTTCCAGCTCAGTTTCAGGGCAATGTTCACGGATCTCTTCGATCTCTTCCAGAGACAATTCGCGCGAGACGATAACACGCTCAACGCCGTTTGCTGCCCAGAACTTAACTGTTGCCCAGTTTACCGCATTTGCCTGTACTGAAAGGTGAATAGGCATTTCAGGAAACGCTTCACGGACCATCATGATCAGACCTGGGTCAGACATGATAAGTGCATCCGGACCCATTTCTACAACAGGCTTCAGGTCACGGATGAAGGTCTTTAGCTTCGAGTTGTGCGGTTGGATGTTGCACACCACGTAAAGCTTTTTACCTAGTGCGTGCGCTTCATCGATACCAATCTTTAGGTTCTCGTGGTTGAATTCGTTATTACGAACACGAAGACTATAACGAGGTTGGCCAGCGTAAACGGCATCGGCACCATACGCGAACGCGTAACGCATATTCTTAAGGCTGCCAGCAGGTGACAGTAGTTCTGGAGTAAACATTGCTTTATATCTCTAATCTGATTTCAAGTCAGTGTCGTGCCACCTAATGGCACTAAGGGGCGCAAATTTTACGCTAGTATGGGGCGTTTTCCAAGTATTGTGTTGAGCTCGCAGGGCCACGAGCTCAACAGGGGGCGCTTTATTGCTCTGGTAGACCGCCCAGTGCTTGGTACAAATTCGGTAAGAATGCTCCGAACTCGCCGCAAAGTAGCGAGAAGTCAGCGTCGATGCGAGCCGCAGCATCTTCGCGAGGAATGTCGTCATTCTCGTCTTTCAGCTCATCGCTGAACTTTAGGCGCTTGATGCTGCCATCATCAGCAAGAATGAACTCAATTCGGTCCTGCCAGTTTAGAGCCAGTTTGGTGACAAACTTGTTGGCCTCAATGTGCCCAAGGATCTCATCACTCGACAGTTCTTGTTTCTTGCATCGAATTACTCCGCCGTCTTCAAGAACAGACTTGAGTTCAGCCTCGTCCAACAGATGGAAACCAGTAGGCGCTTCGCTAGTTTTTACCCATTCCGTCAGAGTGTTTTCGATGGGTTGTTCTGGAAATGCAGGAATCACAGGTAGACTGCCCATGGTCTTACGCAATAGCGCAATGACGTCTTCCGCTTTTTTGTAACTGCCGGCATCGACAATAACAAAGCCCTCTTCAGGCATAATAAGGAGATGAGTCAAATTGCTGCGACTGAAAGCTCGTGGAAGAAGATCAATAATGATTTCCTCTTTCAGATCGTCTTTCTCTTTTTTCTTGAGTGGACGACCTTCTTGGGTCTCCAGGGCTTCAACTTTACTGTTAAGTGACTCTTTGATCACCGACGCTGGAAGCATTTTTTCTTCTTTCTTAGCGCAGAGTAAAATTCGGTTCTCAGACACGTGAGTCATCATGTCGCCGTGTTTGCCCAGAGCTGTTACCCAGCCAAATTTTTGCTTGTCCTGACTGCCACAAGGTGTAAAGCGAAACTCTTCAAGCTGCTGTTCTAGCTTATCTGCGTTGAATTCCAGTTCCTTGTTGAATCGATAGACTAAACAGTTTTTAAACCACATATTACTCTCACCCTTAGAATAGTTAGCTGCACATAATAGGCAATTTTATGCAAATTGTCCTAGCTTAAATCTCAAATCTGGCAACAGGATTTGTGCGAAACTTATATTAAAAATTGTTTTCAATGGTCACAAAAGTGTCATAATAATTCTTGATAATGCATGCAGTTGATTAGATACCAAAAGGTCATTCAGATATGTCTAGAAGAATCCTGGTTGTCGAGGATGAAGCACCGATTCGCGAAATGCTGTGTTTTGTATTGGAGCAAAAAGGCTATCAAGCTATAGAAGCAGAAGATTACGATACGGCGGTCAACAAGCTGGCTGAACCTTACCCAGATCTTGTGCTACTGGATTGGATGCTTCCTGGTGGGTCTGGAATTAACTTCATTAAGCATATGAAGCGAGAAGAGTTAACACGTAATATTCCGGTAGTCATGTTAACCGCTCGTGGTGAAGAAGAAGACAAAGTACGTGGCCTTGAAGTCGGCGCAGATGACTACATCACTAAGCCTTTTTCACCTAAAGAGTTAGTGGCTCGCCTGAAAGCGGTGATACGTCGCGTTACGCCAACGGCCCTTGAAGACATTATTGATGTTCAGGGACTGAAGTTGGATCCGGTCTCTCACCGAGTGACCGCAAACGACCAGCCATTGGATATGGGACCAACCGAGTTCAAAATGCTGCACTTTTTTATGACGCATCAAGAGCGTGTGTATAGCCGTGAGCAACTACTGAACAACGTGTGGGGCACCAATGTGTACGTAGAAGACCGTACAGTTGATGTACACATTCGTCGGCTGCGTAAGGCGCTTGAGTCTGCCGGGCACGATAAACTAATTCAAACTGTTCGAGGAGCTGGCTACCGATTCTCCACCAAAGGCTAGCATCGGACTGGAGAGATAAATGGTTGAAAGGTTAACCTGGAAAAAGCTGGCCTGGGAGCTGGCTTTTTTTTACACCCCCTGGGTTGTTGTAGGATGGATATTCGGATACATGCCGTGGTTGCTGTTAGTAGCCACGGTTTTGCAGTTGATATGGCATCTGCACAATCAGATGCGCCTATCGGCCTGGTTGTGGGATGAGAAAAGACTGACGCCGCCTTCTGGGACAGGAAACTGGGAGTCGTTATTTAATGGTATCTACCGACTACAGCAACGTCAGCGTCGCAAACGCAAAGAGCTGACCAACCTGATACGCCGATTTAAAAATGGTGCCGAATCATTACCAGATGCGGTGGTGGTGTTTCGCAGTGAAGGCAATATTGTCTGGTGTAACAAGTTGGCGCAGCACCTGCTGGGATTCCGGTGGCCAGATGACTCAGGTCAACCGATTTCTAACCTTATTCGTACGCCAGACTTCATCAAGTATCTGAACAAACAAGACTTTTCTGAGCCGCTAGAGATGCGTTCCCCCTTGAATGTCGAGCGAATGCTTGAATTACGTTTTGTGCCTTATACGGAAGGTGAGCACTTGATGGTTGTGCGTGACGTGAGTCAGTTGAAGCAGCTTGAAGGGATGCGTCGAAACTTCTTTGCCAACGTTTCCCATGAGCTCAGAACTCCAATGACAGTACTGCAAGGTTATCTGGAAATGACTGAAGATCCGGATATGGTCGTGGGGCCGATGTGGACGAAAGCGCATGGCGTCATGACCCAGCAGCTCAACCGTATGAACAGCTTAGTGAATCAACTACTTACTTTGTCGAAGATAGAAGCGGCACCGATGCATGAGCTGGACGAAGTGGTTAACGTACCTGCCATGCTGGAAGTATTGGAAAAAGAGGCGACCAGTTTGAGTGGTGACGACGGTCATCAGATCGCATTTGATGTTGATAACCGCCTGCGGGTTTTTGGTGATGAAGATCAATTGCGCAGTGCAATTTCTAATTTGGTTTACAACGCGGTCAAATACACGCCTCCAGGCGCTAACGTGAAAGTACGTTGGTACCAGTCTTCTCAGGGCGCGTGTCTGGAAGTTGAAGACACGGGTGATGGTATTGAAGCGCAGCACCTGCATCGTTTAACTGAACGCTTCTACCGGGTAGATAAGGCTCGCTCACGGGATACTGGGGGCAGTGGTTTAGGGCTAGCCATTGTTAAACACGCGTTGTCTCATCATGACTCGCATCTGGACATTCATTCAGAAGTCGGCGTGGGAAGTAAATTCTCGTTCATCCTTCCAGAACGTTTGGTCGTTAACTAATGCGCGCATTACAAGCGCTGGGTGCGCTCATCGCATTGTGTTTGCCTCTTGTAGGCAGTGCTTCAGTAACAGCGTTGCCTAAATACATCAAGCAGCCGGGAGTATCCGGCAATTTGTCGTCTGTTGGATCGGATACTTTGTCGGGTATGACCACACTTTGGCTGGAAGAATTCCAGACACTCTATCCGAATGTGAATGCGCAAATTCAGGCTTCCGGTTCCTCCACCGCACCACCGGCGTTGACAGAAGGAACGGCACAGTTTGGCCCAATGAGTCGGGCTATGCGCATCAGGGAAGTGGATGCATTCGAGCGTCAGTTTGGCTATAAACCGACGGCGTTAAGAGTTGCTATCGATGCGATTGGTATTTTTGTCCACACCGACAACCCTATTCAGGGGCTCAATTTTCAACAGTTAGATGCGATCTTCTCGTCAACGCTACGCTGCGGCGGCAGTCACTATATCAGTAAATGGGATCAACTAGGCATTTCCTCTCCCTGGAGTGAGCGAGCGATCCAAATGTTTGGACGCAACTCCGTCTCTGGCACTTATGGCTATTTTAAGAATAATGCTCTCTGTGGCGGGGATTTTAAACGTAATGTTAATGAACAGCCAGGATCTGCGTCTGTCGTTCAGTCCGTCGCTTCATCGATCAATACGATAGGCTACTCTGGGGTTGGCTATCAGGTGTCTGGCGCCAGACTCGTTCCGATTGCGGAATCGGGCGAGCAATATGTCTTTCCAACACAGCAGAATGTGCAATCGGGTCAGTATCCGCTATCCCGATTCTTATATATCTATGTCAATAAAGCCCCAAATCGAGAGCTTAGCCCGATAGAAGAAGCTTATATTCGATACATATACTCCCGAGAGGGGCAGAGAATCGTCGCAAAAGACGGTTATGTTCCCCTCAGTAGTGATTTTGCAGAAAAAGAATTGGCGAAGGTTGGATTGACTCTAGAACCTTGATTGGTAGTAATGACAGCGAAGAGTTTAGTGAAATACCAACTGCCAGCCAACTGATTTCCAATAGCCTTGTTCCGTTTGTAAGTCGGCATTCAGCAGTTTATTGTGTTCTAGCCAATCAGAGTCTGAACTGGTTAACGTCCAGGTATCATCGTCAATGGTCAATAATAACGGCAGCATTTCATCATTGCGCTGACCGTTTACAATGATGGAAAGACGCAAAATCCGAATCAGGCTAAGGATATGCTTGGTTTTATACAGGGTAAACTCGGGCAGTTCCTGAAGCTTGAGTGATTTCCTCTGGAATCGGGCTAACGTGGCCAGCACCAGTTGCTGTTCACTGTTAAAGCCCGGCATCGTTGTATGAGAAAGAATATAACTTGAGTGTTTATGAAACGCCTGGTAGCTAATGCTTAAACCGACTTCATGCAGCAGCGCACTCCACTCAAGTAAGCTAAACAGGCCGCTTTTCTTTTTTAGATTCAGAGTTTCGTGAACCTGTTCCAGGAATTCGATGGCCTGACCACGAACTTTGGCTGCGTGCTCGACATCAACAAAGTGCTTGTGAGCGAGATTTTCAGTGGTTCGCATGCGGATATCAGAGCGTTGAAAGCGTTCTTCCATCTCGTAGAGCAGTCCTTCTCGCAATGCACCTGCGGAAAAATCCATCTCCTTGATCTTTAGGCTTTCAAAAATTGCAGTCAGAATGGCCACCCCAGCCGCGAAGACAGGCTTTCTTTCCTCGGCAAGGCCAGATAGTTCGATATCGTCAATGTAGTTGAACTCACACAGCTTATCGATGAGTTTGTTGAGGCGCTTTAGGGTGATCAGACCGTCATCGTCACCCTGACCAATCATGACCTCCCTGATGGCCTTGATGGTTCCCGATGAGCCTAAAGCGACTTCCCAGCCTTTTTTTCGATATCGAGGGGACAATGCTTCCAGGCGTTGTTGGGCCGACAAGATGGCTTTCGAAAAGTTTTTTTCCGAGAGCTTGTCGTTGGCAAAATATTTGTTGGTATAGCTGACGCAGCCCATTCGGGTGCTGTTCAATAAAATGGGATCGAACGCTTTACCGATGATGAGTTCAGTACTGCCTCCACCAATGTCGATAACCAGTTTGGAGTTCGATTCTGTTTGAGTATGAGCGACGCCTGCATAGATCAATCGCGCTTCTTCTTCTCCTGGAATGACTTCAATGGGAAAAGGAAGGACTTGTTTTGCCCGTTGCAAAAATAGGTGCGCATTGTTAGCAATACGCAGAGTATGGGTTGCGGCGATGCTGACGTTGTCCGGTTCGAAACCCTGTAAGCGCTCGGCGAACATGGCGAGGCACTCTAGCCCGCGCTCCATAGCACTATTGCTGAGGTTGTTATGCGCGTCCAGCCCAGAGGCAAGTCGGACTCGCTGCTTGTGACGACTGACCAGTTGCAGATCCTGGCCGACGACCTTCGCCACCACCATGTGAAAGCTATTCGAACCTAAATCGATAGCGGCCACGTCTTTGATACTACTGTCCTTGTTCTGGTTCATTGTGCTCTTGTTGCTGCCTGTTCTTTTTGGTTTGTTTCTCTATTTGTTTAAGATAGTCGTAAATAGCAATTTGTGAACGAACTTTCTTGCGATTGCCTCGGGGGACGTAGCTATTGGTCATCTCTTTATCTATCCAGCGCGCCTTCACCGTGTCGGTAAACTGAATGTTGATGATGTCGATTATTCGTTGTTTTAGCCTTGGGTCGCGGATCGGAGCTGCTACCTCGATTCGGTGATCGATGTTGCGGGTCATCCAGTCAGCCGAGGAAATGTAGACCTGAGGATCACCATCATTATGAGTAATGATCACCCGGGGATGTTCCAGAAAACGATCGACAATACTGATGATTGTGATGTTGTCGCTGATGCCCTCCACCCCTGGAACTAAAGAGCACATACCACGGATGATCATATTGATTTTCACTCCAGCAGTGCTGGCACCATATAGCTTGTTGATCAGTCCCTTATCAACCAGATTGTTTACCTTTAGTGTCAGGGCTGCTTTTTTCCCGGCCTTAGCATTGGCAATTTCACTATCGATTAGCCGATATAACTGTTTGCGCGAGTTCCTCGGTGAGACGATGAGATGATTGAACTTGACCGGGCGATAAGGATTTTCGATGTAGCCAAAAACGTTACGGACTTCTTCGGTGATATCCTGATCCGCAGTCAGCAACGAGAAATCAGTATAGATACGCGCATTGCGTTCGTGGAAGTTTCCGGTACCGATATGGGCGTAGTGCACAAGCTGTTCGTCTTCTCTGCGGCTGAACAGGAGCAACTTAGCGTGAATCTTGAGGCCAGGCGCGCCGAAGATGACCTGAACCCCATTTTCTGTCAGTACTTTCGCCCATTCAATATTGGCTTCTTCGTCAAAGCGCGCCTGAAGCTCAACAACAACCGTGACGCTCTTGCCATTGTGCACGGCATCGATCAAAGAGTTCATCAGTCGGGAGTCTTTGGCGACTCGATATATGTTGATTTTAATGCTCAGAACTTTGGGGTCGAACGAAGCCTGACGGACTAATTCAGTAATGTGTTCAAAGGTGTGGTACGGATAGTAAAGCAGGATATCCCGGGCACGGATGGCATCAAACAGGTTGTGAAAACCGTCAAAGTCCGCACAGCGCATCGGTGGTAGAGACTTGTGCTCAAGATAATCACGGCCGACATTTGGAAAACCGATAAAATCTTTGAAATTGTGGTAGCGCCCTCCGGGGATCAGACTATCGTAGTTGGATATGCCCAATTTGCTACACAACGTATTTAACATATCCTCCGGCATATCTCTCTCATAGACAAACCGCACCGGCATAGCGGTCAGTCGCTGACTGACGCTTTCTGACATCTGCTCTAGCAGGCTATGCTCTACCTCGTTGCTTAAATCGTACTCGGCATCACGTGTCATTTTCATCGCAAAGCCACTCAGTTCATCGTAGTCAAAGAACCCTTGAAACAGCTCATCCAGACAATAACGGATTATATTATCTAGTAATATTATGGTCTTACGGCGTTTTCCTTTCTGCTCAGGTACCATGACAAAACGGGGGAGGTGGTCGGTCGGGATCTCGACTATTGCATATTGCGATTGGCCGTATTGTGATTGGGCCTGTTGTGAACGATCCTCCTCGGACGAACCCCACTGCGTATGCTCATCCTGAGGTTGGTCCCACTTCTTCATGTCTACAACGATGTAGGCATATTCGTCCTTAAGAAACTGTAAGACATTGATATCGTCGCTGAGAATAAAAGGTGTTAAGTGTGGCAGAACTTTTCGTCGGAAAAACTTCCGGATCCACTTCTGCTGATTTTCATCAAGCTGACTTTCATTGACGAGGAAGATGCGATGACGGGCCATTTCTAGGATGAGTTCATTGTATAGCTCATCAAAACTGAGATTAAGCTTGAGCGCTTTGCTTTGCATCTTGCCAAGAAGGTGCTTAGAGTTGTCATTGATCCCACTTTCCTGATTGATCAGGATGCGGCGTTTTACGTCAGAGAAACGAACCTTGTAGAACTCATCAAGGTTATTGGAGAAGATGCCGAGAAATCGAATGCGCTCAATCAGTGGCACTGATTTATCGGCTGCTTCTTGCAATACGCGTTCGTTGAAAGATAGCCAACTGAGTTCTTTTTCGATGTAGAGTTTCTCTGTGCTCATAGGGTTAACCACTGACTTTTGTGTCCCATAGTTGCCTATAGGAGGGATGAAAGACTAATCTGATCGTGAACCTTAGTGATCCTGTATGACATTTTTATCTCAAATAGAGTGCGGTACGACACATTTCATTATTTTCAGCAGCTTAGATGAGATGTAATATAAGTGTCATCTAAGCGACATAAAATGTTGAGGCAACTCGTACATGCTTGTGATTGTCCTTGACCTCCTTATGGGGAGCACCCCGTAGATCCTAATCGTTACAAAGAGAACCGATGCAGATATGGCTTCAGCCAATTTTTCATTACAGACCACAGATCGCAAGCGACTGATTCAGGATCGTTTGGTTCGCTGGATCGTCTCTTTTGGCGGTTTGAGTGTGTTAGCAAGCCTTATTTTTATCTTTGTTTATCTGGCGTTTGTGACATTTCCTCTGTTCTCTGAGGCAGAAACCTCCTGGTCTGAAGGCAAACCCATTTCGCTGGATGCTCCGATTGTATTCAGTGCTATTGATGATCACGCCACTCGAACGGTGTTCATCACCAGGCAGGGAAACGTAATTGACAAGTCGCTGACCTCAGATGAGATGACCTCAAAAATCTTACTGCCTAAATTACTTAGTGTAGAGCCCATTGGTGTTAATCAGTTATTGTTAACCGCCACAGATGGGCGTATGGCGACCGCTGCGATTAAGTTTCAGTGGCAGGCCGAGCATCAGCGAAGTCGATTAACCCTTGAACTGCCGAATGCTGACGATTGGGTATCCGTGACCACAAACAACAGCGCACTTGTGCTCTCAACTGCAGAGCGACATCGTCATGAATCAGTGTATGCAGCCCTGGATTCTGCCGGTTATCTACATTTAGTTTGGCAGAACGACAGGGTGGATCAAGCGACAGGGATCCCAAATCGAGTGACTGATCAACTATCAGCTCAGGTCTTTGTGGATGAGGCTGAAGAGATACTGCTGACGCCTGACGGTCGAACAGTTTATCTGCGAGCCGGAGATGAGTTGCTGGTAGTAAACAGAGCCGGCGAGAGCTTAAATGTCAGAGAGGTCGTCGACCTGTCGGCTCCCACAGGTAACAGAGTGACCAAGATGCAACTGCTGGCTGGAGCACACTCTTTAATGGTTGAGTACGAAGGAAACAGAGTTTGGCAGTGGTTTGATGTACTGGAAAATGGCGTGCGAACGCTAACACCAATTCGTGGTTTTCAGTTTGACGCGCAACTACAGAGCTTGATACCAGAGAACATGAGCAAAGGCTTTGCAGTGCTGTTGGGTGATGGCACGATGCAGAGTGTTTACACCACCAGTGAGAAAATCGCGCCGTCGAGTCCACTCCCGACAAAACGTGTCCATGCTGCAGCACTGTCTATGAATAACCAATACGCTCTGTTGTTATCGGACAGCCAACTCTACGTTGGTCATCTGGATAACGAGTTTGCAGAAGTCTCGTGGCGCGCGCTATGGGGAAAGGTCTGGTATGAAAGTTATCCTGAACCCGAGTTTGTTTGGCAGACCACCGCAGGTTCGGATGACTTTGAAGCCAAGTACAGCCTGGTGCCCATCGCGTTTGGGACCATAAAGGCGGCTCTCTTCGCGATGTTGTTTGCGGTACCTATTGCCGTGTTTGGTGCGATCTACACTGCTTACTTTATGTCTTCGGGCATGCGTAAGGTAGTGAAACCCACCATCGAACTGATGGAAGCGCTGCCGACTGTTATTATTGGCTTTCTCGCCGGGCTTTGGTTTGCTCCCATTGTGGAAACACACTTGCCCGCTGTAGTCCTCTTGCTGGTGGCGTTGCCACTGGCCTCGCTGCTGATGGGGGGGATTTGGTATATTATCCCACGCCGATACACGTCAAAGTTACCCAGCGGATTGCATCCATTCACCCTGATCCCAGTGATCATTGTTGTGATGTACTTTGCGATGGGTTATTCCAGTGAGTTGGAGTTGTGGCTGTTTAATGGCGATGCTCGAGTGTATCTGGCACAACACGGAATCGATTTTGATCAGCGCAATGCCCTGGTGGTGGGATTTGCCATGGGGTTTGCAGTGATCCCCACCATTTTTACCATCGCAGAAGATGCCATTTTCTCGGTTCCTAAGCATTTGTCTGATGGTTCACTTGCCTTAGGGGCAACTCAATGGCAAACCCTGACACATGTGGTGCTGCTGACGGCCAGTCCGGGTATTTTCTCTGCGGTCATGATGGGGTTGGGCCGTGCCGTTGGTGAGACCATGATTGTTTTAATGGCGACCGGAAACACGCCGATCATGGATTGGAATATCTTCGAGGGGATGCGAACTCTGTCCGCCACGATGGCAGTGGAATTACCAGAATCGGAAGTGGGCAGTACCCACTATCGATTGCTATTCCTTATCGCGCTAATTCTGTTTAGTTTTACTTTCCTGGTGAATACCTTGGCCGAGTGGGTACGACAGAGACTTAGGGAGAAATACAGTGCGCTGTAGGTATAGAAAGGAGTCACGTTATGTTTAAGTGGCTTAAGTCTGGCGCTCCCTGGGTTTGGCTGACTGGCGGGGCGGTCAGTATCAGCCTGATTTCGGTATTGGGATTGCTGCTGCTTATAGGTTGGAAAGGCTTGACCTACTTCTGGCCAGCGCCACTGTATCAGTGGCAGGATTCTCATGGTGCGGCACTGATTGGCCAGATCTATTCCAAGAGTTGGGTCCAGACACGCAATATCCCTAACGCCAGGGACGTGTTGCCTGAAGAGGTTCTCGCGACTGGTAAAGTTGAGCGCTACAGCATTAAGATAGCTAATAGAGACCGCTACGGATTTGACTTTGTCTCCGTGTTAGCTCCCGAATTATATCATGAGGATAAACCCACTGACCTGGTCGTCATAGAGCGAAGCCGGGGCGGACATTTTTTTGGTCGCATTATCGCTCTCAAAGGGCCATTGGGGCAGGTGAACAGCGAGTTGGCAACACTGCTGAGCATCGAGTTGTCCCAGGTGGAAGAAATTCGTGATCAAATTGAAGCGATTGTAGAACGTAAGATAAAAGGTCTGAACCATCAACTAGAGGCTCTGCGTCTTAAGCAGCGTAGAGATAAGCTCAACGGTGTGCTGACGGACGAACTTGCACAGCGCTATCAGCAGCAGACCAGCATTATTCACCAGCAATTGGCACAGAGTGAAATCGAACTTGACGCGTTACAGCATGAGCTTGCCAGTAAGGTGCTTACTGTCGAAGACATGAAAGGGGAACGCTTTGATATTGGTTTGAACCGGGTGTTGGACTTCTGGTATCCCAATCAAATGTCTTTCAGCGATAAATTATCTCACTGGGCGCAGCAGGTCTGGAAGTTTCTGTCGGATAACCCGCGTGAATCCAATTCTGAAGGGGGTGTTTTTCCGGCCATCTTCGGTACGGTGCTATTGGTTATCATTATGTCCGTTATGGTGATGCCACTGGGGGTCTTGGTGGCGGTCTATCTGCATGAGTACGCTGAGAACAACTTTTTGACGCGTATGGTGCGGGTTGGGGTGATCAACCTTGCCGGTGTGCCGTCTATCGTTTATGGCGTTTTTGGTCTGGGCTTTTTCGTCTACACCATCGGTGCTTCCATTGATTCACTGTTTTATGCCGAACGACTTCCTGCACCCACATTTGGTACTCCGGGGCTACTCTGGTCAGCGTTAACTTTGGCGATATTGACGTTGCCAGTTGTGATCGTGGCAACAGAGGAAGGGCTGAACCGTATTCCAATGTCGGCGCGCCATGGTTCATTGGCGCTTGGTGCTACTCAGTTTGAAACTTTATGGCGTATCGTTTTGCCGATGGCCAGTCCGGCTATCATCACCGGACTGATATTGGCGGTCGCCAGAGCTGCAGGGGAAGTGGCTCCCTTGATGTTGGTCGGGGTGGTAAAGCTGGCATCCAGTTTGCCGATAGACTCGCAATTCCCTTTCTTGCATCTGGAGCGCAAGTTTATGCACCTCGGTTTTCATATTTATGATGTCGGATTCCAAACTTCGAATATTGAAGCCGCCAGACCGTTGGTATATGCCACATCATTCTTACTGGTTACCGTCGTCGTTGGGCTAAACTTAACAGCGATAGCCATCCGCAATAATTTGCGTGAAAAATACCGAACTTTAGGACAAGACTAAGCATGTTTTCTATCAATCAGACTTTGGGCTACCCAACCCCGCTCGACGTCAATAATCTCAGTGATGAGCAAACGGCAATTGCTATCGAAAACTTAAACTTGTTCTATGGCAATAAGCAGGCGCTCGATAATGTCTCGATGCGAATTCCCAAAGGACAGGTGACCGCATTTATCGGGCCATCCGGTTGTGGTAAGTCTACGTTATTGCGCTGTATTAATCGTATGAATGACCTGATCGAAGGGTGTACGGTCGAGGGCAAAGTGAAGTTGCATGGCGGCAATGTGTATCATCCCAAAGTCGATGTGGCGACATTGCGTCGTCGGGTGGGCATGGTGTTCCAACGTCCTAACCCGTTCCCTAAGTCTATTTATGAAAATGTGGTTTACGGACTGAGGCTGCAGGGTATCAAAAACAGCCGTCACCTGGACGATGCTGTAGAGCGCTCGCTGCGGGCCGCTGCACTGTGGGATGAAGTGAAAGATCGCTTACATGAAAATGCGTTTGGTCTGTCTGGTGGTCAGCAACAGCGACTGGTCATTGCCCGGGCGATTGCCATCGAACCGGAGGTGCTGTTATTAGATGAACCGACATCTGCTCTCGATCCGATCTCCACGTTAACCATTGAGGAGCTCATCAACGATCTCAAAACCAAGTATACAGTTGTGATCGTCACCCACAATATGCAGCAAGCGGCGCGAGTTAGTGACCATACTGCGTTTATTCACCTTGGAAAACTGGTAGAGTACTCCGATACTGATAGTATCTTTACCTCGCCAATCGAAAAACAAACAGAAGACTACATTACCGGTCGCTACGGATAATTAAGGAAGCGTTCAGACATGCATTTTGGTCGTCATATTTCGGGTCAGTTTAATGCGGAGTTGGAGTCTATTCGCACCCATGTTTTGGGTATGGGAGGGCTGGTGGAGCAGCAACTCTCTTTTGCGATGCAGGCTCTGCATAAAGATGATATTGAGCTTGCCAAGAAAGTGGTGCGTGACGATCACAAAGTCAACGCGATGGAAGTCTCAATTGATGAAGCTTGTACCCGTATTATCGCGAAGCGTCAGCCAACGGCTAAAGATCTGCGTCTGGTGATGGCCATCATCAAGACCATTACTGATTTGGAGCGTATCGGAGATGTAGCCTCCCGAATTGCCAGAGTAGCTATCGAGCAGCCGTCCACTAAGCAGCAAAAATTTCATGTTTCTCTGGAGCCTCTTTGCCGTCAGGCGATCACTATGTTGCATCAGGTCCTCGATGCTTTCGCTCGCATGGATGTCGATGCTGCGGCCGAGGTTTACAAGCTGGATGATAAGCTGGACGCAGAGTATGAAGCGGTGGTGCGTCAGTTGATGACTTATATGATGGAAGACCCGAAGAATATTCCCAATATTCTTCAGGTCATGTGGTCAGCTCGGGCGATAGAGCGTGTTGGGGATCGCTGTCAGAACATCTGTGAGTACATCATCTATTTTGTTAAGGGCAAGGACATTCGTCACCTGGACCAAAAAGCCATCAACGACATACTTTAATGCGGTGCTCTAGAACCGGGCCACAACACCAAAATTCAGGGTGAAGTTGTTATCAAGCGAGATAAACGTATTCTCAGCCCCGAACACGTCGTAGTCAAACCCTGTTTTCAGACCGAAAGCGGGATTAAGCATATACACGTAGCTGGCACTGATACTCAGGCCTGTAGCGCTGCGGTGTGCCCATTCACTGCCTGACTTTTTATCGCCATTGTAATTCGCGACACCGATTTCCGCCTGAAGGCCATAATTTTCGCGATCGCCAAACATATGCTGCAGACCAATTCGGTATGAATCTATGGTCTCATCGTAACGACTGGTGTCATAGGTTTTGCGGGCATAACTGAAAAACACTGCGTCCATGCCAAGGGTGTCAGCGACACCGAGTTGAATCCCTGCACCGTTGTAAGCGCCAATTTTCACTTCCGGTGAAACGTGAAATGTTTGCGCGTAAGCAGTAAAAGAGAAGCTTGCAATTAAAGGTAATAACAGCTTTTTCATCGACACACCTTCTGGAACAGTTTAGGAGCGCCGATAGTAAGCGCTCGGGTGTGTATGTGGCTAAAAAGCATTGCTTATAGCTGCTATTAGCGTTGGTTATTTAAGTGTTGTTGGAGCTTATCGCGAATGATGGTCTCAATCCACTGAGCCTTGGGTGACTGACGGTTCTTATTGTGAAGGTAACTGTACAAGCTTTTGGTGTAGGTGTGACCGTCCAGATTAAGCTGTAGTGCCCTCAACTCTGGGTAGTTTTGAACTGGAAACAGATTGGAATGAGGCAGCAGCATATCCGTTGACATTACAACATCAATAAGCGCCAGCAAAATTTCTGAACGAAAGCCTATTTTCGGCTGGTAGCCTTGCTGTTCGAGTACTTGCCCGGCAAAGCTAAAGTTGTCGTTCCAGCCCGGAGAAACCAGTGAAGCAATTTCATAAGGGGCGGCGTCTTTTGGGGTGATCGTGGATTTAGTGATGGGGTGGCCCTGCCTGACGAGCACCAGCCCCTCCAGCGTTGCCAATTTGTTTCTTGCGACTTCTTTCGAGAGGTTGTCCAGATCATAGTGGACGCCAATCAGTACTTCACCACTGCGGATCTGCTCGGGGGTGTGGTGACTCCAGCTGACCAGCTCCAGATGGACTTTTGGTGCCTGCTTACGGATTTCAGCGAATAACGACCCGGCAAGGCAGGGCATCACGATAGGTGCCAGCGCCACCTTGATTGACCCTTCCAGAACTGAGGGTTCAAATTCCTCCAGTTGCTCGAGACAGGACTCTAAGCCATCCATAAATGGTGCTATTTTCTCTTCCATCTGAATGGCAAACGGCGTGGGTTCCAGACCTCCCTGAACTTTGACGAACAACTCATCGTTGAGGTGAAAGCGCAGCTTTTGCAGCGCCTGACTAATAGCGGGTTGAGTGACAAACAGCCGTTCTGCGGTTTTTCGCGTATTTCGCTCAAGAAACAGGACACGAAATGTTTTGAGTAAATTGAGATCGATTTTCTGAAACAGGTTAGTTGGTGTCGTCATAATGATCCGGTACGAAAGATTGTTCATTCATAGGTGTACGCATGTAACCTTGTTTATTGATGTCAGGCAGATTGATTTTTGGGTAATCAACCTCGTGGTACTCAATCTGGCTGAGCAGGTGGGCGATGCAATTGAGCCTGGCCCGCTTCTTATCATCTGAAGGGACAACCCACCACGGGCATTGTTTGGTGTCGGTGTAGGAAAACATGATGTCTTTTGCTTCAGAGTACTCTGCCCAGCGATTGCGCGATTCCAGATCCATCGGGCTAAATTTCCAACGCTTTATCGGAGTATTCACACGTTCTAGAAAGCGTTTTTCTTGCTCCTCATCCGATACAGAGAACCAGTATTTCAGTAAAATAACACCGGAGCGAACCAGCATGCGTTCAAATTCGGGGCAGGAGCGCAGAAACTCCTGATACTCCTCTTCGTTGCAAAAACCCATTACCTTTTCTACCCCTGCCCTGTTGTACCAGCTACGATCGAAAAGCACCATTTCTCCGGCTGAAGGCAAATGAGCGACATAGCGCTGAAAATACCATTGAGTTTTTTCTTTTTCGGTAGGGGCAGGTAATGCAGCAACCCGGCAGACTCTTGGATTGAGCTTTTCGGTGATGCGTTTGATCACGCCACCTTTTCCTGCGGCATCTCGACCCTCAAATACGACGACGATCTTCAGGCCCTGATGTTTCACCCATTGTTGAAGTTTGACTAGCTCAATTTGTAGTCGGGCCAGTTCCTTCTCGTAATGCTTTTTGTCCATCTTACCGTTCTTGCCCATGGTCTTCCTTTTCTCGGTATTATTTATAGAGAGTTTAGCACCTTAGAGACGCTGCGAATTTTCTCGCTACTGGTCACAGGTATCGCGAAGTCGTCAATATCGTGGTTGCCCATCTTGGCGTCACTAGCGATGTAGTGCATCTTACTTTTGCGGCTGGCTTTGCCGGAAAGGTGAATTTCCTCTATCCGACTGGTGTTGACTATCTGGGCGACATTGTCGGCAGCAACACCAGCACCAGCCATAATGGCAATACGCCCATTCGCCTGTTGATTCAATTTAGCGAGATAGTCGGCCCCATCGAGAGCGGTAGCCTGTAAGCCAGAGGTGAGTATTCGCTCACACCCCAGAGCGATGACGTCTTCAAGCGCTTGTTCAGGGTTTTTGCATTGGTCAAAAGCACGGTGAAACGTCACACCCAGACTCAACTCATGCGCCAACTTGATTAAGCGTATTGCGTGGGGCATATCGATGTGACCGTCTTTATCGAGTAAACCAAGAACAATGCCCTGCGCGCCATATTTGGCTGCAGTGCGAATGTCTTCGGCCATGATTTCGATATCATCACAGTCATAAAGAAAATCACCTTGTCGGGGGCGTATCATGACGTACACGGGAACATATGAGGATTGGACTGCCTGTTTAATCAGTCCGGCATTGGGTGTCAGACCACCCAGTGACAGTGATGAGCATAGCTCGATACGAGTTGCACCTCCTGCGATGGCAAGGGGCAGGGATTCAATGTTGTCGATGCAGACTTCGAGTTGGTAATTCATATCGCTACTCAGTAAACATACTGACTATCAATATATCTCTGCAGGTCACATCGGAAAAGAGAAAAAGCCCGAGTCGTGACTCGGGCTTTGTTTTTTGGCTAACTCGTTTCTTCTTCAATGATTGGCGTGCGTTTTCCGCTTTATATTGTTCCAACCATCAACCCTGATTGAGCGCAGGGTGAAGGCTCGAATTATTTAGAAAGGTCGTCTGCGTGCTCAGATAGGAACGCTGCAACACCTTTTGGAGATGCGTCCATACCTGCTTTACCTTCTTCCCATTGTGCTGGGCAAACTTCACCGTTAGTTTGGTGGAAGTTAAGTGCGTCAACCATACGTAGCATTTCGTCGATGTTACGGCCTAGAGGAAGGTCGTTAACAACTTGGTGACGTACTAGGCCGTCTTCGTCGATTAGGAATGAACCACGGAAAGCAACGCCCGCTTCTGGATGCTCAACATCGTAAGCTTTGCAGATTTCGTGCTTAACGTCAGCGATTAGTGGGTATTTCACTTGACCGATACCGCCGTCTTCAACAGCAGTGTTACGCCATGCGTTGTGAGAGAACTGAGAGTCGATAGAAACGCCGATAACTTCAACACCTTTCGCTTGGAAGTCTTCGAAGCGGTTGTCGAATGCGATCAGTTCTGATGGGCAAACGAATGTGAAGTCTAGTGGGTAGAAGAATACAACTGCTTTCTTACCTTTTGTGAACTCAGCAAAGTTGAAGTTCTCAACGATTTCGCCGTTACCTAGAACAGCTGCTGCAGTAAAATCTGGGGCTTGACGACCAACTAGTACCATTTTTTTTGCTCCTAAATAGAGTTTAATTCAAACCAATTACGGTTTGGTCCGTGTTTGTACGAGACAAACTATAGTACACATTGTAGTATTGAAAAAAGCGAAATTAATAGATTAATTTCATCGAAAAAAGCGATGAAGCCTGATTGCTGATTCCTTTTTTGATTTTGTTCCAAAAACAGGCAGTTACTATGAACAAATGGCCCAGTTTAAAGCAGCTTCATTACTTGGTGACTCTTCATGAGACCCGTCATTTTAGTGAGGCGGCAGAGCGTTGTTTTGTCAGCCAGTCGACTCTTAGTAAAGGGATTCAGAATCTGGAAGAGCTGATAGGGTGCCCACTCTATGAAAAGAAAGACAAGAAAAGTCCGTTAGTGTTTACTCAGGCTGGTGAAATGGTTGTCGCACAGGGCAGGGAGCTGCTCGCTAAGGGGCAGGATCTGATTGAATTAGGAAATTTGTGTCATGGTGACGCAATGCAAGGTCAGCTGAAACTGGGTTGCATTCCTACCATTGCCCCTTTTTTGCTGTGTGATTTGGTTCAGGAGGTGAATGCTCGTTACCCGCAGCTTAACCTGTTATTGCGAGAAGACACCACAGCCAACCTATTGGCAGCGTTAAGGCATGGTGAACTCGATGTGTTGATACTGGCACTACCAATGGAAATCGGCAATATGGATAGCTGTGTTGTTGGTCACGATCCTTTTAAAATGGTGATCAGTCGCACACAGGCGGATCGAATCAGGGTGCCCATCAAATACGACGATCTGCCGGATGAGTCGGTATTTTTGCTAGAGAATGAACACTGTCTGACGGAGCACGCAGTCTCTGCCTGCAAACTGACAGAGAAAGAGAAAATTAATCCATTCAGTGCGACAAGTTTACACACGTTAGTGCAAATGGTTGCTAACGGTCTGGGGACGACCTTTATACCGCAGATGGCAATTGAGCATGGTCTGCTCGATAATCAGAACTTGATTGTGGTAGAGCCACCGGGTCAGCAGGCCCATCGCGATATTGGCTTGGTGTGGCGTCCTAGCTCTTCACGACGAGACACGTTTTTGCAGCTTGCGGATGTGGTGTCAGAGCTGTTGTAAATCAAGATCTCTTGCTTAAACATTAGAGAGACAAAATTACTAGTGAAAGGCACCAGGATTGGTGCCTTTTTTGTGATATTTGACTGTTACCCTGAGTGGGTGTGTAAAATTTCACAGCGTCAAATCAGAAAATTTTTTCAGTCAAACTTTGTAGTTCACAGAGTAAATTTCACATTGTCAAAATTCACTTAACGTCTTTTCTGCTCGTATATCACTTCGATGGCATTTGGTGCTATCCACAATTGTACCCACCAAACAAGGATGTCGACCGTTCCGGCCAATAATGGTGGTTTTGTAATTTAATTACGTAATTATCTACATTTTTTGAGTTTGAGGGCGGGGCCTAGTGTCAAAGTGGAAACTGTCGAATTTCGATATTTGCCAGAATTGGAGTTGCTGCTCTAATGTGGTTTGGGTTACTGTGAATAAAAGCTTTACTTGCTGTCGGTAATGATTTTTGGCTGGATCTGAGAGAGAGAGACTGATTCTGATTAAATGATAGCGGGCAAGCATAGGATTACATGGATGTTGTAAGTTTTGTTGTTTCAAACTTACATGATGGCTTGAGGAACGGGCATGCTTGATGAAGGAACAGTAAATCAAACAACACAGCGATATTATTCCGCTCGTAGTCTGTTCGTGACGAACATGCTGTCAGACGCGCACAGCCGTGTTTTTAGTAGGGAAGCCCAAGATTTTCTGGCAGCGCTGTGCGACCGGTTTGCTGAGCGCGTCTCGATACTGATGGCACAAAGAGTCAAGTATCAGGACGTGATCGATACCGGTATCAAGCCTGACTTCCGTCAGGATACCGAGTATCTACGCCAATCGGATTGGCGGATTCAGGGATCTGTAGAGGATAGTCTGAAAGACTTGCAGGAAATAACGGCAGCACCAAAGCGACACATTATTACCTCCGCTCTCCAAACTGGTTCAATTTTATTTGTCGCTGACTTTGAAGATTCGATGACGCCTGTGTGGGAGCGTGTACTGGATGGTCAGTTGAACCTGCATGACGCGATACACTCGGAGTCTTACTGGTCAGCACGACAAAATAACGATGCTTTAGATGTCGCAACAGGGCCGACATTATTTCAATGTCGCGTCCGTGGTTTACATATGACCGAAAAGCACGTGTTGTGGAATGGCTGCGCCATGCCCGCCGCACTGTTCGATTTTGCGGTCTATTTTTATAACAACCACAGACAGTTATTGGAGAACCAATGTAGTCCGCACTTTTGTCTGCCAAAATTACAAAGCTACGAAGAGGCGTGCTGGTGGAGTGATGTCTTTCACTTTACAGAGCAACTCTTTGGGTTGGGTAATGGCACGATTAAAGCGACGGTGTTGGTTGAAACACTGCCCGCCGCATTTCAGATGGAAGAAATTTTGTTTGCATTGAAAGAGCATGCAGTGGGTCTTAAGTTTGATATTCACGATTACATTTTTAGTTATATCAAAACGTTGAAGAACCATCGTGACAGCGTGCTTCCAGACGGACAGGCTATTAGTTTGGAAGCGCCGTTTGTTAATGCTTGTTGCACACTCTTGGCGGCCATATGCGATAAGCGAGGGGCGCTCGCGTTCACCGAACCCGCGGGATCTTACAGACCTCAGCAATCAGAATACTTTCAGTCATTGGAAAGTGTCGGTCGTGACCAAAAAACGCGTGCTAGCACTGAGCAGTTGTTGTGTCCATGCTCAGGCCCGAGAACAGAACAAGGGATGAGGCAGTTGATTGCCGTGGCGATCAAACACATCGAAGCCTGCCTGTCAGACAACGGCTGCAAGTCTCAGGATGAGTCGCAGGCAGCAACAGTATTCACTGAGATGGCACGTGTGTCCATTTGGCAGTGGATTCAACACAAACAGCGCCTTGATAACGGTAGTTTAATCACTAAAGCGCTGTTTCGTGATTATCTGAGTCAAGAAATTAACATAGTGAGAAAGCAGGTTGGCGCGGTACGTTTTGACCAAGGACGTTACTGCGAAGCGGCTTATTGGTTCTCGGAACAAGTAACCAGTGATCAATTGAGCGACTTTCTCAGCTTAAACTCGTATGAGTCTCTACCTTAAAACCAGTTTTGAGCACTGCCTCAGTACGCCTGTATGGGCTACTGACTGTCGGCAAGTTTGAGCGGCGCAAGCCGCTCTTTTTTTTATTGCCAGACTCAGAAGTTTAGTCGTTGGTTGCTTCGACTTCTTCTGGCTCCACTTCTTCCTGAAGCTCGAGCAGATTGATCGCAATGGCGACAAAGTCACTGTCAGTGATGATACCAACTAATTCCTTATCGCTCACCACAGGTAAACAACCGACTTTGTGCTTTTGCATATAAATCGCACTTTCTTTCAATCCAGCTCGTGGCTCTACCGTCATGATATTGATGTGCATAATTTCACTGAGCGGGGTAGAGAGCGTGTAAGACTGGTCGCTGGGGATTTTCTGTAAGATAGATTCTTGTGCTGCCAGTACATCGCGTTGAGAGACAATACCGAGCAAACGACGTTCCGCATCGACAATGGGGATGTGTCTGATGTCGAGCGCTTCCATCGTATGTTTAGCATCGGCTAGTGAGTGAGACCGCAATAGGGTGTGAGGGTTGCGAGTCATCATATCTTCGACCTTAATCATAGGGCCTCCAACTCGTTCTGATTGTGTACTTTAACTATAGATTTTTTCTGGGATTATTTCTGAGATGGGCGTCGTTTTTTGCCAGGCTAATCACAAATTATCCGCAATAACAATAAGGTCAAGAACAGGTGTTCGGAACGAGGAGTTTCGCGTGTTGAAATGACGGTTCAGCTTGCTATTCCATTGGGGCACTTTATACTATGCGGCTGCGAATTTTTTCGCCGTTTTTATCTCTCATTACAGAAGATTGGTGTTATGCAAGTTTCAGATTTTCACTTTGACTTACCTGATGAGCTAATTGCTCGTTATCCTAAAGCTGAGCGTAGCTCAAGCCGACTACTGCAGCTGACCGGTAATACGGGAGAAGTGGTGGATGGAAACTTCACTGATATCGTGGCTCAAGTGCAGCCGGGCGATCTATTGGTATTCAACAATACCCGCGTTATTCCTGCCCGTATGTTTGGTCGTAAGGCGTCAGGGGGTAAGCTAGAAGTTCTGGTTGAAAGAATGTTGGATGACAAGCGCGTTCTTGCCCATGTTCGCTCATCGAAGTCACCTAAGCCGGGAACCGAGCTACTACTTGGTGAAAACGACGAGTATCAAGCGACAATGGTGGCACGTCACGATGCCCTGTTTGAGATCGAAATGAAATCGGAGAAGACAGTACTTGATATTCTGAATGACATTGGTCATATGCCGCTTCCGCCTTATATCGATCGCCCTGATGAAGACGCGGACAAAGAACGCTATCAAACGGTATACAACGAGAAACCAGGTGCAGTTGCTGCACCGACAGCAGGTTTGCACTTTGATGACGCTGTACTTGAACAAATCAAGGCTAAAGGGGCAAATTTTGCCTATGTCACGCTGCACGTTGGTGCGGGCACATTCCAGCCAGTACGTGTAGAGAACATCCATGACCACCACATGCATGCTGAATATGTAGAGGTGCCACAAGAGGTGGTTGATGCGATCAATGAGACCAAATCGAATGGCGGTCGAGTGATTGCAGTAGGTACTACGTCTGTACGTTCTCTGGAGAGCGCGGCACAAGATGCGCTGAAAAAGGGGACGGAGCTGGTTCCATTCTTTGGTGATACCGAAATCTTCATCTTCCCGGGCTATGAATACCAGTTGGTGGACTGTCTGGTGACTAATTTCCATCTTCCAGAATCGACATTGATTATGTTGGTGAGCGCATTTGCAGGCTATGACAACGTTATGAATGCTTACAAGCATGCGGTAGAACAACAGTACCGTTTCTTTAGTTACGGTGATGCCATGTTTATCACTAAGAAAACGAGCTAATCATTGATTCAGAAGAGTGTCACACATTATTCTGACACTTATGCCCATACGATGGTGTGAGCAAGATATTGCTATTCCACTCAGGGAGTCAGTGGAATAGGGTAAGGACTACCCAGGCCACCAGCTACATATAGCTAGTGCATTCGAGTGCGGCAAGCTACGCTTGTTAGTGCGTTTAAAGATAGAGTCAGACTGTGTCTCTGGCAATTTGGAGGCTTCGTGAAGTTACAATACGAACTTAAAAAGAAAAATGGTCATGCTCGTCGTGGTCAGCTAACGTTTGAACGCGGGACAGTACAGACCCCTGCATTTATGCCAGTCGGTACGTACGGTACCGTGAAAGGCATGACACCAGAAGAAGTGAAAGGCACAGGTGCCGAGATCCTATTGGGTAACACGTTCCACCTCTGGTTACGCCCGGGTCAGGAAATCATGAAAATGCACGGTGACTTGCATGATTTCATGAACTGGCATGGACCGATTCTGACCGATTCAGGCGGCTTTCAGGTGTTCAGTTTGGGTGACATCCGAAAGATCACGGAAGAAGGGGTACATTTCCGTAACCCTGTAAACGGTGACAAGATTTTCATGGACGCAGAAAAGTCGATGGAAATTCAGAAAGATCTGGGTTCTGATGTTGTGATGATCTTCGATGAATGTACGCCTTACCCAGCGACGCACGCTGAGGCGAAGAAGTCGATGGAAATGTCTCTTCGTTGGGCGAAGCGCTCACGTGATCACTTCGACAAACTAGAAAACCCGAACTCACTGTTTGGTATCGTACAAGGTAGTGTATACGAAGATCTGCGTGATGTGTCGGTGGAAGGGTTGACTGAAATTGGCTTCGATGGATACGCCGTAGGCGGTCTTGCTGTCGGTGAGCCAAAAGAAGACATGCACCGCGTACTGGAGCACACGACGCCAAAACTACCGGAAGATAAGCCTCGCTACCTAATGGGTGTGGGCAAACCAGAAGATTTGGTCGAAGGCGTTCGTCGTGGCATTGATATGTTTGACTGCGTAATGCCAACACGTAACGCGCGTAACGGTCACTTGTTCGTGACTGGTGGTGTCATCAAGATTCGTAATGCCAAGAATAAGACCGATACCGGTCCATTGGATGAGCATTGCGACTGCTACACCTGTAAAAATTACTCGAAGGCGTATCTGCACCACCTGGATCGTTGTAACGAAATTCTGGGTGCTCGCCTGAACACCATTCACAACTTACGTCACTACCAACTTCTGATGGAAAGTATTCGTACGGCGATTGATGAAGACCGTTTTGATGAGTTTGTGGAAGAATTTTATGCACGTCGCAACCGCGAAGTGCCGCCACTAAACATGAAATAGTTGGCGAAATTACCGGCTGTCCCCAAAATAGGTAACAAATCCTAGCTCTGGGTCACACTTTTTGTGACTTTAAGTGACTATGAAACATTGAGTTACCGTTTGCTTCTTGAAAAGATAGGGGGATAGCCCAATTTTGGATATGTATTTACATTAAAGAGGATGTTTCCCGATGAGTTTGATTTCTGTAGCTCACGCAGCTGAATCGGCACCACAAGGTGGCGGTTTCGAAATGCTAATCATGCTAGGCATGTTTGCGGTTATTTTTTATTTCATGATTTACCGCCCACAAGCTAAGCGCGCTAAAGAGCACAAAAACCTGATGGCGTCTATGGGTAAGGGCGATGAAGTCCTGACTAACGGCGGCCTGATCGGCAAAATCACTAAGATTGCTGAAGACAACGACTACATTGCTATCGCACTAAACGACAACAATGAAGTAGTTATCAAGAAAGACTTCGTTACTGCAGTGCTACCAAAAGGTACGCTGAAGTCTCTATAAAAACAGCTAAAGGATCCTCGCTGTGCTAAACCGTTATCCTTTGTGGAAGTATCTGATGGTGATCTTTGCCATCGCGATTGCAGCACTCTATGCACTTCCCAATCTATACGGTGAAGATCCGGCTATTCAAATTACAGGGGCGCGTGGCGCCTCTGTTGATATGTCGACGCTGGATACTGTCACTAAAGCTCTTAATGAAGAGCAACTTTCTCATAAGTCCATTGCATTAGAAGATGGCTCCATTCTTGTTCGTTTCAATGACACTGATACGCAAATCAGTGGCCGTGATGTTATCAGCCAAGCGTTAGGCAAAGACTCAATTGTTGCATTGAACCTTGCGCCAGCAACGCCAAACTGGCTTGAATCCATCGGTGCGGCACCAATGAAGCTCGGTCTTGACCTTCGTGGTGGTGTTCACTTCCTGATGGAAGTGGATATGGACGCGGCGATGGAAAAGCTGGTTGGTCAGCAAGAAGAAGCCTTCCGCAGTGAACTACGTGAAGATCGTATTCGCTACCGTTCTATTCGTCCATCCGGTAAAGATGGCGTCGAAGTGCTACTACGAGATGCCGAGCAATTGGCAGAAGCAAAAACTGTGCTAGCGAATAAGCACCCGGATATGGACTTCTTTGACTCTGATTCCAATGGCCGTTTTGCTCTGGTTGCCAAGTTCAAAGAAACCCGTCTGCAGGAAATCCGTAATTACGCGGTGGAACAGAACATTACCATCCTTCGTAATCGTGTAAACGAACTGGGTGTGGCTGAACCATTAGTTCAGCGTCAGGGTGCAAGTCGCATTGTGGTGGAACTGCCTGGTGTTCAGGATACCGCTCGTGCGAAGGAAATTCTTGGTGCGACTGCGACACTTGAATTCCGCGAAGTGGACAGTTCCGCCGATCTTGCTGCAGCAGCCAGCGGCCGAGCGCCAGCCGGCAGCGAAATCAAGCAAGATCGTGATGGGCGTCCTGTCGTGCTTAAAAAACGAGTCATTCTTGGCGGTGCAAGCATTACCGATGCGAGCTCAAGTGCTGACGAATATGGTCGTCCACAAGTTAACATCTCACTTGATAGTGAAGGTGGCAACAAGATGGCGGCATTCTCTCGTCAAAACATTGGCAAGCTGATGGCGACAGTCTTTGCAGAATATAAAGACAGCGGTAAGCGTACACCGGAAGGTAAGGTGATCCTTGATAAGCATGAGGAAGTCATCAACCAGGCGACAATCCAGTCTGCACTGGGCCGTAACTTCCGAATCACAGGTATCGATTCTGCGGCTGAAGCGCACAACCTGGCGCTGCTATTGCGCGCTGGTGCGTTGATTGCCCCTATCTCGATCGTTGAAGAACGTACCATTGGTCCGTCTATGGGACAACAAAACATCGATATGGGTATCAAAGCCTGTATTACAGGTATGATCGCTGTGATGCTGTTTACCCTTGTTTACTATCGTCGTTTCGGCTTGTTTGCCAATATGGCGCTGATGGCGAACATCGTACTCATCGTAGGTGTCATGTCGATGATCCCTGGCGCGACCATGACCCTACCGGGCATCGCCGGTATCGTGTTGACGGTTGGTATGGCGGTGGATGCTAACGTTCTGATATTTGAGCGGATACGTGAAGAGCTAAAAGAGGGACGTAACCCTCAACAAGCGATTCACCAAGGCTACGCTAACGCATTCAGTACCATCGCTGATGCCAACATCACAACGCTTATCACAGCAATTATTCTGTTTGCTGTGGGCACCGGTGCGATTAAAGGCTTCGCGGTAACACTGTCTATCGGTATTATCACCTCTATGTTTACAGCCATTATTGGTACACGTTGTCTCGTGAACCTGATTTATGGCGGTAAGCGCATCAACAAATTGTCGATCTAAGGGTTAGTTATGTTTCAAATATTGAAAGCAGACAAAACGATCGACTTCATGCGTTGGTCAAAAGCCGCATTTGCATTGTCGATCGTGATGATCGCGGCAGCTATTTTTACTCTGTCAACTAAGTGGTTGAACTGGGGCCTGGACTTCACTGGCGGTACTTTGATTGAAGTGGGCTTTGAACAGCCAGCTAATCTTGAGAAAGTTCGTTCTGCACTTGAAGCTAAAGGTTTCGGCGATGCCACTGTGCAGAACTTCGGTTCCTCACGTGACGTGATGGTGCGTTTGCGCCCTCGTGATGATATGCAGGCCGAAGCACTGGGTAACCAAATTCTGGATGCGATTAAGCAGGGCACAGGCGAAAGCGTTGAAATGCGCCGTATCGAGTTTGTGGGTCCGAACGTGGGTGACGAGCTGACTGAAGCAGGCGGCTTAGCGATCCTGGTATCGTTAATCTGTATCTTGATCTATGTATCTGTGCGATTTGAGTGGCGTCTGGCTGCGGGTGCGGTACTTGCTCTGGCTCACGACGTTATCATTACCCTGGGTATTTTCTCACTGATGCAAATTGAAGTGGATCTGACGATTGTCGCAGCTTTGTTGACGGTTGTTGGTTACTCTCTTAACGATACGATCGTGGTCTTTGACCGTATCCGTGAGAATTTCCGTAAGATGCGCAAAGGTGAGCCTGCGGAAATCATGAACAACTCTATCACGCAAACGCTGAGCCGTACCTTGATTACTTCCGGTACCACATTATTTGTGGTTATTGCCCTCTTTACTCAAGGCGGTGCAATGATTCACGGTTTTGCAACAGCACTGTTGTTGGGTATTACAGTAGGTACTTACTCTTCCATCTACGTCGCGTCAGCACTCGCGCTTAAACTGGGTATCCAGAAAGAGCACTTGATGCCGCCTCAGATTGAGAAGGAAGGTGCCGAGTTTGATGAAATGCCTTAACAGGCAGTGCTCAATACTCACAGACAAAGCCACTCAGTAGAGTGGCTTTTCTTTTGTTTGTAACAGCGACAAATGAGCAATAAAAAAAATCCCGACCATTGGTCGGGATTTCTAATTCAGCGGTGACGGGCTGGGCTGTGCTTTCCTTTATCGAATTACTTAAGGATAGCTTCGTTTCCGTTTTCACGGATGTGTTTTAGCATCGCTTTCACGCCACGTGCGCTTGAAGCAACAACATTGCCAGACTTCATATACTCAGTACCGCCTGAGAAGTCAGTCACGATAGCGCCAGCTTCACGAGCAATTAGCTCACCTGCTGCCATGTCCCATGGTTTTAGGCCTAGTTCGAAGTAACCGTCCAGACGACCAGCAGCCACGTAGCAAAGGTCTAGAGCAGCAGAGCCAGCACGACGGAAGTCAGAGCACTCTACAAACATAGAAGACATGATTTTGAAGTAGCTTTCAGAGTGTTGCTTCTGCTTGAATGGGAAGCCAGTACCTATGACAGTACCTTTGATATCTTTAAGCTGATTTACACGGATACGTGCATTGTTTAGTTGAGCGCCAGCACCACGTTGTGCAGTGAAAAGCTCGTTAACCATTGGGTCGTAAACACACGCGACTTCTGTTTTGCCTTTGATGCGAACAGCAATAGACACAGAGAAAGTAGGAATGCCTTGAACGAAGTTATTGGTGCCATCCAGTGGGTCGATGATCCATTGTACGTCACTATCTTTACCTTCGATTAGGCCACCCTCTTCAGCAATGATGCTGTGGTCTGGGTATGAAGCTTGGATAGTGCTAATGATGATTGCTTCGGCTTCTTTGTCTACATTAGTAACAAAGTCATTAGTGCCTTTCTGTACTGACTCAATCTTGTCAGTGTTTTCTAGTGATTTAGCAATATGGTTGCCCGCTTTACGCGCTGCGCGTATAGCGATATTTAGCATTGGATGCATACGAATTTTCCCAACGGATGTTAAAGAACAAAAAGCGGCGGGGAGTATACCAAAGATTTAGCAAAAGGGAAGTGGTTATTTTTTGGTCGCTCACCGGGTGATTGAAAAAGACCCTGACCATTTTAGTCAAGAATATGTTACTATTCGTCGGTTTTGTAAACTCGGTGCAATTTGACAATGCTAGACAACGTGAAAATCGTCCTTGTAGGGACCTCCCACTCCGGAAATATTGGCTCTGCAGCCAGAGCGATGAAGGTAATGGGGCTGAGTCAAATGGTACTGGTTGATCCTCAGTGTGAGGTAGACTCGCAAGCCGTGGCTTTGGCTGCTGGAGCGAGTGACATTGCGTTGGGAGCCAAAGTCGTTGCGACTCTGGAAGAGGCCATTGAGGATTGCGGTCTGGTAGTTGGTTCTAGCGCTCGCTCCCGAACCCTTGATTGGCCGATGATCGAGCCCCGTGAATGCGGTAAGACATTTGCACTGGAGGGGGAAAAACACCCTGTCGCTTTGGTATTTGGCCGTGAACGTACCGGGCTCACAAACGACGAATTGCAACTGTGTCATTATCACACATGTATTCCAGCAAACCCGGAGTACAGCTCTCTTAATCTCGCCATGGCGGTACAGACGTTGAGCTATGAAGTGCGTGTTGCACATCTCGAGCGTCAGGCCGAACGATATCCTGAGCAAGGTGAAACGGACTATCCGCGTCACAAAGAACTGGAAATGTTCTACCAACACCTTGAAAAGGTCATTATGGATACCCAGTTTATTTCTAGAGATAAACCAGGGCTGGTCATGAACAAGTTACGTAGGATGTTCAGCCGAGCTCGACCAGAGTCTCAGGAAATCAATACATTAAGAGGTATTCTTACCTCGGTAGAGAAAGCAATGGGGGTTAAAAAATAACCACTTTTTCTATTGGGTTAAATACCTGACTAATTTAGTCAAATAAATACTTGATTAAAACAGTCAGGTATGGAAAAATTCCAACCACATACTCAATGTGGATACGTGTGATATGAGACTAACATCAAAAGGAAGATATGCAGTAACAGCGATGCTAGATGTCGCACTGCACTCACAGCAAAGCCCAGTACCACTGGCGGATATCTCTGAACGACAAGGGATTTCCCTGTCTTATTTGGAGCAACTGTTTTCTAAATTGCGCAAAGCCGGTCTGGTGGCCAGTGTGCGTGGTCCCGGTGGCGGCTATCGCTTGGGAGCAGAGGCGACAGACATCTCAATTGGTACCGTGATTGCTGCTGTTGATGAGTCGGTTGATGCAACAAAATGTGCCGGCAAGGGAGATTGCCAGGGTGGTACACGTTGCCTCACACATACACTGTGGAGAGACCTGAGTTCTCGCATTAGTGACTTCCTGAATAACATCACTCTTGGTGAGTTGATGGTCGATAACGAAGTATTAGAAATTTCAGACCGACAAGACGTAGATCTTGCGGTAAATCATGGGTTCTCAAGAAAAAGTACAAGCACCGCACCCATCGGAATCAATGTTCGCTCGTAAGTAGTGTTGCTTTTACATTGGAGTAAAGAATGAAACTGCCTATTTATCTAGACTACTCTGCCACATGCCCTGTTGATCCAAGGGTTGCAGAAAAGATGGTTCAATTTATGACGATGGACGGTACCTTTGGTAACCCGGCGTCACGATCACACCGTTTTGGCTGGCAAGCAGAAGAAGCAGTAGACAATGCACGTGAGCAGATCGCTGACCTGCTCAACGCAGATCCTCGTGAAATTATTTTCACTTCGGGTGCGACAGAATCAGATAACCTTGCGATTAAAGGTGCTGCGCACTTTTATAGCAAAAAAGGTAAGCACGTTATCACCTGTAAAACGGAGCACAAAGCGGTACTTGATCCATGCCGTCAGCTAGAGCGCGAAGGCTTCGAAGTGACTTACCTTGAGCCAGAATCAAACGGTTTGATCGACCTGGCGAAACTGGAAGCAGCCATGCGCGAAGACACAGTGTTAGTGTCGATTATGCACGTTAACAATGAAATTGGCGTGGTTCAGGATATTTCCGCAATTGGCGAGTTATGCCGTAGCAAAAAAATCGTTTTCCACGTAGATGCAGCACAATCAGCTGGCAAGTTGCCAATCGATGTTCAGGAAATGAAAGTGGATCTGATTTCAATGTCAGCGCACAAGATCTACGGTCCTAAAGGGATTGGCGCGCTATACGTTCGTCGTAAGCCACGTATTCGCCTCGAAGCGCAAATGCACGGTGGTGGTCACGAGCGTGGTTTCCGTTCAGGCACGCTACCGACTCACCAGATCGTGGGTATGGGTGAGGCCTTTGCTATTGCTAAGCAAGACATGCAGAAAGATTATGATCATGCAAAAGCATTGCGTGACCGTCTGTTAAATGGCATTAAAGATCTTGAAGCGGTGACGGTAAATGGTGACCTTGAGCAGCGTGTACCGCAAAACCTCAACGTGAGCTTCGCGTTCGTTGAAGGCGAATCGTTATTGATGTCTCTTAAGGATCTGGCGGTGTCTTCCGGCTCAGCCTGCACGTCAGCAAGCCTGGAACCGTCTTATGTGCTTCGTGCGCTAGGTCTGGACGATGAACTGGCACACAGCTCAGTGCGTTTCTCATTCGGTCGATTCACGACTGAAGAAGAGATCGATTATGCAATTGAGCAGATCACCACAGCAGTGAACAAATTACGTGACATGTCTCCTCTATGGGATATGTATAAAGAAGGGATTGACCTGAGTACGGTTGAGTGGGCACACCACTAATCTCACGGAAGTAGAGGATTCGAGGAATTTATTATGGCGTATAGTGAAAAAGTTATTGACCACTATGAGAACCCACGCAACGTCGGTTCATTTGATAAAAATGATCCCAACGTGGGTAGTGGCATGGTCGGTGCACCTGCATGTGGCGACGTGATGAAGTTGCAAATCAAGGTAACACCAGAAGGTATTATCGAAGATGCAAAGTTCAAAACGTATGGCTGCGGCTCCGCGATTGCTTCAAGCTCGCTCGTTACTGAATGGGTAAAGGGTAAATCGATTGACGAAGCAGCAGCAATCAAGAACTCAGAAATTGCAGAAGAGTTAGAGTTGCCGCCAGTAAAAGTACACTGCTCGATCCTTGCGGAAGACGCAATCAAAGCAGCAGTGGCTGATTACAAGAAGAAGCACGACTAAACCACTTGGATAGCCAAGTGAACGAATACCATCAAGAGAAGCAGACAAAGGTTGTAGTATGGCCATCTCAATGACAGAAGCAGCAGCGAGCAGAGTAAGAACGTTTTTGGAAAACCGTGGCAAAGGGATTGGGTTACGCTTAGGTGTAAAAACTACGGGTTGCTCTGGTATGGCCTATGTCCTTGAGTTTGTGGACGAGCTTGAAGATGGCGATGAAGTCTTTGAGCATTCCGGTGTGAAAGTCATCATAGATGCTAAGAGCTTAGTTTATCTCGATGGTACAGAGCTCGATTATGTAAAAGAGGGCTTAAACGAGGGCTTTGAATTCAACAACCCTAACGCTAAAGGCGAGTGTGGTTGTGGTGAAAGCTTTAATGTTTAATATCTCTTGAATCTGGGCGGGCGCATCGCGCGGCCCGAACTGTCAGGCGTCGCAACGCGACGTCTGTCCCAGGTTCACTACTTTGCGAGTTAATGTTATGAACCATTTTGAATTATTTGGGCTACCTGTTCAGTTTCAGTTGGACGGTAGCCTTCTTTCTTCTCAATTCAGAGAGTTGCAAAAACGCTTTCATCCCGACAAGTTTGCAACGGCGTCAGAGCGCGATCGAATGCTGGCTGTTCAGAAAGCAGCGCAAATTAATGACGCCTATGAAGTGCTGCGCCGACCTATCTCTCGTGCCGAGTATCTGCTTGCGGAACAGGGCGTTGATATTCGCGCTGAGCAACAGACGCTGCAAGACCCGATGTTTCTTATGGAGCAAATGGAACTGCGCGAGGAGTTGGAAGACATCGCTGCATCCAGTGATGTTGAAGCAGAACTTTTTGACTTTGACGCTAAGGTAAGCAAAATGTTCAAAGCACAGCTAACTGGGCTGGAGCAGCAGCTTGATCAGAGCGAGTGGCTGCATGCTGCTGACAGCGTCAGAAAACTAAAATTTATCGCCAAGTTGCAAAGTGAAATAGAACAGCTCGAAGATAAGCTGCTTGGTTAATGGAAGCTCCCAAGGATATTTGAATGGCATTACTTCAAATCGCAGAGCCGGGTCAAAGCTCCGCACCCCACGAACATAAATTGGCAGCCGGTATCGATCTGGGCACCACCAACTCTCTCGTGGCCACAGTAAGAAGTGGCGAAGCGGCGACTTTACCGGATGCCAACGGTCAGAAAATTCTGCCTTCAGCAATACACTATGCTGAAGACTCAGTTACCGTAGGTATCGAAGCGCGTGACAATGCGGCCGCCGATCCTGCGAATACGATTATTTCCGTTAAGCGGTTATTAGGGCGTTCATTGGCGGATGTGCAGGCACGTTATCCGTCTTTGCCCTACTCGTTGACCGAGAGCGACAATGGATTGCCTGTATTACAAACCCAGGCAGGTCCGAAAAACCCGATTCAGGTGTCTTCCGATATTCTCAAAACGCTGGCTCAAAGAGCCGAAGCGTCTCTCGGTGGTGAACTGGCTGGCGTGGTGATTACGGTTCCTGCGTATTTTGATGACGCTCAGCGACAAGGAACCAAAGACGCCGCTAATTTGGCGGGGTTGCATGTACTAAGACTGCTCAATGAGCCGACTGCGGCGGCGATCGCTTATGGCCTCGACAGTGGTCAGGAAGGCGTGATTGCCGTTTATGATCTGGGTGGTGGCACCTTTGATATATCGATTCTTCGTTTGTCGCGTGGTGTATTTGAAGTGTTAGCTACCGGCGGTGATTCCGCTCTGGGTGGTGATGACTTTGACCATTTGGTGGCAGATTACCTGCAGCAACAGATTGGCAAAGCCGAGCTTAACGCACGCGAGCAACGTCAGCTTCTGGATGCGTCTACTCAAGCTAAGATAGACCTGAGTCAGAGTGACACGGCCGCTATCGATGTACTGGGTTGGCAAGGTGAGCTGAGCAAGTCTCAGTTTGAGCAACTGATTCAGCCACTGGTGAAGAAAACGTTGATGTCTTGCCGTCGAGCTCTCAAAGACGCCGAAGTGGACGCTGACGAAGTGCTTGAAGTCGTCATGGTAGGTGGCTCAACTCGCACTCCGTTGGTACGAGAGATGGTTGGAGACTTCTTTGGCAGAACGCCCTTGACCAGCATCAACCCAGACGAAGTGGTGGCGATTGGCGCTGCGATTCAGGCTGACATTCTGGCTGGCAATAAACCGGATTCAGAAATGTTGCTTCTGGATGTACTTCCACTATCACTGGGTATCGAAACCATGGGTGGATTGGTGGAAAAAATCGTTCCACGTAATACCACCATTCCGGTAGCGCGGGCGCAGGAATTTACCACGTTTAAAGACGGTCAGACGGCGATGTCTGTGCATGTGGTACAAGGTGAGCGAGAGATGGTTGATGATTGCCGTTCTTTAGCTCGTTTCTCGCTCAAAGGTATCCCGCCAATGGCGGCTGGTGCTGCTCACATTCGAGTGACTTATCAGGTGGATGCCGATGGTCTGCTGTCTGTAACGGCGATGGAAAAGAGCACGGGTGTGCAATCTGAAATTCAGGTTAAACCATCTTATGGTCTGAGTGATGATGAAGTGACCAACATGCTCAAAGATTCCATGACTCATGCAAAAGATGACATGCTGGCTCGCGCATTGGCTGAGCAGCGTGTGGAAGCGGACCGAGTGATTGAAGGGCTGATTGCTGCAATGCAGGCCGACGGTGACGCGCTTCTCAGTGAAGAAGAGAAACAAACGTTGCTTGCTGTGATCGAAGCACTGATCGAATTACGCAATGGTGACGATACTGACGCCATTGAACAGGGTATTAAAGATACTGACAAAGCGAGCCAGGAGTTTGCATCACGCAGAATGGATAAGTCCATTCGTGAAGCGCTTGCAGGCCAGTCAGTGGATAACATTTAAATCGAGGACCAAGTAGTCATGCCAAAAATTGTTGTTCTGCCCCATGAAGAGCTGTGTCCGGAAGGCGCAGTATTAGAGGCTAACGAAGGCGAAACGGTATTGGATGTTGCGCTTAAAAACGGCATTGGAATTGAACACGCTTGTGAGAAGTCGTGCGCTTGCACCACTTGTCACGTCATCATTCGTGAAGGCTTTGACTCCCTGGAAGAGAGTGAAGAGCTGGAAGATGATATGCTCGATAAAGCGTGGGGACTGGAGCCTGAGTCTCGTCTTGGCTGCCAGGCCGTAGTGGCGGATGAAGACCTTGTGGTCGAAATTCCTAAGTACACCCTTAACCACGCATCTGAAGATCACTAGTAAAAACTGCGGAGGATACATGAGCTTAAAATGGATAGACTCTCGTGATATCGCTATTGAGTTGTGCGATCAATTTCCAGAAACAGACCCTAAAACGGTACGGTTTACCGACCTGCATAAGTGGATAACTGAACTTGAAGATTTTGACGACGATCCAAATCGTTCCAATGAAAAAATCCTCGAGGCAGTCATTTTATGCTGGATGGATGAGTACGACTAATAAGACTCTCTGACTTTGATTCTAAAAACGGACCTTTGGTCCGTTTTTTTTTCGCTATATGTTACATTGTTATTAATTCCTATGGGCCAGTCATTGGTATTGCCTCTACATGGTGATAACATCATTTGAATACCAAGAGACGGCACTACAAAACAGAATTAAGACAAGGAGAGACCATGTCTAACACAATGTCGGTATTTCTTAGCCAAGAAGCGGCGGCTCCACATTGGGGCGACAAAGCGATCATCTCATTTTCAGAGCAGGGCGCGACAATTCATTTAGGCGAAGGTCATGATTTAGGCGCTATCCAACGCGCTGCACGCAAGTTAGATTCACAAGGCATCTCTAATGCGACACTGGCGGGCGAAAGCTGGGATCTGGAATCGACCTGGGCTTTTTATCAAGGCTACCGCAACCCGAAAAAAAGCACCCAAGTGACACTTCCCGAGCTGAGCGAAGGTGACCAGCATGAGTTGCAGTCTCGCATTAAAGCCGCAGACTGGACTCGTGACATCATCAACAAAAGCGCAGAAGAAGTGGCACCTCGCCAACTGGCAACCATGGCGGCAGAGTTCATCAAGTCTACCGCACCAGAGCATGTCACTTACCGTATCGTAAAAGACAAGGACCTGTTAACAGAAGGTTGGGAAGGTATTTTTGCCGTAGGTCGTGGCTCTGAGCGTACTTCTGCGATGCTACAACTTGACTACAACCCAACAGGTGACGAAAACGCACCAGTGTTTGCTTGTCTGGTCGGTAAAGGTATCACGTTTGATTCTGGTGGTTACAGCCTGAAACCGTCGAACTTCATGTCGGCGATGAAAGCTGATATGGGCGGCGCTGGCACCATCACTGGTGGCTTAGGTCTGGCGATTATGAGGGGCCTGAATAAACGCGTTAAGCTAATTCTGTGCTGTGCTGAAAACATGGTGTCCGGTCGTGCACTCAAACTGGGCGATGTGATCACCTATAAGAACGGCAAAACCGTCGAAATCATGAATACCGACGCCGAAGGTCGCTTGGTTCTGGCGGATGGCCTCATCTACGCCAGTGAGCAAAACCCTGAGTTGATCATCGACTGCGCGACCTTAACCGGGGCAGCGAAGAATGCATTGGGTAATGACTATCACGCAGTGATGTCTTTTGATGACGAACTGACCCATCAGGCACTGACTAACGCAAATCAAGAGAAAGAAGGTCTGTGGCCTCTGCCTCTGGCTGACTTCCACCGTGGAATGTTGCCTTCCAATTTTGCAGATCTGTCGAATATTAGTAGCGGTGATTACTCACCGGGTGCCAGCACGGCGGCAGCGTTCCTGTCTTACTTTGTAGAAGACTACAAGAAAGGCTGGTTGCACTTCGATTGCGCCGGTACTTACCGTAAGTCAGCAACGGACAAGTGGTCGGCAGGTGCAACGGGTATGGGCGTTCGCACTCTGGCCCGATTACTTAATGAGCAAGCGCAGAATAAATAAAGACAACTATATAAATGAAATAAAAGGAACAACAATGGCCCTAGAAAGAACATTCTCTATCGTTAAGCCTGATGCAGTAGAACGTAACCTGATTGGCGAGATCTATCATCGCATTGAAAAAGCCGGACTGAAAATCATTGCGGCTAAGATGGTACATCTTACCGACGATCAGGCGAAAGGCTTTTATGCGGAGCATGAAGGTAAACCCTTCTTTGGTGCACTGCGTGAGTTTATGACTTCAGGCCCTATCATGGTTCAAGTCCTTGAAGGTGAAGATGCGATCAGCCGTTACCGTGAACTAATGGGGAAAACCAACCCTGAAGAAGCGGCCTGTGGCACGATTCGTGCTGATTATGCGCTTAGTATGCGTCATAACTCAGTACACGGTTCTGACAGCCCAGAGTCGGCAGCTCGCGAGATTGAGTTTTTCTTCCCTGAATCTGAAATTTGCCCACGCTAATTAACGATATTGCTCAACAAAAGGAGGCTTGGCCTCCTTTTTTATTCGCTGTCATTTGTATTGTACAAAAAATGTTCACTTAGAAATGAATACCTTAATATTTTAGGGTTTTGTGGCACTTGTTGTAGGCGTCTAAAGGCTGTACAATTCGCGCCCTTAACACCATTCACCGTCATCGAAGAGGCAACATGACCGTACAAAAAGTCAATCTACTCGATTTTGATCGCAAAGGTATGCGTAAATTTTTCCAAGAGGAACTTGGCGAAAAAGCCTTCCGTGCCGATCAGGTTATGAAGTGGATTTATCACTTTGGTTGTGACGACTTCGAGAAGATGACCAATATTAATAAGAAGCTACGTGAAAAGTTGATCCGTTTGGCTGAAATCAAAGCGCCGACGGTATCAGAAGCGCAGCATTCTTCTGACGGCACCATTAAATGGGCAATGCGTGTTGGTGATCAAGACGTTGAGACTGTATACATTCCAGATGACGATCGCGCCACTCTGTGTGTTTCATCGCAAGTGGGATGCGCTTTGGAATGCAAATTCTGCTCAACGGCACAGCAAGGGTTTAACCGTAATCTCAAAGTCTCCGAAATCATCGGTCAGGTTTGGCGTGCAGCACGAGAAATTGGCCTTGAGAAAGAGACGGGTCGTCGCCCGATCACTAACGTAGTGATGATGGGGATGGGTGAACCACTGCTTAACATGAAAAACCTGATGCCATCATTGGAAATCATGCTGGACGATCTTGGTTTTGGCTTGTCTAAGCGTCGCGTCACAGTGTCGACATCTGGCGTGGTTTCAGGCCTTGATCAGATGACAGGTCAGATCGATGTTGCGCTGGCTATTTCTTTGCACGCTCCAAATGATAAGCTACGTAGCGAAATCATGCCGATCAATGACCGCTGGGATATTGAAGACTTCCTGGCTTCGGTGCGCCGTTATATTGCCTCATCAAACGCAAACCGCGGCAAAGTAACGGTCGAGTATGTGCTTCTTGATCATGTCAATGATGATATGGACCATGCTCGTGAACTTGCCGAACTGCTTAAAGACACACCGGCAAAAATCAACTTGATTCCGTTTAACCCATATCCGGGTTCGCCATACAAAAAGCCGAGCAACTCGCGCATTGATCGCTTCATGAAAACGCTGATGCAGTACGACTATACGGTCACCGTACGTAAGACGCGTGGTGATGATATTGATGCTGCGTGTGGTCAGTTGGTGGGAGACGTCATCGATCGAACCAAGCGCACTAAGCAACTGGCGACACAAAAAGGTGAAGCGATACCGGTTAAAGCGCTGTAGTTGAACAGGATGGATAGAGAAGCCAAGTCATGACTTGGCTTTGTTGTATCTGACGTCTGACTCAGGCAAATATCTGATCTTGTCCACATTTTCCTGACAAATAGTTCAGTAAGCGTGGAACAAATATCGATTTGGTTAATCAAATATTACAAAACGTCGCCACTACTATATAGATAGTGTCAATTTTTAATCAAAATTGCCGCTATTTACGCCGTTTTACCTTTGTAGATTTCAACTCGCGGATAGAATCGACTATGATGGTCACTTCCATTCGTGGTCACGCAAAGATTGGTTCACAATCTAACGCGAAATTCATAATAAAATCGAGCACTTTGCAATCAATTGAAGTGCAGAAGTTGGCAATTTGGGACTATGCTGTTAAGACAGTTAGTGCGAACGATTTACCTTACTATTAGCGCCGGACACCGATAAATAAAACGAAGCAAGTGTGCCGCGTCATAGTTACAACCAGAAGATATTAATGATCAATGAGTATTGAGCAACATAACCCAACAGACAACACCGAAGACAAGTCAGAAGTCGTTCTAGCTGGCACCATTCTAAGAGAAAAGCGTGAGGCATTAGGGCTGACTCAGAAACAGATCGCCGATCGCCTGCGCCTACGTGTGGCCATCATTCAAAAAATCGAGTCAAACGAGTTTGATGGTGAGCAGGTTGCCACTTTCACTCGTGGTTATTTACGCTCATACGCTAAGGCCGTTGGTGTCGATGAGCACAAAGTATTGGGCGCCGTCGAACCTCACGGTCACGCTCACCATGATGAGCAACCGATGCAAAGTTTTTCTAAGAAAACGAATAAAGAGAAGCACGACAGCCGTATCATGAAGCTGACATGGGGCATCTTCATTGTGATCATCGGTATTTCTTCGGTGTGGTGGTTGCAAAATCAGCAAAAAGATACCTTATCTGAAATAGCAGAGACCAGTGATCCGGCGTTTCAGGTTGAAGAACCCGCTCCCGAAGATGGAGTGGTGGGTGCTGCGTTAACCATAGATGAAGCACCGACCAAGATACTGGATGTTTCTGAAGTCATCGAGCAACCACAACCTGAGGTTGCACCAGAGGAAGCGGAATCGCTGACATCGGACGCTGCGGATGAATCCGCAACAGAGTTGGAATCGGCACCCGTAGTAGCGGAAATCCCACAGCCAAAACCTGAACAGTCAAAAGCGGAAAATGGTTTGACGAATCTGACCATGACCTTTAACGGTGACTGCTGGATCCAGGTAAAAGACGCCAATGGTAAAACCGTGTCTACTGGCATCAAGAAGCAAGGTGAGAGTCTCAATCTTAATGGAAAAGCACCATTTAAGATCATTTTAGGGGCTCCAGAGAAGGTTTCTATGACATTTGCGAGTGAACCTGTCGACCTTTCTGGGTATACTTCAGGCAAAGTAGCTAGATTCACCTTACCTTAGATATCAATATGCATCACGAATCACCAATTAAACGTCGTCCATCTACGCGTATTTATGTGGGCGACGTACCTATCGGCGATGGCGCTCCCATTGCTGTACAATCTATGACGAACACTCGCACTACCGACGTAGCTGCGACGGTTGCTCAGATCAAAGCCCTTGAGAATGTTGGCGCAGACATAGTACGTGTTTCCGTACCGACGATGGATGCGGCAGAGGCATTCCGAGAAATCAAGAAACAAGTGTCTATCCCTTTGGTGGCAGACATCCACTTTGACTACCGCATTGCACTGAAAGTTGCCGAATACGGTGTTGACTGCTTACGCATTAACCCGGGCAATATCGGTAAAGAAGATCGCATCCGCTCGGTCGTGGATTGCGCGCGCGACAAAAATATTCCGATCCGTATAGGTGTCAATGGTGGTTCGCTGGAGAAAGACATCCAGATGAAATACGGTGAGCCAACGCCTGAGGCATTGGTCGAATCGGCGATGCGTCATGTGGATATTCTCGATCGTCTTAATTTTGATCAGTTCAAGGTCAGTGTTAAAGCGTCTGATGTGTTCTTGGCTGTCGACTCGTATCGATTGCTGGCGAAGAAAATCGATCAACCCTTGCATCTGGGTATTACCGAAGCTGGTGGTGCACGAGCGGGTGCTGTGAAGTCATCGGTCGGGCTGGGTATGCTTCTGGCAGAAGGTATTGGTGATACGCTACGAATTTCTCTGGCTGCTGACCCAGTTGAGGAAATCAAAGTGGGCTTTGATATCCTGAAATCTCTTCGTATTCGTTCTCGAGGTATCAACTTTATTGCCTGTCCAAGTTGCTCACGTCAGGAATTTGATGTGATTGGCACTGTAAACGCGCTAGAGCAGCGTCTTGAGGACATCATTACCCCAATGGATGTGTCTATCATCGGTTGTGTGGTAAATGGTCCGGGTGAGGCAGAAGTTTCACATCTAGGTCTTGCAGGCAGTAACAAGAAGAGCGCGTTCTATGAAGACGGCAAACGCCAGAAAGAACGTTTCGACAATGATGATCTTGTTAACCAGCTAGAAGCGAAGATCCGAGCGAAAGCTTCCATGCTCGATGAAGCAAATCGCATCGAAGTAAATCAAATAGCAGATAAATAATCTCAACGATATAACGGTATTAAACTGTGGCAAAAACAATTCAAGCAATTCGAGGCATGAACGACTGCCTCCCAACCCAGTCTCCACTTTGGCAAAAAGTAGAGAATACAGTGAAGCATGTTGTCAGCGCATACGGCTACAACGAAGTACGTATGCCAATCGTTGAGATGACACATCTATTTAGCCGCGCTATCGGTGAAGTGACCGATGTGGTTGAAAAAGAAATGTACACCTTCGAAGACCGCAATGGTGACAGTCTGACACTTCGTCCAGAAGGTACGGCGGGCTGTGTACGCGCGGGCATCGAAAATGGCCTGTTGTACAACCAAGAGCAGCGCCTGTGGTATATGGGACCAATGTTCCGTCATGAGCGTCCACAGAAAGGACGCTACCGTCAATTCCACCAATGCGGTGTGGAAGTGTTTGGTCTGAACGGCCCAGACGTTGACGCAGAACTTATCATGATGACTGCGCGCCTATGGCGTGAGCTGGGCATTTCTGAGCACGTACGCCTGGAGTTGAACTCTATCGGTTCATTAGAGGCACGTGCCAACTACCGTACCGCGCTGATTGCTCACCTGGAGCAGCATGTGGATGTGCTTGATGAAGACAGTAAACGTCGTATGCACACAAATCCACTGCGAGTACTGGACAGCAAAAATCCAGACGTTCAGGCGATCCTTGTTGATGCACCAGAACTTTCGGATTATCTGGACGAAGAATCTAAAGCGCATTTTGCAGGTCTTTGTGAACTTCTTGACGCGGCAGGCATCGAATATACCGTGAATCAGCGCCTTGTACGTGGTCTGGACTACTACAACCGCACCGTTTTCGAGTGGATCACTGAAAGCCTTGGGGCTCAGGGCACTGTATGTGGTGGTGGTCGCTATGATGGTCTGGTCGAGCAATTGGGCGGAAAAGCTACTCCAGCGGTAGGTTTCGCGATGGGTCTTGAGCGTCTGGTTCTGATGATGGAAACGCTGGAACTGACTGAAGTACGCCGCAGCGTAGACGTTTACGTCGTCACGGCTGGTGAAGGCACCATGATGGCAGGAATGAAGTTGGCTGAAAACTTACGTGAAGCGATTCCGGGTATTCGCGTGATGAGCCATTTCGGCGGCGGAAACTTCAAGAAACAATTCAAGCGCGCTGACAAAGTCGGAGCAGTATATGCTCTTGTGCTTGGCGAGAACGAAGTCGCTGAGAATACGGTTGTGGTCAAAGATTTGCAGGGCGGAGAGCAAGAAACTATTGCTCAAACTGAGTTAGCCGCTAAATTAGCAGATATTATTTAGTTTACAGGCTGAATGGGGTCGCGAGATAGCGAACCCATTCAGGTTAAGATTTCTTTTAAGAGGACAGGAAGTGGAACTCTACGATTCTGAAGAACAACAAGTAGAAGCGATCAAAGATTGGTGGAAGGAAAACGGCAAAGCCGTAGTTCTTGGTGTCGTTGTCGGCTTGGGCGGTTTGTTTGGTTGGCGCTACTATCAAGACTCAATCACTCAGGCACAAGAAGCCGCTTCTGAGCAATACACAAAAGCGATTGAATCGATTGCAGCAAAAGGCACTGATGCGAGTTCTGATGTACAGGCATTCATTGATTCAAGTAAAGAATCAGAGTACAGCGTGCTTGCTGCCCTTCAACTGGCTAAAGTTCAGGTCGAAGCGGGAGAGTTGGATAAGGCATTAGTGCAATTGCAATGGGCTCAGAGCAATACCAAAGATGCCGCAATTACTCCACTAATCACCTATCGCATTGCACGTCTGATGGCTGAAATGGGGAACAGTGACGGCGCACAAGCTGAGCTGAGCAAAATCAGTGATGAAGCATGGGCAGGTCGAGTGGCTGAGCTTCGCGGTGATATTGCGATCCGCGAAGGCAATCGTGATGCAGCCTATACCGCTTATACAGAAGCGCAGCAAGCGCAGGATGCTAGCCAGGGGCTACAAATCAAACTGGATGATCTTGCCAAGTAAGGGCTGAGCCGATGAACAGATTCGTAAAGAAAGTACTGCTTTCTATCTCGGTATTGGGAATACTAGCCGGTTGTTCTAGTGAAGAAGATACTGTGGTCATGGCGCCTTTACCTAAGGTACAAAGTGAGTTTACGCCTAATTCACTTTGGTCCTCCCGAATTGGTGATGGAGTAGGGCAGTTCTTTTCCAAACTGGCTCCGGTGTATGCGTATGACAACCTGTTTGTCGCAAGTCGAGACGGCGCAGTGAAAGCACTGGATCCTGAAACAGGTAATACGGTTTGGGAAGTAGATCTGCAAGGTGATACTTCTGCTCGACTTTCTGGTGGTATTGCCGCGGCCTATCAAAAACTCTATCTGGGCAGTGAGAACGGTGAAGTGATTGCCCTGGATGTGAAGACGGGTGAAGAAGTTTGGCGTACGAAAGTCAATGGTGAGGTGTTAGCCAACCCCGTTGCAGACGCCAGTCTTATCATGGTTCACACCAGTCAGGGGACTATGGTTGCCCTTGAACAGGCGAGTGGCGAAGAGCGTTGGACCATCAGCACAGATGTCCCAAACCTGACATTACGTGGTGACAGTGCACCTTCAACCGTTTCTGGTGGTGTTTTTTGGGGGACGGCGAATGGTCGTCTGGCAGCAGCAATTGTTGAGCGTGGCCAGTTGATTTGGCAGCAACCAGTAGGCACTCCGAAAGGAGCTACTGAAATCGACCGTCTGGTGGATGTCGATTCTTCGCCAATTATTCTTGGTGGTACCCTGTACACGGTTGGTTTTAACGGGCAATTAATCTCCATCGACCTTCGTTCAGGTAACCCAATCTGGAAGCGTAATTACTCATCAGCGACTGATATGGCAACCGACAACCGCAGTTTGTTTCTGGTTACAGACAAAGATCATGTTGTTGCTGTCGATGCTCGTAGTGGCACTGAGCTATGGGAAAATGACTTGTTGGAGAACCGCTTGTTGACGGCTCCGGTTATTGTTGATGGGTATTTAGTCGTCGGTGACAGTCTGGGCTATTTGCACTGGCTTGATCGTGAGACAGGCAACTTTGTCTCTCAACAGTTGACTAATGACAGCGGACTGTCCGTTGGGCCAACAATGGTGCCTGGCGGCTATGTCATTGTGAACCGTGATGGTGAGATAAAGAAACTGACCATTAACTAGAAAGCGTGATATAATTCACAAACGGCTCCTGGCTGATTTCAGTTAGGAGCCGTTTTATTGCTGCGAAGCAAAAGGATCTTTTCGAATTCGGACAGATGGATTAATTTGTAGTTATAGGAAAGCGTAGAATTTTTACCTATAACTACAATTAGAAGATAAGTGTAGAGGTTAATATGGTACCTGTTGTTGCCCTAGTTGGCCGCCCAAATGTGGGCAAGTCGACCCTGTTTAATAGATTAACGCGTACTCGCGATGCGCTTGTTGCGGATTTTCCGGGACTGACTCGTGACCGTAAATACGGTCAGGCTAAACTGGGTGAGCATGAATTTATTGTGATTGATACTGGCGGTATCGATGGCAGTGAAGAAGGTGTTGAAACAAAAATGGCTGAACAGTCGCTGGCAGCGATTGATGAAGCAGATGTTGTCCTGTTCCTGGTTGATGGCCGTGCTGGTTTAACGGTCTCTGATGAAGCGATTGCTCAGCATTTACGAAAAATCGACAAGCCAGCATTTCTGGTAGTCAACAAGGTTGATGGTATTGATGCTGACGCGGCGAGTTCCGAATTCTGGCAACTTGGTATGGACAACATGTATCAAATTGCAGCGGCTCATGGTCGTGGTGTCTCTGCACTTATTGATCGTGCACTTAACCCATTTGCGGAAAGCTTAGCTGAAAAAGACCAGATTGAAGATCTGACGGTATTCGAGGACGAAGAAGAGAAACTCGACTACACAGAAGAAGAAGCGGAAGCGGAATTCAAGCGCCTTCAGGATCAGCCTATCAAACTGGCGATTATCGGACGCCCAAATGTGGGTAAATCGACGCTTACGAACCGAATTCTGGGTGAAGAGCGTGTGGTGGTCTACGACATGCCTGGCACAACGCGAGATTCGATCTACATTCCGATGCAACGTGATGAACGCGAATACGTACTTATTGATACTGCAGGTGTCCGTCGTCGTAAACGTATCAATGAAACGGTCGAGAAGTTCTCCGTGGTCAAAACGTTGAAAGCGATCGAAGACGCTAACGTTGTTCTGCTTGTCATTGACGCGCGCGAAAACATTTCTGATCAGGATCTGAGCTTGTTAGGTTTTGCACTCAATGCAGGGCGTTCAATTGTCATCGCTGTGAACAAGTGGGATGGCTTGGATATGGATGTGAAAGAACACGTGAAGAAGGAACTGGACCGTCGTCTCGGTTTCGTTGATTTTGCGCGAATTCACTTCATCTCTGCGCTTCATGGCACCGGTGTTGGTCACCTGTTCGAATCCGTTCAGGAAGCGTATAAGTCGGCAACAACCCGAGTGGGTACATCAGTACTGACACGCATCATGAAAATGGCGACGGAAGATCACCAACCACCTATGGTTCGTGGACGTCGCGTGAAACTGAAGTATGCCCACGCTGGTGGTTATAACCCACCTATCGTGGTGGTCCACGGCAACCTGGTTAATGAGTTACCAGATTCGTACAAACGTTATCTGATGAACTACTATCGCCGCTCATTAGAAATTATGGGTACGCCGATTCGTATCAACTTCCAGAGCAGCGACAACCCATTTGAAGGCAAAACAAGCAAGATGACATTATCTCAGGAGCGTAAACGCAAGCGCCTAATGAGCATGATGAAAGGTCGCCCTAAGAAATAAGCGACTCAGTGAACAAAGATACGCCCCCTGATTTCAGTGGGCGTTTTTTATTGTAAGGAACCGGTTCAATGGTAGCGCCAAGCAAAGTACTTTTTTGCCATCAAACATGGCAACTGGAAACCACCATTCAGTTTGTTGATACACACCAGAATTTTTGTGATGTGGTTGTCGACAGCACGCCTTTTCACCCTGTAAGTCACATTTGGCCCGATCATCCGGCGGATAAGGGCACGTTAGCGACCCGAACGCAACAGTATGAGGTCAACGAGTGTCTGGTTGGAGCAATTGAACTATCGTCAATGACCCTATATGTCGACAAAGCGATTCCGGTCAAGCGGGATGCAGAAGGCTGGGTATTTGTGGTGGTGCATCGTCTGGCGCGTGAAGCTGAATTAGCGATAGGCCAAACGGTTCTGTTGACGGTGGATAAACCTTATCAACAGAGTTTGAGTCGTGGTCACAGTGCGGGTCATATTGCGTCTCTTGCGCTCAACAAAGTTTTGGCAGAATCATATTGGCGCAAAGATGCTGATCGTAGAGACGGGTTGGGAAGCTACGACTTCAACAGTTATGCTCAGGAACTGAGTGTTGTCTCTGCTGAGTGCTGTTTCGATCGCTACCGTCTGGGTAAAACGTTGAAGAAAAGAGGCTTAAATACGGCCGATGTGCTAGCGAACCTCAATGATATCGAATCGAGAGTCAATCAGCAGCTTGCTCAATGGCTAGCCATGCCAACAGACGTTGAAATGAAACTGGAAGGGCCATACCTGACCAGTTCACGCTACTGGCAATGTCAGTTGGACGGTGTCAACGTGGTAATGCCATGCGGTGGAACGCACATCAACAGTACTGCTGAAGTATCGGCTATGAGGGTCGAGTTACAGGCCATTGAATCCATGTATATCGAAATGCATACCCATGTAATCGACCAATAACGAATTTGATCTTTTTATTAAATGCTGTTTAGCTTTAATAAAGTCTTTAGTTTGGTGTTTTATTTTGTTTTAAATCCAAATGCAGAATATGTAACTTATGCTTTCGGTATGTGGTTATATAAATGTTCTTTTTGATGCAGATCGCTGATCAGAGTCGATTAAGGCGAAGATCTAGCAAAGATCCGAATGTGAAGCTTGTGGGCACCGAGTAAGATCCAACATACGACTAAATAGTAAACTGGTCAATAGATCATCTTGCCGTATGGTATGCTAAGATAGCGGCGTAACGCATACCAAATAATAATGAAAACAGTGCGGAAGTATGAATAAAGAATTGCTGCTAGATGCTCATAAGGGCATGAACATATTGCTGAAAGAACTTGCGTTGGGGCTGCCCAAGCCGCAACTCGATGTGCGTATTACCAAGCTCGCAGAGCGTCTATTCAAAGATAAAAAAGCGTCGATCCTGACTTTAGACAGGAACACTCAACGGCTTCACTGCACTTCAGCGCCAAACCTCCCCGACGATTACAATAAAGCTATTGATGGGTTGAGCATCGGTACTGATGTCGGATCCTGTGGTGCCGCGGCGTACCATAAACGTACCGTCATCGTGGATGACGTCACATGCCACCCCAACTGGCTTCCTTACTTAGAGTACGCGACGAAAGCTGATATTCGTGCATGCTGGTCTGTTCCTGTGGTGTCCACTCAGGAACAAGTGCTTGGCACATTTGCGCTCTACAGTTCGACACCTTCACAACCTCACCCTCTAGAGATGGAAATGTTAGAATCCATCGCCGCCGTCTACTCCGTTGCATTAGAAAAATATGCTTTAGAACAAAAGCTTACCTATCAGGCACAAGTTGATCCCCTGACTCAGTGCCTAAATCGACGTGCGCTGTTAGATCGGGTTAAGCAGAACAACTGCTTTGACGGCAATTATCTGGGCTGTTTCTTTATTGATATTGATAAGTTTAAGCAGGTCAATGATGTATATGGACACCAATTTGGCGATAAGGTACTGATTGCTGTGGCGCAAAAGCTCAAAGCCCAGTTGCCCGATGAAGCCTTGTTAGGCCGTTATGGTGGTGATGAATTTATCGCGTTTAGCTGTTTTCCTAGCGAAGAAGATGCCCGCACGTTTTACGAAACCTTGCAGTCCGAGCTAAATCAGCCTGTCGCGATGGAAAATACCAATATTGCCGTTAGCGTGGGTTTTGCAACCAAAGCGTGTTGCTCTGAGACGCCGATGGATCACTTGATTCGTGCTGCTGACAGTGAGATGTATAAAGTGAAGCGCAAAGCCAAACTGGACGCTATGCTTTCGGGCGGTGAGTAAACACCGTGGATACTATCAGTAGCATCACATAGAAGAACGCGATAAACTGTCCATATTAATAGTTGCTAATATAGGTGTAGTATGAGCCAGTCTGAGAATCAGTGTCCGTCTTGTCAGATAGAACTCGGTTGGGATGGTCAATATGTGTGTAGCGAGTGTAAAGAGCACTTCAACAAAGTGGGTTACTGTCCGGAATGCGCTGCGCAACTCGAAAAACTGCAGGCTTGCGGAGCTACCAATTATTTCTGCAATTGCTGTAACGAACTCAAGTCAAAATCCAGAATTCGATTTGAATTCGTTAAGCCTTCTCAATCATGATGTCTGGGTTCTGACTACCGTCGAGACAATAATACCTTGCTCTACCTGAGTGGTCAGTTCAGTGCCCGGCATCACACTGTCGGCCTGCGTGACCACCTTGCCCTGAGCGTCCTGAGTGATCGAGTATCCGCGTTTTAGTGTCGCTAGGGGACTCACTGTATCAAGTTTGCTGATCTGAAGTGCAAACTGGTGCTCGGCGCTGTTCAGTTGACGCTGCATCGCTTGTTTCAGTCTACTTTCGGCCCGTTGCAAGCGATGGCTCTGTTCAGACAAGCGTTTTTCCGGAGATAACAAGGCCAGGCGGTTCTGTTTGTTATTTAAACGCAGAGCTTCTTGCGCCAAGCGCTGCTTCATTGCTGCGGTCAGTCGATATTCACATTCATCAAGTAATTGACTCTGGCGTTGTAATTGATGTTTTGGATGGTGACTGTTGAGTGTCTGTACCAGCGTAATTAGGGATTGCTTTTGCTTAGTGAGGTAATAGCGCAACGCATTTCGCAGACGCTGATCGCGACTTTGCAAAGACTCGCGTTTATGGGCGCTGTCATTGCTGACCAATTCAGCAGCCGCACTTGGGGTTGGCGCTCTCACATCCGCAACATAGTCCGCGATTGTCACGTCAATCTCATGACCGACTGCACTGATTATCGGGATCTGGCTCGCTGCCATAGTGCGGGCGACAATTTCGTGGTTGAAACACCAGAGATCTTCCAGTGAACCGCCACCGCGTCCTACGATCAGAACATCACATTCATTACGACTGTTGGCCCGGCCGATAGCCTGAGCGATTTCAATCGCTGCCGCTTCGCCCTGAACCGTTGTCGGGTAGACTACGACAGGTAGAGTAGGATCGCGACGTTTAAGTACATCCAGAATATCGAATAATGCCGCACCAGTTTTCGAGGTAATGATACCGACGCGTTTTGGGTGTTGCGGTAGTGGCTTTTTCAGTGACTGCGAGAATAATCCCTCAGCCGCCAGCGACATTTTTAGTTTCTCAAACTCTTGTTGCAGCCTGCCATCACCTTCAGGTTGCATCGACTCAATGATCAGTTGATAGTCACCACGTGGTTCATATAAAGATAAGCGCGCTTTAACCAATACTTGGTTACCATTGACTGGTTTAAAGGTGACACGGCGATTGTTACCACGGAACATCGCGCACTTTACCTGGGCACGAGAATCTTTAAGGGTGAGATACCAGTGACCAGACACCGGAGCGGAAAAGTTGGATATTTCTCCCACGAGCCAGACGATGCCCATTTCATTTTCCAGCAACAGACGAACTTCGGAATTCAGACGAGAAACCGTGTAAATATTCTGATTATTGGTAGAAGAATTAGACGTTGATCGCGGGGATAGGGACACAGCTAATCTCAAAGGCGTGGGTATGGAAATTAGCGGCAATATAATACATATCAAGGGGGTAATTGCAAATAAAAAATAGAAAAATGTGTAGCCAAGCGATTTCGTCGGGCGTATAATCCCACCGCAATATCTAATCCAAATCACCTTATTATGCGAAACGATAAGGGCGGATTATCCTTTAAACTCCTCTATTGTGAGATATTGCAAATGCTAAGAATTGCCAAAGAAGCGCTGACGTTCGATGATGTACTACTCGTTCCAGCTCACTCCACCGTTCTCCCAAACACAGCTGATCTTCGCACTCGGCTGACCAAGAATATCACTCTGAATATTCCAATGATCTCTGCGTCTATGGACACAGTGACGGAAGCGCGTCTTGCGATCGCGCTAGCCCAAGAAGGTGGCATTGGCTTTATCCACAAGAACATGTCTATCGAGCAGCAAGCTGAGCAGGTTCGTCTAGTTAAAATCTTTGAAGCAGGTGTTGTGACTAACCCGGTAACGGTTAGCCCAGATGCATCAATCGCTGATGTGGTTGCGTTGGCGGACAAGCACGGCTTTGCAGGTTTCCCTGTTGTTGCACAAAACAACGAGCTCGTTGGCATCATCACCGGCCGTGATGTTCGCTTTGTTACTGACTTAACAAAGAAAGTAGAATCAGTAATGACGCCAAAAGAGCGTTTGGCGTCAGTTAAAGAAGGTGCTTCTCGTGAAGAAGTACAAGAAGAGATGCACCGCGCACGTGTTGAGAAAGTACTGGTTGTTAACGACGAGTTCCAACTAACCGGCATGATCACTGCGAAAGATTTCCACAAAGCAGAACGTAAGCCTAACGCATGTAAAGATGCACAAGGTCGCCTACGTGTTGGTGCTGCGGTAGGTGCGGGCGCAGGTAACGAAGAGCGTGTTAAAGCGCTGGTTGAAGCGGGTGTTGACGTTCTACTTATCGACTCTTCACACGGTCACTCTGAAGGTGTGCTGTCTCGTATCCGCGAAACTCGCGAAGCATACCCAGATCTAGATATCATCGGTGGTAACGTAGCAACAGCTGCTGGTGCTAAAGCACTGATTGAAGCTGGCGTAAGCGCAGTGAAAGTAGGTATCGGCCCTGGTTCTATCTGTACCACGCGCATCGTAACTGGTGTTGGTGTGCCTCAGGTGACGGCAATCGCTGACGCTGCGGCTGTTGCCAATGAATATGACATTCCAGTTATCGCTGATGGCGGTATCCGTTTCTCTGGCGACATTTGTAAAGCTATCGTTGCTGGCGCATCTTGTGTCATGGTTGGTTCAATGTTTGCCGGTACTGAAGAAGCACCGGGTGAAGTGATTCTATATCAAGGTCGTTCTTACAAAGCTTACCGTGGTATGGGTTCTCTTGGCGCAATGTCTCAAGGTTCTTCAGACCGTTACTTCCAGTCTGATAACGCCGCGGATAAGTTGGTACCAGAAGGTATTGAAGGCCGTATCGCTTATAAGGGTCGCCTAAAAGAAATCGTTCACCAACAAATGGGTGGTCTTCGTTCAAGCATGGGTCTTACTGGCTCTGCTACGATCGAAGACATGCGTACCAAGGCAGAGTTTGTTCGCATCTCAGGTGCGGGTCTAAACGAGTCTCACGTACACGATGTTCAAATCACCAAGGAAGCACCTAATTACCGTTTAGGTTAATAGGTATATCGTAGCGATATCAATCCTACGTAAACGTTTGCTTTTTTCCTTGAAGCAAAGATAAGAGGCGGGTAAACTCGCCTCCGTTTCCAACACTTAGCTGATAAGATTGCCCAAAATGACGAAAAATATTCATGACCAACGAATTCTGATCCTAGACTTCGGTTCTCAATACACGCAGCTAGTAGCACGTCGTGTTCGCGAAATCGGTGTTTACTGTGAACTATGGAGCTGGGACGTAGAAGAAGCGGATATTCGTGAATTCAACCCAGACGGTATCATCCTATCTGGTGGTCCAGAGAGCGTTACGGAAGACAACTCTCCACGCGCTCCTCAGTACGTGTTTGATTCAGGCGTACCAGTGCTTGGTGTGTGCTACGGCATGCAAACTATGGCGGAGCAACTTGGTGGTCGTGTCGCAGGATCGAACGAGCGCGAATTTGGCTACGCACAAGTTAAAGTTTCTGGCGAATCTGCCATCTTCAAAGATCTTGAAGAGACTCAAGATGTTTGGATGAGCCACGGCGACAAAGTTGTTGAAATCCCAGCAGACTTCGTAAAAGTTGGTGAAACGGATACCTGTCCGTACGCAGCAATGGCAAACGAAGAAAAGAAATACTACGGTGTTCAGTTCCACCCAGAAGTTACTCATACTAAACAGGGCTTACAGATGCTTGAGAACTTTGTTCTTGGTGTATGTGGCTGTGAGCGTCTGTGGACGCCTGGTTCTATCATCGAAGACGCGGTTGCTCGCATTAAAGAGCAAGTGGGCGATGATGAAGTGATTCTAGGTCTATCTGGTGGTGTTGACTCATCAGTAGTAGCGATGTTGGTTCACCGCGCTATCGGTGACAAACTGACTTGTGTATTCGTAGACAACGGCCTACTTCGTCTGAATGAAGGTCAGCAAGTAATGGATATGTTTGGCGACAAGTTCGGCCTGAACATCATCAAAGTAGACGCAGAAGAGCGTTTCCTTGCAGCACTTGAAGGCAAGTCTGATCCAGAAGAGAAGCGTAAGACTATCGGTCATGTGTTCGTAGACGTATTCGACGAAGAGTCGAAGAAGCTAGAGAATGCGAAGTGGCTAGCGCAGGGTACTATTTACCCAGACGTTATCGAATCAGCAGCATCGAAAACAGGTAAAGCACACGTCATCAAGTCTCACCACAACGTGGGTGGTCTTCCTGATGATATGGAAATGGGTCTTGTTGAGCCGCTACGCGAGCTATTTAAAGACGAAGTACGTAAGATCGGTCTAGAGCTAGGTCTTCCATACAATATGCTTTATCGTCATCCGTTCCCAGGTCCAGGTCTGGGTGTTCGTGTACTTGGCGAAATCAAGAAAGAGTACTGTGATCTACTGCGTCGTGCTGATGCTATCTTCATTGAAGAGCTACACAATGCAGACCTTTACCACAAAGTGTCTCAGGCGTTCACGGTATTCCTACCAGTTCGCTCTGTAGGTGTTATGGGCGATGGCCGTAAATACGATTGGGTCGTTTCTCTGCGTGCGGTTGAGACTATCGACTTCATGACGGCTCACTGGGCGCACCTGCCATATGACTTCCTGGGTAAAGTATCCAACCGTATCATCAACGAAGTAGATGGTATCTCTCGCGTGGTTTACGATATTTCTGGTAAGCCACCAGCGACGATCGAATGGGAATAACCCTGATTTCATTTGAATAAAAAAAACCGGCATTTGCCGGTTTTTTTATGCGTGTAGGTTTATATATTCAATTGCTAAATCTTAGATTGCAAATAATAGATCTGCTCAGTATCACAAATTTCGATTAAAATTTTTCTATAACTTTTACCACTTATTTTGAAGTAAGGCTCTTTTACATGTCGAACAAACTCGCTAACCCGGCGCCACTTGGCCTAATGGGCTTTGGTATGACAACCATTCTACTGAACATCCACAATGCTGGATTTTTTCCTATTGATTCAATGATTCTGGCGATGGGGATTTTTTACGGCGGTCTGAGCCAGGTGTTTGTAGGCATGATGTGCTTTAAGCGAGGCGACACATTTGGTACCACGGCTTTCACTTCTTATGGTCTGTTCTGGCTGACGCTGGTGGGTATTATCGTGATGCCATATATGGGCCTACCGGCAAGCCCGGCGAAATTTATGGGTTGGTACCTATTGCTCTGGGGAGTGTTTACTGGCTTTATGTTCATCGGTTCACTTTGCTATCCAGTTGCAAAGCAGGTGGTATTTGGCTCTTTGACAGTTTTGTTTTTCCTGTTAGCTGCACGTGATTTCTTCGGCAGTGAACTGATTGGTACGATTGCTGGCTTTGAAGGTATCTTCTGCGGCGCGAGTGCGATTTACTTTGCGATGGCTCAGGTACTGAATAACGAGTACGGGCGCACAATTTTGCCAATCGGTGAGAAGAGAACACCAGAAATGACCGCTCAGGAAATTCCGGCATAATTTTGATTTCATTCATTCGGGAACAGTGAATGTAAAAAAGGGTAGCGCTGGCTACCCTTTTCTTTATCTATCTCGTCTCAGTTACTGAGAGGGTTGAGTTTCACCGGTGACTGTGATGGTTTCTTCACTTTTCGGTTTCTCTCCTTGGCGACGCTTATAGCGTTCTTCCCAATAATCAGCCCCTTGGATGCCCAATGCGACAGGGTTGAATGTGTAGTCTTTCACACCCTGTTGCTGCTGACGTTCATAGTCTTTAAGAGCCACTATCGCTGGCTTAGCCATGAAGAAGATGATGATGATGCCAACAATATTCAGCCACGCCATCAAGCCAACGCCCACATCACCCATTGCCCACGCCAGGTTTGCCGTTTTTACCGTACCGTAGAATACCGATGTAATCAGAACCAGTTTAAGGAAGAACATCAGTCCACTTAGCTTAAATGTGCGACGAATATAAGCGATGTTGGTTTCTGCTATGTAGTAGTAAGCAAGAATAGTGGTGAATGAAAAGAAGAACAGTGCAAACGCAATAAACAGTTTACCTACGCCAGGCATCGTACTTTCAATGGCGAGCTGGGTAAACGCCGGACCATTTGCGCCCACAGTTTCTGCCAGGTTTTGTACCAGGAATGCACCTTCACCTGCACCGTGAACGTTGTACGCACCAGTGATAAGGATCATAAAGGCCGTTGCAGAGCACACTAGCAGCGTATCGATATAGATAGAGAAAGACTGCACCAGACCTTGCTGTGCTGGGTGGTCAACGTTTGCTGCTGCCGCTGCATGTGGACCTGTGCCTTGACCCGCTTCATTCGAGTAAACACCACGTTTCACACCCCAGCCAATTGCCGCGCCAAAGCCCGCCATAGGGGTAAAGGCATCGCCGATGATCATACCTACGATACGTGGTACTTCGCCAATGTTCAGCAGAATAATAACGAAAGCAATGATGATGTAGGCTAGTGCCATAAAAGGAACCACGATCTGAGTGAAGTTCGCGATACGTTTTACGCCACCAAAGATGATGAACGCCAGAATGACAGAGATGACTGCACCAGTGAAAATTTTGGCAAAACTGATGGTACCGATGGCAGTATCGATCATCGCGCCAGTTCCGAATGCAGTTTCGACCGCATTACCGATACTGTTCGATTGAACGCCTGGCAGTAACACACCACAAGCGAAAATCGTCGCAATGGCAAAGATCCATGCGTACCATTTTTGCCCCATGGCTTTTTCAATATAGTAAGCAGGACCACCACGGAACTCGCCGCGATCTTCTTCTTTATAAATTTGAGCCAGAGTTGACTCTATGTATGCGGTGGCTGCGCCAAAAAACGCTACGGTCCACATCCAGAATACGGCACCAGGGCCACCAAAACCGATCGCTGCTGCCACACCGGCGATGTTACCTGTACCTACACGGCCAGACAGTGAGACTGCCAGAGCCTGAAACGATGAAATCCCTTTTTCTGAACTTTTCCCCGACAGTAGCAAGCGCCACATTTCAAAGAAATGACGAACTTGAACAAAGCGAGTAAGGACAGAATAAAAAAGGCCTGCACCAAGACATAAATAAATCAGAGCGGGACTCCAGATAATCCCGTTTAAAAAATCAACCAAAGACTGCATAGTTCTTCCCTGTAGAGCTGGGGTAGCTTTTGAAACTCAGCGACTGATGTTCTGATTGCTCAAAAGCTATTGTTGATACTCATCCTGCCTCAATCGTCCTTGCTTGCACGAAAAGCATGAAACAGGTGAGCGCGATGTGTTTGATTCTATAAAACACCTCGCGAATCCTACCTAACTTTGTTGCTAATGTTAAGTTCGGATGTAAATATTGTGTTAACACGTGATATCTGGCACAAAATTCTATATGCGGCTTGTGAGTGTGATATTTGTTTGTTAATTGGACTAAAGTAAGATTAAAAAAATACGTCCTCGATAGGGCGATATTGGCTTAAGCCGCGTCTAAGCCCTGTTGCCAGAAGGCGATTTCCATTCGTGTGGCGGTTTTAAACGCCTGTTTGACTTCTTGGGCTCGCTGGCTGTGAATATCGATGTCAACCAGCAAGGTGTTTAAACGATTAATACTGGTATTTACCCCGGATTGAAACTCCTCACCGCCGTAGAGTTCGATCCAACTGCGGTAAGGATTTCCTTCTAGCTGAGTCTCAGGGTGCTCAGCCAGCGTTTTGCCTATCTCCGCATAACCGATAGAGCATGGGGCCAGAGCCGTATACAGATCAACCAGTTCTCCGGTCATGCCCGCGTCCAACACATATCGTGTGTAGGCCACTGTACCAAAATCTTCTTCCTCACCTTCCATATCGGATTCTGTGATCCCCCATTGATTGCAGTGAGTGACATGATGGGCAATTTCGCTATTTAGCAGCGCGGCAACGTTAGGAACCGCTTCGCGCATCTGAGTCAGTGTCTTAGCTTTATATATTGCCAGTGCGTAGGCTCTGCCATATTGCTTGAGGAACAGAAAGTCTTGCTTCAGATAATGCAAGTAGGCCCGCTGACTCAGGCTGCCATTTGCTAGTTGCTGGACGAAGTCGTGTTCAGTATACGCCTGCCATTCGGGCAGACAGGCGTTAATCAAATCCTGATGATTCATAGAAGTTCCTATAGTGCGGGGACAAACGTCTCACAGGTGGTTTGAGACAATACGATCTTGTGTTGGTGCATGAACTCAGTGAACACATCGTCGTCGCTGCTAAACAGAGTGCCTTGGCATCAACATGGTCATTCAAAGAGGGGGTAAGCAGAGCATCAATCATGAGCAAGAGCAAAGAAGTGATGGACGGGACCGTGGCCATGGCCAATATTGAGTGCATCAGCATGAGAGATGGCCTGAGTAATGTACTGTTTAGCCAGAGAGATTGCTTCTGTAAGCGGGTAGTTTTGTGCCAGATATGAGGCGATCGCCGAACTTAACGTACACCCTGTGCCGTGCGTGTTCTGAGTATGGATCCGCTCAGTTTCGTAGTAATGAACTTCAAATGGTGTGATTAACAGGTCGGTGCTGGTTTGCTCGGACTCCAGATGCCCCCCTTTGAGTAAAATGGCAGGGGTGTCCAGTGAGCGTAAGTCCTCAATCAATGCTTCCATCGCCGACTGAGAACCCGGGGTTGTGCTGCCTAGCAGTGCCGCACATTCGGGTAGGTTAGGGGTAATGATCGTAGCCAGTGGCAGCAGTTCACTTTTCAATGCATCAATAGCATTGGCCTCAAGCAGCAGGTCGCCGCTGGTGGCCACCATTACAGGATCCAATACCACGAACTTAGGGCGATAGTGACGTATTTTTTCTGCTACGGCGGTGATGATTGTAGCATCTGCCAGCATGCCGATTTTTACCGCGACGATATTAAGGTCGCTAAATACAGCGTCTAGCTGGGCATGCACAAATTCAGGCTCGATCCCCAGAATGCCAGAGACGCCCTGAGTGTTCTGGGCTGTCAGGGCGGTGATCACGGAACAGGCGTAACTGCCGGTTGCAGAGATCGCTTTGATATCGGCCTGAATACCGGCACCACCACCAGAGTCAGAACCAGCGATGGTTAATACGATAGGCGTGTTGGATTTTGAGGTTGCCATTGTGTGCTCCTTTTCTGCGCAGGAACAAGCAATAGGCATAACAAGATGCACTGCGGGTGCAGGGCGATCGTGAGGCGTCTATCAGTTCCCTACGTCAGTGCTAACTGAATCAGGTTCAACGGGTCTCACCTATGGTGATCTCAGCGAAAACGCTCCCCGACTAATGAGAAAGTCATTGTTATACAACGGACATTTTTTTTCCAGAACTAAAGCGTGAGCGAATCTACTTATTTACACAATCCACTACAACGCTGGTTTCATGGTGCTAATGGGAGGAGAGTATTCTGTCAACCAGGATGCCGGTCAACAGTAAAAAAAATGTGGGCAGCGTGTTTAATATGGAATGAAAACTCTTGAAAGTCTCCAGGTATTTTTGAGTGGTGACTCGAAGTGGGTTTATTAAAAGCGCAAAAAATAATCATGAGCTCCTATTTATTATTCTCGATGTTTACATTTTTTTAACCGATGTGGACAGGGACATTATGGTTTTTAGGGAAAGAGAATAATTACATGAATAGAATCGTACTTGGTGTGTCGACACTGGCTTTGGCTCTCAGTCAAAGTGTGGCTGCGGCACCCGCTAAGCCTTCTATCGACGTCTGGGGCTCGAACAATCTGCAGTTTTCGAAAATCCAATTGGCAATGGAAACCACCACAGGTTATGACCAGATGGTGCAGTATAGCGACTTAGCACAAATCAATATTACCTTTAATCAGTGGAGTGGCACCACGGGAGACACTTACAACATCTATTTTGATGGCGCAAAGGTTGCGAGCGGCGCCATCAATGGCAGTCAGACCACGGCCAGTTTTGGTTATGGACAGGGGGGCTTATATCAGATGGAGGTGGAGGCCTGTGATGCTACAGGGTGCAGCCGAAGTACAGCAATGGAATTGGTGGTTGCGGATACCGATGGCGCTCATTTAAAGCCTCTGACTATGAACGTTGACCCTAACAATAAGTCTTACAACTCCGATCCAAATACCGTCGTGGGAACCTATTTTGTTGAGTGGGGGATTTACGGTCGAGGCTATACCGTCGATAACATTCCGGCAGATAATCTGACTCATATTCTGTACGGCTTCATACCCATTTGTGGACCAAACGAATCGGTGAAATCTGTGGGGGGCAACAGTTTTAATGCACTGCAAACCGCCTGCCGTGGTATGCAAGACTTCGAAGTGGTGATCCACGACCCTTGGGCCGCATACCAGAAAGGGTTTACTCAGGCTGGACATGACTACAATACGCCAATCAAGGGTAATTACGCCATGCTAATGGCACTCAAACAGCGCAATCCAGATCTGAAAATTATTCCGTCAATCGGTGGCTGGACCCTTTCAGACCCTTTTTACAGCTTTACCGACAAAGCCAACCGAGACATTTTTGTTGCTTCGGTGAAACGCTTCCTGAAAACCTGGAAGTTCTATGATGGCGTCGACATCGACTGGGAGTTTCCAGGAGGAGATGGCGCTGCGCCTGATTTAGGTGATCCGGTGAAAGACGGTCCGGCGTATGTGGCTTTGATGCGAGAGCTGCGAACCATGCTGGATGAGCTAGAAGCGGATACAGGCCGTGTCTATGAACTGACCTCAGCGATTGGTGTTGGCTTCGATAAGATTGAAGATGTGAATTATGCGGAAGCGATTCCTTATATGGATTACATCTTTGCCATGACCTACGATTTTTATGGTGGCTGGAATAATGTCCCGGGGCATCAAACCGCATTGTATTGTGGCAACTTTATGCATCCGGGTCAGTGCGATGGAACTGGTGTAGACGCTGAAGGCATACCGTACAAAGGACCAGCTTATACCGCTGATAATGGTATCCAGTTATTGCTTGCTCAAGGCGTACCCGCGAACAAACTGGTTTTGGGTACCGCCATGTATGGCCGTGGCTGGACGGGTGTCACGCCCGACACGCTCACCGATCCCAGCGATCCAATGACAGGTACTGCGACAGGTAAACTGAGCGGCACTACCGCGCAGGGGGTTTGGGAAGATGGCGTTATTGATTACAAAGGCCTTAAGTCCTACATGCTGGGAGCCAATAGTACCGGCATCAATGGTTTTGAGTACGGCTACGATGCGATGGCAGAAGCACCCTATGTATGGAATCCAACTACGGGTGATTTGATTACCTTTGATGACGACCGCTCGGTAAAAGCAAAGGGTGCGTATGTTCGCAGCCTGGGGTTGGCGGGGCTGTTCTCATGGGAAATTGACGCCGATAATGGTGATATCCTCAATGCGATGCACGAAGGTTTGGCTGGAGGAGTGCCAGCAAACCGGGTACCTACTGCCAACGCAGGTAGCAACCAAACGGTAGAAGGGCCTGCCAGTGTAGTTCTGGATGGCAGTTTGTCACGCGATAGTGACGGCAGCATTGTCAGCCATGTATGGACTCAGCCTGTCGGTCAGTCGCTGCCAGTCAGTGGAGAAAACACCGCTCAGCTTAACGTCAGTGTTGCCGAAGTGGCACAAAGCGTCACCTATCACTTCATGTTGACCGTGACCGATAATGAAGGAGCAACTGACTCGGCCAACGTACAGGTCACAGTGAATCCGAAGAATAGCACACCCGTTAATACCCCCCCATCAGCGGTAATTACAGGCGTGGCCACAGCAAATGCTGGTGACAATGTGTCGCTGGATGCCAGCGGATCAAGTGACGCAGAGAATGATCCACTGTCCTTTACATGGCAAGCACCAACGGAGTTAAACGTCACAGTGAATGGGAGTGCTATTAATTTTGTAGCACCTAGTCTCACAACTGATACGGATTATACTTTTACCGTGGTCGTAAGTGATGGCGAACTGACAGCGACGCAGTCTCATACGTTGACCGTGAAAGCGGAGGGAGTGGTGGTTGGTTGTCACGATACCTGGGATCCTGCGATGGTCTACAACGGTGGCGACAGTGTTGTCTATCAAGGACTCAACTATCAGGCCAAATGGTGGACACAGGGTGAAGACCCTACCCAGTCAGGAGAGTGGGGCGTGTGGAAAGATCTTGGCGCATGTAATTAACAGCTATCTAAGCGTTCAGTAAAGTAAATAAAGTCCCGCCATTTGTTAACGGTGCACGGTAACAAATTTGCGGGCTTTTTTCATGCTCCCAAAACCGGTGACGCTGATTGACTAAGGGGTTTCTTAGCTAGAAAGGAGAGTTGTTTATTGGCAATGACCTCCTATTCTTAATAGACATTGTGGTCAGGATTACGCTTATGAGAATATCAATAATAACAATAGGTTTTTTGTTATTGCTCTCGTCTACAGTGACAGCGAAAGAGAGCATAGTATTTGGTGTCGTACCTCAACAGTCGGCAAGTAAACTGGCATCTCAGTGGCTTCCGGTAATGAACTACCTCTCTAAAGAGGTAGGTGTGCCGATGACGTTCGCAACCAAACCATCCATTCCTGAGTTCGAGCGAGAACTGTCCCAAAATGGTTATGACATCGCCTACATGAACCCTTATCACTATACGGTGTTCAGTCGCGAAAATGATTATCGGGCAATCGCCAAAGCTAAAGATAAGCTCATCAAGGGCATTATCGTTGTTCGCAAAGACAGTTCTTATAACTCAATGGCAGAACTGTCTGGCACGGCCGTGGCCTTCCCTTCTCCAGCAGCATTTGCCGCGAGTATTTTGAGTCGAGGTTACTTCATTCAGCAAGGTATTGACATCACTCCAACGTATGTACGCTCACATGATTCCGTTTACTTGAACGTTGCTAAAGGACTTTTTCCCGCTGGTGGCGGTGTGAAACGAACTTTTAATGCGATGGATCCAAAGGTCACTGATCAACTGAAGATCATGTGGGAAAGTAAAGGCTATACACCTCATGCTATTGCAGTGAGTGCTGATATGCCTTCAGACCTGAAACAGCGACTGCAACAAGCGTTTATTAAAATGGATGCGGAAATGCCAGAGCTTCTGCTGCCATTGAAAGTGAAAGGGTTTGTCGCTGCAGAGGATTCTGATTGGGACGATGTTAGGGAGTTAGCGATTAACGTTGAGCTAAGTCGAGAGTAGATTTCAGCAATGAAGTTTCGTACCAAAATGATTTTGGGCGTGGCGACAATAGAGGCCGTATTTCTTATGGTCTTGGTCTTTTATGCGATGAGTTTTGTGGCGGACTCCAACGTGGAACTGTTCGAGAACAAAATGAGTGCGACGTTATCGTTATTTAAGCAGAGCTCTATAGATGCCTTGCTAACCTATGATATTGCCAGGCTACAGAGCCTAGCGCGAGATGTCCTGAATGACCCTGATATTGTCTTCGTCAAAATCCATATTTCGGGGATAGAAGTGGTGTCGGTAGGTGACACCGACACCGTTCAGTCTCCACTGCCAGAGGGACACTATTTACGTCAGTTGGAAGTCCTGTTCGATAGCTCTCATATAGGACGCTTGGAGGTCATGTTTGACGGCAGGAGAATTGATGAGGTCGTGAGAAATTCGGGCTTCTATTTGAGCATCATTGCTCTCGTCGAAATCTTGTTCGTGGCAATCGCGTCGCTGGTATTTGGTTGGATACTTACCAGAGATCTTCTCAAATTATCCACTGCCAATAAACAGATAGAGCTAAAAGGGCCTGGTTACATCGTAGAGCACAAAAATCGGGATGAAATTGGCCAGGTGATTGATGCATTCAATAGCATGTCCATAGAAATGCGGAAGCAATATCAGGCATTGGAGCGCTCACGAGAACAGGCAACTGCCGCAAATAAGGCAAAGGACAGTTTTCTAGCCCTGATTAGTCATGAAATACGCACTCCTCTTAATGGCATTTTGGGAATGTCTAAGCTCTTGGAGTCAGAGCTCGCGGGTAAGCACAAATATCATTGCAAAGTGATCAATGACTCTGGTGAACACCTAATGTCGATTCTTAACGACATTCTGGATTTTTCGAAAATCGAGCAAAACAAGTTGGTGATAAATTGCGAGCGATTCCGAATCGCGCCAACGTCACAGTTGGCTCGTAGTTTCTTTAATCCCATGTGTGTTGAGAAAGGAATCGCTTTGTATGTTGAAAATAGTGTGCCGGAAAATATAGTCTGGTTTGGCGACGAGGCTCGTATCAAACAAATTTTGTTTAACCTAGTGAATAACGCAATAAAGTTTACTGCGAAGGGGAGTGTGACGATCCGTATTTTCTGGAATGAGTCACCGGCGGGTTTGACGCTTGAAGTTGAAGATACCGGCATAGGCATTCCATCAGATAAAACTGCGCTCGTGCTACAACCATTTACTCAAGTTGACAATACGGTAACCAGAGACTTTGGGGGAACCGGGTTGGGGCTGTCTATTGTGAGCAAATTGGTAGAGCTAATGGCAGGGATATTTGTTGTCTCTAGTGAGCTTGGGGTTGGAACTCGCATGACCGTTTGTCTGCCACTTAAGTTTGAACGGCAAACCACCCCAGTTTCTGGCGAACAGGTCAGCTTAACTAAATGGGAGGATATCCAATGGCGAGCTCCTGATGGGGCACGCGCCCTGTTGGTTGATGACAACAAAGTCAACTTGATCGTCGGCAAAAAATGGTGCGAAAAGCTGGGTTTTACTGTTGATGTAGCTGGAGACCATATCAGTGCAATTAGTCAGTTACAGCAGCATGACTATTTGTGCTTGTTGGTCGACAATCACATGCCAGAGGTCTCTGGAACTGAGCTTATTCAGTCGATGTTGAAGTTAAAGAGTGGCCTTACGATATTTGGCTGGACGGCGGACGTCTCCCAACGGACCTACCAAGAATTTATAAGAGTGGGAGCCAAAGGTGTTGTCGTCAAACCACTCGATATTCAAAACTTTTCAAATGTGGTTATTGATACCCTCAAGAAAAACCAGCGCCCTGAAGCCGACTAAGAGCGCTGGTCTTGCTTTATGCTGACTTTACGTCGGTTGCCAAACGATACTGAACCATGTCTTCAATAGTCAGAACCGGCATATTATGAAGCTTGCCGAAGGCAACGATTTCAGGTGCTTTCGCCATGGTGCCATCCGGGTTGGTGACTTCGCACAGAACGCCAAACGGAGACAGCCCGGCCATTTGCATGAGATCGATGGTGCCTTCGGTATGACCACGTCGCGTTAATACCCCACCTTGTTTTGCACGCAATGGGAACACGTGGCCAGGGCGGGCCAAATCTTCTGGACGAGCGCCAGACTGGCAGGCGGTTTTTATGGTGGTAACGCGGTCTGCCGCTGACACGCCTGTCGTGACACCTACTTTGGCTTCAATTGAGACAGTAAAGGCGGTTTGATTCGCACTATTATTGTTTTCAACCATGGGTGGCAGATCAAGTTGTTTGGCCTGCTCGTCAGTAATGCACAAACAAACAATGCCACTGCACTCACGGATCATCAGCGCCATTTGCTGATTGGTCAGGTGATCTACTGAGTAAATGATGTCGCCTTCGTTTTCACGATCTTCGTCATCCAGCAGCAAAACGCCGCGACCTTCGCGAAGTGCCTGAAGTGCGATTTCAACGCGCTCTAGCGGGGTGCCGAATTCGGCTAATAGTGAGGTTTGGTTCTGATTCATGGTAATACTCCTTAATACAAATACCAGAATCAGGGCATAGATATGGGGATCCACAACGCACCATGCGCGTGGTTCCAAAAGATAGCTTAGTGCTACCGCTTTTTGTGGAACAAAAGCAGCGTCACTTATATCGGCATTTGCATCGTGAGCGAACACGATCGCAGACAACACGCGTAACGAAGCGCGCCGATATACTTATCCTCTCCCATCCGGACTATAACCGTCGGCTCTGGAGTCGCACCAGATCTGCTGACCCTAACCGTTGTGCAGTTAGGCGCTCGCGGGCTTATCAATGAATGACTTACCGCCGGTGGGGAATTTCGCCCCGCCCTGAGAATAAAAATTAATGTCTTAACGACCCAGAAATGGTAACGACATTTCTGGGGTTTTAAAAGTGATATTGACCACAAATTCGTCTCGAAAAAAGCACCTGACGATGATTTGTGCTGGAGCAGCAAACAGGACGCTGATGACTGGTCAAACAAACAGCGGGCTTGTTAACAGAGGATGAGATTTGTGGTGAGAAGTGGTTAAGCAACATCGCGATATTGGTTGTTAAACCATGCTCATATTGAGACTTAGTGCATAAAACAGAAAATGATAGACGGAATTAAATTATATTTTGAGCAGTGAAATAAATCATGTGAGAGTGATCACTGTTGGTAGGCTATTGATTCAAATAGCATTGCCCCCCGAAACAATCATGGTCATCTACCCAATGTTTGATAACAATTCTACGTCATTCAAAGCGCCGTAAGAGCCCTGACGAATAACACTAATTACTTATTTGATGCTTGTTTTTATACAAAGAATACAGCGTATTACCTAGAGGGGGAGGTAATCATGCAAAAACCACGTCTATCATTTTGGCAAATCTGGAATATGAGCTTCGGCTTTATGGGGATTCAGTTTGGTTTTGGGTTACAAAACGCGAACGTGAGTCGTATTTTTGAAACGTTGGGGGCCAGTATCGATCAGATCCCGATTCTATGGATCGCTGCACCACTTACCGGCCTGTTAATTCAACCTATCGTAGGTTACTTTTCTGATCGAACCTGGAATGGTTTAGGTCGTCGCAGACCCTACTTTTTACTTGGTGCCATTCTCTCTTCATTGGCTTTGATCATCATGCCTTACTCGCCATATCTGTGGGTAGCGGCAGGGATGCTGTGGATTTTAGACGCGTCGATCAATATCTCTATGGAGCCTTTTCGCGCACTGGTTGCCGATAATCTGCCCTCAGAGCAGCGCACCCAGGGATTTGCGGTCCAGACCTTTTTTATCGGCGTTGGCTCAGTGGTCGCATCGGCGATGCCTTACCTGCTGACGAATGTGTTTGGTGTAGCGAATACTGCGCCAGCGGGGGAAGTGCCACCCTCGGTGAAAATTTCCTTTCTGTGCGGTGCTGTGGTGTTTCTGAGTTCGATAATCTGGACGGTGATGAAAACACGGGAATACTCCCCTCAGGAGATGGCTGTGTTTGATAACGTGAAACTGGAAACAGAGCCGAAAGCCAGCTTGAAAGATATGTTCTGCGATCTGAAGGCTATGCCAAAAACCATGATGCAACTCGCCGTGGTCCAGTTTTTTTCCTGGTTTGCGCTGTTTGCTATGTGGATTTATACCACGTCAGCGGTGACGTCCCAGATATATGGCACAACGGACGCCAGTTCGGAGCTCTACAATCAGGGTGCTGATTGGGTTGGACTCTGTTTTGCGATGTACAATGGGATTTCAGCTCTGGCTGCATTCTTTCTACCCTGGCTCGCGAGTCGTACTAGCCGCAAGTTCGTTCACAGCCTGAGTTTGGTGATAGGTGGGGTGAGTCTGGCCAGTTTTACTCTGATCCAGAATCCAACGATGCTCATGGTTAATATGGTGGGCATCGGACTCGCCTGGGCGAGTATCTTGTGTATGCCTTACGCCATTCTTGCCGGGGCGTTGCCGGCGAGAAAAATGGGTTTTTATATGGGGGTGTTCAACTTCTTTATTGTTCTGCCACAAATTCTGGCAGCAGGTGTGCTGGGCTTTTTCACCCGTGCGCTGTTTGGAGGCAACACCATGATGGCTATTATGTTAGGAGGGGGGGCTATGATTCTGGCCGGACTGCTGGTCTACTTCGTTCAAGACCAAGATGAGCCGAATATCGCCTCTGAACGCCAGACTGTGGCCGCGCACTAACCGTCTAGACGGATGTGGAGCTCAGCAATTTTTTTGCTGAGCTTTTTTCTTGTCTGACCCGCGGTTTTATCATTTAGTGGCTGCTTATTTTTCAAAGTTGAACTAACCTTTGTGGCGATATTCGATGCCTGATTGGCATGTGACGAAGGAACACCATGAATCTGCAACTTGAAACGGAACGCCTGATCCTCAGAGACTTTACTCTGGATGATCTTGAAGCCTGGCTAGCGATATCTTCTCATCCCAGCTACCAAACTTTTTATCCCAAAGAGGAATGCTCGCCAGAGTTTAATGCCCATTTGGTAGAGATGTTTGTCGAACAAGCGCACCAGCAACCCAGAACGAAGTTTCAATTGGCGATTGAAGGCAAGGAAAGTCATCAGGTGCTTGGTACCGTGGCGTTTCGTCTTGAAGCCGATGAGCAAGCCTCAATTGGCTTTGGTCTGGCAGTAGACCGGCAAGGTCGAGGTCTGGCTATTGAAGCCATGTCAGCTTTGCTTGAGTACGGTATTGAGCAGTTTTCTCCGCACAGGGTATTTGCCGAAACCCGCGCGGGTAATAAAGCCGCCATGGCGGTGTGTAAGCGATTAGGTCTGCAGCCCGTCGAAACGGCAGCGTCGGAGGGGGCGGAACAGATGGAAATTATTCGCTTGCAGTGGACCCGAGGGGAAGGTTAACGGGTCCTACGCTTTCTGTTGAGCAACGCCACCACCAGGGCTGCAAAGATACTGGCGGCGATGACCCAGACAATCAGTCGGTGCACTTGGTACAGATGCTCAAGTGCCGGCAAGTGTTCAAAGGCTACATGAATGATAAAGCTAAACACACCGACCCAGATCGTTGTGGCGACAGCATTGCCCAACAAAAATTCAGTACGTGGCATTTTGGCAATGCCGCAGGCCAACGGCATAAATTGTTTCATACCCTCAACAAAGCGACTGATCACCAAACAGATTGGGCCGTAGCGCAGGATGCTCGCTTGCAGTTTTTTCATCTTCGGGCCCGAGATGTATCCTCGGCTATTTAACCATCCCTCAAAGTAGTAGCCAAGAAGATAGCCACAGGTGTTTCCGACGAAGCAACTGAGCCAGGATACCAGCATAACCAGAGACAGGTTCATTACGTGCTGTGAAGCCAATATTGAGGCGGCCACCATCAGTGACTGACCAGGCATAGGGATCCCCAGTCCCTCAAGGAAGATACTCACCACCAGAGCCAGATAACCATATTGTTCAAGCAGTGGCTTCATCGCCAGAAGAAGATCGTTTAAATGTTGCAACGGTTGGCCTCACAATAGATTTGCGTGCTTACGTTTCTGTAAAACGAGAACCAACAGCAGTGCAGCGCAGTGCCTAGTTCTGCTGAGTATCTACGATAGATACTCTTGTTCACTGGGGGAGTCAAACATCAGAACAGATTAAATAGACATCTATTCACCACAATCGTTTTTATTTAGTCTTTACTCACACGCTGACAAGTGACATCTTGGTGGCAAAGAGAATAAAGACAGGGATACTGTATGCAGGACAGATGCAAAACCGTATTGCCAGGCAACATTGAAAAGTCGCCCGCTGAGATGTTTACGGCGATGGCCAGGTGGTGTGAACAACACCAGGTCACGCACGATAGATATGGCGAAGGGGAACTGATTCAGTCATTTGAGAATAAGGTGGCGTCACTGTTGGGGTTTGAGGCTGGATTGTTTGTTATCACAGGTACCATGACTCAGCCGACCGCATTGCAAATTGCCTGTAAACAACGTCAGTGCCAGAACGTCGCGATGCACCCGTCCAGTCACATCTATCTCCATGAAAATCAAGGCTATCAATTACAGGAACGCTTTAACGTGTTGCCAGTGGGAAAGCCATATCAACCATGGAATCTTGAGGATCTGACTAAGATACCCGATACTCTGGGCGCGGTGTTGTATGAACTGCCGATGAGAGAAATTGGTGGTCAACTCCCCAGTCTTGAGCAGTTGGGATTAATAAAATCCTACTGCCAGCAGCAGAATATCCACTTGCATATGGACGGTGCCAGGCTATGGGAATGTGCCGCATACTATCAGCAGTCGTATGCACAAATCGCCAAGGGTTTTAACTCGGTTTATGTCTCTTTATATAAAGGGATTGGCGGCCTGGGTGGCGCAATGCTACTAGGCGATAAAGCTTTTATTGACCGCGCCTCCGTTTGGATGCACAGGCAGGGCGGCAGTGTCTATCATCGCACTCCTTATATTGTGGCGGCTGCGATGCAGTTTGAGCAGCGACTCACCAGAATGCCAGAGCTGTTTAAACGCACTCTGCAAATCTACGACATCCTCAAAGAGTTCCCTGCTTTGACTGCTAACCCTGAGCAGCCGCAAGCCAATATGTTGCATCTGCACCTACCGCTCAGTCAGCAGTCGGCAACAGCACTTCGTGATACGTTGGCGCTCGAACATGGTCTCTGGATAGGTAATCCTCAACAAGGACAGTTACCCAAACAAAGTTATCTTGAATGGTACATCGGAGACCACCTACTGGCCATGTCAGATGAAGATCTGAGACATCATCTCAGTTTGATAGAGCAGGGCTGCCAGTCAAGCTAATAACCTTTAGACCACCCATAGACTTTTTGGCCTATGGGTGGTCTAAAGCTAAAAGAACATCAGTGACCCAAAGCTCATTGAACTGATGGCCAGATACAAAAGGGTGTTAACTCTATGAGTTAGTTCAATTTCCAAAGGTTTGGATGGACATAAATGGATCTTGATTAGTCGTTAATTGAAAATCTCATACTTGCGGTGTGTGTTGTTATGGTAACCCCGCCTCGCGTGTAACTAGCCCAACTGTCCAACCATATTTTCAGGAGCCAGAGCATTATCCAACTGTTCTTTGGTTAACAGCCCCTTGGCTAAGATTAGATCATAAACACTGCTGGCTTTTTCCAGCGCTTCTTTTGCTACACTGGTACACACTTCGTAGCCAAGATAAGGATTAAGGGCAGTCACCACACCAATAGAGTTCTTTATATTGCCAGCGCATACTTCTCTATTGGCAGTAATGCCTTTAATGCAGCGCATTCCCAGAGTATTCATACCGTTCTTGAGGCTCTCAATGGACTCAAAAAGGCTCTCGACCATTACTGGCTCCATCACATTCAGCTCTAGTTGACCCGCTTCAGCCGCCATGGTCACTGTCAGGTCATTACCAATTACTTTATAGGCAATCTGGTTAACCACCTCCGGGATCACCGGGTTGACCTTACCTGGCATTATGGAGGATCCTGGCTGCATTGCCGGCAGATTAATCTCATTAAATCCAGCTCTTGGTCCGGAGGAGAGCAAGCGCAAATCATTACAAATCTTAGACAACTTAACGGCCAGTTGTTTTAGTGCAGAGGAGTACATGACCAGTGAACCGGTATCGTGGGTCGCTTCAATCAAGTCATCAGCCAGAACAATATTCCGTCCTGTAATATTACAGAGATGAGGAATCACCTTTTCACGATAAGCTGATTCCGCATTCAGGCCAGTACCGATGGCAGTACCGCCCAGGTTGACAGTAAGAAATGGTGTACTGCAGGTTTTCAGACGTTCGACTTCATTGCGCAGGCTGGTAGCAAAAGCCTGAAAGCTTTGACCTAGCGTCATAGGAACGGCGTCCTGCAACTGGGTGCGACCCATTTTTAACACATCGAAGAATTCAAATGCTTTACAATCGATATAGTTAATTAGCTTTTCTATCTCTACAAGTAACTCATCATTAGCTTCCAGCAGAGCGATTCTAATTGCTGTCGGGTAAGCATCATTGGTCGACTGGGAACAGTTAACATGGTTGTTAGGGCTGCAATACTGATACTCGCCACGTTGATGCCCTAGAATTTCTAAAGCCCGGTTGGCAATTACCTCGTTAGCATTCATATTGGTTGAGGTACCAGCTCCACCTTGGATCATGTCAACAATAAAGTGGTTGTGCAGCATGCCCATATAGATCTCGTCACACGCCTGACAAATAGCCTGCGCAATACCATCGGGTAGATTTCCCAGCTCAAAGTTCGCCAGTGCGGCTGCCTTCTTTACCTGCGCCAGGCCACGAATCAAGCTGGGGTGAGAATTAAGCTTGATACCACTGATATCAAAGTTCTCGAGTGCTCTTAGGGTCTGAATACCGTAATAAGCCGTATCCGGAACGACTTTATCTCCTAATAAGTCGTGTTCTATCCTCTGGCCACCGCTGCGATAGAGCTGAGCGATATTTTCATAGCGACTGTTTGCATGCTCCATCCGGCGAATAATGATCTGAGAAATTGTCGCAAAGACTTTAGTTGTCAGTTCACCGTGGGAGTTAAAAAGTGTCAATAGCTGGTCTTTATCAAATCGGTACAGAGTGGTGTTCATCAACGCCCTCGCACTCATATCCTGCTTATATACTGGTGCAATCAGGATCGTTTCTCCGATAAACTCATTGCGGGAGAAAACCGTCACACTCTGCTCTGAGCTACCCTTATCATCAAAAAGTTGTAGGCTTCCGGCTGCGATAACAAACAGTGCATCGGCACAGTCTCCTCTTTGAAAAAGTACCTGACCGGCGGTTAACTGTTGCATCTGGGCACACTCTGCAAACAGCTGCAAGGCGTGGTTCGGCAGCCCCTGAAACAACTCAATATGGCGAAGGCATTCAGTGATTGATTGTGTGTTCATGTTGTTCGGTCTCTTGTGCAAGGATGATTATTCGCTGCTCCCCTGGCTAGAGGAGCTCTGGTTAAGGTCTAGCCCTTAACCACTTTAAAGTTGTCCCAAGCCTGACTGGTTGGCATTACCTCAAGACTGTTAATATTGATATGAGACGGCTGTTCAGCTATCCAAAAAATAATGTCGGCAATGTCTTCCGGTTGAAGTGGATTGCTGTCTTCGTAGATGGCGTTATATTTATCCTGATCTCCGTTAAAGCGTACCAGGCTGAATTCACTTTCTGACAATCCCGGTTCAAGGCTGGTTACTCTGACTCCTGTTCCTGCAAAATCACTTCTCAGGTTTCGGGAAAACTGCTGCACAAACGCCTTGCTCGCGCCATAAACATGCGCTCCTGGATAAGACCAGTTAGAAGCGATACTGGCCAGGTTGATAATGCTGGCTTTGGGTTGAGCTTTCAGTACTGGTAACAGAGTGTGAGTCACATTCACCAGACCAGTAACATTGGTATCAATCATAGTGTGCCAGTCATTAAGGTCTGCCTCATCTGCCGGTGAAGCGCCAAGAGCCAGACCGGCATTATTGACCAGCACCTCGATACGCTTAAATTCATCCGGAATTGCATCCATAAATCGGAGAAGCTGTTCAGCGTCGCGCACATCCAATTGATAGGTGAACACTGGCGTTAGTTGTGCCAATTCATCAGCAAGTGCAGTCAAGCGTTCGACCCGACGGCCAGTCAGGATCAGCGGATAGCCGTTATCGGCAAACTTTCTGGCTGTTGCTAAACCAAAGCCGGAGGTGGCACCAGTGATTAATACAGTTGGCAGAGAAAAATCGGGCATTGTTTGCTCCTAGCATAACTTTCATTCCATGATAATGGTAAGATTACAGCAATAAATACTAGGTAGGTTAGAGCCAGTTTTTATTAAATTACCAGCCATCTGGCTCTAGTAATGTCGCCAGCTTCTCTATTCCGGCAGGGATCATGTTGATATCAATGGCTGAAAAGCCCATGCGAATATAAGAGAACGATTCTCTTTCCGGATGCATAAAATGAACATCTCCAGGCTCAATTAGTACCCCCACTTTCTGGGCTCTTTGGGCAAACTCTCCCGCTTTCATCCCTTCCGGTAATCTTAGCCAGAATGAGCTTCCCCCCAGAGTTTCATCGGTTACACACTGCGGCATATGCTGTTCCAGCAGCTGGCGAATCAGGGTCCATTTCTCTTTGTAACTGTTTTTTAACTTACGCACATAAGTGTCGTAATGACCCAGTGAGATAAACAGAGCACAGGTACGCTGGTTGTTGGAAGGTGGATGACGATACATCAGGCGACGCAGTTTCCGTACTTCGCTGATAAGGTTTGCATCTGCAACCATAAAACCGATTCTCAGTCCTGGTGACAACGATTTAGACAGGCTTCCCACGTAAATAACCCGGCCGTTGCTGTCCAGACTTTTTAATGCCGGAGAGGGCTGGCTGACAACATTTACTTCGCTCTCAAAGTCGTCTTCGATAATGATAAAGTCATTTTTCTCAGCAGAATCGAGTAACTTTTGGCGCCTATCCATCGACATGGTGACATTGGTCGGAACCTGGTGACTTGGTGTGGTATATACATAATCACAACCAGCCATCTGAGAGCTAACCTTAACCCCTTGAGGATCAACTCTGAGAGGTTCAATGTCTGCACCGTGGTAGCTGAAGATGTTCCGCGCATCCGGGTAACCGGGATCTTCCAACCCTACCTTAGTTCCCTTTTCCACCAACAAGTCGGCCAGCAGATAGAGCGAGTTTTGTGTACCAACAGTAATCAGGATCTCTTCAGGTTTAGCGGAGATCCCGCGCTTGCTGAGGACATTCACTTGCAATTGCTTCACCAGCATCGGGTCATCGCAGTCAACGGAATCTGAAATCCAATCTTTAATCACACTGCTACGCTGAGCCAGTCGCCCGCACTCGCGCCAGTGAGCCAGGGGAAACAAAGAGTGTTCCGGTTGGGCAAACAGAAACGGATAAGGGTACTGCTGCCAGTCAGCAGCTTTGACGACATTGCGCTGCTTATCCAGATCCGTTTTGACGCGTTTGCGCCAGAACAGTGCAGGCTTAACATTGGGCAGATGAGTTGCTGCCTGCTGGACACCTACCGAAATATCGCACTTTTTGCGCGCCTCTTCGGTAGCGTAATAACCACTTCGTTCCTGAGAATAGAGATAGCCTTCATCGACCAAGCGTTCATATACCAGAACGACCGTATTGCGTGAAACCCGCAGCATCGAAGCCATCTTGCGGCATGAAGGCAGAGCACTATCGCCAAATACACCACGTTGGATATTATCTATCACATGTTCGCGGATCTGCTCCTGTAGGCTTCGATCAGGAGTAAACTGGATATGCATTAAGTGGTCGGTTTTCATTGTCTGACTCTGCTGGTGTCTGAATTACTCTTTAATTCAGCATAATTTGTGCCAGTACTCTGTTTGGCCATTCGTGAAGCAGAAAACATAACCTGTCCCAATAAATTTCTGGCGCTGGTCCTATTAGCTCTTTACACAATTATTTATGGTGAAATAAAAACACATGGAGGTTGTGATGAATACAATGACCAACGAGCAGATTGTTGATCTGGACAAAGGGACTGTCTGGCACCACTTAACTCAGCACGCTGTTTTTGATACTCAGGACCCACAAATCATGGATCATGCTGAAGGGTTGGATATCTGGGATATAAAAGGTAACCATTATCTGGATGCAACTTCGGGCGGAGTCTGGTGTGTCAATGTAGGCTACGGTAGAACCAGCATCGCCGATGCCGTGCGAGACCAACTGGTCAAACTGAACTATTTCGCAGGGTCTGCAGGAACGCCAGTTGCTGCGCAGTTTGCAGCAAAACTGCTAGATAAGATGCCGGGAATGAGCCGGGTCTATTACTCCAGTTCAGGCTCTGAAGCAAACGAAAAGGCGTACAAGATGGTGCGCCAGATCGCCCATAAAAAGTATGGCGGTAAAAAGCACAAGATCCTTTACCGCGAGCGTGATTACCACGGAACAACCATCGGCTGTCTGAGCTCCACCGGCCAGGAGCAGAGAAAGGCTCAGTACGGACCATTTGTCCCCGGTTTTGTTGAATTCCCGCACTGCTGTGAATACCGCAGTCAGTATGGAGAGGTGGAAAACTACGGAATCAGAGCCGCACAGGCCTTTGAAGAAGTCATTCTACGTGAAGGGCCGGATTCAGTTGGTGCGGTAGTTATCGAGCCAATCACTGCCGGTGGTGGAGTGATCACTCCTCCTGTGGGATACCTGAAAGAGGTCGAACGTATCTGCCGTAAATATGACATCCTGATCCATGTTGATGAGGTGGTGTGCGGATTGGGGCGAACTGGTGCTTGGTTTGGCTATCAGCACTACGGAATTCAGCCGGATATTGTCACCATGGCCAAAGGGGTGGCATCCAGTTACGCCGCTATCTCCTGCACTGTCACCACCGAAGAGGTGTTTACACTGCTTAACGATGATCCTGCCGATACCGAAGGTTTCTTCCGCGATATTAGTACCTTTGGTGGCTGCACCGCAGGACCCGCAGCAGCCATTGAGAACATGCGAATCATCGAACAAGAGAATCTTATTGAGAATGCCGCTCATATGGGAGAGTACTTGTTTGCAAAGTTGGAAGAGCTCAAAGCACGCTTCCCGATCATCGGCGATGTTCGTGGTAAAGGATTGTTTCTTGGGATAGAGCTGGTGAAAAACAGAGAAACCCGTGAACCAGTACACGAATCAATAACCGCTAAAATGGCCGGACTCTGTATGCAACAGGGGTTGATTATCGGTCGGACCAACCGCTCGTTTAAAGAGTATAACAATACTCTCTGTCTTAGCCCTGCGTTGACTATTACTCAGCAACAGGCTGACATCATCGTTGAAAAACTAGCAGTAGCCTTCTCACGATTAGATAAATCTTAGCCAGTACTGACTAATTTGTAGTCACCCCCCCCCTTTTTTTGCCCGCTTTTGAAGCGGGCATTTTCTGTATAACCCACCTTAAAAGGTTTTTTTGGAGGGGTGACTGGCGTAACCGGTTAGCCTTGTGTGATTTGCACCAATGAGGCGCACAATTTTGGGGCAAATCTGGCCCAATAATGATTTTGTTTGGCTCTATTTTTGGCCCTATAGCCGGAGTTATTGTGTAGATACTCAAGTGAGGATTGGTCCAGAAAGCTCAGGCAGTATCTAAATCTGGTCCCATAAAATACTTGGATACAGTGAATGCAAATGCAAATCAAGCTCAAAGAGGACGTGACAATGATTACAGCAAAACTTAGAAAATCGACATTAGTGAAATCAATCGCTCTTGCATCAACCTTGCTCTGCTCTACGGCAAGCCTGGCTGCTGAGCAGGTAACTATCGGGTATCAGGGAATGTATAACCCGATGAAATACGCCATTGATACCAAACTGTTTGAAAAAGAAACCGGTTATGAGATCAAGTGGCGCAAATTCGACTCCGGTGCGAAGGCGATTACTGCAATGGCAGCGGGTGCCGTAGATATGACAGTGGCTGGATCAAGTCCGATTGCTAGTGCGGCTAGTAAAGGCATTGATATGGAGTTGATCTGGATAATGGAGAATATTGCCGATGCAGAAGCGCTCGTCATCAAGAACGGCAGTGGTATTTCGGCACCATCCGATCTGAAAGGTAAAAAAATCGCAGTGCCTTTTGTATCGACTACCCACTTCCACATGCTATTTGCTCTTGAGCAGTTTGGTCTGTCAGAAAAAGACGTAAAGCTAATCAATATGCAGCCAAATGCGATCATGGCCGCCTGGCAGCGTGATGATATTGATGGTGCGTTTATCTGGGACCCGGCACTTGGCAAGATCAAACAGGATGGTTCTGTGCTGATTACCTCTAAACAACTGGGGGCCTGGGGTAAGCCAACTTTTGACGGCATGATAGCCAGCAAAAAGTTCACCGCTGAAAACGAAGACTTTGTTGTGAAATTCCTTTCAACCCTGGCATCGGTAGACCGCGAGTATGTGGCTGGCCGCGAGTCAATGACAGCAGAAAGCCCGATGGCGAAGTCAGTAGCTAAGGTTGTAGGGGGCGAACCGGAAGGAGTGGTCGCTGCAATGAAGCTATATGAGTTCCTGGACTTTGATGGTCAGCTTTCCTGCCAGTGGCTGGGATGCGGTGAAAACGGTGGTGCAACCAAAGCGCTAAAATCAACCTCAGAGTTTTTGCTAAAAGAGAAAAAGATCACCGAGCTACAACCTGACTACAGCGTGTATGTAAATCCGTCCTTTGCTGAAAAAGCAAAAGCAGCACTGTAATCAGATTTGGAAGAGAGGGAGAGCGTTAGTATGACAGCGAGTAAAGTTCTTAAGATACAGGATGTATCAGTAGTATATGAAGACCGTCAGGGTGGTGACCCGGTGACTGCACTGTCAGGAGTCAATCTGGAAATTGAACAGGGAGATCTCGTTGTCGCACTTGGCGCCTCCGGCTGCGGTAAGACAACGCTGCTTAATTTAATGGCTGGGTTTATCCAGCCGACCGATGGCTACCTGACTCTTGGCAATTCATCTGTTGAAGGTTTGCCGAGGGTACAGATGGGTAAAGATATCGGTGACCAGATCCTTGGTCCCGGAGCTGAGCGTGGCGTAGTGTTTCAGAAACACGCTCTGTTTCCCTGGTTGACTGTGCTGGAGAACACCGCATTTGGTCTCAAGCTTCAGGGAGTCAATAAAGAAGAACGTATCGAAAGAGCAGCACAATACCTCAAACTGGTGGGGCTGGAAGACTTCCATGACCACAAAATTTACCAACTGTCCGGCGGAATGCAACAGAGGGTGGGTATCGCCCGAGCACTGACTAATGATCCGAGTATTCTGCTGCTGGATGAGCCTCTGGGTGCTTTGGATGCCCTGACCCGTGAAGTGTTGCAAGAACTGCTTCTGGATGCCTGGCAGGCAACCAACAAGATGATGTTCTTTATTACCCATAGCGTAGAAGAGGCGTTGTTTATGGCATCACGTCTGATAGTCATGTCACCGCGTCCGGGACGAATTACTCATAGCTTTGATCTGGACTTTAACAAGCGATTCCTGGAGTGCCGAGATGCCCGTATGGTGAAGTCGATGCCAGACTTTATCGAAATGCGTGAAAAGATCCTCTCTATTATTCATCAGGACGAACAGCCGGAGGCAGCAGCATGAGTCAGCAAGCAGCAGTCACAGTATCAAACAATTCAGAATCGGCGGTAAAGCTGAAAGAGGTCGACCTTAAGGCAGTGAACAGTTATACCGAAGAAGAAACGTATGCCCCTGAGCCACACCTCATCCGGTTATTAAACAAGATTAAGAGCTACACTTTGACTCCAGGTCAATATTATGGAGAACCGGGTCAGGGTAATTCGCGTCTTATCTCCATTTTGTCGTCTATAGGTTTTGTTATGCTCTGGGCACTTGTCACAGAAGCTGGATGGGTAAAGCCACTTTTCCTGCCATCACCAATTTCTGTGGCCGAACGTTTTGTTGACCTCTGGGTAGAAGGATTTGCTGGTGTTTCACTTGCTGACCATTTGGTTGCGAGTCTGACCCGAGTGTTTGGCGCCTTCTTCTTTGCCGTACTGACCGCAATCCCGGTGGGTATCTTAATTGGCTGTAATGTCTGGGTCCGTGGCATCTTTGATCCACTGATTGAATTCTACCGTCCATTACCGCCTCTGGCTTACCTGCCGCTAGTTATCATTTGGTTAGGTATTGACGAAACGAGCAAGATTACCCTTATTTATCTGGCCATGTTTGCACCTATCGCCCTGAGTGCCCGGGCCGGTGTTTCGTCTGCCAAAAGTGAGCAGATTCAGGCTGCCTACTCGATGGGCGCGAGCAAGATACAAGTGCTTTACCATGTGATTATTAAAAGTGCGACGCCGGAGATTTTGACTGGCTTGCGAATTGGTATCGGATTTGGCTGGACCACACTGGTCGCTAGTGAGATGGTGGCGGCTGAGGCTGGTATCGGCTATATGGTGTTAAATGCAGCGGAATTTCTGGTCACTGATGTGGTTATCGCAGGCATAGTCATCATTGGCCTGATCGCCTACTCCTTTGACCTGTTCATGCGCTACCTGGAGAAGAAACTGGTTCCCTGGAAAGGCTATTAAGCGCAACCCATTCCGACATACATACATTAAACGGGAGAGCTTCTCCCGTTTTTTATTCCGATTTATATTCTCCTGCTGGTACCAAAGATATCCCAATGTGGTGCTAAGGCAGGCGCGAACGAATACATATACTGAATTTAGTATAGAAAACAACAGAAAAAGGATGAACGCTTGTGCTTGAGTCTTTCTGGATTTTGCTGCCAGTAGTGGTAGTGGCTGCCATGGTGCGTGGTTATGCCGGTTTTGGTTTTGCCGCTATTGCCGTGGTTGGTATGAACTTCTTTCTTTCTCCTCAGCAGAGTATCCCGGTGATTCTGGGGCTGGATGTACTGTGTAGCTTAGGCCTGTGGCATCAGGCTCGTCGTCAGGCCGACATGGCGACCTTCAAGGTGCTGACCTTTGGTTCATTAGTGGGGATTCCGTTAGGACTAAGCCTGCTGCTTATGATCCCGGAAGATATGCTGAAGCTACTGATCTGTATCGCTATATTAACCTTCTCTCTGGTGCTTATCTTTGACTTTCGCCTGCGTAGTGCTGAGGGGCTTAGAGCCAAACTTGGTTTCGGAATGGCAAGTGGAATTGGCACCGCCGGTGCCTCAGTCGGTGGTCCTATGATTGTCTGCTATATGCTCTCCAGCCCGCTAACCCCAAGCGCACAACGCGCTACCATGATCCTGTTTTTTATTGTCAGCGAGCTTCTTGCATTGATGGCGTTATTCAGCGGTGGGTTGGTCGACATGGCGATACTGCAACTATTAGTCAGCCTGTTGATACCAACGCTGGTGGCAGTGCGCATGGGCCAATGGCTGTTCAACCGTTACCCACCTAAGTCACTGAAGCACTTTGCACTACCCATTATGGTGATGGTTTCCCTACTAGGGATCAGTGCCTCTATTGAACAAATAATTTGAAGCTCGGGTGCTCCCTGCATCCGACAAGAGAAAAAGGAATTTCGATTATGGAAACTGAAATCATTACGGATATTCACCCAGCGTTAGTTGGTTCACTGAGTAAAGCTGCAGCAGCGGAAACGATTATTAACTTTGGTCCAGGGCCAACCTCACTACCCAAGGAAGTCGAACGAAAAATTGCGGAAAGTTTTGATAAACCAGGGCTCACCTCGTTAGCACTTTCTCACCGTGCACCAGAGTTCCAGGAAATACTGGACCATACTATATCGACGACCAGAAGGGTGATGGAGATCCCTGATAATTATGAAGTGTTGTTTACTCACGGCGGTGGCCATGGACAGTTTGCAGCACTGCCTCTGAACCTGTGTCACAATCAGTCGGACATCGCAACCTACGTTGTGAATGGCACCTGGTCCGCAAGAGGCCGGGATGAAGCTCAGAAATACTGCTGTGTTGAAACCATCGATGGCAGTGACCCCGATACCGGTAAGCTTACGACCTTCCCGGAGTTGGTGGAAACAGATATTAATCCAGAGAGCAAATACATCTATCTCTGTTCCAATGAAACCGTGAATGGTATCGAGCTACACCGACTGCCAAAACTACCTGACTCCCGACGCCATATCCCGCTAGTCGTGGATGCTAGTTCGGACTTTACCAGTAAACCTATCGACTGGCTCGGGAGCGGTGTTGGTGTGCTGTTCGCCTGCGCATCAAAAAACATTGGTCACCCCGGACTTACCATGGCAGTAATTCGTAAGGACCTACTGGGCAAAGACAAAGCCTCACCTCTGTGCCCGGGAGTGTTTAACTACACAACCAACAGCGAGGCGGGAAATCTGTGGAACACGCCAGCGACCTTTAATATTGAAGTAGTCGGTTTCTTGATGGACTGGCTAGAGCGAGAAGGAGGAGTATCAGCAAACGAGTCGCGCTCTATTGCTAAAGCTCATGCTCTGTATGATGTGATCGATAACTCACTAGGCTTCTACGGTACTCCCATAGAGAATAAATCGCTGCGTAGTCGAATGAACATTCCGTTTAATATTAATGGTGGCGACGAAGAGTTGACCAACAAGTTTCTGATCGAGAGTTGGGAACAGGGGATTGTTGGATTGCGAACACTTACACCTTTTGGCGTAGGGGATTATCTCAGAGCTAGCCTGTACAACGGTGTGACCCAGGAAAACGTGTCAGTACTGGTCGATTTCATGGTACGTTTTGCAGAGGAAAACTCATCGGGGCGATAGTATTTTTAACATATTTCCTCCCACTTTGGGTCGCCCAGAAGCGGTTACTTACACCGGAGTATCTTCAAGAAGAAAAAGTGAGGCAAGGCGGGGCTGATTCAAAAATCTTATTGACGGATACGAGCCTGATGAGTAGCGGCACACTAAAGCTCAAATGTTCTTCCTTTATCAAGCGCTGTCACGCACAGGTATGCTGCTTTCTTTATTGGCCAAGCAATAAACTTTTAGACCACCCATAGACTCTTTGGCCTATGGGTGGTCCAAATTATGGGTAATCTAAAGTTCAGGAAACGTGACATAAAATGAGCACTAACATTTAAAAGTTATTGCCCTTTTTTATGGTGGGTTGACGGGGCTTGTAGTGAGCCATTCCAACCTAATAGTCCGCTCTGATTGAGTCTAATTGTCACCGAGGTATCCGAGTTCCTGATGAATTGACTCTATGGCTCTTAGTCGTTCAACGGTAGCATTACTTGGTGCCAGTAATTGACGGCAATCTATTTTGAATAAACTCAATAAGCATCCTTGTATGCTGAGGAACCCCCAATCTTGAGGGCATTAAAAGACTTAAACTAGCAGACTGTGATATCCAATCCGGTAAAATTTGAATAAGCTGTCCTGATTTTAGATCACTTGCACATACATAATCAGGAAGGGTTGTTACACCGAGCCCTTTGATAACTGAGTGTTTTAAGGTGGCCATATCCTCTGTACACATTAGTATATTTGTCGCCTGATTTGTTCTTCGTCCATCACTATGTAGCAATGTAATCGCATCTTTTGTAGTAGCTCGTCCAAGCTTTAAGAAATGACAGTTTGCTAGATCGTATGGATTTTCAATACTGCCATTTTGTTTTACATAACTTGGTGAGCAAAAAAGAGGCCAATCTACCTTTGCAATTGAACGCTGAATCAAAGAAGAGTCAGGAAGTTGCCCGCTGTGCCCTCGAATTGCAAAGTCAATTCCATCGGCTATTAGGTCATCGATAGTGTTGGAGATACGTTGTTCAATAACTACATTTGGGTGCAGTTTGGCAAAATCAGCAATGATATCAGGTAGTGCAAACTGCGCTAGACCAGTTGAACAACTGAATGTCACCTTGCCTGACAAACTAGCTGAGCACTCTGAAATCGATGCTTCAGCAAGTTCCATTGTATCAACAAGTTTACGTGCATGTAGAAAGAAACGTTTTCCTTCCTCTGTCACTGTTACAGTCCGTGATGTTCTTTGCAGTAATCGTACCCCTAGTCGTTTTTCCAACTGCGATACGTGCCGACTCAAACGTGACTTTGGCATATTTAGTGAGCGTGCGGCAGCGGTATAGCCTTCCTTTTCAACTACATGTACGAAGTAAAAATAATCATTTAGGTCAATCTTCATGTCTGTTCTATTTTTGGAACAAAGTGTTCGAATTGTAGATGTTTTAGCGCAAAAAGCGAGCTGCTATATTGGTTATGTGTTTTAAAAATAGAACGGCGGGCCATCATCATGATAAGTACACAACCCAAATCTCACGCTTCATATCAGGTTAGTATTTCAGGGGAACATCTAAGCATTGGTACTGGCTTTTCAGGCCTTGGGTTTAGACATACTCAATACCAAGGTTCTATGGATCCTATTCTCATGGTAGACCACTACACAATGACCAGCCCAACGTTTGGGGCACATCCTCATGCGGGCTTGTCAGCGATTTCAGTACTTTTTGAAGATACTGTTGGTCATTTCCATAACCGTGATTCACTTGGTAACGATTTCGATATTCAACCGGGAGATCTGTATTGGCTCAATTCTGGAAGTGGCGCCATTCACGATGAAGCGCCGCGAGATGGCTCTAAAATTCACGGGCTTCAAATTTTTGTGAACTTACCCACCCGTTTAAGGTATCAAGACCCCAGCTCACTGCTCGTTAAAAAGGACAGTATGCCAGTGCTAAGGGGGGAGGGATATCAAGTTAAGTTAGCTTTAGGAGAGAGTAACGGGTATCAAGGTATCAATTCTCCTGTATGGCCTTTTACAGTACTGGATGGTTTTGTTACCAGAGATTCCAGCTTCGGCCATCAAGTACCCATACATTTCAACTGTTGGTTATATAGTGTTGAAGGTCAATTGGAGTACCTGGTTCACGATAATTGGTACCGACTTGAACAAGGCGATTCAGTCGCATTCACTGAGTTGAATGGTGCAGAAATCAAGGTCAGGGGAACAAGCCCGACAAATAGCCACTTCGTCATTTTATCGGGTGAAGTCATAGAAGAATCATTTATCCAGTACGGTCCGTTTGTGATGAGCACAAACAAAGAAATTGATGAGGTTATTGAACGTTACCAACTAGGCGAATTAGGGAGCCTTTGACTCCCGAATCTGAAGCAAAATAGCATGAATATCTTTAAACAACGACAAGGTGTAGTTATGAAAATTCTTACTTTTGCTGCAACGAATAGCAGTAAATCTATCAACAAACAACTAGTTCAATATGCATCTGGCAAAATCGAATCTGCGCATATAGATTATGTGGATATCAATGATTTCGAATTGCCAATTTACAACATAGATTTAGAAGAGAAATTCGGCATTCCTAATGCGGCACATGCTTTTCTAAAACATATTCAGCAGGCTGATGCTGTTCTCATTTCATTAGCGGAACACAATGGAAGCTATACAGTAGCATTTAAGAACTTGTTCGATTGGTTAAGCCGTATTGATCGCAATGTGTATGGAAATAAACCAGTTCTTCTGTTGGCCACATCTCCTGGCGAAAATGGTGCCATCACTGTATTGAAGCAGGCTAATGATGCTGTGCCATACTTTGGTGGTCAAGTCGTTGGCTCCTTAAGTATTCCAAGTTTCTATGAAAATTTTGACAGTGAAAGTAAACAACTCAATAACGAATCACTTGATTCACAACTTGATAATCTGTTGAATCAACTCGTTTTGAATCTGCAGTATAGTTAATAAATCCACTACATATCGACACATCAAAATTAAGAGATGAGGAGAAATGGAAAGATGAGCCGTGAATCTAAAGAGTTTTACCTGTTTTCGACCATAATGTCGATTATCATGTCTGGTGGTATGTCGCTAGTAATGACACTATTGAATGGCAGTTTTGTGGATACCTTATCCACCTGGCCAGTTAATTGGCTCACCTCTTTCTGGGTGGCTTTGCCTCTTAGTATTTTGGTTGTCCCTATTACTAATCGAGCCGTAGGTTTTTTTCTAGCATTATTTGATTGGTGAAGAAGTATCGAACTATAACACCGACATTTCATATCAACAATTTAAATAAAGTAGAAGTGATTGATGGGGTTGTAACTATTATCCAGGATGGTCATTGGACTTGGTTTAGTTTGAAATATTAGTATTGCCATGATAAGGAGCGGAAAATGTTTACAGTGATGTATGAGTTCGTGATTAAAAAAGGAACGGACAATAGCTTCAGAAAGGCTTGGATCGAGCATACCGAATATATATATGCCAATTGCGGAAGTTTAGGCTCTAGATTGCATACAACTAACGTAGGCGGTACATACGTGGCATATGCACAATGGCCAAACAGAGAACTTTGGGAAGAAACGGCGGAAAGGTTCCATGCTTTATCACCAGGTACGTTATTGGAAATGAAAAAGTATCTAGTATCGTCATTGGTATTAAGAGAGTTGAAAGTTTGTGATGATTTATTTAGGCGAGAGGGGGGGATTAATTCAGATACCATTTAATAACTTCTCAATTTTAGTATGTCATATTGAGCAGGGATGACGCATAAGCAAAGGCTACGATCTCGATTAAGCTATTAAAGCTTTTCAGTTAGGAGAATATCTGACAGGCTAAGATGGTTTCTTAATACTATCATCAAGCAGATCATCGAAGCCGCCTTAAAAGCAGTGCTGCAAAAAGATAACGTGCTATCTACGAATGGGTAGTCCCTATGTAACGAAACCTCTGAGTAACGGCATACCCCATAGTAGGTTCAATACAGCAGTGTTTAGGATAACAGCTAAAACTCCCATACTCTAACGTCAATGCCTGCCACAGTTTCTTGAAGGGATGAATGATGCGAATTCACGAAGTAGTGACAAAGTATTTAGATCACTACGTAGACTGGCATCAATATAGATGCACCACCTATAAACTTGGCACAAGCGGATGTAAAGTAGTTAGCGCCAGTAAATAGGAACATAGTGGATCCTAAATATAGCTTAAACATGGCCAACTGGTTGAATTACAGTCACTCTGACTTCGTTATTAACAGGAAGCTTTCACGTTGCTTTGTAATATGCTTTTTTCTTCAATTAATAATCTATGGGTTATTAATTTAAGCGCTATAAGAAGAACTGCATAGCATGGGGGTTAGTAACGGCTTCTCCCCGACCAACAAGTGTCCTATTTTAAAAGAAAAAGGCAAGTTCAATGAAGATTGCGGTCATTTACTTTACTAATACAGATGTTACAGGAATGTTGGCAAAGTCAATAATTAAGGGTGTAAAAGAACAATCCTCTAGTATGGAAATTCTTGAGCATAAAATCAGTGGTAAGGAAATATTAGAAGGACGGTTTGTAAATTCTTCTCTATTCGAAAACCTTCTAACTTGCGATGCCATCATAATGGGATCACCGACTTATATGGGTAGTGTTTCTGCCCAATTTAAGGCGTTTGCAGATGCAAGTAGTGAATATTGGAGCGACCAACGATGGGCGAGCAAAGTTGCTGCGGGCTTTACAAGTGGTAGTGCTTTAAATGGTGATCAGTCTAGTAGTCTGAATTACTTAGTCACGCTGGCTAGCCAACATGGAATGTATTGGGTTGGTTTGGATCTCGCTCATGGCTATAGAGACCGCGGTTTAAATAGACTAGGTTGCCAACTTGGGGTCGTTGCTCAATCTTATGACGGTAACGTACACAGCATTGATAAGCTCTCAGCACAGTATCTGGGTAAAAGGGTTGCGAGTGTCGTTGATAAGCTCTCTCTAAAACATAACAAATAAGGATTTAACGTCGTGCGGCAAGGTCACTAACATATACATACAGAAGTGCTTCCCTCCGCAACTGGGACTTCGTTTGACTAGTCCTGTTGGTTGGTCCAATTAGCAAACATCGCCGCCGGATGAATGAGGAAGAGACGATGTTGTCCCGCTTAGCCTAGTTCCATTGCCTTACCGTCGTTGAGAGTTAACACTCACGAAGGGCGAAACCTGGCTATTCAATACAGTTACTCCACTCAGAGTCTACGCCTCAGTTTTCTAGACCAAAGGAGGAGAAAAAAGACACATGGGCTTGCTAAATTGTATCGACTCACATAAAGAAAGGTAACTATCATGAATGCACGTCAGATATGTCAACAAGTGTTTGAACACAGTGATCAAAATCTTACAGTCGGGCGTGACGGTGACTGTCCAATTTGCCCGGAGCAGTTAGCACTGACGACTATAGATTCTCCGTATGTTGTTGAGATGTTCGACAGCGGCCTGACGGCGGAAGTCTATCGGATTCGTTTTGATAATAAAGACTTCACTCTTAAAAAGAAGCGGCAAAATTCAAAAGTACAGAACCTAGATGGTCAGTTTTCCTTTCTTAACGAAGTTCAACGGCGAGCAGATTTTCATGCATTAAAAATCGATGGGCGTACTCAACCTGCCTTTAAAGGCATAGTAAATACGATTTACGCGGATTACCGTTTGGGGATTATTCTGTCTGACTGGATAGAAGGTGCTTCGATTGACGTGTTATCTGCTGATTTACTTGAGCAACTGTTTTCGACCTTAATCGCGTGTGAACGACATGGATTGTTTGAGTGGGATTTATGTGCGGGCAACTTACTGGTAGACGTTCAACAACAACTAAAATTGTTTGATTTTGGCTACATGTATGAGTTTGATCCAAAACGAGCATTCAACAGCAACGGAACAAGTGACCCACTTTTTAACTTCTGTGAACGCTTTGAAACGCGATTTCTGTCAGGGTGGTTACTTGAAAAGCAGTACAGTCAGGATGAGAACTTGGCCATATTTAAAGAGGTCAAGATTGCCGCACTTAACGCAGTCGACAAAAAACTGGCATGGCTTCAGAGTGACGGTGGCGAGTCTCATTTAATAGACTACTATCGCGATATCCGTCAAACATTCAGTGACGCTATATCGGACTGCGAATCGCTCAAGAAGAGTTATTTGCTAACCATGTTCCGCTCTCATGTACTCGACATTGAAGACGATTTAGAGGGCAAAAGTTGTACACCTCTCACTTTGAAACGCATCGCTGTTGTACTAGATACGCTCAAGTACCATTATCAATTGCTCAAGGACCAAGGCGCTCTTTTCTATCAAAATGAAGGACAATCACTGGAAGATCTGCGCCTTCGATATGAACAGAAGTTAAAACTGGCAGAAACTTTTCAATTGTAAGTGGCCAGCTTAACAATGTACGAAATGATGTCCGAATAGTCACTCACGTGATAGACGCCTTTAACCCGCCCATAGACTTTTTGGCCTATGGGTGGTCTAAAGCTAAAAGAACATCAGTGACCCAAAGCTCATTGAACTGATGGCCAGATAGAAAAGGGTGTGGAGGTGTCTGTCATTGTAATCATCAATCCCAATGTTACAGCACCCTCTGATTTTGCCTAATTGTCACTGAGCTCTCCGAGTTCCTCATGCACTGACTCGATAGCTCTTAGTCTTTCAACGGTCGCTTCACTAGTCGACAAAACCTGGTTGATGATGAGATTTAGTGTGCTCATTACACTGCTGTAGGAATCGAAACTCGATGTACTGTAAACATTACACTCAATTTTCCATTTTACACGCTTCTCTAGAGCTGCGGCGGTAGGATCGGCGATCAGCAGCGTTGCAGCTCCTCTGTTATTTGCCAGTTGAATTATGTCGCTGAGAAGGCGAGTTCTTCTCCTGAAACCAAATACGATCAATAAGTCATCACTGTTCAGATCAAAAAGCTCTTCAGCAATAGTCTGATGAGAACTAGGGTGAATCGTAACCCCGTCTCTAAGAAGTGATAATTGTCGTTGAAAATACTCGGCGAAAAAATGATTGTTCCTGTATCCAACTAACATGACGCGTCGATGATTAATGATTGCATTCACTATCGAGCGAAGTGTTGCCCCTTCAATACCTTCTAGCGAGCGCAATATGTTGGTTTGTTCACGATTTATGTGATCAGAAATCATCTGGCTGGTACTGGAGCTACTTTTAGCTTTTGAAGTATTGGTTTGATAAAGAGGAGTTCCCCACTTTTTCGCTTCTCTGGCCTGCTTTTTTGCATCATTAAAGTCTTTATAACCTAGGCGGCTGAAGAAACGGGATGCGGCAGCTCTCGAGGTTTCGGCAAGTTCACATAGCTCGGTAGCAGAGTAGTCAGCAATGTGGCCCGGAAAAGTTAAGAGAAAATCGGCAAGTAGCTTTTCAGAAGGGGGCATATTTTCATAATGATCCCTAATTCTAGCATCAAGCAGGTTCTGCTCGTTTAACTTATTCATGATATCTCCTGTTCCGAAAATGTGTTTTCATGCATATGTTATCTGAAAATTCATTTTCAAAAAAGCCTTGACCGACTGAAAATCAAATTTTAATATCCGTAAAGTTGATATGGAGTTTTCAATGAATGGTTTAAAAGGAAAAGAAATGACCCAAACAGATGTCGTTGCTGCATCAACAGAGTCGAAGAGGTTCGGAGCGTTTTTTCAGCTTTTTTCGAGCCGACTGAATCGAATGGTTGAAGTTACGTGCGCAGTGTTGGTTGGCGTAATGGTCCTTGTTGTTTGGTTGGGAATTGTTGACAGATACCTCGTGGGTGCGAATATCACCTGGACAGAAGAGTTTGCCAGATATGTGATGATTTGGGCGGCGCTCCTTTCTGTATCGTGTGGTGCAAGAATGCGCGAACACATTGGTTTTAACATGTTGGTAGACAAATTACCTCAGAGGTTACGACGATTGACCGTCATTTTGGTTGACCTTATGTCGGTAGTCTTTTTCATTTACCTGTTGGTATATGGACTGAAAATGACGATGGATGGAGTCCATCAGTACGCCACTATTTTCGGTATGACAATGGTGTTCCCTTTTGCAGCAGTGCCTGTATCTGCTTTCTTCACCGTGATTCAAATTATCTCGACTTCTCCATTGCTAATGAATTTTCAAGAGTACTTGCCAGTGGAGAATAACAAATGATTCTGACAGTTGCGGTTTGCTTCTTCCTATTGATGCTTTTAGGTATGCCAATTGGTTACGTGTTAGGTATCGCAGGAGTTGTTGGTCTATATGGAATTGGTGGCGACTATATGATGGTTATGGGGGCCAAGCGCTTTTTCGAGGGGTTGGACCTGTTTACCTTTATGGCTATGCCTTTTTTTATACTAGCCGGAGAGATAATGAATCGCTCGGGTATTACGGTGCGCCTAATCCAGTTTGCTGAAGCTTTGGTTGGGTATTTTCGCGGAGGACTCGCTCAGTCGAACATGCTAGCGTCGGTGATGTTTGCTGGAATGACTGGAGCGGCAGTGTCTGACGCTGCGGCCTTCGGAAATACGTTGGTGCCAGCCATGGTGAAGAAGGGGTATAGCCGTCCATTTGCTTGTGCGGTAACGGCTGCGGGCTCAATAATCGGTCCGACAATCCCACCTTCAAACCTTATGGTTATCTATGGCTCTTTAATGGGGGTTTCCATTTCCGGCTTGTTTGCAGCTGGCATCATTCCGGGCATTCTAATTGCCGTAACTTGTATGGCGTTAATAGCGGCATTTGGCCGTCGATGGATGCTACCCGCTGGTGAAAACAAACCTAGCTTATTGCTGATTTTCAAAACATTTCGTTCTAGCTTGCTCGCTATTTTCATGCCGGTATTTATCTTAGGCAGTATTCTGGCCGGGATTGTAACTCCGACGGAAGCGGCAGCAGTCGCAGTATTTTATGCACTGTTCATTGGTACGGTCATTTATCGCTGCATTGGGTTAAATGACATCTTAGAGATGCTGGTCCGTACAGCAAAAATCACAGGGGTCGTGTTCCTGATCATAGCATCTGCTTCCATTGTTGGTTGGTGGATGACATTTAACCAGATCCCCCAAATGATTGCAGACGGATTTCTCGGTTTCTCTCAGGATCCTGCGGTAATTACATTGATGATATTGCTGCTTCTTATTGGCATTGGAATGTTTATGGATATCAATGCCGTGTTAATCATCCTAGCCCCTGTTCTTGTCCCGCTTACTAACGCCATCGGCATGGATCCGATCCATGCAGGGATCATGATTATTCTGGCTCTAAATATCTCATTAATGACCCCTCCAGTGGGCGCATGTTTGTTTGTTCTTTCCTCTGTAACAGGGGAAAAAGTAGAAAAGATTACCTATTCACTTTGGCCATTCCTGCTAATTCAGTTTGCTGTATTAGTGCTTATCGCATTTTGGAGTGACCTTACATTATTTATACCTCGACACTTCGGATTCTAAGGGAGATATCCATGAAATTAACTATACGGACGTTACGAGTAGCAGCAGTTAGCCTGATTGCATCCAGTTGTCTGATCAGCCCAGCGATGGCAGCGAAGACATTGAAGTTACATCACCTAAATAACAATGACCCATTTGATAATCCAACCGGAGCAATGGCATCAGTGTTTAAGAGTCTGGTTGAATCCGGAACTAACGGTGAGGTGCAGGTTCAACTTTTTCCTAACTCACAACTTGGTAAAGATAGTGAAGTTATTTTTCAGGTAAAGGCTGGAGTCATCCAGTCGGGCATACACTCAGTTGGGGGTGTTGCAGCAGCTTACCCACTCATTGGAGTACTTGATGTTCCATTTGCTTATCCAAATATAAGCACGACTTACAAGGTCTTTGACGGCCCATTTGGTGACAAGCTTGCGGCCGATATTCAGGACAAAGCAGGTTTGCAGGTTCTTGGATTTGGTGATTCTGGCGGTTTCTTTGCGTTAACTAACTCTAAGAAAGAGATCCGTTCACCAGAAGACATGAAAGGCCTAAAAATACGTACGATGGGTCTAGATTCCCATAAAGCGGTCATTCAGTCCCTTGGCGGTCAGCCAGCGGCAATCGCATGGTCAGAAGTGTATACCGCATTGCAGACAGGCGTTGCGGATGGACAGATGAACCCAGTCCCCATCATTTCATTTGCCAAGTTTGCTGAAGTACAGGACTACCTGACACTGACTGGCCATTTGTTTACTCCTTATGTGTGGACTATCAATCCTGAGTTCTATGCGTCGTTAAGCGAAGAAGAGAAAGGTGTTATTAACTACGCTGCTCACTCCGCAATTGTCGCGGGTCGTGGAATGGCTCGTGCTATCGAGGCATCGGACAGGGGTCTAGAACAGTTGAAGAAAACCATGAAAGTCTATACTCCGACTGCAGAAGAGCGTAAGGCATTCAAAGAGATGTCTCAGCCAGTGGTAATGAAAGTCATTGCCGAGAAATATGGAACTGAAGGTGTAGAAATGATGAATGCATTTCTTGCCGCTATTGAAGAATCATAAAAAAGGGTCACAGGGCGGTAATTACCGCCCTTTCCGGAGATAAAAATAATGAGTTTTAAAATTACTCCAGGCTTTCAATTGGTTGGCAATTCTTCCTGTGTTGATGCCAACGCGCTCGGCGAGAAGCACCTGAAAACGCTCAACCCAGCCGGCTTCAAGGCAGCCTACAGCGAGATTTCACATTGGCCAGACTATACACCGACACCTTTGGAAGTGCTCGATAACGCGGCTAAGGCCATCAATGTTGCAGGTGTATTCTACAAGAATGAGTCCACTCGATTTGGCCTGGGCAGCTTTAAAGCCCTTGGTGGTGCCTACGCAGTTTCCAATTTGCTGAAGCGAATCGTAAAAGAGTCAGGTGTTAAAGGTGATGTCAGCGATCTGGATTTACGCTCTGGAAAATATCGCCAAATAATCGAGGGTGTAACCATTACATGTGCTACTGATGGTAACCATGGCCGGTCTGTCGCTTGGGGATGCCAGCAATATGGTTGCCAATGTGCCATCTATATTCACGAGACCGTGAGTGAAGGCAGACAAAAGGCCATAGAGCAATATGGAGCCAGTGTAGTTCGAGTTCCCGGGAACTATGACGACGCAGTGCGCCAGGCTGATCAAGATGCCAAAAATCTCGGTCGTTACATCGTTTCTGATACTTCATATGAAGGCTATATGGATGTGCCGAAAGATGTGATGCAAGGTTACACCGTCATGGCTGATGAGGCGTTCTCTCAATTGCCTGAGGGTACCGTTCCTACGCACATTTTTGTACAGGGCGGTGTAGGCGGCCTTGCTGCTGCAGTTGTTGCTCAGGCATGGCAACGTTATCGGGCTCAGCGCCCCGTTTGCGTGGTAGTAGAACCGGAAAAAGCCGATTGCCTGTATAAGAGTGCTGAGGCTGGGTACCCCGTCACCGTCGAAGGAGATCTCGATACCTTGATGGCTGGTCTGGCATGCGGTGAGGTTTCGTTGTTGGCCTGGGAAATTCTGGAAGCGGCAGTAAGTCACTTCATGACTGTCAGCGATGAATCTGCTATTGACTGTATGCGCTTATTAGCAGGAAGCGAACTGTGTGCTGCTCACGAGATTATCGCTGGTGAATCTGCGGTAGCCGGATTAAGTGGGTTATTGCTGGCTTCTCAAGATGAAGGCGCAAGACGGACGTTAGGGTTAGATGAAAACAGCTGCATATTGTTGATAGGTAGTGAAGGGGCAACAGATCCACAGCTTTATCACGAGTTGGTAACGGAGTTTATGGCTGGTGAAGAGGTGGTTTGATGGCTATGGAAACGACAGTGTCATTATCTGTTAACTCTGATCGTTTGCAGAGTCGACTATACAAATTGGCTGAGATGGGAGCTCTGGAGGGCGGTGGCGTATCTCGTTTAGCCCTTACTGATTCCGATAAAATGGGACGCGATTTGGTTGTCAGTTGGATGACAGAACTGGGACTTGATATTGCCATCGACCGGATAGGAAATGTAGTCGGTACTCTCAAAGGTCAGACCGACCAACCCGCAGTCATGATGGGATCACATATCGATACGGTATCTACTGCTGGAATATTTGATGGCAATCTGGGCGTATTGGCTGGGTTAGAAGTCATAGAAACGATAGTCGATGCTGGCATCACACCAGTTCGTCCACTTTCTGTTGCCTTCTTCACCAATGAAGAAGGCTCACGTTTTGCGCCAGATATGATGGGTAGTGCGGTATTTACAGAGAGTCTAGCGCTTGAAACTGCTCTTGAAACAATAGGGATTGATGGAAAGAGCGTAGCGGATGAGCTTGCACGCATTGGTTATCTGGGGGAGGACACTTTTCCGAGCGTTAGCGATACAGTATCGGCATACATTGAACTGCATGTTGAGCAAGGTCCAGTTCTTGATGAACTTGCTTTGGACATCGGGGTAGTCGAGGGCGTTCAGGGAATATCCTGGTCTGAGTACACTTTCCATGGAACCTCCAACCATGCAGGTACGACGCCCATGTCATACCGGCAGGATGCAGGAGTTGTGGCTGCCGCCGTTATGTCATATGTCCATCAACTGGCTGAATCTATGCCTAACAATCAGTTAGCGACAGTTGGTTCAATAGAGTTCAGGCCTAATTTGGTAAACGTTATTCCCAATTACTCGAGAATAACGGTAGATCTTCGAAATAGTAATGAATCCGAGTTAAAACGGGCTGAATCTGAATTAGAGGCCTTCATTGCCTCTTTGGTGAAAAAACATGGGGTTCGTGTTGAAAAGAAGGTACTAGCTCGCTTTGAGCCAGTTATTTTCGATAGCAATATGGTCGGAAAGATCGAAAGTCTGGCAAAGGAAAGTGGCATGTCGACGAAGCGAATGTTCTCTGGAGCAGGTCATGATGCTCAAATGTTTGCGCCTCATTGTCCAACGGCAATGATATTCGTACCAAGTCAGGATGGCATCAGCCACAACATTCATGAACATACCACCCCTCGTCAAGTGACTAACGGAGCAAATCTTTTGCTTCAGACAATATTAAAACTTTGCATGTAAAAAAGGAGTTGTTTGCATGTCTAGAATACTCACGGTAGGAGTTGCCCAACTAGGGCCCATTGCCCGTAATGAATCCAGAAGTGAAGTCGTTACGCGCCTGATCAGTCTATTGACACAAGCTCACCGAAAAGGGTGCACGTTTGTGGTTTTTCCAGAGCTAGCGTTAACGACATTCTTCCCCCGTTGGTTCATTGAAGACCAAAATGAGCTTTCCAAGTTCTACGAAACTGAAATGCCCAATGAAGACACCAAACCGTTATTTGATAAAGCCGCTGAACTGGGTATTGGATTCTACCTGGGGTATGCGGAGATGACTCAGGATGATGAAAGCTCGGTGCAACGTTTTAATACCTCTATTCTGGTGGATAACAAAGGACAGATTGTCGGTAAGTATCGTAAGATCCACTTACCCGGACACCAGGAAAATGAGCCTTGGCGACCTTTTCAACACCTAGAGAAGCGTTATTTTGAGCGTGGGGATTTGGGCTTTGGAACCTGGGACTTCATGGGAGGGAAAGTTGGTATGGCCCTGTGTAATGATCGTCGATGGCCAGAGACGTACAGAGTCATGGCTCTTCAGGGAGCCGAGATGATAGTGCTGGGTTATAACACTCCAATGCATTACCCACCGGTGCCACAACATGACCACCTGCAGGGGTTCCACAACCATGTTGTAATGCAGTCGGCAGCTTACCAGAATGGTTGCTGGGTGATTGCTTGCGCCAAAGCAGGTAATGAAGAGGGCTGTGATCTGTTAGGGCAGAGCTGTATTATTGCTCCTACAGGGGAGATCGTTGCTTTGGCATCGACTGTTGATGATGAGTTGATCGTTGCTGAATGTGATTTCGAACGTACCAAAGAAATTAAAGAGAACATCTTTAATTTCGACTTGCATCGAAGTCCTGAGGAATATGAAATCATCAGTCGTCCAATTGAACAAGGCAGCGAGCCAAGCCAATAACCTTTAGACCACCCATAGACTTTTTGGCCTATGGGTGTCCCAAAGCTCACTGAGCTGATAGCCAGATACAAAATCACCAATTCTACGAATGCTTATTACGCTCACTGCACTAAGCGTCATTGCCTGCAGATATATTGAATTAATCCCCTTACAGTAAAGCAGCTCTGTCGCATGCACTATCACCCTGGTGCAAACAGATTTTACTTTTAATGGTCCTGCGTTAAAAGGTGCGTTTGCCAAGGTTAAACCGGTAAAAATTTACTATCTTTAAAGAGATAGCGGAGGTGCCGGCAGCTGGTACGCAAAGTAAAACAGTGTTCGATTCCATACAACAAACTGCCGGGTATATAAGGGAGGAATACCTTTAGGAATAACATGGACCCGCAACTACTCTCGATTCACTATCGCGATCCACTCTGGATAGCCATCGCCTTTATATGTGGTCTGGCAACAAAAGCGCTGGGATTACCGCCGCTTCTGGGCTTTCTGGTCGCAGGTTTCGTGCTCAATGCGCTGGGCGCCGAAGGCAGTGGGCTCCTGGGCGTACTGGCCGACCTTGGCATCACACTTCTGCTGTTTTCTATTGGATTAAAACTGAGGCTAAAGTCTCTGGCAAAGCCTGAGGTGTGGGGCACGGCAACACTGCACATGATGATTGTGACGGCGCTTTTCGCGCTCTCGGTGCTGCTGCTGTCCTATACCTCTATCCCGCTCCTTACCGACCTGACGGCTGAGAGCGCTTTAATGATAGGGTTCGCCCTCTCTTTCTCCAGTACGGTTTTCGCGGTAAAGGTGCTTGAAGAGAGCGGAACCAGCAATACCTTACACGGGCAGACGGCGATCGGAGTGCTGGTGGTACAGGATATTGCTGCAGTCGTTTTTATCGCTGTCTCAATGGGAAAGCTGCCCTCGTTATGGACTCTGGCGCTCGTTGCCCTGATCCCGCTAAGGCTGGTTTTGTATAAGATACTGGACCGGGTCGGCCACGGTGAACTGCTGATTCTATTTGGTATTACCGTAGCGCTTATCGGTGCCGATCTGTTTGAGCTGGTGGGGATCAAAGAGGATGCTGGTGCACTGGTGTTCGGTATGCTGCTGGCAAACCATCCAAAATCTACCGAACTGGCCAAGCAACTGCTCGGTTTCAAAGAGCTGTTTCTGGTCGGCTTCTTTCTCAGCATCGGTATGACCGCCATTCCCGGCCTGAGCGAAGTTCTGGTCGCTCTGCTGCTGCTCTTGTTGCTGCCGATAAAGGTCGCTATCTATTTCGGCCTGTTCAGCCGGTTTAATCTGCGAAGCTCCTCCTCCTGGCGCGCATCGCTTGACCTTGCCAACTACAGCGAGTTCGGTCTGATCGTTGCAGCCATTGCCGTCTCCTCTGGCTGGTTACCGGGCGAATGGCTGGCGACCATTGCACTCGCGCTCTCCTTCTCATTTATCCTTTGTGCACCGCTCATCAATGTGCGCGATCACCTGTATGCAAGGTGGAGAACCGAGCTAAAACGGTTCGAGCGCAAGCGCCGGATAGAGGGGGAGGAAAACCTGGAACTGGCGCATATCAAGGCGGTGGTGTTTGGTATGGGAAGAATGGGCGTCGCGGCCTACAACGCGCTGGAACAAAACTATTCCGGCTGCATTGCCGGCGTGGACGTAGACAGGGAAAGGGCATCCAAACTGACAGCGCTCGGCCGAAATATGGTTGCCGGAGACGTAACCAACCCCGATTTTTGGCTCAGAGCACCGGAGCTTCATCACGGGCTGGAGTGGGTTCTGCTCACCCTGCCAAACCATCAGGCAAACGTAAACTCTGTGCTGCGCCTGAAGGAGATGGGCTACCAGGGGCGTATCGCGGCTACAGCAAAATACCACGACGAAGAAGACGAGCTAAAAGCGCTCGGGGTCGATCACACCTTCAATATCTACACCGTAGCCGGTCTCGGATTCGCCAGTGAGCTGAAAACCTTCCTGGAAAAATAGCAGCCCCAACCGTTTACCGGCCTGAACGGATTACTCCGCACTATCAAACCTGAGGTAATCCAGATTCATCCAGTCCGGTGTAGCCAGAGTCTGGGCGGGCATAGCCGGTAAACAAAAATTCATCATTCGCCACATTAGTTCTGGACAGTACAATGCCAGCAACAAATTGGGTTTTTCTTCGACCAGGTAGATCTGGCTGTTGTTGCCCTTCTTAGAGATGAAGCGCAGCACCTTACCGGTACCCGAACCGGCAAAATTGCACAGCTGTGAGCGCATGTTTTAGTACCTAAACTCAGTACAAAACTGCGAAAACAAGAAGTATGAATACAAAAAGGGCGATAAGTCAGTAACTTATCGCCCTTTCCAAACGTTTGGTGGAGCTGGCGGGATTCGGTAATCTGTCACCTGACCAACTGTAAGTCTCTGATATACAAGGAGGGTACATCGTTGGGTTTCCTGAAATGTAGCACACCTTGTAGAACACTTCTAGCTCGGTTCAGTTCCCTGTTTGGGAGTTGAACTATCGTCTAGCTTTGAAGGAGAGCCATACTACTGGTTGTTCGGGAACTCCTTCTTGTCTTTAATCCGTAGTTTTCGATTTCCCTTCGTGTATCCCATACGCCAACGACATAGGAGAGTGCAGCTGACAGCTACGTTTTCCGCATTGTGTAGCAGCGTCAAGGGTACGCAGCATATGTATATGAAGTTACAGGTCTTTGTTGCATAATTAATATGTATGGTGACAACGAGTGATTCCGAAGGGGAAGTGTAGATGACAAGTTGGTTCAACAAAGCTTTGATAGAAGTGGCTCAAAAATTACGTCCAATGCAATCTGACTTTCCTGATTACAAAGAGATAGACCGTTACACAGTCCTGTTTTCGTTAGGAGAGCAGGAGTTTCTATTGAGAGAAGTTGAAGGGGATAGTGTACAGGCATTGTTGAGGAGAGATGACGGAAGTTGGGCGAAAGAAATGACTCAGTTTGCTGTGGGAGACTTAGCCAGCGCTCAGTTTGATATACGGCATGAATATCGACATTGCTACTATGACTACACAAATAAGACGTTGTTCGCGTTAGCGACCCAGCTCTCTATTCATAAGGTTCTGCACGTAATCGAATGGGGATGTTATCAAGTACCCAACGTAGTCATGAGATTTAAGAAACTTCGGCAGCCGACAAGGCTTTCGGTTCTCATGGCGATTGAACAAATTACAGTGGGTGACCCCTACATTGACATCAACGCAACACGAGTTTGTAATCATCTATATGGCACTAGGTCAGTGTATAACTCTAAGCGCTCATCATTGGTCAAACGAGTTGGTTTGATACTGGAATCATTGGCGGAGTCGCAAGAGCTGAAGGCTACACAAAGCATTAATTTCCGAGTGACAGGAAAAGCTCTAGTTACGACAGAACATCTATTGGAAGAGCGGAATAAGGAGCGGCGGAGCGAGCGTAATGCTACTGCTATGCGTTGGTTAACAGCAGCTTTGGTAGTAATTGGTATGTTCCAATCGGAACTGCTTCGAACCGAGTTTTACATTAGCATCGATACAATTGTCAGCACGCTCTCTAGTCTTCTTGGTGATATACATACAAAGGGTTAGACTGACAACTAGTCGTTTAACTCAAAGCTTCGCGGTATATCCAAAGTACCTCGGCAGCTCTGAGCTAGTTAGCGCCTCTGAGACAATGTCCCTCATCTTTTCTGCATGGGAAGTTGACCATCCGTATGCAGTTAATACCGCCAGTTATTCCAAGGGTGTTCGCCAGTCCTCTCTAAGTAGAAGTCATCGATAGCTTGCCTCACAGCGCATTTATGGGCTTTGTTCCCGCCTTCTAGGTGCATTCGTAAACCGCCTGGTATTAAAAAACCTGATGCAACGCTGAAAGGTTCGGCGTGGCAAAGAGGGCATGGGGAGCGCCACGTAACGTCATGGTTTTGCGCTATTAATGCTTGACCAATAGGTGTATCGACAAAATCGTAAAAGCTCTCGAAGTCTCCCTGCTCGGTAACCTTTTGGATGAATTCCGTTAAACGGGTTGCAAGTGGATGATTTCCGACTTTTTGAGCTTTAACCAATAGCTCTTCCATTGAATGAAGGAGTGCTTTCTTTTGCAACAGGGCATCTAGCTTTTGATGAGTTTTGTCGTACTCAGATGCGTTAGAGCTTTGAGCTAACTTCTCGCAATGATGTGATAGAAACTCATCGTTAATCATATCGAGCTTTTCTTTTAGTTGATGGTTCAATGACGCATTATGGTTGGATGTTTTCGTCATGATTAATCCCTCTGCTTTGTAAATGCTACAACCTTTTGGTTTGCAGAATAGCACCAAGTGTATCTAGGTCAGCAGTTAATAATCTCTGACTTTTCTTAGCCACTGAGGAAAGCATATTGGCGAAAAAATACTTAAAAAATCTGAGTGACCATTATCAATTACATGTTCTTGAATTTCCCCCCATACCCCCACCAGTGATGTAGCTTGTGGTAAGCCTTACGAAGAAAAGTGTCTGACTTTGTATGTGGGCTCTAGTTCGGTCTCGTCGTACAGTCACCAGCAGCGTCTATCGCGATGAGCATATGTGAGTGTCCGAATGTATACCTTTCGGTCACTGTCCGTTATTTGTGTCCAAAAGTATTGACTTTGATTTACGGACATGGTTAATCTAAAAGCATCAAGAGCTTACGGACACATTGAGGGCGACATGGCTACTTACTTCAACGCTAACGTTCTACCTACGACACAAGCGGACGCGCTTCACATCACACTGAGCAACGGCTTAGAGGTCTTGGTTTGGAAGAACACAAAGACAGGTAGCACGGTGGCTACACGTTTAGACACAGACGAGACGGTCTACCACAGCGCTAGCTCTATGCGTAAAACGCTGTCGTCTTGGGAGAATGAGTCGACAGAACAAGAAAGCTCTGAGACAAAGTCAGGGCAGCATGTCGGCTACATCAGGGTATCTAGTGTCGGACAGAACACAGACCGTCAGCTCTCAGGCGTGAAGCTAGACAAAGTGTTTGAGGAGAAGGCTAGCGCCAAGACAGTAGAACGTCCTATCTGGAAGCAGTGCTTTGAGTTCCTGCGAGAAGGCGACACGTTACATGTACACAGCCTAGACCGTGTGTGTCGTTCAGGGGCAGGGGATGCGCTTGAGATAGTCGAAAGCCTTACAGCTAAGGGTGTAGGCGTTAAGTTCCACAAAGAGGGCATGGAGTTCTACAGTGAACCTACAGCAGCACAGCGTGGCGTTTTAAATATCCTAGCCAGCATCGCTCAGATGGAACGAGAGCTCATCAATGAGCGTCGACGTGAAGGGCAGGCTGAAGCCAAGGCGAAGGGCAAGCACATAGGTCGCCCTAAGAGCAAAGAGCTAGACGTCGAGACAATGAGCGACATGCTAGAGAAGGGCATGAGCATAGCTGCAATGGCTAGGGAGCTTGGAGTGTCACGTCAAGCGCTGTACCGTCGACTAGAAGAAGCAGGACTGAAGTAGTTAACGACCAATCCCACCAGCAACAAGGACGTCTCTCAGAAGCTTGTAGGCGTCCTCGTGTCTTACCCTGCCTTTACTGAAATAGACTTCAAGCTCTCATGTCGAGACCCCCTTGTAACTCATTGATTCATTGAGCCTTGGAATTCATGCCCTTTATAGGCGGAAGCCGTAAGACAGCAGATAGACTCAAGCATATGTTAAAACTCTTGAATTCATGCCCTTTATAAGAGAGAAGAGCTGAGACGCTATCACTCCATCCTCTTTCCTACCTAATACTTGTCGATTGTCACGACCTAATGGCAACACTGAGCTAAGACAAACAGACTCACGCACTGGAGTAGCTCAAAGGCATTCACCTCGCAAACTCACGGCTTAGTAGTACGTTATCGTCTAGACCTTGGGTAAGTCTATACGGTTAGAGTAATTCACCCTGACGCACCTAGACACTGAAGCATCGTAGCAGACGTATTTGGTGCAGGGCGTGGATACTTAAAGTGGGACTTAAAGACTTTGTTAACAGTGGTTTAACCATTAAAAGGTAGTAGTCTAAAAGCTACTTTAAGAACACCTTAAAGCCTCTTTTAGTGTTGTGTGGCTAGTGATTAAATCATCATCCCACAAGCATTAAGCAGTACTAGATAGCGTCTTCAGATTGTCTTTAAGACACTCCAAAGAGTCTCCCTATGTTCCCTTTATATAGGGTGGCAATCTACGACAACAAATAGGCTAAAAAGTACACACATGAACAGTTACAAAGTTAGAGGGCTTGAAGACTATCTCCTTGTCGACATGTTACAAGCTGTCTTCAAGGCTTCTGTCGATAAGCAATTCAGGACTAATGCTCAGATGAGCGTGCTCGTCACAATCCTTACACATGCGAATGGAGCGCTCGAGTGTATTGCTAGTTATGAGCAACTGACTCAATGGACTGCTTTGAGTCAGCGCACAGTGCAAACTCACGTAAAGGCGTTATGCGACGATGGGTGGCTAACGTACAGTAAAGGTAACACGGGTTACGCGAACGTCTACCAAGTTCAAGTTGATAGGTTGTGTCGCTATGCGAAGTATTACCTTCCCCAATCACAGAGTGAAGTGACCAAGTATAAAGGCCACAAACGCAAGACTCACTACAAGTCTCTGGGGTTCAACACCAAGGACAGACCTTACGTTCTTCGAGAAGATGAAGACCTGTCTTTGGTCGAGGATGGTACTTACTTCGTTAGACCGAATGAGCAAGTGGTATACCTTATGCGTGACTTGGGCGGTCACATGCAAGCCATAGACACCAGAAGACTGAGTGACTTTGACCGTGCATACAAGTCGCGGGTACAGATGAGCTTCGAGACAGACAAAGCACTTGTCTCACTTGAGGATGTACCTTACTAGCTCCACACCTTCACCTTTTACGTAGTCTTCTGTCACTGAATCACCTCACCCCCTGTACCTACGAACAACACTTAACGGCTACCACTAGCCAATCTAAACACAAACCCAACGCTTAACCGCAAAGCCACACTGTCAGCAAGTCACTACGAATCTTCGTTGGTGTAGCTGGCTAAGTGGGGCTTACGGTGTGGCTTTACGATTAAGGATTCAAATCTATGAACAATCAAAACACCAACAACCTAACTAATGCAGTACGCCCACTTAAGCTCTTCTGCGACGGAGCTGCGCCTGATAACCAAAACGGATGTAAACGAGGTGGCGTGGGCGTTGTCGCTTACGACACACATGGACGAACTGTCTATGAGTACTCTAAGCCAATCATTGAGCAAGGCGGTACGACAAACTCTAAGACAGAGCTCTATGCTCTCGCTCATGCATTGACGCTATCATCAGGTCTAGACTCAATCCACTGCGACAATAAGTATGTCGTTGATGGCTACAACATGTGGCTCGATGGATGGAAAGAAAAGGGGTGGCGGAAAGCAGACAAGAAACCTGTCGCACACTCGGACTTGTGGCGGCACATCGCAGAGCTTAAAGCGGCACGCCCCGACGTACAGGTGATACACGTCAAAGGACATGCAGGCATAAAGGGCAATGAACACGCAGACGAGCTAGCGAGTAAAGCTGCACGAGGCTAACAGAAGAACATTAAGGCAGCACCAAGAGGAAAGGCTCTGGTGCTGCCTTTTTGTTGTACTAGTTAGCTAGTTCTAAAGGGTTTAATGTCAAAGTCGAAGGTGATTTGCTCCAAGACTGGCGCAAGCGCTGATGCAACGTAGGCTTTGCCATAACGACCAAAAGTCTCACTGTCATCACCATGTCCGACGTATGCACCAGCAATGCTAGCTGTGACCCCTGATTGCTTGAGTGCATTAGTGAATGTGTGCCGGAAGGAGTGAAACGTCTTTTTTTCAGCCTTAGCGTTCGGAAGTACTTTGTCACGGAAGCGACCAAACCACTTAGAGGGGGCGCTGCCATAACCATCACGTCCTTGCTTCAACTCAGGGAAGACGCGTTCATTGTTTAGGCTTTTAACATACTCGATGAAACCAAGGTCAATGAGACGGTGATGCAATGGTATGGTGCGCACTGAGCTTCTGTTTTTTGTGCTTTGGTCGTCTCTCATATCAGTTATGGTTAATGTCCAAAGACTGTTCTCAACATCCTGTCGAATGTCGTCGACGTGTAGTTGGCATAGTTCGTTCAATCGTGCACCTGTGTAAAGCCCTAAAACTGGGAGCCAGTAGAAGTAAGGATGCTTACACGAACCACCTTGAAAGTACGGGTGTTGGAATAGTGTAGTTAAGTCAGACGGAGTGAACACATTACGTTCCTCAGATGCCCTCTTCTTGGTCTTAACCTTGAGCTTTGTGAATGAGTTCTTGTTTATATGGTCGTTAGCCATGCACCAATCAAAGAATGAACTTACATCTGTCAGCGTGTCATTGGCGGTTGTCGTTGACATTGGGGTAGGTTCAAGCGCAATAACTTCATCTACAGTCAACCCCTTAAAGCGAGCGACCTTGTTGAGGTTCGCAGGTAGACATAGTAGTTTGCTTTTGAAGGTCTTTGCTTCTTCTCGTTTGATTTCTTCTATTGGGCAGTCGCCAAGGATGAACAACATGAGTCGTAGACGTGCTCTATATCTATCTATTGTCTTTGGTCGTAGCTCATCTGTTTCACGGTCAGAGATGTATAGGTCTATGCATTCCGACAGCAATAGGCCATCATGCTCAATAGGGGCAGGTGTGTGTGTTCCTTTAAACTCATGCAGGTAAGTTAAAGACGCACTTGGTAGCTCTGTTCTCTCGGCGGTCAGGTCTGTTAGCTGGCTGATTAGCAGGGATAGGGGACGCAGCATACGAGTACAGCATCCAACTATTAGTTGCTTTTGCTGTATAAATGACCATTCATTGAAAGAGATTAGGTGCTCAGTTTCCATCGCGCCTTCGATGAGTTTCCATGTATGAGACGCCTTCGCATTCCGTTCGCTAAGACCCCGTTCAATTAAGCCTTGCATTAGTTCACAAAGGTCATCTCTAAGTACTTCAATGCCTGTAAATACGCTCTCACGCTCATGTTGTGGCGCTGCAAAAGCGTTGGCATGGAGTAGGTATTGAGTTCCGACAAGGTTTCCTACAGTGGCTTGTGCGATGTTGTCGAGAGTGTTCTGTGACGACCGAATGTCTAGCAGGGATTCAAATGGACTACTTGTGTAGCCTCGTGGCTTGCTGACAGTGTTACCCATTGCTTCGTGCTGTGAGAAGAGGGTGTCGTGTTCGACAGATAACTTGCGCGCTTTTGCTCTAGCTTCTGCTATGGATTTAGTTCGCAGCGATACCTTAATGGATGTTTTGTTGTTGAAGAATGCTTGTGAGCTCGCAGGAATGCGGCGTTGATAGTACCAGTTACCGTTGGCTCGCTGGGTCATGTGCATGGTGTCATCTCCGTCCGAATGTAGAACAGGATGTACCTCATTTATGTGTTTCATAGGCTCAAAAACAAAGAAAGCCCCTGAAAAATCAGAGGCTTACTTATGAATTGGTGGAGCTGGCGGGAGTTGAACCCGCGTCCAGAAACCATTCATCATTGGTACTACATGCTTAGTCGATCTTTACATTCACCATCCACCTGCGAACCGACACGCTAATGAATGACTAACCTGAATTAAACTTCGCCGTTCATCTCTCAGGTGGGAGAATCCGGGCTAGCGCGTTTGGGTTTGATCTCTCGTGATTCCCCGTCTTACGTGCGGAAGCTAGGGCGAGAGAGCTCTGAGCAGGTTATTAAGCTGCTAGTGCGTAGTTTTCGTCGTTTGCGACTATTTTTTTGCGGCTTTTTACGTGGCCAACCGCCCCACGGCATGCACCTCAGACTGCAAAATTCCTGTCGAATCCTAAATCAGCCCCAAAGTGTTCTTTGCATAGTACCAGAAAAGCTTACGCTGTCTAGCTTTGCAAGTTTAACTGGTTACAATTAGCGCAAATTGCTCTTCATGATTCGCGCTTTATCGCGAGCCCAATCTTTTTCTTTAAGATCTGCACGCTTATCGTGAAGTTTTTTACCTTTCGCGACACCCACTTTGAGTTTCGCCCAAGAGCGAGACCAGTACAGTGCGGTGGCCACCAAAGTCATACCGTCGCGATTGACCGAACCAATCAGTCTATCGAGTTCACGGCGGTGCATTAAGAGTTTACGAACGCGTGTCGGTTCCGCCACTACATGAGTAGAGGCTTGATTCAACGGAGTGATCGACATGCCGCTGATATAGGCTTGTCCGTCACGAATAAACACGTAGCTCTCGGCAATATTAGCCTTGCCCTGGCGAAGAGACTTGACTTCCCAGCCCTGCAGTTCGATACCTGCTTCAATCTCGTCTTCGATGTGATATTCGTGGCGAGCCTTTTTGTTCAAAGCGATGGTATTGCTACCCGCTTTTTTCTTTGAGTTCTTCTTTACCATAATGGAGCTATTATAAGGGGGGACGTGACTGTAAGGGAAGGCTTTTATGTGGCAGAAATGCAATTTAACACATTGAAAGTGATATGGGGTTTGTTAGCAAAACAAGCGAGTAACTTGAGCTAACGAAAGGTTAACAGTAGAATCGGAGTCAGCCTTTAATTTTGAGGAGTTTTTATGCAGCAAGTGACGCGTTCAGCGCTTGTGATGTTCAGTGCTGATCAAATGTTTAGCTTGGTTAACGATGTGGCTCGCTATCCTGAGTTTTTGCCGGGGTGTTCCGGTTCAAAAGTGTTGGAGTCCTCCGCTTCTGCTATGGTGGCATCGGTGGATGTTTCAAAAGCCGGGATCAGCAAGACGTTTACTACAGCGAACACTTTGGTGCATGGAAGCGAAATCTTAATGGAGCTGGTGGATGGCCCGTTTAAGATGCTTAAGGGCGTATGGTCTTTTATTCCCCTTGATGATCAGGCGTGTAAAGTGGAGCTCAAATTGGAGTTTGAGTTTTCCAGCAAGATGATCGAACTGGCTTTTGGCAAGATTTTCCACGATGTGACTAGCAACATGGTAAACGCGTTTACTAAGCGAGCCAAAGAGGTATATACCTATGAGTGCTGATTCTCAGCTTATCCATGTTGAAGTGGTGTACGCTTTACCCGAGGAGCAGCGAGTGTTCCAACTGGTGGTCAATCATGAATCTACGGTGGAAGAAATCATCGAGAAGTCGGGGGTTTTGGCGGTTTACCCTGAAATCGACTTAAACACTAATAAAGTTGGGGTTTTTAGTCGTAACGTGAAACTGGATGCGACGGTGCGTGATAAGGACCGTATTGAGATCTATCGCCCGTTATTGGCTGACCCGAAAGAAATCAGACGAAAAAGGGCTGAGCAGGCGAAAAACTCCGGTAAGGCCGATCCTGTAACGGGAGGAAAACCTTCACCATTAAGAAAGCAAGAGACCCCTTCAGAATAACTCTTATTGACGCAATTAAAAAAGCTCGCGGTGTGCGAGCTTTTTAGTATTTAGTTCAGGCCTTGGAAAAAGTTATCACTGGCTTGGTAGTCACCGGTGATGTTCGTCAGTGTGCCTGTAGCATCAAAGTTGACCACAAGGTTACGTTGTACTGAGTCATCATGGCCTTTGGTGGCGTGGTAGATGTAATACCAAGTGTTTGGGTAGCCATTTTCGATCAACATTGGCGAGCCAAGTACATATCTCACCTGTTCTTTGGTCATACCAAAACGCAATTGCTCTACGGCGCTCTGCTCAACAAAGTTTCCCTGGTTGATGTCAATGCGATAAACGATTTTTTCTAAGACGGAACATCCTGTCAGTATGGTGAGAGCCAGTGGTAAGGCGATCAACCATTTCTTTACTTGCATAGCTTTAATTTACAACTTCGATTTCTGAGACTGCAAAGATAATAAACAAGGATGACGCAGAAGTAAAAACTTGTCTGTCTTAGATTGTAACTGGACAGGTCGTTTTATGAGTTAGCTTACAATCCTTGCCTAAATTCTGAATCGAATGGAACTATCTGTCTGCCTTGAAATCACGCCGCGATCAGCAGCTCTTTAGCGTTGGCCAGTGTCGTATCAGTGATCTGGCTGCCACCTAGCAGACGAGCCAGTTCGCTAATTCGCTCCTGTTCGTTCAGCGTTAGCATGCTGGTCTCAGTTTTATTGGCTTTTGTGGTCTTGGTGACAAACAGTTGCTGGTGGCCATGGCCAGCGACCTGAGGCAAGTGGGTCACACACAATACCTGCGTAGATTCGCCCAGTTTGCGTAACATCTTACCAACCACAGCGGCTGTCGGGCCACTGATGCCTACATCCACTTCATCGAAAATCAAGCTTGGTGTGTCGACTTTCTGCGCGGTGATGACCTGTATGGCCAATGAGATTCGAGACAGTTCACCGCCGGATGCGACTTTGGCAATGGCTTGCATCGGTTGACCTGGGTTTGTGGAAACCAGAAAGATGACGTTGTCCATGCCCGATGGGGAAGGGTGCTCCGGTTGGAATTCGACATTAATGGCAAACTTGGCTTTTTCCATGCTCAACTCTTGCATGCTTTGTGAGATCAGTTTGTTCAGTTCTTTGGCGTAGCGGCCACGAGATTTACTCAATTTCTCACTGGCTTTTACATACGCGTCAAAGTGCGCGCTGACGTCTTGTTCCATTTCTGCCAGTTTTTCATCAGAGCAGTCTAGGGCTTCGATCTGCGCCAGCAGATCTTGATGATGCTGATAGAGATCTTCTGGCATGACGTGATGCTTGCGAGCCAACGACATGATCTTCGAGAAGCGCTCTTCTACAAAGGCCATGCGTTCAGGGTCAACGTCGATTTTGTCGAGATAGTTGCGAAGCTCGGTGTTGGCTTCTTCGATCTGAATGATGGCCTCTTCAACCATATTCGGTAGAGCGATCAGGCTAGTGTCGAGCTCCGCAAGTTGTACGAGTTTGCTGCTCGCGGTTTGCAACATAGCCAGTGCATTGACATCTTCGCCTTCGTAGATAATGTCGATGGTTTGCTGACAAGTGATGGCCAGTTCGCCACTGTTGGAAAGACGTTTATATTCTTGTTCCAGTTCAGGAAATTCTGTTTCACCAATCGCCAGTTCGTTGAGTTCTTTGATTTGGTATTCAAGTAACTGAAGTTGAGCCAGGTTATTTGCACTGTTTTCTTTAAGCTGTGACAGTGCAATATCGGCACTGCGCCATGTCTGGTACTTACTACGCACCTGTTTGAGTTGCGCAGTGTGACCAGCGTACTGATCCAGCAGCGTGAGCTGGTAGTCGCTTTTCATTAACTGGTGGTGGGCGTGTTGACCGTGAATATTGATAAGTAGCTGACCCAGTGATTTTAGCTGAGATAGAGGCACTGGGCTGCCATTAATAAACGCACGAGAACGTCCTTCTTTGGTGATCGTGCGTCGCAGAATACATTCGGTACCATCAAACAGGTCGTTGTCTTCTAACCAGCGGGTGGCCTGTTGGTTATCTTCAATCGCGAACGCGGCAGTGACTTCGGTTTTGTCTTCTCCGGCACGAACCGCTCCTGCATCAGCACGACCGCCCAAACACAACCCCAAAGCGTCAATGGCAATAGATTTACCCGCACCTGTTTCACCGGTGATGGTGGTCATCCCCGTACTGAGCTCTAACTGCAGAGATTTTACAATGGCAAAATTATTAACACTTAGATGAGACAGCATTTTGATTACCTGTTTAAATGAACACTACTGTATGTAAATTCAGTATATACTGTTTCTTTATACAGTAAAGTTATCCAGGTGTTTTTTTATGTGACTAAACGCACTGTTGGCGATTTTTTCGTCCGTTGTACAAATACAGACAGAAAAAAGCCCTTATTGGTAAGTAAGGGCTATATAGATGAAATGACTAGAATAATTTACTCGACCAGCCGAGCTTGTTTCTCAGAACATGATAATAACTGTAATCCTTCGGGTGGATTAGTTTGAGAATATTAGGACTTTGGTAAATATGAATTTCATCGCCGGGAGACACTGGCAGTGAGATTTGTCCGTCACAACTGACCTCTTGAGTGCCACGATTATCAGGGGACACAATCAGTTTTATTCGGCAATTGCCATCGACCACTAAGGGGCGGCTCGATAAGGTATGGGGAAACATCGGTACCAGTGAGATGGCGTTGAGCTCCGTTGACAATATTGGCCCTCCGCCAGAGAGGGAATAAGCCGTAGATCCGGTCGGTGTCGACACAATCAGGCCATCAGAGCGTTGACTGAATGCGAATGTGTCATCGATATACACCTCAAACTCAATCATGTGCGCTACCTGGCCTGGGTGCAATACCGCTTCATTCAGCGCGGCGTTGTGGCTTTTGATTTGTCCGTGACGGTGGATTTCGGCTTCGAGCAAGAAGCGTTTTTCTTCACGATACTCGCCTTGAAGTACAGCCTCTAAGGCAACGTCAAACCCTTCAGGATTGAGGTCAGTCAGGAAGCCAAGACTACCACGGTTGACGCCTATGACCGCAACATCAAAGCGAGAAAGCACCCTTGCGGCCCCCAACATATTGCCATCACCACCCACAACAATCGCCAGATCGGCTTCGCGTCCAATACGGACCAGACTAAAAAAGTGCTGACGTGGAATATCGACCAGTATGTCTATGAGCCGATCGTCCACCAAAACTTTATAGCCTTTAGCGGTAAGCCAGTGAAACAATTCTTTATGGGTCTGAATTGCTTTCTGTGCTCTTGGTTTGCCTATGATGGCGATCACCTCAAAGGATTTTTTCATATCACTTCCAAACTATTAGTGCTTGAATCACAAATCTTCATCCCCATAATATACCCAAAGTATGTATATATGCAGTGTTTGGTATGATTTTGATCCAAAGTTTTGTGGGCAGGTCGTAGTAAGCATTGCCTTGAATCGAGTATTCCGGAGAGACCATGAGCAACGAAGAAAACAAGGTACACCAAGAAGAGCTGCACACTCAAGAAGCTGAAGCAAAAGAAGCGGAAGCTGAAGTGGTTGGTTCTGACGCTGACGTGGAGTGGAACGAAGAATCCGAGCAAGATATTCAAGAAGCGAAAATTGCTCAGCTAGAAGCAGCGTTGCTGTCTAGTGAAGCGAAAGTTAAAGAACAGCAGGATTCGGTGTTGCGTGCCAAGGCTGACGTAGAAAATATGCGTCGTCGTACAGAGCAGGAAATCGATAAGGCACGCAAATATGCTCTGAACAAGTTTGCAGAAGAATTGCTTCCGGTTATCGATAACCTGGAGCGTGCCATTGCCGCAGCAGATGCAGAAAATGAAGCTGTGAAGCCAATCGTAGAAGGTGTGGAACTGACTCACAAAACATTCGTTGACGTGGTGGCTAAATTTGGTCTTAAAGAGATCAATCCAGAAGGTGAAGTGTTCAATCCTGAACTGCATCAAGCGATGTCTATTCAGGAAAGCGCAGATCATGAGCCTAATACCGTCATGTTTGTTATGCAAAAGGGTTATGAGCTTAATGGGCGAGTGATCCGACCAGCGATGGTGATGGTGTCTAAATAACCGACAGACAATTAGGGATTGACACTAGAGGTTTATTCCGTCGGTTTTCCAGTCTATACAAAATGAAGCCTTAGTGGCTTCATTTTTTTTGGTTGTTTATTCTGGTTTTGGTTATTAATTTGGATGATCGTATTTTAAATTTTGGATAACGAAATGTAAAATTAATGCTTTATTTTACTCTTCAGATCTGTAAGATGCCCTGAGCTTTCTATTAATAAGAAAGTAAATAACTATAAAAACACAGGGACTAAACACAACATTCTGGAGTTTATGAATGAATAAATCACTATCCCATAAGATCTTTTTAGGTCTATTTGCTGGCCTGATGATTGGCACAGCGATTCAATATCTATTCGCAGGTGTTAGCCTTTTTGACCAATACCTATTGGGTTTTGCAGAAGGTGTGGGCGGCATGTTCGTCTCGCTAATCAAACTGCTTGTTGTTCCACTTGTATACGTATCCATTGTTTGCGGTATCGTAGAGCTTAAAGACATCAACTCTTTTGGCCGTTTAGGCGGTAAAACTTTTGCGCTTTATATTCTTAATACCGTGATCGCGATTACCTTTGCGCTTGCCATTGGTATGCTCGTCCAGCCAGGTGCAGGTGCCAATCTAGGTGGTACGGTAGCGCAGGCAGTTGAAATCACGTCAACAACGACACCAGACATTTTCTCGATGATCACTAACATTGTACCGAGCAACCCAATTCAGGCGTTTGCTAACGGTGACATGCTACAAATCATCTTCATGGCGATTCTGACAGGTCTAGCGATTCAAGCTCTGGATAAAAAAGGTGGCCCAGCCATCAACGCATTCAAAGTAGCGAATGACGTGATGATGAAGCTAATCGGCCTGGTAATGAGCCTTGCGCCATACGGTGTATTTGCTCTTATGATCCAACTTGGCGCAACGCTTGATGCCAATACTCTAGCGTCGGTAGCAGGCTATGTGGCATTGGTTGTGGGTATTCTTGTACTGTGGATTTTTGTTGTTTACCCACTTATGGTTGGTGCAACGACGAAAATGACGCCAGCACAATTCATTCGTGCGACACGTGAGCAGGTTCTGTTCTCGCTATCTACAGCGAGTTCTAACGCGACTATTCCGGTAACGATGCGTACCCTGACGGATAAGATCGGTGTTTCTAAGTCTGTTGCGGGCTTTGGTGTACCGCTAGGCGCGACTATGAACATGGCTGGTGCATCTATCTATATTGCTATTGCAGCAATCTTCATTGCTAATGCTTTCGGTCAGCCTATCCAAATGGGTGACCTATTTACTCTAGGCTTTACTGTGCTACTTCTTTCGATTGGTGCGGGTGGCGTACCTGGCGGCGGCGTAGTGATGATTGGTGTTATTCTTCACCAACTAGGTTTGCCACCAGAAGGCTTGGCGATTGTGGCTGCCGTTGACCGTATCAATGATATGTTCTGTACCAGCTCAAACGTAGTCGGTGATACAGCAGTGAATACTATTGTTGCCGGCAGCGAAGGTGAGATTGGTGAGCCAGCAACTCAAGAGGCTGACGTAACACTTGCAGAGAGCCGTGCGTAATCACAATCCAATTGTTTAGATAAAAACGGAGCTAAGATGGCTCCGTTTTTTATTTTTCAGGCGATTAGAACCAAGATGACTTAGTGCAAACCGTGTACATGTGCGCGATGACAACAGAAAAAACTTAAACTTTTTTCACTTTTTCCCTTGAAAAGCATTTTGCCGCCCTTATCTAAGGGTCATACAGAAAACAAACCTATTGCGAGCGGACAGTTTTGTCGGCTCTCAGCCTCAAACTGAGGCAGCAAACGAAACAATAGAATTATTCGGAGATAGCCTGATGGGTAAAATCATTGGTATTGACTTAGGTACTACTAACTCTTGTGTTGCTGTTCTAGACGGTGACAAGCCACGCGTAATCGAAAATGCTGAAGGTGAGCGTACAACCGCATCGGTTATCGCTTACACCGACGGCGAAACGCTAGTAGGTCAACCTGCAAAACGTCAAGCAGTTACAAACCCAGAGAACACGCTATTTGCTATTAAGCGTCTTATCGGTCGTCGTTTTGAAGACGAAGAAGTTCAGCGTGATATCGAAATCATGCCTTACAAAATCGTTAAGGCTGACAACGGTGATGCATGGGTAGAAGCTAAAGGCCAACAAATGGCGGCTCCTCAAGTATCTGCTGAAGTACTTAAGAAAATGAAGAAAACTGCTGAAGACTTCCTAGGTGAAGAAGTAACTGGCGCAGTTATCACAGTTCCTGCTTATTTTAACGATGCACAGCGTCAAGCAACAAAAGATGCTGGTCGTATCGCAGGTCTAGAAGTTAAACGTATCATCAACGAACCAACAGCAGCTGCTCTTGCTTACGGTCTGGACAAGAAAGGCGGCGACCGCACTATCGCTGTTTATGACCTTGGTGGTGGTACATTTGATATCTCTATCATCGAGATTGACGAAGTTGAAGGCGAGAAAACATTTGAAGTTCTAGCAACTAACGGTGATACACACCTTGGTGGTGAAGACTTCGATAACCGCATGATCAACTACCTGGTTGAAGAGTTCAAGAAAGAGCAAGGCATCGATCTTAAGAACGATCCACTAGCAATGCAGCGTGTTAAAGAAGCAGCAGAAAAAGCGAAGATCGAACTTTCTTCTACTTCTCAAACTGACGTAAACCTACCTTACGTAACGGCTGATGCAACTGGTCCTAAGCACATGAACGTGAAAGTGACTCGTGCGAAACTAGAATCTCTAGTTGAAGACCTAGTACAACGTTCTCTTGAGCCGCTAAAAGTTGCTCTAGCAGACGCTGACCTATCAGTAAGCGACATCAACGATGTAATCCTAGTTGGTGGTCAGACTCGTATGCCAATGGTTCAAGCTAAGGTTGCTGAGTTCTTCGGTAAAGAAGCTCGCCGTGACGTGAACCCAGACGAAGCAGTAGCAATGGGTGCTGCAGTTCAAGGTGGTGTACTTGCTGGTGATGTGAAAGATGTACTTCTACTAGACGTTACTCCTCTGTCTCTAGGTATCGAGACGATGGGCGGCGTGATGACCAAGTTAGTTGAGAAGAACACAACTATCCCAACAAAAGCGAACCAAGTTTTCTCTACAGCAGAAGACAACCAGAACGCGGTAACTATCCATGTTCTTCAAGGTGAGCGTAAGCAAGCGATGTACAACAAGTCTCTAGGTCAATTCAACCTAGAAGGCATTCAAGCTGCACCTCGTGGTATGCCTCAAATCGAAGTTACTTTCGACCTAGATGCGGACGGTATCCTACACGTATCTGCGAAAGATAAGTCGACGGGTAAAGAGCAGAAGATCACTATCCAAGCATCTGGCGGTCTGAGCGATGAAGACATCGAGAAAATGGTACAAGAAGCAGAAGCTAACAAAGAAGCGGACAAGAAGTTCGAAGAGCTAGCAACTGCACGTAACCAAGCAGACCAAATGATTCACGGTACTCGTAAGCAAGTAGAAGAAGCTGGTGAAGCGCTACCTGCAGAAGAGAAAGAGAAGATCGAAGCAGCTATCACTGAGCTGGAAGAAGCTCGTAAAGGTGAAGACAAAGAAGCGATCGACGCGAAAGTTCAAGCGCTAATGGCAGCAGCTCAGAAGCTAATGGAAATCGCACAGCAACAAGCTCAAGCACAAGGTGCAGGCGCTGAAGCTGGCGAACAGCCTAAGCAAGACGACGATGTTGTTGATGCTGAGTTCGAAGAAGTAAAAGACGAGAAAAAATAATTTCTCGTCGCTATAAAGCCCAATCTCGGCGTCGGAAATGCTCATTTGCACATGCAAACTGCGCGTTTCCTCCTTGAGCTTGAACTTTATAGCTTAGAGAATTCAGTAAGCTGGGTTCTCGAAAAGTGATTGTTGCGGGCGTTTGGGGTAACCTTTACGCCCGCAAATTTGTAAACACTGTCGCTCTAGATAAGGAAACTAACACCAAGGACCAAGGACCAAGGACCCAGGACCGATTTTCCCCAATCCTTATCTAGAACGATACAATCCCCAAACAGCGTCGGGCTGTTTGTCGAAGTAATTGGTAACAAGCAATATGTCAAAACGTGATTTTTACGAAGTATTAGGCGTTGATCGTGACGCATCAGAGCGCGACATCAAGAAGGCGTATAAGCGTCTTGCGATGAAGTATCACCCAGATAGAAACCAGGGCGATGACACGGCGGCTGAGAAGTTTAAAGAAGTAAAAGAAGCGTACGAGATCCTAACCGAGCCTCAGAAAAAAGCGGCGTACGACCAATATGGTCACGCAGCCTTTGAACAAGGTGGCATGGGCGGTGGCGGCTTCGGCGGCGGTGGTGCTGACTTCGGTGATATCTTCGGTGACGTATTCGGTGATATCTTTGGTGGTGGTCGCCGAGGCGGCGGTGGTCATCGTGCACAACGTGGTGCAGATTTGCGCTACAACATGGAACTAACACTAGAAGAAGCAGTGCGTGGTATCTCTAAAGAGATCGAAGTGCCAACGCTTGTTGAGTGTGAAACCTGTGATGGCAGTGGTGCGAAGAAAGGTTCGTCACCACAGACCTGTGGCACCTGTCATGGTCACGGTCAGGTTCAGATGCGCCAAGGCTTCTTTGCGGTTCAGCAAACCTGTCCAACCTGTCATGGTCAGGGCAAGATCATTAAAGACCCTTGTAATAGCTGCCACGGTCAAGGCCGTATTCAGAAAACAAAAACGCTTAACGTTAAAATCCCTGCTGGTGTGGATACCGGAGACCGTATCCGTCTGTCTGGCGAAGGCGAAGCGGGCGAGCATGGTGCGCCTGCTGGTGACCTTTATGTACAGGTTCATGTCAAAGAGCATCATATCTTTGAGCGCGACGGTAACAACCTATACTGCGAAGTGCCAGTAAGCTTTGCACAAGCAGCACTGGGCGGCGAAGTAGAAGTTCCAACACTTGACGGTCGAGTTAGCCTTAAAGTGCCTGAAGAGACACAGACGGGACGTATGTTCCGTATGCGTGGTAAAGGTGTGAAAGGCGTTCGTGGCGGTGGCGTCGGCGATCTGATCGTGAAACTAGTGGTTGAGACGCCAGTGAAACTCAGCTCACGTCAAAAAGAACTGCTACGTGAGTTTGAAGAGTCATGTGGTGGCGATGCGGCCAACAAACACAAGCCAAAGTCAGAAGGCTTCTTTAACGGTGTTAAGAAGTTTTTCGATGATCTGACGAGCTAAGCCGATCTCATTGCTTTATCGAAGCTCGCGACTATCGCGGGCTTTTTTGCGTTTTGGGGCACAGATTACCAACACGCTATTGGCGTCGTCTCGCCTGTAGAGTTAAGCGTCATGGTTTTATCCTGATCCAGACAACTGTCTTTCGATTGTCCAGAGGCCGATTGCGCTACTGCTGTTATGGTATAGGCGGCGGTTGCACTGCTCACCACTTCAAATTGATAGCGCCCGGGTTCGGACTCGCAAATCTGACAGACCCCTCCAGATACTACTTGATTGAACTGATAACCCGCATTGTAACTTCGCTCCAGTTCCATCTGCAGTGCAAGCATATCCCCAAGTGCGATCATGCGATGACTTTCTCTGATTTGTTGGGTGTAAGTAGGGTAGGCAATACCTGACACGATCCCGAGTATGACCAAAGTAATAAGAACTTCGATCAAGGTTAAGCCAGAATGTTTGGGACTGTTTTTGTTGCATTTCATTCTATTAACTCACTCCAAGCTAATAATTTTAAGAGACTTTTGTAGTTTTCTCAGCTGCTAGAATTTACGCAAGTACTGACATGGAGTTGTAGATGATTTCATTGGATTTTGGGAAATGGTTCGCGGCTTTTCTGTTTTAGAGTTAATCATTACTTTAATTGTGATCGGTGTGCTATTGATTGGCGCAGCTCCGAGTTTTCAGTTTGGTTCAAAGAAAATTAAAGCGCAGCGAGCTGCTCAGGAAATGTATGCGCTGTTGATGCAGACTAAAGCTGAATCGATACTGCGGAACACGCCACTTTGGATACACTTTGAAGGTCTGCCACAACAGGCTGTGAGTGGAGGTTGGCGGGTAAAAGTTGCAAACAAAGCCAGTTTGCGCGATCCCGAGGTAAGCGTATTGTGGCAGTTGGCAGGGGAACCTTTTCAGGGGGTTGAGCTGGCGTTGAATCACCCGGGGGATCAAATCAAATTCGATCACCTATCCGGCATGGTGCTAAGCAGCGGCACCATCACACTAAGTCCCTATAGCCAGCAAACAGGACAAATAGAGATCCGAACTCACAGTGCTTCGGGGAGAATTGTGGTTTGTCAGTCGGGGGAGATGGAGCTTGGATTGGGAGCCTGCCCCAAATGATGAAACGCATTGGGGTTTTACAAGGAGCCACACTGATAGAACTGTTGGTTTCAACGGCCATCAGCATGTTAGTACTCACTTCGATAGGCTCTTTCTATGTGTCGCTGCAACGAAATGCGTCGGAGCATTCGCAGCAGTTGATTCTGAATCAGGCCCTGTCGACGGCAGTAAGACGCATCCAAAGTGATTTGACCCGGTCTGGGTTTCATGAACTTAAAGGCTCAGCGCTGATACCTTCAGGGGCGAGTGCTACGGTGCATGTATCCATGGGAGGGACAGTGGTTCAATACGCATACTGGGATAGTCGCAAGCCTGATGAGGCGACCCCTGTGGAAAATGTGGTCTGGCAGTTTGACCGTGACAAACAGAAGCTCCTGGTCTGTCGCACTGTATCCAGTCTGGCACAAGGTTCCAAGGATATCAGCTATTCCAAGACCTCTGGTTGCACATCGGTGTTTGAGCCAAACTTAGTGGCTGTTGCAGATTTTAGAATAATAAGCAATCAGGTGGGCACTGCTTCTGCGAGCAATCAATACCTGCAACTGAATATCGTTGGGGAGTTGCGGGGCAACCCTTCGGTGGCAATGTCTTTACAGAGGGATTTTATGGTGAGGAATGGTCAATGAAGCGTGGATGTCATGTTGGAGCGATGACGTTGTTGACCACAGCCTTGCTGTTGAGTCTGGCATTAATGCTGGCCTTAGGGATGTACAAAACAAGCCTGTATGAAATTAAGCGAACACAAAACGAAGTCGAATCGCGCAAAGCTTTCTGGTTGGCGGAAGGTGGCGTTGAATGCGCTATCGCCCAGTACTATCCCTCCAAAGTAATACCTGCAGTGGTAAAGAGCTGTGACACTTCACTGACGGTAACTCAGGCGCTCACGCTGGATAGCGTGAGCGGTGATGTGGTCATTGCCGCGTTGTCGGGTGATCATAAAGTGAGTCGGCGCTTTGCTAGAGGAACGTCAAATCTTAAGTCTGGTGCGATTCAGACGTCAGCCAGCATGAAAGTAAAAACCTCTTTGGCGATTAAAACTCCGGATCCAGGTGATCACACAAGCGGCGGCTGGGAGTGCATTGCGTTTCGGTTCAAAGGTAAGTTGACGATTGAAGGAGCGCTTACTAATGATGGTCTGATTCACGGCTCAGACCCATCGGAGGACTTTATCAGTGAGCAAGATTGCCTGCGTGAGCACAAAAGCACATTTAGCGGCGGATGCAGTTCGTCGGATCCGCGATGCTTTGGGCAGGACTTCGTTTATGACGACACGTTGTCAGTATTTGAGGACTTCTTCGGCATTCCAGTCAGTCAACATGATGCTGTGCGCACCAACGGAACCTTTACTGAGATTGATCTCGAAACGAACAATGGAGACGGGGAGCTCAAACGAAAAAACTGCGGACAGGTGATCGTTGAGCAACTGGCACAGGGAAACCTTCACCTTTGGCTGAATGGCTCCTGCGTGATATCGGCCAGTCACCTGAACGAGATTAAAACCTTATCACAGGCTTCTGATGGTATCACGCTTCTGATCCATGACGGGCTATTTGTACTTCAGGGGGCGGCGACGATCAAAGGTGTGTTATTTCATTTCAATCCGAGTTTCACGCCGAGTCCGGAGATCTGGCATGAACTGAATTTGGCCGACAGCGCCAACACGCACTTTCCTGACGACTACGGCTCAGCAGCTTATTACCAGGGAGGAAGCTTTGATATCACCGGTGGAGCCTATTTTGATTACGCTAATGTGAACCATCTGGCTTTGTTCCGAGATTCTTTGGCTCTTCATTACAACCGTGATGTGATCGTTAATTCGAGCTCGGTACTGGCAAGTCATGCTTGGAAAAAGGGGTCGTGGCGTGATTTCTAAACAGCGAGGGGGGACTCTGATTGAGGTGCTCATTGCATTTTGTATTATTGCTGTGAGCGCGTTGGGGTTGGCCAAATTACAAGCCTATATGGAACAAAGATCTGATTACGCCTATCACAGTCTACAAGCATTAGGACTTGCCGAAGCCAAATTGGAGTGGTTTCGCACACGTGGTGCTGATGGTGAGTCGTCAACCATGGATGTCGCTGACTTTACGCTGGATATTGTTGATGGTCTGGATTCCTCACACCCTATTTATACCGTTAGTTGGACGGTCCCCCAGATTACTATGGCTGGGGCGGTGAAAACGGTTCAGGTTGATGTTTCCTGGTCTGACCGTTTGAATCGGACACACACACTGTCCCTGGCGACTCAGATCTCACGATACAACGAATTTGAATGACGATACACCTCTGGTAGCCCGTTCTCCTCATCCCACACTTTGTTATCCACTCATTCGTACTTTTAATGTCTTTTGTTGGAGCTATTTTGTCCTTAGATGGTGGTGGATTTATACGCTATGTTTATATAAACGGGTGTTTTACGTGCTAGTTAGTTAATTGTTTTGCAATTGTGCGCTTTGGTGTTGGTTAAATGTTACATTAATCGGCGTTTTTTGCAAAATAAGTCTACAAATATGGAAAAAGTTCCAAATTATCTACTATTTTTGTCTTTTTTAAATAAAATGGTCACGCAGATTTTATGTCACAGTGAAACTTGCCTTGAGATTCACAAATAACAACATCACACACACGGAGTTACCATGAGTAACCAATCGATTAATCAAGCGCCAGCTCCCAAGCCGACTGGAATGGATCGCTTTTTAAACTTTATTGAGAAAGCGGGTAACAAGATCCCAGATCCTGCAATTCTTTTCTTCTGGGCACTGGTTATTGTTTGGGTTGCATCAGCACTTTTATCAAATGTCAGTTTCGATCTGATTAACCCACGTACCGGCACACCACTGGAAGTGACGAACCTTCTAACGGGTGAAGCGTTAGCAAGCTTCCTTGCTAATATGGTAACGACGTTCACGGGCTTTGCACCACTGGGTATCGTATTGGTTGCGATGCTAGGTGTGGGTGTGGCTGACTCTTCTGGCTTTATTACTACTGGCCTTAAGAAGATGCTGAACTTCACGCCAGCGAAGCTGCTAACGCCTATGCTGATTCTGGTTGCGATCGTATCGCACACAGCAGCAGACGCAGGTTACGTTCTGGTTATTCCTCTAGGTGGTATCATCTTCCACGCGGCTGGTCGTCACCCACTAGCGGGTATCGCAGCAGCGTTTGCTGGTGTATCAGGTGGTTTCTCTGCAAACTTTATCCCTTCAGGTATCGACCCACTACTAGCAGGTTTCACGCAAACTTCTGCTCAGGTTCTTGACCCTGAATACATCGTTAACCCACTAGCAAACATCTTCTTCACTGGTCTATCTTCGGTGATTATCGTGGCTATCGGTTGGTACGTGACTGAGAAAATCATTGAGCCACGCCTAGCGAACACGCCTGTTGATGAAGATGCGGAAGAAGCTCCAGATCTAGGTACGTTTACGGCGACGGAATCAAAAGCGTTCCGCGCAGCAGGTTGGTCAATGATGGCGGGTATCGCGCTTCTTATTGCTGCTATCATACCTGAGACGTCAGCGCTTCGTTCTCCAGAAGGCGAAATCACAGCGTTCTCTGCACCGCTAATGAAGTCTATCGTTCCATTGATCTTCATCCTGTTCATCATCCCGGGCTACGTATACGGCCGTGTTGCAGGTACGTTCAAGTCTAGTAATGACGTGATCAAAGCAATGTCAGACACTATGGCGACGATGGGCGCATATATTGTAATGTCGTTCTTCTGTGCACAGTTCCTGGCGGCATTTGGTCAATCTAACATTGGTACTATGCTAGCGCTTTACGGTGCTGAAGGTCTTAAAGCTCTTAACCTTCCAGGTCAGGCGACAATTGTTGGTATGATTCTACTAACTGCGTCGGTAAACCTATTGGTTGGTTCTGCATCTGCTAAGTGGGCACTGATTGGTCCAATCCTAGTTCCAATGCTAATGGCGGTTGGTATCTCTCCTGAGCTATCTCAAGCGGCTTACCGTGTTGGTGACTCTGTATCGAACATCATCTCTCCACTGATGGTATTCTTCCCACTGGTTGTGGTTTACTGCCAACGCTACGTGAAGTCTACTGGTATCGGTACGCTAGCATCGCTAATGATGCCATTCTCAATCGCAATGCTGATTGGTTGGACTATCTTCTTGCTCGCTTACTGGGCACTAGGTATCCCACTAGGTATCCAAGCGCCATACACTTACACTATGTAAGCTAACGTAAGATAGTAAAAAAGCCCGCCAGGTAGATTGCCCAGGCGGGCTTTTTGTTTTCAGGTTCTGGGTTTGATTCCCGCTGCTATTACTCGCTAGTTCTTTAAGAAACCAGCATGAAAGCGTAAATGGTCATCAATGAAGCTTTGAATAAAGAAGTAACTATGATCGTAGCCAGGCTGCATGCGAAGCTTAACGTCACTGCCGGAACTTTCGGCTGCGGCGAGTAGCAGCTCAGGTTTGAGCTGATCTTGCAAGAAGCCATCGTCTTCACCTTGATCGACCAAAATCGGCAGCGTTGCTTGGGTACTTTGCAGTAATTCAGCGCTGTCATACTGCTTCCAATCTTCGGTGTTGTTACCTAAATAATGGCTGAGCGCTTTTTGTCCCCAAGGGCAGTTCATTGGATTGCTGATTGGGCTAAACGCAGAAATAGAGCGGTAGCGTTCACTGTTCTTGAGACCAATGGTCAGTGCACCGTGCCCACCCATGCTGTGTCCAGAGATAGAACATACGCTAGTTACCGGAAAATGCTCTTCGATTAGCATTGGCAGTTCATCGACAATGTAGCTGTACATCTGATAGTGCTCATTCCAGGGGGCTTGAGTCGCATTGACATAAAAACCTGCGCCCAGGCCAAAGTCGTAGGCGCCTTGCGGATCGTCAGGCACCCCTTCGCCCCTAGGGCTGGTATCCGGTGCGACAATCGCGATACCTAGCTTAGCAGCAGCGCGAAACGCGCCAGCTTTCTGCATGAAGTTCTCATCGGTGCAGGTTAAGCCTGATAGCCAATAAAGGACGGGCACTGGATTGTCGGCACTTGCCTCTGGTGGCAAGTAAATCGCAAAGCGCATCGAGCAGTTGAGTACATTAGAGCTATGTTGGTATTGCTTGTGCCAGCCACCAAATACTTTGGCTTGGCTTACATTTTCGATTGTCATTTTATATACCTAGAATACACTTTCAGGACCAAGGACCAAGGACCAAGGACCAAGGACCAAGGACCAAGGACCAAGGACCAAGGACCAAGGACCAAGGACCAAGGACCAAGGACCAAGGACCCAGAAACTATCAATAATGAATAACCGAGCGAATGCTTTCACCCTTATGCATCAGTTCAAACGCTTCGTTGATCTCTTCCAGCGGCATGGTGTGCGTGATGAATTCTTGCAAACCAAACTCGCCTGCCATATAGCGTTCAACGATCTCTGGTAGCTCACTGCGACCTTTTACGCCACCAAACGCACTACCACGCCATACACGGCCAGTAACAAGC
>NZ_FNVG01000038.1 GCF_900107935.1 Vibrio hangzhouensis | reverse complement strand
TTGTTTTCTGCAGGGCTATCGCCAAGCGGTAAGGCAGCGGCTTTTGATGCCGCCATTCCCTGGTTCGAATCCAGGTAGCCCTGCCACTATTGAAGTGGCGCAATAGAAAAGCGGCTTTGATGCCCCATCTATTGTCCCTGACTCGGCTCTAAGTAGCCTTGTCACTATTTAAGTGGCTCTGATTTAAAATCAGGTTACAACGTTAAGATTGAGTTTTACCAATTACTCTCTTAACTACAAGTTTTGTTGCGGAAGTGGCGGAATTGGTAGACGCACCAGATTTAGGTTCTGGCGCCGCAAGGTGTGAGAGTTCAAGTCTCTCCTTCCGCACCATTATTGCAGTTCGAAAGAACTCAGAGTGGCTACGTAGCTCAGCTGGTTAGAGCACATCACTCATAATGATGGGGTCACAGGTTCGAATCCCGTCGTAGCCACCATTTATTTGTTAGGGTATACTGACAGTACAACGTTAAGATAGAGCTTTACCAATTGCTCTCTTAACTACAGATTCATGATGCGGAAGTGGCGGAATTGGTAGACGCACCAGATTTAGGTTCTGGCGCCGCAAGGTGTGAGAGTTCAAGTCTCTCCTTCCGCACCATCATTAAGAAAGCTCGTCATTTGACGGGCTTTTTTTCTATCGGTTTCAATCAGATCCCAAACGATTCCCTCGATATTGCCTCAACAGCGTGAAACCTAAAAATTAGAGTTTCTTTGCTCTGATTGGTTTTCCCCAGTAGCTCACAGAATTTACATTTTTCTCTACCTTTTGTCCTTCAGAAGCCTGACTCTAAACTCAATGAATGAAACTAGGGTTTACTATGACGTTGCAAGACTACCAACTTTCCATTGGTCAATATTCACAAGATAACGATCGGGGCTTTCTATTCTCTGGCCTAAGCACAGATAGTCGCTTTCAGATCTCTGCGAAGGTAACCAATATCACCAACCCTTCTTACCTAACACGCTCAGCTCTCGGGCACTACATAGTATCCGAACAGTCCCAACACCAAGGAGCCGCTCTTTACTTCTTACCAGAAAACAGTTGCGACTATCAGGTGAAACTTCTTGACGGTGACTATCCTTGTCACGTTTCCCTGTCTGACTGTCAAACAATTCTCGGTGTCGCGCACTATGGTTCGGGGAATTTTGAACTCTTTGCGGTAGAAGAACACGGTATTATCGGAGAGCGGCTTGCAATATTGTCAAATCAGGGTCATGGCGCACATCCAACAAGGCAAGAGGCACCCCACGGGCATCAACTTCAGTTTCTCCCTGACAGCAAACAATTTGTTTCGGTGGATCTCGGCATCGATACCCTGACTTTTTACTGTATCGAAACAGATGGCGTCACTGAGCAGCAAACTCTCAAATTGCCTTCCGGTTGTGGTCCCAGACACCTCGTCTTCACTGGCGATGGTCAATTTGGCTTCGTGTTGTGTGAACTCGATGAGACGCTGCTGGTAATAGAGAAAGCCAGTAGTGGCTGGAGCCTTGTGCATTCGACTGCTGCGTTTCCTGAGCACCCAAGCCATGAAGCCGCTGCCGCCATTAAGCTGTCCCCTGATGAGCGTTTTGTTTACCTCTCAGGACGCGGAGAGTCGATCGTGACGTGGTTTGACGTGTCTCGCCCTGTTCAACCTCGTTATTGCGGGTACGTGCCATCAGGCGGTGAATTCCCCAGAGATCTTTGCCTTACTCAAGATAGTCGTTGGCTAATTACCGCCAATCAGCACTCCGGTAATCTGGCACTGTTCTCTTTAGACCCAATAACAGGAAAACCAGAGCAGGTTTCGGTATCGGATACCATCACCGCTCCGGTATGTGTCATTGCCAACTAACAGAAAGATTATTTGAGTCCAATGGCATAACGCAGCACTTGCTCTTTTACAGGCCCTGAGTGTTCAGCTATTTTGAGCAAGGCATTTCGAGCAAATGCCATCGGCGCCAAGGTGCTACTGAACCCTTTGTAGAACACATCCATGCCTGTTTGCATCAATAGGTTGTCAGGGCGTCTTTGCAACTCATAGCGACGCAAAGAGGCCTCCGACACACCTTTTTCATGGAAGATATCCAGTAGCGTGTCGACATCTTTAAAACCAAGGTTCACCCCCTGACCCGCGAGAGGGTTAATGGTATGAGCCGCATCTCCCACCAGCACACAACCTTGTTTGTGGTAGTGTTGAGCATGCCGACGTGTCAAAGGAAAGGAGCCGTGTTGCAGTACCTTGACCTCCCCTAGCTCTGGCGGGAAGTGTTGCTTGATCTCTTGTTCAAGTTGATGGTGAGACATCCCTTTGAGCTGCCTGATACGTTTAGGGGAGTCATACCAAACCAGCGACCCCTGATGGCCACATAAAGGTAAGAAAGAGCGAGGCCCTGAGGTTGTGAACCACTGCCAGGTAATATTCTGCTGTGGCAATTCCGTCTCAACATTAATCAGCATGCACTCCTGGCGATAATCCCATGCTGTAATACCAATACCACTCGCTTGACGGACACGGGAGTTTGCTCCATCGGCACCAACTACCAGAGCAGCTGAGATCACTCTTCCAGATTCCAGTGTGATAGTCGACTCGCCTGGCGCAAAATCCAGTTGCTCAACACCATCCTCCTGAATCACCTTTAAATTGTCATATCGGTCAAATTGCGACCAGATACCGAGTTGAATCACCCGATTTTCGACAATGAAACCTAACTGGTCCAGTTGTAGATCCTTCGAATGGAATCGAATGCGACAGTTCTCCGCCTCCCACGTTTCCAGTCTTGAGTAAGGACATACGCGCATACCCTTGATGGAATCCCAGACATCCAGTTTAGAAAGCAGGTCAACAGAACGGTGAGAGATAGCGGAGACACGCAAATCCATAGCCTGCGAAGGGTCAAACGCCTTGGGCACAAACTTCTCGATAACCGCGACTGACCGTCCTTGTTTCGCTAGCCCTAATGCTAAGGCAGCTCCGACCATGCCACCGCCAACCACGGCAATTTCAAACTGTTCCATTGTCATATTACTTTCTTAAAATCAACGTGTTCTCATTGTACGTACCCCAGTGATAAAGGGCGAGTAATTTCATTGGCAAAACCTTGCTTTTGTGAGGGCTAATATTGGCTTACAGCAATTGAAATATAAGCTCTCAAAGAGATTTGACCCTACCCCTAGTCAGGCGGTTTTTAAAGCAGTACAATACGCCGCTTACCGCCGAGATGGTGGCTATAATTTGAACAATAGTTTAGTCAACAAAATGAACTGAACGTTTGTTCCAGAAAAGATTTAAATAACTGACGAGCGATTGTGATGAGTAAGAAACTGCTAATTAAAACTTGGGGCTGCCAGATGAACGAGTACGATTCATCGAAAATGGCCGATCTGCTTAATGCGGCAAATGGCTATGAGCTAACAGAAGATCCTGAGGAAGCAGACGTACTACTTTTAAACACTTGCTCTATCCGTGAAAAAGCGCAAGAGAAAGTGTTTCACCAACTTGGTCGTTGGAAAACACTAAAAGACAAAAAAGACGGCGTGGTTATCGGCGTGGGTGGCTGTGTGGCGACTCAAGAAGGCGACCATATTCGTGAACGTGCACCGTTTGTTGACGTTATCTTTGGCCCACAAACCCTTCACCGTCTCCCTGAGATGATCAAACAATCACAAAGTGATGAAGCACCTGTAATGGATATCTCTTTCCCAGAGATAGAGAAGTTTGACCGTCTACCAGAGCCACGTGCTGAAGGCGCGACTGCTTTTGTTTCTATTATGGAAGGCTGCTCAAAGTACTGTACTTACTGCGTCGTTCCCTATACACGTGGCGAAGAAGTCAGCCGTCCGATGGACGACGTACTGTTTGAAATTGCTCAGCTTGCAGAGCAAGGCGTACGTGAAGTAAACCTACTTGGCCAAAACGTAAATGCTTACCGTGGTCCTATGCACGATGGCGACATCTGTTCTTTTGCAGAGCTGCTACGTCTGGTTGCTTCTATCGATGGTATTGATCGTATCCGCTTTACGACAAGCCACCCACTAGAATTCACCGATGACATCATCGCTGTTTACGAAGATACTCCTGAGCTTGTGAGCTTCCTGCACTTGCCAGTACAAAGTGGTTCAGACCGTGTATTGACCATGATGAAGCGTCCTCACACAGCGATCGAATACAAGTCAATCATTCGTAAACTTCGCAAAGCGCGTCCTGATATTCAAATCAGTTCTGATTTCATCGTTGGTTTCCCGGGTGAATCTGACAAAGATTTCCAAGACACGATGAAGCTGATCAAAGACGTAGATTTTGATATGAGCTTTAGCTTTATCTTCTCTCCTCGTCCAGGTACGCCTGCAGCAGATTACCCATGTGATCTTCCTGAGCAAACTAAGAAAGACCGCCTATACGAGCTACAACAAACGGTAAACTCGCAAGCAATGCGTTATTCGCGTCAAATGTTAGATACAGAACAACGCGTGTTGGTTGAAGGCCCTTCTAAGAAGAACTTGATGGAGCTTCGTGCACGTACCGAAAACAACCGCGTAGTTAACTTCGAAGGTGGTGCTGAACTGATTGGCCAGTTTGTTGACGTGAAAATCACTGACGTGTTTGCAAACTCTCTGCGTGGTGAGTTGGTGAGAACAGAAAAAGACATGGATCTTCGTAGTGTTATTTCTCCAACACAAATGATGGCAAAAACCAAACGCGAAGATGAACTAGGTGTGGCGACCTTTACGCCTTAACGCCTATACCCAAACGGCTCCAATGTGCTATTTTGGAGTTAATTGGGTAAAAATATGCGAAGCCCGGTCACAGTCGGGCTTCATACATCGCCCTAACGGGCAAAATGTGAGGCAACATTGAGTAATCAAATCGTAACTCTAGAAATTCATCTAGAACCTTCAGACAACCGCCGTCTGTCCAGCTTGTGCGGTCCTTTCGACGATAACATCAAACACTTAGAACGCCGCTTGGGTGTCGAGATTAACCACAGAAGCAACTTCTTTACTATCGTGGGCAAACCGCACACTAGCGCCGCTGCTCTAGATATCATCAAAACGCTTTACGTAGACACTGCACCTGTACGTGGACAGATCCCTGATATTGAGCCGGAGCAGATCCACCTGGCGGTTAAAGAGTCTGGTGTCCTGGAGCAAAATACCGAATCTGAGATCGCACACGGCAAAGAAGTCTTCGTTAAAACCAAAAAAGGCATCATCAAACCTCGTACGCCAAATCAGGCTCAGTACTTAGTTAACATGGTCACTCACGACATTAGCTTCGGTATTGGCCCTGCTGGTACGGGTAAAACCTACCTAGCGGTAGCGGCGGCTGTAGACGCGCTGGAACGCCAGGAGATTCGCCGTATCCTATTGACTCGACCAGCGGTAGAAGCGGGTGAAAAACTGGGTTTCCTACCTGGGGATTTAAGCCAGAAGGTCGACCCGTATCTTCGTCCTCTATACGATGCTTTATTTGAAATGCTCGGGTTTGAACGCGTAGAAAAACTCATTGAACGTAATGTCATTGAGGTTGCGCCACTCGCTTACATGCGTGGTCGCACACTTAACGATGCCTTTATTATTCTCGATGAGAGTCAGAACACTACCGTTGAACAAATGAAGATGTTCCTGACGCGTATCGGCTTTAACTCGCGTGCAGTTATCACAGGTGACGTCACGCAAATCGATTTGCCTCGCGGCGCTAAATCTGGCCTTCGCCATGCGATTGAAGTATTAAGTGAAGTTGACGAGATCAGCTTTAACTTCTTCCAATCAGATGACGTGGTGCGTCACCCAGTTGTTGCTCGCATCGTCAACGCCTATGAGAAATGGGAAGCGAAAGATGCCAAAGAGCGTAAAGAAATCGAGCGTAAGCGACGTGAAGAACGCGAAGCGGCGCAAAAGCTGCTTGATGCGGCGTCTGCTAATGCAACCGTGGATGGAAAATAATGGCTATTGAACTTGATCTACAACTCGCGGTTGAGTCTGAGAAAGGTCTGCCCACTGCCGACGAATTTCAACAATGGTTGGATAAGGCAATCAGACCATTCCAGCAAGATGCGGAGCTGACTATCCGTATCGTTGATGAGGAAGAAAGCCATCAACTCAACCTCGATTACCGTGGCAAAGACAAGCCAACCAATGTGCTGTCCTTTCCATTTGAAGCCCCTCCTGGTGTGGAAATGGATCTGCTTGGTGATATGGTCATTTGTCGTCAAGTTGTCGAAAAAGAAGCCATTGAGCAATCCAAGCCTTTGATTGCACACTGGGCACATATGGTTGTACATGGCAGTCTTCATCTGCTAGGTTATGATCATATAGAGGACGAAGAAGCCGAAGAAATGGAAGCTTTGGAAACCGAAATTATGCGTGATATGGGCTTTGAAGACCCTTATCTCGCTGAAAAGGAGTAAGCGTTATTCCCTTTCGAATACTCGCTTGCGTATGTGCGCTATCACACATCTGATAGCATTCTGAATTGAGAAGTCATGAACGAAGAGTCTTCTCCCTCTCAACCAGAGGGAAACAGTAAAAAATCTGAAGGTCCGAGTAGAAAGTCCTTCTTTGAGCGCCTGGGTCAAATTTTTCAAGGCGAACCTAAAGACCGCCAAGAGCTCGTAGATGTTATCCGCGACTCGGAAGAAAACGACCTGATTGACCACGATACCCGAGACATGCTCGAAGGTGTCATGGAAATTTCTGAGATGCGCGTGCGCGATATTATGCTGCCACGCTCACAAATGGTTACTATTGAGCGATCCGACGACCTCGATAAACTTATCGAGCTGATGACTGACGCACAGCACTCTCGCTACCCTGTCATTAGCGAAGATAAAGACCATGTAGAAGGCATCCTCTTAGCTAAGGACCTCCTCCGTTACTTGGGCTCTGACAGCGCCCCGTTTGATATTGAAGAAGTGATTCGCCCTGCTGTGGTGGTTCCCGAAAGTAAGCGTGTCGATCGCCTGCTTAAGGAGTTCCGGGAAGAGCGTTATCACATGGCTATCGTCGTCGACGAGTTTGGTGGAGTATCAGGTCTGGTGACCATCGAAGATATTCTCGAAGAAATCGTTGGTGAAATCGAAGACGAATTCGATGATGATGATGAGTTGGATATCAGAAAGCTAAGTAAGCATACCTTTGCAGTAAAGGCACTGACCACTATCGAAGAGTTCAATGAAACATTTGGCTCAAGCTTTAGTGATGAAGAAGTCGATACCGTAGGTGGCTTAATCATGACTGCATTTGGTCACTTGCCTTCCCGAGGTGAAGTGGTCGAAATAGAAAATTACAACTTTAAGGTGACCGCGGCGGATAATCGTCGCGTGGTACAGGTCCAAGTAACCATTCCTGACCAAGAAGCCACACCAAGCATTGAAGAATAATCTCGACGCTTGAGGCTCACCGGATAAGTGAGAAGATAATAAATGAAGAAACCTCTTCGCATACTGCGGCCCATCGGGGCCGCTTTTGTTGGTGCGAGCACCACTCTTGCCTTCGCCCCTTATCAGATATGGCCACTGGCCATTGTCAGCCCATTCCTACTGTTGCTGCTTATCCGTGGCCGCAGCAATAAGAGCGCCTTTTGGACAGGGTATGCCTGGGGGCTGGGTCAGTTTGCAACCGGGATCAGTTGGGTCCATGTCAGCATAGACACCTTTGGCGGAATGCCCAAAATAGCCAGTTTGTTTCTGATGGCGTTGCTGGTTGGCTATCTGTCGGTCTATTCTGCTCTGTTTGCCTGGTCTCTCAACCGCTTCTTCCCGAACGACAGTAAAACTCGCTATTTCGTAGCCGCGCCAGCGCTTTGGCTGTTATTTGACTGGGCTCGCGGCTGGGTCATGACCGGTTTCCCATGGTTGTGGTTGGGTTACAGTCAGATTGATTCTCCATTAGCGAGCTTTGCACCTATCGGGGGCGTCGAACTGATCACGCTACTCATGATGATTACCGCCGCAAGCTGTGTCTACCTAACCATCGCCCGACAGTGGCAGCTGGCTCTGATACCCCTGGTAATTTTTGCAACTGGCTTTGGTCTGCGCAACTATCACTGGGTTACACCGGCCCAGGAACGCACCAAATCGGTGGCTTTGATTCAGGGTAATGTTGATCAAGCGATGAAGTGGATGCCAAACCATCGCTGGCCAACCATCATGAAATACACTGACCTCAGTCGTGAAAACTGGGACGCGGATATTATTATCTGGCCTGAGGCCGCTATTCCGGCAATGGAGTTCGAACTGCCTTCTTTTCTGAGTAATCTGGATTCTGCCGCCAAGATGAACCACTCTGCGGTCATCACGGGTGTAATCAACAAAACTGAAACCGGTGACTACTACAACAGTATTCTCGTGGTAGGTCAGACGCCCTACGGTGACTACGAGCTCGATCTTGATGAACGTTACCACAAGCACCATCTGTTACCTTTCGGTGAATTTGTGCCCTTTGGTGATATCTTAAGGCCTATCGCGCCTTTCTTTAATCTACCAATGTCTTCATTCAGCCGTGGCGCTTATGTGCAACCAAACATCATCGCAAATGGCATGCACCTGGCACCAGCACTGTGCTACGAGATCATTTTTGGTGAGCAAGTACGACAAAATGTGACAAATGAAACCGACTTCCTGCTGACTCTGTCTAATGACGCTTGGTTTGGACGATCTATCGGCCCCTTGCAACATATGGAGATCGCCAGAATGCGTGCTCTGGAATTAGGTTTGCCACTCATTCGCTCTACCAACAACGGTATCACCGCAATTACTGACCATAGAGGTCAAATCATTGCTGAGGTACCTCAGTTTGAAACAGCGGTACTGAAAGCCGAGGTGACACCAACCGACGGCACAACCTGGTATCGTGAGGTCGGCACCTGGCCACTCTACATTTGGGTCGCCATGTGTGCTGTGTTTGGCTTTATCAGACGAAGAACTTAAAGAATCCAATACAGGTTACTGATTTAACGAGATAATCAGTAACCTGGTTGAGCACTTTACCCGACTAACACCTGCCCGACATCGTCACTTCTATACTTTCTTCCATAATATATAACTTTTTGATTCTTTTACCTTGCCATACAAAGTCATATGCTTATCTGGTGATCAATAACCACGATGGTTGAATGAAGGAACATAATAATGAGCAAGATTTACGAAGATAACTCCCTGACAATTGGTAACACTCCTCTCGTGCGTCTGAACAAAGTGAGTAACGGTAACGTTCTTGCAAAAATCGAAGCGCGTAACCCTAGCTTCAGTGTTAAGTGCCGTATTGGTGCCAACATGATCTGGGAAGCGGAAAAAGCAGGCACACTAAAACCGGGCGTTGAACTCGTAGAGCCAACCAGTGGTAACACAGGTATTGCTCTTGCATTTGTTGCAGCAGCTCGCGGTTACAAACTGACACTTACGATGCCTGAATCGATGAGTCTTGAGCGTCGTAAGCTACTTAAGGCACTAGGTGCTAACCTAGAACTAACTGAAGCAGCGAAAGGCATGAAGGGTGCTATCGCCAAAGCAGAAGAAATTGTCGCTTCTAATCCTGAGAAGTACTTACTGCTTCAACAGTTCAACAACCCTGCTAACCCAGCTATCCATGAAAAGACAACTGGTCCGGAAATCTGGGATGCGACAGATGGTGAAGTGGATGTGTTCGTTGCCGGTGTGGGCACCGGTGGTACGATTACAGGTACAAGCCGTTACATCAAAGGTGAAAAAGGTAAAGCAATTGTTTCCGTTGCTGTAGAGCCAGCGGAATCACCAGTGATCACTCAGGCTCTGGCTGGCGATGAAATCCAACCAGCTCCTCACAAGATTCAGGGCATCGGCGCAGGATTTATCCCTGAAAACTTGGATCTCGAGCTGGTAGACCGCGTTGAACAGGTCACATCGGAAGAAGCCATTGAAATGGCACGTCGCCTGATGGAAGAGGAAGGTATTCTGGCAGGAATTTCATCTGGCGCTGCCGTTGTAGCTGCCAATAGAATTGCAGAACTACCTGAATTTAAAGGAAAAACCATTGTCACCGTACTACCTAGCTCAGGTGAGCGTTACCTAAGCACAGCATTGTTTGCAGGTATATTTACTGACAAAGAGATTCAGCAGTAATATGTTGCCAAATCAATTTTTGCACGAAAAAAGCCCCTTTTAGGGGCTTTTTTGTTGAATCTCTGTCAGCCTTTGGTAATATCAGGACAGTTTTATTTTAAGCCAAAAAATAAATAGGCTAAATCGAGAATTTCGTACGACATGTATACAGCGAAGACTGCAATCATGTCCTACAATTCTAGTCCGACACAAATCTTAACAGTTATGACTTTCGTACTATAGCGAGGCGTAACATTTAGCGATAAGCTTTGCTTGGTCTAGAAACTAAACATAAAACAAATCAATTGGGGTATAAAAAATGTACGAGAAGCAAGTAGAAATCACAGCAGAAAACGGCCTACACACTCGTCCGGCTGCTCAGTTCGTTAAAGAAGCAAAAGCATTTGACGCTGACATCACTGTGGCTACTAACGGCAAAAGCGCTAGCGCAAAAAGCCTATTCAAACTACAAACTCTAGGTCTAGTTAAAGGCACTACTATCACTATCTCTGCTGAAGGCCCACAAGCTCAACAAGCAGTTGACCACCTAGTAGCTCTAATCCCTGAGCTTCACTAATAGACCAGTTCCTCTTAAAGCCATTTTGTGAAAACAGAATGGCTTTATTGGAAATAGCTCAAGCTATCAGCTACACATAATTAGTAGCTAATAACTATCCAATCTTTAATACACTAGACCACATAAAGGTAAAGCTATGATTTCAGGCATCCTAGCATCTCCTGGTATTGCTATTGGTAAAGCACTACTACTTCAAGAAGACGAGATTGTTCTAAACACGTCGACCATTTCAGATGACCAAGTTGAAGCAGAAGTTGCGCGTTTTTTTGACGCACGCAACAAATCAGCTCAACAGCTGGAAGTTGTTAAGCAGAAAGCGCTTGAAACTTTTGGTGAAGAGAAAGAGGCTATCTTCGAAGGCCATATCATGCTTCTTGAAGATGAAGAGCTAGAAGAGGAAATCCTAGCACTCATCAAAAAAGACAAACTATCAGCAGACAACGCAATTCATACTGTCATTGAAGAGCAAGCGACTGCACTAGAATCTCTAGATGATGAATACCTAAAAGAACGTGCAACTGATATCCGTGATATCGGTACTCGTTTCGTGAAAAATGCTCTGGGCATCAACATCGTATCACTAGGTGATATCGATGAAGAAGTTATCCTAGTTGCTTACGACCTGACTCCATCTGAAACTGCGCAAATCAACCTTGATTACGTGCTAGGTTTCGCATGTGACATCGGCGGTCGTACTTCGCACACTTCTATCATGGCTCGTTCACTAGAACTTCCTGCGATTGTTGGTACTAACGACATCACTAAGAAAGTGAACAATGGCGACATGTTGGTTCTTGACGCGATGAACAACAAGATCATCGTAAACCCAACTCAGGCTGAGATTGACGAAGCTAAAGCGGTACGTGCAGCGTTCCTTGCAGAAAAAGAGGAACTAGCAAAACTTAAAGACCTACCAGCAGAAACTCTAGACGGTCACCGTGTAGAAGTTTGCGGTAACATCGGTACAGTTAAAGACTGCGATGGCATCAACCGTAATGGCGGTGAAGGTGTTGGTCTGTATCGTACAGAATTCCTATTCATGGACCGCACTGCTCTTCCTACTGAAGAAGAACAGTATCAAGCTTATAAAGAAGTTGCAGAAGCAATGCACGGTCACGCGGTAATTATCCGTACTATGGATATCGGTGGTGACAAAGATCTACCTTACCTAGACCTTCCTCAAGAGATGAACCCATTCCTTGGCTGGCGTGCAGTTCGCATCAGCTTGGATCGTCGTGAGATTCTTCGTGACCAGCTACGTGGTATCCTACGTGCATCAGCACACGGTAAGCTACGCATCATGTTCCCAATGATCATCTCTGTTGAAGAGATTCGCGAACTGAAAGCAGCTATCGAAGAATACAAAGCAGAACTTCGTGCAGAAGGCCTGGCATTTGACGAAAACATCGAAATCGGCGTAATGGTTGAAACTCCTGCTGCGGCAGCGATTGCTCACCACCTGGCGAAAGAAGTTTCGTTCTTTAGTATTGGTACTAACGACTTAACTCAGTATACTCTAGCAGTAGACCGTGGTAATGAGCTTATTTCTCACCTATACAACCCACTTTCACCTGCTGTACTAACAGTAATCAAGCAAGTGATTGACGCTTCTCATAAAGAAGGTAAGTGGACTGGTATGTGTGGTGAGCTTGCTGGTGACGAGCGTGCAACTCTACTTCTACTGGGCATGGGCCTGGACGAGTTTAGTATGAGCGGTATTTCAATTCCTAAGGTTAAGAAAGTAATCCGCAACGCTAACTTCGCAGAAGTGAAAGCAATGGCTGATGAAGCGCTAGAAATGGCGACTGCTGCAGAAATTGAGGCACACGTCGAAAAATTTATCGCAGAAAAGACAAACTGCTAATATAATTGAGCAGAACAAAATCAAACCTTTAGGAGCACAACATGGGTCTGTTTGACAAACTGAAGAAGCTAGTATCTGACGACAGCGCTGACACTGGTGCAATCGAAATCATCGCACCTCTATCTGGTGAAATCGTAAACATCGAAGATGTGCCAGATGTTGTATTTGCTGAGAAAATCGTTGGTGACGGTATCGCGATCAAGCCAGCTGGTGACAAGATGGTAGCTCCTGTAAACGGTACTATCGGTAAGATCTTCGAAACGAACCACGCGTTCTCTATCGAATCTGACGACGGCATCGAGCTATTTGTTCACTTCGGTATCGACACTGTTGAACTGAAAGGCGAAGGCTTCAAGCGTATCGCTGAAGAAGGCCAAACAGTGAAAGCGGGCGACACTATCATTGAATTCGACCTAGCTCTTCTAGAAGAGAAAGCGAAATCAACTCTAACGCCTGTTGTTATCTCTAACATGGACGAAATCAAAGAGCTTAATAAGCTTGCTGGTTCAGTTTCTGTTGGCGAAACACCTGTACTACGTGTAACTAAGTAATTAGTTAATCGCAGTAGAAAAAACGCAGCTTTCGCTGCGTTTTTTTATGCCTGCTGTTCAGAAAAAGACTGGATTACAACGTTATCGAAGCCAGTACTTCTCCATCAAAAGTCATAACGCTCAACTGATCGTCCTTTAGTAGACCGTAACTCGCGGCATAACCATTTCTTGGGAATGTGATAGAGCCTGGGTTGAAAATAATTTGCTCTCCCTGCCACTCTGCTACCGGAATATGGGTATGCCCATGAGCAATCACATCGCCCCGTTTTAGCGCAGGTCTCTTTTCCCCGTTGTAGAGATGACCGTGTGTCAGAAACAACCTTTGCCCGGTGGGCAACATTACCCATGCGTAATCGCTCATCATAGGGAACTCAAGCAACATCTGATCCACTTCACTGTCACAGTTACCTCTGACGGCAATAATCGATGCTTTGTGCTCATTCAGCAACTCCGCAACCTTAGGCGGATTGTAGCTTTCCGGTACCGGGTTTCTCGGGCCATGATTGAGTACATCCCCAAGCACGACCAAGTGTTCGGCGCCAGATTGTCGGTAATGCTCCAACACTCTCTCTGTCGCCTCCAGACTGCCGTGCAGATCGGATGCAAAGAATAACTTCATTCATCAGTCTCCAATACTTATTTACCAACATATTGTAACTGAGTTAACACGCGACTGCCGTGCTATTCTTCCCTGAGCATACCGTTTACCACGATATTATTGTAACTGACCATGCCAATAACCTTACCGTGCTCAATGACTGGCGCACGACTGATGCCAAAACGTTCAAACAACCTAGCACAGTATTTCACGTTCATGTTCGGGCTGACAGACAAGGCTGGCTTGGTCATGATTTCATAAATATTGGTGCGCAGTGGTGACCGATTCTGCGCCAGCACTTTTTTAGCAATATCGTTCATCAAGACAATGCCGTACTCGTCCTCGTCGTGGCGCTTTTCGACCACTAGCGCTTTCACTTGATGCTCTTTGGCCAACACTATGCCCTCGTGCACTGTTGTAAGACCATCGACCATGACATAACTGTTTGCCATGACATCTCGTACACACACTTTCTCATGTCGACTCATAGCTCATCCTCTACCACTTTGGTTAATGTTTCTACCTGATGGGCCACGCCCACCGCGTCCTCAATGTCAATTTGAACGGCTATTCCCTGACCGGAAGTCTGATCAAACTCACCAACTTCATTGATGGTCTCCAGAATGTGACGGGATAAATGCTCTTCAACCACAAACAACAGCACATCTTTTTGCACTTCCAGAGTTAAGCCAAAAAAGGTTCGCTTTTTGTTAAGCCCCTCCCCTCTGGCGTTATTGATCACCGTTGCTCCTGTTGCGCCAGCATTGCGGGCCGCATCAAGAACCTGGTCGGTTTTGCTATCTTCGACAAATGCAAGAATCAGCTTAAAGCGCATCTTTTTTCTCCTTTGAATCCTCTGCCGTTGAAAGTGAGCGGCTATTCAACCACTGGGTCATCTGTGCGTAGGCCATTACAGAAATAATGGGGAATAAACTGGCAAAAGCAATAAGGCCAAAGCCATCAATCATTGGATTACGCCCAGGAACCGTTGATGCTAATCCCAATCCCAACGCGGTCACCAAAGGTACAGTCACCGTTGACGTCGTCACCCCTCCTGAATCATAAGCAAGCGGGATAATGAACTTCGGAGCGTAATAGGTCTGCAAGACCACCAATATGTAACCGGCAATGATGTAAAAGTGAATTGGGTCACCTACCACGATACGATAGCTACCAAGTGCAATTCCAAAGGCCACTCCCAATGCCACCGCAACACGAAGACCGTTCACAGAAATAGCGCCTGCGGAGACCTGATTGGCTTTAATCGCCACGGCCAACAGCGAGGGCTCAGCAATAGTGGTACTAAAGCCAATACAAAATGCAAACAAATATACCCAGTAATAGTCGACCCAGGTTAACTGCAAACCCACAGTGACTTTAACCTGCTCGAGGAAATCAGGAGCCGTCAACTGCATCGCCATGGTTTCACCCAGAGGGAACAGCGCCATTTCTAGCCCAACTAAGAACAGGCTCAGGCCAATAATGACATAACCAAAGCCCAGCATGACTTTAAGGGGATTGGTGATTGGTTTTTTTAGAATCGCAAACTGGAAGCCGAAAATGATAACCATGATGGGTGTGACATCACGGATAGTCAGTAGAAGAGTGGTCAGGAATTCCAGGACAATACTCATACTGCCACCATCCCATAAACCATAACAAACATCATCGGCAGCAGCGAAGCAAACGCAATCAGGCCGAATCCGTCTAACATTGGGTTCCGTCCTTTTATTGTGCTGGCCAACCCTACCCCTAATGCCGTCACCAGAGGAACTGTAATGGTCGATGTGGTCACCCCACCGGAATCATAGGCAACCCCTATGATGTATTCTGGGGCAAACCAGGTCAGGATCACGACGCCAATATAGCCGCCGATAATCAGACGATGGATAGGCCAGCCCTTAAGGATTCGGAGTACCCCAAGTACAATAGCCAGACCCACAGATACCGCTACAGATAGACGCAAACCATCGGCATAATCCTGCATTGCCTCTTCAGTTATCGGGATTTTCCCCCCTTCTGCTGCTACTTCTGCCGCCTCTGCAGAGACAGCGGTCAATGCAGGTTCCGCAATCGTTGTGCCAAAGCCAAGACAAAAAGAGAACACCATCAACCAAAACACACTGCCTTTGCGGGCAAATGACTGTGCCATGGACTCACCAATTGGAAATAACCCCATTTCGAGCCCAAACACAAAAAAGGTCAGCCCAAGCACCACCAGAAGTAGGCCGAGTAATATAGAAAGCACATTGGGAAGTGGTTCCTGAAGCACGACAAGCTGGAAAAACAGCACCACAAGGACAATAGGCATCAAATCCTTGAAACTGCTTACCATAGCTCTAAGGAGCGCTATTATTCCCTGCATTACCACTCCTGCTAACAATCCGATAACTTGATGATGACAAAGTTAAATGTAAGAAGATGTGACACAAATGGCAATGTTTGCTGTCATTTGAGCTGTGCTCTCAAATGTGTGAAGGCTACCCAGTAAACCCTCAATAACATGGTGTTAGTTAATCCTATGATTCGTTGCTATATTTAAACCCATGCTTGCTTGAATCCCTGCTAGGGTTTGAGCTTGATTCACCACATAATCATGTGTCGTACCCAAGTAACCTTAAGAGTTAGGGTCATTGGTTTGTAGCCGTTATGGCGATTTGTGTCAGAGGGGAGATGGAATGAATTTGCTTGTGACAGGCGGAACCGGATTTATTGGTAGAGAGCTCCTTAAACATCTGACAACACATTCTGTCACTCTGCTAACCAGAAATGAGCAGGCCGCCAAGCATACATTGCATTACACCGATGTCGGCAACATCACCTATATTCACTCTCTGGACTCATTCAGTGACCTGAACGGGTTCGACGCCGTGATTAACCTCGCTGGTGAACCCATCGCTGATAAACGCTGGACAAAAGCCCAAAAAAAACGCATTTGTGATAGTCGCTGGAAAACTACCGAAAGAATTGTCGAACTGATTCACGCCAGTACCGAGCCCCCCGGTATCTTTATTTCAGGCTCTGCCGTAGGCTACTACGGCGACCAACAAGATCACCCATTTGATGAAAGCCTGCATGTGCATCAGGACAATTTTGCTCATAAGGTGTGTGAACAATGGGAACATATTGCGTTGCGTGCCCAGTCTGCACATACGCGAGTCTGCCTGCTACGGACAGGGGTTGTCCTCGGAGAACACGGTGGTGCACTGGCGAAAATGATACTGCCGTACAAGCTAGGCTTAGGAGGCCCCATTGGTGATGGTCAGCAATACATCCCATGGATACACATTCTTGATATGGTACGTGGCATTGTTTGCTTGCTGGAAACAGAGCATGCCGAAGGCCCATATAACTTTTGCTCTCCTCATGCTGTTACCAATTCGGTATTCAGTAAAGCACTGGCCAAAGCTTTGGGACGTCCACACTTTCTGATGACACCCAAATGGGCACTGAAGCTTGCTATGGGGGAATCGTCATGCCTGTTGTTTGACAGTGTGCGAGCGAAACCCAAAAAGCTGACCGAAATTGGATTTAATTTTTCGTTCCCACACATTGAGCCTGCGTTAAAAAATATTGTGTCAAACGGTCGCTAACACTTGCGGTCAGTAGTCGTTAATCGTTATGTTATGGGAAAACATATCATAGGGTTAACGCAACAATGGCAAAAGCGATTCTCATCACCGGATGTTCCACTGGAATTGGCTACGTGGCTGCACACGCACTTCAGAAAAAAGGCTACCAGGTCATCGCTTCGTGTCGCCAACAAGCTGACGTTGACAGGCTTAAACAAGAAGGCCTGACCTGTATCCAGCTCGACCTCGCCGATCCCAGAAGCATCAAGCTTGCCGTTCAGAAAGCCTCTGCCTTGTGCGAAGGAAATCTCTATGCACTATTTAATAATGGGGCTTTCGGCCAGCCAGGGGCATTGGAGGACCTACCGACTGATGCATTGCGAGAGCAGTTCGAAGCCAATTTTTTTGGCTGGCATGAGCTGACAAAACTCGTGCTCCCTATCATGCGTAACCGTGGAGAAGGCCGAATCATTCAGAACAGTTCGGTGCTCGGTTTTGCCGCTATGAAGTATCGCGGGGCTTATAACGCTTCTAAGTTTGCTTTGGAAGGTTGGACAGATACGCTCAGGCTCGAACTGCACGGCACCAATATCAAGGTGATGCTAATTGAACCAGGCCCGATTGAAACTCACTTCAGAGCGAATGCAAAAGCCGCTTTCCTTAAATGGATCAATATTGAGTCGAGTCCGCATAAGGTGGACTACCATCAACAACTGAATCGTCTGACTGCCGAAGGCTCCAACAATCAGTTTGTTCTACCACCGGAGTCTTGCATTCCTCCATTACTTGATGCTCTGGAGTCTAAATCACCTAAGCTGCGCTATCGTATCACCACCCCTACTAAGGTGTTTGCAGTACTCAAACGGATGCTGCCTGGCAAGTGGCTAGACCCTATTCTGCGAAAAGCCGCATAAAAAACGATCATTTGTAATTTTAGTGTCACATAACAGCGATATATTGCTCACAGTGGTTTTACCACCCCAGGTGTTCTACAACGGTTTTCTATTGTCGACACCTTAATCTTGGATGACTCACAGCGATATTACTTGGAATTCGAAAGATGACGCTAAATCAGCTCAACTGGCTGGCTGTGGGTGTGACACTGACGTATTTTGTCATGTTCTGAACACCTTTGCTGGCTGCACTTCTGGAATCCATCAACGCCGCGTCTATGACGCGGCGTTTTGGTACCTAAATTCCCCTTTCTTACCGGCATGACCTTGAATTCTCAGCCATTCATACCAATCTTGGAGGGAGAAAGATGCAAATCACTGACAAGGATAATTCAATGCAACCAGCGTACATTGTTGATTTAAATGAGCAAAACTTCCGCCAAGTACTCGAAGCGTCGATGACTGCCCCGGTGCTCATCCACTTCTGGGCACCGATGAGCGAGGAAAGTGCGCAAATCATCCCTTCATTGAAGGCGTTAACCGAACAATACGCGGGTGCATATACCCTGGCACTTCTCAATTGCGAAGAACAACAGGCCATTGCGGGACAATTTGGGGTTCAGGCACTGCCTACTATCGCTCTGTTTGTTAATGGACAGCCTGTTGACGGGCTAGGTGGTCCACAGTCAATAGAAGCTGTCAAAGGCATGCTGACCAAGCATCTGCCCAGCGAAGATGAACTCAATGCCAGAAAAGCCCTTGAACTATCCCAACAGGGCGAGTTTGAAACAGCAATAACTTTGTTAAATGGACTGTCTGACGAATATAAACAGAAAGGTGAAATCAAGCTGGCGCTGGCGAACTGCCTGTTAGAAACCCATCAGTTTGATGTGGCGGAGCAAGTCCTTAATGCTATTCCGATGGAATACAAAGATAACTTTTACAAATCGCTAGTGTCGAAACTTGAACTGCATAAGCAAGCAGCCGACAGTCCTGAAATCCAGTCTCTGGAAGCGGCGCTTCAAAGCAACCCGACTGACATCAAGCTTATCGCAGAACTTGGTCTGCAGTATCACCAAGTCAATCGCGACGAAGAAGCACTGGCGCTGATCTGGACACCACTGAGCCGGGATCTCAATGCTCTGGACGGCGACCTCAAAAAAGCCTTTATGGATATCCTGTCGGCATTGGGTCAAGGCAACCCCGTCGCAGCCAAGTATCGTCGCCAGTTATACTCGCTGCTTTACTAAGATAATTCGCCCCCTTTGCAACAGAAAGCAACATCCTACGTTCGCTTTCTGTTGTTTGACTCCCCTCGCATTCCGCTAAAACCCATTGTGATCTCCACCGCCGTTTATCTAACGCTCTGATAAACTTAATTATTATTTGTTTAAAAATTACACACTGTTACACAGTATTCTATTCATATACTTGTATACTGGACACACGTAGGTTGAAAACAAGGAAACTCTCATGGCAATTGATGCAATGATCACCATCGGTGGATTTATCCTGGTTGCGGTTGTATTTATCGTAGCAGGTGTGAAAACCGTTCCTCAGGGAAATAACTGGACTGTCGAGCGATTCGGCCGCTACACCCATACTCTGAATCCTGGTCTTAATCTGATTATTCCATTTATTGACTCCATTGGTAACAAGGTCAATATGATGGAGCGCGTTCTGGATATCCCACCTCAGGAAGTGATCTCCCGAGACAACGCGAATGTCGTTATTGACGCCGTCTGTTTCGTACAAGTGGTTGACGCGGCCAAAGCCGCATACGAAGTCAACGATCTTGAACATGCCATTAGAAACTTAACCCTGACCAACATGCGTACCGTGCTGGGCTCAATGGAACTGGATGAGATGTTGAGCCAGCGCGACTCCATCAACACTAAACTGTTGTCCATTGTCGATGAGGCCACCAATCCATGGGGTGTCAAAGTTACTCGTATCGAGATCCGTGACGTGCAACCGCCCGCCGATTTGACCGCAGCAATGAATGCTCAGATGAAGGCAGAACGTAACAAACGCGCTGAAATCCTCGAAGCAGAAGGGGTACGACAAGCTGAGATTCTTAAGGCAGAAGGCCATAAGCAATCGGAGATTCTCAGAGCAGAAGGCGACAAGCAGGCTGCTATACTTCAAGCAGAAGCACGAGAAAGACAAGCAGAAGCGGAGGCTAAGGCAACAGAGATGGTTTCCACCGCTATTGCTCAGGGCGACATGCAAGCGGTCAATTACTTCATTGCTCAGGGTTATACCGACGCGATTAAGTCCATTGGGCAAGCGAATAACGGCAAAATTATCATGTTGCCGCTAGAAGCAACCGGATTGATGGGCTCTGTGGCGGGCATTGCAGAAATGTTTAATCAATCCAAATCGACATCTAAAGAGGATAAAGCGTGATAGAACTGCTCAGTCAGGTAAATTACTGGCACTGGTTAGCGCTAGGACTGCTTCTACTTTGTGGAGAGCTACTTGGCACAGCTGGCTATATGCTATGGCTTGGTATTGCTGCCATGCTAGTAGGTATCGTGCTGGCGTTCGTCCCCATCAGCTGGCAATTACAGTGGGTGAGCTTTGGTGTCTTCGCTCTTGTGCTCACCTGGTTGTGGTGGCGCAAACAGTACAAAGACGATAAAGATTCCGATCAACAACGAATACTGAATCAAAAAGACAAACAGTTGGTTGGACAGATAACGGTTCTGGATCAGGATGTTCAGCGAGGCAAGTGCCGAATCCGGCTTGGTGACACCTCCTGGTCTGCGTACAGTGACGAACCGCTATCGTCAGGTACCAGAGTGCGAGTCATCGATGTGGATGGCATCACACTGTTGATTGAGAAAGTCGAATAACAAAACGCCCTCAACGTTATTTGAGGGCGTTTTTTAACTATCGTTATTGCTCGCTTTTTGCTTCACGCTTATGTTTAGGCACGTAATTTAGAATCGAGACTGGCACAGGTTTCCTTGGTACAAAGCCTTCTATCTCTACTCGGTCTAATAAATGACCCAGACGACTTTCAATCATACACAAGTTCTTAAAGTTGTCCTTTGACACCAGTGACACGGCTTCGCCCACCGCATTTGCACGTCCGGTACGGCCGATACGGTGTACATACTCATCAGCAGGGTATGGTAAGTCGTAGTTAATCACGACCGGCAAGTTCTCAATATCAATACCGCGAGCTGCCACCCCCGTTGCCACGAGATATTGAATCTCACCCGCTCTGAACGACTCTATCAACTGTTGACGAACTTTCTGGTTTCGCCCGCTATGGAAAGCTTCAGCCGCAATGCCGCGCTTCTCCAGTTGGCTTACCAGCTTTGCTGCACCATGCTTGGTTTCAATAAAGATTAGCGCCTGCTTCCATTGTTTCTCTTGTAGCAAATGGCTCAACAGTGACGATTTCATGTCTTTGTCAACCGTCACTATCCATTGTTTAATATTGCTTTTTGACGCACTGTGTTTCGCGATTGAGATCTCCTGAGGATCTGCAATGGCCGATCTAGCCAACTCCCTGACCGGATTTGACAACGTGGCAGAAAACAGCAGGTTTTGCGCCTCTTCAGGCACCCTTGCAATGATCTTGTTGATTGCCTCAATGAAGCCCATATCGAGCATTTTGTCCGCTTCATCGAGCACCAGCACTTCCAGTTCGTCAAAGTGAATAGCTCGTTGCCCGTAGAGATCAATCAAACGACCTGGAGTCGCAACGACAATGTCCACACCATCAATCAGCGCCTGCTTTTGTGGCGCGTAATCCACACCACCGTACATAGCCATCGAAGTAATAGAGGTAAACTGAGCATAAGCTTCAATGCTCTGGTTCACCTGCATTGCCAATTCACGAGTTGGGGCCAAAATGATCGCCCGAGCGCGTTTCTTACGCTGGGTTTCCCCTTTGCTCAACCTTTCAATGATCGGTAAAACAAAGCTCGCCGTCTTACCAGTACCGGTTTGCGCCGCCGCTATCAGGTTGTCACCCTGCAAAATAATCGGGATGGCCTTATTCTGAATCGTGGTCGGTTTTTGGTACCCCACCGCATTAATGGCATCCAATACAGGCTGACTTAACCCCAATTTAGCAAAAGACATGGTGAACTCTCTTAAACAATGAATTGCAGATAGTGTAGCAGACAAAGGTCCGTAAAAAGCAAAACCCCTGACAACTCAGAGAGCTATCAGGGGTCTTTAATAAATGGCACGCCCTGTAGGATTCGAACCTACGACCACATCCTTAGAAGGGACGTGCTCTATCCAGCTGAGCTAAGGGCGCGCTACAGGGAAAGGATTATACGAGTTGAGAGAGGTAAATCAATGGCTTTATTGCCGATACCGGTTCAAATGCCCAAAAAAAAATCAACACATAGATAAAAGACGAAAAACACACCAATGCAAACGTTTGCGTTGTAGCTTTTGAAATAAATTTCTGGGACAATGCACACAAAAATAACAGCCAATTAACTTTCGCAAGGAAAATTATGTCTGCTCAAAACATTGATGGGAAACTGATTTCTCAAACCGTCCGCTCAGAAGTTGCTGCTCGTGTAAAAGCGAGAACCGATGCAGGACTAAGAGCTCCGGGGTTGGCGGTAGTTCTGGTCGGTGAAGATCCTGCTTCCCAAGTCTATGTCGGAAGTAAGCGCCGCGCGTGTGAAGAAGTTGGCTTTGTTTCTAAATCTTATGATTTACCTGCCAACGCTTCCGAAGAGCAACTTCTGGCGTTGGTTGATGAGCTAAACAACGATCCAGAAGTCGATGGGATTCTGGTACAGCTGCCACTCCCTGCGGGTATCGATACAACTCACGTATTGGAGCGTATCATTCCGGAAAAAGACGTCGATGGTTTCCATCCCTACAACGTCGGTCGTTTGGCACAGCGAATTCCAAAGCTGCGTTCATGTACACCAAAAGGCATTATCACCCTGTTGGATCGCTACAACATTCAGCTTCGTGGTAAACACGCAGTGATTGTTGGTGCTTCGAATATCGTTGGTCGTCCAATGACATTAGAACTGCTACTTGCCGGGTGTACGACAACTACCTGCCACCGTTTTACCAAAGATTTAGAAAGCCACGTCCGTCAAGCTGACGTCGTTGTGGTCGCGGTGGGCAAACCAAATTTTGTTCCGGGTAACTGGATCAAAAAAGGAGCTGTCGTGGTCGATGTGGGTATTAACCGTCTGGAAGATGGTACCTTGGTTGGTGATGTTGAATACGATGTTGCCCGAGATAACGCCAGCTTCATTACACCCGTACCGGGTGGTGTAGGACCGATGACTGTGGCCAGCTTGATTGAGAACACCATGATCGCGTGCGAACAGTTCCACACCACGTCAAAATAGAGCTTTTTGAGATAAATGAAGCAGCAGAACCTTCTCGTTTTGCTGCTTTTTTTATGGGCTAACTTGTTCAATTGGCGCGATACAGCGCGATGCACTAGTCTCTTCCCCTCTCCTTTTTCCCCCTTGAGGTTAGCGATGGATGAACTAGTCTTGGGTTAGGCGTTGCTTTAAATATCAATACGGAGCTTTGTCGAACCTATGAACATTCACCCCTTTTTTCATCGTTCCACTGGAACCTTGACCTACCTTATTACCCGAGGTAGTCACGCTGCGGTCATTGACCCAGTTCTGGACTTTCAGGACGGTGTCGTCACCAGCACGTCACTGCAGCAGATTATTGACGAGATTGAATCTCAGGGCGTCACCCTGGACTATATTCTTGAGACCCATATTCATGCCGATCACCTGACCGGTTCAAAACGATTGCAACAGCACTGTGGCGGGAAAACAGTTATCAGTAAACGCATTGTAGAAGTTTATGATAACTGGAGAGATAAATTGCAAAACGAGCCTTTGGCTGCATTTGATTTACTTGTGGAAGACGGTGATGAGCTACCGTTTGGAGACCATGTAATTTCGGTTCTTGCTACACCTGGTCACACACCAACTGACCTGACCTTTGCGCTCGGCGAAAATATCTTTGTTGGTGATACCCTCTTCGCTCCCGCAAGAGGTACTGCACGTGTCGATTTTCCCGGAGGCAGCGCCAGCACACTTTATCATTCGATTAAGAGGCTGTTTTCACTGCCAGACAACACAAATGTCTACCTTTGTCATGACTATCCACAGGACAGTGACGAGCCAGTGGTCAGTACGACATTGGCAACTCAAAAAGCCGACAACGTCATGCTTAATGACAAGGTGAGCGAGCAGGAATACAGCAGCACGCGTCTAACGCGAGATGCCACACTGGCGGCACCCAAATTATTACCATGGGCCATCCCTTACAATCTGACCTATCACCTACCTAATATCCATTAAGCAATCCGCTGGCGTCAAAAATAAAAGGGGCACGAATCGCTGTACGACCTATGCCCCTTCATCAAAACGGAATCCGTTATCGTGAATCGCCTATTATTCCATCGCGATCCGATCAGCCAGGTGGCTAACTGCCAACGCAAAATAGTACGAGCGATTCCACTTCATTAACACGTTGTAATTGTTATACACCAGATACACTCGCCCATTTTCATCATCAGGCATGATAAGCCAGGCCTTAATGTCATCATCTAGCTTAGGCAGGGGCCTGCCATCGTAACGAGTGACCCCAAGTTTGCTCCACTCCTGCAGATATTTACCTTTCTCTGCTTCTCGGCCTTGAAGGTCCGGAGAGATGCCATGTGGTACTTTCACCTGGCGTCCCCAGGTGTACTTATCATCCCACCCGGACTTAGCCAGATAGTTAGCCGTCGAGGCAAACACGTCCGCTTCTGAGTCCCAGATATCTTTTTTACCATCCCCATTGCCATCCGCGGCGAAACTTAAGAAGGAGCTCGGCATAAACTGGCTCTGGCCCATGGCACCTGCCCAGGAGCCCTTCATGGCATCCGGAGCAATATGCCCCTGCTCCAGAATCGTCAGTGCCGCTAGTGCCTCTTTGCGGAAGAAGGCTTCACGACGCCCTTCGTACGCGAGAGTCGACAGTGCATCAATAACGCGATAGTTGCCGGTAAAGCGGCCAAAGTTACTCTCTACACCCCACAACGCGACGATGAATCTAGGCTGCACACCGTATTGGTCGCCGATACGTTTCAACTCAGCGTAATGCTTGTTATGCAGCTCTTTGGCCTGTTTGACTTTCCAGTCAGGTACTGCACGGGGTATGTATTCATCGAGCGTCAGTCTCTTCTCTGGTTGATTACGGTCCGCCGTTACCGCTCTTGGTTTGTATTCCACGCCTTTAAACGCTTCGGTTAAAATTTGCTCCGAAATGCCTTGTTGTCTGGCTTCCTCTTTGAGACCGGCAACATATTCTTCAAACGTGCCTTTGTCCTGCGCCATCGCGCTCGTCGCTAGGCTCGCTCCTAGCATCACTGACAATACTCTCTTCACCCTGCCCTCCCCTGAGCATTCGTACTACTTTTGCTGAGCTTTTTGCTCTTTGTATTTTTCTAGTAAGTTTTCTGGTGGTGGCGGAAGTTGTAAGAAAAAGCCCTCGTTTTGGATTGAGGTTTTGACTTTATCGACATCCACCTGTGCAAGCGTGCGTCCGGTAAGATTCACTACCATAACAAGCGTAGGTTTACCGAACATTTCCATCAAGGCATCGGGCACCTCTGAAAAGTCATCTTTTTTGGCGATGTATAGATACGCCCCTTCTTTTTTTGTGCTTTTATAGATTGAACAAAGCATTGATATATCTCTTATTGTCGCCGATCTTCTCAAATGGAAGAAAGTATTGGGTTAGTTTATGGAAAATTGACAGTTAATTATCCATTTGAGAGCAAGATAGCTTGCCGTCTGTAGTGTGGAAATATAACATGATTAGCCTAATCAAAAGCAATGTCATTGGCACAAGGATTTGATCATTCATGTCTCAATCCCCAGATCTGAAAGGCAGTAGCTTCACCTTATCGGTGTTGCATCTTTCTGACAACGATGTCTCCACAGCAGTTCATTTCTTGAAACAGAAAGTCGACCAGGCACCGACCTTTTTTGCTGCTGCACCCGTTGTTCTTAATGTCAGCCAAGTACAGGGCGATATTAACTATCGCGATTTAAAACTTGGTGTTGAAGAGATAGGAATGATTCCGGTAGGCGTGACCGGTTGTGTGGATAAACGGAACCAGAATCTGGCAACAGAAGCGGGCTTTGCCGTGATGACGGCCAGTAAGGCCCCTTCACAGGCTCCGGCTAAAATGGAACCAACTAAAATCGTCCGTACCCCTGTTCGCTCTGGTCAACAAGTCTATGCCAAAAACAGTGACCTTGTGATTTTAAGCCATGTGAGTGCCGGTGCTGAAGTGATCGCTGATGGCACGATTCATATCCATGGCACTTTAAGAGGACGTGCTATTGCTGGAGCCAGTGGCTCCAGTGATGCGAAGATCCTGTGTAACGATTTACAAGCTGAGCTGGTGTCCATTGCCGGACATTATTGGCTCAGTGATCAGATTGAACGTGACTATTGGGGTAAAAAGGTGCTGTTCGGCATGACCAATGATCAGCTCGACCTCGAAATTCTCACCATATAATAATTTTAAGGAAAACGAATAATGGCACGCATTATTGTTGTAACGTCAGGTAAAGGTGGCGTTGGTAAAACAACTTCCAGCGCGGCAATCGCGTCTGGTCTGGCTCTGAAAGGAAAAAAAACTGCCGTTATCGACTTCGATATTGGCCTGCGTAATCTGGATCTGATCATGGGTTGTGAGCGCCGCGTTGTATATGACTTTGTCAATGTCATTAATGGTGAAGCGACGCTCAATCAGGCGCTGATTAAAGACAAGCGTACCGACAACCTGTTTATTCTTCCTGCGTCACAAACCCGAGATAAAGATGCTCTGACCAAAGAGGGTGTGCGTCGTGTGTTGGATGACCTTGACCAAATGGGCTTCGATTTTGTTATCTGCGACTCCCCTGCTGGCATCGAACAAGGCGCTCTAATGGCGCTTTACTTTGCAGATGAAGCCATTGTCACTACAAACCCAGAAGTCTCTTCTGTGCGCGACTCAGACCGAATTCTGGGCATTCTTGACTCCAAATCTCGCCGAGCAGAAGAAGGACTGGAACCGGTAAAACAGCATCTGTTGTTGACTCGTTATAACCCGGCTCGCGTTACCCAAGGCGAAATGCTGTCTGTGGAAGATGTGGAAGAGATCCTGCACATTTCACTACTGGGCGTCATCCCAGAAAGTCAGGCGGTACTGAACGCTTCCAACAAAGGTATCCCGGTTATTTTTGACGAAGAATCCGATGCGGGCATGGCGTACGCAGACACAGTCGAACGTCTGCTCGGTGAACAGGTCGACTTCCGCTTCTTGACCGAGCAGAAGAAAGGTATCTTAAAACGTCTGTTTGGGGGTTAAGCTATGTCGCTACTCGAATTTTTCCGCCCACAGAAAAAAACATCGGCTAACCTGGCCAAAGAGCGTCTACAAATCATCGTCGCAGAACGTCGCAGTGAAGGCTCACCTTCGCCGACCTACCTTCCGCAGTTGAAAGAAGACATTCTGAATGTGATCGCCAAGTATGTGGAGGTCGATCCATCCATGGTTGAACTGTCGTTTGAACACAAAGATGACGACATCAGTGTACTGGAGTTAAACGTCCAGTTGCCGGAGGATGACAAGTAATCGTCGCTCTGAATGAAAAAGGCTCGCCAATGCGAGCCTTTTTTAATCCACTGTTCCGTCCTAAATAAGGTTGACACATTTCCAACATGAAATTGGAGAGTGTTATGAAATCAACAAGTAAACGCACCCAAAGAGACTATTCTCTTGCCT
>NZ_FNVG01000057.1 GCF_900107935.1 Vibrio hangzhouensis | reverse complement strand
TCGCTACTCAATAAGAGCCCGAATATGCGCATGCTTCCTACTTATTTTTGTCCTCTAGTTGCAATCTAACGGGAGTCCATATACGAGGATGACGGAGAAAGCGAGAACGACAGGAATAATTAGGGCAGCAAGGATAGTGAAGATAGCGTAATAAGCTTACTTACTATCACTCGCATAGGCATAGTTATAATACCCATAGCCGCTGGATGCCTTCTTCTCTACCGCATTGAAGATCACCCCTTTCACATCTATTCCAGATTGCTCAAAGCGCCCTTGTGCGACTTCTAGCTCTTTAAGGGTGTTCTGGCCGAACCTTGCGACCATTAAGGTAGTCCCTGCATGAGCACCGACAATGCTTGGGTCGGTGACCGCGAGTACAGGTGGAGTGTCCATGATTACCAGATCATAATTTTGCGATGCCCACTCGACAAACTCGCCAAAGCGTGGGTGCATTAGCAGCTCAGATGGGTTTGGCGGCACATGACCACGGGTGAGGACATCCAGGTTGTCGATGTTGCTGTGCTTGATCACCTGCTCAATTTGCATCTTGCCGCTGAGTAGGTCAGACAAACCATCGTCCCATTTCAGGTTAAAGTTTTTCTGTAGGTAACCTTTACGCATATCGGCATCCACCAGCAGCACTTTTTGGCCGGTTTTCGCGGCAACGGCGGCAAAGTTGGTGGACACAAAAGATTTACCAATGCCCGGCGCAGGGCCCGAGATCATCACCACGTTGTTTTTGGCTTCCATCATGGCAAAGTGCAAACTTGTTCGCAGGCCACGCAATGCTTCGATAGACAGATCTGCCGGGTTACTCTCACTTAGCAGCTCGGCCACTTGGTTCTTGCGCTTTTTACGTAAATCCAGTTGCAACTGCGTTTCCGACTTAGGGATGTTGGCATACACAGGCATGCCAATCGCTTCGATTTCGTCCGCTGATTCCAGCCCTTTATGAAACGCCGCTTTTACCAACGCAAAAGCCACACTCAACATGCCACCAAGCAGGGTTGCCAATACCACAATCAGTGGTTTTTTCGGCTTCACCGGGTGGGTGTACGACTGGGCCATATCAACAATTCGGACATTGCCTACGGTACCGGCTTTAAGAATGCTCAGCTCTTGCACTTTATTGAGTAGCTGTACGTAGATTTGCTGGTTCACTTCCACATCACGTGTCATACGCAGTACTTCACGCTGGGTCTTTGGTAGCTTCTGAATCTGACGATTAAGACGCTCTTTCTCTTTTAATAGCGTTTCACGCTTTTCTAGTAGCGAGCGATACGCCGGGTGATCTTTGGTAAAGCGTTGACTGACTTCACTCTCTTTAAAAGTTAACTCATTAAGCTGCGCTTCGAGTTCCACCATCACTTTAAGTGTTGACTGTGCCTCTAAGCCAAGATCAACAGATTCATTCTTTTGACGATAAGTATTAAGCGTATCTTCCGCCACCGTCAGGCTGGTCTTAATATCAGGAAGGTGACCTTTTAAGAACTCCAGACTTTTTTCGGCTTCTGCCGATTGGCGCTCAACGTTCTGCAAGAAGTAGTTCTGGCTAATATCATTCAGTACGCGTTCAATCTGCGGTTTGTTTTCACCTTCTATCGAGAGCTGCAAAATACCGGTTTGTTTGCCGCGCTCAGAGATGGAGAGTGATTTTTGCAAACTAGCGATAGCATCAATACGAGCGATTTTACTCAGGCTAAACTGCTGACCTTGCTCACCTTTTAACTGGGTCACAAACAGCTTATAACCCTCACCTGTTGCCAGCTCACCAACACGCCCTTCAATCAGCACTCGGTCATAAGCATCATGCAGGGTGTACTGGCTGCCCTCTGAATCTACTTGAGTCAGAATCAGCGTTTTATCATCCAGGTAATGAAACTGCTCCGGCACTTCCAGTCTGCCGACCTCAATCCAGGCTTGCTTACCCGAAAGTCTGGCCAACCCTTTGCCAACCAAAGGGAAATATTTAGGCTGCGCAACCGTGGTCAGATTAAGCTTATCAACGGTTTGTCCCAATACCATACGAGATTTGATCAGCTCAATCTCCGTTGTCGCTGACGACTCCTGAGCAAACATGTCCCCTAGCCCTTCGCTAAGCAAAGAAGACATACCACCGCTTTTTTGCTCGACCTGAATCAGCGCATCGGCTTTGTAGATTGGCGTGGAGAGCAGCGCAAAGGCAATACCGCCACACGCGAAGACAAAGGTCGTAAGAATGATGACCCATTTGGCGTCGAGAAGAATGCCGAACAGTTTGCCCAGATCGATTTCGTCGGGGGAGGTTGATGACATATTTGAAGATTGTTTTGGGTTTTGCATTAATCGAATCCTGAGGAGAGGGCTTGGGTTCTGGTTCCTGGTTCCTAGTTCCTGGTTCCTCGAGGAAGTGCCCGGATAGAACTTGGAACTAGAGAGACGGTATTTCTTTATGTTTTAATTAGCTACATATTCCGCACGTTCTTCCCTTACCGTTCCTTTTCTACTTTTGATCAAACCAGCAAGCATTTTACTTACTCTTATTGCCTTACTCTCTAAATAATCACTTTGCTCACTACTCAGATAGCCAAATTCTTTTGCTAACAATATCTGGGTAACAAGCTCACCACACGAACCTTTTGCAATATACAGAAACCGAACCGACTCATTCACTGTTTCTCGCTCCTCTCCTTCAGCAATATTAGATGGCACTGAAACAGCGGAACGACGTATTTGATCACAGAACCCAAAATCCCGACAGTTTTCAGTTAGTCGCTTTACTTCGACTGCTATTTGAAACGATAACTTCCATACTTCGAGTTTTTTGTAGTGCATAATGAGAGCCCTCGTGTTTGGGTTGCGGTTTCCTAAATACCCGGTTCACGTGTGCCGCTCTTCCAAGCACCCAGGAACCAGCATCCAGGAACCAGCCCCCAGAAACCATTTATAACTTCCCCACCCACTCCTTCGCGCTTTGCTCGATCAGCGTGTACGCATGATCAAACGCTTCGCGGCTTTGGCGGTATGGATCGGGGATGTCTTTTTGTCCTATCCATTGGCCGAAGAGCATGGCTTTGCCCCGGGCTTCGGGGGCGATGCTGGTTAGGGCTTCGATGTGGCCTTTTTCCATTACCAGGATCAAATCGTACTCTTTGCAAAGCTCACTGGTGAGTTGCTGTGAGCTGTGTTGCGTCAGGTCGATATCGTGTTCGGCCGCCACTTCGATGGCGGTTTTGTCTGCCGGCTTTCCGACCAGACCACTTTTGGCCGATGCAATACCCGCAGAGGCGATGGTTTTGTTCGGCAGCATTTTCGCCAGCATGTATTCACCGATTGGAGAGCGGCAGATGTTACCCACGCAGACGACTAAGATTTTGTTAAACATGTTTAAAAGCGGTCCTTGGTGAAAAATGGTTCTATGGTTCTATGGTTCTATGG
>NZ_FNVG01000013.1 GCF_900107935.1 Vibrio hangzhouensis | reverse complement strand
ATGGGGACGTATCTTGGCAGAGTACGAGCCAACCGCTGAACTGGCCCAACGTACCACATCTCACAACAAGGCAGGCCATTGGTCTCGCACTCTGACATACACGAACGGCACTTATGCTGAGCAGTGTTCTTACGACGCAGGGACAAGCTGGACAGCCAAAACGGGTGACTCTTGCGAGCCGTAATTTCGGCATAGACAAAAGGTGCTCACGTAAGCACCTTTTTTGTATTAAGGGCAGTCATTCTAATCTTCTCGCTACCAATTTAACGCGCTTTCAGGTTACGAAGTATTTTAAGGTAGTCACTCGCTTTAAAAGATCCTCATTTGCATGAGGATGACGGCATTTTTTGTTTTTGTTCAGGTAGATAGAACGAAAAAGCCCCAGCATTTCTGCTGGGGCTTCGAATGTGGCGGTGAGTGAGAGATTCGAACTCTCGATACGTTGCCGTATACACACTTTCCAGGCGTGCTCCTTCAGCCACTCGGACAACTCACCGTATTTTGTTTTTTGCGTTACCCCTTGGGCAACGAGGCGCTAATTTAATGATTCTTAGGGCTTTGGTCAAGGTTAATTTTACGAAATAGTGCCCTTTTGTGGCTGACTGATGATAATTTGACTGATTTGTATAAATTCAGGGCTATTTCTGTAAAAGGTCACAAGTTTTGACCCCGCTTCAGAGCGGGATAAGATAGCTATCACACCTTAATCTTCTTCCTTTGCGTCGCGCTGTACAAAGTGCAATTATCAGAATGATATATAAATTAATAATAAATTCCGGATAGTTATGATTTCTGTTGCCTTAGTTGACGATCACGTAATGGTGCGCTCTGGCTTTGCCCAGCTATTGAGTGTGGAAAGTGACATCCAGGTAGAAGGGGAATTCAGCTCTGCCAAAGAGGCTTTCTACTCCCTCGCCTGCTCAGGTACGCTGGACGTGGCCGTTATCGATATCTCCATGCCCGACGAAAGTGGTCTTTTGTTGCTGGAGCGATTACGAAAGAGTAAGCCCGACCTTAAGGCGATTATCCTCAGTATCTATGACTCCGCGTCTTTTGTGAGCAAAGCAATTGATGCCGGTGCGTCAGGTTACCTTTCAAAACGCTGCGGTCCCGGCGAGTTGGTAAAGGCAATACGCACTGTGGCTTCGGGTGACCGTTACCTTTGTGCCGATGCTCTGATTAATCTGAGTAACGCCTCCGTGCCAGATGCTGCGCTTGACGAACTGACCAAACGAGAAAAACAGATATTCGAGCATCTTATTATGGGGCTGGATGCCAAGGAAGTGGCCTTTAAATTGTCACTAAGTCATAAAACGGTACATGTGCATCGAGCGAATATCCTTGGCAAGCTGGGATTGTCGAATAACGTCGATCTGATCCGTTTCGCGATACAGCATAAGTTGCTGCCCGATGAAGCGTGATATCCCATCGGGCAGCGGTGCATTTTCCATCGCCTTCCTGTTTCTTATCTACACCATCACCTGGTTCTGCTTGTGGTGTGTCAGCAGTTATCTAGTCAAAGATATCCATCTTGCTGCGACCTTACTCCCGGTTGGGCTGCGTATCGCGGTGCTGCTGATCTTACCGCTCAGGCTGTGGTGGGTAATCGTTCTCAGCGAATTACTTATCTGGGTTGGTATAGCCCTTTCTACTGAATTCTTACCCTTCGATCTGTTGCTGTTGGTCACGTTCTTTACCACTTGTGTCCTGCTGCGGCCCTTTCAGCAAAAATGGCAGAAACTGGACGTGTACTGGCAACAGCTGCTGTTCCTGATCAGCTTAGTAATCGCTAACTCACTGCTCGTTGCGCTGATTTTTGTCCTGCTCAACAAACCGCTGTCGTTGAACATCAGCCTCCTCTACAGCAGTGTGATCGCAGCTCTGACCGGGGGGGTCCTGCTGGCACCGTTTTTCTATCTGCTGCACGACTACCTGATACACAAAATCTGGGTTCCGCTCTCCCCTTCTCTGGTACACAAACAGATCTCCCTCAGGCCATCGGCGTACCTGTGGGTGGTGGTGTTTTTTATTACCGGACTGGTGAGCGAGGTCGTTTTCCAGGACGAGCTGACCAGCCTTTTACTGATCATTGTTCTGCTGCCAAATATTTTTATGGCCTATCGCTACGGCTGGCAGGGCGGCGTGCTGGCTGCGGTCATGAACAGTGTATTGCTCACCGCCGCGAAAAAGGTAGCCGGCTCGTTCAGCAGCTTTGAAGAGATGCACATTTTTATCACCACTCAGGCTCTTATCGGGCTCGGCCTGGGCATCGCCATTAGTCGCCAGCACCTTCTGTCCGAAAAATTGCACCGAGCCAACCGGGATTTAGAAAAAGAGCTCCTTACCAAGCGGGCGCTGACCAAGCAATTGGTTCATGTGGAAGAGGATATTCGCAAGTCGGTAGCAAGGGAGTTGCATGACGAGATTGGTCAGAATATTACGGCGATACAGATCCAGGCCACGCTGGCCGACCGCATTGCCACTGAGAACGGCACCAAACAAATTGCAACGGCGATTAACGATCTGGCATTAAAGATCCATACCTCTACCCGTCAGTTGCTTACCCAGCTTCGGCCCCAGTTTTTAGATGAACTCGGGCTTGAGAATGCCCTGCAGCACCTGGCTCAGGAAATGAAGTTAAAAGAGCGCAATGTGAAATGCGTCATCAATATCGGGCTGGATGTCGATGCTCTGGATGAGGTGATTTCGGTAACCCTTTACCGGGTGGTTCAGGAACTGCTTAACAACACCACTAAGTATGCGAATGCAACTGAAGTGCACATCACTCTGTTCCCTGGTCCGATAGTCCGGATGGAGTATCAGGACAATGGCATCGGGCTCCCGCAGGACTGGCAACGTCGGGGAACGGGGCTAAAAGGGATACAGGAACGCATTAGCGCCCTTGGCGGCGAGATAACTATCGAGAACAGAGGCGGAACGAGAGTCGCGGTAAACCTGCCGATAAAAGCAGATAAACGGCCGTTAAGCGAGGCAGGTCTTTGAAAGTGAGCAATGATAAACACGAGGTTGACCAGATATACCGACGCTGGCGAATTCAGCTTATGGCACTGATGTATGTGGGTTACGGTGTTTTCTACTTTGCCCGTAAAAGTCTGAACTTCACCATGCCCGCGATGCTGGAAGATCTGGGGTTAACTCATTCGGATATCGGTGTTATCGCTACCGTTTATTACATGACCTATGGTACATCCAAGTTCCTGTCGGCGATGGTGAGTGACCAGTCAAACCCGAAGTATTTTATGGGGATCGGGTTAATCGCATCCGGTGTCGTCAATATCCTGTTCGGATTAAGCTCGTCACTGCCCATGATGGTTATCTTATGGATGCTCAATGCCTTTTTCCAGAGTTGGGGCTGGCCAGCCTGCGCAAAGATACTCACTACCTGGTACTCCCGCTCTGAACGGGGCTTCTGGTGGTCACTCTGGAATACCTGCATCAATGTCAGCGGCGCTTTATTACCGGTAGTGATCGGCTTTATCTCCATGACCTGGGGCTGGCGCTTTGGCTTTTTTGTGCCGGGAATCATCGCCTGTATCATGGGCGGCATTCTCTTTTTTGGCCTCAGGGATAAGCCCATCACCATGGGGCTGCCCAGCATTGGTGACTGGAAGAACGACTGGCTTGAAAAGCAGCAAGAGAGTGAGGGGCTAGGCCTGCGCTTTAAGGAAAAAGTCCGCACCTATGTACTGAGCAACAAATATATCTGGCTGCTTTGTGGTTCCTACATGCTGGTTTATGTGGTGCGTATCGGCATCAATGACTGGGCAAGCCTCTATCTGGTCGAGAGACACAACGCCAGCCTGCTGGCCGCGAATACCGCCGTTTCCATGTTTGAAGTGGGCGGCTTTTTAGGCTCTCTGTTCGGAGGCTGGGGATCAGACCGGTTCTTCCATGGTAACCGGGCACCGATGAACCTGATATTTGCCCTTGGCATTTCCATTTCAGTGGCAGCGCTATGGTTAACCCCGCTAGACAATATCTACGTACTCTCTGCCTGCCTGTTCTCCATCGGATTCTTTATCTTTGGTCCGCAGATGATGATAGGTATGGCGGCGGCGGAATGTTCTCATAAAGATCTGGCCGGCACCTCGACAGGCTTCGTGGGTCTGTTTGGCTATCTCGGTGCAGCACTGGCAGGTTATCCTGTTTCTCTGGTGATTGAGCAGTACAGCTGGGAAGGTTTCTTCAGTGTCATTACCATCGTCGCGGCCGCCATTGGCCTTCTGCTTCTGCCGTTTCTCAAAGCTCAGGATCCTGAGACAGAACCCGACATTGCCTGAGTGTACTCAGGCAATGTGAGCGTCAGCACAAAACCCATCAACAGTCGGTCAAACTAGGAAATTTTCCTAGGTGACTAAAAACCCGTCTCATTCATTTTCCTGTTCTGTTTTCTAACATGGCAAAGAACCCTACCTCCAACCGGCGCACAACAGCAAAAAAGCTGGCACCGAATGACAATAAAAAACAGAGGAAACAGAAGATGAAAGGAACATTCACTCGAACCCTGCTTACCGCATGCATCATGGGCTCTGCGGCTCTTGCTGCCCCGCAAGCGCTCGCCGAAGGCCGCCTTGTGGTGTACTGCAGCGCGACAAACGCAATGTGTGAAGCGGAGACTAAAGCCTTTTCTGAAAAATTTGACGTGAAGACTTCGTTTGTGCGCAACGGCTCGGGCAGTACTCTGGCTAAGATTCAGGCAGAACGCAAAAATCCGCGTGCCGATGTCTGGTACGGCGGCACCTTAGATCCGCAGTCTCAGGCAGGTGAAATGGATCTGCTTCAGGCTTACCAGTCACCTCAACTGGACAACATTATCCCAGAGTTCCGCGATCCTGCTAAGCGCAAGGGCAACTACTCCTCTGCTGTTTATATGGGTATCTTAGGCTTTGGTGTTAACACCGAACGTCTGAAAGAGAAGGGACTGGAAATTCCACGCTGCTGGAATGACCTGACGAAACCTGAATACAAAGAAGAAATTCAGATTGCTGACCCGCAGAGTTCAGGTACGGCGTACACCGCACTGGCTACCTTTATCCAGCTCTGGGGCGAAGACAAAGCGTTTGAATACTTTAAAGAACTCGACAAGAACATCTCTCAATACACCAAATCCGGTGTGACACCTTCCCGTAACTCTGCACGCGGTGAAATCGCGATCGGTATCGGCTTCCTGCACGATTACTCTCTTGAGCAGTCTCAGGGCGCACCGCTTGAGCTTATCTCTCCTTGTGAAGGCACGGGGTATGAAATCGGCGGCGTCAGTATGATCAAAGGCGCACGTAACGAAGAGAATGCGAAGCTATTTATCGACTGGGTACTGTCGAAAGAAGGCCAGCAGCTAGCGTGGCAGAAGGGTAAATCGTTCCAGATCCTGACAAATACGCATGCCGAACAGTCTCCTTATGCATTAGACCCGAGCAAGCTTGACCTTATCGATTACGACATGGACACCTATGGTGCCTCTGACACCCGTAAGCGTCTGATTAAAAAGTGGGTAAATGTAGTTAAGATGGGCGAGTAATCTCCCTTCTGTGTACTCCCTGCCCTCCTCGATTCCGGGGAGGGTTCATTAACATCTTAATTCGTTATCAAGGTGACTAACATGTCTCAGCTAGCTGCAGATACGGGTATTGATCTGCAAAACGAGAAGCTTGGCCGTGACCCGGTGTTTTACTGGATCGCCTCCATTGTTGCTGCATTTATTCTGTTGCCGGTCTTCGCACTCGACTACGGGCTTTTTGAATCCACCTCAGATGAGTTTCTGGCGGCCATGGGCTGGAGCAGCAGAAATGTTGCCTGGCTCTGGTTTGGCCTTCCACTGCTATTATTGGTGCGCCCAAAACTGGCTCAGAACAAATACCATAAAAAACGCCATTACATGGATATTGGCTATTCCGCATTTTGCATTCTGTTTACCTTGATATCCTCCTGGGCGACTGGAAACGGTCTCGGCTATGGCACCATTTTGCTGTTTATTGCTCTGGGGTGCGTGATTACGTTGGCCTATGCCCGTCTTGAATATCTTGGCGGCGATGTCTTTGTCATCGGCTCTCTGGTCACCATTGTCGGCCTGATTACTACCTTTATTCTCTACCCGAGCATCGCCATTTTTGTGCCTATGTTTCAGGATGAGATGGGTAACTTTGTCGCCTGGCAGTTTATCGACATCCTGTCTCAGAAACAGATTGTTCAGATTATTCTCAACTCAATGATGCTGGGAACGTCCGTCGGTGTGACCGCAACCTTCTTCGGTTTAATTTTCGCGATTTATTCCACCCGCATTGCAGTTCGGTCTGCGTTTATTGCCCGGATATTCTCGATTCTGCCAATTGTTACCCCACCGTTTGTAGTCGGTCTGGGTGTCACCCTGATGCTGGGCCGCTCCGGCTATGTCACCGAACTGATGGTGGACTGGTTCGGGCTTGAGCACACCAACTGGTTGTATGGTTTTACCGGCATCTGGATGGCGCAGGTTCTGGCCTTTGCTCCTATGTCATTTATGATTCTGGATGGCGCGATGAAATCCCTGCATCCGTCGTTGGAGGAGGCCTCGTATACCCTGCGTGCCAACCGCTATCAAACCTTCTTTAATGTGGTGATCCCGCTGCTGAAACCTGCGCTGGCTAACTCCTTCCTTATTATCTTTGTTCAGTCACTGGCGGACTTCAGTAACCCTCTGGTACTCGGCGGAAGCTTTGATGTTCTTGCAACGCAGATCTACTTCTATATCGCAGGTGCGCAGCTCGATTACGCATCAGCCAGTACGCTTGGTGCGGTTCTGCTTATCTTCTCTCTGGCCATCTTTGTTGTTCAGTACCTTTGGATTGGCAAGCGCTCGTACGTAACAATTTCCGGTAAGTCATACCGGGGGGATGTGCAACCACTACCGAACAGTCTGCGTATCTTTGTCTCCATCACTCTCTATGTCTGGATGGCATTTAACGTGCTGTTGTACGGAAGTATTGTTTACGGAAGCTTTACCGTGAACTGGGGCGTAGATTACACCCTGACTCTGGCGAACTATGTCAACCTGTTTGGAATGGGATTCGGTGAAGGTGCATGGCCATCGCTGATCAGTACCATGACGTATGCGGGTATTGCCGCACCAATTACCGCAACCTTTGGCTTGCTCATCGCGTATATCGTTGTGCGTCAGCAGTTCCATGGGAAGAAGGTGGTTGAGTTCGTTACCATGCTCTGTTTCGCTGTACCGGGCACGGTGGCGGGTGTCTCCTATATTCTTGCCTTTAATGACGCGCCCGTCTATCTGACAGGGACCGCAGCCATCGTCGTGATCTCTATGGTGATGCGTAATGTGCCCGTGGGTATCCGCGCCGGCGTGGCCGGTCTAGGGCAACTGGATAAGTCGCTGGATGAAGCGTCACTGAGTCTGCGTGCCGATTCGTTCAAAACCATAATGAATATCCTGATCCCGCTACTCAGACCGGCGATCCTTTCATCGCTGATCTACAGTTTTGTTCGCGCTATGACAACGGTAAGCGCCATCATATTCTTGGTCACGCCTGAGACCCGCGTTGCCACTTCGTACATTCTTAACCGGGTAGAAGACGGCGAATACGGTATTGCGATTGCCTACGGTTCGCTACTGATATTTGTCATGCTTGCCATCATTCTGACTTTTGACTTCCTAGTGGGAGAAGCCCGGATATCACGCTCTAAAGCCAAGCACCAAGATTAGGTCTGGAGAATTTTTAAATGAATAAGAATAGCTTTGTAGTTCTGAAAAATATTTGTAAACGCTTCGGCGATAACACGGTCATTGGCAACCTGGATCTAGAGATCGAGAAAGGTAAGCTCATCACGCTTCTCGGTCCATCTGGCTGTGGCAAAACAACAGTGCTTCGCCTGGTAGCCGGGCTGGAAAAGCCCACCAGCGGTCAGATTTTTATCGACGGTAAAGACGTCACCAACACTTCGATCCAGCATCGTGATATTTGCATGGTGTTCCAGTCGTATGCACTGTTTCCGCATATGTCGCTGTATGAAAACGTCGCGTATGGCCTGAAAATGCTTAAGCTGCCTGCAGCAGAAATCAAACTGCGGGTTGATGAAGCGCTTCAGTTGGTCGATCTGGCTGGTATGGGCGACCGTTTTGTGGACCAGATTTCAGGTGGTCAACAGCAGCGTGTGGCTCTGGCAAGAGCGCTGGTTCTTAAGCCGAAGGTTCTGCTCTTCGATGAACCATTGAGTAACCTTGACGCCAACTTGCGCCGAAATATGCGAGAAACAATCCGTGAGCTTCAGCAGCGGTTTAACATCACCTCGCTGTATGTGACGCATGACCAGTCAGAAGCCTTTGCGGTGTCTGATACCGTCATCGTAATGAAAGACGGCGATATCATGCAGCAGGGTACGCCAGATGAGCTTTACCGGACTCCTGCCTCCATGTTTATGGCGAACTTTATGGGTGATGCCAACATTTTCACCGGCCAGTTCAGAAACCGTCATCTCGACATCAACGGATATAAAGTGCCTGTGCAAGACGCAACACTGTGCCAGTTCCCGGACGACGAATACCAGATTGGTGTCCGCCCGGAAGCCATTCTGCTTACCGGGGAAGGCGAGGAATGCCAGCGCTGTAAGGTGAAGGACGTCGTCTACATGGGGTCTATGTATGAAGTTGCGGTTGAATGGCAGGATCAGGAACTGCTGCTGCAACTAAACTCTTCCCAGTTTGATCCCGAGATTTCAGAACATGCGTATCTGACCATTGAGCCAACGGGCATATTTTTGCTACCTAAGGCCGCATAAATCACTCATTGGTTTTACTACTGGAGAAATATCAAAAAAGACGTCCTGTGACGTCTTTTTTCAATAACACGGCGGGAGTGAGGGTTTCGATCAAATGATCGGCACATCACACGCTTTGATAGTAACCCGGAACGCGGAACCAGCGGCGGCAGTAGTCCAGGAAGTAACCGTAAAGTACACCCATACCACAAGACACAACCGCGTTACTCGATACCGCAGTAATGATTTGGTCTGTGGAGGCACCCACCGTAAACAGAATCGCCGCATACACAGGGGACTGAAACGCTACGTAAGCGATCAGGTCGGAGATGGCTTTCATGGTGCCACTGCCCGAAACCTTGGCACCCTGTTTTAGGGCCCAATCACGAAACACGCCGTAGGGCCAAGCAATCGCAATATTGACGGGAATAGACAGCAATCGCGATGCCAGAGACTGTTCAAACGTCATACCCGACACGAGGACTTCAATCAACATGCCAGACACAAAACAGAATACCACCATAGCAAAAGTGTCTGCTGCGGCATTACGAATACAAAAAGGAGCTTTAGGTTTCAAGGTCAGTTTCTCACGGAATTATAAACTATCAAAAAATGCTTTTGGCAATTCATATCACTGGATATATTCTTATATCCAGATTTGAGCGCTATTAAAACACTAAATTTGTAGTTTTACATACCGTATTTAAAACAAGTTAGTAAATAAATCACCAATTTTCGCTTTCAAACTAGATAAACTCGCTAGTTGTTGTAATTTTATGACAATTATCGACTATCACACGCAAATTCAGTCAGTTACCTGCCAAGAAATGTACATTAATTACTAATAAATTGGATGAGCATTGGGGTGAGTCTAACGAGAACAAAGACTTAGTCGCTACATGAGCGCCAACAGCGTCTTTTTGAGGGTTAATAACAGAACTATTGGGGCGTCATGCCTGCCAAAAGACATGACGTTAGCGGGTTAACCAACGGAGTGAAGGTCGTTACCGGTTTTGTGAGTGAACTGAAACAGCTTGTTCGCGAACTGATACAGGGCATCATCGAGCACCCTTTCATCAATGGGCTTACCTACAATGTAATCCGCCCCCGCTCTCAGCATGCGTTCACGGGTTTCTTTGAACACATCTGCAGTACAACCAAATATCAGGGTGTCTTTTTCTTTACCCACCATATTTCGGATACCTGAGATGGCCTCAACGCCATCCATCACTGGCATATGGTTATCCATCAGAACCAGATCGAAGGTTTGGGTCGACACGGCCTTCAACGCTTCTTCACCATTTTCTACCGCATAGGTGATAAAACCTTTACGTTTCATGAAGGTCTCGATAATGATGGTATTGGTGCGGTTATCTTCAACAATCAACGCCTTGAGCCCCCGATAGTCGAGATTCCGTTCGATATGAATGTCGAGCGTCTCCGGTCTGCAGCGTTCAAGCAATACGCTGACGATAAACTCTGAGCCAATACCTTCCTGACTATGTAACGTCACCTCGCTGCCCATACAGTGAGCGATCTCTCGCACAATGGAGAGCCCGAGTCCCGTGCCGCCATAGCGTCTTGTGGTGCTCGACTCCGCCTGTTCAAACGGTTTGAAAATGCGCTCCTGCGCCTCCTTGGGAATGCCGATACCCGTGTCTTTCACCCGGATGGTCAACAGGTTGTTGTCGCCGCGAACCTCTTCACTTAGTACGACATCGACCGATCCCTGAGAGGTGAACTTCACCGCGTTGTTGAGCAGGTTAAACAAGATCTGTCTGAGTCGCGCTTTGTCACCTTTGTACCAGCGCTGTTCATCGACCTGAGAAAAGACATTGAAGCGCAGCCCCTTCTCATTACACAGGGTGTGATAAACACTGTGCATACTGCCGATTATCGAGGTTAACGGGAAGGCGCTCTTAGAGAGCTCCAGATGGCCCTGCTCTATTTTCGAATAGTCGAGAATTTCATTCAGCAGCGACATCATATGATCACCGGAGTCATACAGGGTTTTCAGCAGCTTTCGCTGCTCCAGATTTAAGTCGGTTTTCAATAATATCTGGGCAGTACCGAGTACCCCGTTCATAGGAGTGCGGATCTCGTGAGACAGCGTGGCAAGAAAGGCGGTTTTGGCTTTGGTCGATGCCTGAGCCTTAATACGCTCCCGGTCGAGATACACGGTTTTCTGGTTAAAGGTGTCGATAAGATAACGAATTTCATCCGGGCTGCGGTAGTTGATATCAATTCCGCCACCCTCTCTCGAGCCATCGACCTCTTTGGCAATCATCGATATTGGCCTGATAAGATACTGACTTATCAAGTAATAACCAAACATCAGGCACAGAACCATCACCGGCACAATCGCCAGCTCCACGCCTGTGACAATCTCAGACACCTGATCGCTCACCAGTCTTCTGGCGTTGACCACCTGCAGGCTCCAGCTAAAATCGCCAAACTGTATCTCACTGACATAAATGTCTTTTTCCAGACGAAAGTTATGCTCGGTAATCACTTGTTTGTTGGCATCACGCAATACCACGCCAAGATCATGCTCCCGTGCCTTGGCCTTGACGAAATTCACCAGGTTCGCCAGAGAAAGGTCTACGGTCGCCACCCCCGAAAACTTACCATTCACATAGTAAGGCGACGAAGCGGTGATCATCTGAACATGGGTATAGGGATCAATGTAAACCTGCGACCAGGTTATGGTATTAACCGGCTGATCTTTCACAGAGGTATACCAGGGTTCGACATGGTAGCCATCGGCGGCAGGGTTATTCCAGAGATCGATTCGGTCCACGTCTCCTTGTGGAGTGCGGTTATAAAACAGACTGGTGAGCTTTTTCTTGGGATCAACCGAGTAAGGTTCTGGCCATATACCGCCACTGACCGCGATACCGTCATTAAGCTTGAAGACCTGACATAACGCTTCATCCAGCGTCTGACGGTCTTCAATAGACTGCCCCATAGCGACGATGCTTTTTAGCACCCCCACTGAGCCATAAAGTGGCGCAGAAATTTCTGCGGCGAGAAACTCACTTTTAGTGTCGAGATTTTCTTCTAGTTTGGCTCTGACCGGACTCTCCACCACCATATAGGTAATGCTACCAAATACGGAGATAAACAGCGCCAGATAAACGGTCAGCGCTATGATGCTTTTCTTTTTAAGAGACTCTTTTATCACCATGGCGAGAGAAGCATTCCTTTTCTTCTTATACCGACGACGTCAATTTCGTCTATTTTATTTGGCCGTAGATTGTTACTATTAAGCCCTAATTCAGCCTTTACGGTAAAGCATTTTGACATTAAAAGACATACTTTCCCTTCCGGAGCTTGAAGGCAAGCTTCTGAATGAAGCGCAAACGCAAGGTTTTGTAACCTCTATGGCATCGGCTCCTCATACGCTTCCACCTGAAGAGTGGCTACCGTTCTTATGGGGCGGCGAAGAAGTGGCGCCTTTCACTTCTGGCGAACAGTTGGAACAGTACGCTCAGGCCATTATAGCGCTGTGGAACGACTATCGCCCTGCTCTTTTAGATGGCGAATGGCAATGGCCGCAAGGTTGTGAGTTAGATGAAGAAGAGATCGTCTCTCTGCAAACCAAAGATTTTTGCGAAGGCGTTCTTCAGGGTTGGCAACTGGCCAGAGATGACTGGGAAACTCTGATGCCAGAGCACAGCGAAGACAACGCACTACTGGGTGGCGTGCTGCTGTCACTGAGTATGCTTTACGATCCAGAGACGTCTATCGCAACGCTACAAGCACAAGGCATTGAGGGTATGGAGCAATTCACCGAGATTTTCAATGCGATGCCTGTGATGCTGTGTGGTATCACCCAAAAAGGTGCAGTGCTGGCTGAGCAACAGTAATCAGTGAACGCCCTGCGCATCAGGCTTAGGGCGTTTATAAAAGCAATACCCCATCGGCGCAATCATCAGTAACTACTGCCAGATAATCGGTTCGCCTGCCACCGTGTCCCTCTTTTTCCCAACCGTGGTTCAGAAAGCTTCTGTAAAGTTAAAATAGAACGCGGCACCGTGTTTACCCATGCCGAGATCCAAACGAATGTTCATGCGGGGTTGCAACTCATAACGATAACCCACGCCGTAAGACAAAATCGCGTGTCCTGACAAATCCTCAACGGATTCACCCACGGCGCCAACACCAGTCCAGGCGGTCATGCCATGATTGGAAAGTGCGCCAGAGCTGCGGCGAAAGGTATGTCGATACTCCGCCGTGATCTCTGCCGTTACTTGATCACGATACTGCCCTTGATAGTAACCGCGCATTGAACTGGCACCACCCAGTTCCGGCATATCGTAATAAGGGGTATTGCCGAAGGCCTGTTGATAGTGGCTCAGGAAGGCCAGAACACGCCCTTTCTCTAAACTGTGGAAGATTCGGTACTCGACGTCCAGTTTTTGATATTCCGCCTGGCTACCAAGCGCCTCGCTGTATAACAGCACTTCAGTGCGAAACAGCGAGCCAGTCCAGGTATTAACCGCAATGTCACGGGTGTCGTACTGCAAGCTGGCGCCAAAGCCCCAAGTAAAGGGTTTGTCTTTGAACTGGTTAAAGTTCTCGTCCAGCAGCGCAGACTCAGGTTCAGATGTCGGGCTGAAGTAATTGATCTTAATGGCTGGTCCAACAAACCAGTCGTCAACGACTCGGAAAATCAGATTGCCTTTGTAGTTATTAACGTTGGCCTGATACTGCGTCACGTCACCGAACTCAAAGTCCTGTGCGGCCTGATAACCAATACCCCAGTAGTGCTTACCCTGAGTACCCGCGTTCCACGCGCCCTGAAACTGGATGTCATTGTTATTCCAGAACAAGTCGTGTTTGGCGCGCAGACCGTAGCCCACTTCCGAGTCTACGTAGTTGCCAATAACAAACGCCGACACACTCGAACGTTGCAGTTCCTGTTGGTCACGGTCGGTCTTAAAAGAGTACAAGCCTCCCACCGCAACTAATAAACCTTGTTCCGGGGTATAGGCAGGGCCGCCAAGAAAACTGAACATCGGCAGTCCATTCACTTCACGGTAGTATTTTTTAGCGTACTTTAGGTCGGAAATGGTATGGCTGTAACGCTCGTTCGCATTATCACTTTGCAGCTTAGCGATCGCGTCGTCGTACTCAGCCACTTTGGCATTCGCCTTATCGACGTCAGGTTCATACACCATATTTTCTTTGTTCTGCTCTAACTGAGCATAACCCGGGATCGACGCTTGTTCGGCGACAGCAACATAAGGAAAAAGCAGAGATAAAATTGAAAGCGACAACACGTTTACGCGCATGGATCGTTAGATTCCCAAATCAAATAAATGAACGTTCATTCATTACTTTCAAAAAGCGCGCGCATAATATACAGAACAAAACACGGTATCAAGATGTTTGTTGTTATCGAATCATTCGCCAGAATAATGTAGATACGCGAATGTCTGCAAACGTCTGACTATTTAGCGGTTATTCCAGGTAAAATTGCCGATCCTCTCATCTGCGATATAAAAAAGTTTGTTTCCGGGGGCGATTACCTGGTTGAGATCGGGGTTAAGAATGATGCCATTTCCTACATCTACCGCTATCAGGGTGGCCTGATAATTCACCTTCATCCAGCTGAATAAGGCTTCGACCGAGGTCTCAGGAGTGTCCTGGGGGTAACGAACGGAATATTGAGTCATTCCTCTGGTGGAGCTCAGTAGTTCTTGGTGCAATGCGCTAGAGCCTGGGTCCACCGCCGCTTTCGCAAGCATTTCCGCACCAACAGCGGGTATGCATTCTGAATTCGGGCAGTGCTGATGCAATAAGTCGCTCAACGCCTCATCTTTGAAGTAAACCAGTAGGTGAGCGTCGGGATTCCGGTTGGCACAGTACAGCGCTGCGGACAAGGTGATGTCGTCCTCGGGATTGTCAATCAAGATACAACTTGCGGTTTCGATGTTGGTTTTTTCCATTTCCCGGCCATCGGTGTAACTATTGACCTTAACGAAGGCAATCTCACCGGGTAACGGGTTCTCAATATCCGAGCGACTGCACAACACAATAGGACGCCGTCCTGTCTCTTCGTGCTGCAGCATACGAATTAAGTGAATGGTTCGCTGTCCGTTCCAGCCCAACATCAAAATGTGATTATCCACGCTGACTTTCCTTTTTCCTAACTGACCTGAGCGCCATGAATCTAACCCTATCGCTGCCAACCGACCGAGCAGCGCCGCAAATAACATCAGACCGCCGGGGATAACAAACAGTATGGTAACCCAACGTCCCGCTTCTGTGCTTGGTGATAAGTCGCCGTACCCTACGGTAGAGGCAGTAACGACAATGAAGTAAATGAATTGTGAGATGGGAAACGTCAAATCAGTTTCGCCACTCAGCCAGAGCAAGCCCCACGATATGACCGCGTAGAGTACGATGGCTAATAGCAAACTTTTGAATCTGAGCTCAAACAGGTGAGCATGAAACCATTTCCTGAGTTGTATCCAGATGACCACTGATGTCCCTATGGTTAGACGGCACTTTGCTATAAGCATATATGAAAAAACCAGTCCGAAGACTGGTTTTATTTAAGAATGTTATCTGGATAACTCTATCAACGCTTAGGCATTACCTTTTACTTTGATTTGCAGTTGCTCTGCAAAATCCAGCATGCGGTTCAGTGGAATCAGAGATTTAACACGCAACGCTTCATCAACAAAGATTTCGTGCTCTTCACCACCGTCACGTAACGCTTTCTCGATGGCTTTCAGACCGTTCATTGCCATCCAGGGACAATGTGCACAGCTGCGGCATGTCGCACCGGCACCTGCTGTTGGCGCCTCAATCAGCTCCTTCTCAGGTACTAACTGCTGCATCTTAAAGAAAATGCCTTTGTCAGTCGCGACGATAAGCTGCTTGTTCGGTAGCTCTTTTGCAGCTTTGATAAGCTGGCTGGTCGAACCGACAGCATCCGCCAGTTCGACAACGCTGGCGGGTGATTCCGGGTGCACCAGGATCGCTGCGTCTGGATACACCGACTTCATGTCTTTTAGTGCTTTGGAAGAGAACTCGTCGTGAACGATGCACTCACCTTGCCAAAGCAACATGTCGGCGCCAGTTTGGTTAGCTATATAAGAACCCAGATGACGGTCCGGACCCCAGATGATTGGCTTGTCTTCGCCATCCAGGTGTTCAACGATTTCAAGCGCGATGCTTGAGGTTACCACCCAGTCTGCACGTGCTTTCACTGCCGCAGAAGTATTGGCGTACACCACCACCGTGTGGTCAGGGTGAGCGTCACAAAATTCAGCGAACTTGTCTGCCGGGCAACCTAAATCCAATGAACATTCCGCCTCTAAAGTCGGCATCAGGATGCGTTTTTCTGGAGTCAGGATCTTGGCTGATTCGCCCATAAAGCGGACGCCAGCAATGATAAGCGTCGAGGCTTCATGGCGGTTACCGAACTTGGCCATCTCCAGAGAGTCACCAACAAAACCGCCGGTCTCCTCAGCCAGAGCCTGGATTTCAGGATCGGTATAATAGTGGGCAATCAATACCGCGTCTTTTTCTTTTAATAGCGATTTGATGCTTGCGATGTATTGCTGCTTCTCGTCGTCAGTCAACGGAACAGGCTTCGGGGGAAACGGGTATGCCGTTTCAATCGTGTCTAAGATGTGGCTCATAGCGCTTGCTCTATGCTACTTCCAAATAGTCCGAGCATTGTACACCGATATGAACGTAAGGACAAAGGCAGGCCAAAGAGAATCGACCAAAGTTGAATAGAAACTAGGCTGAACAGTCAAAGCTTACGATGGTTTGGGGGAAAAGGGGAACTAAGAACCAGGAATCGGGAACTAGGTTCTGGGTTCTAGGCCCTAGGAACCAGAAACCAGCAGCCAGAAACCAAAAACCAGCACCCAGTAACCAGCAACCAGCAACCAGGAACCAAAAACCAAAAAGGAGCCCTTACGGACTCCCTTCTATCCAACAGATACTATTTTAAGTTGGATTTAGCGACCTTCGCGGATGAACTGCCTGGGTATTCGGCAATGACTTGCTCGTAGTATTTTTTCGCTTCGTCGGCTTTGTTACCACGTTTAGCGAGGTCACCCAGCTTCACTAACGCATCGGCGCGTTTGTTAGAATCTTTAAATCCGAGCACGGCTTTAAAGCTCTTCTCCGCTTCTGCGTCCTGACGCTTCGCAAAGTAAAGCTGACCTAACCAGTAATGGGTGTTAGGCATAAACGTCGATTCTGGGTAGTCTTTCTGAAACTGCTTGAAGGCTTCAATAGCGCCTGCATAATCACGCTTTTTCAGGATCAGATCGACGGCATTTTGATAAGCGGTTTGCTCATCGGCATCGGTACTGAATTTGCCCTGTGGTTGGTTGGCTTCTTTGGCAACAGGAGCGGCAACCGCGGCTGCGCCAGCCCGAGAGCGAAGTTTATCGATCTCAATAAAGAGTTCTCGCTGACGCTGCAACATCTGGTCCATCTCGTAGCTGTTACGCTCTAACTGGCCGCGCAGGGTTGCGATTTCTTGCGTCATTTCGTCGAGTTGCTGCTGCATTTGCAGTTGTACTCGATTGCGATTCTGAAGCAGGCGCTCTAGTCGTTGAACGTCTGTCTCGTTGGCGGCATGTGCCGCTGTAATGGTGGCAGCGGTTGCCGAAGAAGATGTTGCGCTCAGGTCGGTAACCGGTGCTTTCGCAGCAAACGCAGTGCTTGCTGTGCCGGCTAGTAACGTAAGCGTAACAACGCGCTTAATGTTACTTTTCATAAAGGTAATTACCTCAATTGCCGTGGCTTAAGGGCTAATCGTTGCAGCCCTTAGGCTGCAACATCTTAAATCTTAAGCAGATTTGATTAGTATACTAGAACAGCGCGACGGTTTTTCGCGTACGCGTCTTCTGATTGACCTAGTACTAGAGGCTTCTCTTCGCCATAGCTTACGATAGCGATTTGGTCAGCTTGAACACCAAGAGCCTGGATGTATTTCGCTACAGCTTGCGCACGACGCTCACCTAGAGCGATGTTGTATTCTGGAGTACCGCGCTCGTCAGCGTGACCTTCGATAGTCACTTTTAGCGATGGGTCTTTGCTTAGGTATGCTGCGTGAGCTGCAAGCATATCTTCGTAGTCACCCGCGATAACAGAGTTATCGAATGCGAAGTAGATAGTTTGGTTTTCGCGAAGTGCTTTTTCTTTCAGCTCTTGCTCAGAAAGTTGTGCATTCTCATCGATTGGTGTTGCAACAACGGTTTCTTGCTGCTGTTGGTTCGTTGTTTCCGCACCAGTAGATGATGCTGCGTCGTCACTTGAGCTACATGCTGTCATAGCAAGAACTGGTAGTGCGATTAGCAACCCCTTAAAAACTTTGTTTAATTGCATTGTTATTTCCTTAACCTAAAAAATTTAACTGCTACAAAAACGGTGACCATGCAGGAGCTCTTACGCGCCCGTTCGTTGCCGGTAATCTAGCTTTAAATCGCCCATCGATGGAAACCATAGAAAGGACGTTAGTTTTGTTATAGATAGAGCTGTATATCACCATGCCGCCGTTAGGAGCGATGCTTGGTGACTCATCTAGCAGTGTTTTGGTGAGAATTTGTACCGAGCCTGTTTCAAGATCTTGTTTTGCAAGATTAAACCCAGAGTTGGAACGGTTCACCATTACCAGGTAGCGACCATCAGGGGTGATCTGCCCGCCGAGGTTTTGTCTACCCTGCCATGTGATTCGTTTGGTTTTACCATCAGACAAATTTACTTCATAAATCTGAGGGTTACCACCCCTATCCGACGTAAAAATAAGGGAATTACCCTCTGGTTTCCAGAACGGTTCTGTATTATTTGACCTGCCCCCAGTAATTTGGCGCAGTTTTCTTGTTTCAAGGTTTAACGTATATACATGTAGTTGCCCAGTTTTTGACAAGGTCAGTGCTAACGTCTTGCCATCCGGAGAGAATCTTGGCGCACCATTATGACGTGGGAACGAGGTGATTTTTTCACGTTTGCCGGTATAGATATTCATGATGAAAATCTCAGACTGGCCATTCTGGAAGCTGACATACGCCAGTTTTTTGCCATCTGGAGACCAGGCCGGAGACATTAGTGGTTGCTTAGAACGCAGCACCAGTCTCTCGTTATATCCATCGTAATCCGCGATACGCAGCTGATATGGGTAAGCGTCTTTGTCGTTAACAACCACATAAGCAATACGCGTCAGGAATGCGCCACGCTCTCCCGTCAGCTCTTCGTAAACCAAATCTGAAATACGGTGGGCATACTCACGCAGGCGATTGCCTGGTACTGTGGCCTTTTTCTTGAATAACACGTGATCGTTAGACAGTACCAGCTGTCCGTCGCCGCTCAGTGCTTTGGACTTGCCACCCGTTAACTGTCCACGAACAACGTCTACCAGTTGATAACTGACATCGTAGCTGCCTTCGGCGTTTTTAACGATGGTGCCGGTTAACAATGAGTCGACGCCGATAGAAGTCCATGCTTCAAAATTGATGTTGTTCGCATCGTAAGGTGTTTGCGGCATTTTGCTGGTTGCGATAGGACTAAACTTGCCACTACGCTGCAAATCTGACGATATGACTGCCGACACGTCGTGTGGAAGCTTACCCTCACCTTCCCATTTAAACGGAACAATAGCGATGGGCCTTGCTGAATCGATACCATCGGTAATTACCAGTTCTAAAGCGGCATTTGCAGTTTGCGCCGCGAGGCTCACCACCATTGCCATTCCTATTAGTATTCGCTTAATCACGCGCTCTTCCTTTTTACTCTGGAACTACAGTCAGATTGATGTTCTTAAGTTGTTGGTTCACGTCCGCCTCTTTTGAGAGCGGAAACGTACCTACCTGTGCAATTGCACGCTTTGTCGCTGAGCAAAGTCTGCTATCACCGTCGAGCACAGCAACTTGACCAGCGATGGCACCGCTACCCGCAGGTATCAGCTTCAAGTTAACTCGACATTGCTTTCCCCGAAAACTGTCCTCTAAAAGCAGGTTTTGCTGGATAAGCTGAGTGTAAATCGCCCCCATACGCTGCACTTCCGACGTTACATGTTTCGAGCGTGCAGTAGTGTTCAGTGCCGCCTCGCTCTCAAGTCCGGAGAAGATATTGTCTAGTGCCGCCTCTTGCTCCTGACGTTCACGCTCCAGTTGCTGCAGACGCTCTTTTTCAATAAGTGCTTTTTCAGCGGCTTCCTTCGCAGCTTTCTCTTTGGCAATACGTTCACGCTCAGCACGCTCAGCAGCCTCTTTCTCGCGCAGGGCTTTTTCTTGTGCTTCCTTGACCGCTTTTTCCTTCGCCAAACGCTCTTGCTCGGCTTTAGCAATAGCCGCTTCTTTCGCCAGACGTTGCTGCTCGGCAACGCGCACCGCTTCTTCTTTCGCTTTCCGCTCTGCTTCTGCTTTCGCCGCACGTTCTTTTTCGACCAGGCGACGTTTTTCGGCTTCACGAGCAGCCTGATCATCTTTCGCTTTCTGCTCTTTCAGTTTACGGATACGCTCCTCTTCCTCTTTGCGGTTGCGTTCAAGCTGTTCACTTTCACGACGCAATTTGTCTAAGCGATCTTGTTCTTTCTTCGCCGCCGTTGCGCGCTGTTTTTTAATTTCAGCGGCTTGCTGACGTACCTTGGCCGGGTCAATGACCACTGCCTGCACCATGCCTGTAGGCTCAGCTTTGTTCATTGTGAAGTCAGTGCCCCACAATAACGCTGCGACCAGCATTGCGTGTGCAAACAAAGAGATCGCAATTGGCTTTCCGTAGCTGTTTCTTTTGTTCTTATGGCTTTTCATACAGATGCGATGACTATTCCCTAATGTCCGTTAGCAGGCCTACTTTAGGGATCCCCGCCCGACTTAATTCATCCAACAACAAAACCACCTCGGCATAAGGTGTAGCGGCATCGCCCCCCACCGCAACAGGTGAATTTGGATTGATCGATAGCTCTGCCCTTACCCGGACAATGATGTCCTGGAGACTGAGACCACGCTGCACATCTTCGTTGTTGACACTCAAGCCCAGGTTGCCATCGCGATCGACTTCAACAATGATGAAACTGGCATCACTGTCACCCGCCAGCTCAGAAGCCGGTTTCGCTGTTGATGTTTTTGGGAGCTCGACATCTACGCCTTGTGTAACAAAAGGCGAGGTCACCATGAAAATGATGAGCAGAACCAACATCACGTCGATATAAGGTACGACGTTGATCTCACAGGTAAGCTTGCGTTTTTTGGGTTGGTAGCCAGCCATTACTGCTCCCTACCCGCCATTGCTTGTCGGTGCAAAATACTGTGGAATTCTTCTGAGAAAGTCGCGTAGTTGTGCTCGAGCTTACTGACCTTGTTACTTAGACGGTTGTAAGCCATAACAGCCGGAATCGCAGCAAACAGCCCCATCGCCGTTGCAATCAGTGCCTCAGCGATACCCGGTGCCACCATAGCAAGCGTAGCCTGCTTAACTTCACCCAGTGCGATAAAAGCGTGCATGATACCCCAGACGGTACCAAACAGGCCGATATAAGGAGAAATCGAGCCAACCGTAGCAAGGAATGGCAAGCTAGTTTCCAGCTCTTCTACTTCACGTGACACAGCAACGCGCATGGAGCGTCCTGTACCTTCCATAATAAATGCCGGAGAGTCTGCGTTTGATTTACGAAGACGAAGGAACTCGGTAAAACCGCTGTAAAAAATCTCTTCCGTGCCAGAAAGCTCATCTTTGCGCTTTTTGACATCTTGATAGATTTGTGACAAATCCGCACCCGACCAGAACTTATCTTCAAACTGGTCTGATTCCTTGGTCGCCTCTTTAAGGACCTTACTGCGCTTGATGATCATCGCCCACGATACGACTGACATCCCAAGCAGAATCAACATTACCAATTTTACCAGTAGACTCGCTTGCAAAAAGAGGTCTAAAAACGAAATATCAGCCGTCACTGTCTTTTAACTCCACTAAGATCGTCGAAGGAATCGCCTTCGGCTTCATTTTAACATTATCAATACATGCCACTTTAACGAGTGCTTTGGCAATTGTCACACCTTCCACATCAACAATTTCTTGTTGAAATGTTAATGATGCACGTTTGAATTCAGAAATGTGAGTATTCACTGTCAGATGATCGTCAAGTCTCGCACCACGAATGAAATCGATATCCATATGACGAACAACAAACCCGGTATGCTGTTCGAGGAGTACGCGCTGATTCACTCCCCTGCTGCGCAGCAGTTCGGTTCTCGCACGTTCAAAAAAATTGAGATAGTTCGAATGGTAGACGACACCACCGGCATCCGTGTCTTCATAATAGACGGTGACGGGGAACTCGAAATACGATGATAAGTGAGACAAACCAGTAAATCCCTAATAAAAACTACGCTCTAATATAACGCAAGTGATTGTGTTTGTTATAAGTGCTGACAAAAATTTTTGATTAAAGTGCCAAAATTTACATCCAATTGATAAAGTTATTATCAATTTTCTAAAACCTGGTGTGTTTTAGAACGAAAAAACCCGAGTTTACACTCGGGTTTTTGCTAGATAACGTACATTAACGTCAAGTAACTCAATACAGTTAGTGACAGGTAGGGACTGAATACCCCCTGCCAAAGCCAGAATCTGGGCCTGAAGCCAATGCCATAAACCATACTGGCACAGACAGACAGGACAAACAGAAAGCCTAACAAAGGTGAAAAACCACCAATTGCGTCGGCGTATTGTTCAGGACTCCACATAAACAACCCGACATTGGCAAAACCAAGCAGGAGAGATAAGGCCCGTAGCAGCACCTTATCCATGGGTTTGTGAAGCTGCTCTAACTGTTGGTTAAGCTTACTCACTGTCTTCGTCCATCATCTCACTGTGTTCTAGCCAAAGCGCATTGATGATGCCAAACGCACACGCTAGCAGTACACCTAAGATCCAAGCGAAATACCACATAGTCAATACTCCTTAGTAAAGTGAATTTTTGTTTTCTTCGATGAACTTGTCATCAAGACGACCAAACATCTTATAGTAGGTCCAGGCTGTGTAGCTCAGGATGACCGGAACCATCACAAACGCAACTGCCGTCATCAGATTCAGAGTCAACTCACTTGAAGTCGCATCCCACATGGTCAAGCTGTGGCTTGGATTCATGCTGCTAGGCATGATGAATGGGAACATTGCAAAGCCTGCAGTAAAGATGATGCCACCGTTTGCCAGAGAAGAAGCGATGAACGACACTGCACATTTCTCAAGACGAGAAGCCAGAACCGCTAGCAGAGGCATTACCACACCCAGTGCTGGAGCAATCCATAGTAGTGGATATTTCTCAAAGTTTGCCATCCATGCACCCGCTTCACGCACCACCTCTTTATTCAGAGGATTTGACGCAGCGTTTCCATCAATGCTGCCTACAACAACGTAGCCATCAATCGTTTGAATCCAGAAACCCGCCGCCACAAACGCTACCACCGTTAGTAGCCCCATCAGCTGTGCCGTGTTACGGGCACGAGTATGGATATCACCGGTTGTTTTCATTTGTAGCCAGGTAGAACCTTGTAGCAGGATCATGAACAGGCTCACCAGACCACACAACAGTGCGAATGGGTTAAGCAGTCCAAAGAACGAACCGTGGTAAGTTGGCATCATAAAGTCGCTTAGCTGGAATGGCACACCCTGTAGCAGGTTACCAAACGCCACACCGAAGATGATTGGCGGAACAAAACCACTGATTGAGATAGCAATATCCCAGGCGTTACGCCACTTGGTGTCTTCCAGTTTTGAACGATAGTCCAGGCCAATTGGACGTAGCCACAATGCCGCCAGTGTCACAATCATCGCAAAGTAGAAACCAGAGAACGACGTTGCGTAAACTAATGGCCAGGCTGCAAAGAGTGCACCACCCGCAGTGATCAACCAAACCTGGTTACCGTCCCAGTGTGGGGCGATAGAGTTAATCATCACACGGCGTTGGTTATCGGTTTTACCCAGGATAGGTACTAACGCACCTACCCCCATATCAAATCCATCTGTGATGGCGAAACCAGCCAGTAGTACACCAATTAAGATCCACCAGATGAGTCGTAAGACTTCGTAATCAAACATTCTTTTTCTCCTTGCTTACGCTTCTACTTGGCGACTAACTTTGTTCTCTACCGAATCGACGTTCTGTTCGAAGTGGTAGCGACCGGTCTTCAAGCTACTTGGTCCTTTACGTGCGAATTTCACCATCAGGTAAACTTCTGCAATCAGGAACACTGTATATAGGGCGATAATGGCAAACAATGAGGTCCATAGCTGACCTACTGTCAGTGCTGATGCCGCAACGTGAGTAGGTAGGATTTCACCAACCGCCCACGGCTGACGTCCGTACTCAGCGACAAACCACCCTGCCTCGATTGCAATCCAAGGTAGTGGGATACTGAAGAGCGTGGCTTTAAGGATCCATTTCTTCTGCTCAATTTTCTGGCGACACGTTTGAATAAACGCAGCACCAAATACGAACAGCATGATGAAACCACAGCCGACCATGATACGGAACGACCAGAACAGCGGCCAAACTTTAGGGATAGAGTCATCCGCAGCAGCCTGAATTTGCTCTTCCGTCGCATCGACGACGTTCTCAGTGTAACGCTTCAGCAATAAGCCATAGCCAAGGTCATTCTTCACTTCGTCAAACGCCGCCAGGTTTTCGTCAGTACGATCACCGGCACGCAGTTTTTCAAGAAGCTCATAGGCATACATACCTGTACGGATACGATCAACGTGCTCCTCGCGAAGGTCACGAAGGCCCGTTACTGGTGTATCCAATGAACGCGTGGCGATAATGCCCATCACATAAGGGATCTTCACTGCATAATCTGTATGCATTTCGTCCTGGTTTGGCAGGCCGAATAAAGTAAACGCAGCAGGAGCCGGCTCTGTATGCCACTCGGCTTCAATCGCAGCCAGTTTCACTTTTTGAACATCACCTAATTCGTAACCAGATTCATCACCCAGTACGATGACAGAAAGAATCGATGCCATACCGAATGAGGCTGCAATAGCGAACGAACGACGAGCAAACGCAATATCACGGCCTTTCAATAAGTAGTACGAACTGATGCCAAGGACGAACATCGCACCTGTTGTATAGCCTGATGCTACGGTGTGGACAAACTTAACCTGAGCAACAGGATTGAGTACCACTTCCGCAAAGCTGACCATTTCCATACGCATGGTTTCGAAGTTGAACTCTGCACCGACAGGGTGTTGCATCCAGCCGTTGGCGACAAGGATCCATAGTGCTGAGAAGTTCGAGCCCAGTGCAACCAGCCAGGTTACAGCTAAGTGTTGACGTTTTGAAAGCCTGTCCCATCCGAAGAAGAAGAGTCCGACAAAGGTGGATTCGAGGAAGAAGGCAACGAGCGCTTCGATCGCCAGAGGCGCGCCGAAGATATCGCCCACATAATGGGAATAGTATGACCAGTTAGTACCAAACTGGAATTCCATGGTCAGACCGGTGGCCACACCCAGGGCGAAGTTAATACCAAACAGCTTACCCCAGAACTTTGTCATGTCCTTGTAGATTTGCTTGTTGGTCATTACGTAGAGGGACTCCATGATGGCCAGAAGGAAAGCCATACCGAGAGTCAATGGAACGAACAGGAAGTGATACATTGCCGTGAGTGCAAATTGCAATCTCGACAGATCAACAACGTCTATCATGGAAACTCCTTTTGTGTCGGCTGAACGACACTTTCTACATTTAGCTCCAAGGACTTTGTTTAATAGAGATTAAACTTGTTGAGCAAATCATCATCCTTGTTGCAAAAATGTACCTCAATGGTTAGTTAATTGTTAAGCTTGCGCTAATATAGCTGGCGCTAATATTACTGGTAAATTGATTCACTTTCAAAAGGTTTATTTACAGAGATGCTTTGATTTACATCAACAAACAGAGAAAGTTCATTGTACGATCTTTAATCACATTGATGTGAGTCAAACTTGGGAGACATTTGTAACCAAATTGGGGGGGCATAATGAAAGAAGCAAAAGAGGAAATACCCCTTTAGTAGCAAGGCATTATAGCCATTGAGAGAATTGATGTGAAATCAAACTCACAATTTAATAAAAGCACACAATGGAATGCGGGGTTAATATAAAGCCGTATAATTGAAATATTACTTTACAAATATGCAGTTCAATAAGCGCCCGGCAGAAAAACAATTTCAAAGCGGTGACGAAATAGCCGAAACATTCTTACATACCCCTTATTCCGCTCATTCGGTACCACTCGAGTCCCCTCATCCTGACTTATAACCATACAACCAAACAAGCAGCCGTTTCTTTGTTGTCATCACGTAGATGAATTCCGCAACACAGGCAAAAGCGTAACGCTATACCAGTCATCAAATCTCCAATCTCAGATTACACAAAAGAATCACAACCCTTCAAAAAAACTTACAGGTTACTGCTTTGCCCATTAAAAGGATTCGCATTAAATTACAACTCATCAACGGCGACGAGATAAAGCGTATTCATCGTAAAACGAGGTAGCTCTCTATCGCTCCGGCTAACCGTTGGCAACTGTGGACTTAAGCTCCAACAAAACAAGGGGCAATCCCCTAAACGATGCATTAGGAGCATCGGCAAACCATCAGCAGGGACGCACACATAAATCGAGGTAATTCATATGTGTGACCTACATGCTAAACAAGCGCAAATCAACACTGAGTACAACACTGATATCGATCCGGTAAAAACTTACGAAGCGAAAGCCGCTCCTGATATGGAGTTCTACGCTAAGGTTCGTGCCACTAAATCGGAAGGTACTCGCAGCCACGTGTACGATGACTTACTCGACGCGCATTCTGGTAATGCATTCTTTGTTAAAGCGGGGCAAGTTATCCGTTTTGAACAGCGCCCTAGCCTTCACAATGGCCGTACGCAAATCATCGACGTACAAATGGTCACACCCGATCTTACTATGTGGGCTGACCACCTGAACACATCGGCATTCGAAGGTCTAAACCAGCGTCAATTCTCGGGTGTCTGGACGCAATCAGGCAACTGCTCCAAGATGGCGACGCTCGTAGAAGATGAGTTCCCGTACGAAAAACTAGACGAAGGCTTCAATCACATTTTCTTCGCAGCTCACTGTAATGCTGACTGGCTGACCATGCTTTATGGCGACAAGGGTAACGTAAACTCTTGCCACGAGAACTTCATGCACGGTTTCCTTCGTGTACCTGCAATTGCAGCTATCGAAGACGAACAAGAAAAGCGCCGTGTCGTTCAATTCCATTCTGACCGAAACGACATCAACATGTTCCAGCCGAATAAGTTTGAACTTCAAGACGGCAACATTGCCCGCTGTGTGCTCGCACCAGCACCGGCTGTAGACGACGGCGTGGGCTGTGAGTACTACGCCGAGATGGACATGTATGTCGTGGTCTCTAACTGCCCTTACGCTGACCAGGCAACGCCTTTCCCAGAGTGTGAGCCTAACCCTGTATACGTATCTGTGTATGACACTGGTATTGCTCCACAGCACCAGGGTATCGGCAACACGGATTGGAAAGGCTACGTTTGGGATCGTATCCACACTAAAGAAGTGAGTCCTAAGTAATCAATTACCTCGATATTTGGCACAGACCAAATCCCCACCCGGCCTTGTGCCGGGTTAAGGGGTTGGGACCAGAACATGTCTGGCGCAAGAAATTGAACTAATCGAGGTAACAAGATGAAAAAATCGGCAGTCGCACTATCAGTAGGTGCACTAATGGCCACAGGCGCAGCATTTGCAAACACAAAAGCGGGTGACTTTAAAGCGGGCCTAGAGCTTGACTCTAAATTCAGCATGAATAACGCAGCGCACGCAGGTTCACCTACTGTAAAGATGCCCGGCGGCGAGTCTCCAGAGCCATTCCCCCACAGTAATGGTAACGAAGTTGAAAACCCGAACTATGTACCGCTTCGCGGTCAGGACTTTGGCGTGAAGCTATTTATGAGCTATCAGGGTGCGGGTCTGTCGGTAAAGGCCAAAGACAACCAAGAGTTGGAAACCAATATTAACTATACATACGGCTGGAAGCACGTTTATCTGACTGGTGAGGCGGAACTTGTCTCGAAGAAATACGGTAACGACGAGCAAAAATACGGCCTGACTGTAGGTTCGCATTTAAACGGCTTGTTTGATACCAGTGTGCGCTACCGTGTCGATCGTGATACTCAAGGTGAAGCCGCAACGCGCTCGCAAATCAATCGAGTCGATTTGTTCGCTGGTAAGCAGGTAACAGACAATGTCTACTTAGGCGCGAAGGTCATCAATTTTGACCAACAAAACGCAACGATCAATGCTATTGACGGAAACAAAAAGAACTGGAACAACTTTGAAGTTAAAGCGACGTTCACTGGCCTAGACAACATGATTCCGTACGTAGAGTATGAAAATGCGTATATCAATCGCGCGGATCGCCGTGACGACAACTTAAAAGTTGGCGTTCAGTTCCCATTCTAAGTTTCAGTACTCCGTACATCTGCACCTGCCCCGCCAATATGCGGGGCTTTGGGGTGCCCGCGGCAGCAACCGCCGGCGCTTTTTTTCATTGGAACACCCATATTACGTCCGGCAGGCTACTTTTGCCGGGCGGTTTTTTCCATTGGGGTGAAAACTAACACCTCAACGGCTACCCGCCACCAAACAATACATTCGAGGTCACTGAAATGATTAAACTGAACTTCCCTTTTATCGCGATAGCAACTTTATCTGCTGCCTGCTTAATGCAACCCGCTTTTGCTATCGATGAGTGCTATAGCTCCCCACTAACTGATGCTATCGATGGTGCAGTTATTGGTGGGGTCGCTGGCGCTGTGGCGGGCAACGCAGGTACGGGCGCGGCAATTGGTGCAGGTGTGGCAGTCATTGACGGTGAATATAACCGCGCCGAGTGTGAAATGGCTGCCGATGAGGCAGAATTGGAATACTACGCGGATCAGGAGGATATGGATGAAGCCGAAATTGAAGCAGAGCTCTGGTGATACAACTTCTGCCTAAGCAGATTAGTGGGAAGCCTTGTCAACTTTGACAGTCTTCTGGCTTAGAAGCTGGCTCAAAAAAAGCGTCCAGATGGTAACCCCAAGGCTACGACGCGCCGCAACAGACACCACAAATAATCCGTCACCCCCGTGAGAACGAGGACGACGGTGAGTATGGGGATAACGAGAGCGATTCTGGAACTATCGCTGCACGATCACCTAAACCTTATCAATTCCAAAGTGCAAATACGCCCTATCCGAGGCAATTCGGCCTCGCGGGGTGCGCTGCAAATAGCCCTGTTGGATTAGATACGGTTCGATCACATCTTCTATGGTGTCTTTTTCTTCGCCGATAGCTGCGGCCAGGTTATCGAGACCTACAGGTCCACCGGAGAACTTCTCCATGATTGCCAATAGCAACTTCCTGTCCATGTAGTCGAAGCCCTGATGGTCGACATCCAGCATATTCAATGCTTTATCCGCGATCTCGGCACAAATATGGCCGTTACCCTTCACTTCTGCATAGTCCCGCACTCGTCTTAGCAGGCGGTTAGCGATACGTGGTGTACCTCGCGCACGGCGTGCTATCTCTAGTGCGCCTTCTGGATCCATTGACAGTCCCAGACAACCAGCACTGCGCTGCACGATTTTCTGCAGATCGGCAATTTTGTAATACTCCAGACGCTGGACAATACCAAAACGGTCTCTCAGCGGTGAGGTCAGAGAACCCGCTCTAGTGGTGGCTCCAATCAGGGTGAACGGAGGCAGATCTATCTTGATTGAACGAGCCGCCGGGCCTTCACCGATCATGATATCGAGCTGATAGTCTTCCATAGCCGGATACAGCACCTCTTCCACCATCGGGCTCAGGCGGTGGATCTCATCAATGAACAGGACGTCATTCTCTTCCAGGTTGGTCAACAGCGCCGCCAAATCTCCCGCTTTTTCAAGGACCGGCCCTGATGTGGTTCGGATATTAACCTCCATCTCGTTGGCTACGATATTGGCCAGAGTGGTTTTACCCAGACCTGGAGGGCCGAATATCAATAAATGGTCGAGCGCTTCGTTTCGAAGCTGGGCGGCTTTGATGAATATCTCCATCTGATCACTAACGTGCTCTTGCCCTTCATAATCTGCAAGTTTCTTAGGGCGAATCGCTCGGTCGATGACATCTTCATCTTTAAAGACAGGATTCTCTGGCGCTATTAGGCGATCTGCTTCAATCATTTCACGGGTTCTCTCTGATCTTTATCCAGCCTGATAGTTAAACCATAGCACGCAGTGCTTCACGAATCAGTGCTTCGCTGGTCATGTCAGGTTTTGCGACCTGAGAAATCACTTTGGAAGCCTGAGTCGGCTTATAGCCCAGAGCAAGTAGTGCACTTACCGCTTCTTCTTCCGCATTGTCTGCCGCCATCGCCGACACACTGTCCATAGGCGCAGCATCGGTTGCAGGTGTAAACAGATCGCCAGCGCCCCACCCCTTAAGGCGGTCTTTCATTTCGACCACAAGACGTTCCGCCGTCTTCTTACCAACACCAGGAAGCTTAACCAGAGTAGAAATATCTTCGCGTTCTACACAAGAGACAAACTGACTTGCAGACATACCGGAAAGAATACCCAGGCCCAGTTTTGGACCTACGCCGTTTGCTTTAATCACTTCTCTGAACAGAGCACGTTCGCGGACTGTGTTAAAACCATAAAGCAACTGAGCATCTTCACGCACCACAAAGTGGGTATAGATAATGGCTTCCTGCCCAATTTCTGGTAGTTCGTAGAAACAGCTCATTGGCATCTGAACTTCATAGCCAACGCCACCCACCTCAATCAATAGTTCTGGCGGTTGTTTCTCGATAAGAGTGCCACGTAATCGTCCTATCACAGTTTAATGTCTCATGTTAATTGCAATAGGGGTTAGGATATAGAATAACTGGATGGGTATCCAGTTATTCTCATGAAATTTTAGGCCATCACTGCACGAAGACGTTCGGATAATTCTGTGCCTTCTTTGATCTGCTGGTTAAGTTGGTCACTGATGGTTTGGATGTCTTCTGCTATTGCCTTGCTGCCTACGACCGATTGCGCGACATCACTGCTTGCCTGATCCAACTCTCCAATCGCTTGGTTTTGCTGAGTCACTAACTGGCTGAGATCAGTGATTTCCGACGAGATGGTCTGCACCTGCTCTATCATCTCGCTCAGTTCAGTTACTGTGGTCTGTATTGTCTTCTGGCCAGAATCAATTTCCTGCTGGCTGTGGTTGATCAAGGCGCGGATTTCTTCCACTGAGTTACTGGTTTTCGAAGACAATTCGCGAACCTGATCCGCAACCACGGCAAAACCACGACCATGTTCACCTGCCCTCGCCGCTTCAATTGCCGCATTGAGTGCCAACAGATTGGTCTGTTCCGCCACAGAGGTGATCAATTCGATCACCGACACTACTTTCTGGTTGCTGTTGTCGATGTTGGCGATCGCGTCCGTCGAGGCGTTTAACATATCTGAGCTGCTTTCTGCCTGTTGTTTAATCGCCTCGGTCTGAACAATAACTTGTTCCATAAAGTTCACCGACTCCTGGGTAAACGATGACAACTGTTCGAGCTGCTGACTCATCTCTTCCGCAGCACTGGCCTGAGAAGCACTATTAATTCCCAAAGATTGCACGTTGCTGTCTAACTGAGAGGCCTGCGTATTCACCTGATGGATCACCTCATCCAACTCCCGGACACTGTGATTTACCGCCACCAGCATATTGTCCATTTTCTTTTCGCCCGCTGACGCTTTATCCGCTTGCAGTGCACTCTCCTGCTGAGCTTTTTCTGCGCGGGAGATGGCGCTCTCCTTTTGCTTAGAAGTAAAGTTCTGGGCAAAACAAATTACAAACAGGGGCAGCAACATCCCCGACCAGATTTCAATATTTTGCTTGGACTCGGAAAGTAAAATGGTCGGGAAGTGATATCCCGTGGTGTGCAAATACGTCATTGAAGCCGCGATGACCAATATGACAACGCTCCACGCTAAAGCCATAGCCCGTGAAGCGGAAAGGTAGAAAGCCACAATCAAGAGCGGTGCCCAGAATGACTGGGTAGAATCGACAATACCGCCACTTTGGTAAATGATGTTGATAGCGTGAACCACCATGCCCAAAAAGCCAATATTGAGAGCCAGCGTAATCATTTTGCTGAACCGAAGCGTGGCCAGCGCTAACACTTCAATGACAACAAGAGTTAAAGATGTGAGAAATAACGAAGCGTGCCCGTTTGTCTGCCACTTAATCGCACTGTAGAGTCCGACAATCAGAGCAACGACAGAGAACACTGCAGTGATCTCTGCTTTTCTGAGGGTATTGCGAGAGAGCTGTTGAGAGTTATAAATAAAATGGTGCCACATACCGTTGTTTTCCTTAATTATTCGAGTATTCAGAAAATTGGTCCTTTGACTTCACTCATCGGACCAATTTTAAGAAGTTAACAAATAATTAACAAGAGATATTAGAGGAAAGGCTCTAAAACTGTGGGCTAGCTATCGTTAAAACTATCGCTAACGATAACGGCCTTTTTTAGCGCCAGTTGCTTTACCTGCCAAAGCAACGAGAGTTTTATTGGTGTTGGCATGACAAATCGCCACACCCAGTGCATCGGCCGCATCCGCTTGCGGTTTTGCCGGCAACTTTAACATCGTCATGACCATATGCTGCACTTGTGCTTTGTCTGCGCCACCGGTGCCTACCACAGCTTGTTTGATCAATCGGGCAGCATATTCATAAACCGGAAGATCGGCATTCACTGCGGCGACAATGGCACTTCCGCGAGCCTGACCCAGCTTAAGGGCAGAATCGGCATTTTTAGCCATGAATACCTGTTCAATCGCGAATACATCTGGCTGAAATTGGGTAATGATCTCGCTAACCCCTGCATAGATCTGCTTTAATCGGCCAGGTAACTCCGACTCTGAGGTACGAATACAGCCACTTCCCAAATAATGTAAGTGTCTACCTTGCTGGCGAATAACACCGTACCCCGTAATACGTGAACCGGGATCGATTCCTAATATAATTGACATCTTGTCTCGCCAGTTATTCTAAGGTTGCAGCTACGTCATCAGAAATGTCACCGTTATGGTACACCTCCTGAACGTCATCCAAATCTTCCAGAGCATCGACAAGACGAAGCAGTTTTGGTGCCGTAGTTTTGTCGAGTTCCGCTTTCGTTGATGGTACTAACGTCACTTCAGCGTTATCTGCCTGATAACCAGCAGCATCCAACGCGTCTTTGACCGCGCCAAAATCCGCTGGTGTCGTGTAAACGTCAATCGCACCATCGTCAGCAGTTTCGATATCATCGGCACCCCCTTCTAATGCGGCTTCCATCACTTCGTCTTCATCCAGGCCAGGCGCATAAGAAATGACTCCTTTCTTGTCAAAAAGGTAATTCACGCTGCCGTCTGTGCCCAGATTACCACCCGCTTTAGAAAACGCGTGACGAACACCTGATACCGTTCGGTTGCGGTTGTCAGTCATACACTCAACCATTACTGCCGTGCCCCCCGGACCGTAACCTTCGTAGATGACCGTTTCCATATTGTCATCGCCCTCGCCACCAGCGCCTCGGCTAACAGCTCGATTTACAGTGTCACGGGTCATATTATTGGAAAGCGCTTTATCAATTGCGGCACGCAGTCTCGGGTTATTATCAACTTCTCCACCCCCTTCTTTCGCTGCGACGACGATTTCTCGAATCAACTTGGTGAAGATCTTGCCTCGCTTGGCATCTTGCGCTGCTTTTCGGTGGCGAATGTTCGCCCATTTACTGTGGCCTGCCATGATAAATCCTTTGAGTTCTATGAAATCGGATTACTTTTATGTTGGTATAACTATACAGAATTTAAAAACAAAAACTCCCGCAAATGCGGGAGTTTTCATCAATTGGTTTCGCTCAAGAGGCTAAACGCTGGGTAATTAACCAACCGGTAATTAAGCGTCTTTCTCTTTCGCTGCCGTTACAGCAATCGCTAGCTCTTCAAGTGCAGCTGGATTTGCTACGCTTGGTGCGTCTGTTAGCAGACACGCTGCTGCGGTTGTTTTCGGGAATGCGATAACGTCACGGATGTTCTCTGTCCCACATAACAACATCACTAGACGGTCAAGACCGAATGCCAGACCGGCGTGCGGTGGAGTACCGAACTTAAGCGCGTCTAACAGGAAGCCAAACTTCTCGCGTTGCTCCTGCGCATCGATGCCAAGAATTTCGAATACTGCTGACTGCATTTCAGCATTGTGGATACGAACGCTGCCACCGCCCACTTCATAGCCGTTTAGAACCATGTCGTATGCGTTTGAGTTAGCGGCTGCCGGATTCGCTTTTAGCTCTTCCGCATTTACGCCAAGAGGAGACGTGAATGGGTGGTGCATTGCGTGCAGGTTACCTTCATCATCTTCTTCGAACATTGGGAAGTCAACAACCCAAAGTGGTGCCCACTTAGACTCGTCAGTAAGCTCAAGATCTTTACCCAGCTTAAGACGTAGTGCGCCCATTGCTTCTGCAACCGTATTTGCTTTGTCTGCGCCAAATAGAATGATGTCACCAGACTCTGCATTAGTACGCTCAAGAATGCCGTTGATCACATCTTCGTTCAGGAATTTAGCCACTGGAGATTGGATACCTTCCATGCCCGCTGCACGGTCGTTAACCTTCATCCATGCCAGACCTTTCGCGCCGTAGATACCTACGTACTCAGCATAGCCATCGATTTGCTTACGAGTTAGTGAAGCGCCGCCTGGGACTCGGATAACCGCTACACGACCTTTTTCGTCGTTAGCAGGACCTGAGAATACTTTGAACTCAACGTCTTTTAGAAGATCAGCAACGTCAACAAGCTCTAGTGGGTTACGTAGATCTGGCTTGTCGCTACCGAAACGACGAATCGCTTCAGCAAATGGCATTACCGGGAACTGACCCAGGTCTACGTTCAGTAGCTCTTGCCACATGTCGCGAACCATTTTTTCTGTCACTTCACGTACTTGGTCAGCCGACATGAATGAAGTTTCGATATCGATCTGAGTGAATTCTGGCTGACGGTCAGCACGCAAGTCTTCATCACGGAAGCACTTAACGATTTGATAGTAGCGGTCGAAACCAGACATCATCAGTAGCTGTTTGAATAGCTGTGGAGACTGAGGAAGTGCGTAGAACGAACCTTTGTGAACACGGCTTGGTACCAGATAGTCACGAGCACCTTCTGGCGTTGCTTTTGTCAGTACTGGCGTTTCGATGTCCAGGAAGCCGTTGTCATCCAGGAAGCGACGCACAAAGCTAGATGCTTTTGCACGCAGCTTGATTCGATCACTCATCTCTGGGCGACGCAGGTCGATGTAGCGGTACTTCAGACGCTGTTCTTCAGTGTTAGTTTGGTTGAAGTCTAAAGGCAGTACGTCGCTGCGGTTAATGATTTCAAGACCTTTTGCAATAATCTCAACTTCACCGGTCGCCATGTCTTTGTTGACCTGACTCTCTGGACGCACACGAACTTCACCAGTTAGCTTGATGCAGAATTCGTTACGAAGTTGGTTCGCTACTTCATAAGCATCAGCCATATCTGGATCAACAACAACCTGAACGATACCTTCACGATCTCGCATATCAATAAAGATAAGACCGCCTAAATCACGGCGACGGTTTACCCAGCCGCACAGTTCTACAGTTTGTCCTGCAAGGGACTTGTTCAGGTGACCACAGTAATGGCTACGCATAATGAATTTCCCAATTTCCGATTGTTTATATGAAAACGTTTATATGAAATCTATATTGCGGGTGACGGCGTCAATGTCGCCTACTCAAACACCACCCACAAAATCAAAGGTTCATTTATACTCGGAAAATCGTCTAAAATCGACCTAATTTGACAGAATTGTTGTGTTTAATTGCCTGTTGCCACGCCAGAACACCTGAAACGAATAAAATATCAACAAATCCTGTTGCTATCGCCCTGCGGTAAATGACGGAATGAGACAAAGGAATCAATATGAGCGATCTTAAAATGAGATTGGGTTTGACCATGTGGTCTCACAGCGACTGGCAACATTCTTTCTACGGCAAAGGCACCAAACCAGCAGAGCGTCTCGAGCGCTATGCCTCGGTATTTCATACTGTCGAAGGTAATACCACGTTTTACGCTACCCCTAACGTAAAAACCGTTGCGAGTTGGAATCAGGCAACTTCAGATAAGTTTCGCTTTACCTTCAAACTCCCTAAAGTCATTACCCACGAGCGTATGTTGAACCAGTGCCAGGATGAACTGTTGGCCTTTTTACAGGTGATGGCACCATTGCATCATAAAATTGGCATGTGGACGATTCAATTGCCCAGTAAGTTCTCTCCCGCTGACCTTCCTGCTCTTCAAAACTTCTGTTCCAAGTTTCCTTCAGATATGAAACTTGGAGTCGAAGTTCGTCATTTGGGCTTCTTCAATAAATCTGATGAAGAGCGCGCATTTAACCATTGGCTAATGGAAGAACACATCGACCGAATTATTATGGACTCTCGGCCAGTATTCGCCGCGAAGCCAGATACTGCGGCGGTCATCGACGCACACGAGAAAAAACCTAAAGTCCCAGTGCATGCCATTGCTACTGCTGACCATCCAATGATCCGCTTTATCGGGCACCCAGATATGGAGGCCAACCTGGCTTTCTTTAAGCCATGGCAGAAAAAACTCGCTCAATGGATAGTAGAGGGCAAACAGCCTTATTTAATGATTCACACACCCGATAATGTGGAAGCGCCAGAACTGGCAATGAAGCTCTATAATCAATTCAAAGTGTCTCAGCCTGGAAACCTCGACCTGACTGATCTGCCAACGTTTCCAAGCCTTCGAGATGATCATCAAATTTCAATGTTTTAACGCGAACTGAGCCATAAAAGCCACTTGCTACAGCAGTAATGACATCTCGCCTCAAATGACGTAAAATGCGCGCCTTTTTTATCGCGCCTAATTTTTAGCGAGTTCGTCTACTCTTGATGACAATCATCAAAAGAGTACACGTAAACGGCAATGGGGAACCTTAACATGCAGAATAAAGACAACATTTTCTCTGCTCCTATCGACAAGATTGGTGATTTCACCTTTGATGAGCGAGTAGCGGAAGTCTTTCCGGATATGATCCAGCGTAGTGTACCTGGCTACAGCAACATTATTTCTGCAATTGGTATGCTCGCTGAGCGTTTTGCCAAACCGCATTCCACCATTTACGACTTGGGTTGCTCACTTGGTGCGGCCACATTGTCGATGCGCCGTAATATCAGTCAAGAAGGCTGTCAGATCATCGCGGTAGATAACTCATCTGCGATGGTTGAACGCTGTAAACTGCACGTTAACGCTTATCGCTCAGACACTCCGGTTAGCGTCGTAGAGGCCGATATCCGCAACATCGACATCAAAGACGCCTCTGTCGTTGTGTTGAACTTCACTCTGCAATTCTTATCGCCAGCCGATCGTCAGGCGCTGTTGGAAAAGATCTATGCAGGTCTGCGCCCGGGCGGTATTTTGATTCTTTCTGAGAAGTATGTATTTGAAGATCAGAGTGCGAATGAACTTCTCATCGATTTACATCATGACTTCAAACGAGCCAATGGTTACAGCGAACTGGAAATCAGTCAGAAACGCAGTGCGATTGAGAATGTCATGCGTCCAGATTCCGTCGCTGTTCATAAACAGAGATTTAAAGACATTGGTTTTAGCAGCTATGAAGTGTGGTTCCAGTGTTTCAACTTTGGTTCGATGTTCGCCATCAAGTAACCCCCTGACTTATGACTCCTTGCCAACTAACAACAAGTAGAGAACGCCATGTTTAACTTTGCAAATTTTTACCAGCTTATCGCGCAAGATACACGACTGCAGCCTTGGCTGAATATTCTGCCGCAGCAGTTGACTGACTGGCAAAATGCACAACACGGTGACTTTGACCGCTGGTTGCGCGCGTTGGCAAAAATCGATCTAGGTCAGCCTGACACAATCGATATCAAAGACAGCGTAACCATCAGCCATTCAACGCCAATTTCTGTCGGTGAAAAGAAAAAACTGGAGAGCCTACTGCGTACATTTCACCCATGGCGCAAAGGTCCGTATACCGTCCACGATATTCACATCGATACGGAGTGGCGCTCAGACTGGAAATGGGACCGCGTACTGCCGCACATCTCACCACTGAAAAACCGTTCTGTGTTGGATGTAGGCTGTGGTAACGGCTATCACATGTGGCGCATGCTGGGTGAAGGTGCACGTCTGTGTGTGGGCATCGACCCGTCCCACCTTTTTCTGGTTCAGTTTGAAGCAATTCGCAAACTGATGGGGGGGGACCAACGTGCTCACCTACTCCCACTGGGTATCGAGCAACTGCCTGAATTACAAGCCTTTGACACCGTATTCAGCATGGGTGTTCTGTATCATCGCCGCTCACCGCTAGACCATTTGATTCAGTTGAAAAATCAGTTGCTACCGGGCGGGGAATTGGTGCTGGAAACTCTGGTCATTGAAGGGGATGAGAACGCCGTCTTAGTGCCCGTCGATCGCTATGCGCAGATGCGAAACGTTTACTTCTTCCCATCCGCTCTGGCTTTGAAAGTTTGGCTTGAGAAAGTCGGCTTTGAGAACGTCCGTATTGTTGATGAAAATGTAACAACGACGGACGAGCAACGTACGACTGACTGGATGACTCACAATTCACTTCCTGAATACCTGGACCAGAACGATCCTTCCAAAACAGTCGAGGGCTACCCAGCACCACGCCGTGCAATATTAATTGCTGAAAATCCAAGCAATTAGCGACAAAATAATGCTGATTGTGTCACATCTTTTCAGCATTTGACCTGCCACTTATAACTCTGACGTAGCTCTGACAATAGGGAGTATCCTACTCCCTGTTTGATAAGCTAAAATCCCCGCTAAATTATTCCAGTTCCATAACTTGTTTTAGGGTTTAAGATGTACAAACGCTTGGCACCACTTGTCGCCATCGGTTTACTTTCCGGATGCTCCACAGTCAATCACCAAGAACTGCACCAGAATACGTTAACTGCAATAGAACAATCAGAACAACGCATTGAAAATCGCCTGACCAACCTTGATCTTCAGCTAAGTAACCAGACTGACTATATCGACAGTCTAGAGTCAGAAATTATTGTCCTTACAGAGAAGCTCGAAGCACTGGAAAATCAGCAGATGGATGGCTCTGATAGTGCCGACCAGTCAAAACCTCTTCCTGCCATTATCGCCGTGCCGTCCATTTCCAGCCCGGTTGTCCTGGGCTCTGTTGAAAAAGTGGAAATTGACATGCTAAACCGCTCTTTCGATGCCCGAGTCGACACTGGTGCCGTGACCTCGTCACTGAACGCCGTTGACGTTCAGGCATTTGAGCGTGATGGCAAGCAGTGGGTTAAATTTCATTTAGTCGACGACAAGGCAAAACAGCAAGAAAAACGCTGGATCGAAGCTCCTGTGGTCAGACACGTCAAAATCCGCCAATCCACCAGTGACAAAATGGAGCGCAGAGCTGTCATCGAATTGTGGATCCGTGTAGGAAAAATCCATGAAAAAGCGCAGTTTACACTGGCGGATCGCTCGCAAATGACCCACCCTATACTACTAGGAAGAGAATTTATTAAAGATATTGCTTTAGTGGATGTAAGTCAGCAATATATACTTTCATCTAACAAATAATCCTCTTTTGAATAACACTTTCAGGGAAAGCAATTAGAATAATAAGGTTGTTTATGACGTCACGAATTCCGTTTTATTTGTCAGTCGCGTTACTGATCGCCGCAGGTATTGCGCTCAGTGTCCTCAGACACGAGACATATGGTGTTCCTTGGACCCCTGGCGAGACTCGCCAGGTTTGGGATATCGAAGCCAGAGTGGAGTTTAATGCCATTGGAAAACCAGCAAAAGTCTCTCTAGCCGCCCCTTACACTCAGGAAGGGTTCACGCTGATTGGCGAATCCGCGTCTTCTCCAGGTTACGGCGTCTCTTACGTTGATTCAGACATCGGTCGCCGCGCAGAATGGTCTATCCGACAAGCCCAAGGTCCTCAGACCATTTACTACAAAACCCAGTTCCTTGTAGACGATCAGGCACTGGCAAACTCAACACCCCCTAGCGAAGAAATCATTAAACCTACATTTGATGGCCCAGAAGAAGCCGCCGCTATCGCTCTGGTTGAGCGCGCTAAGTCCCGCTCTTCTGACAACATCACCTTTACTCGTGAACTCATCAAAGCGCTTAACGATGGGGACAGCCAGAACTCTGCACTTATCCTCAACAATATGACTAAGTTGCAAGCGGCTTCTAAGCTTATCTCTTTTGCAGAAGTACCAAGCAAAATCGTAGGGGTTATTGAGCTTGAAGATGGACGTCGTCGCCAATCGAGTCAGCAAATGCTACAGGTGTGGGATGGCCAGAAATGGCAAATATTCTCGCCTCAAGCCTCAGAAGGTAAGAAAAAGCAGAATCTGTTAGTTTGGGATGAATCCAACGTATCTCTGCTTGACGTTGTTGGCGGTAAAGACAGTAAAGTGCACTTTACGATGCTAGCTCAAGAAGTGTCAGCTATTGAGGCCACCAACAATAAGGTGGATGCCGATGGCCTACTCAACTTCTCTATCCACAGTCTGCCACTGGAAGAACAAGCGATGTTTAAAACCATCATGTTGATTCCAATTGGTGCCTTGATTGTGGTGTTCTTACGTATTCTTATAGGTCTGAAAACTTCGGGAACCTTTATGCCGGTGCTGATTGCAGTGGCATTCGTTCAGACTCAGTTAGTCACCGGTATCGTCGGCTTCTTATTGATTGTTGGAACAGGTCTGGTCATTCGAAGCTACCTGTCGAAACTGAACTTATTGTTGGTAGCACGGATTTCCGCGGTCATCATCACGGTAATCCTCATCATCTCTGTGTTTACCGTTGTCGCCTTTAAGATTGGCCTGACCGAAGGTCTGTCCATTACCTTCTTCCCGATGATCATCTTGTCATGGACTATCGAACGTATGTCGATTCTGTGGGAAGAAGAGGGAGCGAAAGAAGTGGTACTACAGGGCGGTGGCTCACTGCTAACTGCAGTGCTGGTCTATCTGGCGATGACCAACCCGTATATTCAGCACCTGACGTTTAACTTTATCGGTCTGCAACTGGTGATCCTTGGCGGTATTCTGATGCTGGGTACGTACACGGGTTACCGATTGACTGAGCTACGCCGCTTTAAACCTCTTACGGAGGACTGATTTATGCTAAGAAAGCTAACAAGTCCTTTTAAGTTGAGAGACCGCGGTATCATGGGAATGAACCAGCGTAACCACAGCTATATTGGACGCTATAATGATCGCTCCAAGTATCCATTGGTGGATGACAAGCTAAAAACCAAGATCATCGCGGAAAAAGCCGGCGCAACCACACCTGCACTGATTGGTGTTATTCGCAGTCAGGTAGAAGTGAAGACAATCCACAATATGGTTAAAGATTGGCCGGGCTTTGTTATCAAACCTGCTCAAGGCAGTGGCGGTAAAGGCATTCTGGTGGTTACTGAGCACAAAGATGGGGTTTACACCAAACCATCGGGTGCAACAATCAATAAAGAAGATGTTGAGCGTCATATCAGTAATGCGCTTGCAGGTCTGTTTTCTCTGGGTGGCAAGAACGATGTGGCTGTAGTCGAAAACTTGATTAAGTTCGATGACTGCTTCGACGGTTTCAGCTACGAAGGGGTTCCGGATGTACGTATTATTGTATTTCAGGGCTATCCTGTGATGGCGATGATGCGACTCTCTACCTCGGCCTCTGATGGTAAAGCCAATCTTCACCAAGGAGCGGTTGGGGTTGGTATTGATATTGCGACAGGCAAAGCTGTGCGCGCAGTACAGTTTGATCAACCAGTTACGCATCACCCTGATACGGGCAAAGAGCTGGCCACGTTGGCCGTCCCTCACTGGGACCGCCTGCTCACGCTAGCGTCAAGTGCCTACGAAATGACGGGGCTGGGCTACATGGGTACCGACATGGTACTGGATAAAGAAGAAGGCCCGATGGTACTAGAGCTTAACGCCCGACCTGGTCTGGCAATCCAGATCGCTAATGGTTGCGGCATTTTGCCTCGTCTACGGCACATTGAATCTCTGGGAGAGCCGAACCCGTTTGATTACCCGTCTCCGGCTGAGCGAGTCGCTTACGCGGCTAAGATGTTCGGTCATGCAAACGGCGACTAATCGCTAAAAGTGCCCTAAAATGACTGGTAAAAGCCAGCTCAAAGCAAACAAAGCCTAAAAAAAAGGGTCATCACAAATGTGATGACCCTTTTTTATCTGGCTGGATCAGGTTTTAAACTGATTCATCAATGACTGCTGCTGCGCAGAAAGCTGATTGATCTCTTTGCCCACCTGTTCAGAGTCCCCTGCCTTATCCAGGATCTGGGCACTCAAGTCACGAATGTTACTCACATTCTGATTCACTTCCGCGGACACGGACTGTTGTTCCTCAGCGGCTCTGACAATTTGCGAGTTCATATCATTAATTGCAGAAATGGACTCAAAGATGCTGCTTAACGCCGCTACCGCTTGCTGAACATGGGTTGCGGTAGAGTCTGCCAATTGAGAGCCTTCCTGAATCGCACCGACCACATCTTTAGTGCCTTTTTGCACTCGCTCAATGACCTGTTGGATCTCCCCAACCGAGTCTTGAGTGCGGCTAGCCAGGCTGCGCACTTCATCTGCAACAACAGCGAAGCCTCTGCCCTGCTCTCCCGCCCTTGCCGCTTCGATCGCCGCGTTCAGCGCCAGTAGATTGGTTTGCTCTGAAATGCCCTCAATGACCGCGAGAATCTCGGTAATGTGAGCATTATTAAGCGCCAACTCTTCCACCACAGGAACCGTGGCTTTCATCTGTTCTACTAAACGAACCATTTCATTTGCTGAAAGCTCAACCACTTCCTGTCCCTGACTCGCAGATTCGTTAGCGGACGCTGCTGCCTGAACCGCGACTTCTGCGTTCTGAACCACCAGCGATGCAGTCTGGGTCATTTCTTCCGATGCTGTCGCGACCAGATCGACTTCCCTGAACTGGGCTTCACTACTTTCACGAGTAGCAACCGCCGTAGCGTTTGCTCGTTCAGCGGTTCCGGCAATGCGTTCTGTGGTTGATGCGACTTGTTGAATGGTCGTTTGCAACTTGGCCAGGAAAGCGTTGAACTGCTCTGCCAACTGGCCTATTTCATCACCAGATTTCACTTCCAAACGCTGCGTCAAGTCGCCTTCGCCGCTGGCGATATCTTCCAGTCTGGTCACAACATCTTTAATAGGTTTAACTAATCGAAGAGACATAAGGGCAATAATGATCAACCCCACAACAACAAAGCTTGCCCCCACCAACACCTCAAATACGATGCCTTCTTCTAACTGAGTTGAGATAATGCTATCCAGTTCAATGGCGTCACGCAAAACACTTTCTCGCGGCATATCAAAGAACACACCCCATGTCTGGTTGGCGATGGTGACAGGGTTAAACACGGTCAGCCACTGTCCATCGGAACTCCACTGCGCACTCACTTCCTCGCCAAACATCAGGTCGGTAACTTGTTCTACTGTCAATACCGGGCTCTGATATGCGGTTCCTGGCTTGATACTGGGATCGTCACTGGCAATCACGCTTTCATCCAGACTGATGATGTTGACATGGCCACTGCCAGAAAACAGACTGGCATCAGACTCAATGACCGTGGTCGCCAGTTCCGTCAATTGCAAGTCGATCCCCAAGAAACCGATCAGTGTGTTATCGACGACAATCGGGATCGACAGCGAGGAGATCAGGTGTTGCTGTTCTCCAACCTGAATGAGCCTTGGCGTACTCACGCACGAGGACTCCGTCGCCAAAGGACAGTAGAAGCGCTCACCATCTTGTAAAGCATCTAACTGGCGCTTACTCAAGACACTACGAGCGGCATTTTCACCAGTTGCGGCTATCTGCCAATAGGTAGCAAACTGCCCCTGTTCATTGGAACCGACATAGTCCGCCCCTTCATAGTTTGCGTCTTCGCCATCCAGAAGGTTGGGTTTAAACACCAGGTATGCACCCTGAATCGAAGGAAACTCAATAACCGCCTGGCGAATCATTTCATCAAGGGCGGTACGCAGATCCTCGCTGGGGACGAAGTTTTCTTCCGCATTATATTTTTGGAATTTGGCGTTCGAGATAAGCATTTCCGCGCGATACACTGCCTCGTTGAAGTAGTCTTTGACTTCCCGGGCATTGATTTCAGCACGCGCTTCCAGAAGTGCCTGTGACTTTTCGACCACAGATTGAGAACTTAAGGTTTGGATCGCCTTCTGGCTGTTTATCGCGTTGTATAGTGAAAAGCCGATTAAAGCCATTGAAGTGAACAGCAGGCAACAACCCGCCAAAACCGTGATTTTCCACTGCACGGAGAGAGTTCGCATAGTACATCCTTTTAGCAAACAGAGAGCACATATTGTTTTTATATCGACCAGAAGTCGTAATTATTGAGCGTTTTATTACATCATTTTTGCATCTTAAGCTCAATACAAGCGTTGTATGTCATTCTCTGTGGATGCTAGTATTTTGCCTCTGAGAAAAATCACAGGATTAGTGAGAAAATGAAAGTCATTAGCTTCAATATCAACGGCCTCCGAGCTCGTCTTCACCAACTGCAAGCATTAATTGATAAACACCAACCTGACGTGATAGGCCTGCAGGAAATCAAAGTCCACGATGAAGCTTTCCCGGTCGAAGCTGTCGAAGCCATGGGTTACAAAGTCTATTTTCATGGCCAGAAAGCACACTATGGCGTCGCTATGCTATGCAAACAGGAACCCGCTTCTGTTCAGAAAGGGTTTCCAACCGATAACGAAGACCACCAAAAGCGCATGATAATGGCAACGTTTGAAGACGCGAAAGGCGATAAGGTAACGGTGTTGAATGGCTATTTCCCACAAGGCGATAACATCAGTCATGAAACTAAATTCCCTTATAAAGAAGCCTTTTATAAGGATCTTATGACATATTTGAATGACCACCATAACAACGATGAAAAACTGATTGTTATGGGGGATATCAACATCAGTCCTATCGATTTGGACATCGGCATTGGCGAGCCTAACCGCAAGCGCTGGCTAAAGACCGGTAAGTGCTCATTCCAGCCGATTGAACGTGAGTGGTTACAAACCCTGCTTGACTGGGGTTTTGTTGACACTTTCCGTCAACTACACCCTGACGTTGACGACCAGTTCTCGTGGTTTGACTACCGCTCAAGAGGATTTGATGACAATCGTGGCCTAAGGATTGATGTCGTACTGGCTACGCCTGGTCTGGCAGAGACGTGTACGGAAGCGGGCATCGATTATGAGTTGCGAGGTATTGAAAAACCTTCAGACCACGCACCTATCTGGTCGGTATTTAACTGACAGATTTTGTAAACAATCCGTCGTGATTCCCGCACCTATTCGGGAATGCTGCCAATACAGGCACACACATCCAACGATACCAGAAATACAAAAATCCCCGAGGCTGGCTTTAACAAACTCGGGGATTTCAAATCTGAACTTGGTTGACTCAGACTGGCGTTATTGAGATTCCAATGGTCTCATGTAAGCCAGGAATCGCTTTTCAGCCTTCTTGAATACCCAGAGGATCATAAAGGTTAGCGCCATATAGAACAGGCCTGCCGTCAAAAACGACTCAAACGGAGCGTAATAACGGGAATTCACCAGACGTGCAGCGCCAGTGAGGTCCATAATGGTCACGATACCGGCTACCGCCGAGCCATGCAGCATGAATATAACTTCATTACTGTAAGCGGGAAGCGCCCTTCTTAAAGCGCTCGGCAATATGATCCGTCGATAGGTTTTCCAGGTACTCATACCGTACGCTTTTGCTGCTTCCACCTCGCCTTTTGGCAAACCATTAATGGCACCGCGAATGATCTCGGCGGTATAAGCGGAAGTGTTGAGGACAAAGGCAACTAATGCACAGAACCAGGCATGTTCCCAAAGTGTGTCTTTGACTGGGAAGAACTGGTCCATACCGTAGTAAATCAGGTAAAGCTGTACCAGGAGAGGTGTACCACGGAAAAAGTATATAAAGCCCCAAGATGGCAAGTTGATCAAGTAATTGGTGCTGTTTCTCGCGACCGCCAGAGGGATCGCAATACAGAGGCCGATAACCAAGGCTAAACCCACTAGCCACATCGTAGTCCAGAGGCCATCAAGGTAAATTGGGAAACTTTCAACAACTAACGAAAAATCCATATCTACCTCACATGAATACTAAACTTGCGCTCGACAAGCTTCAGGAAGCCGGTAGAAACACTGGTGAACAACAAGAATATGATGGATACCGCCATGTAAAAGGTGAACGGCATTTTGGTAGAACCCGCAGCCAGTGAGCTGACACGTACCATATCCTCTAACCCGATGATGGACACCAGGGCCGTCGTTTTCAGCAAAACAAGCCAGTTGTTGCCAAAACCAGGCAATGCATGTCGGATCATTTGTGGTAGCAGAATACGTCGGAATGCCAGCGCTGAACTCATGCCATATGCTTTAGCGGCCTCCATTTCACCTTTATCCACCGCCATAATCGCACCTCGGAAAGTTTCCGCCATATACGCGCCGAAGATAAAGCCAATAGTCAGAATCCCTGCGATAAACGGAGACACGTCAATATAGTCAGGCAGGTACGATGTCCATTCATGATTGGGATCGCTGGAGGCAAACCAATTGTTTAGCCACTCATTAACAGCGTACAAGCTGTTGTTCAGCAGTATTTGTCCGCCGAAGAAAATCAGCATCATTAAGACGAGGTCAGGAATACCCCGAATGATAGTCGTGTAAAGTGTCGCGATCGCTCGCGCCCATTTATAAGGTGCTAATTTTGCAAGCGCACCTAACATACCGAGTACCATAGCAAGAATCAGCGATAGTATCGCGACTTCTATGGTGAGTACGGCCCCTTTGAGTATAGAGGCTTCATATCCTTGTAAATCGAGCATAATTCCTTCCAACAGCACAGCTTATTGTTGGTAAGTTTTACTAAATAACACCTGTGACATGTTTTTTAGTAAAAGGGCCTGAGACCAGCTCAAGCCCTTGTCGTTGTGTTTAATTCAGCGATTAGTCGCCGTAAACATCGTAGTTGAAGTATTTCGCAGCAATCTCTTGGTACTTGCCTTTCTCACGTAGAGATTTGATCGCAGCATCAAGTTGCTCAGTCAGATCTTTGTCCTGCTTACGAACTGCGATGCCCATACCTTCACCGAACCACTTAGGATCTGTCAGAGATGGACCTACGAACTCATAAGCATCGCCGCCATCTTTGTTGATCACGCCTTCTTCCAGAGCAGATGCATCACCTAGTACTGCAACGATACGACCATTGGCTAGATCCAGATAAGCTTCATCAAAAGAGCCATAACGAACGATCTCTACCTGACCACCGTAGTTATCTGTCAGGTACTTGTCGTGCGTTGTTGCACGCTGAACACCGATTTTAGCGCCGCTCAGATTGTCGAAGTCCAGACCTGCGCCCTTCTTGGCAATGAATTTGTTCGGGATTTGAGCGTATTTGCCAGTGAAGTCCACTTTCTTCTTACGCTCTTCAGTGATAGACATCGCTGCGATGATAGCATCGTACTTACGAGCAAGAAGTGAAGGAATGATGCCATCCCAATCTTGCGGTACGATCACACACTTGGCTTTTAGCTCTTCACAAAGTGCATTCGCCATGTCTACGTCAAAACCTTTCAGAGAACCATCTGCTTCAGTCCAGCTAAACGGAGGGTAAGCACCTTCGATACCGAAGCGGACTGTTTTCCATTCCTTAGCTTGAGCCACTCCAGTTGCTGCTGTTGCAGCAAGTGCTGCCACCAATAACCACTTTTTCATTTCCATACTCCTGTGATTGAGATTTTCGTTTTTTGATGTTGTGTTTGTTTTTTTAGGTTTCTAGGTCCTAAGCCCTAGAAAGTCATCCTCTGTATTAGTAGATGGATGAGATAAATTGTTGTAAGCGTTCAGAATCTGGGTTCGTAAACAGTTTAGCTGGATCTCCCTGTTCTTCCACCAGACCTTGGTGAAGGAACATCACGTGGTTTGAAACATCGCGTGCGAACGCCATTTCATGCGTCACAACCAACATAGTTCGGCCTTCCTCCGCAAGATCCTGCATCACGCCAAGCACTTCCCCAACCAATTCTGGGTCAAGCGCCGAGGTGGGTTCATCGAACAACATCACTTCCGGCTCCACCGCAAGGGCGCGAGCAATGGCTGCACGTTGTTGCTGGCCACCTGATAGATGCCCTGGGTAGTAATCACGGCGCTCATAAAGACCAACTTTCTTCAACAGTAACTCCGCGTTTTCGATCGCCTGAGCTTTAGGTACCCCGAGAACATGCACCGGAGCCTCGATGATGTTTTCAAGTACGGTCATGTGAGACCACAAATTGAAGCCCTGAAAAACCATTGCCAGACGTGAACGAATTCTCTGAACTTGTTTTTCATTGGCAGGAAGTGATTCACCTGCGCGGTTTTGCTTCATCTCAATCAATTCGCCATTGACCCAGATTTCACCCGCTGTTGGTGTTTCAAGAAGGTTGATACAACGAAGAAATGTGCTTTTTCCAGAACCAGATGAGCCAATGATCGAGATGACATCACCTTTATGTGCAGAAAGGGAAATCCCCTTTAAAACTTCATTTTGACCAAAGGTCTTGTGCAGTTCTTTTATGTCCAGCGCTGGTACTTCATTCATGCGCTTGTGCTCCCTGTATATTATTGACTGCTATGCCTATTCTAGAGGCTTAAGGTACTCCGACCTTTTATATATTCGGTACAAGCTAGCACCACACCGCATGGTTTGCAACAAACCATTAACCTGAATAAGTCGGTCATACAGGCATTGTATCTGACGAATTATGCAATTTAAAGTATTTAAACCGTCAAAATGTGAATAATCTTTTCTAAATGCTGCACATTCAGTCATTGGTGATTTTTTATCCTACCATGATAAGAATTACATTTTTGTTACGTAGAATGTGACTTTGCTAGCATTTAGTGCTGCTTGGGATTCAATAAGCAGTGCATAAGCCCCGCTAATGACCCATTAGCAAACATTATGAACTAGTTGAGTGTTTTGATAGTTAGATCAATATCTCGCCTCTGAACGTACGGTTCAAATAGCAAATTGAGCGTAAAGCAACGTGAATCGATTCTTCCAACATAGGAACTTGGATAGAACCGGTAAGGTGAGGATTATTGATGAAGTGAATATTGTTCATAAAATTTTCATACTGAAAGTTGTTTACGCTGATTGTTAATAAAGTGCGCTGTTTCAAACAACTGTTGTAGTTTTCTTTCACATTTTTTCTTAAAGTGATCAAGATCAATCAAGGTCTTACTGTTGCTTGTTAGACTCGGCTCCATTGATATAGCACGAATTATTCACCCCATTATTAGGAATCTCGTCTATTCTTAGCACGTCAATGACGTGCAGCTACCTAGCCATTCGGTGTGAAACAGTTCGTTTATCAAGCCAAACGACTAACTTTTATATATATGAGGAATCTATGTCAGACGCAGTTAACAAAGCGCATTCTGATTCGGATATCGAGACCAAGAGCTATCAAGAGCTTCACCGTCCTTCATCTGAGTTTGCCAGCCGCTCTGAATACCTAGACCACGAACTTCAAATCATGAAACCGCGCCGCTTCGGTCTTAACCTGCCGGGTCGCGATTTCCGTTTTGAACTGGAAGATTTAGTACCTGCACTTGCCGGTACCATCGGCATTATCGCGATGTATTCTGCGGTAATGATGTCATGGGCAGACGGTTTAACCGCTGCTTGGGATCACGTAAACCTTGGTAAAGAATTTGCTATCGAGGTTGCACGTGTAGAAATGCTAATTCCTGCACTTTTGTTCTGTGTTCTCGCATCAGGTTTCATTAACCCAAGAGCCAACCTTGCCGGTAACCACGGCCCGATGATTCCACTTATCGGTTCGATTGCCCTTGCCGGTGCTCACCCTCTTGCTCTTGCAATCCTTCTTGGTGTGTTCGGTCTATTGCTAAGCTACTTCAAAGGCGGCTCTAAGCTCGTTAATCTGACCTCTCAGGGTACAGCAGGTGGCTTATTAATCTTCCTGGGCTTCACCGGTACAATGAGTCAAATCGGTTCGATTCAAGACTGGGCAGTGAGTCTACAATCTGCAGATATCGAAGCAGGAAGCATGGGCTATGTGGGTCTGATCGTACTGGGTATCAACATTGCAGTGTACGCTTACCTGGCTAAGATCAACATGCGTTGGTTGGCTATTCCAGTTTGTGCTATCACTGGTCTTCTGCTTGCACTTGGTCTTGGCGCTGGCTTTGACCTGACGTTTGAAACCGAGATGGGTCTTCCGAACCTGAACCCTGTTTACTGGTGGGGCAGCACGGAAGAAGGCTGGATGCTAGGTCTTCCAAACCTTCAGCACTTCATTGCATCTCTTCCATTCGCAATTCTTGCGGTTGCTATGTGGTCACCTGACTTCCTGGGTCACCGCATCTTCCAGGAACTGAACTATCCGAAGAAAACCGAAAAAGTACTGATGGACGTTGATGACACTATGACCATGTGTTCTATCCGTCAAATGGTAGGTACTGCAGTTGGTGGTGGTAACATCACATCATCTTGGGGTACGTACATGATCCCTGCTGCAATTGCTAAGCGTCCAATCCCTGGCGGTGCAATTCTTCTTGGTTTGATTGTAATGACCGTTGCGGTTCTTGGTTTCCCAATGGACGTTGCGGTATGGCCTCCTGTAATGCGTATTGCACTACTAGTGGGTGTATTCCTACCGCTACTCGAAGCGGGTATGCAAATGGTTAAAGAGAGCAAAGACTCACAAGCTGCGGGGATCTGTATCTTTGCATCAGTAGTTGCCAACCCTGTACTGGCTTGGGCTTTAACCATGTTCCTGGATAATAATGGTCTGATTGGTGACAAAGAGCGTGCTTCTCGTCTATCTTTTGTAGATAAGATCATTATTCCGGTAGGCGTATTTGTTATCTGTCTGGTAGCGATGCTAGCTGTAGGTATGCTAGAAGGCCAGTATGGCATCCCAGCTTTCCTATAATATCTAGTTGATTATTTGGGCAGTGACATTCACTGCCCAAATTTTTATCAATCATTTTTAAGATTTATTGATTTAGTTTAAGTTTTACAATTTATTTTTAGTTTACTATTGATTTTGACGCTGAGAGTGACAATATCTATACCCATACTAACCCTAAGTGGTTATACGATATTTTTATTCAAGTGTACTGGCTCACTCTACAGAGCATGCGTATAAAGCGCACAGTACGTGTTTTTTCTACTAAAAAGGTAGGTATGTCATGGCAGAGCAATTTGCTAAAGCTTGGGAAGGTTTTGCTGCAGGTGACTGGCAAAACGAAGTAAACGTACGTGACTTCATTCAGAAGAACTACGCTCCTTATGAAGGCGACGAGTCTTTCCTAGTTTCTGAAGGTACTGAAGCAACTAACAAGCTTTGGGCTAAGGTAATGGAAGGTATCAAGCAGGAAAACAGCACTCACGCTCCTGTTGATTTTGACACTTCTGTTATCTCTACCATCACTTCACATGATGCGGGCTATATCAACAAAGACCTAGAAACTATCGTTGGTCTACAAACTGAAGCGCCTCTTAAGCGTGCAATCATGCCTAACGGCGGCGTGCGCATGATCGAAGGTTCTTGTAAAGCATACGGTCGTACGCTGGACCCACAAGTTTCTAAAATCTACTCAGAGTACCGTAAAACACACAACCAGGGTGTTTTCGATGTTTACTCTCCAGATATCCTAAAATGTCGTAAGTCTGGTGTTCTGACTGGTCTTCCAGATGCATACGGCCGTGGTCGTATCATCGGTGACTATCGTCGTGTAGCACTATACGGTATTGACTTCCTAATGAAGGACAAAGTTGCTCAGTTCCACTCTACTCAAGAGAAACTAGAAGCTGGCGACGATCTACAAATGACTATGCAGCTGCGTGAAGAGCTTCAAGAGCAACACCGCGCACTAGGTCAAATGAAAGAAATGGCAGCGTCTTACGGCTTCGACATTTCTGGTCCTGCGACAACTGCACAAGAAGCAATCCAGTGGACTTACTTCGGTTACCTTGCTGCTGTTAAATCTCAAAACGGCGCGGCAATGTCTCTAGGTCGTACTTCGACTTTCCTAGACGTTTACGTTGAGCGTGACATCGCTGCAGGTCTTATCACTGAAGAACAAGCTCAGGAAATGATCGACCACTTCGTAATGAAACTACGTATGGTTCGCTTCCTACGTACTCCTGAGTACGATGAGCTATTCTCTGGCGACCCAATCTGGGCAACAGAGTCTATGGGTGGTATGGGTGTTGACGGTCGTACGCTTGTTACGCGTACAAACTTCCGTTTCCTAAACACGCTATACACTATGGGTCCTTCTCCAGAGCCAAACATCACTGTACTTTGGTCTGAGCAGCTACCTGACGGCTTCAAGAAGTTCTGTGCGAAGGTATCTATCGATACTTCTTCTATCCAGTACGAGAACGATGACCTAATGCGTCCAGATTTCGACAACGATGACTACGCTATCGCTTGTTGTGTATCACCAATGGTTATCGGTAAGCACATGCAGTTCTTCGGTGCTCGTGCAAACCTGGCTAAGACTCTTCTATACGTTATCAACGGCGGTGTAGACGAGAAGCTGAAAATCCAAGTTGGTCCTAAGACTGAAGCAATGACTGACGAAGTACTAGACTTCGATAAAGTTTGGGCTGGTCTAGACAACTTCATGGATTGGCTAGCTAAGCAGTACGTGACTGCGCTAAACGCAATCCACTACTCACACGACAAGTACAGCTACGAAGCCGCTCTAATGGCACTTCACGATCGTGACGTTCGTCGTACTATGGCATGTGGTATTGCTGGTCTGTCTGTTGCAGCTGACTCTCTATCTGCAATCAAATACGGTCAAGTTAAGCCTATCCGTGACGAAGACGGTATCGCAATCGACTTCGACATCTCTGGCGACTACCCTAAATTTGGTAACAACGACGCACGTGTTGATGACATGGCTTGTGAACTTGTTTCTATCTTCATGGGTAAAATCCGTAAGCTTAAGACTTACCGCGATGCAGTTCCTACACAGTCTATCCTTACTATCACTTCAAACGTGGTATATGGTAAGAAGACAGGTACTACACCAGACGGTCGTAAAGCAGGTGCTCCATTCGCTCCAGGTGCTAACCCAATGCACGGTCGCGATGAGAAAGGTGCTGTAGCTTCTCTTACTTCTGTAGGTAAACTACCGTTTGCTGATGCTAAAGATGGTATCTCTTATACTTTCTCTATCGTTCCAAACGCTCTAGGTAAAGAAGAAGACAGCCAACGCGCTAACCTTGCGGGTCTAATGGATGGTTACTTCCACCACGAAACTGGCATTGAAGGTGGTCAACACCTAAACGTGAACGTTCTTAACCGCGATACTCTAGAAGACGCTGTTAAGCACCCTGAGAAATACCCTCAGCTAACAATCCGTGTATCTGGTTACGCTGTTCGCTTCAACTCTCTAACTGCAGAGCAACAAGCTGACGTAATCGCACGTACGTTCACTGAATCTCTATAATCCAGCATTATACTGATTGAGATAAAAACCTCGCTTCGGCGAGGTTTTTTTATGCCTACCTCTCAATACCTTTTGTTAATTCTCACCGGTTAAGGGTTGGTTACAATTTCGCAAAGTTATTGATTTGTTTTCACTCTCAGATCACTGACGCCAAATTCCTAAACGTGTCACTATCTCTTCAACCAACGCATCTCTACTAGCCGTATTTGAAGAGAATGACCCAAAAATGAAATACATCTCCCTAATGACCGCGCTCATATTCAGTGCTGGTGCACTCTCATCAGAGCGCTCTACGGTCTCTTTCTCCATCGACAACGATGGTATCTTTGGCACCGACGAAGACTATACCAATGGTATTTTTTTGTCCTACACCACAGGCGCCATTAGCCCATATTCGCTATTTCGCCCTTTGAGCCTTTCCTATTGGGGGGCTAACTCGGTGGACAAATTTGAATTTCAGCTGGGGCACAAAATGTGGACCCCTTCTGATATCGAGTCAACAGAACCCATAGCCAATGACCGTCCTTATGCTGGATACTTCCATGCTGAGCTCAACTATATCAGTCTTCACCCACAGCAGGCCCAGCGCTTTAATCTCACGTTAGGAGCGACCGGTGAAAGCTCGTTTGCCGACAAAGCTCAGCAGCTTGTACATTCTCTTGTTGGTTCCAAAGAGCCTAACGGTTGGGCGTATCAAATCGAGGACCAGTTTGCAGGCAGCATTGGCTACCTGACTCACCTCAACTGGAAACGACAACCTGCTTCTGGCAGTACCAGCTGGGAAATATCCAACGTCACAGAAGCGAATTTGGGCAATTTCAGAAGTGATGTCTCTACGGGTGCGATGTTGCGCTGGGGCACCGATTTGGGAGGTAATTTCGGCTCAGCGAATATCAGCACCGAAAACCCATTCAAAGCCGGAATGATAGGCGCTTCTAATAGAGGTTGGTTTAGCTACTTTGGTCTGAAGGCACGCTATCGATTTAATGATGTCACCATTCAGGGCGATCGGCCCGGCATTCCAGAGCCCAGTGAAGCTTATGATGTAACTTTGCAGCCCCTTCAGGCAGAAGCCGTATTGGGTCTGGCCTGGTACAATCAATATGTCGGTATCAATACCTTTATTGCTTCTAAGACTACCGAATATAAAGAAGCCCCGGGCTTAATCAATGGCAATGGTGGTCTCTCATTCTTTGCATTTTTCTGATCCTCACCCGCTCTGGTTATCAAACCAGAGCGAACTCCTACCGTTAAACGTGACTAAGCCGTTTTAAACTTAGAGCACTCTTCAAACAGCTCGGTGGAACGTTTGTCAACCAGGTCACTGGTCTGTTTTAGACTTTGGTTGCCTTGTTCCAGCTCCGCCATGGATTCATTAATCTGGGCCATACTGCTGGCCATGGATTGTGATGTCGTTGCAAGCTCTTTCACTGACGCGAAGATCACCTCGGTTTGCGCACTGGTTTCCTGAGCTTTGCTGAGTATCAGTTCTAAGGCACTCTTAGCTTGACCACCCTGCTCACGTCCAAGCTGCATCGATGAATCAGACCGCTCAATGAACTGAATCACTTGTGCGCTTTCATTCTTCATGGTGTCAATAGTACCGGAGATTTCTTCGACAGCCTGTACCGTTCTGACGGCCAGACTTCTCACTTCATCAGCAACCACTGCGAACCCGCGCCCCTGCTCCCCTGCTCTTGCGGCTTCAATCGCGGCATTAAGGGCAAGTAGGTTGGTTTGCTCTGCAATACCGTTGATGATTTCCATCACCGAATCCACTTTTTGAGATGCTTGCTCAAGCTGTTCGATATGTGACGTTGCATGCTCCAGGATCACCCCAACCTCTTCAAAAGAGGCAATAGTCTCTACGATAATCTCACCGCCCGCCTGTGCAGATTCTGCCGAAGCACGACTGATTGAAGCGACATGTTCCAGAGAGTTGGAAATCTCCTGTGTGGTGACGCTAACTTCTTCGGTAGCAGAAGCAAGTAATTGGGTTTGGTCCATCACTTCACTTTGATGTCGGCCGAGTTGAGTAATACTGGTATCCAACTCTCCAGAGTTACTCGACAGCTTCTGACTATTGGTTTTCACGCCTTCCACCAGCGTACCAAGGTTGGCACAACTGATATTGATAGCCTGTTTAAGCTGATTAAACTCGTCACGTTGATTTTTCGTTACCGAGATTCTGGCAGAAAGATCGCCCTGTTCGACCAGTTTGAGCGTAGCGAGAGTTTGTTTAACCGAACGCGATAGCGACAAATTGGAGGTCAGAAATATCGCGGTAGTAAACAATGCGAGTAGCGAGCAAGCGACCCCCACAGAAATTTGAGTGACGCTCGACACTTCAGCGGCCTGGCTACCAAGCGTCTGGGCCTGGTTATTTAATACCTTGGCACCTGCGGTGAAAGAACTCAGGGTTTCCGCCTGAGCTTGCTCCAGTTTTTGTTCAAGGTTGACCAACGTGCCTGTTAGCTCCACGACACGTTTAAAGCCCAAGTCAAGCGCTTTCACCTCTGCTTCATAAAGCTCAAGCATCGCGTAACTGTTGGACGCATTGACGAAGCCAGCCAAAGCGCGTTTAAATCCTTTTTCGTTCTGCTCCACCGGTTCAATCAGGTACTCTTGCAATGTCGTCACGACTTTTTGAAAGTCGGACGTGAGCGTCACCATCCCCGTTTCTTTAATCGCGGCGTTGATTCTGGCATTGTTCTGCTGAAGCTGACCAAGGAGACCATCATTCACATGAAAGCCCAGTTCGGATTTTAGTGATAGCCAGGGGCTAATGTTGAATATGAACCGTTCTAACGTCCCCTGAATGGCTTCACTTTCAGTAATAAATCCATTTGTCTCCAAGTGACGCCAATCGAGTTCAGCACTTTGCTCTAACTCTTCCAGGCTCAATTCAAAAGCGTCCATTGTGTCAGAGGTGAGCGCTGAGCGCTGATTCACAGTTTCGAGCAACCTAACTTGTGTTGTCGCTAGATGGGCACTGGCTCTCTCCATTTGGCTACTGCTGATAAACTTTCCACTCAATGACGACAGTGAATTAAAAATAAAAAGCACCAAAATGATGAACCCTGACCAAAGTGTGATCATAGATAAGGATGTTTTCTGTTTCTGCGACAATGCCACTTCCATGCGATACTCCATACAGCAACGGCTACAATTAACTGAGCTCCCTGGCCCAGCCATGTTTATTAATAAGTTATGCGAATAAGCAAACTGCGTTCCATTTTATTAATATTTTAATTAACAACGCTATAACATATTAAACCAATGAGCAACAGCAGAGTTTTTTCATCTATCGATACTATGAATGTACTGCCACTTTTCCTGTTGCCGGGCGCGGATTTGTAATAAAATAACGGGTAAAAATAGTTACTAGAGAAGAGCATATGTCAACAACTGGTCGCATTCACTCATTCGAATCTTGTGGTACGGTAGATGGCCCGGGCATCCGTTTCATTGTCTTTTTACAAGGCTGCCTGATGCGTTGTATGTACTGCCACAATCGCGATACCTGGGATACTCATGATGGCAAAGAAGTCACAGTGGATGAGTTGATCAGCGAAGCGAAATCATACCGCCACTTCATGAACGCTTCTGGTGGTGGTATAACATGCTCCGGTGGCGAGGCAATGCTTCAGCCTGAGTTCGTGCGTGATTTTTTCCGTGCCGCTCAAGCAGAAGGTATTCACACTTGTCTGGATACCAATGGCTATATTCGTAAGCATACCGATGTTGTTGATGAAGTTCTGGAAGCCACTGATCTGGTTATGCTTGACCTCAAACACATGAAAGATGAAATCCACCAGGACTTTATCGGTGTTTCTAACCGTCGTGTTCTTGATTTTGCTCGCTACCTGCACAAAATCGGTCAAAAGACCTGGATTCGCTACGTTGTCGTACCTGGCTACACTGATGATGCCGAAGCGGCACATATGCTGGGTGAGTTCATCAAGGACATGGACAATATTGAGAAAGTTGAACTGCTTCCGTACCATAAACTGGGTGCACATAAATGGGAAGCACTGGGTTTCGACTATCCGCTTGAAGGTATTGACCCACCTAAGAAAGAAGTCATGGATACCATCCAAAATATCCTGCTGCAGTACACCGACAACGTGAAGTATTGATCGTTCGCCATGCACGCTCCTTTAACACGAAAAAAACGCGCTAGAAAGCGCGTTTTTTTGTGGCAAATCCGTGTTGAGATCATGTTATAACTGATACAGATACTGTTACTCTGTCACTAATCCTATTTACTTTGTAAACTTAAATAGCTAAGTAAATCTCGCTGAATCCCGTATCTAGAGGTTACTTGGGTATAACAATAAATTGCTAGTGAGGCTTTAAGAAATGGAAATGACAAATGCTCAACGTCTAATCCTGTCCAACCAATACTACCTGATGTCTCAGATGAACCCTGAGAACGCTGCAAAATACCGCCGTTTACAGACCATTGTAGAACGCGGCTACGAATTGCAAATGCGCGAACTGAATAAAGAATTTGGCTGCCTCGTTGAAGATGAATGTCGTGAAGTCATTGATATCATGGAAATGTATCACGCAATGCAAGAGTCCAATAAAATGCTGTCAGAGGACGAACGCAAAAACGTCGATCAGCGCCGCCTTGAATTCTTGGGGTTTGATATCGCAACTGAAGCACAGTTGGTCAACTATGTACGCTTTCTAGTAGATTCAGAAGGTCTGTACCCTCAGTTTGATAAAGGCGACCACCATTTTAATAGCCATGTACCTATGCTGGACAAGTATCGCCGCATGTTAACAACATGGCGAAACTGCCCAAGACAATACCATCTATCTAGCGCTGAATTTACCCAAATTTTCAACGCGTAAGCTATTCAATAGCATTTAAAACCCCATCAAGATCACACCCGCTTTCCGAAGCGGGTGTCATTTATCTGGTAATTTTTCGTACGTTTTCACGGTCTTCTCCCACATAGGCGACACCCGTACTAAAGTTGAGACTAGCGATAATTCGCCCATCACTATTGCTTAGGAATTGTAAATAAATACATAATTGTTAAGCATTAATCTGAAAACCCTACTAGTCTTAAGATTGACACGGAGTCGCATTGTATATCTGTTATTGGTCAGCTTTGCAGGTTTAAGGGGAATCAGCTATGAGTATTTTCGATCATTATCAAGCGCGCTACGAAGCCGCAAAAGATGAAGAGTTATCAATTAAAGAATTCTTAGCTCTATGTAAAGACGACAAAAGTGCTTACGCCAATGCTGCGGAACGTCTCTTGCTCGCTATCGGTGAACCAGAGGTCATCGATACAGCACAAGATCCACGTTTAAGTCGCATTTTCTCTAACCGTATTATCTCTCGATACAAAACATTCGAAGACTTTTACGGCATGGAAGACGCGATTGAGCAAATCGTCTCTTATCTCAAACACGCCGCTCAGGGGTTAGAAGAAAGAAAACAAATTCTCTATCTTTTAGGCCCGGTGGGGGGTGGTAAGTCTTCTCTCGCAGAAAAACTCAAAGCACTGATGCAACAAATGCCTATCTACATGCTGTCAGCAAATGGAGAGCGCAGCCCAGTCAACGACCATCCATTCTGCTTATTTGATGTCAACGAAGATGGTGACCTACTAAAAAGCGAGTTTGGTATCGAGAAACGTTACCTGCGTTCCATCATGTCACCATGGGCAGCGAAGCGCCTGCATGAGTTTGGTGGCGATATCACGAAATTCAAAGTGGTCAAGGTGAGACCTTCTATCCTAGACCAAATCGCCATCGCCAAGACCGAACCCGGCGACGAGAACAACCAGGATATTTCATCACTGGTTGGTAAAGTTGATATCCGTCAGCTTGAGCATTTTTCTCAGGATGATCCTGACGCATATAGCTATTCAGGTGCGTTGTGCCGGGCTAATCAGGGGCTTATGGAGTTTGTGGAGATGTTCAAGGCTCCAATCAAAGTTCTTCACCCACTGTTAACGGCGACACAAGAAGGTAACTACAACGGTACCGAAGGTCTTTCTGCGTTGCCATTCGACGGTATGATTCTGGCTCACTCGAACGAGTCGGAGTGGCAAACGTTCCGAAATAACAAAAATAACGAAGCATTCCTCGACCGCGTATATATTGTGAAAGTCCCATACTGCTTACGCGTTTCCGAAGAAGTTAAAATTTATCAGAAACTGCTCGACCATAGTGAGTTAAGCAAAGCGCCTTGTTCACCGAGTACGCTTGAGCTATTGGCCCAATTCAGTGTTCTATCTCGATTGAAAGAACCTGAGAATTCCTCTCTTTTCTCGAAGATGAGAGTCTACGATGGTGAAACCCTCAAAGACACCGATCCAAAAGCGAAAAGCTATCAGGAATATCGTGATTACGCAGGTGTTGATGAAGGTATGTCCGGTCTTTCTACACGTTTCGCGTTCAAAATCTTGTCTCGAGTGTTCAACTTCGATCAGACTGAAGTCGCGGCAAACCCAGTGCACCTATTCTATGTAGTAGAACAGCAGATTGAACGCGAGCAATTCCCTCAGGAAATGGGCGAGAAATACCTTGAGTTCCTGAAAGGCTACCTAGTACCACGATACGTTGAGTTTATTGGCAAAGAAATCCAGACCGCGTATTTAGAATCCTACTCAGAATACGGACAGAACATCTTTGACCGTTATGTCACCTATGCGGACTTCTGGATTCAGGATCAGGAATACCGTGACCCTGAAACAGGTCAGCTATTTGACCGAGCCTCACTCAACGAAGAGCTTGAAAAAATTGAGAAAACTGCTGGTATCAGTAACCCGAAAGATTTCCGTAACGAAATCGTCAACTTCGTGTTGCGTGCAAGAGCCAACAACAAAGGCTCGAACCCAGTCTGGACCAGTTATGAAAAACTCCGCACTGTGATCGAGAAGAAAATGTTCTCTAATACAGAAGAGCTATTACCTGTCATTTCATTTAATGCGAAAACATCGTCAGAAGATCAACGTAAACACGATGACTTTGTTAACCGTATGATGGAGAAAGGCTACACCGAAAAACAAGTACGATTGCTGTCTGAGTGGTACTTACGAGTTCGCAAATCCTCATAAGTACACCTGACTGTTTAGTTGCAGCCCCGGGCAACGGCTCGGTGGCTGTATGGTGAGGGGGAATACAGGGAGTAACTCATGGCACAATTTATTGATAGACGCTTGAACGGCAAAAATAAGAGTGCCGTCAACAGGCAGCGCTTTTTGCGCAGACATAAGCAGAAAATCAAAGAATCGGTGACGGATGCTGTCAACCGCCGCTCAATCACGAATACTGAAACAGGTGAAGACGTTTCAATTCCTACCAAGGACATCAGTGAGCCTATTTTCCATCAAGGTCAAGGAGGCCTTAAAGAGCGAGTTCATCCCGGTAACGACCAGTTTATTACCGGTGACAAAATTGAAAGGCCGCCTAAAGGTGGACAGGGCGGAGGCTCCGGTCAGGGAGAAGCCAGCCCCGATGGCGAAGGTGAGGACGAATTTGTTTTCCAGATTTCAAAGGACGAGTACCTTGATATTCTGTTTGAAGATCTCGCTCTACCCAACCTGAAGAAAAACCAAATCAACAAAATAAAGGAGTGGAAAACGCACCGCGCCGGTTATCAAACCGCTGGTATGCCGTCAAATATCGCCATTGTACGTTCTTTGCAACAGTCTCTGGCACGTCGCACTGCAATGACCGCTGGCAAACGACGTATGCTGGATGAGTTGTGCCAGCAACTCGATGACATCCAAATGAGCGAACCCGCTCAACCGATGGAAGAAAATCGCCTCAAACAAGAAATCGCAGAGCTTCGCAAAAAGATAGACAGCGTGCCGTTTATCGATACCTTCGACCTGCGTTTCAAAAATTACGAGAAGCGTCCCGTCCCCTCAAGTCAGGCCGTGATGTTCTGTCTCATGGACGTATCCGGCTCCATGGATCAAGCAACTAAAGACATAGCTAAACGCTTCTACGTACTACTCTATTTGTTCCTGACACGAACCTATGAAAACGTCGAAGTCGTCTTTATCCGCCACCACACTCAGGCAAAAGAAGTGGATGAACACGAGTTTTTCTACTCTCAGGAAACGGGCGGAACCATAGTGTCCAGTGCACTGAAACTCATGCAAGAAATTGTTGAGGACCGCTATCCTCTTGATGAGTGGAATATCTACGCTGCCCAAGCTTCGGATGGCGACAACTGGGCGGATGATTCACCTCGCTGCCGTGAGCTGCTCGTGAATAAGTTGTTACCCGCTTGCCAATATTACTCTTACATTGAAATCACCCGCAGAACGCATCAAACGCTCTGGCATGAGTACGAGAAACTCGAAAACGACTTTGACAACTTTGCAATGAAGAACATTCGTTCTGTAGATGACATATTCCCTGTGTTTAGGGAGTTGTTTCATAAAGAGACAGCATAGGGAGACGTGATATGACTACAAAAGCCAAAGCAACCTCTAAGGTATTGCCTGATGGTCCGGACTGGACCTTTGACATGCTGGAACGTTATCACGTCGAAATAAAACGTGTAGCGGAGCACTACAAACTGGATACCTATCCAAACCAAATAGAAGTCATTACCTCTGAGCAGATGATGGACGCCTACTCCAGTATTGGTATGCCTATCAACTATAACCACTGGTCCTTCGGCAAAAAATTTATCCAGACCGAACAAGGCTATAAACATGGCCAAATGGGGCTGGCCTATGAAATTGTTATTAATTCGGATCCCTGTATCGCCTATCTGATGGAGGAGAATTCCGTGACGATGCAAGCACTGGTTATGGCACACGCTTGTTACGGCCACAATTCCTTCTTTAAAGGCAACTACCTGTTTCAGACCTGGACCGATGCCAGTTCAATCATTGACTACCTATTGTTTGCCAAAAACTACATTGCGGATTGCGAGCAGAAATACGGTGTCGAGGAAGTAGAGCAAATTCTCGACTCGTGCCATGCTCTGATGAACTATGGCGTGGATCGCTACAAACGACCGGAAAAGATCTCCATCGCCGAAGAAAAAATTCGTCAGGAACAGCGCGAAGCCTACTTACAGTCTCAGGTAAACGAACTTTGGCGCACCGTGCCTAAGAACCGGACACCTGCAGAAGATCAGAAGGTTCGTTTCCCAACCGAGCCTCAGGAGAACATACTTTACTTTATTGAGAAAAACGCTCCGCTTCTTGAGCCTTGGCAACGGGAAATCGTGCGCATCGTACGCAAGATCAGCCAGTACTTCTATCCTCAAAAACAAACTCAGGTTATGAATGAAGGGTGGGCAACTTTCTGGCACTACACTATTCTCAATCATCTTTATGATGAAGGACTGGTGACAGACAAATTCATCCTTGAGTTTTTGCACAGCCATACCAGTGTTGTCGCCCAACCCCCCTACAACAGCCCATACTTCAGTGGCATCAACCCTTATGCGCTTGGTTTCGCCATGTTCCGAGATATTAAACGCATTTGTGAAGAGCCCACCGACGAGGATAAAGAGTGGTTCCCAGAATTGGCAGGGAGCGATTGGCTCGAAGCTGTGCACTTTGCCATGCACAACTTTAAAGACGAAAGCTTTATCAGTCAGTATTTATCTCCCCACCTAATGCGCGAATTTAAACTGTTTTCTATTGTGGATGATGATAGAAAAAACTTTATTGAAATATCCGCTATTCACGATGAAATGGGATACAGAAAGATTCGCGAGAAACTCGCTGCTCAATATAACCTGAGTAATCTTGAACCAAATATTCAGGTATTCAATGTGGATGTGCGCGGTGATCGTTCATTGACCCTGCAGCATATTCCTCATAATCGTATTCCTCTTGATAAGAGCCATGAAGAGGTTCTCAAACACTTATACCGTCTGTGGGGCTTTGATGTCATTTTGGAGGAAGTGAAAGAGTCTGGCCGACGTGAAATTTTGGCGACATGCCCAAAACGTGAGCCTTACAATTCCAGTATTTAAAGTTCGGGGTTCCCCTTCCCCTTAGGGGTTTCCTGAAGCCCAAGCGGATTGCCTGTCATGGGTAATCCGCTTAATTTCATTGACATTTCTCAGCCATTCCGCCATAAGCTAACGCTACTGAATAGAATGAAGCAACGACATGAAAAAGTTCCTCTACGCCCTATTGATGGTCTTCCTCATCGCAGTCGCGACACTGGCATGGGTATTCATCCCTACCCATGAAAACATCGGCCCACAAACACTCAAAACGCCACTGGATAGTGAATTTACATTGGTTGCTCACAGGGTGTTATCAACCGACCCGGATGCTGGAAGCAAATTCGCTTACTTTGTCGTGTCTCAAACAGGCGATATCAGCGATCTGGAACCATTTCTTGTAACTTCCGATCAATTTGCCCGTATCGAGAAAACGGGTGACAACAGCTTATCATTGACCGTTAATGGCCGAATTTATCTCTATCATAATGATCTTTGGGTCGATAAAACCAACGGTCAACTTCAGCGTTGGTACGTCAGTATCAATGCGCGCTACCTCCGCTAATCCCAATATGAAGCTTTGCCAGGGGAGCACCACTCCCCTGTTTTCCGACCCTCTCCCACTAAGCGCCTCTATTTGTCACATTCTCAGTTTAAGCAGCCCCACTAGCAAATTGGGTTTCAAAATGATAATGGGCAAAAACACTGTTCAGACAACAATGTAACAAACTGTTTTATAAACATATTATTTTAGGCACACCTGTTGCACTGAGTCTACAAAACACACCAGAACCGAGGCTCAGGGATGGCACACTATATTTTAACCGTTCATAAAAAACCGCAGATAAACCGTCTCCAGGAAAAAGACCTCGAACAGATTTTCGATGCCCCCGTGGACGATCATACGATTATTCGTCAAGACAACTTTTCCATTCTGTGCTGGGGCGACCCTGCATGCAGAGATAAGGATCGCCTTATCATTGGTGATGTGTTGGCAGGACAGCACAAAGCGTACTGGGGGCGTAGCTGGTTGGCACTGGATCACCTCAACTCAACAGTGAAAGCTAACACCGATGTACTCGGACTGTTCCCGGTTTGGTTAAAACGTGGGGGTGACACCATCCAAGTCGCCACCAGCCGTCAGACACTTTATGAGTTGTCGCAGGATGAGAAGCTAGATGACACATCGATGCGCATGCTGGTGGCCTTTGGCCAGCTATTCGGTGAATGTACCCTTTGGCAAAATATCCGCTGCCTGTCAGGTCGTACCCGGTTAACAATCAATGCTTTTGCTGACATTGAACTGGAAAGCACCCACTCTCCCGTTCTGTACAACAGTCAAACTCGTTTCGAAGATGCATTGGAAGCCTTTGTTGAAGCAGTCCGAATTGCGTTCTCACAGGGCACCGCACCCTTGGTCTCCCTAAGTGGCGGACTCGATTCAAGGTTGATTCTTTCCGCTGCAATTGCACTGGGAAAGAAACCAGAAACCTTAACTTACGGCCATCCTGAATCGGGTGATTATCAAATTGCCCACGCACTGGCGCAGCAAGCAGGGCTGAAACTCTTTACCGGCCAATCGTCGATAGACCCAACCCAGTATCAAAATATACAAAGAGTGGCTCAACTGGGAGCAGGAGAAGTGCCTTTGCACCACGCCCACTCTGTACTTGACCGTAAACTGCTTTCACTAACCTCAGGACGCACCCTACTTACCGGTACTGGCGCCGAAACCACGCGAGCCTTTTATTATGATCGCGGTTTTCCTGGATACAGTCTGTTTGGTCAGGGTGTTATTGCCCGAGACCAGTTGATGGGGAAAGCGCGCAGTTACATACAGCAGGAGTTTGCTAAGTCTGCTACTCCCTTCTTTGAATATGCCCCTCAATTCAAGCAAGCCATGATGGCAGAGCTGAATAATCGCATTGATGAGCATATTGACTACTTTTCAACGCCCGCTATGTTCCTCGACAATTTCTACGTGCAAAATCGGGTGGCACGCTTTGTGGCAAATGGCCAGCAAATGCTCGATGCGCACTATCTCCGTTGCCATCCTTTTTTGAATCAGGATGCCCTCTACCATATGGCGCACCTGCCCGTTCGTTTTAAACTGAGCAGTACCTTCCATCGTAAAGCCATTGAAATACTGGCACCGAAACTGGCGTCTATTCGCTGGGATAAAACGGATAAACCTCTGAGCAAAGGCCTTCCCCTCAGTTATCGTTATCCTGCACTGGCTAGTCGACTTGGCGTCAACCGCTGGGGCAAACAGACGGCGCCGCTTTTCAGTTATGCATCCCTGTCAGACAACGTCTCAGCAACTCAACTGGAGTCGAGTCTGGATCAAATGCAGTGCCATCTGAACATCAAAGAAGAGCATGACTTGCAACATATTCGTAATCACTTACCGACGCTTGGCTACAGCGCAGTTTGGGCCCACTTCAGAAAACTGGGAGCCCCATCGTCTTCATCACGTAAACACGCCGGACAGGAGTCTGAACTATGAAAACGCTCGGCTACGTATTAAGTGATTTCCCTGTGCTATCAGAGACGTTTGTCGGAACGGAAATGCGAGCAATGATAGCTCAGGGATATCGAGTGCGCCCTTTGGCTTTTAACGTCAACCCCGGAAGTGGTCAACCCGCCGACAGCGCTCTGGTCGATGAAGCAAGAACCATTACTCATGTTTCATTGATTCAGGCACTCTCAAGTTGGTTACGTTCCCCGATACGCAGTTGTAAAGCGATAAGGTTTGTGTTGCAACAAACCGGGCTTCCCAAAAAGTCTCTGATACGCAGCGCTGGCCAGTTGGCTTACATCGCAAGAAAACAGCACTGTGACCATCTGCACGCCCATTTTGCCCTGCACACCACGGCGACGGCCATTACGGCCGCAAAACTCCTCGACTGTCAGGTATCTTTTGTTGGTCACGGCTTTGATGTCTATGCACAACCAGCAGACCTGCCGCTCAAATTGTCTTCATCTTCCTTTGCCATTGCGGTTTGCAAAGATATGCAGCAACGTTTTCGAAACTTATCCCCCACTTCTTTGGTACACCTTGTTGCTTGCGGCATTGAATTACAGCGTTACCCATTTCGCCCTGTCGCCAAGCACAACGGCCGATTGCTGTTTGTGGGTCGCTTAACCGAGAAAAAGGGCTTGTCCGATCTATTTGAAGGCCTTGCTCTGCTTCCCGAGTCCGACAGGCCTCAACTCGATTTGGTTGGAGACGGAGAGCTAAAATCTGACCTGAACACACTGGCCAAAAAGCTGGGAATAGATGAATACATTCATTTTCTTGGAAGCCGGCACGCGGAGTGGATCATTGCGAACGCAGCTCACTACATTGCTCTTTGTACCCCGTTTTGCGAAGCAAAAAACGGTGACAGGGACACGGGCCCTGTCGTGGTAAAAGAAGCGATGGCATTAGGTCTCCCGGTTATTTGCAGCCAATTTATGGGCTGTGAGGAAATGGTGACTGAGGATACGGGTGTGCTGGTGCCTCCTAAAGCACCACCACAATTGGCTACAGCGATCACTGCAATGCGTTCTCTGTCCGAAGTTGAGCGATTGAAACTGGTGCAAAGGGCGCGCAATCGGGTCAGCCATTTTTATAGCGCCACAGTTAGTGGTATCCAACTAGCCAAGGCTATTGAAGGAGCTTGCTAATGCGTAAAGCACTTCAACAGTCTCTTTACTATGCTGCCGGACTGGTTCTGATGAAGGGGGTCTCTTTCCTGATGCTGCCCATCGTTGCCAGCGCTTTGGACACTCATGATTACGGCGCCTTAGACCTGTGGATTTCTGTATTGAACATAGGCGGGATAATCATTGGCTTTGGATTGATAGAAGCGCTTTATCGTTATGCTGGTGACGCAAAGGGCGAGGACTTTAACACCCTGAATAGTACCGCAACACTGCAACAGCTGATCATCGCGTTATGGGCAGTCATTTTGTCCGTGCCAGTCTGTTGGCTGATCCTGACGACATGGCCGTCGATCAGCACTATTGACCTGGTGCTGACACTGAGCACTCTGATCATCAGCGCTGCAATCAATATGCCGCTAACATGGTTAAGACTCATTGATAACGCAAGATTGTTTTTTGTCGTTACCAGCGGTAAAGCCGTACTGCAGGCGCTAATGACCCTATTGTTTCTGAAGTGGAATATGGGAGTTACAGGGGTCTTATTATCGGGCCTTCTATCGTCTACCGCCCTCGCCACTGTGCTCATCATTCATCAATACCGAACGGTTCCGATTGGTTGGGATCCTCAGGTGGCAAAACAACTGCGCCATTACGGCATCCCATTGATCGCCTCAGGCATACTGCTGTTTGCAGCCTCAGGTGCGGAACGCTGGATACTGGCAGCAACACTGGGGCTGGACACTCTGGCTCAGTATGCATTGGCAATGCAATTCGCGCTGATTGTCGCCTTCTTATGTGAACCCTTAACCCTGTGGTGGTTTCCGAAGCGATTCCAGATCCTCAACGAACCCGGCGGCATGAAAAAAACCGCCCGCATTGCGGAAGGCATGTGTCATGCAACCCTCTGGTTTGCGATGGGTATAGCGTGCGTTGCTCCATGGCTCATAGAGCACTGGTTCCCACCCCGATATCACCAGGCCGCAGAATGGATACCCTGGCTTGCTCTCGGTATGGCACTTAAGCAGATATCCCATACGTTGACGACTGGATGCTATGTAGAAAAGCAACCCAGAGTGGTCCTTAAAATCAATGCTGTCATGGCTGTCATCGCCATGGTGACATTTACCATTTCTAGCCTGATTTATGGACTCAGCGGCGTCGTGTTTTGCTTTATCGGCTTATATACCGTGCGTGCTGTCCTGTTCGACCGCGCCAGCCAACAGCGTTTATCGCTGCCCATGTCATATCTGCCAATAGCCCTTCATGTTGCCTGGATTGCTGGCTGGATTGCCGCCAATCCATCCGTGGTGGCTATGTGGTTAGCCATGGTTTTGCAAAGCATAGGGCTCGCAGTCTGGAGTTACTCCCATTGGACAGAATCCTCAGATAAATCGATAGTTTGCCAACAAGGAGCTCAAAAATGATTTCACTTCAGCAACCTTTCATCAGCATTATCATACCCAACTACAACTGTCTGGATTTCTTGCCTGCCTGCCTGAACAGTATCGACGAGCAAGTCGGGGTCGAGAAGGAAGTTATCATCATTGATGATGGTTCGACCGACGGTTCTCTCGAGTATATTCAGGAACTGATGAACACCAGAACAGACCTCATACTCGTCAGGGGTCATCGCGTTGGTCCGGGCGCCGCCCGCAACTTAGGGGTAGAAGTGGCCACGGGAGATTACCTTGCATTCCTTGACGCCGACGATACCTGGACTGCAGACAAATTGTCGAAACAGGTCCGTTTTATGGCTCAGCATCCAGAGGTGTCTCTGAGCTTTACTAACTATGAACACATCAATAGCGCTCAGGAGCTAATCATTCCCTGCTTTGACTATTGGCCAGAGTTTCAACAGTATGTAAAAAACCGAGAAGACAATGGCGAATATCAACGCCTAATAGACGCCACCAGCATACTGTTTAAAGAGAACATTGTCGGAACCTCGTCTGTGATGTGCCGCCGCGACGCCTATCTTGACGTTGGCGGGTTTGACACCACACTACCCAGCGCCAGTGACTGGGATTTATGGCTGAAGCTGAGTGAAGTTGGTGAGGTTGGTTTTACCTCGGCTATCCAAATGTATTATCTGATGCGTGAGGGCAGTGTATCTTCCAATATTCCCAAACGAATTGAGGCGATGAAAATCATCGCAGAACGTCACATGAGCGAGGCCTCCGCTCAGTGTCCTGATGTAAAGCGCTTTGTTGATGGACGACTAATGGATGCGTATTGCGAGTATGCTAACGAGCACAAGAACTACGCACAACGCACCTTCAAGCATCTGGAAACCTTTATCTGTTACCCAAGCATGAAACGATTCAAAGCGATGGTGAAAACAGCAATGGTTATGTAGAAAAAAGCCCCAAGACAGGTCAACTGATATTGGGGCTCTGGATTGATTTGATGGATGTGGGGTTACTTATGACGCTCTTTAAGTTTATTCACAACGTCATTCATCGATAAACCCTGATCCTGTAATAGCACCATCAAGTGATAGATCAGATCGGCTGACTCACACACTAACTCCGCCTTGTCACCCGACGTTGCCGCAAGCGCGACTTCAACCCCTTCTTCGCCCACTTTCTGCGAAATACGTTTGGTGCCGCGAGCGTAGAGGCTCGCTGTGTAAGAAGATTGCGGATCCGCGTCTTTTCGAGCGGCAAGCAGTTTTTCAAGCTGATGAAGCCACACCATCTGTGACTCTTCCTGAGCATCCGCGTCAAAACACGTGGTTGTGCCTGTGTGGCAAGTAGGGCCAATCGGATCCACTTTGACCAGCAAAGTGTCATTGTCACAATCCAGTGCGATATTGCGAAGCTGCAACACGTTGCCTGACGTTTCACCTTTGGTCCACAATCGAGACTTGGTACGAGAGAAAAACGTTACCTGCTCTGTCTCCATTGTTTTATCCAGTGCGTCCGGGTTCATGTACCCCATCATCAATACCTGCCCAGACTGAAAGTCCTGAACAATAGCCGGCACCATACCGTCTACTTTTTCCCAGTCAATGCGCTCTGTGAGCGCCACGGCTGCTTCACTCATAGTCTGATCTCCACACCTTCTTGTTTCAAATACTGCTTTAGTTCACCAATATTGATGATTTGTTTGTGGAATACCGACGCTGCCAGCGCTCCGTCGACATTGGTCTTTTTATAAGCCTCTGCAAAGTGTTCCATTGCGCCCGCACCGCCTGAGGCAATAAGTGGCACCTTACACACTTCACGCACCATGTTGAGCTGCTCAATATCGTAGCCGTTACGAACGCCATCCTGGTTCATCATATTGAGAACGATTTCCCCAGCACCACGTTTTTGAACTTCCTGCACCCAATCACGGGTTTCCCACTTGGTCGCCTTAGTTCGCGCTTCATCACCAGTGAACTGATACACCTGGTATTTCCCGGTCTCTTTATCAAAGTAAGAGTCAATACCAACGACGATACACTGCACCCCAAACTTGTCGGCCAGTTGAGTGATCAGTTCAGGGTTTGCCAATGCTGGCGAGTTGATCGAGACTTTGTCTGCACCAAATTCAAGGATTCTTGCGGCATCTTCAGCTGACTTAATACCGCCAGCAACACAGAACGGAATATCAATCACTTCTGCCACACGCGCAACCCAACTTTTATCCACGACTCGGCCGTCACTGGATGCGGTGATATCGTAAAATACCAACTCATCGGCCCCTTCTTCAGCGTAACGTGCTGCAAGCGGTACAATATCGCCGATGATTTCGTGGTTGCGGAACTGAACACCCTTTACTACCTGACCGTCACGGACGTCCAGGCAAGGAATTATTCGCTTTGCCAGCATTGGAATGCCTCCTCAGCCGTAAATTTACCATCTAACAGAGCGCGACCTACAATGACCCCGGATACGCCCGACCCTTTCAGTGCTTCGATATCCGCCAAACTGCCAATACCCCCTGAAGACTGAAACTGCACCTGAGGGTATTGCTTACACAGGTCAACGTAAAGCTCTACATTGCTTCCTGCCAGCGTGCCATCACGAGAAATATCCGTGCACAGGACGTGCTGAAGTCCTACCGTCAAATAGTCATCAATCAGCGCCTCAATGGTCACACCGGAATCTTCCTGCCAGCCTGAAATGGCGACTTTACGGGTACCAGTTTCATCAATATTGATGTCCAGAGCCAGAACGATCTTCTCTGCCCCGTATTTTTCCATCCAGCCCTTTACCAGTTCTGGCTGTTTCACTGCCGTCGAACCAACAACCACTCGCTGTGCGCCTGCATCAAGCAGATCGACCACATCCTGCTCCGTACGCACACCACCGCCAATTTGAATGTTGGCAGGCGTGCCCGCCAGAAGCTTAGCGATTAAGTCGAGCTGACGTGCAGATGTGTCTTTTGCGCCGGTCAAATCCACCAGATGCAACCAGTTTGCTCCGGCCTGATGATAGAGATTGAATTGCTCGACAGGGTCGACTTTGTACTCAGTCACTTGACCATAGTCGCCCTGATAGAGGCGAACAACTTGTCCTTCAATTAGATCTAATGCTGGGATAATCACATTCTTTTCCTTTAAGCCTCACCACCATGTGAGGCCGCTAAATTCTGCCAGGTAACCTTCGTTACCGTTTTTCTACACCAGTTCCAGGAAGTTCTGGATCAGCTTTGAGCCTGCCTTTGACGAACGCTCAGGGTGGAACTGCACACCATAATAGTTACCACTTTGAATCGCCGCACTGAATGGGACACCGTAGTCACACTCGGCAATGGTGTAGTCACCAACTGGCATTCCAAAGCTATGCACAAAGTAGAAGTACTCGCCTTCTTCAATCCCATTAAACAGCGGATTACCCGGCAATGCTTTCACCGTATTCCAACCCATATGGGGCAACGGCAAGTCGCCGGTTTGTAACAGTTTCACTTCACCGTCACACAACCCCAGACATTCCACCTGCTCATCAGCTTTCTGACCTTTTTCCTGAGACAGTTTGCCAAGCAATTGCATGCCGAGACAGATGCCCAGTAACGGCTTTTCCACTTTCTTGACCAACTCGATAAGGTTGCGTTGCTCCAGGTTCTTCATCGCTTCACTGGCCGTACCAACCCCGGGAAGAAACAATTTATCCGCTGCAAGCACTACTTCAGGATCTTTGGAGATAACCACGTCATAACCAAGACGCTGAATAGCAAACTTGACTGAAGACACATTGGCGCAGCCGGTGTCAATAATGACCACTTTCTGTTTGCTGTCTGCCATTACAACACTCCCTTACTGCTCGGCAATTCGTTACCTTCAACTTTAATTGCCTGACGCAGGGTGCGGCCGAACGCTTTAAATAAGCTTTCGATGATGTGGTGGTCGTTGTCACCCGCTGAAGACAGGTGCAGTGTACAGGCCAGCGTATCAGTCAGTGAACGGAAGAAGTGAACTACCATCTCGGTGGACAGGTCACCCACTTGCTCACGCGAGAATTCCGCTTCGAATTTCAGGTATGGGCGACCGGACAAATCCAGACCACACTGGGCCAGACACTCGTCCATTGGAAGGCTGAAACCAAATCGGCCAATTCCACGTTTATCCCCTAACGCTTCTTTTAATGCTTGTCCAAGCGCTAGTGCGGTGTCTTCTACCGTGTGGTGATCATCAATGTGTAAGTCTCCTTTCACCAGACACTTCATCTGAAAACCACCATGGGTCGCGATCTGGTCCAGCATGTGGTCAAAGAAGCCCATTCCTGTAGAGATCTCGTTGCCACCCGTTTCATCCAGGTTAACAAACACTTTGATGTCGGTTTCTTTGGTTGTTCTGATCACCTCTGCGGTGCGGGCATTGACTGTCAGATCTTTGAGGATCTGTTTCCAGCCCATGGTGTCTGGGTGGTATTGAATGCCACGAATGGCCATATTCTCAGCCAGTTGCAAGTCAGTGGCACGATCGCCAATCACCACGGAGGTTTTGAAATCAACCTTACCGCTTTGCAAATACTCTTTGACCATGCCCAGTTTAGGCTTGCGGCATGTGCAGTTGTCTTCTTCAAAGTGCGGGCAAATCAGTACGTCATCAAATTTAACGCCCTGCGACTCGAAAATTTCCATCATCATATCGTGAGGAGCATCGAAATCTTCCTGCGGGTAGCTATCGGTGCCCAGTCCGTCCTGGTTCGTCACCATTACCAGACGGTAACCTGCATCCTGAAGCGCTAACAGACTCGGAATCACGTACGGCTCTAGTTTCAGTTTATCGAGACGATCTACCTGAAAATCGATCGGTGGCTCAACAATTAGCGTGCCATCGCGGTCTATAAATAATATTTTTTGTTGGTTGCTCACTTTATAAATCCTTTTCTCTTGATGGCAGTTAAGCAGCGGTTTGCTCTAGTTGATTACGAATAAACGACAGTGTTTTTTCACACTCATCTCGATTACCGATACTGATTCGCACACAGTTTTCAATCGGCGAGTTACGCAGAATAATGCCGGTATCCCATGCTGCTTTGAACAGTTCATCGCCGTCAGGGAACTCGACTAATAAATAATTGCCCCACCCTTCAAAGACGGTCACACCCGGCAAGGTTGAGAGTCCGGCTTGTAAATAGGCACGGTTGGCGTTGAGATCCAGCACCTGAAACTTCGCTCTCGCCAGTCCTTGCTCTGAAAGTGCCTGAACGGCAATTTCAGCAACTGGTACAGGAACCGGATACGGTGCGATAACCTTCAGCAACACATTAATTAACTCTTCGTTGGCTAAAGTAAAGCCACAACGAAGACCTGCCAAAGCAAATGCTTTAGACAAAGTACGCAATATTGCCAGATTTGGGTATTGCGCGAGCAAATCCACGGTTGAGGCTTCAGGACAAAAATCAATGTATGCCTCATCCATGACAACAATGGCCTTATCCTTGGTCATCTCAAGCAATGCAACGATATCTTCGCGGTTCACCAAATTGCCCGTAGGGTTATTCGGACTGCACACAAACACCAACTTGACACCATCAAGATTGGCCTCGATGTCTGCCAGGTTCAACTGCCAGTCTGATGTAAGTGGCACTGTCTTGCGCTCAACACCAATGGTTTCCGCACTGATCGCGTACATTCCATAAGTTGGCGGACAATAAAGAATGCTGTCCTGACCCGGTTCGCAGAATGCGCGGATAAGAAGTTCGATTCCCTCGTCGGCACCACGGGAAGTCAGAGTCTGCTCCGGCTTCACCCCCGCATACGCTGCGTACGCTTCAATAAGGGCTTTAGGCTGACACTCGCTGTAGCGATTAAGTCGGGCAAAATCCGTTTTGTATTCGTTATTGAACGGTGACTCGTTGGCGTTTAACCAGACGTCGCCAGTTCCACCGATGCGGCGCGCAGACAAATACGGTGTTAACTGCTGAACTTGTTTTCGGGCGAGCTTTTCCATTATTTCGCCTCCTGCTGCAACTTTTCAACTCGAATGGTTACCGCACGTTTGTGAGCATCAAGGCCTTCTGCTTCCGCCATGGTCACAACTGTCGGAGCCAGTCCTCGTAAGCCATCAGCACTTAGCTCCTGAACCGTCATTCTCTTAGAGAAGTCTGCCAACCCGAGGCTCGAGTAAGTACGTGTATAACCGTATGTCGGTAGTACGTGGTTAGTACCGGAGGCATAATCACCCGCTGACTCCGGAGACCAGTCTCCCAGGAAGATAGATCCCGCGTTATCCAGAAGAGGCAACAGTTCACGTGGGCTCTTGGTCTGTACGATCAGGTGTTCAGGGCCATAATAGTTTGAGATCGACACACACTGAGTCAGTGATTCAGCAATAATTATCAGGCTCGACCCCAGGGCCTTTTCTGCAATAGCTGCGCGCGACAGCAGTTTAAGTTGTGCCTTTACCGCTTCTGTCACCTGATCGGCTATCAATGGTGATGGTGTAACCAGTACCACCTGAGAATCCGGTCCGTGTTCAGCCTGACTCAACAAATCCGCAGCAACAAAGTCCGCATCGGCGGTTTCATCGGCAATCACCAGAACTTCAGATGGACCAGCGGGCATGTCAATGGCGGCTCCACGGAAATCGTTGCTCACCTGACGTTTTGCTTCTGTCACGTAGGCGTTACCAGGGCCAAAAATCTTGTCGACTTTGGCGACCGTTTCCGTACCGTAAGCCATAGCGGCGACGGCCTGACCACCGCCCACATTGTACACTTCATCAATGTTACACAGCTTTGCCACATATAGAATTTCGTCAGCAATAGGCGGTGGTGAGCACAGTACGACTTTACGACAACCGGCAATCTGTGCCGGTACACCCAGCATTAATACCGTTGAAGGGAGCGGTGCACTGCCACCCGGGATATACAGACCGACATTGTTGATTGGTCGTGTGACCTGCTCACAGACAACACCCGGTTGAGTCTCAACGCGCAGTGGCTCTGGGCGCTGAGCTTTGTGAAATTTTGCAATGTTTGAGTACGCTTGTTCAAGCGCCTGCTTCATCGTCTCTGACAGACGCGCAGAAGCCGCATCGATCTCTGCAGCGGAGACTCTGATTGAATCAGGACGAACACCATCAAACTTCTCTGTCAGTTCAAGGAGCGCTTTATCCCCTTCACTACGAACTTGTTGAATCACGGCAGAAACGGCGGCGGTAATATTTGCCCCTTCCGTGATTGCCGGACGCTCAAGAATCGACTCTTGTTGCGACTGACTCAGTGATTGCCAAACTACTGTTCTCATGGCCTTACCCCATCATCTTCTCAATTGGTAGCACCAGAATTGAACTGGCACCCAGCTCTTTCAACTGCTCCATGGTTTCCCAGAATAAGTTTTCCGTACTTACCAAGTGGACCGCTACGCGCTCTTTGTCGGAAGACAGTGGCAAGACAGTTGGATCCTCAGCACCCGGCAGTAGTGATTTGATCTGTTCCAGTTTGGCGACCGGAGCGTGAAGCATGATGTATTTTGATTCTTTTGCCTGTTGCACACCCTGCATACGGGTGAGCAATTTCTCGATCAGAGCCTGCTTGTCAGCGTCAAACTCCCCCATGCGTTGAATCAGTGTCGCTTTAGAACGGAAGATCACCTCCGCTTCCTTCAGGCCATTGGCTTCCAGCGTTGCACCTGTAGACACTAAGTCAGCAATTGCATCAGCAAGACCAGCACGTGGTGCTACTTCAACCGAACCTGTCAGCATACAAGCGCTGAAGTCCACGCCTTGCTCGTCCATATAGGCTTTCAACAGCTGCGGATAGGTCGTTGCAATGCGCTTACCAGCAAGATCCTGTGGTCCGTTATAGGTTTCGTCTTTATCAATGGCAATAGAAAGGCGGCAACCCCCAAAGTCAAGACGACGTAAGGTCACGAACTCATTCGGCTCGCCCAGTGCTTTACGGTCCAGACGTACTTCTTCCAGTTCGTTTTCACCAATAAAGCCCAGGTCAACAACGCCATCCATGATCAGGCCAGGGATATCATCATCACGAACAAGTAGCAGATCGATTGGCATATTTAGTGAGTGAACAACAAGACGCTCACCCATGACATTGAACTTAACACCACACTTTTTAAGCAGGTCTTGGCTCTCTTTACTCAGGCGACCCTTCTTTTGAATCGCGATTCTTAGGCGTTGTGTTTGCATTGCTGTATCCCTGTGCAAGATATTGATTTTTAAAATATAAAACAAAAAAACCCTCGGGAGCTTTGGTCTCCCGAGGGTTTAATTCTTTAATCTTAAATCGAACCTCCGAGAGTTTTACCTATCTCTCGGGTATGCGTTCATCTCCCGAAAGATTAAGCTGGGTGATGGTGGTGATGATGAATGTTCATATCAAAAACTAGCATACTTATTTGAAGTTCCTTTGTGTCTGTACCTTCACACTAACTAAGCTCACTGCGATTTTCAACCACTATTTTACAAATCGGCGGATTTTTTTTTGTACAGAGAATTTCGCGTCTGTTCGAAGCTCAATTTATCGCTATTTCGCAAGGTGAAAACAATAAAAAAGGAGCCTGACTCAGGCTCCTTAATATCCAGATATGCTCGCTAAGCGCTTGCTTCTTTCGCCATTCGGGATCTCGACATTGCCGATAGCACGAAACAGACGATCACAAAGGTAAAACTCGCTGCTGAGAATGAGATAGCAACAGACGATGTCATACCAAGGGTAATGAAGCCTACACATGATACTAACGCCACCGACAGAGCATAAGGCAGCTGAGTCGATACGTGGTCAATGTGATTACAGCGCGCGCCGGTTGAAGACAAAATCGTGGTATCAGAGATTGGTGAACAGTGATCACCAAAAACCGACCCTGCCAGAACAGCACCTAGCATAGGCAACATCATCGCTATGTCCGTAGCACCCGCCATGTCACCAGCAATCGGTAGCATGATGCCAAACGTGCCCCACGAAGTACCCGTAGAAAATGCCATCAGACCTGAAAGCAGGAACAAGATAACTGGCAACCAGTGCACATCAATGTTTCCCTGAACCGTTGATGACAAGTAAGCACCCGTCTTCATATCACCGATGACAGAGCCGATTGACCAGGCAAAAAACAAAATTAGGATCGCGCCAAACATCGACTTCGCGCCAATCCACATTGTGGTTGCGATATCAGAGATCGACAATTTTTGTCTTACTACGGTATATACGGCCGTCAGCAGACCCGCTGAACCACCGTAAATCAATGAAGTACCTACATCAGTATTTTCAAACGCGCCCAAGAAGTTAAACGCAATACCATCTGCGGCCAGCGCCTGGCCACCGGTATAAATCATTGCGATGACCATAGCGGCGATCAGTACAACAATCGGCAGGATAAGATCAGACACAGAACCGAAGTCGCTTTCTTTAATATCCAGCTCTTCGTTAAGTTCATGTGCTTCTTTAGTGTCGTTTTCTTTGTCTTTATCGAAACCCAGACCCTGCTTCGCATTCAGCTCATGCTTGCGCATCGGGCCAACATCGAGCTGGAACCAGGCCACTGCAAATACCATCAGCAGTGCGAACACAGCATAAAAGTTCATCGGAATAAGACGAACGTAGGCACCAATAGCCGAATACTCAGTAATACCGTGGGTAATCAGGATGCCACTAACAATGGTCATAATATACGCACCCCAGCTCGAAGCCGGCATCAGTACACACATAGGTGCCGCAGTCGAATCGAGGATATAAGCCAGCTTAGCACGTGAGACGTAGAAGCGGTCCGTCACGGGACGAGAGATCGCGCCTACCGCGAGACTATTGAAGTAGTCGTCGACAAAAATGAACACACCCAGGAAAGCGGCAAGAAGTTTGGAGCCTCGCTTACTCTTTACACGAGCCTGTGCCCACTCCGCAAAGGCTTTGGTACCACCAGATAGTGTCAACAGTGCGGTCATCATGCCGAGCAGCAATAGGAAGCCGACAATACTCATGTTCCAGGCATTGAGGCCACCGTCTTCAATTACGACACCAGATACCGTATCGAAGATATAACCTGCGGCGCTGCCAGCAGAGTAGTCGTTGAGTAAGAATGCGCCTAAAACAATACCCACACCCAGGGAAAGCAAAACGCGACGTGTGATAATCGCCAGACTCAATGCTACGATCGGCGGCAGCAGTGACAATGGTGACGAAGCAAAATCGATTAAATTCATGATCTTCAAAAACCAGTTTTTATAATGGTCAGAGATCTACTGCAGACATGCGTATAGTAATAAGTCCATACGCAAACGTTGAACTAAGCGAAAGGGAAGTGAACACTTCACCCAACCCTACAGTAGCGCTCCATAGTTTAACAATATAATAGACTATGGCAGTGTTGTTCCTTTCGAATACAACCCCAGCGAGAGTGCTTGATCATCAGCTCTCACTTCGGCGACAGCGCCTTTTGTTGTCGTTCATTGGCATCACCCCAACGACAAGGACTTTTCGCAGTCGCGCCTCTACATCAAAAGCAAAATCATCTACTACTTAGAACATACAAAGTAAAAGAATGTTCTTGCTTTTGCATTAGGTGGCCGCCATTGTACTTATCAAGCTATCAAATGCAACATGAAAGTTGCTACAAAAATGTTAAGAACCTTTAATCTCTTCCTTGCTATAACAAAGTGTAGTTTGAGATGAGCTGAGTCGCGAGTCACTTTGCCACCAGACTGAATAGCATGCGATAAATTGAACCTGTCAACTTGATGGTCAGGATTGGGATATCCCAAATAACTTTGGCTATATTACGATAAAGTAATTCAGCTGCTATATGTGGTACTTATAAAGTTTATGACCGAAACTTGGATAATATAACGCCGACGTTCATGGCTAGCGTGCTAGAACAATATGCAACAACGTCCAAACATTCACTCTTTTCTGCGTAGTGCGTACCAATTTGGGGCAATTAACTCAAATTATTTTTTAACGATAAAATGTTTTTGGTATTTACCTGTCGCCTATTATCAGAATTTTGTAAGAATTATTATTTTTCTGTTCGCTAATCGGAAGAAAATATTGTCAATTGTTTAATTGAAGTTTATTATTAATCGGAACCTAATAAAAATCTCATGGGAATTGTCATGTCTGAATTAACTAAAACTCTGCTTAATATTCGTAGCCTACGTGCATTTGCTCGTGAACTTACACTTGAGCAACTAGAAGAAGCACTAGAAAAACTGACAACTGTCGTTGCTGAGAGACAAGAAGCCGAAGCAGAAGAAAAAGCAGCCAAAGAAGCCCGCGAAGCGAAACTAACCGAGTACGCACAAATGATCGCTCAAGACGGCATTGACGTTGAAGATCTAATTGCAGCTCTATCTGGCGAAACTAAAGGCAAAACAAAAAGCAAACGCGCTCCTCGTCCAGCAAAATATAAGTACGTTGATGCAAGCGGCGAAGAAAAAACCTGGACTGGTCAAGGCCGTACACCATCAGCAATCCAATCAGCTCTTGATGCAGGTAAATCGCTAGAAGATTTTGAAATCTAATATCGTTTTATTCGATATATCTAATTTATAAAAAAAGCGCCTTATCGGCGCTTTTTTATTATCTTTCCCAATACGCCTCTTCCAGGCTGTCTTCTCGCTCTGGCAATCCTCTCGACAATCGAGGTGAATGTTGAACTAATACTTCGTAACTGGCACGGTTTGAATACTTACAGACTTGCGAGAATGAAGAATAGGTCAAGAACTGGTGCTGGTGCTTACTTGAGTTAGGTACATTCTCTTTGTGATACTTGTTCGCAGCCATGTCATGCAGCAGCGCCGACAATGCCGCATCACCCGCACCATTGGTGTTTTTAATCTTTTCAGGCCCACCCATATAAGGTGCAATATGTGAGTATACTTTAACGGGCTCTTCGCACGCTGCTTTAATTGCAGGACGACTGAATTCAAAACGATTAAATTCAGCAATGCACCCTGGTAATAGTGGCAACGATGTTTCTCTTTTCGCCGAGTCTTCAGTATATCCTGCCATATAAAGGCCAATCGGGCCGGCCGTGCAGAGAACCAAATCCACCCAATCCAACGCCTTATCTGATGCTGCCAACGGATCTTTTTCGCCGGTCAGTGCTTCTGCTTCATCTTCATTCATTGCCACGACAGAGACATGTTGTTGCAAAAAGTCTTGCCAATACTCAGGGTCATCCTGAATAACAAAACGTGTTCCCAACGTTAATACAACAGGCACATCATATTTCTTGGCATATTCAATGGCCTGCATTGTTGCTTCTGGCATAGGGTCACCATCTTTACAACGCACTAAATACGCAGTCAAAACCAATGCTGACGCTTTTTTAAAGATCTTTTCAGGAATACTATCTGCGCGAAGTTGGTTCATCTGACCTTCACTAATAGCGAACGTCCTTTCACCATCTTCCGTAATAAGCGTAAAACAACGACCAATTGCACCTTCAACGCCCTGAAGATAGTTCAAATCCATACGACTTGATGTATTACATAGATAGCGGTAGCCGTAGCTGCCAATTCGAATATCAGCGCTCATAACACCTAATAATACCGATTTGTCATCCGCAAGAACTGAAAAGTTATGCAGCGTATTACCAATCGTGCCCCCTGCAAATTCATTGGTGATCAGATCGTTGGATTTTAATTCGCAGTACAAAGCTTCTGCCGCCTGATCGTCAATAACTAATGAATGACCTTTACTCAGGCCAAACTTTTCTATCACACTGCTATCGACTCTGGCCTCAATATCGACCAAGGTCTGGTCAATACCGATAATATGAGTTCGCGACATTTTTTTGCTGGTCTGAGACTGACTGACCAGGAGGTCACGTTCATGAACGGGAAAGTAGTGCTTAGATTTTCTTTGGCCTGGGAATTTCATAAGGTCATCTTCATAAGGGGAATTATGGAGCGGCAATTCTAACTCTGTATAGTTTACCTCGGCAACATAGGCAAACTTAGCAAACGATTACGTATTAATTTTTTTGTCATGACACTTGTTTTTCTACTCTTTAGGACAAAGATAGCCTTGCTGACACAGTGAACTGATACCTAATTGCAAGTTTCAGATTCACTGAAGTAGAAAGTGTGATTTAGTTCGCGGAACTGTATTGCTTGTTTCGTTTCTGCTAGAATCTGCGTCCAATTAACATAGGTGGTATTTAAACATGTCTGATAACAGCCAAAAGAAAGTGATCGTCGGTATGTCCGGCGGTGTAGATTCCTCTGTTTCTGCCTATCTTCTGAAACAGCAAGGCTACCAGGTAGAAGGCCTGTTCATGAAGAACTGGGAAGAAGATGATAACGAGGAATACTGTACTGCAGCGGAAGATCTAGCCGATGCACAAGCCGTTTGTGACAAGCTAGGTATCCATCTACATACGATTAACTTTGCGGCTGAATACTGGGACAACGTTTTTGAATACTTCCTGGCGGAATATAAAGCAGGCCGTACACCAAACCCTGACATCCTTTGTAACAAAGAAATTAAGTTCAAAGCTTTTCTCGAATTTGCGGACGAAGTGCTCGAGGCCGATTACATCGCTATGGGTCATTACGTAAGTCGTACCTTCCCTGAAAATGGTGAAAAGCCGCAGATGTTGCGTGGTCTGGACAGCAACAAAGATCAGAGCTACTTCCTTTATACACTTAGCCATGAGCAAATTGCACGCAGCTTATTTCCTGTAGGCGAACTGGAAAAACCGGAAGTGCGCCGCATTGCTGAAGAGCAAGGTCTGATTACCGCAAAGAAAAAAGACTCGACAGGTATCTGTTTTATCGGTGAGCGCAAATTTACTGACTTCTTGTCTCGCTATTTACCTGCACAACCGGGTAAAATTGAAACGCCGGAAGGGAAAGTAATCGGTGAGCATCAAGGTCTTATGTATCACACTCTGGGCCAACGTAAAGGTCTGCATATCGGTGGTCAAAAAGGCGGTGGCGGCAACGAAGACCCATGGTATGTTGCTGAAAAAGATCTTAAGCGCAATGTACTTATTGCGGTACAAGGCGCTGATCATCCATTACTAAAATCCAACGGCCTGCGTGCATCTCAATTACATTGGGTTAACCGTGAAACTATTACGGAACCAATGCAATGCACGGTGAAAACTCGTTATCGTCAACAGGATATTCCTTGTACTATCATTCCTATGGACGAAAACAATATTAAAGTAATTTTTGATGAGCCTCAGGTAGCCGTAACACCGGGACAATCTGCTGTATTCTACAGTGGAAATGTCTGTCTGGGTGGCGGAATCATCGAAGAACGCATCTAATTACTTCCAGTTTATTATCTTAGGAGAACTACGTGGCTAATACACTTTATGACCGTACTATAGCATTTGCAGGGATTTGTCAGGCCGTTGCACTTGTTCAACGAGTTGCTAAAGATGGTTACTGTGATTCAGACGCGTTCGAAACTTCTATCAAGGCGATTACCAACATGAACCCATCAAGTACTCTTGATGTATTCGGTTCAGAGTCCGATCTGAAAATCGGGCTCGAATGTTTGGTGAAAGGGATTGATAGCACACCAAGCGGTAGCGAAATTACCCGCTATATCATTAGCCTGATGGCGCTTGAGCGTAAGCTAAACAGCCGCAATGACGCGATGGCTCAACTGGGAGACCGACTGCAAATGGTCAGTCGTCAGCTAGAACACTACGAACTGCTCGACGAACAGATGATCAGCAATCTGGCGAGTGTCTATCTGGATGTTATCAGTCCAATTGGTCCTCGTATTCAGGTCACAGGCACCCCTGCGGTTCTTCAACAAACGGCCACGCAACAAAAAGTACGTGCTCTTCTGCTGTCTGGTATTCGCAGTGCGGTGTTGTGGCGTCAGGTCGGCGGCAAGCGACGTCATTTGGTCTTCGGACGCAAGAAAATGATCGAGCAAGCGCAAATCCTATTAGCTCGAATGTAATCCCGGCTCGCGTCTTATCGCGAGCTCATTTTTTATACCAAAACAACTTTAACGCAAACGTTTGCGCAATATTCGTGACAAATGCGATTGTTATTGGTATAAAGCTCACGAAATTTAGAAACTCAATTCAGGAGAACATCATGGAACTGTCAGCATTGACTGCTGTTTCACCAGTAGACGGCCGTTACGGAAGTAAGACAACTGCACTTCGCAGCATCTTTAGTGAGTTTGGCCTACTAAAGTACCGCTCTATCGTTGAAATTCGTTGGTTGCAAAAGCTTGCAGCGACGGATGCAATCAAAGAAGTTCCAGCATTCAGTGCAGAAGCTAACCAGTTTCTTGATGAACTAGCGGCTAACTTCAGCGAAGAAGACGCTGCTCGTATTAAAGAGATCGAGCGTACGACCAACCACGATGTTAAAGCGGTTGAGTACTTCCTAAAAGAGAAAGTGGCAGACGTACCTGAGCTTCACGCTGTCAACGAGTTCATCCACTTCGCTTGTACCTCTGAAGACATCAACAACACGTCTCACGCACTAATGCTTAAAGAAGCGCGTGACACAGTTGTTCTTCCTGAAATCCGTAACATCATTGACGCTATCAGCAAACTAGCTGAAGAGTACCGTGATATTCCACTACTTTCTCGTACGCACGGCCAGCCAGCTTCTCCTACTACAATGGGTAAAGAGATGGCAAACGTTGCTTACCGTATGGAACGTCAATACAAACAAATCGAGTCTGTAGAAATCCTAGGTAAGATCAACGGCGCAGTAGGTAACTACAACGCTCACCTTTCTGCATACCCTGAGCTAGACTGGCACAAGTTCAGCGAAGAGTTCATCACTGAATCTCTTGGCGTAACTTGGAACCCATACACAACACAGATCGAACCGCACGATTACATCGCCGAATTGTTTGACGCTATCGCGCGTTTCAACACCATTCTAATCGATTTCGACCGTGACGTTTGGGGTTACATCGCTCTTGGCCACTTCAAGCAGAAGACAATCGCTGGCGAAATCGGTTCTTCAACCATGCCTCACAAAGTTAACCCAATCGACTTTGAAAACTCAGAAGGTAACCTAGGTCTGGCAAACGCGGTATTTGCACACCTAGCGCAAAAACTGCCTATCTCTCGCTGGCAGCGTGACCTGACTGACTCAACAGTACTACGTAACCTGGGTGTTGGCTGTGGTTATGCAATCATTGCGTACACGTCTACGCTTAAAGGTATCAGCAAGCTAGAAGTAAACCGTGAAGCGCTTCTTGCTGAGTTAGACAAAAACTGGGAAGTATTGGCAGAGCCTGTACAAACAGTCATGCGTCGTTACGGCATCGAGAAGCCATACGAGAAACTGAAAGAGCTAACTCGTGGCAAGCGTGTTGACGGTGAAGCGATGCGTAACTTCATCGACGGCCTAGAGCTTCCAGAAGAAGAGAAAGCACGTCTAAAACAAATGACGCCAGCTAACTACATCGGTCAGGCAATTGAGCTAACTGACAAGCTGTAATTACGGCACAAATTAGAAGGGCTGCCCGTCATGGCAGCCCTTTTTGTATATCGCGATCTACAACCCTAATTACTGCTTTTGAAAAAAGATTGTGATGGTGGCCACCTCAACCCCCAGCTTCTTGATACTGGTAAGGTTAAACAAGTGCCTGTCATCCTGTCTGTAAAGCCAGTCGTCAAAGGCAACCGTGTAGCGGCTACCATCCACCTCTAGCTCGAAATCGTACTGCCACTGAAGTGCGTTACCAACCACGTTACCGGTTGCGACTCCAATGATGTCGTCAGCCACACCCTGATAGGAGCCATCCTCCAATTTCTGTATGGTCCAAATTCTCTGGTCAATTTCACCATCATCAAACAAAAAATCTTCAACCAGCGTCAGCTGCTCATCCTCGACGCTCCCTTTAATTTTGACTTCAAACCGTCGGGTCTGTTTGTTCGAATAATCTTGTACCATGCCCCACGCGACAACTTCTCCGTCGAAGTATTGGTAAAGGTCAAAATCAGGCGTACTGTTTTTGTAGTCTGCCAGATCTGCACTGCACGCTGTTAACCAAATGGCGATACAGGCTACTAACCAGCGAACTGTTCTCATTTATTCATCCCTATCAATTGTGCTCTAAGTTTTGGGTACTGACTGTTGCGTCCAAGCCAGATCGACAAGAATCCGTCGTTCAAAGCTTCATCATCAACACGGCCAACCTGCTTGAGGACATCGTTTCCGCCCTGAAAGTAAAACTGCCCACTCTCACCATCAGTCACGTAGATAAGTTGCTCACCGGGAGCCACACTCGGAAAAATATCATAGAGCTGAGCGATCCAACTGGAACGGGTGGGTCTATCTACCCCCATTTTCTGCCACTGATCTAAGGTAGCTTCTAACAGTTGCTCCCGACTGATGTCTCTCTGGTAGCGAATACGCAAAGCTACCGGGTGCGGTGTAACATCGTCTGACTGGCTGTAGGTACCACTCGGAGCCAAAAGCTCAGATCGGTATATGTCGAAAAACAACCAGGAAAGCTGGGCTTCACCCACCACCTGCCAATGGCCCCAGTTCTCGAGGTTAGCGGGCCGGTCTGAGGTTGCCGCCACACCGGTAGAGAGCAAAGACGCAATAAACGCTGCCAACAATTTTTTAAGGTTCATGACTCACAGTTCTCCTGCTTGGTCTTTCCATGCGCACAACAAGAAGCACAATTAAGACCCACTCGGCACACAAAATTGCCAGAGTCGCAGGTAATGAATATCCCAGAGTTACAGCACCAATTTTGAAACCGGCAAAATAACTGAGAGCACCTGCCACTCCACCAATCACTGATACGAGTAAAACAGGGTAATGAGTCAGAAATTTTGCCAAAAAAAGTGCATACCAGGCAAAAATCCCCCAAAGAGCCAGCAGCCATACTGGTAGAAAAACAACATCAAATATCAGAAGATTAGACGCGACATTCACACTGTCTATGCCTAATCCTATCAGCAGCAAAAGAATTAACTTGGTCATACTGAACGCTAACGGCCGGTAAGTCAGCACAATAGTCGCCAGCGTTATCGAAACAGCAAGCCATTGAAAACGTTCCTGTCCCAATACCGACAACAGCCAGATACATTGAAACCAGGAACTGATGAGTACAAGTTGCCAACCCTTTTTCATAAAACAACTCCCCCACATGCTCTCACTTAATGGTTAGAGGCCACGCTGAAACGTAAGATGAACCGTACTGATACTTTGCGCCCGAAAGCCGCCTTCGCAGTAACAAAAATAGTAGCGCCACATGCGAATGAAACGCTCGTCATAACCCAGCGCCTTTACCTTCTCTAAGGACAATTCGAATCGTTGCCGCCAGTCAACCAGTGTTCTTGCGTAGTCCGCCCCTATGTCGAATAAATCCCTCACCACCAGATCGGTATTTTGGGTAGCATGGGAGGTAAGTGCGGTGATTGATGGTAAGAAACCACCTGGAAAAATGTACTTCTGGATAAAGTCCACGTTATCGGCATAGTAATCGTAGCGTTGGTCAGCGATGGTGATTGCCTGTATGGCCATCAGCCCTCTTGGCTTCAGAAGTGACTGGCATTTTTTGAGGTAAGAGACTAAAAACTGCTTACCCACAGCTTCTATCATTTCTATCGACACCAGTTTGTCATATTGTCCTTCTAATAGGCGATAATCCTGCTTGAGGAGCGTGATCTTATCGGTGAGCCCTGCGCGCTCGACTTGCTCTGCCGCATATTGATATTGTTCGTCAGATATCGTCGTGGTGGTAACATGACACCCATACTGTTTCGCCATGTATATGGCCATTCCACCCCAGCCAGTCCCAATCTCCATTACCTGATCCGTTGACTTGAGCTTAAGCTGTTGACACAAACGTTCCATTTTATTGATTTGCGCTTGTTCTAGCGTATCGGCAGGAGTGGCATAAATGCCTGATGAATAGAGCATTCTTTCATCAAGGAAGGTTTCGTACAGATCATTGCCCAAGTCGTAGTGTGCCTGAATATTTTCTCTGGATTGAGCCAGCGTGTTACGGTTTACCCAATGCCCCAACTTATAGAGAATGCGCGTCAACAAACTGGATTTGTCTTCTATCGAGTCAAGCGCCGCCATGTTAATTGCCATTAGCTCCATCAGAGCCGACAGGTCCGGACTGTCCCACCAGCCATCCATGTAGGCTTCGCCCGCAGCAATGCTGCCGCCCTGCAGTAATCGTCGATAAAACTCAGGGTGTTTGACCTCAATGATGGCACTAGGCTCCCCTTTAGTAGGTTTACCAAACCGTTCTCCAACCTGTTTGCCAACGCCACCACTTTGCGCAAAACTCTCTATAACGGTCAGGCACCCTATCTCCAGCTTGTAAAGGCAGTTGAATGCAATACCCTTTGCGGTTTTTTGTAATCCATTTAAGGATTTGGGCGCCTCAAGAGTTGTTGTATTTAACATGGTGAATTCCCCCTAATGCTTCGACTTTGTATGCTGCGAAAATTCGTTCTGTGAAGTTTTGTCCTCAGGAGGACGATTTTGAAAGTCAGAATTGTTCGGATGGTCATAAACGGGTGTCCCCTTAATCCACAGTTTCAAGGCATGCCAATAGATCCCTATCACCACTTTTATGGTCATTATTGGGGTACGCACTAACTGGGATAACAAATGCTTGGTGGTAAAGGCTTGCGCTTTCATTGAGACGGTAGCGTCAAAGACCTTAGAGCTTGAGTGACATGCTAAATGGACAAAAAAACGCTGACTCAGTGGTTTTAATTTCCACCGATATTCCTGATCCAATGGGTTAAATGGGGAGACATGAAACGCTTTGGCATGCGACCAGTTTTCATTGTTGTTGCCTTGCTCAGCACTCACCGCGTAATAGTGTCGCTCGTTCCAAGGTGTATTACTGACCTCAGCCAAAAGATATCGCCACTGATCATCGCTATCGTATAAATAGTAAAAATTAACCGGACTAAAATAGAGCCCCAGATAACGTAAGTGACATACCGCCACCACTCGACCCTCAATAGTCTCGCCTGTCAGCTCTCGTACCTTTTGCTGGACCGCACATTTCAGACTACCTTCTCCCAGATAATCTTCACGGCGAAATCTGGCCCAATGCCACCAGCGATTGCCAAACCCCCAAACACGCTGTTGCAGCAGTTCCAGCTCATCTAAATCGATAGCTGGCATAAACAGTGGATAAGCTAAATGATGCGTCGTTGGCGAATAACGCCTGTGGTCAACCTGCCCAACCATCAATTGACTATGAGTGACCATCACGCCGCTCCTTTAATCGAGGTAGCTTTAATCGAGGTAGCTTTAATCGAGGTAGCTTTAATCGAGGTAGGTTGTGTGTTGCCAATGGCCTTAATTCCCTTAACCACATCCAGTGCACTTTTCACTCCATCTTCATGGAAACCGTTGTACCAATACGCTCCGCAGAACCAGGTGTTGTTTTTCCCCCACAACTCTTTTCTTCGTGCCTGAGCCTGAATACTCTCTGTTGTGAAAACAGGGTGGCTGTAATTGAACGTTCTCAATACCTTATCTTTCGCTATCTTAGCCGACGAGTTAAGAGAGACACAGAACGTCGTCATAGAGTCGATATGTTGTAGTATGTTCATATCGTAGGTTAACGTAGGCAACCGACTCTGTTCTTCTTCAGTTCCATCAAGCGCATAATTCCAGGAAGCCCAAGCCGCTCTACTTTCTGGTAGCAAAGACTCATCACAATGCAGTACCACTTCATTATCCTGATACTGCATAGCCCCCAACACTTCCCGCTCACAGACCGTCGGCTCATTAAGCATCTGCAACGCCTGGTCGCTGTGGCAGGCAAAAATAACCTGATCAAAGCGTTCACTCTCACCCTTCGACGTTATCATCACGCCTGCAGAGTCTCTCTTGACTGAGGTCACGGGCGAATTGAGTCGGATATTCTGAGCAAAACCCTCAGTAAGCGGTTCGATGTAAGCTCGAGAGCCACCCTCTATGACATACCATTGGGGCCTGTCCACCACATCCAGCAAGCCATGATTCAAGAAAAATCGGAGGAAAAACCGCAAGGGGAAGGCTCGCATGTCAGCCAGTGTTGAAGACCAAATTGCAGCGCCCATAGGCAAGATATAATTTTGAACAAAATAGTCTGAAAACTCATTCTCTGATAAGAAAGCACCCAGAGTCTGGGAATCAAATGTTTGTTGAGCGTGTTGAGCAGCCTGTTTCGCCAGTTTATTAAATCTCAGAATTTCAAATATAAAACGATAGAACTGTGGATTAAGCAGGTTCCGTTTTTGAGCAAACAGAGTGGATATGGTGTGTCCATTGTATTCCAAACCATTTTCCGCATTCTTGACACTAAAGCTCATCTGAGTAGCAATGCCTCTCACCCCCACCTCGTTCATCATTTTGATAAAGTTGGGATAAGTCCTGTCGTTATATACGATAAAGCCCGTATCCACTGAGTAAAGCTTACCCTCAACCTCCACATCCACCGTCGCTGTGTGGCCGCCGATATAGTCATTGGCTTCGAACAGTGTCACATCATGCTCTTTGTGCAGATGATAGCCACAGGTGAGCCCGGATATTCCTGTACCGATGATCGCAATTTTCATTCTTTTCATCCTTTAAATATGACTAATTAGCAATTAAGCGGCTGACCAACCAGGTCTGCCAGCGGAAGGGAAACAACGAAATAATCCGAAACAAGGAGGTGAAGCGTTTCGGAAAATAGATAGAGGATTGCTGTTTATCGATGCCTTTTCTGATAGCTACCGAAGCGTCCTCGGTGGTGACTATCATCGGCATATCAAAGTCGTTCTTATCGGTAAGCGGAGTTTTCACAAATCCCGGGAATACACAAGACACCTTGACACCTCTTGGTTTCCAATCCAGTTGTAACGTGCGTGCCAGATAAGTAATCGCGGCCTTTGATGCACCGTACGCTTCTGCTCTTGGCAGCGCCACCTCTCCCGCAATGGAACTGACAATGACCACATGGTGAGCCTGACCCAGGTGGCTTTGAATCGCTTCAAGCACGTTGGCGGTACCAACAACATTCACCTGCATCACCCGCTCAATCAGCGCTGCATCAATAACACCGTCGTCAATATACTCACAATCGCCAGCATTGATGACCCAGAGAGTGGGCAGCGGAGAGAGGTCCGCTAAGGTGTCACGCACCTGACCCCGCTCTGTTACGTCGAAACTAAGTGGGACAATGTTTTCACTTAAAGTCTGAAGATAAGCCAGTCTCTCTGCTGAGCGCCCACAGGCATACACACGAATACCTTGGGCTGCGTAGTCCAGAGCAAGTTGTCTCCCAATACCCGACGATGCGCCAGTAATCAGAATCGATTGATGACGTGTTTCCATTACTTGCCCAACCTCTGTTTGATGTTTTTGATAACAACACCCAGCAATGGAATGTTCTCGTAAAGCATCTCACCGAGATCAAAGTAGTCACGATGGTAAATGACTTGATGATCGGCAAACTGAATATGACTCACCCCATTGACGCTCACGACCTCCCCACCATTTAATTTGGGGTGCTCCAAAGTCATCGTCCAGGTGAGAAAACCGTTATTTTCTACCTGTTGATGATGACGAATGTCGAATTCACATTTAATGACGTTGCTGTACAGAGCGTCAAAGTAGGCGGACAATTGTTGCCAGCCTTCGAGGCGGTGGGCAGAATCTTCAAACACAACGTCCTCATGGTACAACCCCTCAAGCAGGTGTAGATTGTGCTTGTTGAGCTTTTGATAAACCTCGCTAACCGCTTCAATGTTCATAATAATCCTTATTCAGTTATACAAGATTATAGTCTGTACAGCGTTGTACAAACTGACTGTTGTACAAGATGTACTCAGTAGCATTTTTTGTATAACTATTACGGCAGGAGGATTTGAAAGGATCAAAAAAAAAGCCTGGAAGATTTTCCAGGCTTTTTAATAAGTTCTAGTCGTTAGTATTGTTCGCTACGCAGAGCATTAATGCGTTTTTCTAACGGTGGGTGGCTCATAAGCAACTCAGTCAGAGAGCGCTTTCCATTGATGCCAAATGCCATCATAGAGCCTTCGAGTTGAGATTCCTGACTCATTTTCAGGCGCTCTAAAGCGGCAATCATTTTCTGTTTACCCACTAAACTCGCCGCGCCAGCGTCTGCGTGGAACTCCCGATGACGGCTGTACCACATCGTAATGAAACTTGCCAGGAAGCCAAAGACAAGTTCCAATACCATTGACACACCAAAGTACACCATCATATTAGTACCGCCCTCACCCTCTTCATCAGAGTTGTTGGACGCCACGATGTTTGCAATAAAGCGAGACAGGAAAATTACGAATGTATTCACCACGCCCTGCATTAGTGTCATTGTGACCATGTCACCATTAGCAATATGACTGACCTCATGGGCAAGTACCGCTTCGGCTTCATCACGGGTCATATTGTGAAGCAACCCTGTCGACACCGCGACCAGAGAATCATCACGCTTTGCCCCCGTAGCAAATGCGTTAATATCGGGCGAGTCATAGATAGCCACGGTAGGCATACCGATACCCGCTTGTTGAGACTGACGACTGACGGTCTCCAACAGCCAGTGCTCAGTTTCATTACGAGGGCTTTCAATCACCATCCCACCAACAGAGCGCAACGCCATTTTCTTGGACATCAGCAAAGAGATGAACGCCCCACCAAAACCAAAGACAGCGGCCATAACAAGCAAGCCAGAAAGACTGCCGGGTTGCATGCCCGTCACTGCGTAGACAATGTTAAGGACAACACTTAACACCAGGACCACAGCAAGGTTAGTTGCTAAGAAGAGTAACACTCGCTTCATTCACATTTCTCCAAATTAAGAAGCTTTATTATGACGAAACTGCCGATTGTTTTTTTGATGGCTAAAGTTTGACATTCAAACTTTGAGATCCATGTGGCATTTTTCGATTTCACTATATACATATAGTCTAAGATTTAGAAAACAAGGTTAAGCATTAAATTGAAACAATTAGTTAATATCTTGATTACTTCATAAAGTATAAGCTCATGAAATACAAAACAACTACAAATTACACACCAGGTATGAATAAAAATGCACATTGACAAATCTGAGTCGGGCGATTAAATCTTAAATTCTGGCCTTAGACTTTGGTCGTATTGTGACGGAGAAAGCGACGCGATAAAGTCCAGTGAAGTTAACAAGCCCATGTCGAAAAGGAACATACCATGGTTGAGAACAACAACTTTCAGATGGCAATTGACTTATTATGCTGCCACTTAGGAATCAGCGAAGACGAGGCGCGAGAGCAGTTAGGCATCAGCGACAAGAGTGATGTGGATATCCATATTATGGAAACCCAATCTGCACTCATGGGCCTCAGCGACGATAAATAACGCTCATTCAAGATCAAAAAGGGCTGTCTCTAGACAGCCCTTTGCTTTTATGCCTGAGACAGAAGCTCAACATTAATGTATTTGCCCAGATCTCGCTTCTTACAGCCGGGAACATAAGGAATTTCGCCTACTTTCGGCGCATCAATGTTATTTTCCAGCATTTCAATGATCTCTGCGTAGTGTTCAACGCCAGGATTCACACGGTTTGCCACCCAACCTACCAGCTCCAAACCGTCAGCTTTGATGACCTCAGCCGTCAACATAGCATGACTCAAACAGCCGAGTTTAATTCCGACCACCAGAACGACGGGCAATTTCTCTTGTTTCACCCAGCTAGACAGACAATCATCTTTAGACACAGGAACTCGCCAACCTCCGGCACCCTCAACCAACACAAAATCGCTGTTTTCTTTATGCTGTGCTAATACCGTTGACAACTTGTCGTATTCTACCGTTACATTGTCTGCCAATGCCGCAATGTGAGGAGAGGCTGGAAGTGATAACGCATAAGGGTTCACTAAGTCATAATCAACTTCCTGATTGGCAGCAGCTTGCAAATGCAGTGCATCCGAGTTTCGCCAACCTTGTGCCGTTTTTTCACTACCGGCCGCCACTGGTTTATAACCAATGGTCTTTTTCCCCTGTGCACCAACCGCACTTAATATCGCTTTTGATACAACGGTTTTCCCAACTTCAGTATCCGTACCGGCAATAAATAGTGCTTTCATCATAATGCAACTGACCCTAAACAAATTTGATAACTCGCGGGGAGCAACCCGTCTTGGTTTGCGTATTTTTGATATTCCATTTCAAGCATTCTAAGTGCACGTTTGCCCGTGAACCCCTTAGAACGTCCTTCTACGTGATTGGCTCCAATGCCTTTTAAATCCTTCATCAAACCAAGTGCGGTGCCATACCACATAACAATTTCAGGCAAGTCTAGTTGATGGTTCAGACATCCAGATTGCGCTAACGCAATTTTTACCTGATTGAGCGAGGTAAAGTTGTTTACATGTTGATATGCATCAATTTTACTCCAGGCCTGTTTCAGCTCCCTTAGCGACCCATCCACCAACGACGAGAAGACAATAGCACCGCCCGGCTTGGTCACTCTTTTCATTTCACGCAATGGCACCGCCAAGTCCTCACACCATTGCAAAGCCAGACTTGACACCACATAGTCAAACGCTCTGGAGCCAAAAGGTAAACGTTCGGCATCGGCCAACTGATAACTGACCTTTTCCGTGCCACAACGGCGCCTCGCTACTTGCAGCATGTCAGAAGAAATGTCGGCACATACCACACTCGCTCCTCGCGCCAGAAGTTGCTGTGCACAATAGCCCGTCCCACACCCCAGATCGAGTACAGTCAGACCTGACAGGTTCTGTGGCAGCTTTGCCAGGACTTTATCTGCAACCTTTCGCTGAAGCTCTGCATGCTGATCGTAGCACTCTGCAGCTCTGCCAAAAGCAGCAGAAATCGCCTGCTTACTCACAACGACATCATTCAAGTTCGCTAAGACTTCTGACATTTAGCTTTCCTCCGTGAAACGTTTTAACTGAGAAGCGAGTGCCAACACATCACTCCTTTGGTGAGATGCGGACAGTGTAATGCGCAGTCGTGCGCTACCATCAGGAACCGTTGGGGGGCGGATTGCCGTTGTCCAAATGCCCTTTTGCTTGAGTCGATGACACAGCGCCTGAACTTTGCTCGTCTCCCCCAAGATCCACGGCTTAATAGGCGTCGCAGTTGTTACATGAGCACTCAACGCACCAAGTGACTCATCATAAACTGACGCCAGCTCATTTAATTTGTCACGACGCCAGTGTTGAGTCTTTATCATGTTTAGCGCTTTACTCAATGCGTAAGCATGAGCGGCTGAGAAAGCGGTAGAATAGATATAATGACGAGCAAACTGGGTCAGGTAATTGGCCAAATCTTTAGAGCAAAGTACCGCCGCACCATTAAGACCAAAAGCTTTTCCGAAGGTAACTATCAATATATCGGGTTTATATTGAGATATCCCGGATACGCCAGCGCCATCTTTGCCAATAACGCCGACCCCATGAGCATCATCGATCATTGACATCGTTCCGGATGCACCACAGACAGCAAGAAATTCGTCAACATCTGACTGATCACCATCCATACTGAACACGCTTTCTGTCACCGCCAATACCGGTACATTCGATTTAATCAACGATTGAAGGTGTTTGAGATCATTGTGGCGAAAGCGGCGCATATCCGCATCACACAAACTCCCCGCCTCCATTAACGAAGCGTGATTAAGGCGATCCTGCAATAGCAGATCACCTTTGTGCATCAACGAAAAGAGCACGGCCTGATTGGCGGAGAAGCCCGATGAAAAGAACAGTGCATCTTCAAAACCCAGCCACTCTGTCAGCTCTGACTTTAACGATTCATGCTGCGCGGAATATCCGGTCACCAATGGCGAAGCACCACTGCCCACACCAAAAAGACTGATCCCTGTTTGATAGGCATCTTTCAATTCGTCGCTAGATGCTAAGCCGAGGTAGTCATTGGACGAGAAGTTCACAAACTGCTCCTCGCCTTTTTGAAACGTCGACCGATTTCCATTTTCCAGTATGTGTACAGAACGCAACAATTCGCTTTGTTGTCTCGCCAGCAACGCCGCAGAAACTCGCTCGTTAAACCGTTGCGTCATAGAACAGATCATCTTGGCTTGGTCGAGCGGCTACCCGTGTCGCAACCTGATCAAGTAATTCATTTTCCTGAATTTCATCCGGCTTTTGCGACGTTTCCTCACGGTTGATTCCCAATTTCTTAAACAGTTGCAAATCCGTATCTTCATCCGGATTTGGCGTAGTCAGCAGCTTACAACCATAGAAAATCGAGTTCGCACCTGCCATGAAACAAAGAGCTTGCATCTGTTCATTCATATTCTCACGTCCCGCGGATAAACGAACGGCTGACTCAGGCATCATAATACGCGCAATCGCAATAAGGCGAATAAAGTCGAACGGATCGACGTCATCCACTTCCTCCAGAGGTGTCCCTTTGACCTTGACCAACATATTGATTGGCACGCTTTCAGGCTGAACCGGTAAGTTGGCCAGTTCCATGAGCAACCCAGCGCGGTCATTGGCGCTTTCGCCCATACCAATGATCCCGCCCGAGCAGATTTTCATGCCCGCATCGCGAACATGGCTCAATGTATCAAGTCGATCCTGATAAGTGCGGGTGGTAATAATGTTCCCATAGAACTCAGGAGAGGTATCTAAATTGTGGTTGTAGTAGTCCAAACCGGCTTCCGCAAGATGACTCGCTTGATCCGGCGTTAACATCCCCAAAGTCATGCACGTCTCCAGTCCCATTCCTTTGACACCTTTGATCATGTCGGTGAGCAATGGCATATCACGCTCTTTTGGATTCTTCCAGGCTGCCCCCATACAGAAACGCGTTGAACCAGCATCCTTCGCTTTCTTCGCAGCATCCAACACTCGTTCAACTTCCATCAATCGCTCAGACTCAACATCTGTTTTATAGCGTGCGCTCTGTGGACAGTACTTACAATCTTCAGGGCACGCGCCTGTCTTGATTGAGAGTAACGTGCTTACTTGAACATGGTTGTGTTGCTGATGTTTGCGGTGCACTAGTTGCGCTTCAAACAATAAATCCATGAAGGGTTTGTTCATCAACTCTTGCACTTCGGCATGGGTCCAGTTGTGTCGTACTTCCACTGATTAATCCTTTGCTCACTTTATAATTAGTCTTGGCTAGTGTACCGACAAGCAGTACACTGTCAACACCGACCACAAACACAAGTTTACACTTGGTTATTTTTTAATCAGAGCATCTTCATGGATTTAGAGTTTGATCGAAAACATATCTGGCACCCTTACACCTCGACCATCAACCCACTGCATTGCTATCCGGTGACTGAGGCTAATGGGGTCTATCTTAAACTGAAGGACGGGCCTGAAATTGTTGATGGCATGTCTTCATGGTGGTCGGCGATTCACGGCTACAACCACCCAACACTCAATACCGCTTTACGCGAACAGAGTGAGAAAATGTCCCATGTGATGTTTGGTGGTATTACTCATCAGCCTGCTATTGATGTCTGTAAGCGCCTTTTACAACTTACCCCCAGTAATCTTGAACAGATATTTCTGGCCGACTCAGGCTCCGTTGCTGTTGAGGTCAGTTTAAAAATGGCATTACAGTACTGGCATGCAAAAGGTCAGAGTAGGCCGAAATTTCTTACTCTGCGTCACGGTTATCATGGCGATACGTTTGCCGCCATGTCAGTGACGGATCCGAACAACTCAATGCACAGCCTGTACAAAGGCTTTTTACCCGAGCATATCTTTGCGGACTCCCCAAGCGTGGGCTTCTGGGAACAATGGGATGAGAGTGACGTAGACGATTTCAGTTCGAAAATGGCCCAGCATCACTCAGACATTGCCGCGGTTATTCTGGAGCCGATAGTACAAGGGGCCGGTGGGATGAGGCTATACCATCCGACCTTCCTTAAAAGGGTCAGGGAGCTGTGTGATCACTATGGCGTATTGCTGATCGCAGATGAAATCGCGACTGGTTTCGGACGTACTGGCAAACTATTTGCGTGTGAGCATGCCGATATCCAACCCGACATTATGTGTGTAGGAAAAGCCCTGACTGGGGGGTACATGACTTTGGCAGCCACATTGACCACTAAGCACGTTGCGGATACGGTATGTGGCGGAGAAGCGGGATGCTTTATGCACGGCCCCACCTTTATGGGTAACCCGCTTGCCTGCGCGGTAGCATCGGCAAGTTTGGATCTCATTGCCGATGGTCATTGGCAGCAACAGGTTGCCAATATAGAAATGCTTTTTGCCGAGTTATTGCCGACGTTAGGTGACCACCAGCAAGTAGAAAATGTACGCTGGCTTGGTGCCATTGGTGTGGTTGAAACCAAGACGCCCGTGAACATGGAAGTCATCCAGAAACACTTTGTTGATCATGGCGTGTGGATTCGTCCTTTTGGCAAACTCATCTATATGATGCCACCCTACATTAGCCAACCAGAGCATATACAACAATTGGTCAGCTCGATTTCCAGTGCACTCGACAAACCCGAGTGCTTTGTTAAAAGCTAAAAAAAGGTCCTAGGCCATAGAGCCTAGGACCTGAGTCCTTTCTTACTGGTTACGCTTTAATGCAGCGTATTAACCGATGTGTGTCGCGCCACCCATGTACTTCTGAAGTGCCGTAGGAATTGCGATGCGGCCATCTGCCTCTTGGTTGTTCTCAAGGATGGCAACCATAGTACGGCCAACTGCCAGACCAGAACCGTTTAGAGTATGCACTAGTTCAGGTTTCTTCTCACCTTTACGGCGGAAACGCGCTTGCATACGACGAGCCTGGAAGTCCCACATGTTTGAGCAAGAAGAAATCTCACGGTACGTCTCCTGCGCTGGTACCCAGACTTCAAGATCGTAAGTCTTACGAGCACCAAAGCCCATATCGCCAGTACACAGTACGACTTTACGGTACGGTAGCTCAAGTAGCTGAAGTACTTTTTCAGCGTGACCTGTCAGTTCTTCTAGCGCATCCATTGAATCTTCTGGTTTCGTGATTTGAACCAGTTCCACTTTGTCGAACTGGTGCATACGAATCAGACCGCGAGTATCACGACCATAAGAACCTGCTTCAGAACGGAAACACGGAGTATGCGCTGTCATCTTAAGTGGCAAGTCCGCCTCTTCAGAGATGGTGTCACGCACCAGATTCGTTACCGGCACTTCTGCCGTCGGGATAAGAGACAGTTTACGTGGCTCTTCATCACTGGCTTTTTCCGTCAGAGGTTCAGTATGGAAAAGGTCTTTACCAAACTTCGGTAGCTGACCAGTACCGAACAGGCTATCCGCATTCACCAGATAAGGAACATACATTTCCGTATAGCCATGCTCTTCGGTGTGAAGGTCTAGCATGAACTGAGCAATGGCACGGTGAAGACGAGCAAATTGACCTTTCATTACGATGAAACGCGCACCTGTGATCTTAGTCGCGCTTGCGAAATCAAGACCGTCGCCCATTTCGCCAAGATCCACGTGGTCTTTCACTTCGAAGTTGTAAGACTTAGGCTCACCCCAACGTGAAATTTCAACGTTATCGTTCTCATCTTTACCTTGAGGAACGTCATCCGCAGGCAAGTTAGGAACGGATAGTGTGATATCTTCAAGTTGAGCCATTACCGTCGTTAGCTCTTCTTTCTTCGCTTCAAGATCGCTACCTAGTGTACCGATCTGCTTTTTGATCTCTTCAGCGCCTTCTTTGTCGCCTGCAGCCATCTTTTGGCCGATCTGCTTAGAAATGGAGTTACGCGTGGATTGTAAATTCTCAACTTCTACTTGAATGGACTTACGTTGTTCTTCAAGTTTACGGATAGTTTCTACGTCTAGCTTAAAGCCACGACGCGCTAATTTTTCAGCTGTATCATCCAGCTCTGTACGAAGTAATTTAGAATCCAGCATTGCCAATCCTATGCTTTTTAGTTGTGAATAACTCTACAACTGATTACTTTCCAACCAGTTGTAGATATTGATTTGTTAACCGGATAAAGATAACGAAAAGCCACTACTTTTCATAGCGCTTTTGTGGGCTTTTTGCGTCTAAATCCGCCAGATAATCTAACTTTTCGCCAATTTTGGTTTCAAGCCCGCGATTTGTTGGTTGATAGTAGCGAGTTCCGGCCATCTCAGGGGGCAAATATCGCTCCCCCGCCGCGTACGCACCCGGCTCATCATGGGCATAACGATACTCAGCGCCATATCCCATATCTTTCATCAAAGAAGTCGGAGCATTTCGCAAATGATGCGGCACCTCGTACTCAGGCAAATTGTGTGCATCAGTAAGGGCTTGCTTCCAAGCGGTATACACAGCGTTACTTTTTGGCGCACATGCCAGATAAACGATCGCCTGCGCAATCGCTCGTTCACCTTCTGCAGGACCGACACGGGTAAAGCAGTCCCACGCAGACAAAGCCACCTGCATTGCCCTTGGATCAGCGTTACCAACATCTTCTGACGCTATAGCCAATAAGCGGCGTGCAATATACAGAGGATCGCAACCGGCGGCTATCATACGAGCAGACCAGTACAATGCCGCATCCGGGTTTGAGCCGCGAATCGACTTATGTACTGCCGAGATCAGGTCATACCAAATATCACCCTTGTTATCGAAGCGATTAACCTTCTCACCCGCGACTTCTGCCAACAGCGACAAGGTGATGTCTTTTTCTCCCTGCTCGTTGTCTTCAGCCATATCGTAAAGAAGCTCGAGATAATTAAGTGACATTCGAGCATCACCATTAACGAGTTCAGCCAATCGCTCAAGAACATTGTCGTGGAAACGAGCCGTTAGCAAACCCAAGCCGCGTTGCTGGTCGTTTTTAGCTTGCTCCAGTACTTGGAGGATGTCCGACTTATCAAGCGAGGTCAGTTTGTACACCCTTGCTCTGGATAGCAAAGCATTATTCAGCTCGAACGAAGGGTTTTCAGTCGTCGCTCCAATAAAGGTAACCGTACCATCCTCAATATGAGGCAGGAACGCATCCTGTTGGCTCTTATTGAAACGATGCACCTCATCGACAAATAGAATGGTTCTTTTACCAGCCAGTTTGTTTTCACGTGCTCTTTCAATAGCGGCGCGAATGTCTTTTACCCCGGAAGTCACCGCAGAAACCCGCTCCACTTCGGCATTGGCATAATTCGCTGCCACTTCCGCAAGCGTTGTTTTTCCGGTGCCCGGAGGGCCCCACAAAATCATGGAGTGTAATTGCCCCGCCTCTAGAGCTCGTCTGAGCGGTTTGCCCGGAGCCAGAATATGCTGTTGGCCGATGTACTGCTCAACCGTTTCCGGGCGCATTCTAGCAGCAAGGGGACGAAAATCTTCGTCCCCTGAAAAGTCAAAACTGAAATTACTCACGCAATCTCCTAGTTTCTTTGGTCGTCGATCTCGACACCCTCAGGAATCATAAAGGTGAATCGGTCAGCGCTTGGCTTGCCCACCTTAATATTGTCAAACACAAACGTACCTTTCTGACCATCCTGTTCAATCACATTAAAGCCATGCACAATACCTTTGCTGTCGATATTGATCTGGAACTGACCCTGAGTAGAGTCTACTGCCGTTGGAATCAGAGTGAAGATATCGCCTTGTTGATTCACACTGTAGTTGTCCCAATCACTGGCGCGATTGCGGGTCAGCAACACAAAAGGTGTCTGCTCAGTGGCTTGCTCCTGATAGTAAATACTTACCTGTTCAATGAACGGACTGTAGTACCAAAGGTTTTTACCATCGGATACCAGGACATTTTCATCCGGCATCGTCGTTACCCAGCGAAACATACTTGGGCGCGAAATTTCTACATTGCCCTCGCCTTCCATCACCATATCACCATCAGGACTGGTAACTTCTTGAGTAAAAGTAGCGCTGAAACCATCGTTTAACTGCAGCCTGTCACTCAGCTCTTTCTGTGGCGTTGCTAAAGCGGAACAGCTCAGAAAAGCCAACATCAACCACTTCTTCATACTTTCTCCTCAAGCTTATTAATCTTTAGGGGGAGCCGGCGCAAGAACCTCTCGGTTACCATTATGCCCCGGCGCACTCACAATACCCTGAGCTTCTAATTGCTCAACAATTCGCGCGGCTCGGTTATAACCAATCTTGAAACGCCTCTGAACACCAGAAACGGAGCCTCGACGCGATTGCACGACATGTTCAACGACCTGATCAAACAGCGGATCCATCTCTTCATCCCCTTCCATTTTCTCTCCTGGAAGAAGTGTTTCTGGGGACTGCTCTCCATTGGTGATCTCTTCGATATAATTCGGTTTACCCCGTGCTTTCCAGTTGTTCACCACCGCGTGTACATCATCATCGGAAGCAAACGCACCGTGAACACGAATGGTATGACTTGAACCCGGTGGCAGATATAGCATATCACCCATTCCAAGCAGTGACTCTGCTCCGCCTTGGTCAAGAATTGTTCTCGAGTCTGTTTTGGTGGATACCGTAAACGCCACGCGAGTTGGAATGTTTGCTTTAATCAGACCGGTAATGACGTCCACCGAAGGACGCTGTGTGGCCAGAATAAGGTGAATACCCGCAGCACGAGCTTTCTGAGCAAGACGGGCGATCAGTTCCTCAACTTTCTTACCGACGACCATCATCAGATCAGCAAATTCATCCACCACGACCACAATGTACGGCAATTTCTCCAGTAGTGGCGGTTCGGGATCCATACTGTCCCCTTCCTGCCAAAGCGGATCATGGATGGGATGTCCGGCCTCGGCGGCCATTTTGAGCTTATCGTTAAAGCCCTTAATATTACGCACACCCAGAGCAGACATCAGTTTGTAACGACGCTCCATTTCTCCCACACACCAGCGTAGTGCATTGGAAGCATCCTTCATGTCGGTGACAACTTCAGAAAGCAAATGAGGGATGCCTTCGTAAACAGAAAGCTCCAACATTTTCGGGTCAATCATGATGAAGCGCACGTCTTCTGGCGTCGATTTGTAAAGCATACTCAAAATCATGACGTTGACACCTACCGACTTACCTGAGCCAGTGGTACCCGCTACCAGTACGTGAGGCATTTTTGCCAGATCGGCCACCACCGCATCTCCGGCAATGTCCTGACCCAGAACCACAGTCGTTGGCGACTTGGCATCGACAAACACCTGGCTGCCCACCACATCTGAGAAAAACACGGTTTGGCGAGTCATGTTAGGCAACTCGAGCCCCACATAGGGTTTACCAGGAATCACCTCTACCACACGAACGGCCATTGCCGAAAGTGAACGTGCCAGATCCATCGATAATCCAGAGATACGACTGACTTTGACACCAGGCGCAAGATCGAGTTCAAAACGCGTAATCACTGGCCCAGGGAAAATATCGACCACTTCCGCTTTAATCTTGTAATCAGCAAGTTTGGCTTCTACAAGACGAGCGATGTTTTCCAACGCTTCACGATCAATAAAATTTTCTCGTTTCTCTGGATGATACAGCAGTTCCAACGTCGGCATAGGTTCAGTCGGTTTGGGCAGATTCTGCTCTTGCTGAACCAGGAACGGATTCATTTTCGCCAGCTGTGCTTTTTGCGCATCCGCCACCATAGTCTGAAACGCTTCAACGTCCTCGTCGACAGGCTCTGAATAGGTTGCTTCATGAGTCATCGGTGTCTCGTTGTCGAACGCATCTAAATCGATAGTGGGTTCAATATGAGAGCGAGACAGCTCAACTTCTATGTCATCAAGACTGCCTAGTTCGCTCGAGGAAGACACTGTTGTGTCCGCCTCATTCTGGAGTGAATCTGCGTTAAATGGTTCTGTTGACGGGGTCTCTACTTCTTCCCAAGGCAGTGAGTCCAACGTATTCTGAAGCTCAGGTCCCGTGCCGTGCGACGCTTCAACCGTACTTAAGGTATGAGCAGTTGGCGCAGTAGATGGTATTATCTCTTCTTCACTTTCCTGGCTTGCAAAGTCATTGCTCGATCTTGCCGCCATTTCCAGCTCTTCAATCGTGGCACCAAGTTGACGTGTGCGTTCTGTCTGTGGCTCTTGCGTTGATTCCGTTGACTCGCGCTGGTCGTTGCGCATTTGAAGTGGTTGCGGCGGCTCGGCATAAAACTCAGAAACCGGATCGGCCTGATTCACTGGAGTTTGCTCGGCAGACAGGTCAAAAGTTGGTTCAACTCGATCTTCGGTGACTGGAATTTCCTGAGCAAACAGCGGGTCATAGTTTTGCTCTGATGGCGCTACTGACTCTGCCGCCTTATCTGGTAGATGAATATTGTATTGCTTCTTAACCACTGGTTCCGCTTTCACTGGTGTCGAATCATTCGGGTTGGCTGAGAAGCTAGGCAAATCGTCTGCCGCCTCCTGCTCTCGCTCTGGCTGCGCCAGAACCGGTTCATAGACCTCCTCTTGAGAACCACGCAACTTATTGACCACAGTCGCAGACATCGACAACACACTGTCACCGATCCACTCGACGATGCTAAGCCAGGAAACGCCCGTCAATAAAGTGAAACCGGCTCCCCAGAGGAAAAGTAATACAATGGTCGTTCCCAATACATTCAACGTAGGCAGCGAAAGACTGGTTAGTACATCGCCAATCACTCCGCCGGAGGAAAAATACCAGATATCATCAAAGTTGATGTCTGCCAAACCGCAACTGGTTAAAATCAGGACGGCCAACCCAAGAATACGGGTCCCCCAAATCATCAGATCGATCTCGTCGTCTTCGTCCCGAGAGCGGAAAAACACCCAGGCACTGAAGGCAACAAGAAATGGAATGGGATAGGCCAGAGAGCCAAAAACGAAAAATAGTGTGTCCGCTAACCACGCACCGACAATGCCGCCTGCATTCTGAATGTCTCCACCCCATGAAGTTTGAGACCAGGAAGGATCAGCAGGGTTAAAAGTGAACAGTGCGACAGCCAATAGAATGGACGTGAGTACAGCCAAGATAAAGCAACACTCTCTCAACCGTTGAAATCCGTTTAGGCGAAGCGCTTCTTGCTCTTCGCTCGTCTTAATAATCGTTTCGACTCTTTTCTTGTCCTGTTTGAACATAACCAACATCTAATTATTGAAAACAGCCCGAGCGGCAAAAGCCGCTCGGTGTATTCATTGATTTAACCACATCAAGGATTAAAACCCAATCCAGGTTGTGAATAAAGCATGGATTTTCATAACTTTAGTCAACTTCCTGTAAGACTTACTGTAACAACAGTTTAGCGGGTTTTGATCACAAGCTGGTTGGTTTGCTTCACTTCTTCCATTACTACGTAAGTGCGAGTGTCGTTGACCCCCGGCAGACGAAGTAAGGTATCCCCAAGAAGTTTACGATAAGCACCCATATCCGACACCCTTGTTTTCAAAAGATAGTCGAAATCACCAGAAACGAGATGACACTCTTGAATGTCATCCAGTTTTTGTACCGCAGTGTTGAACTGCTCAAACACATCCGGCGCACCACGGTTCAATGTAATCTCTACGAACACAAGTAGTGACGCATCTAAATATTGAGGATTAAGAAGAGCAGTATAGCCCGTAATATATCCCTGTCTCTCAAGACGACGAACACGCTCTAGACACGGTGTTGGAGATAGTCCTACACGTTTAGAGAGTTCTACGTTTGAGATGCGACCATCTTTCTGCAATTCATTAAGAATATTGCGATCGATTCGGTCTAGTTCCTTGGACGGCTTCTTATAGTTGTCTGCCATTTTTTATTCCACCTTGTTACTTCCTTGCAAAAAAATATACTACAACTCTGTAATATTCAGTATCAAATTTTGTTAATTAGCTTCTATACTAGGACGTAATTCGACAATAACACCCTACAAACAGACAATACAACCACAATATAATGAGGAGTCAGGATGATCATTGGCGTACCTAAGGAAATTAAAAACCACGAATACCGTGTTGGTATGGTTCCAGCAAGCGTTCGAGAGCTAATCTCAAACGGCCATGAAGTTTACGTAGAAACTAACGCTGGCGTTGGTATCGGTTTTTCAGACGATGATTACATCGCTGTAGGCGCATCCATTCTTCCTACCGCTGCTGACGTATTCGCGAAAGCAGAGATGATTGTAAAGGTCAAAGAACCTCAAGCTGTCGAGCGTGCTATGCTACGTGAAGGACAAATTTTATTCACGTATCTACACCTAGCACCAGATTTTCCACAAACTGAAGAGCTAATCAAGAGCAAAGCTGTCTGCATTGCTTATGAGACTGTAACAGATAATATGGGTCGCTTGCCACTATTAGCACCAATGTCTGAAGTCGCTGGGCGAATGTCTATACAAGCTGGTGCACAAACACTCGAAAAGTCCAACGGTGGCCGTGGTCTACTTCTAGGTGGCGTACCTGGCGTAGAACCAGCGAAAGTCGTTGTCATCGGTGGTGGCGTAGTTGGGTCTAACGCAGCTCGCATGGCTGTTGGTATGCGTGCCGACGTCACAATCCTTGACCGCAGTATTGATACATTACGCGTTTTGGATGAAGAATTCCAGGGTCGCGCAAAAGTAGTTTATTCTACAGCAGACGCACTAGAGAAGCATGTTCTAGAAGCAGATCTTGTTATCGGTGCTGTTTTGGTTCCAGGTGCTGCTGCACCTAAGCTGGTCACAAAAGAGCACATTGCGAAAATGAAGCCTGGCGCGGCTGTCGTTGATGTGGCGATTGACCAGGGTGGTTGCTTTGAAACCTCACACGCAACCACACACGCAGATCCGACTTACATCGTCGATGACGTCGTACACTACTGCGTTGCAAACATGCCTGGCGCTGTCGCCCGAACCTCGACGTTTGCGCTGAACAACGCAACCCTGCCATACATCATCAAGCTGGCGAACAAAGGCTATCAGCAGGCTCTGAGCGAAGACAAGGGCTTCATGGATGGTCTGAACGTAATTCACGGTAAGGTTACCTGCAAAGAAGTCGCTGAGAGCTTTGATCTGGAATACGTAGACCCAGCTACTGCGATCGCGATGTTCAACTAAGCATCACGTAAGCATCAATATCAAAGACGCACAGTAAAAAACGGGCATTGAGCCCGTTTTTTTATTGCTTATAGCTGGCGTGAATGAGCAAATTTCTTGGTGTAGTTTGACTATCACAAAATGTCGTCAATCGGACTTGGTAACCTTGCTCCTCCAGGTACAGCACCTTATCCATAGCAAGCCAGACCTCTAACGGTCGGCGAAACACCCCTTGAACCAGGCTCAGTGCTTCCATCTGCCAATACCTTTCATACCCCAAGCGTTCATAGTGATCAAAATTCACATCTGGAAGTGATAGTGACTTATTAGCCGCTGCCCACTCACAGAGGGCCCGAAATCCATCGGACAGTTGTGATTTTTTAAGGCTCGGAACCGGCATATAGCCTTCACAAAGATGGTTTTCCCGACATAAGGCATCGAACCCCAGACGGAACACCATCTCTTGTTCGCGATGACGTCGGACACGCTCTCCTCCCGTCACCGTCTCTTGTAACGGAATACGCAACTCCTGTTTACTGAGAGGGAAATGGGTTGCTCGCGCTGCCTTTGAAAGAGGCTGATACTCATTACCTCGTATCAGGTGATAACAGCAAGGGGACAAGGTCAGCGCCGACAATTGATGCTTGACCGAATATTGAATTAACTCAATATGGAGGTCGCCACAAGCATGAAGCGCAACAGCGTGTTGTCTGCCATTAAAGACGTGATTTGCCTCGTCACTGAACGCATCTCCCTGCACAAAAGTCATTGGTAAAGCACGTTTGTCGGCCTCTATCTGACCCGCTTCACAAAGGGCTTGCTGATATTCAAAACTGGTCACCTTCTGTCCGGACTGAGCGGCTAACAGTCTGCCCAGAAAACCTTTTCCTGAACACCACTCTAACCATTCATTACCGTGGTGGTGGTGCAGGCAGGCGCTGCTCATTTGTTTGATTTGTTCTAGCTTGCGTCCCGGGATCCCGGAATCCAGTCCACGAGGCAAAGCGGTCACATCAGTTTGCTCAACCGTTGCTAGCTGAATGCTTTGATGCAGTGCAATGATGCCGGGAAGAAATGGCTCTAGCTGCGTCACACATTGCGCAAGATTTTCCTTAAGGGAAGCGATGTCTGACGCCGTCAACGTTTGCAGCCATTGATACAGAGCCGGATTTTCCTGACGCCATTGAATTTGCTGAGAGACAACCTGATGAAATGGGTCTTGTCTCCAGTAGTGCTGATATTGCGAAACAATAGATGTAATTTGCGCGAATGACTGGCGCATCAGTTCCCCCTAGTACGATGCTGTACGTTACCGGCACCGATTGTAGGAGGAAGTGACTAACAACGGAAGGGTTTTGTGTCAGCGAACCGGAAGCTCAATGTCTTTAAACATTTCTTCGATCTCTGCGTTCGACTTGAGAGAAATGGCCTGCTCTACAACAGGGCGGGTCAAGTGAGGCGCAAATCGCTCCATAAAATCATACATATACGAGCGCAGGAATGTTCCTTTTCTAAAACCGATACTTGTGGTGCTGGCACCGAAGATATGGCTTGCGTCAATCGCAACTAAATCGGTGTCCTGTGATACGTCCATGGCCATACTTGCAATCACACCAACACCGATCCCCATTCTGACATAGGTTTTAATGACATCCGCGTCGGTTGCGGTAAACACCACTTTCGGCGTAAGCCCCACTTTATTAAACGCAGTGTCTAACTCAGAACGCCCAGTAAAGCCGAACACGTAGGTAACCAGAGAGTAAGCCGCCAGGTCCTCGATAGTTACCCGATCTTTTTGTGCCAACGGATGATCCTTAGGAACAACAATCGAACGATTCCAGTGGTAACAAGGCAGCATGATGGCATCCTGATACAGGTGAAGCGCTTCGGTCGCAATAGCAAAATTGGCGGTGCCTTTGGCGATGGCCTCCGACATTTGCGATGGCGTACCCTGATGCATGTGCAGTGATACTTTCGGGTAACGCGCGGTAAACCCTTTAATGACCTCAGGCAATGCGTAGCGCGCCTGAGTGTGAGTGGTGGAAATGTTGAGTGTGCCCATTTCCGGGTGTGTATGCTCACCCGCCACCGCTTTGATACTCTCAACCCGTGACAGAATCTCTTGAGAGATGCGAATGATGTCTTCCCCTGCCGTCGTCACCTGTGTGAGGTGTTTGCCACTGCGCTCAAAAATTTGAATGCCTAGCTCATCTTCCAGCAAACGAACTTGTTTACTAATACCCGGTTGTGACGTATAAAGACTCTCTGCTGTAGCCGATACGTTCAGGTTATGGTTCAGTACTTCGACAATGTATTTTAACTGCTGTAACTTCATCGGCTTCTCATCATCCCTGTCAAGATTGCGTATGAGCGATTCGCTGCTCAAAACAAGCATATAATTATTAGTTATAACGAATTACTAGAAAGATTAACAGTTTTTTTGACCACTAATTATTTGCAGAACACTCACTAAGACAAAAAATCTTTGCTTTTTCCCAGATTATGACCGATTCGGCAACTTTGCTGTGTTGATGCTTTTCTCTTTGGTGTATCCTGTTTAACGAATTGAAGGGAAACTCATAGTAGATACAAAAAGTTATGAATATTGGTTTGATCATTGCGCTCGTTGCTCTATTACTGGTTTTGATTTTGGGTTACAACATCATGTTGCAGTACAAACTCAAAGCAGAAGCAACCCGACGACAGGAGTCTGCGCGTTACGTAGCGCTTATCGATGCCACTGAAGAACTCATCAGCGGGGCCAGTTATCTGCCATACAGCAAAGAACTGATGCTATGCCTTCACAACCGCATTCTTGACGCCCTGATCAATATGCAGGAGCTTGACCCAAAAAATAAACACCTCTCTCAGCGAATTGAAGCTGCTAAACATCAGATTGAGCAACTTCTTGATAACTATGAGGGAACCGAAGCAACTTCCTTTAAAGTCCCTACCAGCGATAAACAGGCTATTATTATGCTGAAGTTGGTCAAACGCCTGCGTGACACTGTGCGCACCGAGCATAACAAAGGGAAGATGGATACGCAGTCATATATGATCGAGAATGCGCGTCTTGAAACTATCCAAATCCGCATCAATATCGAAAATGTGGTGAAACGCGCCCATGAATCTATGTCAAAGGGGCAACCTGGTACAGCGGCACAACTGCTGAAAAAAGGCATCGACGCACTCAGCACTAAAAACGACAACTATTCGATACACGCCAAAGACAAACTATCAGAAATGCTCGACCAACTGCAAAACTCAAGACAGGCAAAAGCAGAAGAGAAACAGCAGCAAGCCAATAGCGAGCGAGACGACGATATCAACGCTCTGTTTGGTGAAAAGAAAAAGTGGTAACATACCAGTGTTTAAAAAAGGTCGCATCAGCGGCCTTTTTCAATTAGCTCAACGAAAAAATTACAATGATCAGTCCAACGCAAATCGAATCTATTTTATCGCCTATTAACCAGTTTCTTCAGTGCTCAACCCCCGACGAGTGGGTGCAGGAAGCGAAGAAACCGGAAAACTTGCCGACCATTCTCATCGATCACTTATTGTGTGAACTCAAAGCAGGCCAGTCTGCTATGTATCTGATACGCAAATACGCCGTCGATCAAGAGAGTGCAACGGTACTATTTGACTGGTTTAAGCCTTACGAAGACTTCGCATACCGTAGAGTTGGAAATATGGAAACTCTGCGCGGTAAGAGCAATATCTCAAAATCTATCATTGCCAAGTCAGACTCACCTTACAGCCAGGATCTCATCGATAAGATGGTACTGCTCATCAAAGAAGAATTGCATCACTTTTATCAGGTACTGGAGATCATGGAACAGCGCAAGATAGGCTATCACCCGATCCCCGCTGGTCGATACGCAAAAGGCTTGCTATCCCAAATGGCCACTTATGAGCCCAATACTCTGGTTGATAAGCTCATTATCGGTGCTTATATCGAAGCTCGCTCTTGTGAACGTTTTGCCAGGTTAGCGCCGCACATGGACGATGATATCGCCAAATTCTACGTCTCTTTGCTACGCTCTGAGGCACGTCATTATCAGGACTATCTGTCTCTTGCTGAACAAGTTGCAGGGCAGGATATTCGCGAACGCGTGACCTACTTTGGTAAGATTGAAGCTGAGCTCATTTCAACACCAGACAGGGACTTTAAATTCCACAGTGGAATACCAGCTTAGGTCCATTTAGCTAGCGACTTGAAAAAGAGCCAACATCTTATAAAGACATTGGCTCTTTTCGTTTTATTGGCTTAGCGATTTGGTTTAACGCAGAGATGCATTGATGTCTGCCAGAACCTGAGCTGGGTTTTCTGCTTGAGTAATTGGGCGACCAATCACAAGGTAGTCAGAGCCCGCCTGAATCGCCATATCTGGTGTCATGATACGTTTTTGGTCACCCACCGCAGCGCCAGCCGGGCGAATACCCGGAGTCACCAACTTAAACGCCTGACCCAGTTCCGCCTTAAGCATTCCGGACTCTTGAGCCGAACATACCACGCCATCGAGGCCTGCATTTTTTGTCAGATTGGCCAAACGCAGCACATGCTCTTGTGGCTCAACATTGATGCCGATACCCGCCAGATCGGATTGCTCCATACTGGTCAACACCGTCACACCAATAAGCAGTGGTCGATCTTTACCATAGGGCTCAAGGATCTCTCGCGATGCAGTCATCATACGCTCACCACCACTGGCATGAACGTTCACCATCCATACCCCCATTTCCGCTGCTGCGCGAACAGCTTTCGAGCAGGTGTTTGGAATATCGTGAAATTTAAGATCTAGAAACACTGAGAAGCCACGTTTATGCAGCTCTCGAACGAACTCAGGACCAAATAGTGTGAACATCTCTTTGCCCACTTTCAGTCGGCAAGAGCTAGGGTCAATTCTATCGACAAAAGCTAATGCATCGGCTTGGTTATCATAGTCCAGTGCAACAATCACTTTTTGGTCAATCATTTTCGCTCCTTGTTGTAGGTTGGGTTTTACTCAAAAAAAGCAGCACATAAGTGCTGCATTAAATAATTCTAGCTGACTGGCGACTACTCACCGTCCAGTCCTCGGATAGGCTTGATCGTACCCCATCCTTTGCATGAAGGACAATGCCAATATAATGAATGCGTTGAAAAACCACATTTACGACACCGATAGTGTGGCTTGGTTTTAAGCTGTTCACCAACTAATGACTGCAACGTGGTCAAACTTTCTTTCGCACGCCCTTCTTCCGCATTCGCCAAATGGTAATCCATCAAGCGATAAAAGCCTTTCATCGTCGGACTTCTGACCAATTGTCTGGTCAATAATGCCTGTGCGGAATCGGTCCCCTCATGCTGAGCCACAAGCTGAGCAAGCATCAATTCGGCTGACACTCCGGCCCCTTTCTCGATACTGGCGCGCAAAAACTCTACCAGTCCCTGCTCCTGCCCCAGATGATGGTAGCATTCTGCCAGTGTTGGTAATACTTCACTGACAAAATCTTTGTCTTGTTCCAATACCGACTCAAGATACGCAATGGTCTTAGCGTAGTCTTCATTTTCTAAATAAAGTTTACCCAGTGAGATGTTGGCGCGTGCACATTTAGGGTCAACACTCAGTGCTTTTTTGAAGTTCGAGATGGCTTTGTTGGTGTTACCATCCGCTTTTTCGATCATAGCCAGCTCACACCAAAAATGAGCAATATTGCTCTTCACCCGCTTTTTGCCCATCTTCTGCAGTGCAGTGGCGTACTCTATCGCTTTGTGCCACTCGCTCGTTTGCTGATAGATCGCAAGCAATTGGGTGAGTGCACCTTCACGATGCGCAGGCTCATCAACGAGCTGAACAAATATCTTTTCAGCACGATCAAGAAAGCCAGAGACCATATAATCTTTAGCGAGTTGCTGCAGGGCGAGGTTTTTCTGGTCTATTGTTAAGCCGGATCGAGAGATGAGGTTTTGGTGAATTCTGATGGCTCTGTCCACTTCCCCGCGAGAACGAAACAGATTACCCAGAGCCAGATGCGTATCAACGGTTTCGTTGTCCACCTGGAGCAATTCAATGAAGTGATCGACCGCCTTATCAGACTGGTCGGAAAGCAATAGGTTAAGGCCCGTCATATACTGACGAGAGATTTGATGCGATTGCTCTTGTCGATCTTGCTTTGCGCTTCGCTGTCCCATGTACCATCCATAGGCTGCTGCGATGGGCAAAAGCAGGAATAATAGCTCAAGCATTTAGTATGTCGACCTTAACCCTTTCAGACTAGCTATCGGTGCTAGCAACTGCTTTTGAATCCGAAGATGTTTGCTTAGCCAACTGTTTTTTCAGTTTACGTACCGTAAGCTGAGACTTCAGATGTAAGCTACCAAATATAATCCAAGAAATGACAAAGCCAACAACAAAAACACTGCCCAATAGGGTGGAAAGATGGAATTCCCCCTGAGCCAGTAAGTAGTTAAAAGTTACGACTTCTTGGTTTTGAGAACCCAGTGCCAGAGTCACTAGAAAAAGTACTATCAGTAAAACTATTTTTATAATCTTCATGCGTTTTTACCACAGTTATTGGATAGCTACGATTATGCAGTAAATTAGAATCGCGTACCATGCCCTCTAACAATAATCTTGTTAAAGATATCCAAAAATAGAGTATATAGACTACTCTGTACCCGTTTTAGCGCGGAGGTTCTCTTCTGTTGTGCGTATTTCACAGTACAAAACAAAACGGCACACTAATTAGTATGCCGCTTCTTCGATTAACGAGTGACTACATGCTTTCGTTTACGCGCTCGCGTAGCTCTTTGCCAGGTTTAAAGTGAGGGACGTATTTACCGTCTAACTCCACTTTATCACCAGTCTTAGGGTTACGACCAACACGTGGTTCACGGTAATGAAGTGAGAAACTACCAAAACCACGGATCTCAATACGGTCACCACCCTCTAATGTAGAGGCCATATGTTCCAGAATATCTTTTACCGCATCTTCAATTTCCTTTGCGGATAAATGAGTTTGCTCCGCGCAGAGTCTTTCTATCAGTTCAGACTTAGTCATAGGTAGGTACCCTCGTTACTCTTTAGCTTCAGTATCTTTGTTATCAGTTACTAGTTGGTGTTTTTTTCATTTTACAGCAACAGTGCACTAACTGCCTGTATAAATTGATAATAGTCTAAAATTCGCAAAGATAAAAACAAAAAAAAGGAGCCTTACGGCTCCTTTTTCTCTAATGGCGTAAATTATTCGCCTTTAGCAGCTTTGAATGCGTCAGCCATAGCATTACCGAACGCGCCTTCATCTTGCTTGTTCAGTGAAGCCATTGCTTCTTGCTCTTCAGCTTCGTCCTTAGCTTTAACAGATAGGTTGATTACGCGGTTCTTACGGTCAACACCTGTGAACTTCGCTTCAACGCTGTCGCCAACGCTTAGGATTAGAGACGCATCTTCAACGCGGTCACGTGATACTTCAGAAGCACGGATGTAACCTTCTACACCTTCTTCTAGTTCGATAGTAGCACCTTTCGCGTCAACAGCAGTAACAGTACCGTTAACTAGAGTACCTTTCTTAGTGTCTGCAACGTAAGCATTGAATGGGTCATTTTCCATTTGCTTAACGCCTAGAGAGATACGCTCACGCTCAGCGTCTACTGCTAGAACAACTGCAGAGATCTCGTCACCTTTCTTGTACTCACGAACTGCTTCTTCACCAGCAACATTCCAAGAAATGTCAGATAGGTGAACTAGACCGTCGATGCCGCCTTCTAGACCGATGAAGATACCAAAGTCAGTGATAGACTTGATCTTACCAGTAACTTTGTCGCCCTTAGCTTGCATTTCTGCGAATGACTGCCATGGGTTAGCTTTACACTGTTTCAGACCTAGAGAGATACGACGACGTTCTTCGTCGATATCAAGAACCATAACCTCAACTTCGTCGCCAACATTAACAACTTTAGATGGGTGGATGTTCTTGTTAGTCCAATCCATTTCAGAAACGTGTACTAGACCTTCAACGCCTTCTTCGATTTCAACGAAGCAGCCGTAGTCAGTTAGGTTAGTTACGCGACCAGTTAGCTTGTGACCTTCTGGGTAACGCTTAGCGATTGCTACCCATGGATCTTCACCTAGCTGCTTAAGACCTAGTGATACGCGAGTACGCTCACGGTCGAACTTAAGAACTTTAACTAGGATCTCGTCACCAACGTTAACGATCTCAGATGGGTGCTTAACACGCTTCCACGCCATGTCAGTGATGTGTAGAAGACCGTCAACACCGCCAAGGTCAACGAATGCACCGTAGTCAGTAAGGTTCTTAACGATACCTTTAACTTCAGTACCTTCTTGTAGAGTCTCAAGAAGTTCGTCACGCTCAACGCTGTTTTCAGATTCGATAACAGCACGACGAGAAACAACAACGTTGTTACGCTTCTGGTCTAGCTTGATAACTTTGAACTCTAGCTCTTTGTTTTCTAGGTGAGCAGTGTCACGGATTGGACGCACGTCAACAAGAGAACCAGGAAGGAAAGCACGGATACCGTTTAGTTCAACAGTGAAACCGCCTTTAACTTTACCGTTGATGATACCAACAACAGTTTCAGCTTCTTCGTAAGCTTTCTCAAGAACGATCCAAGCTTCGTGACGCTTCGCTTTCTCACGAGAAAGTTGAGTCTCACCGAAACCGTCTTCAACAGCGTCTAGAGCTACGTCTACTTCAGCGCCAACTTCAACTTCAAGTTCGCCAGCAGCGTTCTTGAACTGTTCAGCAGGGATAGCAGATTCAGACTTAAGACCAGCGTCAACAAGAACGAAACCGTTCTCGATAGCTACTACAGTACCTTTAACGATGCTGCCTTGTTGGAATTCTGTTTCGTTTAGAAACTCTTCAAAGAGTTGAGCAAAAGATTCAGTCATTATTTAATCTTCAATTAATTAAACGGCCATGGGTATCCTACCGCATGGGGTTGATAATTTAGTCGGTCATCATCCTTGCGACCAACGGTTCAAAGCCCACCAAGCTGTATCTACTAAAAGCAGTGCCTACTAGAGGCTACTTAGTGAGTTTAGATTCGATATATTGTAGCGCTTTTTCCAACACTTGCTCGATGTTAAGCGAGGTTGAATCAAGCACCAGAGCGTCATCGGCCGGACGAAGAGGGGCAACCGCTCGGTTGCGATCTCGGTAGTCTCGTTCCTCGATCTCGCTCAAAAGGTCGTCAAATCTAACATCTAAACCCTTTAGTTGCAACTGCTTAAAACGCCTTTGCGCTCTTTCTTCAGCACTTGCGTCCAGGAAGATTTTCACCGGCGCTTCAGGGAACACGACCGTCCCCATATCACGACCATCGGCTACTAAGCCTGGTTCGACATTAAATGCACGCTGACGACGTAACAACGCCTCTCTGACTCGAGGCAGTGCGGCAATTTTGGATGCCGCATTTCCGGTTTCTTCTTTACGCAATTCGCCGGACACGTCTTCGCCTTCAAGAACCACTTTGACCAAATCACCTTCGGCGATGAATTGCACATCAAGATGCATCGCCAATGGGACGAGCGCATCTTCTGATTCCAGATCGACACCGTGGTGAATGGCAGCCAATGCTAAAACGCGGTAAATCGCCCCAGAATCCAGTAAGTGATAGCCTAATTTTTCAGCCAGCAACATACACAGCGTGCCTTTGCCAGCACCACTTGGTCCATCCACAGTAATCACTGGTGTGTTTGAGGACATGTTTTACTCCACGTTGTCTTTATGAGCTCAACCACTCAGGTCCAACCCATTTTTGTTCTTAATTTTACGGCGCAGAATTATATACCCATTAGTCACAAGATGCCATTTTCTTTACTGGGTTCCAAACAAAAAAACGCCGACACATTCCTGTGCCGGCGCGCATTCTGTCAACTCAATCAAACAATAGGTCGCTGACCTCTATCGATCAGTTTCATCAGCACATTGTCTGCGGCATCACCAGCGACACCCGCCAGTTTATCGGTGAGTTTTTTCTTCTGTACATAATGGATAGAAAGGACCGTTTTGTCTTTGCAGGCCTCGGTGACAATATCATCCGAAGCTTTGATCTCATCCACCAGCCCCAACTCTTTTGCCTGAGTACCAAACCAGTGTTCACCCGTTGCCACTTTATCAAGATCCAGTTCAGGGCGGTGTTGACGAATGAAGTCTTTGAACAGGCCATGAGTCTCTTCGAGCTCTTGTTTGAATTTCTCTCGGGCTTTGTCTGTGTTTTCACCAAACATGGTCAAAGTACGCTTGTACTCTCCTGCCGTCAGTTGCTCAAATTCAATGTCGTTCTTCTTCAGAAGTTTATTGAAGTTCGGGATCTGAGCGATGACGCCAATCGAGCCCACCACAGCAAACGGTGCCGAAACAATTTTATCGGCAATACAGGCCATCATGTAGCCACCGCTTGCCGCGATTTTGTCAACAGCAATAGTCAGTGGCAGGTTTGCCGCCTTAATTCGGTCAAGCTGAGAAGAGGCCAAACCATAGGCATGAACCATACCACCACCAGATTCAAGACGAACCAACACCTCGTCGCCTTCTCTGGCCACCGCCAGAATCGCCGTCACTTCTTCACGCAGTGATGCGACCTCTTTTGCATCTATACTGCCGTTGAAGTCAAGTACAAACAAATGCGGCTCTCGCTTACTATCAAGCTCACCCTCTTTCGAAGCTTTCTTGATCTCTTTCTCACGCAGTTTGGTCTTTTCTTTTTCCGCTTTCTTCTCAGCTTTATCGCGTGCTTTGATAAACGCATCATCATGCAGATGATGCTCTAACTGTTCCACCGTCTGTTTGTGTTGTTCTGTCAGGTTGGTGATCTCTAATTCACCTTTCGCTCCACCAGAGCGACCACCCACTGATTTTGCAATAACCAACAAAGCAACTATCGCTACGACCACAGTCACGATCTTGGCTAAAAACAATCCGTAATCTAATAAAAATTCCAATGTCTTAATCCCCTGAACAACGAATTAGTGTATTGTAACTAACTTGTCACGATTACCAAGAATTATTCAAAACTAAGGAAGTGTTCAGTGGAATATTCAACCGCTCCTGAGGCGCTACAAGGTAAAGTCATTCTAGTCACAGGCGCTGGTGCCGGTATTGGTCGCCAAGCAGCTTTAAGTTACGCCGAGCATGGTGCGACGGTCATTTTACTTGGCCGTAATGTGAAAAACCTCGAGCTTATCTACGATGAGATTGAGAGCAAAGGCTACCCACTGCCTGCGATCATCCCGCTGGATTTGAAAGGGGCAACCAAACAAAATTATGTCGACATGGCAGAAACCATCGAAGGACAGTTTGGTCGCCTCGACGGCATTCTTCATAACGCCGGTGTTCTCGGCACATTGAGCCCCTTCGACCAAATCGACGAAGAGACGTTCGATGATGTCATGCAAATTAATGTCAAAGCCGAATTTTTGATGACTCAGGCTTTACTGCCAGCACTGAAGAAATCCGATGCTGGTCGGGTGATTTTCACGTCTTCAACCGTCGGTCATTCCGGTCGTGCTTTTTGGGGAACGTATGCGATTTCTAAATTCGCCGTTGAAGGAATGATGCAAATCCTGGCGGATGAACTCAGCGATACCGCTATCCGTGTGAATGCCATTAATCCAGGCGCAACACGCACCCGTATGCGAGAAAAAGCTTACCCGGGCGAAGACGCGAACTCGTTGAAAACACCGAAAGATATTATCCCATTGTACCTACACCTGATGGATCCGAGCGTCACTGAAATAAATGGGCAGTGTATTGATGCTCAGCCTAAACGCATCGTGAAGTAATTTCTCAGGCTTCGATTAAACCGTCGTTGTCTTTAAGACAACGACGGTTTTTTTATGTCACTTAATAAGGTTGTAGTGCTGAGTTAAAAAATCCCCGGCCTTGGCAAAGCCATGCTCATAGTCTTCAAGGATCTGATCTTTCTGGCTCAATAGTCCTTTTGATGACAACTCGTGTTGAGGCTGAATATGCCAAAGATTGACGTCATCCGGCGGAGAAAGAAGAAATTGCTCAACCTCGGCATGATTTGCATAATGTGACACCAACATGTCCAGATGACGTGTCCCGTTTCGGCTAAATGGAATGCGCTTATTCTGAACATCGATCAAATGGGTCAATTTGTCCTTCTCAGAAAGCCAGTTTGACAGGTTAAGCTTTTGTGCTGTGAGTGTTTTATATTGCTCCCGATAAGACTCCAGTCGCGGTCCGGTGAGCCTTTGATAATCCAGTTTCATTGCATTAAGTTTGTCGGAAAACTGCTTTTGAAACTCCACCAGCCTCTCTGTTGTGCCTGATACCTTCAAATGATGGAGGTGCATATCCAATCCCTCCTCGAGCTCTTTTTTCCATTTATCGAGAGACTCTCTGATTGCCGATGAGGCAACGGGCTTCGCTTTCTGCTCCGGAATCGTACTGATCACCACCATGTTATTGATGCCACGACGATACGACTCTTCGACCGGGATAGTGGCAGAAACCCCACCGTCTACCCATTTCTTACCATCAAATTCGATGTCGTGATAATAGAGCATGGGAATGGCACAGGTTGCTTTGAGCACATCAAACCAGTTATCCGCGAAGATAGGGTAGTAATAATCCTTGAGCTCCTCGACATCGGTAATGCAGGCAAGCGCTACTCTGTCCGCCCCCAGGTTGGCTTTACCCTGCGCTATATCTAGCGGAAACTCACCACTGTTCACAAACTCAAAGGCCCAGTCCAAATCCATAGGCTGCTGTTTTTGAATGAACTTATTGAGATCAAAGAAACGCTCACGGGTGGTGTAGTTCAGAATAAAATCGAGCCCGAGCCCTCTTTGTTTCGTCACGAATGATGATACATTCAGAGCACCCGCGGAGGTGCCAATATATAAAGAAAATGGGTCAAACCCCACGTCGATAAACTTATCCAGCACGCCAGCGGCAAACGCCCCTTTCTGGCCTCCGCCCTGTACAATCAACGAGTACTTCTCTTTTTGGTTGAACACGTCCATTCACTCCGGATTTCGTTGCCACTTAATACTTTGAGATTAAGATATTTACTCTAATCTTCAAACTGCTTTGTGTCGCTTTTTTGTTACTACTGAATACAGATCGCCCCTACCGTTCTTAAGACGCTAGCCTCCCTCCACCTTTTAGACAATTCACCATGTAACCCCTTGTTTCTGCTTGCACTCTCATCAACTTGCTCTTTCAAGGCTTGCAGCCGCTAATAATTATTATATACTGTATGTATATACAGGTATTTTACTATGCATGAATTAATTAACGATTTACAACGTAAGCAGCTCATTTGGAAAGGAAATCGAGAGAGTTTGCCCAGCGAATGCCATTCAACAGGATTCCCTGAACTGGACGCACGCCTGGGTGGCGGTTTTCCTACATCAGGTGTCATTGAGATCCAATCTCCACAAGGCATTGGTGAATTAAGACTGCTCATGCCCCATGCTCAGGTTCATGCCAGAGAACGCTTATTGGTGCTGATCAATCCTCCCGGCTATCTCTGTGCTGAATACCTTTACTCACAAGGTATCGCTCCGTCACAAGTGCTGTTGATCTATCCAGATTCCACAAACCACGCACTGTGGGCAGCTGAACAGTGCCTGAAAAGTGGCAGTTGCTGTAGCGTGTGTTTATGGCAGGAAAACCTCGAAATTCATCAGGCCAAGCGACTTCAGGTGGCGAGTGAGACAGGCCATTGTCTCCATTTTTTGTTCAAGTCTGTGAACTCCGACAGTCCGTCTAAAGTGTTTTCTTTACCCGTTTCTCTGAGTTTAACACTTGAGCCTCATGATAGCGGACTGACGGTATCGATCACTAAGCGTAAGGGCGGTTTTTTACGTGACAACTTTGTGGTCAGCATGGCCTCATATTGGCCAGAACTGACCCTGTCGGCTCAATCGACTCATTCTCGTGTGATTCCATTCCCAGTACAAAAGCAGGGTTAATCGAGGCCAACATGTTATTGTGGTTATATTTGCATTTTCCCACGCTGCAACTCGACACTCTGTTTCACTCTGAAAAGACAGACGAGGTTGCCATCGCCATTGTGGATGGCCACCGCCATGAAGTGGTTCAGGTGAGTCCATTCGCGCTGAGCCAGGGTGTTAACGTCGGTATGGGACTGGGCAGCGCCGCCGCACTTTGTCAGGAACTTCAGGTCCATCCTTATGATGAGAAAGTCGAAGTAAACCGTCTGCATGACATCGCACAATGGCTTTACATGGTCACATCCGATATCTGCCTCTGTCCCCCCAATGGATTGCTGCTCAAAGTCACTAACATGCTTTCGCTCTACGATGGCATCGATAACTACTGGTCTGCTCTACACTCCCATTTAGCCTTCCTTGGGATGCAAACCTGCTATTCCACTGGAGTATCACCTTTCAGTGCCATGCTAATGGCAAAACAGGGAAAAAACTGGATAGAACCGGATCTTGCCACACTGAAACAGGCGATGCTCCCCTACTCTCTGGGTTGCACAGAACTGGCGCTAAAACAGGTCGAGAAATTACAACGTGTGGGTATTCAGACCCTCGACGACCTTCTGGCTTTGCCGCTGCCGGAAGTCGCCAAGCGTTTTGATATCGATCTGGTGAACTATGTGGGCCGACTGACTGGTCAGTTCAAACACCCTGTGGAGTTTTACCACCCGCCAGAGCAGTTTCGTCAATATCTGGAGTTGCTGTTTGATATCGAAAACATCGACTGGTTACAAAAGCCACTCACTCGCTTGTTCAGGCAATTGGAACTGTTTCTTAAGCTGCGTGACAAAGTCGCTTTCGAACTGCAACTGACCTTACACCAGCGAGATCACGATGATCAGGCTATCTGCTTTCACTCCGCTCAGGGTGATTATCTGGCGGACAAGTGGCAAACATTGTCGAAACTGACTCTGGAAAATGTACAACTTGACGGCCCTGTTAACGGGTTAACCCTGTGTGTCCTGCGTTCAGCGGAAACTCAGGTGAATGAACACGACTTGTTCAGAGGGGTAAAAGGCCGTCAGAGCGCACTGGATCTCATCTCCACTTTGCAAGCCAAATTGGGCAGTCAGTCGGTTACTTCATTGAAGCTCACCGATGACCCCCGTCCCGAACTGGCCACACAGCCTATGAGGCCAGTCGCTGATGTAGACATTGAAGCCACCCCATCATTATTAAAAAAACTACGTCCGACTTTACTTTACCCTACGCCTCACCCCCTTGAGCAAAAAGTGAGGGTCATACTGGGCCCGGAGCGGATTGTCAGTGGTTGGTGGGATGGGCATCCGGTTAAACGCGACTATTACGTAGCCCGCACCCCTCAGGGTCAATGGCTATGGATATTCCGCACCGAAGAAAAGCAGTGGTTTGTTCACGGACTGTTTAGTTAATCCCGTACAGTAAGATCATCATGAAATACGCAGAGCTCTTTTGTCAAAGCAACTTTTCCTTTTTAACCGGCGCTTCCCATGCTGAAGAGCTGGTGCTTCAGGCAGAGTTTTTACAATACTCAGCCATCGCAATCACCGATGAATGCTCGGTCGCGGGGGTAGTTCGGGCGCATACGGCCATTAAACAACATGACTTGTCGCTCAAACAGATCGTCGGCAGTATGTTTTGGCTTAACGATGAGTGTCAGTTTATTCTCTTGTGTCCATCACGAGCGGCTTATGCCGAACTATGTCGTATCATCACCAATGCACGACGACGCTGTGAAAAAGGCCAATACCAGCTCTCTGAGTGGGATGTGATGTCACTGCGTCACTGCCTGATCCTGTGGCTCCCCACCGGGCAGGATAGTGATAATCGATGGGGACGCTGGCTTGAACAATATCACCAAAAACGACTCTGGATCGGCTTGCAGCGCCACCTGACGTCTAATGAACATCGCTACGTATCTCATTGCGAATCCCTGTCGGCCGAATTGCAGCTCCCGATCACGGCATGTGGGGGGGTGCTGATGCATACTGCAACCCGACTTCCCTTGCAACACACATTAACAGCCATCAAACTCAATACTTCCATTGAAAAGGTATGTGGTCACTTACTTGCCAATAGTGAACGCAGCCTGAGACCGAAAACCAAGCTAGAAAAGCTTTACCGCACAGAATGGATAAATGAAAGTCTCTACATTGCCGGCCTTTGTGAATTTCAACTGAGTGAACTTCGCTACGAATACCCGAGTGAGCTAATTCCAGATGGAAAAACCCCTATCGGCTATCTGAAAGAACTGGTGGAGAATGGTAAGCAGCACCGTTTTCCTGAAGGTGTGCCAGACCATGTCGAGCATACCATCAATAAAGAACTCGCCCTGATTGAAGAATTGGATTATCCGTTTTTCTTTCTGACCATTCATGATGTGGTAATGTTTGCCAAACGGCAAGGTATTCTCTATCAGGGAAGAGGCTCTGCGGCCAACTCTATTGTCTGCTATTGCCTGGAAATTACCTCGGTCGACCCAAGACAGATCTCGGTTTTATTCGAGCGCTTTATCAGCAAAGAACGCAATGAGCCACCTGATATTGATGTGGATTTTGAACACGAGCGCCGTGAAGAAGTCATTCAGTATATCTATCAAAAATATGGCCGGGAACGTGCGGCACTGGCTGCAACCGTCATCTCTTACCGCTTTAAAAGTGCAGTGCGGGATGTAGGGAAAGCACTAGGAATTAATGAGACACAGCTTGATTACTTCATCAAGAACATCAACCGTCGTGACCGCGCCCAAGGCTGGCAGGCTCAACTGGTCGAGCTTGGCTTAAAACCTGACTCTCTGAAAGGACAGCAGTTCATTGCCCTGGTAAATGACATCACTGGCTTCCCTAGACACCTTTCTCAGCATGTCGGTGGTTTCGTGATTTCATCCGGTCCACTGTATGAACTGGTACCGGTAGAAAATGCGGCCATGGCTGAACGTACAGTGATTCAGTGGGATAAAGATGACCTTGAGAGCCTGGGACTACTCAAAGTGGATGTTCTTGCGCTCGGCATGCTGACCGCAATACGCAAATGCTTCCAACTAGTACAACAACATTATGGACACACACTCTCTATCGCCGATATTACGCGCAGGCAGGACGATCCGAATGTGTACGGCATGATTCAGCGCGCAGACACCGTTGGGGTATTCCAAATCGAATCCCGGGCACAAATGAGCATGTTGCCACGACTCAGACCCGCCACCTACTACGATCTGGTGATTCAAATCGCCATCGTTCGCCCTGGACCGATTCAAGGCGACATGGTACATCCTTTTCTCAAACGCAGAAATGGCGAAGAAGCGGTGAGTTACCCTTCGGCAGAAGTCGAATCGGTACTGTCACGTACTCTGGGCGTGCCGATTTTCCAGGAACAAGTGATCAAACTTGCCATGGTCGCTGCTGGGTTCACCGGGGGAGAAGCCGACCAGCTTCGTCGGGCAATGGCAGCCTGGAAAAAGAACGGCGATCTGTTTAAGTTTCGTTCTAAGCTCATCGAAGGGATGCAACATAAAGGCTATGAGACGGCGTTTGCTGAGCGGTTATTCGAACAAATTTGTGGGTTTGGTGAATATGGTTTTCCTGAAAGTCATTCGGCCTCTTTCGCGGTGCTGGCATATTGCAGTGCCTGGCTGAAGTACTATTATCCCGCAGCGTTCTACACATCCTTACTCAATAGCTTGCCGATGGGCTTTTATAGCGCCTCACAACTGATTCAGGATGCACGGCGCCACAATGTCTCTATCGCTCCGGTGTGCATCAACCGCTCTCGGTACCATCACTATCTGCGACCAACCCGGCAAGGTCTCTGTTTACAACTGGGGTTCCGGCAGATCAACGGGTTGAGTGAGACCAGCATACAGCGACTCATGCAGCACAGACCCGATGAGGGATTTACCACGCCGACCCAAGTTAAGCAATTGGGCCTCAATCGCAGAGAGTTGGAGCTGCTTGCATCGGCGAATGCACTCGAGAGCATTTCCGGTAATCGCTATGCCACGCGCTGGGCCATGATGGATACTCTTCAGGACTTACCGCTATTCCAGTCCTATCAGACAAAGTCCACCGATTTACCTCATCAACCCTCTGCAATCGATAATATGCTGGAAGACTTTGGTTCAATGAACCTGTCATTGAACCACCATCCGATAACGCTGTTAGATAAGGCCGGAAAACTGGGCAGCTTCACTCGAATGCGCGATCTCGTTTTAAAGCCTCATAAGTCTCTGGTTACCGTAGTAGGAACAGTAACGGGTAAGCAATCTCCCGGTACCGCTGGGGGGGTAACGTTTTTCACTTTGGAGGACGATACTGGCAATATTAACGTCGTCGTATGGCGGGCTACCGCGCGAGCTCAGAAGAAACAGTACCTCACGGCAAAAATATTAAAAGTCAAAGGGATCCTTGAACGTGAAGGACAGGTAACACACGTTATTGCAGGAAGGCTTATCGACATGACGGAACAGCTCTCTGAACTGAAAGTCCAATCCCGAGAATTTCACTAACCATATATACTCAAGTATACACAAGCAATAAAAAAGGGAGCTCGTGCTCCCCTTTTAAACTCGTTGAATCATAGATCTACATTGACTGTTGCTTCCGTACGTCTTTTTTTCCATTCCTTGAAGATAAGTAAACTTAGTGTCATCAGGACCTTAGAAGTTAACCAAATCATATTGATGGAACAACCTTTAGCTGGTAGTGAATGATTGAGGTATGACTCTAATGACTTTCGTCATTCGTACCGCTAAATTATAACCTATTTTTAACGTATGGCATAACGTTAATTTGCGGCACGAAAAATCAAGCGAGCTGTCGAACCCGATCCTGGACCACTTCCACCAGCAAATCAGGCTGAAACTTAGATATAAAGCGATTACAGCCCACTTTCTCTACCATGGCATCATTAAAACTGCCACTCAACGAGGTATTAAGAGTGACATATAAATCTCTCATTCTGGCATCACTACGCACTTCATGAGTGAGCTTATAGCCATCCATCTCCGGCATTTCCGCATCGGTGATCATCATCAGTAACTCGCGGCAAACATCCATCCCTTCGTCGCACCACTGCTTGAGAAGCCTCAATGCCATCGCGCCATCAAAACACTCTATTATCTCAACACCAAGTTGGTCCAGAGTGCCTTTAATCTGATTACGCGCCGTTGAGGAATCATCAACAATCAGGATCTTCTTATCCTTTAATTGAGGTAACAAACTACGATCCAGGGTGTCCTCAGAGATTGAAACGTCATAATCAATAATCTCTGCCAGTACCTTTTCAACATCGATAATTTCAACCAGATTCACCTGTTGGTTTTCTTCAACCTTAGTGATGGCTGTCAGATAGTTGGAGCGACCAACAGTACGCGGTGGCGGTTGAATTTCCGTCCAGGCAGTATTGACAATATTCTTAACCTCACCAACCAGAAAACCCTGTACCGAACGGTTGTACTCCGTAATGATCAGATTTTGATCGCCACTATCATTTGGAGTGGGAAATCCAATCGCTCTTCGGAGGTCAATCACCGGCACCGACTCCCCGCGCAATGAAGCAACGCCACGTATGCTTGGGTGGGAGCCAGGAAGTTGAGTGAGAGCAGGAAGTTTTAACACCTCCTTTACCTTAAATACGTTGATAGCGAACGTCTGACGGCTGTTAAGGGTAAACATCAACAACTCAAGCCGGTTCTCTCCGACTAATTGAGTACGCTGATCAACGGAACTTAATACGCTCGACATGAAGCTTCCTTGGCAATGACATTGAAAAATACTTATCTCATGTAATCGGCAGGAAGCACAAGAAGTTTACTGACTTTGTAGAGAAAAATATGACAGTTCGCAAAAAGGATAAAAGTCTTTATCCTTCAATTACTTTCATCAAAAGTAAACCGTCATACAGCGCTTGCTTAACCAAGGCAGCGCCGGGCATGGTCGCTTGTTTATAAAAACGAGATTCAACCAGTTGCAAATCTTGGGTATAGACTGGCAGGCTCTGCTCATGAATGCACCGCTCAATAGCCGGATACAGGATTGATTTCGCCTGATTAATCACACCACCAATGAGCACCTTTTCAGGGTTAAACAAGTTAATCACTATCGCGATTGCCGATCCCAGATGCTCACCCAGTTTTTCGATCACATCAATCGCCAGAGCATCTCCCTCGACGGCCGCTTCACATATGGCTTCAACACTGATCTCTTCATAATCAGACAACGAGGACTTCTCACCATTAGCCAGTCGGAGAGTCACTTCGTCTCGAATCGCTTGCGAACTGGCGACGGTTTCCAGACAGCCCCGGTTACCGCAGTGACAAGGCACACCATTACGGTCAATCTGAATATGACCCAGTTCGCCAATATTACCATGCCGCCCCTGAAGCACTCGGCCATCGAGAATAATGCCGGCTCCCAAACCGTGGTGAATGGATATCAATACCGAGTTATCGCAGTCCTGAGAATGACCAAATAGATTCTCTGCCAAAGCCCAGGCTCGGGTATCATTGGCAACAAAAACAGGCAGTCCGGTAACTTTGAAGATCTCTTCACCAATATGAAGATCCTTCACATTGTAATGGGGCATTTGCAGCACTATCCCCTGATCGGAATTCACCAGACCTGGCAGAGTGATTGCAATGCTAGTGACACGATCGAGCTGTTCGTTATAGCTCTCGAAAAACTCTTCAATCTCGTAGAGCAGGCGGGCGAGTACATCCTCCTGATCGACCTCATGAATCTCAATCTTGGTATCGATGAGAACCTCACCACCGAGTTCATGCAGTGCAATGGTCAAATAACCGCGCCCGAGACGCATGGATAGAAATTGCCAGCCTTCATTGTTGGTCTGAAGCCCCACAGCGGGACGGCCTCGACTGGTCGCTTCCTGAACCGTTGTTTCGTGGATGAGGTGTGCGTCAATAAGTTCTCGTGTGATCTTGGTGATACTGGCCGGAGCTAAATCACTCAACTTGGACAAGTCGATTCGCGAAATAGGCCCAAATTGGTCTATCAGTTTATACACACGACCAGCATTGATCTGCTTAATATGATCAATGTGCCCGGGTTGAGCCATGTACATTTTGCACTCCAAAAAACAACAACCTATTAATTTTTTTACTTTGCGAACTAATTGTGAAGCAGTTTTGTGGATTGCCGTGACAAATATCACGCATATAGATAGAACTTTGGGGCTTGAATCACCCTACGTCACTCGTTTATGCAAGAGCCTGGAATGGTTACAGTACAAAATTCAATCAAAGATCGCTTAATACTGTGTTTACAGCTCCAACACTTTTTTTACCATGATTAATAAGACTCGCTAGTTAGCCCGGACTTTGTGGTAACCACCAGTCCTGCTGTGTGGTATTCATTCTGTTAAGAGAGTTAACCAGATTATATCCCTCGACAAACTGCAGACCAGCATCCAACCCTAGTTGATAATCATGAAGAATGTCATCGACATCGCTCAGCAAAGACGCTGTTTTAAGCGGACCGTCCGGCGCAATTTGGACAATGAAACAATCATCCGGCGGGTTGTTTAAAAACTGCTGTGTCAATGAATATGTCTGATAATGAACCATAAGCATATCGGCGAGTCCGGAATCAAATCTCTCACCAAACAAATGACTCAGACGATAGATATCAGCGGCCCCAAATAGCCAGCGACCACCATTGATCAGATTCAGGTGTTGAGCATGCTTCGCTTCCTGAGACTTTAGGATCTGACCATTGAAGAACCCATTCCAATCCCTGGACCATTGATCCACTTTTTCTTGCCACTGAAGTTGCAAACTGTTTAATGACTCGCGAAACCAGGTGGGCGACTCTGTGACTACAGGTTGATCGGGCATAACCAGCGGTTCTTCTGTCACCGCCTCCTCGGTTCGAATAACCACTATGGTGCGACTCCCCTGACGCCAGGCTTCCTGAACAGGGATTGAAGCTGAAACTCCACCATCAATATATTCAGCGCCGTTCACTATCACAGTGCCTTCATACAGGTTTGGGATTGCACTGGTGGCCAGCAAGACCTGATACCAGTCGTGCTGAAACATGGGTAAATAGTGATCTTTTAACGTCAGGGTATCTGTCGTGGCAGCAAAAGCTCGCCGATGGCCTAATATCCGGTGTCCCATATCGATATCAAGCTTGTAAGGGTAATCACAAATACTATCCAGCGCCCATTTAAGATCGAGGTAGCGTTTGCGACGGATGAAATGAAACAAATTAAAGAACTTTGGATCTGTGGTCAGATCCAGTATGAAGGACTTACCCAAACCGGCTTGACGGGACAAATAGGCACACAAATTCAATGCTCCGGCGGAGGTGCCATAAAACTCATCAAATTCGTCAAAATTAGACAATAAAAAGGCGTCCAGCACACCTGCAGTGAAGATGCCACGCTGGCCTCCACCTTGTGCAACTAACGCCGTTTTACCACCGATGAACTTTCCAAGTTGCTCGTCATCTATGACGGTACGGGCATTGGTGACCAGGCCTGTATTCGCCATAATAAGACTAAGCAGAAAGGATTGCGATCAGCCCAAATGCAATGATGGTACTAAACGCGGTGGCCGTGATTGTCAGTGCCAATTTTAAATCGTACTCCATAACACCTCCAAATGTAACAATTCAGTTACTATTGTGACACACCATGGCAATATATAGATAACCAATTTAAAATTATGGCGTTAATGTCACACTATAATAAACCTAGTACAAGATAGACGTTTAAAACAGGGAGTCCGACTATGAAAATCCCATTCTACATGGTGCTAACCACTGCTGCGCTTGCCAGTTACCCAGTCTTCGGAAATGTCATCGTTACTCCTTTTTTAGGCTATTCAATGGGAGGAGCTGCCCAAAATGGTGAAGGACAAACCTACGATATCTCCCCCTCTGCCAATGCGGCCATCGCCATAGAATTTCCATTTAGAAACGGTCGTATGGGGGCATTTTACTCACGCCAGGATTCATCACTCGATACGCTCAATCTGGATACCACTATCCAATACCTGCAATTTCAAAGTAGCGCGGAGTACCAGGTAGCAGAGATGACGTCTGCCTATATTGGTGCGGGTCTGGGCGCTTCTCACACATCGGGTCAGTGGACACAGTCTCATACAGGCTTTGCTGCCAGCATCTTTGGTGGAATGGAATACCACATCACTCAACATCTGGCGCTCAACGGCCAGATACGTTGGCAAGGTACCGTAGTGAGCAATGACACCATATCCATTTGTAACCTTCCTACCGATGATCAAACCTGCGTCATCGGATTCAAAACCAAATGGATGAACCAATTTCAAACTAACTTGGGACTTAGCGTTAGATTTTAAACAACCGTTAACAATCACAACTTAACGGAAACCTTTTGTCGACATTCATGCTACCAATTAGCCGTAACGTTAGTTGAATATACCCACACTTAAAATAAGTGTAATTAACCACAATTTAAATAACGCTTAAAAAAACCTCGCACGGCAGAGGTGAAGTTTAGCGAAATCCAACAATTTGCAACATTATTTGCAGAACATACCACTAGATACAGGACAGCCTTCATACAGGTCGTTCTATTGCCATGCCCGTTGAACAGGGTTAACCTGATTTCATAACGCAGTGATTTATTTCGCATTTCATCAACCTTTTCTTATACAGTTGGAATGTCTAACCAAAATCACTGTGCAAGTCCGACTAACAAACTAAGCAAACACAACTGATCACCTATACTGATTAACCATTCAGCAATCATCAGATCATGCCTCGAGGGTCTAGCTTTAGTTCGGACATTAGCACTCACATTGTCACAGATTTTATTAAAAGGAGTTAACTATGAAGCGTGAGCAGTGGGGATCCCGAGCGGGATTCATTCTCGCGGCTGTCGGTTCCGCCATCGGGTTAGGCAACATCTGGCGCTTTCCATATATGGCCTATGAAAACGGCGGCGGCGCGTTCTTTATTCCGTATCTATTTGCCATGATTACCGCAGGCATCCCTTTCATGATCCTTGAGTTCAGTATGGGACAAAAACATCGCGGGTCAGCCCCCGCAACGCTTGCAAAGATCAACACAAAGTTTGAATGGCTGGGCTGGTTTCAAGTAGGCGTAGCCGCTACGATTGCCGTTTATTATGTTGCGGTAATAGGCTGGGCCATTTCTTACTTTGGCATGTCGTTTACCCAAAGCTGGGGCTCCGATACTAATGCTTTTTTCTTTGGCGAGTACCTACAGTTAGGCGACAACTCTCCTACCAACCTTGGCTCGATTCAATGGAAAATTGCCGCTTCAATGTTGATTGCCTGGGGCATCACCTATGCAGCCATCGCAGGTGGCGTAAAAGCAGGGATTGAACGTGCAGCGAAAATCATGATGCCAGTACTGTTCGTCATGGTTCTCCTTTTGATTGCTCGTATGATCTTCCTACCTGGTGCTCTGGATGGCGTAAACTATATGTTTGAACCAGATTTCAGCAAGATCTGGGATGTTAAGGTTTGGGCTGCCGCCTATGGTCAAATTTTCTTCACCCTGAGTATCGGCTTCGCGATCATGTTGGCCTACTCCAGTTATCTACCAGAGAAGTCCGATATCACCAATAACGCCTTTATGACCGTACTCATAAATTGCGGGTTCTCCATCTTGGCGGGTATCATGATATTCTCCGTGCTCGGTTACATGGCTCAGGAACAAGGCAAACCCCTGACTGAAGTGGTCACTGCAGGTGTTGGTCTTGCCTTTGTTACCCTTCCTGCAGCCATCAATTTGCTGCCTGCACCATACATTCTGGGCCCCCTTTTCTTCTTCGCGCTTGTTATTGCGGGCCTGAGTTCGCACATATCCATCATGGAAGCCGTCACCTCAGCAGTTATAGACAAACTGAAGTGGCGAAGAAATAAAGCCGCAACTATCATTTGTGGCTCCGGACTGATTATCTCGATGGCGTTCGCCACCAATGGTGGGTTACTACTCCTCGATCTTGTGGATCACTTCGCTAACAATATTGGTATCGTCACTAGCTGTTTAATTGAAATTGTCCTGATGGCGTGGTTACTGAAAATAGCGGATGTAAGAGAGTATGTGAACAGCATCTCTGACTTCTCCATTGGTACCTGGTTCGATGTATGCCTTCGCTTCATTACTCCCATCATTCTCGCCATCATAGTTGCAACCAAATTCCAGACACTTCTTACTGAGGGATATGGTGGCTATGCTCAGTCAGAACTGATGCTATTAGGGTGGGGGTTAATGGGCCTTCTCGCCGTCGTTGGCGTTGCCATCAATGTCACAACTAAAAAGGAAGCGTAATCATGACTGCAAGTGCAATATTTATGATGGTTCTTGGACTAGGCATCACCTGGGGCGGTGCGTCTTACTGCATTAAGAAAGCGTTGGACAAATAACCTCACACTAAAAGGGAAAAGCCAGCGTTTAAACGCTGGCTTTTTTATGGTTTCTGCTCGGACATGATTGCGTTTAAAAGCTATAACGCACACCAATACCAGCCCCGATGCCCAACTTCAGGTCGCTCTTATCAAACATCAAATTTGGAGTAAGCTGTGCGTAGGCATCCCAACTTTTTGCAAATGGCAATTCCACACCTAGCGCTACACGAGGTCCAAACTTGTCTGAACGTTGAATTTGGCCACCTACACCGGCATACCAGTTGAAAGGAACATCACCATCAAAACGGCCACGACTAAAAATGTAGTCTGCGGCGATACCATCATTACCAACCGCAAAGTTTACCGTGTTATTGATCTGACCCACGATGCTCAACCCCTGGTCAAGCCCCATACCAATTTTAAATCCTGAGTTACCGCCGCTGCTACGTGATGAACGATTGGATGAATTGGCTGCTGGCTTAGACTGTGTATTACTTGGTTTTGCGGCTGCCTGAGTAGACGCAGGAGCCTGATTCTCTTCTACGATTTGCCACTGCTCTTCACCACCAGCTGTCGCACTGGCAAAGGCACCAAAAGATAGAGTAGACACAACAGCGAATGCCGCTATTGAAGAAATCTTGATTTTCATGTGATTGCTCTCTGATTTTCATGGTTCGCTGCTCTTCTATTTACTCGAGAGCTACTAACAATCGACTTACTGAGTCGAGATAGCGGCATTCTAGTTTGACGAGTGAGCGAATTGTCATCATAAGGCAAAAGGAGGGCAAATTTGCATACAAAGTTGAGAAAACAGCACAAAAAAAGGGAAGCTTGCGCTTCCCTCTTTATTCAACAATGAACGTGTTGATTAGCCGTGGTTACGAATCCACTCATCCATGTCTGTTTTCAGGTTGTCTGACTTAGTACCGAAGATAGCTTGAACACCACCAGATACTACAACCACACCTGCCGCACCAAGTTGCTTAAGCTTGTCTTGGTTAACAAGTTCAGTGTCTGCTACAGCAACACGTAGACGTGTGATACATGCGTCCAGACCTGTGATGTTAGCTTTACCGCCGAACGCTGCAACTAGTTCACCAGCCATTTCGTTACCAGTAACTGCTGCGTCTTCGTCTTCAGTTTCATCTTCGCGGCCAGGAGTCTTAAGATCCATTGCAGTGATAACTGCACGGAATACTACGTAGTAAACTACTGCGTAAGCCAGACCCAAACCAACCATTAGTAGCATGTTTTGCGCGTTACCTGAAAGAACAGTGAAGTCGATTAGGCCGTGCGAGAACGAAGTACCGTGTACAATTCCTAGTGCGTTAGTTAGGAAGAATGCTGAACCTGCTAGTAGAGCGTGAATTCCGTAAAGCACAGGAGCAACGAATAGGAATGAGAATTCGATTGGTTCTGTGATACCCGTTAGGAACGAAGTCAGTGCAGCAGATAACATGATACCCATAACTTTCGCGCGGTTTTCTGGTTTAGCACAGTGTGCGATAGCGATAGCAGCAGCTGGTAGACCGAACATCTTGAACATGTAACCGCCCGCTAGCTGACCGAAGCCGTTGCCTGCAGCACGAGATGCTTCATCAGCAGATAGGTAACAAGTTAGAACGCCGTTCAATGCTTCACCGCTTGCATTCACACAAGAGCCAGCTTCGAAGAAGAATGGTACGTTCCAGATGTGGTGAAGACCGAATGGGATCAATGAACGCTCTACAACACCGTAGATAGCAAATGCTAGTTGTGGGTTTTGATCTGCAGCCCAGTGAGAGAAAGCAGAGATTCCTGCGCCGATTGGTGGCCATACGATAGAAAGTACGATACCTAGACCGATAGCCGCGAAACCAGTGATGATTGGCACTGCACGCTTACCAGCGAAGAAACCAAGATATTCTGGAAGTTGAAGTTTGAAGAAACGGTTGAATGCCCAAGCCGCTACACCACCAACAAGGATACCACCTAGTACACCTGTGTCGATTTTTTCAACGCCCATAACGCCAGCCATAACAGCCAGAGTTGCAGTCATGATGCCGTAACCTACGATAGCCGCAAGACCAGCAACACCATCGTTGTGGGTAAAGCCTAGTGCAACACCTACAGCAAATAGTAGTGCCATTTGGCCGAATACAGAACCACCCGCTTGTTCCATAAGATTAGAAACAATCTCTGGAATGAAGCCAAGGTCGGCAGCACCTACCCCAAGTAGAATACCTGCAACTGGTAGTACCGATACTGGTAGCATCAGTGACTTACCAACTTTTTGCAGGTTAGCAAAAAGGTTCTTAAACATGTTTATGCTCCTGATAAAGTTATTAGTATCATGGGTTCTAACGGCACACCCCCGTAGCCTAAATGTTAGCACCCATAGAAAATGTAACCACGATTTGAATTATATTTTCTGCCTCTAAATATATCTTGATGCCCCTCATAGTTTCTACAAGCTTACGAAATTTAGTTTCAAAACTACGATTGGATCACAGTTCACTACGACCAATGTAATCCTTTACATCAAAGTTATCTTTTTGTTTTTTATGATATTTATATTTACATCAATTAATTTTACGCAGTAAATAAAATAGGTAGCTAAGTTATTTTACGTAACATAATTACAGTTTGTGCAGAGTTGCTACTTTTTTCTCAACATATTTAGTGAACATTAACTTTTTTTGATTAAATCAACTTTTATCAAAAAAAAAGACGCATAATGCGTCTTTATTAACCAATTATAGCCATTGCTTTATTTTCTATCGCAAAAAAAGATCATGGTAATTTTGGGTGGTTTTTTCGCCAACTTCCGCGAGAGATACCCCTTTAAGCTGCGCAATGTAGGCAGCTACTTCAACAACATAAGCAGGTTGGTTCTCTTTTCCACGATGTGGGACGGGTGCCAGATATGGAGAATCCGTTTCGATAAGCAGTCTTTCAAGCGGGATTTGTCTCACTACCTCTTTGAGTTCCTTCGCTTGCCTGAAAGTAACAATGCCAGAGATCGAGATGTAAAAGCCCAAATCCATTGCTGCCTCAGCAAAAGGGAGATCCTCTGTGAAGCAGTGGATCACCCCTCCACAGTTATCCGCGCCACCATTTCTTAGGATCGCTAAAGTGTCTTCACGCGCATTTCTGGTGTGAATAATAAGCGGCTTATTCACTTCAACCGCTACATCCACTTGCTGTTCAAAACGAAGCTTTTGCAGTTCCGCGGTTTCCGGCTGATAATGGTAATCGAGTCCTGTTTCCCCAACCGCTACGACGCGTTCATGAGCCACATATTGTTTAAACTGTGTCAGTGAGAAGTCACTTGCCACATCCAGTGGATGGACTCCACATGACGCCATCACTTCGGGATGAGGCTCAATCATCTTTAACATATTAGGAAACGAGCTTAACGTCACGCCAACTGACAGCAACTTCTCTACATTGGCTGCTTTGGCCTTATTAATAACGTCTTCAATGCCGCCATGTAGTTCGTCAAAATCGAGCTTATCCAAATGGCAATGAGAATCTACAAACATAAAAATCTACTTTATTTAGGAAAGACTCAACAGCACTCTTTGATGCTGCTGATCATTAATTACAGTTAAGTTTAGGCAGGATCGAAACCATATAGCCAGTTAGTAAACAGTAACTCGGTATTCAGGCCTCCAGCACTACGTAGTTGCTCACTCAACTCCTGAAGCGCCTGAGTCTGACGGAACAACAGCTCATAACCATAACGTTGCGTCAACATCTCAGACTCAGGTAACAACGGTTGCATATTGATACCCAATGCCTGCTTTTGAGCTGCACTCAATAACATCCAAAGCCAACTCAACTGACGATCAATATCAGCGCTACTCTTGGTTATTAGTGTCCACAGCTCACCTGTCTCCAAACCATCACTGTTCATAAATTGTGAAAACGCCTCAACCAGTCCATGAAAGTCCGTGTCCCAACCTTTTTCTACGAACTCTAGGGTTGTGACAGGCTCAAACTGGCACAGATAAGCGATGCGTGGAGAAATACTCTGTTCCAGTGTTTGATTCACCCAGTCCAGACAAACTTGCTCAGATGGCTGAGGTACATGCCAAACTTCACAACGGCTGCGAATGGTGGGCAGCAACAATTTGGTATTTTCAGTAGACAACAAAAACAGACAATGGGAAGGCGGCTCTTCCAGTGTTTTCAGTAGTGCATTGGCTGCCGAAGTGTTCATTCGGTCAGCAGTGGGAATCACAATTACGCGGTAACGACCAAACTGTGATGACTCCAACGCCCACTTGTTAGCACCTCGGATTTGGTCTACGGACAGGTGCTTTTTGTCTTTCTCTGGCAGCAAAAAGTGAACGTCTGGATGACTTTCCGACTTAAGCAGGTCACAGCTATGACAAAAACCGCAAGGCTCGGAAGCATCGTTTTGGCACATCAAACCGGAAACATAACTGTTGATTAATGCTTCTGGTGCCAGTCCTTGCTTCGCCTGAATCAACAAAGCTCCCGGTATATGCTGGCGCTCCAGGTTAGCTTTCAGCTTTTTCCAAACGGGCTTTAGCCATGGGTAGATCTGCATAGCGTGATCCTACTGCTCTGCCAACCAAGCACGCACGGCTTGTTTAATGGCTTGTTGGACAGAATTCAAATCCTGGCTCGCATCGATGATAGCGACACTGCTGTCACCTTGCGCCAAATTGAGGTAGCGTTCACGAGTACGCTCAAAGAAGCTGATGTCCATTTTTTCAATACGATCTAATTCACCACGGCCTCGCGCACGCTCTAATCCCAGCTTGGGATCAATATCAAGATAGAGCGTAAAATCTGGTTTGAAGTCGTTCAGGGCGATCTGCTTGAGCGATGACATGACGTTAGCATCAATCTGACGTCCCCCACCCTGGTATGCCTGTGAAGACATATCGTGCCTGTCGCCAATCACCCAAGTCCCCTTAGCCAGAGCTGGCTTAATCACCGTCTCGACTAACTGGATTCGCGCTGCGTACAGTAACAACAGCTCAGAGCGATCTTGCAGCAACTCGCCCTCGTGTTCCTCTTTCACCAGTGCACGCATCTTTTCTGCCAGAGCCGTTCCTCCGGGCTCACGGGTGTTTATGATATCTTGTATGCCCGCGGACTCGAGTTCCGCGCGCAGTGTGTTAATCGCAGTACTTTTGCCCGCGCCTTCTAACCCTTCGATGACAACGAATTTAGCTTGATTCATTTATTACTTCTTAAATGTTTTAGATATTGTTGGACCGCTCGGTTGTGGTCTCGTAAGTTTTTAGAGAAAACGTGACCACCTTTCCCGCTGGCCACAAAGTATAGATAGTTACTGTCTTCAGGGTTCACTGCCGCCAGTATCGACGCCTCACCAGGCATGGCAATAGGCGTTGGTGGTAGCCCGTTGATTACATAGGTATTGTAAGGAGTCGCCTCGCGTAGATCTTTCTTTCTGATGTTACCGTCATAACGATCACCCATACCATAAATCACGGTCGGATCGGTTTGCAATCGCATACGCTTATTGAGTCGATTTACAAACACAGCAGCCACTCGCTCTCGTTCTGATGGAACCGACGTTTCTTTCTCAATAATCGACGCCAGAATCAACGCTTCGTAACTATTTTTCAATGGCAGATTCTGTTGACGTGCCTCCCAGCTATTTTTCAGGATGGCTTCAAGTTTTCTGTTCGCTCTATTCAGGATGTCGAGATCACTGTCCCCAACAGAGTAATGATAGGTTTCTGCAAGGAAGAGCCCTTCCAGTTTCTCACGTTGAATACCTAGCGCAACCGCTATATCAGCTTCACTCATCTGCTCGGTTTTATGTTCCAGGTGCTCAGCGTTGGCAAATAATTCACGCCACTCTTTAAAGGTGGATCCTTCGATAAAGGTGATAGCCAGTTGATACTCTTTGCCGGAAATAATGGTTTCAACAGCCTGAGCAAACGTCATATCAGGCGTGATCTGAAACGTGCCCACTTTTAACTGAGTCAACTCAGGGTGGAAGCGACGAACTAAAGAATCGTACTGTGGGGCGTCAATCCAATCGTTTTCACTAAATGTGGTAATAATGGTATTGAGATTGTTACCTCGCTTTACCGTTACCAATTGTGGTTCGTCTAGCCTCAATGGCTGTTGAACAAACTGTTCAACGTTGTTCTTCACATAGAAAAAACCGCCCATTGCGATTGCTGCTAGCAACAACAACGCCAAAAATAACTTCTTTATCACTGACCTAACTTCTCCTGAATACGTCTCGTAATGGTCCCTGGTGGAAACTGAGCATCCTTAATTTTATTCACAGGTGCAACCCCTAAAATACAATTGCTAACGAATATCTCGTCTGCAGCAAGCACATCCTTCAGGGTAAAAGATGCGATCTCCACAGGGATGTTCATCGCTGACAACAGCTTAATGATCTCCCCTCGCATGACACCAGCGACGCCAGCATAATCGAGACTTGGCGTAAACACCTTGCCATCGGCTATCCAGAATACGTTCGCCATGGTAGTTTCTATCACATTGCCGTTGATATCCAGAACCAACCCATCAGTAAAGGTCGTGCGCTCGACTTCTTCTTTAGCCAGTATTTGTTCGAGTCGATTATTGTGTTTCAAACCAGCAAGCAGCGGATTAAGTCCCAAAGGCGTATCGCACACGGTCAAATCGATACCATTTTCCCGAAATTGTCGATAACTCTGCGGAAATTCAAACCGACTTACCGTCACCTTTGGTCCAGAACTGACTTTCGGACTATAACCTCTTCCGCCTTCTCCCCGACTGACATGAATCTTCAATCCTGCCAAAGGAGCATCGCTGGCGATTGAGTCTAGCTCTCGCTTAAGGCTATTCCAATCAATCTCCCCAATTTTCAGGCGTTGCAGTGCCTCTTGCATTCGGCCGACATGTTGTGACCAAAGCTGTATACTGCCCGATTTGGTTAGCATGGTTGTAAAGCAGCCGTCACCGTATTGAAAACTTCTATCTGTGACGGGAACTCGATTGATTTGGCTGCCATCTCGCCAGAACATAATTATTCCTTTAAAAAACAAAACGGCTTAATGCTAAGCATCAAGCCGTTTGAATACAAGTAACTTATCCGATTACCGCGGTTTACATCTTTTTAAAGATCAAAGAACCGTTTGTACCGCCAAAACCAAATGAGTTACACAATGCGTATTCCATCTCCACTTTACGTGCAGTATGTGGCACTAAATCCACATCACACTCTGGATCCGGGTTGTCGAGGTTAATTGTTGGTGGAACAATTTGATCAACCAGAGACATGATAGTAATGATAGCTTCTGCAGAACCGGCAGCACCAAGTAGGTGACCCGTCATTGATTTCGTTGAAGAAACAAGTACTTGCTTAGCACCCTTTTCACCTAGCGCTCGCTTAATGCCTTTGATTTCAGCAACGTCACCAGCAGGCGTTGAAGTACCATGCGCGTTCACGTAACCAATTTGCTCACCAGTCACGCCAGCATCACGCATAGCAGCTTCCATCGCCAGAGCACCACCAGAGCCATCTTCACTTGGTGAAGTCATGTGGTAAGCATCGCCACTCATACCAAAGCCCACCAGCTCAGCATAAATTTTTGCGCCACGAGCTTTTGCGTGTTCAAACTCTTCCAGCACGATCATGCCTGCACCATCACCAAGAACGAAACCATCACGGTCTACATCCCATGGACGAGATGCCTTCTGCGGTTCGTCATTGCGAGTTGAAAGCGCTTTCGCAGCACCGAAGCCAGCCATGCCTAGCGGCGTAGATGCTTTCTCAGAGCCACCAGCAACCATTGCTTCTGCGTCGCCATAAGCGATCATGCGTGCAGCATGGCCAATATTATGCAGACCCGTTGTACATGCTGTTGAAATAGCAATGTTTGGACCACGCAAACCAGCGAGAATAGAAAGTTGACCAGCAACCATGTTAACGATAGTCGAAGGTACAAAGAAAGGACTTACGCGACGAGGGCCTTTCGATACCAACGCTTGATGTCCCGCTTCAATTAGGTCAAGACCACCAATACCTGAGCCAATAGCGACACCAACACGGTGTTGGTTTTCAGGGGTGATTTCAAGACCTGAGTCTTTGAGGGCGTGCATACCTGCAACGATGCCGTATTGGATAAACAAATCCATTTTTTTAGCATCTTTCTTAGATACGTATTCACTACCGTCAAAGTCTTTTACTAAGCCAGCGAAACGAGTTGAAAAATCGGTTGTATCGAAATGTTCAATATTTACGATACCACTCTTACCCTCTAAAAGGGCTTTCCATGAAGATTCTACGGTGTTGCCTACCGGTGACAACATACCCATGCCAGTGACAACAACACGACGCTTGGACACGATTTTATTCTCCGGGATATATGATTCTATTGAAAGGATAGAAGACGTTTTCTAAAAAAACACAGGCGGCCAGAAGGCCGCCTGGGAGAGATATTACTGAGCGCTGTTTACGTAGTCGATAGCAGCTTGAACAGTAGTGATCTTCTCAGCTTCTTCGTCAGGAATCTCAGTGTCGAATTCCTCTTCTAGAGCCATTACTAGCTCAACAGTATCTAGAGAATCTGCACCTAGATCATCAACGAAAGAAGCTTCGTTTTTAACTTCTGCTTCGTCCACACCTAGCTGTTCAACAATGATTTTCTTTACGCGTTCTTCGATGTTGCTCATTTTTCTTTTCCTTTACAGATTTCGCTTAATGCGATGTTTCCGTAGTTTATTCGAACTATTGAAAGTTGCAAGGGGGTCCTTGCTGGTCAAACCACAATTTTAGTGATTTTAACCGAAATTCAGTACATTTTTGACTTAAATCATGCACAAATGTTGCACAGATCAAACCATGTACATGCCACCATTAACGTGAAGTGTCTCACCTGTGATATATGCAGCTTCTGGAGATGCAAGGAATGCAACAGCAGAAGCAATTTCACGAGGGTCACCTAAACGGCCTGCAGGTACGTTGGCTAGTGTAGCAGCTCGTTGCTCATCATTCAGCGCTTTTGTCATATCAGTTTCAATAAAACCTGGTGCAACTGTGTTCACCGTCACACCACGCGATGCAACTTCACGAGCCATAGACTTAGTAAAGCCAATTACGCCCGCTTTCGCTGCAGCATAGTTAGTTTGACCAGCGTTACCCATAGTGCCCACCACTGAGCCTACGTTAATAATACGACCTTGACGCTTTTTCATCATGCCACGCAGTACCGCTTTAGACAGACGGAAAATAGACGTCAGGTTAGTATCCATGATATCTGTCCACTCATCGTCTTTCATACGCATGAGAAGATTATCACGAGTAATACCTGCATTATTAACTAGAATATCGATCGCACCGAATTCTTCGTTAATTTGCTTTAATACGGCTTCGATTGAGTCAGTATCTGTCACGTTCAGCGCCAGACCTTTACCGTTTTCACCCAGGTATTCACTGATCGCAGCAGCACCATTATCAGAAGTTGCTGTACCAATTACTGTCGCGCCACGCTCGACCAGAAGTTCTGCAATAGAACGACCAATCCCGCGGCTTGCACCTGTTACTAAGGCAATTTTGCCTTCAAGGTTCATCATTATCGCGTTCCTTTTATTTCGCCGCTTCAAGTGATGCAACGTCATTTACCGCTGCAGCACTCAATGTCTTAACGATTCGCTTCGTCAGACCTGTTAATACTTTACCTGGACCCAGTTCAAGAAGCTTCTCAACGCCTTGCTCGCTCATCTTCTCTACACCCTCAGTCCAGCGAACTGGGCTATAAAGTTGACGAACCAATGCGTTTTTGATCTTAGCTGGATCGGTTTCAGCAGCAACATCAACGTTATTGATAACAGAAATTGCTGGTGTGTTAAATTCGATAGACTCTAGTGCTTGCGCCAGTTTGTCTGCTGCAGGCTTCATCAGTGCACAGTGAGATGGCACCGATACAGGGAGAGGAAGTGCACGTTTCGCACCCGCTTCCTTACATAGTGCACCAGCACGCTCAACAGCGGCTTTATTGCCTGCGATAACGACCTGACCAGGTGAGTTGAAGTTTACTGGAGACACCACTTCGCCTTGAGCGGCTTCTTCACAGGCTTTAGCAATTGACGCATCATCCAGACCGATAATTGCGTACATTGCACCAACACCTGCAGGAACCGCTTCTTGCATCAGCTGACCGCGCAGCTGAACAAGCTTAATCGCTTCGTTAAAATCGATTACTCCCGCACATACTAGTGCAGAATACTCACCAAGACTATGACCAGCCAACAGTGCTGGCTGAGCAAGTCCTTGCTCTTGCCATACACGCCAGATAGCAACAGAGGAAGCCAGAAGAGCTGGCTGAGTACGGTGGGTTTGGTTAAGATCTTCAGCTGGACCTTCCTGAACCAATGCCCAAAGATCATAGCCCAGAGCTTCAGAAGCTTCAGCAAACGTTGCCTTAACAACATCAAACTGCTCGCCTAGCTCAGCAAGCATACCTACGGTTTGTGAACCCTGACCCGGGAACACGATTGCAAAATTACTCATCGTTATTTCCTTAAACAACGCAATCTATGACTTTTGATAACTGTTTTAATCACAGAGACTAGAAACGCACCAGCGCCGAGCCCCAAGTAAAACCACCACCAAAAGCTTCTAGTAATAAATTCTGTCCACGTTTAATTCGACCATCGCGAACGGCTTCGTCCAGCGCAGTCGGTACTGTCGCTGCCGAGGTGTTTCCATGACGATCCAGTGTTAACACCACCTGATCCATCGACATTCCCAGTTTTTTCGCAGTCGCTGAGATGATTCGATAGTTGGCCTGATGTGGCACCAGCCAATCAAGATCGGATTTATCCATGCCGTTAGCTGCTAAGGTGTCTTTCACGAGTTTAGACAGTTGTGTTACTGCCACTTTAAATACTTCGTTACCAGACATATTTAGCCACTTATCCAGTTCACCACCGCGAACCGGCATTTCAAGACTTAACAGATCACCAAAACGACCATCCGCATATAGGTGCGTCGAGATAATACCCGGCTCCTCACTGGCGCCAAGTACCACAGCACCAGCTGCGTCACCGAAAAGGATAATGGTTGAGCGATCAATCTCTTCGACAGTCTTTGACAAACAATCTGAGCCAATCACCAATACGTTCTTACACATACCAGAACGAATATGTTGGTCTGCAACAGACAGCGCATAAACGAAACCTGTACATGCTGCCGCCATATCAAATGCAGGGCAACCTTGAATACCAAGTTTTGCCTGAACTTGACACGCCGACGACGGGAACGCGTGGCTGCTACTTGTCGTCGCAACAATGATCAGATCGATATCGTTTTTATCGATACCTGCCATTTCGATGGCTTTCAAAGAGGCTTCGTAACCCATATCTGCAACAGTTTCGTCTTCTGCGGCAATGCGTCGCTCTTTGATACCTGTGCGAGTTACGATCCATTCATCTGTCGTATCTACCATTTTCTCTAAGTCCGCATTCGAACGGATCTGAGATGGCAGGTAGCTGCCTGTACCTAAAATTTTGCTATACATGAAGACTAATATTGCCTCTCGAGTAACACTGCTTCTAGACGATCACTTATTTGATTCGGAACTTGACGTTTTACTTCATGAACCGCTTCGCCTATTGCATGAACAAGTGCTGAAATATCAGCACTTCCGTGGCTTTTTATGACAATGCCGCGCAATCCTAACAAACTTGCTCCGTTATACTGGTCGGGGTTCAGTGTTTTCACCTCAGTTATGAGATCAGAAAACAGTATTCTTGCTATCCATCCTTTCCAGGTTGAAGCCGAAAGTCTTGCCTTAAGCTTATCAACAATAAGTTGAGCCGTGCCTTCGCACGCTTTGAGAGCGGTATTGCCTACAAACCCGTCACAAACAACGACATCTGCAGCATCATGAAGGAGTTCATTGCCTTCGACAAAGCCAATATAGTTGATAGATTGAGTTTGGGTCAGCATTTCAGCGCAACGTTTGACGAGATCGTTGCCTTTTATTTCTTCAGCGCCAATATTGAGAATGGCGACTTTTGGTTTTCGTCCCAAATGCTGTTCGGCAAGTGCGCTGCCCATCACAGCAAACTGAAACAAAGAGTCGGCGTCTACAGAAGCATTGGCACCAAGATCAAGCATCCAGGTTTTCTGGCCAGATACTGTTGGCAGTGCTGTGACCAAGGCTGGTCTGTCAATACCGGGAAGAAGTTTCAGGCGAAAGCGTGATAGTGCCATCAAAGCACCAGTGTTTCCTCCACTGACACAAGCATCTGCCTGCTCCGTTTCCACCAAATCGATGGCAATACGCATGGAAGTATCGTGACTGTTTCTTAACGCGAAGGATGGCTTTTCTGAATTCGAAATGACTCGGTCACTATGTCTCACCTCTAATCGGGCGCTACGTTGGTAACCTAAATGATTGAGTTGTGTATGTATCGACGATTCGTCGCCGACAAGGACCACTTTTAGCTCTGGGAAAAGCGACAGTGCCTGCACGGCGGCAGGCACTGTTACGGAAGGACCGAAATCCCCGCCCATTGCATCAAGTGCAACGGTTATATTATGCAAAGGTCAACCTTACTTGTTGATAACCTTTTTGCCACGGTAGTAACCGTCAGCAGTCACGTTGTGACGTAGGTGAGTTTCACCTGAAGTTGCGTCTACAGATAGTGCAGCTGAAGTTAGCGCATCATGTGAACGACGCATGCCACGCATAGAACGTGACTTCTTGCTTTTTTGTACGGCCATGGACCCTACTCCTATGTTAGTAATTTAAACGTCAGTAACAGTGTTACTCACGCTTTAAGCTCTTTAAAACATCAAATGGATTTGGTTTGTCTTCTGGAACTTCTTCCGGAATGTCGCCAAATACCAAGTTGTTTGAGTCAACGCTACAATCAGCTTCGTCGTGCATTGCAACTTGAGGCAGGTTTAAGATGAACTCGTCTTCAACTAGTTGTATGAGATCGACCTCACCGTACTCATTAAGATCTACCAAATCATAATCTTCAGGTGCGTCCTCTTCACTTTTCTCGCTGTAATAAGGAGTATAAGTGAATTGAACTTCACACAAGTGTGTGAAAATCTCATTACAACGCTGACATTCCAAATCAACTTCGATGTTAGCTTTACCAGAGATAACAACAAGTCGCTGTTCATCATGCCCAAAGGACAATGTCACTTCAGCATCGCGTTTTACGCTACTAACTGACTCGCTCAGACGTTTAAAAAGACTCACTTGGATGATGCCATCAAAGTCCAATCTTTTTTGAGCCGTCTTACCCGGGTCAACTGTTCGCGGTATTTTTACCTTTTGCATAGGGCGCGAATATTATCTTCCAAAACGAATTTAGTCAAAGAAAAAGGCGAAAAAGTTGTACTTTTTTTGCCTACAGATTAAGAATCTAACAATAAGTCTAGAAACTGCAATTATGATATACTCAAGTGACCTCAAGATGAAGGACTCAGAGCTTCATCAAGGTGTTCAGTTCAAGGAAAATAGTTGAAGGAATGGCTATTCCCTTTCGAAGCTATTTGACGCAGAAATGAGCACCTTGATGAGCTCCCAAAGGGCGAGTTTACTTGGCTTATATGCTTTGTTAGCGATTTTCGATTTAGAGCCACTAGATCTTCAAATCACTGCCGCGCCTAGAAGCCAAGTAATTCTCGCTGAACAAGCATCTTGAGGTTACTTGAGTATAAGAAAACAGAAGCCAAAAATGAAATCAATTCGCCTTATTTTAGCCTCCACTTCTCCTTACCGCGCCGAACTGCTGGCCAAA
>NZ_FNVG01000021.1 GCF_900107935.1 Vibrio hangzhouensis | reverse complement strand
AAGATTTTGTCGGCTCAATGAATACTGACTTCAAAACTACTAATGTAATTTTAAAGCTATTATCGTTCCAACAGAACGATAATGAATTGACTGTGCCAAGTCTTGCGACTTGAATTGGTCACTCAGTTCATTGAAACCAAATTTGATTCCGAAGAATCTAATTTTGATTATCATCAACGAGTGCCCACACAGATTGATAGGTTTATATTGTTAAAGAGCTTGTTTCGAGCTTCCCTCGAAACGGACGGCCATTTTAGCGAGATAAGTTGTCGTGTCAACCACTTTTTTCAACTTATTTTGCTAAGCTTCTTAGAAGCTTGAAGCCTTCTGACTCAGTGCGAACTTTCGTTTGCGTTCCCGTGTCAGCGAGGGGGCATTATAGAGATCGAAATTCCGTTGGCAACCCTTTTTTTAAAGTTTTTCGCTTTTTTTTCTCGTTCGCTCAAAAACAGTACAAAACGGCGCAAAACCCAACGTTTTCTTATTACAACTGTTGAAATTGCTCAGCGAATGCCGTCACTTTGTCCCAGTTGGTGTACTCCACTTCTTTCGAAGTGTCCGTTTCTCCTCCCGTCATCGTCATGATTAATTTAATCATGAACCGATCAAAAGCATTATAGCGGGGGTAATACAGGGCACCAGCGAAAACGCCTATCAGTGTCGGTTGCCATGGAGACTTCTTCAAAAACGTCTTTATATAGGCACTGCCCTCTGGAGTATCTTTTCCCTGGTCTTCTTTTCTCGCCGTCAGATTGACGCAAAAGAACGCGGCTTTCATCGAAGATAACTGTGTTTGATTCGCTGCTATAAACTGGTAGAGCTTTTTATTGAGATGCCCATAACGGATCGATGCGCCAATCAGCACTTTATCAAATTGATTAAGATTAACATCCAGGTTCTCATGCAGATTCACCATCTGGGCAGTATTGTGTCCTAACTGCTGAGCAATGCGCTCAATGATCTTTTTAGTTTGCCCCTCGCGTGAGGAATAGAGATATAAGACTTTTTCCACGAATTATCCTTAGCTGCGCCAAAACGCAGGGGTTAACAGTATCAGCAGCGTAAACACTTCTAATCGACCAAACAACATTGACACAATCAGCACCCATTTCGCCTTATCATTGATGTCGCCAAAATGCAGGGCTACTTCACCTAATCCAGGACCAAGATTATTCAGTGTCGCGGCAACGGCTGAAAACGCACTGAGTTCATCCATACCCGTGGCGATCAGTGCCAGCATACAAACAACAAACACAAGAGCATAAGCCGAAAAGAATCCCCAAACTGCGTCTACCACGCGCTGTGACAGGGCTGTTCCGCCGACTTTAATGGTATAAACCGCTCTGGGGTGAACCAGACGTTTCATCTCACGAGCACCTTGCAGGGTCAATAACAGGATACGAATCACTTTCATCCCACCTCCCGTTGAACCTGCACAGCCACCAATAAAAGAAGAAAACAACAGCAGTACCGGAAGGAACAACGGCCACTCCGAGAATCCAGTTGTGGTAAATCCTGCAGTAGTCGAGATAGAGACGGATTGGAACAAAGCCTGATCGAAAGCATCATAGACCGAGTTATAAGAGTGGTGTTCCAGTAAAATCAGGAAGCACACCAAAAACAGTACTGCCTGTATAAAGAGGAAAGCGCGAAACTCAGGGTCCTTCCAGTAATATTTGGGATGAACACCGCCAGAGGAGAATGCAGCAAAGTGCAAGGAGTAGTTACAGGCCGAAATCAGCAGGAACACGACCGTGATCATATTGATGGCCGGACTGTTAAAATATCCCATACTGGCATCATGAGTGGAGAAGCCACCGATCGCTATGGTAGAGAAGCTATGGGCGATGGCATCAAACGGCGTCATTCCGGCGACCCAAAACGCAGCAGCGCAGGCAATGGTCAGACTAAGATAGATGTACCAAAGTGCTTTGGCTGTCTCTGCAATCCGAGGGGTCATCTTGCTGTCTTTGACGGGCCCGGGAATTTCAGCCCGATACAACTGCATGCCACCGATACCCAGTACAGGTAGAATGGCAACGGCCAATACGATGATCCCCATACCACCAAACCACTGCAGTAACTGCCGGTAGAACAATATGGCTTTCGGTAATTCATCGAGACCAACGATGACAGTTGCCCCAGTAGTTGTTAAGGCAGAGAAAGACTCAAAGAACGCATCGGTGATCGATACCTTGGGAAAATCGGATATTAGAAACGGCAACGCGCCAGCGCTACCGATTACGGTCCAGAATAACACGACGATCAGAAAGCCATCTCGTGCTTTGAGCTCGTGCTTATGACGTCGGTTGGGGAGCCAGAAAATCGCACCACACACCAGAAGAACAAAGAACGTGGTGACAAAAGGCACACCCGCACCGTCACGATAGATCAGTGCGACAAGGGCAGGTGCTAACATTGACACACTGAACAGCGCGAGCAAAAGCCCTACAATGCGGATAATGGATCGAAATTGCATATAAGTTGAATGAAGCCGGAGCTTCGCTACGTCCTAGTTGTTTTCCACTGCGGAGACCATTGCCTTGGCTCCACTTTTATTAATTATGCTCTGCGTCAGTTCATCCGCGAAATTCACTTCAACTTCCACAATCAACACGACCTTATCTGTGTATTGGGATTCGACTTCAATCGCGTCATATCGACTCAGCTCTGCCTGGGCTATTGCCACAAATGCATAGTCTAACTCTAGTCGTAAATGAGTGGTGATTTTTTTTTCGATAGTTTGAATTAGCTTAAGTGCTTGTTGTACGCCACCACCATAGGCTTTAACTAATCCACCCGTTCCCAGTTTGATGCCGCCAGAATAGCGCGTGACCACCGCTGTCATCTCGCCAATGCCCGAACCACTTAACTGGGCCAGTATCGGCTTTCCAGCAGTGCCGGAAGGTTCACCATCATCACTAAACCCCCACATCATAGAGTTTTCGGGTCGCCCGGCAACAAACGCCCAACAGTTATGCCTGGCCGCACTATGCTCGCGTTTGACCTGATCAATGAACGCTTTGGCACTGTTGATACTGGGAGTATGAGCAAGTTGCGTGATAAACACACTTTTCTTAATTTCTTCTTCAAAAAGAACAGAATGCTCAGGTATCAGGTATGCAGTTGAGTTCATTAGCATTTGTCATGTTTGTAGCCTAAAAAGGGTATTCTACCACGAGCTTTAGCGATTGACTCGAAGATTGGACCATGGTCATAATGTTAAACAGTTGTTTAAAAAATGTATTGAAATTACTTTCAATGCAGTTCACACTAACATAACTGGTCTAACCAGATGTAAAAACTATAACAACCGCTTTCACACAATCACAGATTGTCTGTCACGGAGAAAGACAATGATTTACCAATCTGAAACTCTACAGGTAAAGGAAGTACGTAGCGGCATCGCCGAACTGTGCTTTAGCTCTCCCAAGTCGGTCAATAAACTTGATCTGGCTACTCTCGAAGCCCTGGATAAAGCTCTTGATGCATTAGCAGCATGGAATGACCTTAAAGGCCTTATCCTGACTACCGATAAAAGTGCCTTCATCGTGGGCGCAGACATTACCGAGTTCTTAGGTCTATTTGCTAAGCCAAAAGCCGAACTCAAGCAATGGTTGGGGTTCGCCAACAACATATTCAACAAACTGGAAGATCTGCCAGTCCCAACCCTTTCAGCACTTAAAGGTCATACCTTAGGTGGTGGCTGCGAATGCGTATTGGCGACAGATTTCCGAATCGGTGATAAAACCACCAGCATTGGTTTACCAGAAACCAAACTTGGCATCATGCCTGGATTTGGTGGCACTGTTCGCCTTCCGCGCTTGATCGGTGCTGACAGCGCCATGGAAATCATCACTCAAGGCAAAGCATGCCGTGCCAATGAAGCACTAAAGGTCGGCCTTCTTGATGCCATTGTGGATACCGATGCCTTGTACGAATCAGCGCTCAACACCATCGAACTTGCTATCAATGAAAAGATTGACTGGAAAGCACGCCGTCAGGCGAAAGTCTCTCCATTGACGCTTAGCAAGCTTGAATCAATGATGAGCTTTACCATGGCAAAAGGCCTTGTTGCCCAAAAAGCGGGACCACACTACCCAGCCCCTATGGCAGCCGTTAAAACCATTGAAGATGCTGCCCAAATGGGTCGTGATGATGCACTGGAAGTGGAAGCAAACTACTTCATTAATCTGGCTGGGTCAGATGTAGCAAATGCGCTGGTTGGCATTTTCCTCAATGATCAGTACATCAAAGGTCTGGCGAAGAAAGCAGCTAAATCAGGTAAAGAAACTGAACGTGCTGCCGTATTGGGCGCGGGTATCATGGGTGGCGGTATCGCTTTCCAATCAGCGCTTAAAGGTGTGCCTGTCATTATGAAGGACATTGCTCAAGCATCGTTAGAGCTAGGCATGACCGAAGCATCCAAACTACTCAACAAACGCCTGCAACGTGGACGTATCGACGGATTTAAGATGGCTGGCGTACTCGCCTCTATTACCCCTAGCCTGCATTACGCAGGTATTGAGCAAAGCGATGTCATCGTTGAAGCTGTGGTGGAGAATCCAAAGATCAAGGCTGCGGTACTGAGCGAAGTAGAAGAACTTGTTGGTGAAGGTACGGTTATCGCATCGAATACCTCAACGATTCCTATCAATACGCTGGCAAAATCGCTGAAACGCCCAGAAAACTTCTGCGGTATGCATTTCTTCAACCCGGTGCACCGTATGCCATTGGTCGAAATCATTCGTGGTGAACACACTTCAGAAGAAACCATCAATCGTGTCGTTGCCTATGCCGCGAAGATGGGTAAATCACCAATCGTGGTAAACGATTGTCCGGGCTTCTTCGTCAACCGCGTGCTATTCCCATACTTTGGCGGCTTCAGTCAACTGCTCAGTGATGGTGCCAACTTTATCCAGATCGACAAAGTGATGGAGCGTAAGTTCGGCTGGCCAATGGGACCGGCATATCTGCTGGATGTTGTCGGCATCGATACCGCGCATCACGCACAGGCAGTAATGGCCGAGGGCTTCCCGGAGCGCATGGCAAAAGATCAGCGTGATGCTATCGACGTGTTATTTGAAAACACTCGATATGGTCAGAAAAATGGTTCTGGCTTCTACGCTTACACCACAGACAAACGTGGTCGCCCTAAGAAAGCGCCAAGTGAAGACATTAACGCTCTGCTCGAAGCGGTCAGCAAACCAGCACAGGCGTTTGACGACGATACCATTATTCAGCGCATGATGATTCCAATGATCAATGAAGTAGCACTTTGCCTGGAAGAAGGCATCATTGCTACACCTCAAGAAGCCGATATGGCGCTGGTTTACGGTCTGGGCTTCCCTCCATTTAGAGGTGGTGTGTTCCGCTACCTAGACAGTATCGGTATCGATAACTACGTTGTGATGGCGAAGCAATATGAGTCGCTAGGTGCGATGTACAAGGTGCCTCAGTCGCTGGTCGATATGGCAAGCTTTGGCAAGCGCTTCTATGACGTGCAGCAAGCTAGCTCACTGTAACCACCGATTGGATGAGGAATATCAAAATGAAAAATGTTGTCGTTGTTGATTGTCTTCGTACACCCATGGGTCGTTCCAAGGGTGGTGCATTTAGACATCAGCGTGCTGAAGACTTATCGGCACATCTAATGAAAGGTATCTTGGCTCGCAACCCACAAGTAAAGCCAGAAGAGATTGAAGATATCTACTGGGGCTGTGTACAGCAAACTCTGGAGCAAGGTTTTAACGTTGCTCGTAATGCTGCGCTACTGGCCGGGCTACCTATTGAAATTGGTGCGGTCACGGTAAACCGTCTGTGTGGCTCATCCATGCAGGCCCTGCACGATGCAGCGCGCTCCATTATGGTTGGCGACGCCGATATCTGCCTGATTGGTGGTGTCGAACACATGGGTCACGTACCTATGACTCACGGTGTTGATTTCCACCCGCAACTGTCGAAAAATGTAGCTAAAGCAGCGGGAATGATGGGACTTACAGCAGAAATGTTGGGTAAGTTACATGGCATTAGCCGCGAGCAGCAGGATGAATTTGCAGCTCGTAGCCACCAACGCGCACAGGCCGCAACAGTAGAGGGTCGTTTCAAAAACGAAATCCTGCCGACAGAAGGGCATGCTGAAGACGGCTCCCTGTTTACGCTGGATTACGATGAAGTCATTCGTCCAGAAACCAATGTTGAAGGTTTGTCTCAGCTTCGTCCGGTGTTTGATCCGGCCAATGGTACGGTCACTGCTGGCACATCCTCTGCGCTGTCTGATGGTGCGTCTGCAATGCTTATCATGAGCGAGGACAAAGCCAAAGAGCTGGGTTTGAAAATTCGAGCCAAGATCCGTTCAATGGCCATCGCAGGTTGCGATCCATCGATCATGGGCTACGGACCGGTTCCTGCGACGCAAAAAGCGCTTAAGCGCGCCGGTTTGACGATGGACGATATCGATATTGTTGAGCTTAACGAAGCCTTTGCCGCTCAGTCCCTGCCTTGTGCCAAAGATCTAGGCCTGCTAGAAGTAGTTGATGAGAAGGTCAACCTTAACGGTGGAGCGATAGCTCTGGGTCACCCACTGGGCTGCTCAGGCTCTCGTATCTCCACCACCCTTATCAATATCATGGAAGACAAAGACGCAAAAATTGGTCTGGCTACCATGTGTATTGGTCTGGGTCAGGGCATTGCAACCATCTTTGAACGCCCTTAACTTTCAGAGAAACTAAACAACAGCTCCGCTTGCGGGGCTGTTTTTATATATGCATGTGATGCATGTATCTAATGTTGAAGTTTCATTGTTTATTTCCCTGTTTGTCACCTACACTTGGCTGCAGATAACACGTCAACTCATTGGAGAACACCATGTTCAAAGCACTGTTACTTAACCAAGAAGACAAGAAAACCATCGCGACCATTTCTCAGGTTGACGAGTCACAGCTTCCCGAAGGTAATGTAAAAATAGATGTAAAATATTCATCTTTGAACTACAAAGATGGGTTGGCGATTACTGGTAAAGGTAAAATTATCCGCAATTTCCCTATGGTTCCGGGTATCGACCTCTCTGGCGTCGTGTCTCAATCAGAAGACCCTCGCTACAAGGAAGGTGACGAAGTGGTACTTACGGGCTGGGGCGTCGGTGAAAACCATTGGGGCGGCATGGCTGAAAAAGCGAGTCTGAACGGCGACTGGCTTGTCCCTATGCCAGTAGGGCTGGATGCGGAGAAAGTCATGGCTATCGGTACCGCTGGTTTCACCGCTATGCTCTGTGTACAAGCCATCGTTGATGCTGGTGTAAAACCGGAAGACGGGGAAGTGCTGGTCACAGGAGCCAGTGGTGGCGTCGGCAGCGTGTCAGTCACACTGCTTAATCAATTGGGCTATAAAGTAGCAGCAGTAACGGGTCGTGCATCGGAAAATGGTGAGCTACTTAAGTCGCTAGGCGCAGCTCGCATCGTTGAGCGCAGTGAACTGGAAGAGCCAGCGAAACCTCTTGAACGTCAATTATGGGCCGCCGCCGTAGATACAGTAGGCAGCAAACTGCTGGCCAAAGTACTGGCGCAAATGAACTATAACGGTGTAGTTGCGGCTTGCGGTCTGGCGGGAGGCTTTGATCTACCCACAACGGTAATGCCATTTATCCTGCGTAATGTGCGCCTGCAAGGCGTGGATTCAGTAATGTGCCCACGTGAGAAACGCATCAAAGCGTGGGAACAGTTAGCAGCCCTGCTTCCGGAGTCATTCTATGCGCAGGCCAGCAAAACCGTAGCGTTGGAAGAAGCAATTCAAGCTGCTGAAGACATTACTAATGGCGCTGTCACCGGGCGAGTCACTATCAAGATCTAAGCAGGTTAAAATTTCCACTGACCTCCCCTGAACAAGGGGGGTAACCTAATCCTTTGTCATCGCCCACTCCGTGAGTGGGCCCCTATCCCAACCCTACATCCTCAATTCGTTTCGCAATCAACTTTCCGCACTCCTCCTTGAGCACCGAGCGCAACCATTGCTGCGACTCCGAGGTATCACAACGTGTATGCCAGATAAGTGAATAATCAAACGGTGTAAAAGCAAAGGGCAGTGGCTTAATCACCAGGTCATAACGGTCCGCCACCAAATAGGCCAGGTCCGCCGGTACGGTAATGATGAGTGGCATGCTATCAACAATGGCCAGCGCTGCTTCAAGGTGGTAGGCACGCAATACCATTCTGCGCGCTTTCTGGTTAATCAATGCCGCATCCAGTAATGCTTTCACGCCATCACTGATAGCAATCATCGCATGGGGAGCGTTAATATAGTCTTCCAGAGACAAGGGGTGACTCGCCAATGGATGCTGCTTAGATACCAGACAGGATACACCCACTTGCCCCAGAATGTCCTGATGTAGGGGAGCCACAGACCCTGAAGGTCGGCAGATGGCCATATCGACCTTATCTGTACTTAACTGTTTGAACAGATTTTCGTGCTGAAGTGGAGCGAACTCCAGTGAAATATTAGGGGCCAGCTGATAAACCTTAGGCAGAGCATAGGGAAGAATGGTCTGCATGGCGTAGTCCGTAGTCGCAATCAGGAAGCGTTCATTGCAATAGAACGGGTTGAACTCTGTTGGTGTCAGCAGTTGGCGGAAAGCCTCCAATGGCTGATCAATTTGCTTGCAGATTTCCACCGCCTTGCGGGTTGGTATAAGGCGCTGTCCTTGTCGAGTAAATAACGGATCGTTAAGCAGTTCTCGCAGTCGACCCAAGACCCGGCTCGTTGCAGACTGACTGAGGCTCAGGCGAACCGCAGCCTGGCTTACGCTGCCCTCTTCCACTAACACTTTTAGCGCAACTAACAAATTGAGATCACGACGATAAATTTCTTCGAGTTCCATAAACGCTTCCTACCTTATTATTCTCCTAGTGTACACGTAGCAAGCGCCCCTTTACCTAGCTCCAGATAAAAAAAATCCCGCCTTTCAGCGGGGAAGCCCAAGAAAATGGGGATAGTGTCGGAATGTCGTATAGTGTGTTAATAAGTTAAAATTGCAAAATGTTTATAAATTGTTAATTTTCCTGTTCTTCCGAAACATCTTGCCAACGCCGCATTTCGATCCAAATACCAAAAATGGCAGCGCTTAAACCTAATAGAGGCATTGCGCTAGGCTCTACTGAAGTCTTGAGTACCAGGGCACAGAAGGCGATAAAGCACAGCACTGAGTATATCGTTAATCTGTCTAAAGTGGTCAACATAGCTACTCCCTCGCTTCTTTGTTACCAACTTGTTAAATAAAGTTAAAACAAAAAAAACCATTTGCCAAGAGTTATTGCATATTTTTTCTTCATAAGTAGAATTTGAGCTGTTTTTTAGATAGAAAGAGCGCATCATGACAATCAATACAGACCTTGCAACGCAAACACTCGAAGCTGAAGGATTGCGCTGCCCAGAGCCAGTGATGATGGTCAGGAAGACAATTCGAAAAATGGAAGACGGTGAAGTGTTGTTAGTGAAAGCTGACGACCCCTCCACAACGCGAGACATTCCAAGCTTTTGCCGGTTCATGGATCACCAGCTAGTTGGGGCACAAACCGACGCTATCCCCTACCTTTATCTGATTAAGAAAGGTCTGGCATAAAAGATCAAAAAAGGCTGCACAATGCAGCCTTTTTACTATTCGTCATACTCTATGGTGCGCATTTCCGATTGCAGTTTCTTCAACTGCTTTTGCATCGAGCGCAGTTCATTGTGCATCGGGATCAGATGTTGAACTCGAATCCAAGATTCTACCGTCAGTCCAACCATAATGATGGCACCAACCACCATGGGTATCCACATATCGGTCAATACCATCCCCAAAAGCGTCAAGACCAAGCCAAAAGTAAATAGGCGGCTTTGACTCTGTGCGGTCATTCCTGTGTAACGTGTAAGCATAGTTGTTGCCCTCTCGCTAGGATCCACATAGTTAAATTACCATGACAATTATGACACTAATATGTCATTCATCACGAAATCCACCAGATTAGCGCAAGAGTTTGATCCCGATTAATTTTTATTAGCATGTTGATATTGTTATTAAAAAATAGCAGCCCCTATCGCCAGGCCGACGAACAATATGGCGGTAATTCTGCGAATCCAGTCAAGAGGTAGTTTGTCTGCAGATAACTTACCAATCAACACAACCGGTACGTTTGCCAACAGCATACCAATCGTCGTCCCGAGCACGACCCAGGTCAGCGCATCCGAGTACTGCGCACCAAGAATGGACGTCGCTATTTGGGTCTTGTCACCGATTTCTGCGATAAAAAAGGCAATGAAGCTCGCCACGAAAGGGCCTCTGTTGGAAATGCTTTCATCATCATCCAACTTATCTGGGATCAGCACCCAGGCTGCCATCGCGAGAAAACTGGCCACCACCACCCATTTCAGGACCTCAGGCGACAAATAGTCAGCCACCACGACCCCTAACCAGGCAGCAAGGGCATGATTGGCAATCGTTGCCAGGAAAATGGCAGCAATAATTGGAATTGGTTTACGGTAACGACTGGCCAATAACAAGGATAGAAGCTGGGTTTTGTCCCCAATCTCGGCTAACGCAACAGTTGTAATTGAAATAGCTAAAACGCTCACGACATGCTCTAAGGGGCAGGGATTATAGTATTTAACCTATAGACAAACCTCGCGCCCCACCCCGGTTCACGATGTTTATCTATGGTCTTGCTAAACTTGCAGGCACAAGTCTCGAACGCCATGGTGATTTTGCACCAATTATGTTGACGAACGAATTCTGACTCTTGTTAGAGTCGGAATAAGCTACTCCCCAAAGATGGCGGCATTGTAATCACTCTGGGTATCAAATTCAACAATCTTACTGCGACCAAACCTCAATCACGCCAATAAATGCGAAAAACCGACCTTTTTTCGTCCAACGATGATTAATTAACCACTTTTACCTCTACTACCCCAAGGAATTACTGGGTATACTTGATCGTTATTTTTATCTTTCAGACAGAACTTTTTCGAAGAAGAATCGCGCGAATTGACTATGCAAAAATACGATATCAAAACCTTCCAGGGAATGATCCTCGCGCTGCAGGATTATTGGGCACAAAATGGCTGTACCATTGTGCAACCGCTAGATATGGAAGTAGGTGCTGGCACCTCTCACCCAATGACATGTCTGCGTGCACTTGGCCCAGAGCCAATGTCGACAGCTTACGTTCAACCTTCTCGTCGTCCCACTGACGGCCGTTATGGTGAAAACCCGAACCGTCTTCAGCACTACTATCAATTCCAGGTAGCGTTGAAGCCTTCTCCTGACAACATCCAGGAACTGTATCTGGGCTCACTTGAAGTTCTTGGTATCGACCCACTGGTGCACGATATTCGCTTCGTAGAAGATAACTGGGAAAACCCGACATTGGGTGCATGGGGCCTTGGCTGGGAAGTGTGGCTTAACGGCATGGAAGTGACTCAGTTCACTTACTTCCAACAAGTTGGCGGCCTGGAGTGTAAGCCAGTAACAGGTGAAATCACGTATGGTATCGAGCGTCTGGCTATGTATATCCAAGAGGTTGACTCTGTTTACGATCTTGTCTGGAACATGGCACCAGACGGCAGCGCCGTTACTTACGGTGACATCTTCCACCAAAACGAGGTTGAGCAGTCAACGTACAACTTCGAGCACGCTGACGTCGATTTCCTATTCACTTACTTTGATCAGTGTGAAAAAGAAACTAAACAGCTGCTAGAGCTAGAGAAGCCTCTTCCTCTACCAGCTTACGAGCGCATTCTTAAAGCAGCACACGCATTCAACATCCTGGACGCGCGCAAAGCTATCTCTGTAACAGAACGCCAACGTTACATCCTTCGTATCCGCAACCTGACTAAAGCAGTTGCAGAAGCATATTACGCATCACGTGAAGCACTAGGCTTCCCAATGCTTAAGAAGGACGAGGAGAAGTAATCATGGCAAAAGAATTTCTAATTGAACTGGGTACTGAAGAGCTACCACCAACGCAGCTTCGTACTCTAGCAGAAGCTTTCGCAGCCAACTTCGAAGCAGAGCTTAAAGGTGCTAACCTCGCACACGAAGGTGTGAAATGGTACGCCGCGCCTCGTCGTCTAGCGCTTAAAGTCGCTGGTCTTGCAGAAGGCCAGGCAGACAAAGTGGTTGAAAAGCGTGGTCCGGCAGTTTCTGTGGCATTCGATGCTGACGGCAACGCGACCAAAGCCGCGCAAGGCTGGGCTCGTGGCAACGGCATCACCGTTGATCAGGCAGACCGTCTAAAAACAGACAAAGGCGAATGGCTATTGTTCAAACAAGAAGTCAAAGGCCAGGCAACGACTGAAATCGTTGTCGACCTAGCAGCAAAAGCACTCGCCAACCTACCAATCGCTAAGCCAATGCGTTGGGGTGACAAGACGACTCAATTTATCCGTCCTGTTAAGACGCTGACGATGCTAATGGGCTCTGACCTTATTGAAGGCGAAATCCTGGGCGTGGCATCAGACCGCACTATCCGTGGTCACCGCTTCATGGGTGAGCAAGAGTTCACCATCGATTCTGCCGAGCAGTACCCAGCGATCCTAGAAGAGCGCGGTAAAGTCATGGCCGATTACGAAGCGCGTAAAGCTATCATCCTGGCGGATTCTCAAAAAGCTGCGGCTGCTGTTGGCGGCGTGGCTGACCTAGAAGATGACCTGGTTGAAGAAGTCACGTCTCTGGTTGAATGGCCAGTTGTTCTGACGGCGAAGTTCGAAGAAGAGTTCCTAAAAGTACCTTCTGAGGCTTTGGTTTACACCATGAAAGGTGACCAGAAGTACTTCCCAGTTTATGACGAAAACAACAAGCTGCTACCAAACTTCATCTTCGTCTCTAACATCGAGTCAAAAGAGCCTCGCCACGTTATCGAAGGGAACGAAAAGGTAGTACGTCCACGTCTGGCGGATGCAGAATTCTTCTTTAACACGGACCGTAAGCGCCCGCTTATCGACCGTCTTCCAGAGCTAGAACAAGCGGTATTCCAGAAGCAGCTTGGTACTATCAAAGACAAAACCGATCGCATCACCGCCCTGTCTGGTTACATCGCTAAGCTGATTGATGCTGACGTTGATAAAGCGACACGTGCAGGCCTGTTGGCAAAATGCGACCTGATGACCTCTATGGTATTCGAATTTACCGATACTCAGGGTGTGATGGGTATGCACTACGCGACGCACGATGGTGAAGATGAGCAAGTTGCTCTGGCACTTTACGAGCAATACATGCCTCGCTTTGCTGGTGATGACCTGCCAAGTACTGGCATTTCTTCTGCCGTTGCTATGGCAGACAAACTCGACACCATCGTCGGTATCTTTGGCATTGGCCAGGCACCAAAAGGTTCGGACCCGTTTGCACTTCGTCGTGCCTCTCTGGGTGTGCTGCGTATCATCGTGGAAAACGGCTATAACCTGGATCTTGTCAACCTTATTCGTGAAGCGAAAATCCAGTTTGGTACTAAGCTCACCAACGACAACGTAGAGCAAGACGTGATCGACTTTATGCTAGGCCGCTTTAACGCATGGTACAAAGACGAAGGCTTCAGTGTAGATATCATCCAAGCGGTACTAGCACGTCGTCCGACTAAACCCGCTGACTTCGACCAACGCGTTAAAGCGGTATCTCACTTCCGTGAGCTAGAAGCAGCAGAAGCGCTCGCTGCAGCCAACAAGCGTGTTGGTAACATCTTAGCGAAATTCGACGGTGAACTGGCGGCTGAGATTGATCTTGCTCTTCTGCAAGAAGATGCGGAGAAGACGCTAGCTGAGAACGTTGAAGTGATGACAGAAGCACTTGAGCCAGCATTCGCAACCGGCAACTATCAAGAAGCGCTAAGCAAACTTGCTGACCTGCGTGAGCCAGTTGATGCATTCTTCGATAACGTAATGGTTATGGTGGATGACGAAGCGCTGAAGAAAAACCGTCTGACGCTGCTGAACAACCTGCGTAACCTGTTCTTGCAGATTGCGGACATCTCGCTACTGCAAAAATAACGGTTCGCCGTAAACGAAAAAAGGAAGCTGTTGAGCTTCCTTTTTTTTGACCTATGACGACAGGGCATTGCACTTGGCCAGATCAAAGTGCTCTTCTCGCCCGCCTTTGCCTTTATAGCCCATTTTAATGACAAATCCCTTGAGCAACAGATAGTACATAGTTTCGCAAGACCAGGTATAGCTGTTCTGTTTGATGACCGAAGTGCGCCACTTGTACCCATGAGGCAAAGTTTGGTAGTAAGTGATGTACCCCTCATCGGTCACCGTCAGTTGATCGATATGTGCCAGGTTTTCTCTGGCCCGTTCAATATCCAGGCGACTCGCCGTTGGGCTGCTGAGTTGCTCAAACGTGCCACTACAGGCCGTCAACACTACAGCCATCATCATGATTTTCAGTAACCTAACCATACAAACTCCATTTTATAAATTTACTTACGCATACTACTTTGTTTTGCCACCAGCCAATACCACCAAAAATCAATAACTTGCCACAGCAGGAAAAATCACCACCCACAGCTGATAAACTTATAACTAAGCGCGTTTTTGGCGACACATGGAATTGTTTCTTGCGTTACGAAAACAATAAGGTATGTTCAGAATACTGGGTTAGCTCAGGCATTCTCTGACTGCGTACTCACAGCGAATTCTAATATCTAGGTAAATACAACAATGCAATTCTCGAAGTTTGGTGAAAAATTCAATCGTTATTCCGGCATTACCCAATTGATGGACGACCTTAATGATGGTCTGCGCACGCCTGGTGCCATCATGCTCGGCGGTGGCAATCCTGCTGCCATTCCGGCAATGCTCGATTATTTTCGTCAGGCCAGTGAGGATATGCTCGCAAGCGGTGACCTGGTCGCCGCTATGACCAACTATGATGGCCCACAGGGAAAGGATGCCTTTGTTAAGGCTCTGGCCCAGTTGTTAAGAGATTCCTATGGTTGGTCGATCACCGAGAAAAACATCAGTCTGACCAACGGCAGTCAAAGTGGTTTCTTTTATCTGTTCAATCTGTTAGCTGGAAAGCAGACCGATGGCTCACACAAGAAAATCCTGCTGCCCATCGCACCGGAGTACATCGGCTACGGTGATGCGGGAATCGATGAAGACATCTTCGTTTCCTACCAGCCAGAGATCGAGTTATTAGACGGTGGGTTGTTTAAATACCATGTAGACTTCGAACACCTGAAAATTGATGACAGCGTTGCTGCTATCTGCGCTTCACGTCCGACAAACCCGACGGGTAATGTACTGACCGACGAGGAAATTCATAAACTGGATCAGTTGGCCCGAGCCAACAATATCCCACTGATTATCGACAATGCCTACGGCTTGCCTTTCCCGAATATTATCTTTGAAGATGTTGCGCCATTCTGGAATGACAATACGATTCTCTGTATGAGCCTGTCTAAGTTGGGATTGCCGGGATTGCGCTGCGGCATTGTAATTGCCAGTGAAGAGATCACTCAGGCGATGACGAACATGAATGGCATCATTAGTCTGGCGCCGGGCAGTTTTGGCCCAGCACTTGCTAACCATATGATCGAAAAAGGCGATATTCTAGAGCTAAGCTCAAATGTCATTAAACCTTTTTACCAACAAAAGTCTCAACGTGCGGTCGAGTTGCTTCAATCAGCCATCACCGACTCAAGATTTCGAATCCACAAACCGGAAGGCGCAATATTCCTGTGGTTATGGTTTGATGAATTGCCCATAACTACAATGGAACTCTACCAGCGACTGAAAGCCCGTGGGGTGTTAATTGTACCGGGTGAATATTTTTTCATTGGCCAGGAAGATGAATGGGATCATGCGCACCAATGCCTGCGCATGAACTACGTTCAAGACGACGACAAGATGCAGCAAGGTATCGCCATTATTGCCGAAGAAGTCGCCAAAGCCTACCAACAGTCATCGTAACGTCTCGGTTACGTAATCATGATGATCGGCCTTCACGCCGATCATCAACAGATTAAACCAAGATAATATCGGCACGCATACTGTAGAGAATGAACAGCACTTCCTCCTGCTCTCTTTGAGCTATGCCATTTTTATTCATCGCAGCCAACGCATCGTCAAGAACCGCGACGAACTCAATGGCAGAAATATTCATCCCCTGATGCACAGAGCGCATGTCTTTACCGGTGTACAAATTGGGTCCCCCCGTACCGGTGATGAAAAATTCCGAGACGACTTTCTTTAAACGGGTAGTGTCAGATTGAGCAAATCTTGGTGCAATCAGAGGGTTGCTAAGATGTAAGTCAACGATGTCTGCCGAGATTTGGGTTATCGTTTCAGTGCCACCCAGTCTGTCATATAACGTATCAGCCATGGTTCAGTCTCCTTCCGGTGCTTTGTTGGCTACAGGCACCATAATGTGAGCATAAGGTGTGTCTTTCCACATGACGTAAGGCCCGCCGTTAAAAGGGTCATCGCTTATCCCTTTCAGAAGCGCTTTGGGCACGACGATCATCAAATGTGGTCCTTCTTTGACCCAGACATCACCGTTGTTAGGATCGGTTGCCGCGGGATTGCTGTTACTGACGTAAGCGTCCCCCTGCATCATATAGGAAATGCCAATTCTATCCGTTTCGAAGGGTTCGCCTTTGGCCGCTGCACTCAGCAACTGTGACCATACAGAGTCAACACACATCGGATGTTGATCACCGGGTATCACGGGTACGCCCGGATAACAATGCCAATATTCATTGCCCGACTGCAGCACACTGCCATCCATATCAAGAATAGTCGCTTTTTGACTCAGGTCGGAATGCGCTGCACTTTGCGCTCGTTCTACCTTGGCGCTCTCAGCCAATGCAGAACATGTTACCGCTAGCAATCCCACCAGAATATAACCAGATGTTGAAGTCATAATTCCTCCCACACAATCAGTACTACAACATCCATAAAGATAGTAACTGAACTCGACTATAATTATGGGATCTTGATGAAGATTGCATGGGGAAAGGATGAGTAACCTGCACCACACATCGGCGCCTTGTTCCGACTCTGTGACAATTAAACAGAGCCGTCGTCAGGAACTGGCAACCTTATCCTCTCTACTCAAGCCTTTCGGACCCGACATCATCGGTGTACATGGCATTGCAGGCATCGGAAAAACGACCTTAATCAATACCTGGTTTGATCAGCATATCAATCGCTGTATCCGGCTTGACTGTCGTCTGATTGAACCCACACCAAGGGCCTTTTTACATGAGATTGCCCGCCAGACACATACTGAACAGACGACGGACTCCATTTCGCAAGCATTAGCAGGTTTAAATAATGCGGGTATTGATGTCATCGTCCTGGATCAGTTTGAGTCACTGAACTTACTGGAGAGCTGGCTTCGACTGGAGTTCCTACCTTGCGCCGACAAACACCTAAAACTCATTTTTTGTGGGCGATTGCCGCCAGACAATCAATGGATATTCAGCCCACCAAGCGGCATGAGCTATCAAGGTCTAAAATTAACCGGTTTGGCCACTGACATCGCTGTTCGGTATCTCTGTGGCCGCGGGCATGATGCGGATACCGCCAATGCAATTAACCATTTTGCCCAAGGGCACCCACTGGCGTTACGGCTAGCAAGCAATGCCATTCTGGAGCAGCCCACCCGCTCACTCCACGTCGCCCCCCCAAGCCAGATCATTCATACACTGGTGCAGTACTTCATCGAAGATATTCAAGATCCTGACTTAACCAACGCGCTCTATGCCAGTTCAGTCGTCCGTCGCATCACCGAGCCATTGCTGAGCACCATGCTCGATGTGCAAGCAGCTCAAAGCGGCTGGTTGTATCAAACACTGACGCAACTGGACGTGATTGAAATTCATGAAGACGGCTGCTCGCTGCACGAGACGTTAAGAAACGCGCTCAGTTCAGAAATGAAGATCCACTCTCCGGATAAATACCGAATCTACCGCCATCGCGCCAGCCAATGGCTTATGTCAGAGTTTCAAAGTGCCACGTACGGGCAGATGTGGCGTTTTACCGCTGACTTACTCTACCTCATTGAAAACCGGGTGATTAGAGATGCTTTCTTCCCCCCCTTTGATAAGCGCGCGTTCAGTGTCGAACCTGCCATTCCATCCGATGAAAATGCGTTGATGGCGATCATCAAGCAACATGAACCAGAGGCCTTAGAGGTATATCAGCGATGGTGGCACAAACAGACACAAGCGTTTCACTGTGTCAAAGATGCGTCCGGCGCGATTGTTGGCTTTTACTGCCTGTTGAAATCCAAACAGATCCCCATCGAACAGTTATATCAGGATCCCCTGACCCGCTATTGGCTGACGCATCTGTCTGACACTACCTCATTGCAAAATGACCATGAACACATTTTTATTCGACGCTGGTTATCCATGCAGGACGGTGAATCACTCAGTGCTGTTCAGGCAGCTTGCTGGCTGGATATCAAGCGCACGTATCTGGAATTAAATCCAAAGCTGCATCGGGTGTATCTGACACTCAATGATCTCAAACCCTACGCAACGGTCGCCTCTCAACTCGGCTTTCAGGTACTGGAACAGAGTCAGACACTGGGGACACGCGACTATTACAGCGCGATGCTCGATATGGGTCCGGGATCGGTCACAGGGTGGATCGCTTCCCATCTAATCCGGGAAATTGAAGATGCTCAATCCTCCACACCATTTCCTGAGTGGTTTGACACTGCCGCCAAACAGCTTCGCTTCGGAGCCACCATCACCGACCTCACACCGCTCGAATTTGGTACGCTGTACATGTTGGTCGAGAACAAAGGCTCCGCCATATCACGTAAGTCACTGCTCAGTCAGGTCTGGGGGATAGAATACGATGGCGCCAGTAATGTTGTGGATACCATCATTTTGTCACTGCGTAAAAAAATGAAATCCAAAGCTAAATTGATACAGTCCGTCAGGGGGACAGGGTATCGCTTTACCGACAGTGAGCATGACCGCTAGCCTGAGTCATGCGTAAACAGGAATAAAAAAAGAGCGCCGCCTTTTCAGACTCAGTGCGCTCTTTCACTCTTTATGACTCGCTGGTTAGCCTTCGATGAGCTTGTTACCACCAATCTCAATCTTACGTGGCTGCATCGCTTCTGGGATCTCGCGTTCAAGGTCAATGTGCAGCAAGCCATTTTCCATGCTCGCACCGACGACTTTCACGTAATCTGCTAACTGGAACTTACGCTCAAAATCGCGCTCTGCGATGCCTTGATACACGTAGCTTTTGCCTTCTTCAGCTTTACGCTCACCTTTAACAATCAGCATGTTCTCTTTTTGAGTCAGATCGAGTTGGTCTTCAGCAAAGCCAGCCACAGCCATAGTAATGCGGAAGTGGTTCTCGTCTTGTTGTTCGATGTTGTATGGAGGGTAACCGCCAGAAGAGTTTTTCGCTGAGTTCGCTTCCATCATGTTAAATAGACGATCGAAGCCAATTGCGTTGCGGTATAAAGGAGTGAAATCTACAGTTCTCATCATGCTATCCTCATAGTAAGCAATAGTCTTAGCCGTGAGTATTCACAAGCACCAAGTCTATAAACAGGTGCCGTGGCGACTAAGGGATTCATTCACCACTCCACTGACAGCCTTGCTGTTCGGGGACGTAGCAACAAATCAAGTTTTTTAAGTGTGCCGTTAAAGTTATCCTCCACTGAGCGATACTTTGCAGGCGTTTAAAAGGTCTGTTTCTTCTCTCTTGAGCAAGACAGCGCCCTCTTCATAACTAGATATAGGGATGGCGAAAATCGCTTTCAAGGAATTTTCTTAAATTATTTTTATAACAGTTACTTTTCATAGAGTTAAAAACAAAAAAGACCGTCATCGGAGACAGTCTTTTCGTATCTTTAGATTGTTTTATCGAAGCTGGGAGAGCTTAGTCCAAGGAGAAGGCGCACAGTTTATAGGCATAAATGAGCACCTTCGACGCAGAAATCAGTTCACCTAGCGAAGAGAAAGCAATCTAAACGTCCAGGTTGGCTACTTTAAGTGCGTTCTCTTCAATGAAGTTACGACGAGGCTCAACCTGGTCACCCATTAGCGTTGTAAACAGCTGGTCTGCACCAACCGCATCTTCAATCGTTACTTGCATCATGCGACGAGTTTCTGGGTCCATTGTGGTTTCCCAAAGCTGGTCTGGGTTCATCTCACCTAGACCTTTGTAGCGCTGCAGACTCAAACCACGACGCGACTCTTTGATTAGCCAGTTAAGCGCATCTTCAAAATGGCTCACAGGTTGAGTACGCTCACCACGTTTCACGTAAGCGCCCTCTTCAATCAGACCTTCTAACGCTTCAGACAGAGCGGCTAGTTTGCCGTATTCTTTCGAGTTCAGCAGGTCAATACTCAGCACGTGCTCATGTGTCACACCGTGAGTACGCACGATCACTTTTGGTAGGTTAACACCAAGCTCAGCGTGCTGCTCTACTTCGAAGCTGTACTGGCTCGCGCCGACTTCTTTCGCGTTTAGCTGCTCGATTAGCTGCTTAGTCCATGCTTCGACAGCCGTGGTATCGTTGCACTGCTCAGCCGTTAGGCGTGGCGTGTACATGAATTCACTCACTAGCGCGTGTGGGTAACGACGAGCCATACGATTTGCAATCTTCACAGCACCGTTGAATTGCTGCACTAACTTCTCTAATGCCTCTCCTGCTAGCGCTGGGGCTTCAGGGTTCACGTGCAGAGCCGCATTATCCAGTGCCAGAGATACCTGATACTGGCTCATCGCGTCTTCGTCTTTAATGTACTGCTCTTGCTTGCCTTTCTTCACTTTGTAAAGCGGTGGCTGAGCAATGTACACATAACCACGCTCGATAAGCTCTGGCATTTGACGGTAGAAGAAAGTCAACAGCAGCGTACGGATGTGAGAGCCATCGACGTCCGCATCGGTCATGATGATGATGTTGTGATAACGCAGTTTATCTGGGTTGTACTCGTCACGGCCGATACCACAGCCAAGTGCCGTGATAAGCGTTGCCACTTCTTGTGAAGAAAGCATCTTATCGAAACGCGCTTTCTCAACGTTTAGGATCTTACCTTTCAGTGGAAGAATCGCTTGGTTCTTACGGTTACGACCCTGCTTAGCACTACCGCCCGCAGAGTCACCCTCCACTATGTACAGTTCAGAAAGCGCTGGGTCTTTCTCTTGGCAGTCAGCCAGCTTGCCTGGCAGGCCAGCCAGATCTAGCGCACCTTTACGACGTGTCATTTCACGCGCTTTACGCGCGGCATCACGAGCACGAGCGGCGTCAATGATCTTGGTACAAACAATCTTCGCTTCACCTGGGTTCTCAACCAGGAACTCAGACAGCTTTTCGCCCATTGCCGATTCAACCGCAGATTTCACTTCAGAAGAAACCAGCTTGTCTTTGGTTTGGCTTGAGAATTTCGGATCGGGTACTTTTACCGATACGATAGCGGTCAGACCTTCACGAGCATCATCACCGGATGTCGCCGTCTTCGCTTTCTTAGAGAAACCCTCTTTATCCATGAACGAGTTCAGCGTACGCGTCAGTGCTGCACGGAAACCCGCAAGGTGAGTACCACCATCACGCTGAGGAATGTTGTTGGTAAAGCAGTAAATGTTTTCTTGGTAGCCATCGTTCCACTGCATAGCAACTTCAACCGTGATGCCATCATCACGCTCGTTATCAAAGTGGAAGATTTTCTGAATAATTGGAGTTTTGTTGGTATTTAGGTGCTCAACAAACGCCTGGATACCACCTTCAAACATGAAGTGATCCATTTTGTCTTCTTCGCGCTTATCGATAAGCTTGATCGATACACCCGAGTTTAGGAACGACAGTTCACGTAGACGTTTAGCAAGAATATCGTAGTGAAATTCTACGTTTGAGAACGTATCTTCACTTGGCCAGAATCGGATCTCTGTACCGGTTTTGTCGGTATCACCAATCACAGTTAGTGGCGCCTCTGGCTCACCATGGTGATAAGTTTGAGTATGAACTTGACCGCCGCGATGGATAGTCAGCGTCACCTGCTTAGACAGTGCGTTTACTACTGAAACACCTACACCATGCAGACCACCCGATACCTTGTATGAGTTATCATCGAACTTACCACCAGCGTGAAGTACTGTCATGATAACTTCGGCAGCAGACACTTGCTCTTCTGGGTGCATTTCCGTTGGGATACCACGGCCGTCATCGCTAACAGAAACGGAGTTGTCCTCATGAATAGTGACGATAATGTCGTTACAGTGACCTGCTAACGCTTCATCAATTGAGTTATCAACCACCTCAAAAACCATGTGGTGTAGACCGGTTCCATCGTCTGTGTCGCCGATGTACATTCCCGGACGCTTACGTACCGCATCCAGACCCTTTAGTACCTTAATACTCGATGAATCGTAATTTTCTGACATGAGTTTCTCTCACTATTTACCTTGCTCTATTGTGCCATGTTCCACATGAAACATCTTGCCATTTTCGTCAATCATGTCGGCAACTTGGCTTTGAGTAATAGAGCTTACAAAAACTTGAGCCTGGGTCTGTTTTAAGTAATCCGCTAAGCGTTTACGACGCAGGCTATCTAATTCTGAAGCAAAGTCGTCTATCAAATAGATACATTGCTTGCCGGTCAACTCAGCGAGGTGCTGCCCTTGCGCAAGACGCAACGCACACATCATCAGTTTTAGCTGACCGCGAGACAACACATCCTCTACAGGGGTGTTGTTCACTTTAATTCTTAAATCGGCTTTGTTCGGGCCACTAAAGGTGTATCCCAAACCTTGGTCACGCTCAAAGTTACGCTTAAGGAGCTCGCCATATGGCGTGTCTTTTTCCCAGCCACGGTAATAGCCAAGTTTGATCTCAAACTCCGGCAGAAAAGACTGACACATTTCTTCAGCCAAGGTTTTCATCTGCTCAACGTAAGTGCGGCGCCAACCATCGATTTGCTCTGCAAGCTGAGCTAAATCTTTATCCCAATAGCTCAGCTCTCGGTAACTGGTCGCCGTCTTAAGTAGCGCGTTACGCTGTTTACTGAGACGCTTAAAGCGCCCCCAGGCTTCAAAAAAACCAGGCTCAGAGTGGAACACACCCCAATCGATAAACGCACGGCGAAACTTAGGCCCATCAGTGAGCAGTTCAAAACCCTCAGGATGGATAAGTTGCAGTGGTAACACTTTGGCAAGCTGAGCCAACTTTTGCCCAGACTGACCGCCTATTTTAACCTCAGTTGAGCCATCACGCTGCTTATTAATGCCAATGGGTATCTCAAATTGATCCGAGTTCAAAAAACGGCCGTGTACAAACAGTTCCTGGCAGTCATTTTGTATCACTCGACCAGTGAGCGAACTCTTAAATGAGCGGCCATGGCCAAGCAAATAGATAGCCTCCAGCAAACTGGTTTTGCCACTGCCGTTAGGTCCAATAATAAAGTTAAAGCCTGTGGATAGTTCGATATCACAGGCTTTAATATTACGAAATTGCTGTACGATTAAGCGCGTAAGCGGCATTACGTTATGCCTGACTTAGAGACGAATTGGCATCACCACATACATGGCACTGTCATCTTCGCTATTTTCAATCAACGCACTGGCATTAGCGTTCGACATGGAGAGACGAACCTTCTCACAACGCAGGGTATTGAGCACATCCAGCACATACGACACGTTGAAACCGATCTCCAGAGCATCGCCTGTAAAGTCGACATCCAACATTTCTTCGGCTTCTTCTTGCTCTGGGTTATTGGCGGTAATGCGCATCTCACTCGCATCGAGATTGACTCGCACACCACGAAACTTCTCATTCGACAAAATGGCCGCACGGGAGAATGCCTGACGCAGTTCATCACAGTTTGCTTCCAGCACTTTGTCGGTATTTTGAGGCAAAACACGGCGATAGTCAGGGAAGCGACCATCAACCAGCTTAGAAGTGAACACAAAATTATTCACTTCAGCACGAATATTGGAACTGCCAATTTGCAATGTGACCGGCTGCTCTGGTGCGTCCAGCAGCTTAGAAAGCTCCTGTACACCTTTTCGCGGTACAATAATCTGTTTGTTGTCAAAGCTGCCTTCCAGCGACACCATGGCAACCGCCATACGGTGACCATCGGTCGCCACTGAGCGCAGCGTGTTTTGGTCCAGGTCAAACAGCATGCCATTGAGATAGTAACGCACATCCTGATTAGCCATTGAGAACTGTGTTTTGTCGATCAGTGACTTCAGTTCAGCCTGCGTCACTGTGACCGCCACCTCTTGCTGCCAGTCTTCAATATTAGGAAAGTCACTCGCTGGAAGCGTCGACAGTGAGAAACGGCTGCGACCAGAGCGCACTTGTACGCGATCGCCTTCAAGTACAATCGTAATGCTGGAGTCGTCAGGTAGACCGCGGCAGATATCAAGGAATTTACGCGACGGCACCGTCACACTGCCCGCTTCAAATTCACTCTCGAGCGTCACTTTGCTCACCAACTCCACTTCTAAGTCAGTGGCAGTCAGAGAAAGTACCCCTTCCTCAACTTTTAGCAGCAAATTGCCCAAAATAGGTAATGTAGGCCTACCACCCAGCGCACCAGATACTTGCTGTAGCGGCTTCAATAGGTGATGACGTTCGATAGTAAATTTCATAGATAACTCTTCGTAAAGATGGCAATCCATGCCACTTATATTCGAAATACAATAACTTGAATGCTAATTATAGTGATTATGCCACTATTATGAAGAAAGCGTGCGAATTAAGTTCGAATAGTCTTCTTTTATATCATGACTTTCTTCGCGTAGCTGAGCAATCTTGCGGCACGCATGCAGAACCGTAGTGTGGTCACGACCACCAAAAGCATCGCCAATCTCAGGTAAACTGTGGTTGGTCAACTCTTTCGCCAATGCCATCGCTAGCTGGCGAGGACGAGCCACCGAACGAGAACGACGTTTTGACAATAAGTCAGCCACTTTGATCTTGTAGTATTCCGCAACGGTCTTCTGGATATTATCGATCGTGACCAGTTTTTCCTGCAAAGCCAGCAGATCACGCAACGCTTCACGGACAAAGTCGATGGTAATCGGACGTCCGGTGAAATTCGCATTGGCGATAACACGGTTTAACGCTCCTTCCAGCTCACGCACATTCGAACGCAGTCGTTTTGCGATAAAGAATGCCACTTCGTCGGCCAGATGAATCTGGTGATCCTCTGCCTTTTTCATCAAGATGGCGACACGCGTCTCCAGCTCTGGTGGCTCGATTGCGACCGTCAAACCCCAACCAAAACGGGATTTCAGACGATCTTCCACGCCGTTGATCTCTTTTGGATAACGATCCGAGGTCAGAATAATTTGCTGGTTACCTTCTAATAGTGCATTAAAGGTATGGAAAAACTCTTCCTGCGAGCGCTCTTTGTTGGCGAAGAACTGAATATCATCGATAAGCAGCGCGTCGACACTGCGATAGTAGCGCTTAAACTCTTCAATCGCATTGTTTTGTAGTGCCTTAACCATATCTTGAACAAAACGCTCAGAGTGCATATACACCACTTTTGCGTTGGGTTTGTTGTCGACAATGGCGTTGCCTACTGCGTGCAAAAGGTGAGTTTTACCCAAACCAGTCCCGCCGTACAGGAACAGCGGGTTATAGGCCGCACCTGGGTTATCCGCTACCTGACGAGCCGCCGCGAGACCAAGCTGGTTTGATTTACCTTCAACAAAATTATTGAATTTATGCTTGATGTTCACGTTTGAGCGGTGATTGATATCAGAGACTTCTGCTTCATCATCCCAGGTTTTATGCACAGGCTGACGCGCTTGCAGCTGAGCTGGCGCAGACGATTCAGCCGCCACATCGGCTGCAGTTTTTACTGGCTTGGGAGCTGGAGGGGCAGAGACAGGCTTGCTGCCCACTTCAAAGCGGAGATTGGGCACGTCATTACCACAGTATTCTTTCAACAATCGATTAATACTGTTGAGGTAACGGTCACGGACCCAGTCCAAGACAAAGCGGTTTGGCGCAAATAGAGTCAGGGTGTTGTCATTTAGTTCAGCTTGTAGCGGTCTGACCCACATACTGAATTCGGTAGCGGGTAGCTCTTCTTGTAGTCGTTGCGAACATTGCAACCAAAGCGAAGATGACACGGTGCTCTCACTCTATTTATTTGAAATGGAAAAGATTGGTAATTTTACCTGTTGATAACCAAGATCGCCAGTAAATGATCGGTGATCCAGTGAATAAGATCTAAGTTATTCACAATTTTTTCGGTTAAATCGGCTTGATCCGCACAATTTGCCCTGAATTTACTCACAAACAGATACACAAAGCACAGATCTACCCACAAAACGGTCAACTTGATCTAACCTGTGTATAGATCCGTGACCAAGCTGTCATCGGTTTGGATCTAACGAGAATAGCAAGTGTCGAAAAAGCGTTCACTCAACCCCGAGTTTGTTATGGTTAATAACAACTAGTTATTTAACTTATCGACATGTTTGCCAGTAACATCCCACTCCACAAACCCAAGGAGTAGTAAAATGAAAAACTGGATTAAAGGCCTTCTAACCGCTTTAGCGCTTTCTGCAACCGTATCTCAAGCAGCATATGCTGCCACCGCACAAGAAGTGAAAGTCGGCATGTCTGGTCGCTACTTTCCATTCACGTTTGTAAAGCAAGACAAACTGCAAGGCTTTGAAGTCGACCTGTGGGACGAAATTGGTCGCCGCAATGACTACAAAGTTGAATATGTCACCGCGAACTTCTCTGGTCTGTTTGGTCTGTTGGAAACAGGACGTATTGATACGATCTCCAACCAAATCACCATGACCACTGAGCGTAAGGCAAAATACCTATTTGCTGACCCATATGTAATTGATGGTGCACAGATCACTGTTCGTAAAGGTAATGACAGCATTCAGGGTATCGATGACCTGGCTGGTAAGACCGTCGCCGTCAACCTAGGCTCTAACTTCGAGCAACTGCTGCGTAGCTACGACAAGGACGGCAAAATCACTATCAAAACCTACGACACAGGTATTGAACATGATGTCGCTCTTGGCCGCGCTGATGCATTTGTTATGGACCGCCTGTCTGCACTTGAGCTGATCAAAAAGACGGGTCTGCCTTTGCAACTGGCAGGTCAGCCATTTGAAACCATTGAAAATGCCTGGCCATTTGTGAACAACGAAAAAGGTCAGAAGTTGCAACAAGAAGTAAACGCAGCACTGGCAGATATGCGTGCAGATGGTACGCTAGCGACAATCTCTGAGAAGTGGTTTGGCGCAGACATCACTAAAAAGTAAGTGATCACTATTATTACGCCCACTACGCTAGGTAGTGGGCGTTTGTTTTTCTAGAAGTTTGGTAACGTTATGGGATTTGATTTTCAATACATGCTGGAACTGATGCCAATACTATTAAAGTATCTTGGCACCACGATGGAAATGGCAGTATGGGGACTGTTATTTTCACTGATCCTTGCGGTCGTCTTGGCGAATATTCGTGTTTTCAAGATCCCAGTACTTGATCAGCTTAGTCAGCTTTACATCAGTTTTTTCCGCGGCACGCCGCTGTTGGTACAGCTGTTCTTACTTTACTACGGTCTACCACAAATTTTCCCATGGATGGTAGGTCTCAATGCGTTCAGCGCCGCGGTTATTGGCTTGACCCTACACTTTGCCGCTTACATGGCAGAAAGCATTCGCGCCGCCATCATCGGTATCGATCGCAGCCAGATGGAAGCGAGTTTATCGGTCGGAATGACCACCAGCCAAGCAATGCGCCGGATTATTTTGCCTCAGGCAACCCGTGTCGCCCTGCCGTCTTTGATGAACTATTTCATCGACATGATCAAATCGACCTCATTGGCATTCACATTAGGCGTAGCTGAGATCATGGCCAAGGCGCAAATGGAAGCATCATCCAGTTTTCGCTTCTTTGAAGCCTTCTTAGCGGTAGCTCTGATTTATTGGGGTGTTGTGTTAGTGCTTACTCGCGTGCAATTGTGGGCTGAGCAAAGATTGAATAAGGCGTATCAACGATGATTAAACTGGAAAATATCCACAAACAGTTTGGCGATACAGAGGTGCTTAAAGGTATCGATATCGATATCAAGCAAGGGGAAATCATCGTGATTATCGGCTCGAGTGGTACCGGGAAATCAACGCTGCTGCGCTGCGTGAATTTTCTCGAGCAAGCCGATAAAGGCAAGATCACCGTGGATGACGTGGCGGTAGACTGTCAGAACCACAGCAAAGCGGAAGTACTAGCACTGCGCCGAAAAACAGGCTTTGTATTTCAGAACTACGCACTATTTGCTCATATGACTGCGCGTCAGAACATTGCCGAAGGCCTGATTACCGTAAAAGGCTGGAAAAAAGACCAGGCGCTTGAAAAAGCACAGCAAATTCTCGATGACATCGGTCTAGGAGATAAAGGGGATCAATACCCTGCTTCCCTCTCCGGTGGTCAACAACAACGTGTGGGTATTGGTAGAGCCATGGCGCTACAACCTGAGCTGTTGTTATTCGATGAACCAACTTCAGCACTCGATCCTGAGTGGGTTGGTGAAGTACTTAACCTTATGAAAAAACTCGCAACTCAGCATCAAACCATGCTGGTTGTAACCCATGAAATGCAGTTTGCTAAAGAGGTCGCAGATAGAGTGATCTTTATGGCTAACGGTCATATCGTGGAACAAGGGACGCCAGAGCAGATATTCAATGATCCACAGGATATCCAACTTAGAAAATTTCTAAATCAGGTAGGGATCTAATAATGATCCTTGCGCTCTGGCTCACAAAAAGTATAATTCGCCGGCTGGAATTGAAGTTGAACTGATTATTGACTCTTGACGAGTCAGTGATTACAATTCCGCCTCTTTGTTGAGAGGCGTCGGATTTCCTCTCTATCTCTATATAGAGAAAGAAGACGGGAAATATGTCCCACGCCGGGTTCAACGAGAACCTAAAACTACTGATCAGTAAAGGTAATAACCATGTCTAAACGCACTTTTCAACCTTCAGTTCTAAAGCGCAAGCGTACTCACGGTTTCCGTGCTCGCATGGCGACTAAGAACGGTCGTAAAGTAATTAACGCACGTCGTGCTAAAGGCCGTGCTCGCCTTTCAAAATAATCTTCTATTTTGAAAAAGCATGCCTTTATTCGGGAGTTACGCTTGTTAACTCCCGAGCATTACCAAAACGTATTTAAGCAAGCTCATCGAGCTGGCTCCCCCCATTTCACCATCATTGCTCGCAAGAACACACTATCACACCCTCGTCTTGGCCTAGCGGTTCCTAAAAAGCAGATTAAAACAGCTGTTGCCAGAAACCACTTTAAGCGTTTGGTTCGTGAAAGTTTTCGTAACAAACAACATGAGCTTCCAAGCAAAGATTTTGTTGTAATTGCCAAGAAGAGTGCGCAAACTCTAAGCAATGAAGAAATGTTCAAACTTCTAGATAAGTTATGGCATCGCCTGTCTCGCCCTTCGCGTGGTTAGCTATCGGACTCGTCTACCTCTATCGGTGGATAATCAGTCCTCTTATCGGACCTCGCTGTCGGTTCACCCCAACCTGTTCTCTTTACGCTATAGAAGCCTTGAAAGCTCACGGTTTTGTAAAAGGATGTTGGTTATCAGGCAAACGTCTATTAAAATGCCATCCTTTGAATGAAGGGGGATTTGACCCCGTACCACCAGTCCAAAAACAAGACAGAGATAAATAACGATGGATTCTCAACGTAATATTCTGTTAATCGGTTTGGCTTTGGTTTCTTTTTTGCTGTTTCAACAATGGCAATCGTATAAGAACCCAGCACCCGTTCCGACTCAGCAGACGCAAAGCAGTACTCTACCTGCGCCATCTTTCGCTGATGAACTAGATCCTGCACCAGGCCAAGGCCAGGCAGCATCAGAAAAAGTCATTACAGTGAAAACTGACGTACTAACGCTCGGTATCAATACCGTTGGCGGTGATGTAGTAACAGCAAACCTAAACGAGTACGCAACTGAGTTAGAATCTAGCGACCCGTTTGAGCTACTGAAAGACAGTCAAGGTCATCAGTTTATCGCACAAAGTGGCCTGGTTGGCCCTCAGGGCATCGATCTGAGCAGCACAAGTCGCCCAGCATACTCTGTATCGGCTGAGAGCTTCACTCTTGCTGACGGTCAGGACGAACTTCGTGTGCCAATGATCTTTGAAGCCAACGGCATCACTTACACTAAGACCTTTATTCTAAAACGTGGCAACTACGCGATTGATGTTGAATACGATGTAAACAACAACTCTGGCCAGAATGCGACGTTTGGTATGTATGCTCACCTTCGTCAAAACCTACAGGACAAAGGCGGTAGCATCACAATGCCAACTTACAATGGCGGTGCTTACTCAACTCAAGACACTCGCTATAAAAAGTACAGCTTCGAAGACATGCAGGATCGCAACCTGTCTCTTAACCTGACTGACGGTCAGGGCTGGGCAGCAATGATTCAGCACTACTTCGCTGCGGCATGGATCCCTCGTGAAGCACCAGGCACGAACCTTTACACTCGCGTGATTGGTAACCTGGGCGATATCGGTGTTCGCATGCCGAACACAACAATTGCCGACGGTCAAACCGCGACACTGAAAGCCACTCTTTGGGCCGGTCCAAAACTGCAAAACGAAATGGCCGAAGTCGCACCTAACCTAGACCTAGTTGTAGACTACGGCTGGTTATGGTTTATCGCGAAACCACTTCACACGCTACTGTCGTTCATCCAAGGTATTGTGGTGAACTGGGGTCTGGCCATCATCTGTCTGACCTTCCTGGTGCGTGGTGCGATGTACCCACTAACTAAAGCACAGTACACCTCAATGGCGAAAATGCGCATGCTACAGCCTAAGCTGCAAGCAATGCGTGAGCGTATCGGTGATGACCGCCAGCGCATGAGCCAGGAAATGATGGAACTGTACAAGAAAGAGAAAGTGAACCCACTGGGTGGCTGTCTGCCAATCTTGCTACAGATGCCTATCTTCATCGCACTGTACTGGGCACTGATGGAGTCGGTTGAGCTACGTCATTCACCATTTTTCGGCTGGATTCACGATTTATCGGCTCAGGACCCATACTACATCCTACCGCTATTGATGGGTGCAAGTATGTTCCTGATCCAGAAGATGAGCCCAACAACGGTAACGGATCCAATGCAGCAGAAGATCATGACCTTTATGCCGGTTATGTTTACTTTCTTCTTCCTATGGTTCCCATCAGGTCTGGTTCTATACTGGTTGGTATCGAACATCGTGACACTTATCCAGCAAACGCTTATCTATAAAGCGCTGGAAAAGAAAGGACTGCATTCTAAGTAGTCTCAACTGAGTAAATAGAATAAAAGGCGGCCTAAATGGTCGCCTTTTTCATTCACCATGATTACAATTTGGCTAAAGTACTGCGATTAGGCAACACAATGACTACAGATACGATTGTGGCTCAGGCTACAGCCCCAGGCCGAGGCGGCGTGGGTATTATCCGCGTTTCAGGACCTCTGGCTTCAGAAGTCGCACTGCAAGTGACGGGGAAAACATTAAAGCCACGTTATGCGGACTATCTTGCGTTTAAAGCACAGGATGGCAGCGAGCTGGATCAAGGCATTGCACTCTACTTCCCAAATCCACACTCCTTTACCGGCGAAGATGTACTGGAGCTTCAGGGCCATGGTGGTCCTGTCGTGATGGATATGCTAATTAAGCGCATCTTAACCATTCCTGGTGTACGCCCCGCAAGGCCAGGGGAATTTAGTGAGCGTGCGTTCCTGAACGATAAAATGGACCTGACTCAGGCTGAAGCCATTGCCGACCTGATCGATGCCAGTTCAGAAGAAGCGGCAAAATCAGCACTTCAATCCCTGCAGGGTCAGTTCTCAAAGCGTATTCAGGTGCTGGTGGAGTCATTAATACACCTGCGGATCTACGTTGAAGCTGCCATTGACTTCCCGGAAGAAGAAATCGACTTTCTTGCCGATGGCAAAGTCGCGGGTGATCTTCAGCAAATCATCGACAACCTGGACTCAGTCCGTAAAGAAGCCAACCAGGGTGCTATCATGCGTGAAGGCATGAAGGTGGTCATTGCCGGACGCCCTAATGCCGGTAAATCGAGCCTGCTCAATGCGCTGTCAGGCAAAGAATCGGCTATCGTCACCGATATTGCGGGGACCACACGTGATGTTCTGCGTGAGCACATCCATATTGATGGTATGCCACTGCACATCATTGATACCGCTGGCCTGCGTGATGCTTCTGACGAAGTGGAGCGCATTGGTATTGAGCGCGCCTGGGAAGAGATTGAGCAAGCAGACCGCGTCTTGTTTATGGTCGATGGCACCACCACTGACGCCACCGATCCTAAAGATATTTGGCCAGACTTTATTGATCGCCTGCCTCCGTCAATCGGCATCACAGTGATCCGCAATAAAGTTGACGAAACGGGTGAATCTCTGGGGATCTGTCATGTGAATGATCCGACATTGATTCGTCTGTCGGCACGCACGGGTGAAGGCGTCCCTGCTTTACGAGAACACCTTAAGGCCATTATGGGCTTTTCCGGCGCTAATGAGGGCGGCTTTATGGCCAGGCGTCGTCATCTGGATGCACTGGAGCGAGCAGCCGAACATCTTGATATTGGCCAGCAACAACTGGAAGGCTATATGGCAGGCGAAATCCTGGCAGAGGAACTGCGCATCACCCAGCAGCATCTGAACGAAATTACCGGTGAGTTCAGTTCTGACGATCTGCTTGGCCGAATCTTCTCTTCTTTCTGTATTGGTAAATAAGGAATATTAATGATTCACATTATTACGGGGAGTACCTTAGGTGGTGCGGAGTATGTGGGTGATCACCTTAGTGACTTGCTGGTAGAGCAAGGACTGGATACCACGATTCACAATCAGCCAGAACTGTCTGAAGTCGGTACCGATGGCATTTGGCTCCTGATCACCTCGACACACGGTGCGGGCGATTACCCAGATAACATTCAGCCATTTATTGCCGCTTTACAGAACACGCCGCCGCGTATGTCTGATGTAAAGTTTGCCGTTATTGGCATCGGAGACTCAAGTTACGACACCTTTTGCGCCGCAGGTAAACATGCGCACGCACTCCTGGAAGATATAGGCGCCACCCCACTGACCGACTGTCTGGAAATTGACGTCCTCAACGACCCGGTACCTGAAGATGCCGCTGAAAGCTGGCTCAATGAGCACATCGCTAAGTTTCAGTGAAATCCCCCTTACCATCAAAGCGGCATTCGCCGCTTTTTTTACGCCTGTGAGTAACTTCTAATAGCACAAACCGAGCAACTGAACATAAAATAACCACCTAGACTGTGGATAAAAGATGATCTTTCCGGTGAAAAACCTATATTTATCCAAAGAACAAGTTTGCGTCCACCCCAGCCCTGTGCATAAGTAGCCATTTTGATCCCAGATAATACAGCACTAGATCAACACTAGATCACAACAAACGATCTAAATAAGATCCATGGATTTGTTGATCATTTTCGACTTATCCACAGAGATCGTGGATCCTAATAATAGATCTAATAAAAGATCATATATATAGATCTTATCTTTATATTACTTATTTCTTAGATCCAAAAAGTGTGAAAACAGATTTTCTCACCCTAAGAAAAGCGGTAGAATACGTCTCCTTTTTGGTTTGTCTAATTTGTCGATTGAATACTGAGGTCGGTTCATGCTTTATCACGAAACATTTGATGTCATCGTAGTGGGTGGCGGACATGCAGGAACGGAAGCCGCACTCGCATCTGCTCGTACCGGGCAAAAAACACTACTGTTGACCCACAATATTGATACTCTGGGTCAGATGTCTTGTAACCCAGCCATTGGCGGTATTGGTAAAGGGCATCTGGTAAAAGAAGTGGATGCGATGGGTGGTCTGATGGCTGAAGCCATTGATCATGCCGGTATTCAATTTCGCACACTGAATGCTTCTAAAGGTCCTGCGGTACGAGCAACACGCGCACAAGCAGATCGTGCTCTGTACAAAGCGTATGTGCGTCACGCTCTGGAAAACACACCAAACCTGACGCTATTTCAGCAATCGGTCGATGATCTGATCGTTGAACAGGATCAGGTGCGTGGTGTTGTGACGGAAATGGGATTGAAGTTCCGTTCACGATCAGTTGTATTGACGGTTGGAACCTTCCTGGGTGGTAAGATCCACATTGGAATGGAAAGTTCTTCTGGTGGTCGAATGGGGGATCAACCTTCAATTGCTCTGGCTGCGCGTTTACGTGAATTGCCGTTCCGCGTTGATCGTCTGAAAACCGGCACACCACCGCGTATTGATGCCCGCAGTGTCGATTTTTCGGTACTGGAAGTGCAGCACGGTGATAACCCTACTCCTGTTTTTTCTTTCATGGGTAATCGTAGTCAGCACCCGACTCAGATTCCGTGCTTCATTACCCACACGAATGAATCTACGCATGAAGTTATTCGCAACAACCTCGATCGTAGCCCAATGTATGCCGGGGTTATCGAAGGCATCGGCCCGCGCTATTGTCCGTCGATTGAAGACAAGGTGATGCGTTTTGCCGATAAAAACAGTCACCAGATTTTTATCGAGCCTGAAGGGCTGACCACTCATGAATTATACCCAAATGGCATTTCCACCAGCTTGCCGTTTGATGTACAGGTCCAAATTGTTCGCTCAATGAAAGGCTTTGAGAATGCACATATTGTGCGTCCAGGCTATGCGATTGAGTATGATTTCTTCGATCCGCGTGATTTGAAGCAAACTTATGAAACGAAGTTTATCTCAGGTTTGTTCTTTGCGGGACAAATCAACGGCACAACCGGTTACGAAGAAGCGGCCGCCCAGGGTTTAATGGCTGGCCTGAATGCAAGCTTGTACTCTCAGGGTAAGGAAGGTTGGAGCCCACGTCGTGATCAGGCGTACATGGGTGTATTGATCGATGATCTTTCTACCATGGGGACAAAAGAACCTTACCGCATGTTCACTTCTCGTGCTGAATATCGACTATTGCTGCGTGAAGACAACGCCGATATTCGTCTGACCGAAAAAGCGCATGAGCTAGGTTTGATTAGCGAGCAGCGTTGGAGCCGCTTCAACGAGAAAATGAATAATATGGCCAACGAGCGCCAGCGTTTGAAAGAAACCTGGATTAACCCTAAGTCTGAAGGCGTCGATGCACTGAATGCCTTGCTGAAAACACCGATTTCACGCGAAGCCAGCGGTGAAGATCTGTTGCGTCGTCCGGAATTGAATTATGCACAGTTGACCTCACTGGAGGCCTTTTCACCCGCTCTGGAGGATCAACAGGCCAGTGAGCAGGTAGAGATCCAGGTGAAATACGAAGGCTATATCCAACGTCAACAAGATGAGATCACCAAGTCACTACGACATGAAAACACTAAGATCCCAGCCGATCTTGATTACAGTGACGTGCAGGGGTTGTCTAATGAAGTGGTGGCGAAACTGAGTGAGGCGAAGCCTGAAAGCATTGGTATTGCTTCTCGTATTTCCGGTATTACCCCAGCAGCCATATCTATCTTGTTGGTATATCTGAAGAAAAAAGGAATGCTGAAGAAAGGTGAAGCAGCGTGAGCAATAACTTAAGAGCAAAACTGGATCAACTGCTATCAGAGACCTCATTAGAGGTCTCCGACGTTCAAAGACAACAGCTGGTTGGTTATGTTCAACTTCTCGACAAGTGGAACAAAGCGTATAACCTGACCTCTGTGCGCCGACCTGAAGATATGTTGGTGAAACATATTCTGGATAGTATTGTTGTTAGTAGCCACCTGGAAGGTGAACGTTTTATTGATGTTGGTACCGGACCGGGGCTTCCGGGCATTCCGCTGGCTATCATGAATCCCGCGTATTCATTTACGCTGCTCGACAGCCTTGGCAAGCGAATTCGTTTCATTAAGCAAGTCGCCCATGAACTTAAACTGGAAAATGTCACACCAGTCCAATCTCGCGTCGAAGAATTTGACCCCGAAGGTGGCTTTGATGGAGTATTGAGTCGGGCTTTTGCGTCCATGACCGATATGGTCAACTGGTGCGAGCATTTACCAAAAGCGGAAAGTGGTCGCTTTTACGCATTAAAGGGTCAGCTTCATGATCAGGAAGTCTCAGAATTGCCAGCGTGGTGTTCTGTGATCGATATCAAACCTTTGCAAGTTCCTGAGTTGGAAGGTGACCGTCATCTTGTAATCTTATCCAAGAAGGGATAATGGAGAGGTTGTCGTGGGAAAAATTGTCGCTATTGCGAACCAGAAAGGTGGCGTTGGAAAAACAACAACGTGTGTAAATTTGGCGGCATCGATGGCTGCCACCAAACGTAAAGTCTTGGTGATAGATCTCGATCCGCAGGGTAATGCGACGATGGCCAGTGGCGTCGATAAGTATCAAGTAGAAACAACTGCTTACGATTTGCTGGTTGATGAGCTTCCTTTTGAACAGGTAGTTTGTGACAACACCTCTGGTCAGTTTGACTTGATTGCCGCGAACGGTGACGTTACCGCTGCAGAGATCAAACTGATGGAAGTGTTTGCTCGAGAAGTGCGCCTGAAACACGCACTTGCGCCAATCCGCGATAACTATGATTTCATCTTTATCGATTGTCCTCCCTCTTTGAACCTACTTACAATTAACGCAATGGCTGCTGCTGACTCCGTGTTGGTGCCGATGCAATGTGAATATTTTGCTCTTGAGGGACTGACTGCATTGATGGATACCATCAGCAAGCTGGCCGCGGTAGTTAATGAAAACTTGAAGATTGAAGGGTTACTTCGAACCATGTATGACCCTCGAAATCGACTCGCGAACGAAGTGTCTGAACAGTTGAAGAAGCACTTTGGCGATAAGGTTTACCGAACCGTTATCCCTAGGAATGTACGCCTCGCAGAAGCGCCAAGTCATGGCAAACCCGCGATGTATTACGATAAGTATTCAGCGGGTGCTAAAGCTTATCTTGCTCTGGCGGGTGAGATGTTACGACGCGAAGAAGTATTGGCTTAACGCTCTTAAGGAAAATCGATTCAATGTCCAAACGTGGTTTAGGAAAGGGGCTAGACGCGCTGCTGTCTACTAGCTCAATCGCAAGAGAAAAACAGCAGGTAGCCACTCAAAGTCAAACGATGTCTGCTGACGGAGATTTGGCAGAACTCTCAATCAATAGCCTGCGTCCAGGTATTTATCAACCTCGCAAAGATATGGCGTCAGAGGCGTTAGAGGAACTGGCTGCGTCCATTCAGTCGCAAGGCATTATTCAGCCTATCGTGGTACGAAGCGTGGGCCATGAGCAATATGAAATCATTGCAGGTGAGCGACGTTGGCGTGCCGCCAGACAAGCGGGCCTGAAAATGGTGCCGTGTCTGGTGAAAAATGTTCAGGATCGCGCTGCGGTAGCGATGGCGTTGATTGAAAACATCCAACGTGAAGATCTCAATGCCATTGAAGAAGCTCAGGCTTTAGAGCGACTGCAGGATGAGTTTGAACTGACTCACCAACAAGTGGCTGATGTCATTGGTAAGTCGCGTACAGCTGTCAGTAACTTGCTGCGTCTCAACCAGTTGGAGACGCCGGTCAAGAAACTGGTTGAGGATAAACTCCTTGATATGGGCCATGCTCGCGCTTTATTGGCTCTCGAAGGCGACGTTCAGTGTGAGTTAGCTGCAACGGTTGCTAAGAAACAACTGACGGTGCGCCAGACGGAAGATCTGGTGAAAAAGTGCTTAAAACCGAACTCTTCAGAGAAAAAACAGTCAGAAGACCGTGATGCAAAAGAAATTTCGTTGCGTTTAAGTGAAAAATTGGGGGCAAAAGTGTCTCTGGTTCGAAATGCAAGTGGAAAATCTAAAGTTACGATAAGTCTTGATGAACCTCACAAATTGGAGCAACTTATTGCCAAGCTTGAGAGCTAAATGAGATAATTGATGTAGGTCAATTATTTATAAATTGAAATTTTGTGCGAAAGTTATGGTTTTGTGAATAAAATAGCACCTTTTTGGTGCGGTTTGATTGCAATAAGTTTGTCGGAAAGTATAATTTTCGCGAATCTCCCAGCACAGTAGTAATTAGGTGCATTGTGGAAAAGTATATAGGTAAGAATACATGGTAGCAGTGCTAGCTAGGCCAGGACGAGAGCTCGCGAAGCGATTGTTACTGATCCAAGCCTGCGCGGTTACATTGGTAGCTGTTGGAATGGCAGTGGCTGTAAATGCTGAGTGGGGAATTTCAGCGCTCATTGGTGGTGGCAGTTTTGTTATCGCTAATGCGGTTTTTGCATTGTGTGCATTTTTGTTTAGTGGGGCGCGAGCAGCCAAAAAAGTTGCCGCATCGTTCTATGCAGGTGTGACTCTGAAAATCCTCATTACAGTGGCTCTATTCTCAATCGCTTACATGTATATTCAGGTGGAAGTGATTCCCTTGAATCTCACTTTTTTACTGGCCGTCTTAATTAACCTTATGGCACCAGTAATATTCGTTAACAACAAAAAATAGGATGAGTTATGGCTGCGCCAGGTGAAGCGCTAACATCGGCCGGATATATCACTCACCACTTAACCAACCTTTCTTTAGGAAGCCTTGGTCTAGTGGAGGAGACGAGTTTCTGGAACGTACATATCGATAGCCTGTTTTTTTCTGTGTTTACTGGCTTGATATTCTTAGGGGTATTTCGTTCAGTAGCTAAGAAAGCAACAGCTGGTGTGCCGGGCAAGCTGCAGTGTTTTGTTGAAATGATCGTGGAATTCGTTGACGACAACGTGAAAGAAACGTTTCATGGACGCAATGCGCTAATCGCGCCCTTAGCACTAACTATCTTCTGTTGGGTATTTTTAATGAACGTCATGGACTTAGTGCCAATTGACTTCTTACCTTACCCTGCAGAGCAGATGGGCATCCCTTACTTGAAAGTGGTACCTTCTGCTGATGTCAATATCACCATGGCTATGGCGCTAGGTGTTTTTGCTCTGATGATTTACTACAGCATCAAAGTAAAAGGTCTAGTTGGCTTTACAAAAGAATTGACGCTACACCCATTTAACAATCCAATCATGATTCCTTTCAACATGCTGATCGAAGTCGTGTCTTTGCTTTCAAAGCCACTGTCTCTCGGTATGCGTCTGTTCGGTAACATGTTTGCGGGTGAGGTGGTCTTCATTCTTTGTGCTGCAATGCTACCATGGTATTTACAATGGATGGGCTCACTACCATGGGCGATATTCCATATTCTGGTTATTACGATTCAAGCCTTCGTGTTTATGATGCTAACGATTGTTTATCTATCAATGGCACACGAAGACAGCGATCACTAATAAATTAACGCTTTTTATTTGGGCATATATTTTAAGCCAACAACTATAAATTGGAGATAGTAATGGAAACTTTACTGAGCTTTTCTGCAATCGCCGTAGGTATCATTATCGGTATGGCAGCATTTGGTACGGCGATCGGTTTTGGTCTTCTGGGTGGTAAATTCCTTGAAGGCGCAGCTCGTCAACCTGAAATGGCTCCGATGCTTCAAGTTAAGATGTTCATCATCGCAGGTCTACTTGATGCGGTTCCTATGATCGGTGTTGTTATCGCACTGCTATTCACGTTCGCGAACCCGTTCGTTGGTCAGCTAGGTTAATCAGCTTTTTCTCAGACAAGTTTCGGACTTGTCACCTGATTAAACTTTAGCTCGTCAATGAACCATTAGAGGGGTAGCTGTTGTGAATATGAACGCAACTCTGCTAGGTCAAGCAATCTCATTCGCACTATTTGTGTGGTTCTGCATGAAGTATGTATGGCCACCAATCATGAATGCGATTGAAGAACGTCAGAAAAAAATCGCTGACGGTCTTGTAGCGGCTGAACGCGCTGCAAAAGACTTGGATCTAGCACAAGCCAACGCTTCTGACCAAATGAAAGAAGCGAAGCGCACTGCAACAGAGGTCATTGAACAGGCAAACAAGCGTAAAGCGCAAATTATCGATGAAGCTCGTGAAGAAGCTTTGGCAGAACGCCATAAGATTCTTGCTCAGGCTGAAGCGGAAATTGAAGCTGAACGTAACCGTGCCCGCGATGAGCTGCGCAAACAAGTTGCAACTCTGGCTGTAGCTGGTGCTGAGAAGATTCTGGAGCGTACTATCGATAAAGATGCGCAGAAAGATATTCTCGACAATATTACTGCGAAACTTTAAAGCGAGGGGCGCATATGTCTGAATTGACTACAATCGCACGCCCCTATGCTAAAGCAGCATTTGACTTTGCGGTAGACAAGAAAGCACTAGACCAATGGGTTGAAATGCTAACTTTTGCCGCTGAAATTACCAAAAATGAAGACATCGCAAACCTGCTTACGGGTTCTGTGACAGCAAATAAAATTGCTGAAGTTTTTATTGCAGTTGGTGGTGAACAGTTTGATGAATTTGGTCAAAACCTAATTAAGGTGATGGCTGAAAATGGTCGACTAGCAGCCCTGCCTGACGTGTTAGCTGAGTTTCTTGCTCTGAAAAAAGAGTTAGAGAAACAAGTAGATGTAGAGGTTATCTCCGCATCTGAGCTAAGCGATGAGCAGCTTGCAGCGATCAGCGACAAACTTGAGAAGCGTCTAGAGCGCAAAGTTAAGCTGAATTGCAGTGTAGATGAGGCCCTACTTGGTGGGGTTATTATTCGAGCCGGAGATCTTGTAATTGATAACTCAGCACGCGGTCGTTTAAACCGCCTGAGTGATGCATTGCAGTCTTGATGGGGATTGGAGCATGCAACTTAATTCCACGGAAATTAGCGAACTAATCAAACAACGTATCGAATCTTTCGAAGTTGTGAGTGAAGCTCGTAATGAAGGTACTATCGTATCGGTAAGCGATGGTATCATTCGCATTCACGGCCTAGCGGACGTGATGCAAGGTGAAATGATTGAATTACCGGGTGGCCGTTTTGCACTAGCACTTAACCTTGAGCGTGACTCGGTTGGTGCGGTAGTAATGGGCCCATATGCCGACCTTAAGGAAGGCATGAAAGTAACAGGTACTGGTCGTATTCTTGAAGTTCCAGTTGGTCCAGAATTGCTTGGTCGTGTTGTAAACACACTGGGTGAGCCAATTGATGGCAAAGGTCCAATTGAAGCGAAATTGACGTCGCCAGTAGAAGTGATTGCACCTGGTGTAATCGACCGTAAATCGGTTGATCAGCCAGTACAAACTGGTTATAAGTCAGTTGACTCTATGATCCCAATCGGTCGTGGTCAGCGTGAGCTTATCATCGGTGACCGCCAGATCGGTAAAACGGCGATGGCGATCGATGCAATCATCAACCAGAAAGATTCTGGTATCTTCTCTATCTACGTAGCGATTGGCCAGAAGGCTTCTACTATCGCAAACGTAGTACGTAAACTGGAAGAGCACGGTGCACTAGCAAACACTATCGTTGTTGTCGCGTCTGCATCTGAGTCTGCTGCACTGCAATACCTGGCACCATACTCAGGTTGTGCAATGGGTGAGTACTTCCGTGATCGTGGTGAAGACGCTCTGATTGTTTATGATGATCTATCTAAGCAAGCGGTAGCTTACCGTCAGATCTCTCTACTTCTAAAACGTCCACCAGGCCGTGAGGCATTCCCGGGTGACGTATTCTACCTCCACTCGCGTCTACTAGAGCGTGCTGCTCGTGTAAATGAAGAGTACGTAGAGCGTTTCACTAACGGTGAAGTGAAAGGTAAGACTGGTTCTTTGACTGCTCTTCCTATCATCGAAACTCAAGCTGGTGACGTATCTGCATTCGTACCGACAAACGTAATCTCGATTACCGATGGTCAGATCTTCCTACAAACTGAAGCCTTCAACGCGGGTGTTCGTCCGGCGGTTGACCCAGGTATCTCAGTATCTCGTGTAGGTGGTTCAGCACAGACTAAGATCATTAAGAAGCTATCAGGCGGTATTCGTACTGCACTAGCGGCTTATCGTGAACTAGCGGCATTCGCACAGTTCTCATCTGATCTAGATGAAGCAACTAAGCGTCAGCTAAGCCACGGTCAAAAAGTTACAGAGCTAATGAAGCAGAAGCAATATGCTCCAATGTCTGTATTTGACCAAGCGCTAGTTATCTTTGCTGTTGAGCGCGGCTATCTGGAAGATGTTGAAATCAACAAGATTCTAGACTTCGAAGCAGCGCTTCTATCGTATGCTCACAGTCACTATGCTGATCTTGCTGCAGAGATCAACACCACGGGTGCTTACAACGATGAAATCGAAGCTCAGCTTAAGAAACTGGCTGACGATTTCAAAGCAACTCAGACTTGGTAATTGGTGGGTGACCTTTTGGTCACCACTTATGGAGAGTAACGATGGCCGGCGCAAAAGAGATACGTAATAAAATCGGTAGTGTGAAAAGCACTCAGAAAATTACGAAAGCGATGGAAATGGTAGCAGCTTCAAAAATGCGTCGTTCGCAAGACGCGCGTGAAGCTTCTCGTCCATACGCTGAAACTATGCGTAAAGTGATCGGTCATTTGGCTAACGCAAACCTAGAGTACCAACATCCGTACCTAGAAGAGCGTGAAGCCAAGCGTGTTGGTTATGTCATTATTTCTACTGACCGCGGTCTCTGTGGTGGCTTGAACATTAACCTGTTCAAGAAAGCTATCTTAGAGATGCAGGATTGGAAAGATAAAGGTGCTGAAATTGACTTGGCTATTATTGGCTCAAAGGCAACAGCATTCTTTAACAACAGCGGCGCAAAGGTAGCGGCACAGGTGTCAGGATTGGGCGATGACCCAAGTCTTGAAGACCTAATCGGTACTGTTGGCGTCATGCTGAAGAAATATGACGAAGGCGAATTGGATCGCCTGTACGTAGTGTATAACCACTTTGTGAACACTATGATTCAGGAACCAACGATCGATCAATTGCTACCTCTGCCTAAATCTGACAGTGAAGAGATGCAGCGCGAACATTCATGGGGCTACATTTATGAGCCTGAGCCAAAACCACTACTAGACGCACTATTGCTTCGTTATATCGAATCTCAAGTGTATCAAGGTGTGGTAGAGAACCTTGCTTGTGAGCAAGCGGCTCGAATGATTGCAATGAAAGCTGCAACGGATAATGCGACCAACTTGATTGAAGATCTAGAGCTTGTGTACAACAAGGCGCGTCAAGCGGCTATCACACAAGAACTATCAGAAATCGTTGGCGGCGCAGCTGCGGTTTAAGCTTAGGTAAAACGAAATAGATTAGAGGATTAACGATGGCTACAGGTAAGATCGTACAGATCATCGGTGCGGTAGTCGACGTAGAGTTCCCACAGAGTGACGTACCAAGTGTATACGATGCTCTAAACGTAACGGACTCTAAAGAGCGTCTTGTTCTTGAAGTTCAACAACAGCTAGGCGGTGGCGTAGTTCGTTGTATCGTAATGGGTAGCTCTGATGGTTTACGTCGTGGCGTAACAGTAGAAAACACAGGCGCGCCAATCTCAGTACCAGTAGGTACTAAGACGCTTGGTCGTATCATGAACGTACTCGGTGATGCGATTGATGAGTGTGGTGAGATCGGTGCAGAAGAAAGCTATGCGATTCACCGTGAAGCGCCAAGCTATGAAGAGCAATCAAATGAGGTCGCGCTTCTAGAAACGGGTGTTAAAGTAATCGACTTGGTTTGCCCATTCGCTAAGGGTGGTAAAATCGGTCTATTCGGTGGTGCAGGTGTAGGTAAGACCGTTAACATGATGGAGCTTATCAACAACATCGCACTACAACACTCAGGTCTATCCGTATTTGCGGGTGTAGGTGAGCGTACTCGTGAAGGTAACGACTTCTACTTTGAGATGCAGGAAGCGGGCGTTGTAAACGTTGAGAATCCTGAAGAATCAAAAGTAGCAATGGTTTACGGTCAGATGAACGAGCCACCAGGTAACCGTCTGCGTGTTGCACTGACTGGTCTAACAATGGCAGAGAGGTTCCGTGACGAAGGTCGTGACGTACTACTGTTCGTTGATAACATCTACCGTTACACGCTTGCAGGTACAGAGGTATCGGCACTTCTAGGTCGTATGCCATCTGCGGTAGGTTATCAGCCAACTCTTGCAGAAGAGATGGGTGTACTGCAGGAGCGTATCACGTCAACGAAAACGGGTTCTATCACGTCTGTACAGGCGGTATACGTACCTGCGGATGACTTGACTGACCCGTCTCCAGCAACTACGTTTGCGCACTTGGATGCAACGGTTGTACTTAACCGTAACATCGCTGCAATGGGTCTATACCCAGCGATCGACCCACTAGATTCAACATCTCGTATGCTTGATCCTCTAGTTGTTGGTCAGGAGCACTACGATGTAGCACGTGGTGTGCAGCAAACGCTGCAACGCTATAAAGAGCTGAAAGACATCATCGCGATCCTAGGTATGGACGAGCTATCTGAAGAAGATAAGCAAGTCGTATCTCGTGCTCGTAAGATTGAGCGTTTCCTAACTCAGCCTTACCACGTAGCGGAAGTATTTACTGGCGACCCTGGCATCTACGTACCTCTTAAAGAGACTCTACGTGGCTTCAAAGGTCTACTAGCTGGTGACTACGATGACATTCCAGAGCAAGCGTTCATGTACTGCGGTACGATTGACGATGCTATCGAGAATGCGAAGAAGCTATAAGGCTAATTAGGAGGCGATATGGCAGCAATAACCTTTCACCTAGACGTAGTAAGCGCAGAGAAAAAACTTTTCTCAGGTCGTGTTGAAACGTTCCAGGTGTCCGGTAGCGAAGGTGAACTTGGTATCTTCCATGGTCACACACCGCTGCTGACCGCTATCAAGCCTGGTATGGTGCGTATCGTGAAACAGCACGGCCACGAAGAGTTCATATATGTCTCTGGTGGTATTGTTGAAGTTCAGCCTGGCACAGCGACTGTGCTGGCTGATACCGCAATCCGTGGTGAAGAACTAGACGCAGCAAAGGCGGAAGAAGCCAAGCGCAAAGCTGAGGAGCATATCCAGAATCAGCATGGCGACATGGACTTCGCGCAAGCGGCCAGTGAACTGGCTAAAGCCATTGCTCAGCTTCGAGTGATCGAACTGACAAAAAAACGTCGTTAATTCAGTTCAACTGAATTAACCGCGATGAAAAAGGCGACCATTGGGTCGCCTTTTTGCTTAATTTTTAATAGAAATTTATCCAATCCAATTAACACTTCCTTTATTGACCGCTAGAATGACCATAGATTAAATAACGTCAATGGTTTGATAATAATGAAATTCAGTGCAGTTGTTCTTGCTGCGGGGAAAGGAACCCGCATGTATTCTAATAAGCCCAAAGTGTTGCACACTCTGGCAGGTAAGCCGATGGTCAAGCATGTCATCGATACGTGTGAAGGTTTAGGCTCTCAAAATATCCACCTAGTGTATGGTCACGGTGGCGACCTTATGAAGTCGGCTCTTGAGCAAGAAACAGTGAACTGGGTACTACAGGCTGATCAACTTGGTACTGGTCATGCGGTTGATCAGGCGTCTCCACACTTTGCAGATGACGAGAAAGTACTGGTGCTATACGGTGATGTGCCATTGATCTCTGAACAAACCATTGAAAACCTGCTAGAAGCACAGCCGACAGGCGGTATCGCTTTATTAACTGTTGTTCTGGATAACCCAATGGGTTACGGCCGTATTGTGCGCAAGAACGGCCCTGTGGTGGCGATCGTTGAGCAAAAAGATGCGACTGAAGAGCAGAAGCTGATTAAAGAGATCAACACCGGTGTGATGGTGGCAACCGGTGGTGACCTGAAGCGTTGGCTGTCTGGCCTTAGCAATGATAATGCTCAAGGTGAGTATTACCTGACAGACGTGATTGCCGCGGCTCACAATGAAGGTCGTGCGGTAGAAGCCGTTCACCCGGCCAACCCGATTGAAGTTGAAGGGGTCAATGACCGTGCACAACTGGCCAGACTTGAGCGTGCCTTCCAGTCGATGCAAGCGCAGAAACTGCTTGAACAAGGAGTGATGCTTCGTGATCCGGCCCGCTTTGATCTGCGTGGTCAGCTACAGTGCGGTATGGACGTTGAAATTGATGCGAACGTGATTATCGAAGGCAGCGTCACCTTGGGTGATAACGTCGTCATCGGCACAGGCTGTGTGCTGAAAGACTGTGAAATCGACGACAACACGCTAGTGCGTCCATACAGTGTCATTGAGGGTGCAACCGTGGGTGAAGAATGTACGGTTGGTCCATTTACCCGTCTTCGTCCTGGTGCAGATCTGCGTAATGACTCACATGTTGGCAACTTCGTTGAAGTGAAAAATGCTCGTTTGGGTGAAGGATCCAAAGCGAACCACCTGACTTATCTAGGGGATGCTGAAATTGGTCAGCGTACCAATGTTGGTGCTGGTGTGATTACCTGTAACTACGATGGTGCGAATAAGTTTAAGACCGTCATTGGTAATGATGTATTTGTTGGCTCTGACAGTCAGCTGGTGGCACCAGTTACTATCGCTGATGGTGCTACGATTGGCGCTGGCACTACCTTGACCAAAGATGTCGCAGCGGGTGAGTTAGTGATCACTCGCGCAAGAGAGCGCAAGATCACAGGCTGGCAGCGTCCGGTTAAGAAAAAATAACCTTAAATGGTAACTAGAAAGGGTCTTATTGAGGCCCTTTTTTTGTGTCTGATTAATGGCTGGGGATGGCGATGCGTTTTTCCAGCCAGCGAACGGCCTGCGACACCAACAGAATCAACAACAAGTATTCCAGCACCAGAAACGTGTAGATTTCCAAAGGTAAGTACTCGTTAACCACCAGCTCATTGGCACGGCGGGTGAGATCGCTCAACCCGATGACGCTCACCAGAGATGACATCTTGAGAATGTAAACAAACTGATTGCCAAGTGGTGGTAATATCTGCCTAAAAGCCTGCGGTAGAATCACCAGTCGCATTTTTTGCCAGTAGTTCAGTCCCAGCGACTCCGCCGCTTCATGTTGCCCACGCATGATGGCCTGGATACCGCCTCGGAATACCTCCGCCATAAAGGCACTTTCTGCGATAGTAAGTGCTATCACGCCTGCCCAAAAATGGTTTAATGAGATGTCCAGCAGGGTCGGCATGCCATAGTAAACCCACAGCAATAATACCAGTACCGGGATCGACCGTATGACCTCTACATAGAGGCGATTGATAGCTCGTAGCCAGGGGTTTGAAGACAGCGCAGGGAAAGCAACCATCAGGCCCAGTAGCATGGCGAACAACATACTGAGTAGTGATACATAGATAGTATCTTCGAAACCCGCCAGCAAAAAGCTTAGGTTCGTTTTGCCCTGTTCGGTGCCCGGATCAAGTACATACCAGCCCCACTGGTAATCAGAGCAACCTCCCAGAAATGGCAGGCATAAAATGACTGTAACTATTCGGTGGCTCACAAACGTCCCTATTTTTTCCTGAAAATTCCATCTGTTACTGCTATGTTATCAAAGGTTATACATCGAATGTTTACTATTTTTAGGGATTAATCAATGAAGAAGTGGATTCTCGGTTTTATTATTGCTTTGCTTTCTATTGGTCAGGTGGCGGCAGAGACCAGTCGCTTGCAAAAGATCCTCGACTCTGGAGTTCTTCGCGTGGGCACCACCGGTGACTGGAACCCCATGACCATGAAAGATCCGGCGACAAACTCTTACCGCGGTTTTGATATTGATGTCACCACGGAGCTTGCCAAAGATCTGGGCGTCAAAGTGGAGTATGTGGCTACGGACTGGAAAACATTGGTGAATGGTGTCATTGCTGACAAATACGACATGACAGGCAGTGCCTCGCTTAACATGTCACGTGCCAAGGTGGCCGGCTACAGTCAGCCTTATTTTTACCTCGCATTTGTACCTGTGGTGCAGAAGAAAGATCTGGATAAGTTCTCTGATTGGGGAGATTTTGATAAGCCAGAGGTAAGAGTGGCGGCAACACTGGGAACCGTTCAGGAAAAAATGGTCAAAGACTTCTTTCCGCAGGCACAGCACATCGTGATTGAGGCGCCCGCTCGTGATTTTCAGGAGCTTTTAGCCCGTCGAGCAGATGTCTCTGTAACTTCTAACGTCGAGGCGGCCACGCTGGTGACCAAGTTCAGTCAATTGGCGATTGTGCCGGTGAAAGAGCCACGTAAGCCAACTCCAATCTCCATGCTACTGCCACAAAATGATCAGGTCTGGATAAATTATGTCAATCACTGGGTTGAGTTGAAAAAGACCCAGGGCTTCTTTGAAGCCACGGCAGCTAAGTGGGGCTTAAAGAGCCTCTAGTCGATGGAATGGAAAAGGGCGACCATGTCGCCCTTTATTTTAGCTTATTCGTCACTGACCACGCGAGAGTTGTCCGGTAAGGTCAGTTCGCGGGTGAGAGCCGGGGTCGCGATGAGATAACCGAGCCACATCAGCACCAGACAGCCTAATATGACATACCCCACCGCCGACTGAGCGACTACGGCGAAGCCCGCAACAATGGCGCTTGCCAGACTACTGACACTGACTTGCAGACTGTTTTGCAGACCCGCTGCTGTCGCAGAGCAATGCGGCGCACTGGATAGCGCGCGGTTGACCACAATCGGGTAAAGGGCACCGTTGGCGATGGCCAGCAAACAGAAAGGAGCCAGTATGGGCCAAACGCTGCTTAACTGCCACTGGCAAGCGACAAATACCAGCAGGATTGCGACAGTTTCCAGTCCCAGCAGTTGTCTTAGTACCGCTTCATCGCCCAGTTTCGCCACCAGTTTTTTTCCTATGTAACCGCCAAGCATGAACGCAACGGTTTGCGGGATAAAGCTCAGACCAATATCTTTGGCCGAATAACCGAGCTGACTCATGATTTCCGGCATGCCGGTCAGGTAAGCGAAGAACGCCGCGGAGGCCACTGCATACATCATGACGTTGCCAAGATACTCGCGCGAACGGATCAGACTGTTAAGATCGGCCGATACCGAAGAGCGTTGTTTGTCTGAACGGCTGCGATCTTCCATTGACAGGGTGATCACCGCTAAAAGTACACCGGTGATAGCCAGGACAACAAAGATACTGTGCCAACCCCAGATCTCGGTCAGTAATACACCTAGTTGCGGTGCCAAAGCCGGAGAGAGGGCGACCAATGGCATGATGGTGGCAAAAATCTGCTGACTGGTCCGCTTGTCAAACTTGTCGATAACCATCGACTGCCAAATCACGGCTGGGGCGCAAACACCGACAGCCTGCAACAAACGCAGTGACAACAGCTGCCATACTTCCTGGCTCCAGGCGAGCCCGACAGAAGCAACACTGAAAATAGCTAAGCCGGCAAACAGGGTGTTACGGTGACCATAACGGTCACTAGCGAGTCCCCACAACAACTGGCCCAGACCCATCCCGACTAAAAATACGGTAAGAGAAAGCGCGACCTGCTCCGGGCCGGTGGCAAAATCCTGCTCTATCAGCTTAAAGGCGGGTAAATACATATCCGTGGCAATAAAGCCCAACATAGACAGAGCAGAAAGATAGATAAGTTGAATTTTGGTGATTTTCATTGTTATTCCTTGAAATAATTTCACAGGAATGGATTGGCGCCAGCCCATACTGCTGATGAGTTGTATTCTATTTTTGGAAACTGGAAAAATAAAACGCTATATTTTGTAGTTATCTATCAAAAAATTTGAAAGCAAAAATAGTTATGTATTCTCGATCCTCTCTGGAGATGTTGGATGTGGTTGCTCGTCTGGGCAGTTTTAGTGCAGCGGCAGACGTTCTGCATAAAGTGCCCTCTGCGATCAGCTACAGTGTGAGACAGATAGAGCAGGAGCTTGGCGTGGCTTTGTTTAACCGTCTACCTCGCAGGGTGGAACTGACGCCTGCAGGGCAAGTATTTATGGCACAGGCCCGTCAGATGTTACGCCAGATGGATGAAGTGACACATCAAACTCGCCGGGCAGCATTAGGCTGGCAAAGTAGCTTAAAGCTGACTCTGGATAATGTTGTCAGAGTCGACAAACTGTCTGATTTGATTGAAAATTTTTATAAGCAGTTTGAGTTTGCTGAGCTGCAGATCAACATGGAAGTGTACAACGGTGCCTGGGAGGCCATTTCTGAGCAGCGCGCCGATATCGTAATAGGAGCGACGTCAGCGGTGCCCGTCGGTGGTGAATACGGGGTCAAGAAAATCGGTAGCCTGGACTGGGCGCTGGTCATGGCACCCTGTCATCCCTGTGCTTGCCACACGCGACTGGATGAGGCCTTTGTGAGTCAGTTTCCGGCCATTTGCATCGATGATACCTCGCGGGTACTACCCAAGCGGCATACCGAACACTATCCTCAGCAGCGGCGCTTATTGCTGCCTAACTGGTTTACGGCAATTGAGTGTCTGAAAAAAGGGGTTGGGATCGGTTACATGCCCCGACATATAGCACAACCACTCATTGACTACGGTCTGCTAGTGGAGCGGCAACTGGTGGACTCCCAGTTATCAAGTGAGTGTTGTCTGGTGTGGAGAAAGCATGATAATCACAACCTGCTGGAGTGGATGCTGGACTATTTGGGCGATGAAGATAAGTTGTATCAGGACTGGCTCAAAGAATAATGGGAAGCTCAGGCTTCCCATCTGTTGGTCTCAGTCTCAGGACAAGAAGAACTTGTAGGATGGATTGTCCGTTTCATCCTTGCACTGATAGCCCAATTCTCGCAGGTGCGCCGAAAATTCATTCAAATCACTGTCTTCCAGTTCAAAACCACATAGCACGCGGCCATAATCCGCCCCCTGATTTCGGTAGTTGAACAGGCTGATATTCCAGTGAGTACCGAGTGTGCTCAGGAACTTGAGCAGCGCACCTGGGTACTCTGGAAACTCGAAGCTGTATAGACGCTCTTTCAGCGGCTTTGACGGTCTGCCACCAATCATATAACGGATATGCAGCTTCGCCATTTCATCATCGGACAAATCGACTACCGGATAACCGCTGGCTCGCAGATCACTGATAATACCTTCGAGCTCTTCCTGTCCACCAACTAGCCGGACACCGACAAAGATGTTAGCCAGCTGATCATCGTTGTAGCGGTAGTTAAACTCGGTAACAGCACGACCACCAATGATGTTGCAAAACTCGAAGAAAGCGCCCTGACGCTCTGGAATCGTGACAGCCAGAATGCCTTCACGCTTTTCACCCAGCTCACAGCGCTCAGAGACATAACGCAGACCGTGGAAATTGGTATTGGCACCGGAGAGCACAGTACCAAGCTGTTTGTCTTTCAGTTCATTTTGTTCCGCGAACTTTTTCAGCCCCGCCAGTGCCAGCGCTCCTGAGGGTTCGGCAATGGCGCGGGTGTCTTCAAAGATATCTTTGACCGCCGCGCAAATTTCATCGCTTGAGACAGTAATGTGGCCATCAATGTACTTCTGGCACAGCCTGAAGGTTTCTTGACCGATGATTTTCACCGCAACGCCGTCGGCAAACATGCTGACCTGATCAAGTGCGATAGGCTCACCTGCGTCCAGTGCGGCTTTCAGGCAGGCTGAATCTTCCGGCTCGACAGCAATGACCTTGATTTCCGGCATCAGCTGTTTTACCAGTACCGCTACGCCTGCGGCCAGACCACCACCGCCAACGGGAACAAAAATATAGTCCAGATGACCATTTTGCTGCAGCATTTCCATCCCTATGGTTCCCTGGCCTGCGATCACCAGTGGGTGATCGAAGGGAGGGACAAAGGTGTATCCATGCTCTTGTGACAGGCGCTCAGCTTCGGCTTTAGCTTCATCAAAGTTGCTGCCGTGCAGCACTACATGACCACCAAAGCCACGCACCGCTTCAACCTTGATATCCGGGGTGGTTTTTGGCATCACAATGGTGGTGTTGATGCCCAGTTTGGTGCCCGACAGCGCCATCCCCTGCGCGTGGTTACCCGCGGAAGCCGCAATCACACCAGCGTTTTTCTGTGCGTCACTCAGGTTGGCTACCATATTGTAGGCACCGCGTAGCTTAAACGAGTGTACCGGTTGGCGATCTTCACGTTTAATCTGAACCTGATTACCAATGCGGTTACTCAGTCTGGGCATGTCCTGAAGTGGCGTGACGGTTGCCACTTCATAGACCGGAGCTCTCAGTATCTGACGCAGATAGTCTGCGCCAGAAACGGGATGATTATCAGCATCGCTCATCAGCATTAACCCTCGAGCTTGGACTTATCACGAACCGCGCCTTTATCGGCACTGGTTGCCAGATTGGCATAGGCTTTCAGCGCCAGCGATACGGTACGTTCACGATTCGCTGGTTTCCAACCCAACTCGTCCTGTTGAGCGCGACGTGCCGCCAGTTCGTCTTCTGTCACTTCAAGGGTAATCGTACGGTTTGGAATGTCGATGTTGATCAGATCCCCATCTTTCACTAAGCCTATGGTACCGCCGTTTGCCGCTTCCGGTGAGGCGTGGCCGATAGACAAACCGGATGTACCACCGGAGAAGCGACCATCAGTAAGCAGCGCACACTCTTTGCCCAGTCCCATTGATTTCAGGTAGGTTGTTGGATACAGCATTTCCTGCATACCTGGGCCGCCTTTAGGGCCTTCATAGCGAATCACGACGACGTCACCCGCTTTTACTTTGCCGCCTAAGATGCCGTCTACAGCGTCTTCCTGGCTTTCAAATACGACTGCTGGTCCCTGGAATTTTAGAATGCTCTCATCAACCCCTGCTGTCTTGACGATACAGCCGTCCAGGGCGATATTTCCTTTCAGTACGGCGAGGCCACCGTCCTGACTGTAGGCATTCTCTTTGGTGCGGATACAACCATTTTCACGGTCGTCATCAAGGGTGTCCCAGCGACAATCTTGTGAGAAGGCTTGCGTGGTACGAATACCCGCAGGGCCGGCGCGGTAGAAGGATTTCACTTCTTCCGAATCCGTCAGCATGATGTCGTACTGAGCCAGTTGCTCTTCCATTGTCAGACCAAGTACCGTTTTTGTTTGGTTGTTCAATAGACCTGCGCGGTTAAGCTCACCTAGGATACCGATAACACCACCCGCGCGGTGTACGTCTTCCATATGGTACTTAGGCGTTGAAGGGGCCACCTTACAAAGGTTTGGCACGCGGCGAGACATCTGATCGATATCTTCCATATCAAAGTCGACTTCACCCTCTTGCGCCGCGGCAAGTAGGTGAAGAACCGTGTTAGTAGAGCCGCCCATGGCAATATCTAGCGCCATTGCGTTTTCGAATGCTTCTTTGCTGGCGATATTACGCGGCAGCGCTGAGGCATCATCTTGTTCGTAGTAGCGTTTGGTGAGGTCAACAATGCGTTTACCGGCGTTCTTAAACAGCACTTCACGATCCGCGTGCGTCGCCAGCAGAGAGCCGTTACCAGGCTGAGATAAGCCCAGAGCTTCGGTCAGACAGTTCATCGAGTTAGCGGTAAACATACCAGAGCAAGAGCCGCATGTTGGACAAGCGGAGCGCTCGACCTGCTCACTCTGCTCATCAGAGACTGTTGGATCGGCACCCTGGATCATCGCATCCACCAGATCCAGTTTGATGATCTGATCAGACAGCTTGGTTTTACCCGCTTCCATAGGACCACCAGAAACAAAGATCACTGGGATATTCAGGCGCATTGAAGCCATTAGCATTCCCGGAGTGATCTTATCGCAGTTGGAGATACACACCATCGCGTCAGCACAGTGCGCATTAACCATGTACTCAACCGAGTCTGCGATCAGTTCGCGAGAAGGCAGCGAGTAAAGCATACCGCCGTGACCCATCGCGATACCATCATCCACAGCGATGGTATTGAATTCTTTAGCGATACCGCCAGCTTGTTCTATTTCTTGTGCCACTAACTGACCCAAGTCTTTCAGGTGCACGTGACCTGGTACAAATTGAGTAAATGAGTTCACTACGGCAATGATTGGTTTGCCGAAATCTTCTTCTTTCACGCCAGTGGCGCGCCAGAGCGCACGAGCACCAGCCATATTGCGACCATGAGTTGTGGTGGCTGATCTGTATTTAGGCATTGTACTACTTCCTTATTTTGCTGATGCTGGTTTCTGTTCTGGGTATACGTAATCGAGCCAGCCCCACTTATCTTCAATGGTGCCGTTGAATAGGCCAAAATACGCGTCTTGCATCACTTTCGTGATAGGGCCGCGTTTGCCTTCACCGACCTCGATTTTGTCGATGGTGCGTACCGGGACGATCTCGGCGGCAGTGCCAGTCATAAAGACTTCGTCTGCAAGATATAGCGCTTCGCGGGCAATGTTTGCTTCACGCACTTCATAGCCCATGTCTTTGGCCAGAGTCATAATTGAGTCACGAGTGATGCCCGGCAGGATTGCGCTGGTGGCTGGCGGGGTAGTGATTACGCCATCTTTAACCACGAAAATGTTTTCACCGGCGCCTTCGGAGAGGTAACCGTCAACGCTGAGAGCGATGCCTTCATCGTACCCATGACGACGCGCTTCACCACCTACAAGCAGCGATGACAGGTAGTTACCGCCCGCTTTTGCTGCGGTTGGTATGGTGTTAGGTGCTGCACGGTTCCAGCTGGAGATCATGGCATCGACACCATTGGCCAGTGCTTCTTCACCCAGGTAGGAGCCCCATGGGAAGGCCGCGATGATTAGCTCCATCTGCGTGCCTTCTGGTGGGCAGACGCCCAGACCTACATTGCCAACAAAGCCAAGCGGACGGATATAGGCAGACTCAAGCTTGTTCTGACGCAGTGTTTCACGCGTTGCTTCCATGATTTCCTCTTCGCTAAATGGAATAGGGAAGCGGTATATCTTGGCAGAATCTTTCAGGCGCTTGGCGTGCTCTGGATGACGGAATACCACGGGACCATTTGGTGTGTTGTAGCAGCGTACCCCTTCAAAAACAGATGTACCGTAGTGCATTGCGTGAGTTAAGACGTGAACGTTCGCCTCAGCCCATGGAACCATCTCACCATTAAACCAAATAAAATCTGCTGTGTTCTTAGCCATTTAGCATTCCTTCCTTATGCACTTTGTTCTTGTAGGTTGTGATTGGTCAGCTCGTTATGTTTCAGCTCTGTCACTTCAACGGTTCGAATATCCCAAAGCTTTTCGATTTGGTTGATCAGGGTGGTGATAGGGCGATCGCTATCCACAATGATCTCGACACTGGCAATCTTACTTTCGTGGTTTTGTGTGGCCGCCACTTGTTTGATGATAAAGCCACGGTGGCGAATGACGCGTAGAACGCGCTCTAGCAAGACAGGTTTGTCATCGGCTTTGATGTCTAGTAGATATCTGTCCATTAGGTATTCTCCAGCATGTCACTATTTGAGGCGCCCGGTGGAACCAAAGGCCATACGTTTTCTTCTTCATCGATCAGAACGTGAAGCATATAGGAGGTCTTGCTTTCAAGCATCTCTTTCAGTGCAGGCTCGACTTCTTCCTTGCGTGTGATGGTTTTTCCAGGGATGTCGAACGCTTTCGCCAACATCACGAAGTCCGGGTTGTCATCCAGGATAGTTTCGCTGTGTCTGCCATCAAAAAACAGTGATTGCCACTGCCTTACCATACCAAGACGCTGGTTATTTAACAGTACAATTTTCACTGGGATCTGACGGCGTTTAAGCGTACCGAGCTCTTGCACATTCATCATGAATGAGCCGTCACCGGTAATCAGTACCGATTGGTCATCAGGACGTCCTACTGCCGCGCCCATCGCCGCTGGCAGACCAAAGCCCATAGTGCCGAGACCCGCTGAGGTTATAAAGTTCTCAGGCAGTCTTGGCTGAATGTGCTGAGCAGCCCACATCTGGTGCTGACCAACGTCGGTAGAGACGATGGAATTCTCTGGCATCATGTCCGAGAGCTGTTTTAGCAGCAGCGGGGCAAATATCAGATCGCCTGGGTGGTCGTAGCGCCACTTGAAGCCGCTGCGCAGGCTCTCACTGTGATGTGCCCATGCGTTGATGTCTTTTGATAGCTCAAGCTGAGGCAAGATCACATTGATATCACCACGTAGCGCCGCATGCGCCTCACGCAGTTTATTGAACTCGGCTGCATCGATATCGATGTGAATCACCTTAGCGTGCGGTGCGAACGTATCTAGCTTACCGGTCACACGGTCGTCAAAGCGCGCACCGACCACGATGAGTAGGTCACACTCTTGCACCACCAGGTTGGCGGCTTTGGTACCGTGCATACCGAGCATGCCCAGATAGTGAGGGTCGTGTCGGTCAATCGTGCCTAGCCCCTTAAGCGTGCTGACACTTGGCATAGGGTTGATGCGAAGGAACTCGCGAACGGAATTGGTGGCTTTGGCCAGTTGAACACCGCCACCGACATATAAAACCGGGCGGGAACTCTCATCCAACAATTGCTGAGCCAGTTTGAGTTGCGCTTCGCAGGCGACAGGAATAGCCGGCGGGGTGAAGGAAGGCAATACTTCTACCGGAGCATTAGCAAGTTGGACATCCTTAGCGATATCGACGATGACCGGACCTGGTCTGCCTGTTTTGGCAACTTCAAATGCTTCGGCCAATGTTGGGGCCAGATCTTCAATATCGGTAACCAGATAGCTGTGTTTGGTACAGGAGAGGGACATGCCGATCACATCCATTTCCTGGAAGGCATCAGTACCGATATGTGAACTGGCGACTTGGCCAGTGATAGCAACGAGAGGGATAGAGTCGAGGAAAGCGTCGGCAAGGCCGGTTACGAGGTTGGTAGCGCCAGGGCCGGAAGTGGCCATACACACAGCGACATCTTTGGTGGCTCTTGCCATTCCTATGGCGGCCATGGCTGCGCCTTGTTCGTGTCGGCAAAGGATGTGTTCCACACCACCATCATATAAGGCATCGTAGATTGGCATGATGGCTCCACCAGGGTAACCAAACACGGTCTTGATGCCCTGTTGTTTCAATGCGGCTACAACTAATTCAGCACCTGTCATTATAGCCTCCTTGATTGTCACGTTTGTTGTCGTGACGGATTGTCGTTCGACTGCACATTGTGTGCTCCCATTTTTCCTGTCATTTCCGCCTGTCGAGGCTTTAATGAGTGATCACTATCAAATTTGTATTTCGAGTTTGTAAAAAAACCCCCGGACTTTTCAGTGCGGGGGTTTTCTGAATCTCGTGGTTATTTTCCGCCCACATGCCCCCGTGCGGTACCAATCAGGACCACAATAATCAGGCTAATCAGAGTGTGAGAGTGAGCGTTAAAAGTCATTATCTTGTTTATAAATCGTTGTATTGGTTCTAACGAAAATGTTTGCGTCACTAGTGGTATCACAAATTTCTGTTACCTGACAAGCAAAAAATCATACTTTTTTCACATTTACTCAGCATTAAATGTCGCTGTATAACATGGTCTATATATAAAACTCTGACTTTTAACCGCCAAAGTGAGAGAAGTTGGAGGAAAAAAAGGATTTTATGGGATTATCGATTATTTATAGCCGTGCCAGTGTTGGTGTCGAGGCTCCTCAAGTCACCGTAGAGGTTCATATTAGCAATGGTATGCCAGGCTTTACACTGGTTGGACTTCCCGAGACGACAGTGAAAGAATCTAAGGATCGGGTGCGCAGTGCGATCATCAATTCTCGCTTTCAGTTTCCGGCTAAGAGGATCACGGTGAATCTGGCGCCCGCTGACCTGCCCAAAGAAGGGGGACGATTCGATTTGCCCATCGCTTTGGGGATCCTGGCAGCTTCCGATCAATTGCCACACGATAAACTGATGGCTCATGAGTTTATTGGTGAGCTTGCGTTGTCGGGAGAGTTACGCGTGGTCAAAGGGGTACTGCCGGCGGCCCTGGCGGCGAATAAAACTCAGCGTTGTCTGCTGGTGCCGGAAGGGAATGGCGATCAGGCTGCCTTAGTGGGAAAAGACAAGCACAAGTCAGCGTCGGGTTTGCTGGATGTCTGTGCCTATCTGATGGGACAACAGGCTCTGTCACTGGTGACCTCTAAGCCTCGGCGTCCCCTGCCTGAGTCTTCCTATCGTGATCTTCAGGACATTATTGGTCAGCAACAGGGTAAGAGAGCGCTAGAGATCGCCGCTGCGGGCAATCACAATCTTTTGTTTTTGGGGCCACCCGGCACTGGAAAAACCATGCTGGCGTCACGACTGTGTGATTTGTTGCCTGAGATGAGCGAACAAGAAGCGATGGAAACGGCCTCGGTTGCCTCGCTGACGCAGCAGGAAATCAACGAAGAGAACTGGAAAATACGCCCTTTTCGTGCTCCTCATCACTCCAGCTCCATGGCGGCATTGGTCGGAGGTGGCTCTATTCCCAGGCCCGGAGAGATTTCTCTGGCCCATAATGGTTTGCTGTTTCTGGATGAAATGCCGGAGTTTGAGCGCAAAGTTCTCGATTCTCTGCGAGAGCCACTTGAATCAGGAGAGATCATTATTTCCAGAGCACAGGGCAAAACCCGGTTTCCGGCCAGGTTTCAGTTGGTGGGGGCACTCAATCCGAGCCCTACGGGGTATTATGAGGGGGATCAGGCTCGAACCAATCCACAGCTCATACTGCGCTATTTGAGCCGCTTGTCAGGTCCATTGCTGGACCGGTTTGATATGTCGATAGAGATCCCTGCATTACCCAAAGGGACTTTATCTGAGGGGGGAGAGCGGGGAGAGGCGACGAAAGTGGTGAAGCAGCGGGTATATGTGGCACGCGAAATGATGTTGGCTCGGTCCGGAAAGGTGAATGCCTTGTTGCAGAGTCGCGAAATAGAGCAGTACTGCCAGCTGCAAAAGCCCGATGCTGAGTTTCTGGAGAATGCATTGCATCGTCTGGGGCTGTCGATACGGGCCTACCACAGAATCATCAAAGTGGCCCGAACCATCGCGGACTTAGCGGGAGAGCCCGGTATTAACAGAGCCCACCTTGCAGAGGCGCTCGGCTATCGGGCTATGGACCGGCTACTTAAGCAACTCAGTGCCCAAGCAGTTTAGAACGCATAGTTCATGCCGACCGTGGTGATCCAATCCGCAGATTCATAAAATGCGATTGAGGAATCAGTGGCATTGTAGCCTGACAGTGAAATCAGTGATAAGGCGTCGATATTCCAGAGTGACAGGTATTCATAGGCCAGAAATGCGCTGTATTTTTCATCGATGCGTCCACTGCGGTTGAAGATGACATCGTGGCCGCGAAACTCATGGTTCATGTAGCTGAGTGTGGTGGCAAAACTGTGTTGGTTATAGGCAAAAAGTGCCGTCAGTTCTGCGCCGGCACCCTGATTTCTGACGGCTCGACCTTTGGCATCATCAATCAGGTAGATCAAGGATGGAAACAGAGTCCATGCGTCGCTTATGGGCAGGGTATAAGAGCCCTTTGCGTAGTAAAACTGGCTATTGCGATCATAGTGGTGGGTGTCAGAGGCCGTAATGTTAGTTGCTGAGCGTTCTTCTGAAATCAGTCGGGTACCGTAGGCCATATCAAGAGTGAATGGAGATCCTGCGATGCTCTCTATCTGTATACGAAACGCGTCACCACCGGCTTCTGATAGTTCTAGATCGGTTGCACCGACATACGGATTCTTCCAGATAGGCTCACCCACCAAGGTCGGAAGATAAGAAACGCTCCATATCGAGCCGTCCTGCAATTGTTGACGATAGCCGCCTTCCATAACAAAGGTGCCTACGGCGATGTCGTTGCGAGAGGTACCCAAAAACCACTGTTTGTCTTGCTGTGCACCAAACGTGTATGTGAGAGTGCCTAATGGCAGCCAGAGCTCATCGTGCGCCTCCTGACTAAAAATGACGCCAGGGTGATCGCCACTTACAAGATTGGCCTTTTCTCCCACTTGGGCATGACTGACGGAAATCTCGCCACTGAAGCCATTTGCTGGCGACAGAGCCGCAAAACAGAAGGGGCTGTGCAGGAGGAAAGAGAGAACCGTTAAATAGGTCATTTTTGGCGTCATGGTACATCCGTTGTTTAGCTCTTTGGTGTGCTTCCGGGACTCAATTTTGCTATTCCGCCGTTGGAGCACACTGTCGGGGAGCATACTCTAGCGATAAAAAATGGCTTAACAAACTGTGTTGTTAAGCCACATATTATTGAACTCAATGGGTGGATGATTGACCTATTAAAAGCTCCAGTTCACGCCGACCGCGCTGATCCAGTTTTTTTCATCGTAGAAAGTGATATTAGAATCGCTGTCGGTCACGCCAGCAAAGGCCACCAGAGAGACATTGTTGGAGTAAAAGATCCCCGGATACTCGTAGGCAAGAAATGCCTTCCACTCATTATCGGCGCGGGTCGTGTTGTCAAACAGCGGGTTGGCGGAATCGTACTGACGGTTCAGGTAGGTCAGTGTCAATGCAAACTGATGATTGCCCGCTGACATAAACGAAGAGAGCTCAGCACCGTAAGACTGATTTTTCATGGCGCTGCCCTGTGCGTCCTGTTGAATATAAATAAGCGAAGGATACAGCATGACGCCTTTGCTCACAGGCAGCATCATCTTGAACTTGCCATAAAGGATATCGGCGTTTCGATTTAGCAGTTGCTGTTGCTGCTCGGTCAGAGAAGAACCGGCGCCTGAGCGCTCTTCATCCACTTCCTTTTTACCATAGGCGAGATCGACGCTGAATAGCGAGCCGGCGATGTTGTTGAGCTGAAGACGATACGCAGTGCCTTTCTCGTCAGTGGTGCTTCGTGCGGTGTTGAGCAAATAGGGGTCCTGCCAAACTTCCCCTTCAAGAATGGTCGGTAGCAATGACAGACTGATTTTAGTGCGGTCGGCAAACTGATAACGGTAGCCTGCTTCCAGCGCCAGCGTACCCACTGCGATGTCGGCTCGTGATGTACCTATAAACAACTGGTGGTTGGAGGCCTGACCAAAGGTATATTGCAAGTTGCCCAGTGGTAGCAGCAACGCACTGCTGTCTTGCTGTGCTTCACCGGTGTAGGTCCGGTAATCATCATCAGTGTTGGATAAGTTTGAGGTTTTACTGGCGTAGGCGGCATTTAAGGCGATTTCGCCGCTAAATCCATTACTTTCTGATAACTTAGCGGTTGCCGTCTGGGAGACGAGTGCGAGAGCTAAGATTGTGACATTCCATGCCTGCTTCATAACTGTTCCTTATCACATTCTGAATATCGGGGTAACGTATGTAATTATATGTTTATGTTATGTTATTGGTTCAGCATAGGCGTGTTTTTTATGAGTTACAACACAAATCAGACCAATGATAAAACCATTGCACATGGCAAATCGCCTTGTACAATTAACCGCCATCAAATTGTCACAAATACATCATAGATAGTGGGTTATGCTTGGATACCTTCTTTTTATAATTAGTGCCTCGCTTGTAATTATTAATACAGCATTTTGTTCGATTCCCATCCTTGGTTTTGGGCTACTGAAGTTGTTGTTTCCAGTCCGTCCTTTACAGAAGTTGTGTACCGCGCTGGCCAACCGTTTTATGTGGCTTTGGGCGACGATTAATCATGGCATTCTGCATCTGGTTAATCCAAAGGTAGAGTGGCAGATTGAGGGCATGGAGTCCCTAAGGAAGGATGGTTGGTATCTCATGATCAGCAATCATCTGAGCTGGACCGATATCGTGGTATTGTGCAGTGTCTTTAAAGACCGCATCCCTATGCCGAAGTTTTTTCTGAAACAACAATTGTTGTATGTTCCTTTTGTTGGCATGGCGTGCTGGGCCCTTGATATGCCATTTATGAAGCGTTATTCACGCGAATACCTGATCAGACATCCCGAGAAACGTGGACAAGATCTGGAAACCACGCGTCGCTCTTGCGCCAAGTTTAAGGACACACCTACAACAGTGGTCAATTATGTTGAGGGAACCCGTTTTACGGCGCAAAAGCAGAAAAGCAGTCGCGCAGGTTATCAGTACCTGTTGCAACCCAAGTCTGGCGGTATTGCTTATACATTGGCAGCCATGGGCGATCAGTTTGAAAACATAATTGATGTAACGCTGGCCTATCCTGAGAACACTGACCAGCCCTTTAAAGCGGTACTGATGGGTAAGATGAAACGTATTGTTGTTAAGGTGCGAATCCTGCCCGTTGATGAGAAAGTGTTGGGGGACTACTTTAACGACAAACCCTACAAACGAGAGTTTCAGCAATGGTTAGGGGAAGTCTGGCAGCAAAAAGATGAGACCTTGAAAGACATTCATTCAAAGTAAAAAAACCGAGCCAGTGGAGTACCCCCCAGGAGCTCGGTTTTTTATTGGGGAAAGATTACTTTTTCAACAGGAAGTTAACCAGTTCAAAGTACTCTTCCAGAGACTGGATGCTGCCTGCTTCGACCTGATATTTATTATTGACGATCACTGCTGGTACCCCAGTTAACCCGCTGTCTTTGAACTGCTTGTCAAAGCGGCGAACCATAGAGTCGACGGCAAAGCCATTAAAGGTCGCATCAAACTTTTTCGCGTCTACGCCTTCATCCAGAAAGATTTGACGCAGTTCGTCGTCATTACGCGGTGGCTTGTTCATGTTGTGAATGCGATTAAACAGCACGGGCACCATCTTGTCTTCTACTTTGAGCGCGACCATCGTAGCGTAAGCTTTGCTCATCGACATACCCATGTTTCCGCCCATGAAAGATACGTGGTTTTTCTGGAATTTGGCCTCTGCTGGGATCTTTTTCTTTAATTGAGCAATGATAGGCTCAAAACTATTACAGTGCGGGCAATAGAATGAGAAATACTCAGTAACCACTGGTTTGGAAGATTTCTCAAGCTCAAGGACTTTGTAGTGGGTGCCTTCTTGGAATTGTGCTGCATTGACTCCCAGGCTGACCATAAGCGTCGCAAACAGTGCGATGATTCTTTTCATTATTTTCTCCATGTATAAAACCAAATCCTAGTGAGGACGATGGGTAGTTTGTCACCACTGGGGCTGTAAAGAAAGGGGCTTCTCATTCAGAGCCGCTATCTGTTCTTTAAATCCGAGAACCTGGCCTTCCCAGTATTTAGCATCATTGAACCAGGGAAATGCCTGTGGAAAGGCCGGATCTTGCCAGCGTTTTGCCAGCCAGGCCATATAGTGCACCATACGTAGACCGCGCAAAGGTTCAATAAGTTTCAACTGATTGGTAGGTAACTCACTGAATTCTTGATACCCCTCCAGTAATACGTCCAGTTGCATCAGTTTATCCTGACGTTCACCGTTTAGTAGCATCCACAAATCCTGAATAGCGGGACCGTTACGTGCATCGTCCAGATCGACGAACAAGGGACCGTCGCGCCAAAGGATATTTCCCGGGTGGCAGTCGCCGTGCAAACGGATCGTGTCCGAAGGTTGCCAGTGGGTTTCGATTTGCGAAATTAACATATCAAGATCGTTAAAAAACGCATTTTCCAGATGTGCGGGGATAAAGTTTGAGGCCTGTAACAGCTGTCTTGGTTGGTAAAGATATTCATCCAGGCCTATGGTAGGGCGGTGGACAAAGGGTTTGCTGGCCCCGACTTTGTGGATGCGTCCCATAAAGCGTCCCACCCACTCCAACTGCTCCAGATTGTCCACTTCAAATTGTCGCCCGCCCTCACTGGCAAACAGGGCGAACAAGTATCCCTGATATTCGTGAATTGTGTGGCCATTGATATTTAGCGGGGCGGATACCGGGACCTCATGTGCCAGCAGTTCGTGGGCAAATTCGTGTTCTTCCTGAATTTGTGCTTTGGTCCAGCGTTGCGGGCGATAGAACTTGACCACGTAGCGTTTTCTGTCTTCGTCGGTAAACTGGTACACCCGGTTCTCGTAGCTGTTGAGCGCTAGCAGGCCTGACTCGGCTCTGATCCCGATGCTCTCCAGGGCATACCACATGAAGTCCGGGGTTAAGGCGTCAAAGTTAAACGCTTTATCTGTCATTTTGATACCAAAAGGGCTCATTACTGAGCCCTTTCCTGTTATGAATCACCCAAGCTCTGTCAGAGCTTCTTAATAAATCGACTTTCTACCTGTAAGGAGAAATCATTACTGTCCCTCAGTATAAACTGAATTGTCGAGACAGGTGAACTGAGTTGCTGCGGATCGGCACCAAGGCTCATCGGTAGGTTAAACACCTCACCAGGCTCGACGATAATCGTTTGTCGGCCATACCAGGTCGCTCCCTCAAGGCCAGACACACTCAGTGAGTATTTCTGCTCGGTTTGGGTTTTATTGATGATTTTCAGGGTGTAGGTGTTTTCAACCAGACCATCGCTGTTGACGCGGAACAACTGATTGCGATCCCTAAGGACACTCAGTCCTGCTGGGTCGACGGCTGAGACCTGAACAAAGAACAAGGCTATCATGACCAACAGTACCGCGCCGTAACCGAGCAGCTTGGGACGCATCACTTTGGTATGTTTACCCGAAAGGCGGTGCTCTGTGGTATAGCTGATCAGGCCTTTCTTATAGCCCATTCGATCCATGGTTTTATCACAGGCATCAATACAGGCTCCGCAGTTGATACACTCGTACTGCAACCCGTCGCGAATGTCGATGCCTGTTGGGCAAACCTGAACACAGAGATCGCAGTCGATGCAGTCGCCGAGGCCGAGTTTTTGCGGATCGGCCTTTCGTGAGCGAGGGCCTCTGGTTTCTCCACGTTTGCTGTCATAGCCAACAATAAACGTGTCCTTATCGAACATGGCCGACTGGAATCGGGCGTATGGGCACATGTGAATACACATTATAGAGCGCATCCAACCGGCATTGGCATAGGTACAGGCGGCAAAAAACAGCACCCAGAATACCGGCCAGAAATTGGCGTTGAAGGTAAAGAAGTCACTGACCAATGCGCCGATAGGCACAAAGTAACCGGTGAAGGTGAATCCTGTAGCCAGTGCAATGGCGAGCCAGGCAATGTGCTTGAGTGTTTTACGCATTAACAGGTTACTGGTGAGCTTACCACTGTCTTGTTTGCGCCTCTTATTTGCACTGCCTTCAAGTTTTTCCTCGAACCAAATGTACATGAAGGTCCAGACTGTTTGTGGGCACAAGTAGCCACACCAGACCCGACCAAGGAAGGTAGTGATAAAGAACAGACCGAAGGCAGCTACCATAAACAGCAGCGCTAATAATGTGAGATCTTGCGGGTAAAGGGTGGTACCAAAAAAGTTGAATTGCTGGTTACCGATATCCAGCAACACCGCTTGCCTCTCACCATAAGGAATCCATGGCACCAGAGCAAATAACAACAGCAGAAACCATCCGCCATAGCGCCTCAGTTTCTGAAATGTGCCTTTACTCTCGCGCACATAGATGCGATTACTGGGGTTAAACCGGTCACCACCACCTTTATGGGTTTTCGGGTTGAACGTTTTAGGCGTGATGTCCTTAACGTCGATTTTGTCCTGACTCATGTGAGACTGTCCTTCTTGGGCTGACGGTGCGTTTAAGACGCACTCTATCTTTTCCGACATTGCTGTATAACGCGATACTATTCAGTACGCAGTATTAAAACCCAAGGATTATAACCTTGATAACAAATTCATTTCTTTAAGGCTATCAACCTTTAACAACAAAATCGGTTCAAGCTCATATAAAAAACGACCCTTAAAGGGCCGCTTTTATAACCAGTGGTTATTTGATGATTCCACGCGCCTTGAGCAGTGCGGTTTTGAAATCGTCTTCCTGATCTTTGGCTAAGCCGGGAATCATGTCTTCTTTCTGGCTGTTGCGCATTTTTAGGTGATAAATGAGAACATCGTCAGTGAGCTCCTCGAGTTTGCCTTCGTATCCGGCTTCCTTTGACAGCTTTACGATAAATTCCAGCAGGTTAAGATCAGAATCTTTCTGCCATTCAGGATGAATAAGCTCGATAAGCTCATTTACGCGGTGACACTTCATAACTTTCTCCACAAAATTTATAGGAATTTTTGAGTAAAAGTACCAAATATAATAGCTAATACCAATATGTGGGGAAATTTGACACAAAAAAAAGCGCAGGAACATCTGCGCTTTTTATTATGCTGCTTTAACAACTCTGGTTGGAGCCGGTGCCAAGAGAACACTTTTTTCAACAAGCGTCATCGAAGGAGCGACTTTTTTTGCGACCGGTGCAGAAACGAAACCACTGCGACGACGCATGAACGCACTGCGGTTTGCCGAGTACGAAAACCTGACGGGTGTTGGGCGCATTTTGTTACCTAACAAGTCAGGCAATTCCATTGCCAATCTAATGGCCTGATTGCTTATGAGTACACCGAAGTGAACTTCAGTATCGCTCTTTTTTGACTTATGCCACTCCAAATAAACAATCAGGAATACCGATATGCATGCATATCACGCATAGAATACCACCAACTTTGTGTGGATACGATAGATTGTGGGAAATATTTGCTCATTATTTATCCAGAATATTTGTGCATCGCGTATTTGTTTTCTCAATCAATTTGCGATAAAACGGTAACACTCTCTTGGGATATAAATGGGTGTGCGTATGTCTTTTTTTAAGAAAACCTTAGCGAGCTTTGGGATTGGTGCTGCGCGTGTAGATTCCGTGTTACACCAGGAATTTCTCTATCCGGGCGCAACTGCCAAAATAACCATTCATGTCTATGGTGGTAACACGGCTCAGACGGTGGATAACATTCATCTCAGGTTATGTTGCCGTTATATCGATGAGGTGGCCCGTAGTAACCACGATAACAGTAATCAGCCCGGGGCTCCGAAAAAACGAGTGGCCAAAACGTTTGAACTACAGACCTGGACCCTGCCGTACGCCTTTACCATTGAGCCCGGAGAAACTCGCGATTTTGAGGTTGAGCTTGAAGTGCCATGGAACACACCAGTAACAATTGGTGATTCGAAGGTGTGGCTGGAAACGGGGCTGGATATAGCGCTGGCTGCAGACCCCACAGATAAGGATATGCTCACAGTAAGACCGGACCCACTGGTAGATGGCATTTTCACGGCCCTTGAAGAACAGGGACTGCGTATCAGACAGGTGGAATGTGAAGCGGCGAAAGGGTTTGCTATGCCATTCGTTCAGGAGTTTGAGTTTGTTCCTACCACGGGACCTTATCATGGTCGCTGGCGGGAACTGGAAATCATTGCTTACCGCAGTGAGGACGAGCTGAAGTTGTGGTTTGAAATCGACAGAAACAAAGAAGGTATGAAAGGGATGCTATCGAGCCTGATTGGTCTGGGGCAACTGAAGCGAGAAATGAGCCTACCAGGTTCGTTGTCCGCCAAAGAGGCGGGTACACAGGTACTGGCCTACTTGGAACAAACGACCTGAATTTTAGCTAACACGTGTTCGCTCAATGTGTCATACTCTTAGTTCTTATGTGAGTCTGAGAGTGTGCGCTTATGTCTAAACCCTCACCCAACTACAGCCAGAGAGAAGAGTGGGCCAACAGTATTACCCATGGTATCGGGGTGCTGTTGTCCATTATTGGCCTGATACTGCTGCTGGATAAGTCGTTTCTGGTCAATGCAGACACTTTGACTATCACCAGTATGAGCTTGTATGGCGGCAGTATGATTACCCTGTTTCTCGCCTCGACGCTTTATCATTCGGTGCCACACCCACGCAGTAAGCGATGGCTGAAAACGTTTGACCACTGTGCGATATTCCTGTTGATAGCTGGCAGCTATACGCCGTTTATGCTGGTCAGTCTGAGGACGCCACTTGCTGTTGGGTTGATGGCCGTGATCTGGTCTTTGGCGGCTATTGGTATCGTCATGAAGCTGTTTTTTGTCTACCGCTATAAGCGTGCTTCGTTAATCACCTATCTGGTGATGGGTTGGCTGTCACTCATTGTGATTTATCAGCTGGCAAAACATCTTGATGGTGCCGGATTGATCCTACTGGCACTTGGCGGGGCGATTTATACCCTGGGAGTTGTGTTTTACACCAATAAGCGCATCCCATACAACCACGCCATTTGGCACCTTTTTGTGCTAGGCGGGGCTGCATGTCACTTCTTTGCCGTCTATTGGTACGTTAACCCAGTATAGTATGACCTGAGGGGAGATCATGGTGTCTTAGCGACGCCAGAAAGCAGGAAAGAAAAGTACCAGCAGCGTTAGGATCTCTAAGCGTCCCATTAGCATGCCAAAACTCAGAAGCCACTTGGCCGCGTCTGGAAGAGGCGCAAAATTACCCGTAGGACCAATCACAGAGCCCATCCCCGGGCCAACATTTGCGACCGCAGTGATCGCGCCAGAGATACTGGTGACCGGATCCAGACCCATCGCACTCAAGCCAGCTGCGATAACAATGATGGTCACAAAGAACATCAGTACAAAGGCCACCACCGAACGAACGATATCATCGTTCACCGGACGATGATTGTAGCGCTGGACAAACACGCCAGAAGGATGAATCAGCTTCATCATCTGTTTGTTGAGCAGCGTGACGGCGATTTGGAACCGGAAAATCTTGATGCCCCCGGAGGTGGACCCAGAACAGGCCCCAATCATCATCATAAAGGCAAATATGACTGAGGGTAGTGGTCCCCAGGCGGTAAAGTCTTCCAGACCAAAACCGGTGGTGGTCACCACTGACACAATATTGAACATGGAAACGCGAAATGCATCGTCCAGTGCGTACCCATCCTCAAAAATTAGCCACAATGCTACGAGCGTACTGGCTATCAGGAACAAGTAACCAAACCCGCGAACCTGAGCATCTCTGAACAGTATTTTTGGATCCCGTTTACTTAATGCCGCGACAAACAGCAGAAATGGCAATCCACCGAGGAACATAAACACCGTGCCAACCCAATGCGCCCCTTCAGAAAAGTGATTCATCGAACCATCTGAGGTGGAATAGCCGCCAGTAGAAAGGGTGGTAAACGAGTGATTGATGGCATCAAACAGGTTCATGCCTGTGGCAATGTAGCCCAATAGGCATAAACCCGTCAGTACCAGATAAACCAGCACGATATTTTTGGCCACCGTTTTTGCCCGTGGGCTACTTTTGTCCGACCAGTCGGAAGATTCGGTCTGGAACAGTCGCATCCCCCCCACGTTGAGCATCGGCAAAATGGCCACCGCCATGACAATGAAACCGATGCCGCCTAACCATTGCAGGATTGAACGCCACAACAAAATGCTGGGTGCCATGTCATCAAGTCCACTGAGCACAGTCGAGCCCGTGGTAGTAATGCCAGACATGGTTTCAAAATAGGCATCGGTGAAACTGATGTGGTTAATAAACACGAATGGTAGTGCCGCAAAAGCACTGGCAATGGTCCAGACCAGACTGGTGATCAGGAACATATCGCGAACACTAAGCTTAAAGTGTTGAGTCCGGCCTACGGAGAGACAGATAAAGGCAGCGAAGTGCGTGATAGCGACTGCCAGGCCAAAGTCGAGAAAACCATCGGTACCCGTGACGAAGGCCACCAAAGTGGGCACATACATGAACAGGGCTAGCTTTGAGAGTACTAACCCTATAACAAAGGAAACCGGTCGTGTGTTAACCATGGTGGTGCCTTACAGGAAGAACGCACTTGGCTGGAACAGCGCCTCGACATCAGGCACATATTTTTTATCTACCAGGAACATCACCACGTGGTCATCCTGAGCGATGACGGTGCGATCATGGGCGATCAGCACTTCTTCACCACGAACAATGGCACCTATCGTAGTGCCCGGTGGCAGTTTGATATCACCAATCGCCTTACCAACCACTTTCGAGGTGGTTTCATCTCCGTGAGCGATGGCTTCGATGGCTTCCGCTGCTCCGCGACGCAAAGACGATACGTTGACAATGTCGGCACGGCGAACGTGGGTGAGCAATGCTGAAATAGTGGCTTGTTGTGGAGATATGGCCACATCTATGGTACCGCCCTGTACCAGATCGACGTAAGCACCACGCTGGATCAGTACCATGACCTTTTTTGCCCCCATTTTTTTCGCCAGCATCGCTGACATGATGTTGGTTTCATCTTCGTTGGTGAGGGCAATGAATACATCCACCTGATCGATGTTCTCTTCGGCCAGCAACTCCTGGTCCGCGGCATCGCCACAGAACACAATAGTGTTTTCCAGTTCTTCAGACAGCTTCTCAGCACGCTGGTAGCTGCGCTCAATCAGTTTGACACTGTAGGTTTGCTCCAGGCGTTTGGCGAGGCTGGCCCCGATGTTACCGCCACCGACGATCATAATACGGCGATACGGCTTTTCGAGGCGCTGCAGTTCACTCATTACTGAGCGAATATGATTGCTGGCGGCGACAAAGAACACTTCATCGTCGGCTTCGATGATGGTGGTGCCCTGCGGACGAATCGGCCTGCCCTGACGGAAGATTGCCGCAACCCGGGTATCAATGTGTGGCATGTGCTCACGAAGGGTGGAAAGGGCATTACCCACCAGAGGGCCGCCATAGTAGGCTTTAACAGCCACTAGGCTGACGCGTTCATCGGCAAAACTGACCACCTGAAGAGCGCCCGGGTATTGGATTAGACGTTCAATGTAACTGGTCACCAACTCCTCTGGGGCAATCAGATGGTCGACTGGGATAGCTCCAGAGTTGAACAGATTTTCTTTCTCAATCAGGTATTCCCGAGAGCGAATTCGCGCTACACGGTTAGGAGTGTTGAAGAGCGAAAAGGCGACCTGACAAGCCGCCATATTGGTTTCGTCCATGTTGGTGACCGCCACCAACATATCGGCATCTTGTGCACCAGCTTCACGTAGTACGTCAGGGTGACAGGCATAGCCATTGACGACACGCAAATCATACTTATCTTGCAACTCTCGCAGACGGTCGCTGTTGCGATCGACGATGGTGATGTCGTTGTTCTCGCCCACAAGGTTCTCTGCGAGTGTGCCACCAACTTGACCGGCCCCAAGAATGATGATTTTCATAACATTTCGCTCTTCTGATTGTTTCGACTCAACGAGTCACTAGCATAGCTATCAACGAGTTAGCATTCTACGCCTTTTTTAACACCGCGTAATAGAATCCGTCCATATCCTGTTCTCCAGGAAGAATCTGACGGCCCGGGTTATCAGAGTCTGATCCGATTAACTGGGCATCCGCGGTACGCGCCATAAAGGCTTTAACCTGTTCGGCATTTTCTTGCGGCGTAATAGAACATGTTGCGTATACCAGTGTTCCGCCGACTTTGAGCTGCTGCCACATGGCATCAAATATTTCACGCTGCAGACTGGCCAGAGCATCAATATCATCCGCTCGGCGCAACCACTTGATATCAGGGTGTCGACGAATTACACCCGTCGCTGAACATGGGGCATCCAATAGAATGCGATCGAACTGTTCACCCTGCCACCATTGTTCTGGTGTTCTCGCATCACCACACACCACTTTTGCCTGCAAATTGAGGCGCTTCAGGTTGTCGTGTACTCGCTTGAGTCGAGTATCATCACAGTCGATGGCCACCACCTGGCTGTCCTGAGTGCGTTCCAGAATATGGGCAGTTTTTCCTCCAGGTGCAGCGCAGCAGTCGAGGATAAGCTCACCATCTTGCGGTTGCAGATAGTTGATCGAGAGTTGAGCGGCTGCGTCCTGAACTGACACCCAGCCTTTTTCAAAGCCTGGCAATTTTGTCACGTCACACGGGGCGGCCAATTTTAGGGCATCTTGAGCTTCAGGGTGAGGGGTGGAATCTATGCCTTCATTTTTGAGAAGCGCCTGATAGTCGTCACGGCTGTGGTGCTGGTGGTTCACGCGCAACCACATAGGCGCTTTGGTGTTGTTGGCCTCAACAATCGCTTGCCATTGTTGTGGATAGCTTTCCTGTAGTAGCTTGAGCAACCAACTAGGGTGACCGTATTTTCCAGCATTGTGGCTGACGGAAATCTCATCAAGTTGTTCTTGGTTACGTTGGTAGTTGCGCAGTACCGCATTGATGAGGCCGCGAAGTTTTGGGCCCTTTAGTGTTTTGGTTGCTTCGACTGTTTCTCCCACTGCCGCGTGAGCAGGAATGCGCATGTAGCCAATTTGATAGATGCCGACCAGAATCAGGTGATGAAAAACGCGCTGCTTACCTTTGAGGGGTTTATCCATCAGCTCTGAAGCAACGGACTCCAAACGAGGCAATATGCGCAGCGCACCAAAACAAATCTCTTGCAATAACGCTTGGTCTCTAGGTTTTACTTGTTGCTGTCCTAATGGAAGGGCGCTTGATAGAGATTGACCTTTATCAACCACTTGGAAAAGGATATTGGCCGCAGCAGCGCGAACATTCATGTTGGTTACCTAAATTTTTATCGACATTAAAAATAAAATAAGGCCCGCACTCAATGTGCTGGCCCTAACTATCAATGAGCATCTGCGTTTCTAGCCTAGAACGCTACCCACTTCAAACCAGCTGGCTTTTGAATTCAATACATCGCTTACTGGCATGGCTTTTTTACCCGGTATTTGAATTTGCTCTAATACCAAGGTGCCTTGACCAGTTGCTACGTAAATTCCTGTTTTATCAGCCTTAAGAATAGTCCCAGCCACTGACTCTGTCGCATTGGCTTCTACGCGTGATTGCCAAACTTTGATGTTGTTCTCTTCTACCGAAAAGAAGCTCATTGGCCACGGGTTAAAAGCGCGCACGCAGCGTTCAATAAACGCAGCGCTCTGGCTCCAGTCGATCTTCGCTTCGTCTTTGCTCAGTTTGCTGGCGTAGTTGGCTTCATCGTCATTCTGCTTCACTGGCAATGCGCTGCCATCAGCAATATCACTCAGACAGTCGACCAGCGCCTCTGGACCTAGCTCAGCGAGCTTGTCATACATCGTGGCACTGGTGTCCGATGCTTCAATTGGTAATGTGGCGATTTTCAGCATATCCCCGGTATCCAGACCAATGTCCATTTGCATGATGGTCACGCCTGTTTCGCTGTCTCCGGCCCAAATTGAGCGCTGGATTGGCGCAGCACCACGCCAGCGAGGCAAGATGGAGCCGTGAACGTTAATGCAGCCGAGCTTTGGCGTATCCAGTACGACTTGCGGCAACAGCAGTCCGTACGCCACCACCACCATAATGTCAGCATTCAGATCTTTCAGTGCTTGTTTGGCTTCATCCGACTTAAAATTTTCTGGCTGATACACCGGGATATCGTGCTCAAGGGCGATGTTTTTTACCGGGCTGGCCGTCAGTTTCTTGCCGCGCCCTGCAGGACGGTCGGGCTGAGTATAAACGGCGATAACCTCATGCTCCGAAGACAATAACGCCGCCAGGTGACGGGCGGCGAAGTCTGGAGTACCGGCAAACACAATGCGTAATGATTGGCTCACGGAAACCTCTCTTAGATATTATTGTTGCTTAGCGTTAAAGCGCTTAATTTTCTCTAGCTTGTCTTTGATGCGTTTACGTTTCAGAGGGGAAAGGTAATCGACAAACAGTTTGCCCTCTAGATGGTCCAGCTCGTGCTGTACACAAATGGCCAGCAGATCGTCGGCTTCAAAGGTGAATTCCTTACCATCACGGTCTAGCGCTTTAACGGACACTTCAGCGGCACGTGGCACCAAAGCGCGCGCACCAGGAACGGATAAGCAGCCTTCTTCAATACCATCATCTCCGCGCTTGTCGGTGATTTCAGGGTTGATTAGCACCATCGGTTGGTCGCGAGTATCTGAAATATCAATCACAACAATTCGCTGATGAAAGTCAACTTGGGTTGCTGCAAGGCCAATTCCCTCTTCGTCATACATGGTTTCAATCATGTCATCGACGACTTTTTGGATTTCCGGCGTTACGGCTTCAACGGGCTTAGCGACCGTTCTTAGGCGATCATCCGGGAAAGTTAATACTTGTAATACAGACATATACACTCAAAATGTTGAACTGTGCCGAATAGGCATGGGTTTCGTTGGTTCAATTCTAGACATTTTCGCCGCTAAATGACAGCATCGCATGAAACAAAGCGAAGGATTGCGGTCGATGAGACAGGGAAAACGGCGACTATTGAGAGTTTTATTTCTTGTGTCGGTGGCGTTGTATCCGTTATCAGGCCTGACTAAAGCCCCTCTCAGTCTCAACAACAATGTTCCTCACACCTATACCGTGGTCAAGGGCGACACCTTATGGGAAATCGCCAGCCTGTATTTGCGCTCTCCCTGGCGCTGGAATGAATTGTGGGGCAATAACCCACATATCCAGAATCCGCACCTTATCTATCCGGGAGATACCCTCACACTGACATGGGTAAATGGTCAGCCGCAGTTATCTCGAAAGCCGTGGATGAAGCTGTCCCCGGCAATCAAATCACGCACAAAGATGCCCATAGGCGCAGTAGCGCCTGAGGTGGCTGCCCGCTATATCACGCAGAATGTACTGATGACCGAAGCGCAGCTCGACCAGTATCCTCGTATCGTAGGATCGAGCCGCGGTCTGGAGTTCGTTTCTCAACATGATGAGATTTACATCGACTATCAGGGACAGGTGCAGCAGTGGGTGATCTACCAAAAGGGGGAGTCATACCATGCTGAAGATAGCATGGTGACCCGTTGGCGGCTGAAGCCTGTGGCTTTTGCTCGCTCTGACAGGTTGCAGGATCAGGTGACGGTGCTGCATCTCACCGAGTTTGTTCATGAACTTAAAGTGGGAGACATTGCGATGCCTAAAGCAATTATCGAAGAGTTCGGTGCACAGGCGCATTTCTCTCCCAAGCCAGGGCCTGCGCTGGATCAGCTGAGAATTTTAGGACTGCTCGATTCGCTTTATTTTGCTGTGCAGGGGCAAAGTGTGGTGTTAAATGCTGGCGCAAGCTCAGGCATTGAAGCGGGCAGCAGTTATAAGCTCCAACGGTACAGTAATGAGTTTCGGTTCTCCACAGGACAAGTCGGTTTGAGCAAAAGTAACATGGGTAGCCCGGAACTCGATTTGCCGGTTTTCGACATTGGTCAGCTTATGGTGATTCGTGTTTATGACCATTTCAGCATCGCGCTGATCACTGATGCCAGAGAGCCGATTTCTCCTCAAACGATATTGTCGGCAGCGACAGAAACGAACGACCATGGATGAGCAAGAACTCCTCGCTTGGCTTCGATTGTCATTGTGTCCGGGGATTGGGGCGATCACCTTTGAGAAGCTTTGCGCTATCGATGCTCCAACCAATATCATTGGTTATTCTGAGCGGGAACTGTCTGATACGGGTTTAAAATCGGCACAGGTTCAGTTTCTCAAGCAGCAATCATTAGCCATGGCGGAGCAAGCCTTACACTGGGGAGAGCAGAGTGGACAGATAATTTTCACGGCTGAACACCCAGATTACCCATCGTTGCTGAAGCAAACCCGTGGGTACCCTCCAGTCTTGTTCGTACGTGGAGACCCTGCCTTGCTGTCTGCACCGCAAATAGCCATGGTGGGTAGTCGGCATGCCACCATTGAAGGTCTTGAGACCGCAAAGCGATTTGCCAGGCAGTTTGCCGAGCAAGGATATTGTGTGACCAGTGGTCTGGCGCTGGGCATCGATGGTCATGCCCATCAGGGTGCGCTGGACGTGCTGGGGAACACCATCGCCGTGTTGGGCGCTGGTCTGGACTGCATTTATCCCGCCCGTCATAAGCACTTGGCTGCCAGAATCGCGGAGCAAGGGGCCTTGGTGAGCGAGCATTTACCCTGGATAACACCTCGTCCTGAGTATTTCCCGAGGCGCAACCGGGTTGTCAGCGGCTTGTCACTAGCAGTGTTAGTGGTTGAAGCCACCGAGAAGAGTGGTTCCCTGATTACTGCGAAGTGTGCCGCCGATCAGGGGCGGGACGTGTTTGCGATTCCAGGCCCCATTCAACATGGCTTTCACTCGGGTTGCCATTCGCTGATCAGGACCGGTGCGTGCTTAGTGCAGTCAGCAAAAGAAGTACTCGATGAAATAGAATCGGTTCCCAACTGGTCTAAAAAAGTACAGCCGACACTTTTTAACCAAGTTATTGATAAAGAAGAATTGCCATTTCCGGAACTGTTGGCTAACGTAGGAATAGAGGCAACGCCAGTTGATATTTTGGCGCAAAAGACCCATATTCCTGTGCATGAAGTCATGCAACAGTTATTAGAACTCGAATTATTGGGTCATGTTGTTGCTGTAAATGGTGGTTATGTTGTTAAGGGGAGACGCTAGCTATGATGATGGACATACTGATGTACCTGTTCGAAACCTACGTGCATAGCGATGCTGATCTGCAGGTAGACCAGGACGAGCTTGAGGATGAACTGCTGCGTGCGGGCTTCAAGCAAAAAGATATCTATAAAGCACTGGAATGGCTGGAGGATCTGGCAGAACTGCAAGATACCGATAAACGTTCTGCCATCACGACCAGTGCCGCAACCTCGACGCGCATATACACAGCGAAAGAGATGGCCAGACTGGATGTGCAAAGTCGTGGACTGTTACTGTTTCTGGAACAAATTGGCGTACTGACAACCGAAACACGAGAAATGGTGATCGACCGTGTTATGGGGTTAGAGACCAACGAGTTTGAGCTTGATGACCTGAAATGGATCATTTTGATGGTTTTGTTCAATGTTCCAGGCAACGAAAATGCGTACACTCTCATGGAAGAACTTATCTACACTGCCGAACGGGGTGTGATTCACTAAGTGGTGATAACCCAGAGTGCTAATTTGAGATTCCCATGAGTGGTAAAATAGACAATCAACTTTTCTCGGCTCATGAGCACGCCTTAGATCATGAGCCTTGCCCGCAATGCCAGCAAGGTCAATTGTTGCTTAAAAACGGCAAACACGGCCCGTTTCTGGGTTGCAATCAATATCCGAGCTGCGATTACATCAAACCGTTGCATCAAAATGATGGTCATATCATTAAGGAACTGGGGGTGCCATGCCCCGAGTGTGGCAGTGAACTGCTGCTCCGTCAGGGTCGTTTTGGAATGTTTATAGGTTGCAGTGGTTATCCCGAATGTCACTTCATTCAATCACCGAATCAGCAGGAGCCCCCTGAGAAAACGCAAGAGATCTCTGCCGCTTGCCCTGAGTGCCGCAAAGGGTCATTGACGGAGAGAAAGTCGCGGTTTGGCAAAGTGTTTTATGCATGTGACAGTTACCCTAAGTGCAAGTTTGCCGTCAACCATCTCCCTGTTGCGGGCAGTTGCCAGTATTGTGGTTTCAGCTTGCTGGTGGAAAAGAAAAAAGCCTCGGGTGTGGTTTATGAGTGCGCTTCGAGGCGCTGCCAAAAGATTCAGGAATAGAAAAACGGCTCCGTGTTGGAGCCGTTTTTTTTTGCGCGTTATCGTTGGACTACAGTGCCTGTGCGGCAGGTTTTAACGCCGGAAAAGCGTCGTCGTCGAGCAGATCGGCAAGTTGCAGTAATCGCTGTTTCAAGGCTGCGGTGTTCTCTGCACACACATTGATGTGACCCATTTTGCGACCCGCACGTTTCTCTTTGCCGTACCAATGGACATGACAACCCGCTAGGGCATGAACCTCATCAGGTACTGAGTCTTCACCAAGAATGTTGACCATAGAAGTCGCTCTGACTGCATGAGTCGAGCCTAGTGGCATGTCGCATACAGCACGCAGATGATTTTCAAACTGACAGGTATCAGCACCCTGCTGAGTCCAGTGACCGGAGTTATGCACGCGAGGTGCAATCTCGTTGACCAGCAGTTGTCCGGCAACGTCAAAAAACTCCAGAGCCAGAACGCCAACGTAATCCAGAGATTCAGCCACGGCGGTAAACATCTGAGCCGCCTGCGCCTGCAATACAGGCTCATCAATTGCCGTTGACAGCGTCAGGACGCCATTGGTGTGCACATTTTCAGCTAATGGGTAAATGGCGATGTCACCGTTTCGGTTACGGGCCCCGACAAGGGAGACTTCACGTTGAAATGGAACAAACTCTTCGGCAACGATGGCCTGACTGTCAGAGTCGGCGATGCACTGTTCCATTTCACTCCAGATGGCTTCTACGTCATCGAGATCTTTCAGACGCCACTGCCCCTTGCCATCGTAACCACCCAGTGCGCTTTTCAATACCATGGGTAAACCAACACGTTCAATCGCCAGTTCAAAGTCTGTTCTTGTTTCGATCACGGCATATTTGGCGTTTTTCACACCGGCATTGTCCAGCAACGCTTTTTCGATACGACGATCACCGCCTGCCTTGATAGCATCAGTCGAAGGCAGGAACTTACCACTGGCTTCGCAAACAGCCAAAATATCGTGGGGGATATGCTCAAATTCAGCCGTGATGACGTCGGCCTGAGCAATCGCCTGCTGCAGACCACTCCCCAGAATCTCTAACGTCAGTGGGTGAACGATATTCTCACTGCGAACGTCAAATGCCGAGATGTTGATGTTCAGTGGTGCACCAGCCAAAGACATCATACGGGCTAACTGGCCAGCTCCGAGAACCAAAACGTGTTTCATAATTAGTCCTCTGCAGGATCAGGGTTCGCAAGAACGGTTTCGGTTTGTTGGCTGCGGAAGGCTTCCACTTTTTCCATCACTACTTCATCGTGAACGCCAATAATCTGTGCCGCAAGAATACCAGCATTGGCAGCGCCGGCTTCACCGATGGCCAGTGTGCCAACCGCAATGCCTTTTGGCATCTGTACAATAGACAGCAGTGAATCCATACCTTTTAGTGCTCGGCTTTGTACCGGAACACCCAACACTGGAACACTGGTGAAAGCGGCTGCCATACCAGGAAGGTGCGCTGCGCCACCGGCACCCGCAATGATCACTTTGATGCCGCGCTCTTTCGCAGAAGTCGCGTAGTCCGCAAGCAGTTGTGGTGTACGGTGAGCAGAAACAACTTTGGTCTCATAATCCACACCAAACTGGTCTAGCATTTCTGCCGCTAATTTCATGGTTGGCCAGTCTGATTTAGAACCCATAATAATGCCGACTTTCATCCTGTGCTCCTTCAAAGCTTGTGCGATTGGACTAATTTGCGCGCATTATACGAGGATTTTTTTCTAAGGAAAACGTTTGCGTGAGTGAATTTTGTGTTTTTTTCTGGATTCTCTCGCTGCTTTTGAGCATAGTGCCGATGAAATGTAAAAAAATTGTTTAGGTTTTAGTAAAAGGAAGGTTCGGTGGATAATTTTCAAAGTACAGTTGCGGCACTCCAATCCGGTGAAGTGATTGCTTATCCAACGGAGGGAGTATTTGGTGTGGGCTGTGACCCAGACGATACTCAGGCTATTGAAAAGCTATTGGCGGTCAAGGAGCGTCCTGTAGAGAAAGGGCTCATCCTGATCGCGGCGAATTATGACCAGTTACGTCCCTACATTGATGAGAGCCAATTGACGGATGAGCAGCTTGAAAACGTAAGGCAAACCTGGCCAGGCCCTTATACCTGGATAATGCCGGCTAGCTCACGAGTTTCATCCTGGCTAAGTGGTGCGTTTGATACCATAGCCGTTCGTGTCACGGATCATGCATTGGTTCAGAAACTGTGTTTGGCCTATGGCAAACCCATCACATCGACCAGTGCCAATCTTTCGGGCATGCCTTCCTGTATGACGACTGACGAAGTGAAGCAGCAGTTAGGCGATCGATTGACGGCGATCCTCGAAGGAGACACGGGCGGTCGTGACAAACCGAGCGAGATACGTGACGCCCGTTCTCAGCAAGTATTACGACAAGGGTAAGGAGTCTCCAGTGCAACAAGTGGACAAGCATCAGGTCAAAGCGTTTTTGCTGCAATTGCAGGATGAGATTTGCCATAAGCTCGAACAAGAAGATGGTGGTGCGACGTTTCAGCAGGATGAGTGGCAGCGAGAGCAGGGTGGTGGTGGCCGCAGCCGGGTGTTGAAAGATGGTCATGTATTTGAACAGGGCGGTGTGAATTTCTCACACGTCTTTGGCGATAAGATGCCTGCGTCAGCCACGGCACATCGACCTGAACTGGCGGGTCGTAAATTTGAGGCGATGGGTGTTTCGCTGGTCATCCACCCTAAAAATCCCTACATTCCTACCTCGCATGCCAATGTACGCTTTTTTATTGCAGAGAAAGAGGGTGAAGCGCCAATCTGGTGGTTTGGTGGTGGATTCGATCTCACGCCGTTTTATCCTTTTGAAGAAGATTGTCAACATTGGCATAACGTAGCGAAGACGATTTGCACGCCTTTTGGGGTCGATGTCTACCCAGAGCATAAAAAATGGTGTGACGATTACTTTTTCCTTCCTCATCGCAATGAGACTCGTGGTGTCGGTGGCTTGTTCTTTGACGACCTCAATCAATGGGGCTTTGAGCGCTGCTTTGCCTATATGAAGTCGGTCGGTAATGGTTACACAGAAGCGTACTTGCCGATCGTACAAAAACGCAAGCAGACTGAATTTGGAGAGCGCGAGCGTCAGTTCCAGCTATATCGTCGTGGTAGGTACGTGGAGTTTAATCTGGTGTATGACCGTGGCACGCTATTTGGGCTGCAGAGTGGTGGACGGACGGAGTCTATCTTGATGTCCATGCCACCGTTGGCGCGCTGGGAATACAGCTACCATCCAGAATCAGGAACGCCCGAAGCCTTGTTGTATTCCGACTATCTGAAACCCAGAGACTGGTGATCCTTGGCTCATTACTTGGCGAATGTGTGTCGAAGTGTTAGTGTCAGGCTAATTACTTTGGCACACAGCAGGCAAGGACATGAGTAAGCCCGATCAATACGTTGTATTTGGAAACCCTATCTCGCAAAGCAAATCCCCTTATATTCACACCCTCTTTGCAAGACAAACGTCACAAAACCTTGAATATGGACGCCTGCAACCTGAGCCGGGTGAGTTTATTCAGGCGGCAGAGTCATTTTTCCAGAATGGCGGCAGAGGTTGCAATGTCACTGCGCCCTTTAAAGAGGATGCATTCAAAATGGCTGACCGCTTGACGGAACGGGCGCAATTGGCTGGTGCGGTGAATACCTTAAAGAAGCTCGACGATGGTGAAATTATCGGTGACAACACCGATGGTGAAGGCTTCGTTCAAGATCTGTTGCAACATCAGGTTCAGCTTGAAGGTGCTTCTATACTGATTATTGGTGCTGGTGGCGCGGCACGAGGTGTACTTAAACCATTACTGGATCAGCAACCCGCATCTATCACCATCACCAACCGTACTTTTGAGAAAGCAGAGCAGCTGGCTACTCTGTTTAAAGAGTTTGGCCCAATTGGTGCGGTACCTATGAATGAAGTTGGCTGTGCTTATGATGTTGTCATTAATTCATCCTCAAGCAGCCTGTATAAACAGCTTCCCGATATTAGCAATGCTATTTTTGGCGAGCATACGGTGAGCTATGACATGGCCTATGGGCAAGGCTTAACGACGTTTAATCAATGGGCCAAAGAATCGGGGGCACGATTTGCCTACGATGGTTTAGGTATGTTGGTGGGGCAGGCTGCAGAGAGCTTTATGTTATGGCGTGGCTTAAGGCCAGGAACCAAGCAGATCTTACGCGAGCTTAGAAAAAACTTAGAAGGGTAATAAAGTGAATCAGTCTATTCTTTTTTCTGATCAGCTAGCGTGGAATGACGAGCTGGCGATGGTGGAGTTTCAGGCTCATCAATCGGGTATGTTGATTGTCTGCTTGGTTGGTGTGGGCAAACTTGCTGAGCTGTCAAATACAGAAAACGTCGATAAAGCCAAAGCATTAGAGGTCTTTGAGCAGGTACGCTTCGATATTGAAGAGTTAGCAGAAAGCCTCATTGAGGATGAAGCTTTCGATGAGCAAGGTCGTATTGTTCTCGATTAACGAATGACTTTAACGTCCACCATGTAATCGTTTTTGTTCTGCACGTAGTTGTTTGCAGAGCGAACAAGAAAGGCTCTTTCTTTATCCGTTAGAGGACGAGCCTGTTTTACAGGACTGCCCACATATAGATAGCCGCTTTCTAACTTTTTATTAGGCGGAACCAGTGAACCTGCGCCAATCATCACATCGGACTCAATAATCGCACCGTCGAGTACGATGCTGCCCATGCCGACAAGTACGCGATCCTTGATTGTGCACCCGTGTAACATCACTTTATGTCCAATGGTCACATCACTGCCAATTATCAAAGGATAACCTTCAGGGTTTTCCGCATTCTTGTGCGTGACGTGCAAAACACTGTTGTCCTGAATATTGGTGCGGTCACCAATGATAATGTGGTTTACATCGCCGCGAGCAGCAACCAGCGGCCAGACACTGGCGTCTTTGCCTAAGCGCACATCGCCGACAATAACGCTGGTTTCATCTATATAGACAGAATCATCAAGTTGAGGTGAGATTCCTTTGTAACTACGAATTGAAGTCATAACAGTCTCTAAATCTAGGTATCAAGGCTATTCTGGTGCCATATTTCTGCAATTTACAGCCCCAAAGGGCAAAAAATAATCATCCGGAGAAAAAAAGCAAAAAAAATGCATTTAGGGTCTTGCCAACGTGATTTCGATCTCTATAATGCCCCCTCGCTGACACGGGAACGCAAGCGAAAGTTCGCACTGAGTCAGAAGGCTTCAAGCTTCTAAGAAGCTTAGCAAAATAAGTTGAAAAAAGTGGTTGACACGACAACTTATCTCGCTAAAATGGCCGTCCGTTTCGAGGGAAGCTCGAAACAAGCTCTTTAACAATATAAACCTATCAATCTGTGTGGGCACTCGTTGATGATAATCAAAATTAGATTCTTCGGAATCAAATTTGGTTTCAATGAACTGAGTGACCAATTCAAGTCGCAAGACTTGGCACAGTCAATTCATTATCGTTCTGTTGGAACGATAATAGCTTT
>NZ_FNVG01000043.1 GCF_900107935.1 Vibrio hangzhouensis | reverse complement strand
TTTCATTTTCGTGGCAATATAAAGCGATATACTCAAGTGACCTCAAGATGCAGGACTCAGAGCTTCATCAAGGTGTTCAGTTCAGGGAAAATAGTTGAAGGAATGGCTATTCCCTTTCGAAGCTATTTGACGCAGAAATGGGCACCTTGATGAGCTCCCAAAGGGCGAGTTTACTTGGCTTATATGCTTTAGTTAGCGATTTTCGATGTAGAGCCACTAGATCTTCAAATCACTGCCGCGCCTAGAAGCCAAGTAATTCTCGCTGAACAAGCATCTTGAGGTTACTTGAGTATAGATTTCTTTTGAATATCCGACGTTGTCGTGAGCCCATTGTTATGAAAACAAACCTGATTACCCGTGAAGGGTACGATAAGCTGAAAAAAGAGCTCGATTACCTGTGGCGAGAAGAGCGTCCGGAAGTGACCAAAAAAGTGACCTGGGCGGCCTCCTTGGGCGACCGCTCTGAAAATGCTGACTATCAGTACAATAAAAAGCGCCTGCGCGAAATTGACCGCAGAGTTCGTTACCTGCGCAAGCGACTGGAGCAAGTCACAGTCGTTGATTATTCACCACAGCAGGAAGGCAAAGTGTTCTTCGGTGCCTGGGTTGAGATAGAAAATGAAGATGGCGATGTGATGCAATTCCGTATCGTTGGCCCTGACGAGATCTACGGCGGAGCAAAAGGCTATATCTCCATCGACGCCCCCATGGCACGCGCGATTTTGAAGAAAGAAGTCGATGACGAGTTTGTGGTGAAAACGCCGGAGGGGGTGAAGGAGTGGTTTGTGAATAGGATTAGTTATTCGGGATTGTAGGGTTCTATGGTTCTATGGTTCTATGGTTCTATGGTTCTATGGTTGATTGTGCATACTAAACACCATCAAGCAAACGTTCCACAGGGCCACAGAACCATAGGTCCGCTTTTTAAATCTCTACCCCAATATTACTCACACCCTGCTCTTTCAACTCAGCGCGCAAATCTTTGATCAATTCGATATCACGCTCAGTACAGTCACGTAGTGGACGGAAGATGGCCCACTGCACATCCCATTCTTCACATACGGCTTCATTGTCTTTCTGGTTGTCGTTGGTGATCTCAATCCCCGATTGTGCTTCTTCAAGCTGAGCCACGGTTGCCACTGATTGCTGGCTGATTTTCAGTGACGATTCGAGCAGGTAGTCGCGGTCAAGCAAGCCATGCAATAGGGTCGACAACGCATAGCACGCATCAATTGCCGGATACACACCGTAGAAATCAAACTCTTCAGAATTTGGAATGAGCTCTTCCAACTTCTCAAGTTGCTTCTCGAAGTTGATCTTAGCCGTTTTTACCGTCAGCAACTCCCAAACTGCATCCAGGATATTGCGATAAACACGGGCATCAGCAAACTCAGTATTTTCACAAAACATCGCGAAGTTGGGGTACATGCGTTCGCACAAACAGGTCATAAAAGTGATATGCTGCCAAGGCTCAAATTTTTCGATACGTACCTGAATAGGGTTCTTTAACATGGTCGCTCTGCCGTAGTGAATATAGTTTGCGGAAGTGTAACCAAACGGATAGGGAATAGCCAGAAATGACTACGCAAAAGCATCGCTTAGCACTTGTTACGGAAGACAATGATAAATATCGCCCGCTGATCAGTACCAGAGCGCTGCCAGAACTGGAGATTGTCGATAACATCGGTGAAGCAACCATACTCCTTGCTGCTCCACCCAAACTGGCCGGAGAACTGTCAAAAGCGACGCAGGTGGAATGGGTTCAGTCAACCTATGCGGGTGTCGATGCCCTTTTGAACAGCCCGCAACCGAAACAATACCAACTGACCAACGTAAAAGGCATTTTTGGTCAGCAAATCAGTGAGTATGTTCTGGGCTATACCATCAGCTACTTCCGTCACTTTGATCTCTACAAAGCACAACAAGCGAAGCGCGATTGGCAGCCACATTTTTATCAGTCGCTCATTGGCAGACGTATGGCTATTTTTGGCACTGGTGCCATTGGCGGCCATCTGGCCAACACCGTAAGAGGCCTCGGAATCATTCCTGTGGGTATCAACCGCACAGGCATCCCTCCACGCCAGAGTAAGTTTGCAGAGACTTATCATATTAATGAAGCGCACGGGGCGCTTGAGCACGCCGACATCATCGTTAATACACTGCCCAATACACCGCAAACGGAAGGCATCTTTAACGAAGCGCTATTCTCGCGCTGTAAGGGGACGCTGTTTTTTAACGTAGGACGTGGCAAGACCGTCGACAGTAATGCCCTGCTAGCGGCGCTGGATCAGGGTCATGTCGCCCATGCCTTCTTGGATGTCTTCGTAAATGAACCCATTTCTCAGGAATGCCCGTACTGGCATCACCCGAATGTCACTGTGACTCCGCATGTCGCGGCGATCAGCTTCCCTGAGCAGGTCGTTGAGATTTTTGCAGAAAACTACGCACGCTGGCGTGACGGTTTTCAGTTGCAGAATCTGATTGATTTTGAGAAGGGGTATTAGAAGCGGAGGGCGGGGTACTAGGTTATTGGTTCCTAGGTTCTAGGTTCTGGTTTCTGGGTACTAGGTTCTGGGTTCTAGGGTCCTATGGTTCTATGGTTCTATGGTTCTATCGTTCTATCGTTCTATGGTTCTGTGGTTCTGTGGTTCTGTGGTTCTGTGGTTCTGTGGTTCACAAAAACCAATAAAACATGACCAGTCAATCAATTAATGAAAAGTATAATTCGTTACACCCCATAGGACCACAGGGCCATAGTTCCGCTCTTTGACCGCTCTTATTTCGGATACTGCTCAAACACCTTGTGTACCTAATCCTGAACAAATGCGTCTCTGTGTTCTGTGGTTCACAAAAACCAATAAAACATGACCAGTCAATCAGTTAAGGGAAACTACAATTCGTTACACCCCATAGGGCCACAGGGCCATAGTTCCGCTCTTTGACCGCTCTTAAACCGCTCTTATTTCGGATACTGCTTAAACATCTTGTGCACCTGATCCTGAACAAATGCGTCTCTCTCTGCAGGTTCCATGGTCTCCGTGAGTTGTCGTTGAGAGACCGAGCGCCAGACTACGTCATTGGAGCGGGCATCGATGAGTTCAACGGTGAGCTTGCCGAATTTTTTCTCTTTCACTCGTGTAGGTGTTCTGACGCCAATGCCGTAAGTGCTGTTGCGACTGCCCGTCCCAATACCAAATCCGACACTCGGGCCATCTGCAATCAGTTCACTCTCCTCCAGAATGTCATAGTGCACCAGGACATCCCCACCCTCTGCCACGTATTGTACACCGCGAATCGTCATCTCACTGTCCACTGCCTTTTTAATACGGGCGCCATCCAGACTGACGGGTGCCTCCGGGTTTTCATGGTACTGATAGGTTTTGAATGCGGAGAAGTTCACGCTGGCATCATAATCTGTGGCCACATCGGCGGCACATCCAGAAAGGAGAATCGAGGAAAGCAGGAAAGTGGCGACAACTCTGAACATAACAGTCCCTCAAGAAGGCGTGGATATGTTTAGCTTAGTCAAAGATGTCTGGATAGGAAATGAAGTGGCTGAACTGGAAAGTGGCTCCCAGGCCCTCAGGCCCGGGAACCCCAAATCTTATTTGTGGTACGGCTTAGACAACTCATGTACCGCATCAACAAACACACCCGCGTTCTCAGGTGGAACGTCAAGGTGAATACCGTGGCCAAGGTTAAATACGTGACCGGTACCACCGTCACCAAAACCTTCCAGAATGGTCGCAACCTCCTCACGGATACGCTCAGGCTGAGCATACAGCATCGATGGGTCCATATTGCCTTGTAAGGCCACTTTGTCGCCCACACGTGCTTTCGCATCAGCAATGTTGATGGTCCAGTCCAGACCAACCGCATCACAGCCAGTTGCCGCGATCTGCTCCAGCCACATGCCGCCATTCTTAGTAAACAGCGTCACTGGTACACGGCGACCTTCGTTTTCACGAATCAGACCGTCGACAATCTTATGCATGTATTGCAGCGAGAACAGGTTGTAATCACGTGGCGTCAGAACACCACCCCAGGTATCAAACACCATCACTGATTGTGCACCGGCTTTGATTTGCGCGTTCAGGTACTCAATGACGCTGTCTGCCAGTTTATCCAGCAAAGCATGCAGAATTTGTGGCTCTGCATACATCATATTTTTGATCTTGGTGAACGCCTTGGAGCTGCCCCCTTCCACCATGTAGGTTGCCAATGTCCACGGACTGCCCGAGAAGCCAATCAGTGGTACGTCACCATTCAAATCCTTACGGATCTGACGTACCGCGTTCATCACATACTGCAGCTCACCTTCAGGATCAGGAAGACCAATCTTATCGACGTCTGCTTTGCAGGTGATCGGACGCTCGAACTTCGGGCCTTCACCGGCTTCAAAGTACAGACCCAGTCCCATCGCGTCAGGAATGGTCAGGATGTCAGAAAACAGAATGGCGGCATCCAATGGGAAGCGGCGAAGTGGCTGTAGCGTCACTTCAGATGCTAACTCGGCATTTTTACACAGTGACATGAAATCACCAGCAACAGCGCGCGTTTCGCGGTACTCTGGAAGATAGCGGCCAGCCTGGCGCATCATCCATACTGGTGTGCAATCAACTGGTTGCTTTAATAGTGCACGAAGATAGCGATCGTTTTTTAATTCCGTCATTCTTTTTTCTCCAATTCGAAAGGCGTTAGTTTACCGCTAATTATTGACCGTGTGCAGCCATAGATAACAATTCTTTTACGAAAATTTGAGGGCCATCCGATAAGGTGTTTAAACGCTCAAAAAAGAGCCACTTTGCAAGCGAGATCATATTATTAATGACCAAATACTAAGTGAGTTTGCAACCCACCGGAAGGGATGTTAAAAGTTTGTTTGCTAGCGAAAATTACAATAATACAACTGAGTATCGCACTCAGCATCTCATAACGACATCTTACTTACCCCCTCCGTTTACGGAGGGTTTTTTTTTAGATTTTTTCTGCCCTTACCTGCTCGGCAGTGGCCTCAATTAACGCTCTGGCAATGGTCCCTTCCGGTGCCACCAGAGGCAGTGAGTCAGTGTCGAACCACTGTGCATCTTTCAACTCCCCGAAATCCGGTTTAATGTCACCACTGTGATAGTCCGCAAGAAATGCCATCATCATGCTCGATGGGAATGCCCAGGGCTGACTGCCAAAGTAACGGATATTGTCCACCTTAATACCGGTTTCTTCTTCCACTTCACGGGCGACACAGGTTTCCAATGTTTCGCCCACCTCCAGAAATCCGGCAATAACGGTATACATACCGCCTGCATGACGATTGTGCTGTGCCAGCAATATCTGCGATCCTTTGCGAACCGCGACAATGATACAGGGAAATATGCGCGGATAATGCAAAGTGCGGCAATCCTGACACTGCATCGCAAGTTGGTTGTGGTTCAGGTGATTACGACCGCCACATTGCGGACAAAAGCGCAATGACTGGCTCATGTAACCGTACTGAATGGCTTTAGACAGCTGATAAAACAGAGCTTCGGGTAGCTCGAGTAGTGTTCTTAGTGACGTCAGTTCGCGCTCACCGTCCAGATCGGCATCGTTGAGCCACATCACGGGGACGCCCTCAAATTCTCCCACCTGAATCGCTTGTGCTTGAGGTAATGCAAACTGCGCGGCAGTACCCAGCGGTACCTTCCCGTCTACAAGCCAAAGATCATTCCCTGACACCACACACCAATAAGCCTGACGATTATGCTTTTCACTTTTTTTTAACATCGTGTTTCCTCATGCTTGCAGTTCAACCATTTTACTGGCAATCTAAATTCATACCAGCTGGAAAAATTGAAATTTTAAATCTGGTACCAAGAGAAATGATTTCTCGGTATCTCTTTGTCATTGCAAAGCTTGAGACTGTGTATTGCAGTCCCGATCATGAGGGCATGGTCATGTTAAATAAATTCAAACAAGTACAAGAACAATGGGGTGGCTCCAGCGAGGTCATTGACCATTGGCTAGAAACAAGACAAGCACTTATTGTTGAATACTGTAAGCTTGGTTCCCTTCAACCCGTTCACTCCCACTCCAATGTCGTTGAACTGCCTGCAGCTAAAAACATCAGCTCTTTCTGCGATCACCTGGTGGACTATATCTCTGAAGGTCACTTTAAGATCTACGAAATGGTGATGGACAAGTGGAAAGCGACCGGCTTCAAAACCAACGATGAAATCGATACCACCTACGCGAAAATCGTTCTGACCACTGACCCACTGTTAGAATTTAACGACAAATACGTTCAGGTCAGTGAAGACGATGAACTGCCGAAGTTTGAAGAAGACTTGTCTAAAGCGGGAGAGATTTTGGAACTTCGCTTCGAAGTAGAAGACAAGCTGATTCAATTAATTGCAGACAGTTTGGCGATTCCGCCAGGCGCTTAGGCATAGATAGTACACGAACGAATTACTCGCCGTTCTTCGCACGCCTAGCATGTACTCGCCTCCGAGACCACGTCATACTCCGGCAGCACGTCATCCTCACGAAAGTGAGGATCTCTGTCCGCGAGTATTGTGCTCAAATTGTGTGAGTCACTTGTTGCGAGAGATCTCCTTTTTCAAGGAGATGACGATACTTTGGGAATGCCGATACTGTTAAGACAACAGCTCTGCTGAGATGATGACATCCCACTTACAAACAACAGATACAAAAAAGGCGCCTTTCGGCGCCTTTTGTCATTTCGCTCTACGATTACTCGTCAGAAGAGAAACCTGCGTTTAGTAGCGCAGCCAGGTTGTCCGTTGCTTGTTCAGCTGATGGACCTTCCTGAGCTTCGTCACGCTTAGCTTGACGGTCTTGGTGATACGCAAAACCCGTACCTGCTGGGATCAGACGACCCACGATGACGTTCTCTTTCAGACCACGTAGGTCATCACGCTTACCAGATACCGCTGCCTCTGTTAGTACGCGCGTCGTTTCCTGGAACGATGCTGCAGAGATGAACGATTCTGTTGCTAGCGATGCCTTAGTGATACCTAGTAGGTCACGCTCAAAACGTACAAGCTCTTTGCCTTCAGCTTCTAGCTGACGGTTTGCGATCTTAACGCTTGAGTATTCAACCTGCTCGCCTGGTAGGAACTCAGAGTCACCTGCATGCGTGATTGTACACTTACGTAGCATTTGACGAACGATAGTCTCGATGTGCTTATCGTTAATCTTTACACCCTGTAGACGGTATACTTCTTGAACTTCGTTCGCGATGTATTGAGTCACAGCGTGAATACCACGCAGACGTAGAATGTCATGCGGAGTTTCTGGACCATCAGCGATTACGTCACCACGCTCTACGCGCTCACCTTCGAACACGTTTAGCTGACGATGCTTAGGAATCATCTCTTCGTAGTTATCGCCACCATCACGAGTGATGATTAGACGACGCTTACCTTTCGTCTCTTTACCGAATGAAACGGTACCAGAGTGCTCAGCAAGGATTGCCGGCTCTTTTGGCTTACGAGCTTCGAATAGGTCCGCAACGCGAGGTAGACCACCGGTGATATCTTTGTTACCGCCAGATTTCTGTGGAATACGTGCTAGCGTATCACCCACACCTACTTCTGCGCCATCTTCGATGTTCACAATCGCTTTACCAGGTAGGAAGTAAAGTGCTGGCATTTCAGTGCCTGCGATCATTACGTCTTTACCTTGCTCATCAACAAGTTTGATAGCTGGACGCATATCTTTACCTGCTGCTGGGCGAGCTGCCGCTTCTGTTACTTCACTTGAAGACAGACCCGTTAGGTCATCTGTTTGACGAGAAACAGTTACGCCATCGATCATGTCAACGAATTGGATGCGACCTGCTACTTCAGTGATGATTGGTAGCGTGTGCGCTTCCCAGTTCGCTACTGTTTCACCAGCTTGAACTGCATCGCCGTCACCTTTGGTCAGTAGTGAACCGTAAGGAAGTTTGTGCTTCTCTTTGGTACGACCGAACTCATCGATGATCGTCATTTCTGACGCACGAGAGGTGATAACCAGTTTCTTATCTTTGTTGATAACAAACTTAGCGTTGTGAAGCTTCACAGAACCTGTGTTCTTAGCTTGGATGCTGTTCTCTGCTGCTGCAGTAGATGCCGCACCACCGATGTGGAACGTACGCATCGTAAGCTGTGTACCCGGCTCACCGATAGACTGAGCAGCGATAACGCCCACTGCTTCACCTTGGTTCACTAGGTGACCACGTGCTAGGTCACGACCGTAACACTGTGCACAACAACCGAAGTCTGCATCACAGGTAACTACTGAGCGCACTTTCATGCTGTCTACAGAGTTCTCTTCCATGATCTGACACCACTTCTCATCGATTAGAGTGTTACGTGGGATCAGAACATCTTCAGTACCTGGCTTAAGAACGTCTTCAGCAACAACACGACCAAGCGCTAGCTCAGAAAGTGCAACTTTAACGTCACCACCTTCGATGTGAGGCATCATGTCGATACCTTCGTGCGTACCACAGTCGTGCTCGTGAACAACTACGTCCTGAGCAACGTCTACTAGACGACGAGTTAGGTAACCCGAGTTCGCTGTCTTCAGTGCCGTATCCGCAAGACCCTTACGAGCACCGTGCGTTGAGATAAAGTACTGAAGTACGTTTAGACCTTCTTTAAAGTTCGCAGTGATCGGCGTTTCGATGATTGAGCCATCTGGACGAGCCATCAGACCACGCATACCAGCAAGCTGACGAATCTGAGCTGCAGAACCACGAGCGCCCGAGTCAGCCATCATGTAGATGCTGTTAAACGACTCTTGCTGTTCTTCTTCACCGTCACGGTTAACAACCGTTTCAGATGACAGGTTGTCCATCATCGCTTTCGCTACGCGATCGTTGGTCGATGCCCAAATATCGATCACTTTGTTGTAACGCTCACCCGCAGTTACAAGACCAGATTGGAACTGATCCTGAATTTCGCGTACTTCTTCTTCCGCTGAGTCGATCTCGTCGTACTTCGCTTGAGGTACAACCATGTCATCGATACCAACAGACACACCAGAAAGTGCTGCGTATGCAAAACCAGCGTACATCACTTGGTCAGCGAAGATTACTGTGTCTTTCAGACCCAGCTTACGGTAAGCCTCGTTCAGTAGGTTAGAGATTTGCTTCTTACCTAGCTTTTGGTTTACCAAGCTGTATGGAAGACCTGCAGGAACGATTTGCCATAGCATTGCACGACCGATAGTTGTATCAACTAGCTTAGTCTCTGTAGTGCTGTTGCCATCTTCGTCCACTACCGTTTCAGTGATACGTACTTTTACGCGAGCGTGTAGCTCTGCGCTCTTAGTACGGTATGCCTTCTCAGCCTCTTCAGGGCCAGCAAGGTACATACCTTCACCTTTCACGTTGATCTTGTCACGTGTCATGTAGTACAGACCCAATACAACGTCCTGAGAAGGTACGATGATCGGATCACCTGATGCTGGCGACAGAATGTTGTTTGTCGACATCATCAGAGTACGAGCTTCAAGCTGTGCTTCTAGAGTTAGAGGCACGTGAACCGCCATTTGGTCACCATCGAAGTCCGCGTTATACGCCGCACACACTAGTGGGTGTAGCTGAATCGCTTTACCTTCGATCAGTACTGGTTCGAACGCCTGGATACCAAGACGGTGAAGTGTTGGTGCACGGTTCAATAGTACTGGGTGTTCGCGGATTACTTCGTCCAGGATATCCCAAACGATCGCTTCTTCGCGCTCTACCATCTTCTTAGCTGCTTTGATTGTCGTCGCCATGCCACGAGTCTCTAGCTTGCTGTAGATAAATGGTTTGAATAGCTCTAGTGCCATCTTCTTAGGAAGACCACACTGGTGCAGACGAAGGTATGGACCTACTGTGATTACAGAACGGCCAGAGTAGTCTACACGCTTACCTAGAAGGTTCTGACGGAAACGACCTTGTTTACCCTTGATCATATCAGCAAGAGATTTCAGAGGACGCTTGTTCGAACCTGTGATCGCACGACCGCGACGACCGTTGTCAAGAAGTGCATCAACAGACTCTTGCAGCATACGTTTTTCGTTACGTACGATGATGTCCGGAGCTGCTAGCTCTAGAAGACGCTTCAAACGGTTGTTACGGTTGATTACGCGACGGTATAGGTCGTTCAGATCAGACGTTGCAAAACGACCGCCATCTAGTGGTACTAGAGGACGTAGATCTGGCGGAAGTACCGGAAGCACAGTTAGGATCATCCACTCAGGGTTGTTACCTGATTGAATAAACGCTTCAACTAGCTTCAGACGCTTAGTGATTTTCTTACGCTTAGTTTCTGAGTTGGTAGACTCAAGCTCTTCGCGCATCATCTCTGCTTCAGCGTGCATGTCCATAGTGGCAAGCAGATCTTTGATCGCTTCTGCACCCATCTTAGCAGTGAATTCATCACCCCACTCTTCTAGACGATCAAGATACTCTTCTTCAGTTAGCATCTGACCTTTTTCTAGGTCCGTCATACCCGGTTCTGTTACTACGTACATTTCGAAGTAAAGAACACGCTCGATATCACGTAGCGGGATGTCCATTAGCAAACCGATACGAGACGGTAGCGATTTTAGGAACCAGATGTGAGCCACTGGAGACGCAAGCTCGATGTGGCCCATGCGGTCACGACGAACTTTAGTTTGTGTTACTTCAACGCCACACTTCTCACAGATAACACCACGGTGTTTCAGACGCTTGTATTTGCCACAAAGACATTCGTAGTCTTTAACTGGACCAAAGATACGCGCACAGAAAAGACCATCGCGCTCAGGTTTGAACGTACGATAGTTGATCGTTTCAGGTTTTTTAACTTCACCAAAAGACCATGAACGAATCATGTCAGGTGAAGATAGACCGATTTTGATTGCATCAAATTCTTCGGTCTTGTGCTGTGCTTTTAGAAAGTTTAATAAGTCTTTCACAATCAGCTCCTGTAAGGAGTTTAAAAAGGAACCCGCTTGGTCAGCAAACCTGGGCGAGCCCCTTTTCTACCAGATAATCCAGAGGGATTATTCGTCTTCTAGCTCGATGTTGATACCTAGCGAGCGGATCTCTTTCAACAGTACGTTGAACGATTCTGGCATGCCAGGTTCCATGCTGTGGTTACCATCGACGATGTTCTTATACATCTTCGTACGGCCGTTAACGTCATCAGACTTAACCGTTAGCATTTCTTGAAGCGTATATGCAGCACCGTATGCTTCTAGTGCCCATACTTCCATCTCACCGAAACGCTGACCACCGAACTGAGCTTTACCACCAAGTGGTTGCTGAGTTACTAGGCTGTACGAACCAGTTGAACGAGCGTGCATCTTGTCATCAACAAGGTGGTTTAGTTTCAGCATGTACATGTAACCAACAGTTACAGGACGCTCAAACGCATCACCAGTACGACCGTCAAACAGAGTTAGCTGACCAGATTCTGGTAGGTCACCCAGTTTTAGAAGTTCTTTAATAGACTTCTCAGACGCACCGTCAAAGACAGGTGTAGCAATCGGTAGACCGCCACGTAGGTTCTTAACCAGAGTACGTACTTCGTCATCAGACAGAGATGCAATATCAACGTTCTGACGAGTGCCACCCAGGTCGTAAACCTTCTGCAAGAATTCGCGGAATTTCGCCAGTTCTTGCTGCTCTTTCACCATCTGGTTGATCTTGTCACCGATACCTTTCGCTGCCAGACCTAAGTGAACCTCAAGGATCTGACCGATGTTCATACGCGAAGGTACACCCAGTGGGTTAAGTACGATGTCGACAGGCTGACCTTTCTCATCGTAAGGCATGTCTTCAACAGGGTTGATCTTAGAGATTACACCCTTGTTACCGTGACGACCCGCCATCTTATCACCAGGCTGGATACGACGTTTAACCGCTAGGTAAACTTTAACAATCTTAAGAACGCCAGGCGCTAGATCATCACCTTGAGTGATCTTACGACGCTTAGTTTCAAACTTCTTATCGAAGTCTGCTTTTAGCTCGTCGTACTGCTCTGCAAGTTGCTCAAGCTGAGTTTGCAGTGCATCGTCTTCTAGCGTCAGTTCTAGCCACTTCTTACGATCGATAGTATCTAGTTTAGCGTCAGAGTAACCACCTTGAAGTAGTACAGCGCGAACACGGTTTAGAAGGCCACCCTCAAGAATCTGGAATTCTTCAGTTAGGTCTTTCTTCGCTTCTTTCAGCTGCATTTGCTCAATTTCTAGAGCACGCTTGTCTTTCTCTACGCCATCGCGAGTGAAGACTTGAACGTCAATGATGGTACCTGAAACAGAGTTAGGTACACGTAGTGAAGTATCTTTAACGTCAGATGCTTTTTCACCGAAGATCGCACGTAGTAGCTTCTCTTCTGGAGTTAGCTGAGTCTCACCTTTAGGCGTTACTTTACCAACCAGGATGTCACCACCCTTAACTTCAGCACCGATGTAAACGATACCTGACTCGTCTAGTTTAGACAGAGCAGACTCACCTACGTTTGGAATATCCGCTGTGATCTCTTCAGAGCCCAGCTTAGTATCACGTGCCACACAAGACAGTTCTTGGATGTGGATAGTCGTGAAACGGTCTTCTTGAACTACGCGCTCAGATACTAAGATCGAGTCTTCGAAGTTGTAACCGTTCCAAGGCATGAACGCGATACGCATGTTTTGACCAAGCGCTAGCTCACCAAGGTCTGTTGAAGGACCATCAGCAAGAACATCACCACGTGCTACTGGCTCACCAGGTAGTACAGTTGGGCGCTGGTTGATACAAGTGTTCTGGTTCGAACGCGTGTACTTAGTCAGGTTGTAGATATCGATACCTGCTTCGCCAGGAATCAGCTCGTCTTCGTTAACTTTGATAACGATACGAGAAGCATCTACAGACTGAACTGTACCGCCACGCTTAGCTACTGCTGTAACACCAGAGTCAACCGCAACGTTGCGCTCGATACCAGTACCAACTAGAGGCTTGTCAGCCTTAAGTGTTGGAACAGCCTGACGTTGCATGTTCGCACCCATCAATGCACGGTTCGCATCATCGTGTTCTAGGAACGGGATAAGCGATGCAGCGATAGATACTACTTGGTTTGTTGCAACGTCCATGTAGTTAACATGGTCGCGTGGGTGAAGACCAGATTCACCTTTCTGACGTGCAGTGATTAGCTCGTCAGCAAACGTACCCTCTTCCGTTAGCGCAGCGTTAGCCTGTGCGATAACGAATTGGCCTTCTTCGATTGCTGATAGGTAATCCACTTCATCAGTAACTACACCATCTACAACGCGACGGTATGGCGTCTCTAGGAAGCCGTACTCGTTACAACGCGCAAACGCAGACAGAGAGTTAATTAGACCGATGTTCGGACCTTCAGGCGTTTCGATAGGACATAGACGACCGTAGTGAGTTACGTGTACGTCACGTACTTCGAAGCCAGCACGCTCACGAGTAAGACCACCAGGACCCAATGCAGAAATACGACGCTTGTGCGTTACTTCTGAAAGTGGGTTGTTCTGGTCCATAAACTGAGATAGCTGTGAAGAACCGAAGAATTCTTTAACTGCCGCAGAAATAGGCTTAGCGTTAATTAGGTCTTGAGGCATGATTGCATCAAGGTCACCTAGGCTCAAACGCTCTTTTACTGCACGTTCAACACGTACAAGACCAACACGGAATTGGTTCTCAGCCATTTCACCTACAGAACGGATACGACGGTTACCTAGGTGGTCGATATCATCAACTTCACCAATACCGTTACGGATCGCGATAAGCTTCTTCATCACTTCGATGATGTCTTGCTCATCAAGCGTACCCTGCTCTAGGCCATCTTCACGACCGATAGAGCTGTTAAACTTCATACGACCAACAGTCGATAGGTCATAACGCTCTTCAGAGAAGAATAGGCTTTCGAATAGTGCTTCTGCAGCTTCTTTTGTTGGCGGCTCACCAGGGCGCATCATGCGGTAGATTTCTACCAATGCAGAGATGCGGTCTACCGTGCTGTCGACACGTAGTGTGTCAGACATGAACGGACCGTGGTCTAGATCGTTCGTAAACAGAACTTCTAGTTTCTTAACGCCTGCCTGAGATAGGTTCGCTAGTGCTTCTAGGCTGATCTCTTGGTTTGCACCAACGATGATCTCACCTGTCGCTTCATTGATGTAGTCTTGAGAAGCTACTTTACCTACGATGTACTCGACAGGTACTTCAATGAACTCAACGCCATCTTTTTCTAGTTGACGGATGTGACGAGCAGTAACGCGACGACCAGTCTCAACATAAGTTTTGCCGTTTGCTTCGATATCGAATGAAGCAGTCTCACCACGTAGACGCTCAGGCACCAACTCCATAAGTAGAGTTTGGTCTTTCACTTCGAAGTTAACTTTTTCGAAGAAGATATCGAGGATTTCTTGCGTAGACTTACCTAGTGCACGAAGAATGATCGATGCTGGTAGTTTACGACGACGGTCGATACGAACGTACAGGTTATCTTTCGGGTCAAACTCGAAGTCGAGCCATGAACCACGGTAAGGAATAACACGTGCGTTATAAAGAACTTTACCTGAAGAGTGAGTCTTACCCTTATCGCTGTCGAAGAACACGCCTGGGCTTCGGTGCAGCTGGGATACGATAACCCTCTCGGTACCATTGATTACGAAGGTACCATTGTCTGTCATAAGCGGAATTTCGCCCATGTAGACTTCTTGTTCTTTAATGTCTTTTACAGTACCTGCTGGTGCGTCTTTATCAAAGATAACTAGGCGTAGTTTTACGCGTAGTGGCTTTGAATACGTAACGCCACGAATTTGACATTCTTTAACGTCAAATACTGGCTCACCAAGACGGTAGCTAACGTATTGCAGCTCAGAGTTGCCGTTATAGCTCTGAATTGGAAATACAGAACGAAACGCAGCTTCAAGTCCGTATTGACCCTCTGGATCCTGTTCGATGAATTTGTCGAACGAATCAAGCTGGATCGATAGCAGGTATGGAATGTCCAAAACTTGTGGACGAGTACCAAAGTCCTTACGGATGCGCTTTTTCTCGGTATAAGAGTAAACCATGGGGTTCCTCAGCTCGCTGATAAGTGACCCAAACTGCCCGTCCATCCTAGTTACTTAAGGTGGAGTATGGGGCAGTGACTAACAACTGTTTACTGTAGTGACGTTAACTCAAGCAGTGAGCAACGTTTTTTGCATGGTACGTAGGTGCTTAAACAGCGGGAAAATTCACCTACGCCCTACAGCGCAAAAAGGCCGGTGGTCAATAAACCACCAGCCATTAGCCTGTTAGGCTAAGAAATTAAGCAATAATTACTTAACTTCAACAGAAGCACCAGCTTCTTCTAGCTGAGCTTTAAGAGCTTCAGCTTCAGCTTTGTCAACGCCTTCTTTTAGAGGTGCTGGAGCTGAGTCTACAAGACCTTTAGCTTCTTTAAGGCCTAGACCTGTTGCGCCACGTACCGCTTTGATAACAGCAACTTTGTTACCGCCAGCAGCAGTTAGGATTACGTCGAATTCAGTTTGCTCAGCAGCAGCTTCGCCACCAGCAGCACCGCCAGCTACAACAGCAGCTGCAGCAGATACGCCGAATTTCTCTTCCATAGCTTCGATAAGCTCAACAACTTGCATTACAGACATTTCTGCAACTGCGTCTAGGATTTGCTCGTTAGTAATAGACATAACAATTCTCTTTTAAGTCAACAATAAGTTTAAATAGCAACCAGTGAAAAGCAAGGCTTAAGCCGCAGCTTCTTCTTTCTGGTCGCGTAGTGCAGCGATAGTACGTACCAGCTTGCCTGCAGAAGCTTCTTTCATGCACATCATTAGGCGTGCAATTGCTTCGTCGTAAGTTGGTAGTGTCGCTAGTACTTCAGCATCAGTAACCGCGCCTTCAAATGCAGCAGCTTTGATCTCGAATTCTTTGTTCTCTTTAGCGAAGTCTTTGAAAAGACGCGCTGCAGCACCTGGGTGCTCGTTAGAGAATGCAAGTAGAGTAGGACCAGTGAAAGCGTCTGTTAGACACTCATACTCAGTACCTTCTACTGCACGGCGTGCTAGAGTGTTACGAACAACTCTCATGTAAACACCCGCTTCACGCGCTTGTTTACGTAGAGAAGTCATCGCGCCTACTTCAACGCCACGAGAGTCAGCTACAACTGCAGAAAGTGCACCACTGGCTGCTTCGTTGACTTCAGCAACAATTGCTTTTTTGTCTTGAAGGTTTAAAGCCATCTTGGATTTACTCCTGGTTGTTTTTACACCACCCGAAATCTTCACGATTTTGGGAGTTCATACGGTGCTTTCCAGAAGAAAGATAAACGTTACGCTCAACTTCCTTTCTATCTGGCACCATCTACGTAGGTAGTATTAAGTTCTTTAAAGAACACCTACGGTCTTGGATGGAGACTAAATTCCCTAAGGAGTTTCAGCCTCAACCACAAATTTGATAGGCGCAAAATTATACAAGAATTTCGCGCCTATGCAAGCAATTAAGCTTGAGTGTTTAGTGTAGATTGATCTACAGAAACACCAGCACCCATAGTTGTAGAGATGCTTACTTTCTTCAGGAAAGTACCTTTCGCTGAAGACGGCTTCGCTTTCTTAAGCGCAACTAGTAGAGCTTCTAGGTTCTCTTGTAGTTGGTTCGCTTCGAAGTTCACTTTACCGATAGTAGTGTGAATGATGCCGTTTTTGTCGTTACGGTAACGAACCTGACCAGCTTTAGCGTTCTTAACTGCTTCAGCAACGTTAGGAGTTACAGTACCAACTTTAGGGTTTGGCATAAGACCGCGAGGACCTAGGATAGTACCTAGTTGACCAACAACACGCATTGCATCTGGAGAAGCAACAACTACGTCGAAGTTCATTTCGCCTTTCTTAACTTGCTCAGCAAGATCTTCCATACCAACGATGTCTGCGCCAGCTTCTTTAGCTGCTTCAGCGTTTGCACCTTGAGTGAACACTGCAACGCGGATTTCGCGGCCAGTACCGTGAGGTAGTACAGTTGCACCACGTACGTTCTGGTCAGATTTACGAGCATCGATGCCTAGGTTAACAGCAACATCTACAGACTCAACGAATTTAGCCGTTGCTAGTTCTTTAAGAAGAGCTACAGCTTCGTTGATTTCGTATTCTTTAGTTACTTCAACTTTTTCGCGGATAACGCGCATACGCTTAGTAAGTTTTGCCATGATCTTAACCCTCTACCACTAGGCCCATTGAACGAGCAGTACCCGCAATAGAACGCTTCATCGCTTCAATGTCAGCACCAGTCATATCAGCAGCTTTAGTTTCTGCGATTTCTTGGATTTGAGCGTCAGTCACTGTACCCACTTTTTCAGTGTTAGGACGACCTGAACCAGACTTAACGCCAGCAGCTTTCTTAAGAAGAACAGCAGCAGGTGGAGTCTTAGTTACGAACGTGAAAGAACGGTCGTTGTAAACAGTGATAACTACTGGAGTCGGTAGACCTTTCTCAATAGATTCTGTTTTTGCGTTGAACGCTTTACAGAATTCCATGATGTTCACACCGTGTTGACCTAGAGCAGGACCAACCGGTGGACTTGGGTTTGCCATACCAGCTGCAACTTGCAGTTTGATATAAGCTTCAACTTTCTTAGCCATGATATTTCCTAATTTTGGGTTCAAACGCTATCCGTTCGGACAGCTCCCCGTGTTTTGAAAAACTTTTTACAGTCGTTACTGTAAAAAGGCGCGAAATTATAAGCATAATTCGCGCCTTTAACAACCCTAAAATGGTGTTTTTTTATACTCTTCGTTTTAACAGCCTAAACCATTAAAAAACCGAGTATTAGTCAAGTTTGTCCACTTGACCAAATTCAAGCTCAACTGGTGTTGCACGACCGAAGATCGATACAGACACTTTCAAGCGGCTCTTCTCGTAATCCACTTCTTCAACAGTACCGTTGAAGTCAGCAAATGGACCTTCATTAACACGAACCACTTCACCCGCTTCGAACATTGTTCTTGGGCGAGGAGCTTCACTAGCCTTCTCTAGACGATTCAGGATAGCATCTGCTTCTTTGTCTGTGATCGGTGCTGGACGGTCAGAGGTACCACCAATGAAGCCCATGACACGTGGCACACTGCGCACTAAGTGCCAAGACTCATCGTTCATGATCATTTGAACAAGAACGTAGCCTGGGAAGAACTTACGCTCGCTTTTACGGCGTTGGCCTGCGCGCATTTCCACAACTTCTTCAGTCGGTACTAGCACTTCGCCAAAGTACTCTTCCATTGCGTGCATTTTAATATGTTCGCGAAGAGACTGAGCCACACGTCCTTCAAAGCCAGAAAAGGCCTGAACAACGTACCAGCGTTTTTTCGGAGCTTCACTCATGAATTAACACCCTCTATAACCCGGTTATGAACGCAACTAGACGAACCATAATGCCGTCAATACCCCACAACGCGAGCGCCATTACAATACTTACTGCAAGGACAATCAGCGTAGTCTGCATTGTTTCTTGGCGTGTTGGCCAAACCACTTTGCGAACTTCTACGCGCGCTTCACGTGCGAACGTGATCGCTGCCTTACCTTTTGTTGTTGTAGCTGCTACACCAAGTGCCGCAGCAATCAATACAACTACACCTGCAGCGCGAAGAACTACTGACAGCTCTCCATACAGGTAATTACCCACAACAGCGGCGGCTAGCAGAGCAAAAGCGACGATCCACTTAATTACATCTGCTGCATTTGAGCTATCAGGAGTTTCAGCGTTTGCTTTCATAAAACCAACCTGTGACAAGTCTTAACTAGACGACAACAACCCCGCTGCTGCAGGGCTTATTCCTTCAATGCTGGTAAAATTTGAGTCAAACCAACACATTAGCCAAAGGCTCAGGTAGAAATTGCTTTCCAACTCAACCCTTAAAATCCTTTATTCATTCACTCACAGAATACACTTCGAGTGAATTTTGCGCCCCTATAAATAGTAGCGCAGAAAAAGGGCATCAAATGATGCCCTTTTTAGCATTGCTTAGTCAAATCTTATTCAAAGATTTTCCCTGAGCTTGCGACAATTCTAAGAATTAGTCGAAGATCTTAGCAACAACACCAGCACCTACAGTACGGCCACCTTCACGGATAGCGAAACGTAGACCTTCGTCCATAGCGATTGGAGCGATTAGCTCAACTTGCATTTGGATGTTGTCACCTGGCATTACCATTTCTACGCCTTCTGGTAGAGAGATGTCACCAGTTACGTCAGTTGTACGGAAGTAGAACTGTGGACGGTAGCCTTTGAAGAACGGAGTATGACGGCCGCCTTCGTCTTTAGAAAGTACGTATACTTCAGACTCGAACTTAGTGTGTGGGTTGATTGAGCCAGGAGCTGCAAGAACTTGACCACGCTCAACTTCGTCACGCTTAGTACCACGTAGAAGTGCACCAACGTTCTCACCAGCACGACCTTCGTCAAGAAGCTTACGGAACATCTCAACACCAGTACAAGTAGTCGTTGTAGTCTCTTTGATACCTACGATTTCTACTTCGTCACCTACGCGTAGGATACCGCGCTCGATACGACCAGTTACAACAGTACCACGACCTTGGATCGAGAATACGTCTTCGATTGGTAGTAGGAACGGTTGGTCTACTGCACGCTCTGGCTCTGGGATGTAAGAGTCTAGTGCTTCAGCAAGCTCAACGATTTTCGCTTCCCACTGCTCTTCGCCGTTTAGTGCGCCTAGTGCAGAACCTTGGATAACT
>NZ_FNVG01000050.1 GCF_900107935.1 Vibrio hangzhouensis | reverse complement strand
GTGGTCGGTGAAGAGGGATTCGAACCCCCGACCCTCTGGTCCCAAACCAGATGCGCTACCAAGCTGCGCTATTCACCGACGAATGTTTTGCTTCGATGTGAACCCGAAAGTTTACTCCAAGCGGGAAGCGAATGCTACCTGAATAAATGGGGTGGCTAACGAGACTTGAACTCGCGACAACCGGAATCACAATCCGGGGCTCTACCAACTGAGCTATAGCCACCATATTTTTTACCATGCCGATTGGTTGTCCGGATGGCACGCCCGAAAGGATTCGAACCTTCGACCTTTGGCTCCGGAGGCCAACGCTCTATCCAGCTGAGCTACGGGCGCATGCCCTATCGGCGGAGTGGAATAATACGTATATCACACTATGTCGTAAAGTACTTTTTCAACTTTTTTTATCGATTGTTGGCTTTTTCAGCATTTAAAGAGAATAAACAAGAGGTTTACGATGTGATTCACCCCGTGAAGCTGAAAACTTGTTGTTTATTGCAACAAGTTAACAGGATATAATCACCCAATGTTTACATTGATTTAACAGCCGTTAGATCAGCAAGCAGAATAAATCGTATAAATGAATAGCAAGCACCGACTTGCTACCTTGTTGGATAGTAAAGTGAGTTTAATGGATATGTCTCGTCGAATCTTAACTGTGTTGTTCGCTGCACTAACTTTTTCTACTGCCTCTTTTGCAGCGGATGTGAGCCAAGAAGAATATGACGCTATCGCAGAGCGTATTAAACCCGTAGGTGATGTTTACCTGGCAGGTAGTGAGCCAGTGGTTGCTGAACCAACGGGCCCACGTGATGGCGCAACAGTTTACAACACCTTCTGTACAGCTTGTCACTCTAGTGGCGTTAGTGGTGCACCGAAAACCGGCAATGCGGGTGATTGGGCATCTCGAATCGCACAGGGTAAAGATGTGCTGGCTGATCACGCGATCAACGGCTTCAACGCCATGCCTGCAAAAGGTTCTTGTATGGACTGTTCAGATCAGGAAATCATTGACGCAATTGAGCACATGATTGCCGGCCTGTAATAGTTATCAAACGCTAAAGAAGAAGGGGCTTACCACTGGTAAGCCCCTTCTTTTATTTCTTGTTGAACATTGCACGAAGATTGGCAATATGTGCCTGGCCTTTTTGCATCCGCTCTTCAGCAGACACGGGCTTTTTCACCTGCTCCCAGTCAACGTCATCGAAAGGCAGTTCATCGAGAAAACGACTGTGTTCAGGCTTGATGAGCTCACCAAACTGTCGACGCTCCTTACAGATAGTAAACGTCAGCTCTTTCTGTGCCCGGGTAATGCCTACGTACATCAGACGTCGCTCCTCTTCGACATTATCCTCATCGATGCTGGTCTGGTGCGGTAATATGCCCTCCTCGGAGCCAATCAGGTAGACGTAAGGAAACTCCAGACCTTTAGATGCATGCAGCGTCATCAGTTGCACCGCGTCACTGTCATCGTCCTCTTCACCGCGCTCCATCATATCTCGAAGGGTCAGACGCTGAACCACTTCTTTCAGCGTCTTTTCTTCTTTATCGTAATTGTCACCTTCCAGGTCGGCGACAATCCACGAATAGAGGTCGGAGACGTTTTTCATGCGCATTTCCGCCGCTTTTGCACTGGATGACGTCTCATATAACCAATCTTCGTAGTTAATGTCGCGCACCAGTGAACGCACCGCCTCAACCGTATTGCCGCGCTCAGCGTTATCCGCAATGGCAACAACCCACTGGGTGAAGCGACGTAAATTTTCAAGACCACGACCGGTTAAGTGCTGCTCCAGCCCCAACTCAAAACTGGCCTCAAACAAACTCTTGCCTCGCATATTGGCATAGCTGCCCAGCTTCTCCAGCGTGGCAGGACCAATTTCACGACGAGGCGTATTCACGATGCGCAGAAAGGCGTTGTCATCATCCGGATTCACCAATACGCGAAGGTAGGCCATAATGTCTTTAATCTCTGCGCGAGCAAAAAACGACGTACCGCCAGAAATCTTGTACGGTACCCGGTTCTGCATCAGCACTTTTTCAATCAATCTGGACTGGTGATTACCGCGATAGAGTATGGCGTAGTGGCGATATTCGGTGCGGTTAACAAATCGGTGGGCAATCAGTTCACCAGTAACACGCTCCGCTTCATGATCTTCGTTCTTCGCCTTAAGGACCTTCAGTTTTTCACCATCCGGTATTTCAGAGAACAGCGATTTCTCAAACACATGCGGGTTGTTGGCGATCAAGATGTTCGCGGCACGCAGAATCCGGCTGGTCGAGCGGTAGTTTTGCTCCAGCATCACCACTTTCAGGCTTGGAAAGTCCTGATTCAGCAACACCAGATTTTGTGGTTTAGCCCCACGCCAAGAGTAAATCGACTGGTCATCATCCCCTACCACAGTAAAGCGAGCGCGTTCGCCCACCAGCAACTTGACCAGCTCATACTGGCTGGTATTGGTGTCCTGATACTCGTCGACCAGAAGATATTGAATTCGCTTTTGCCAGCGGGTACGCACTTCCTGATTGGTCTTCAACAGTAATACCGGCAACGCTATCAGATCATCAAAATCCAGTGCGTTGTATGCCTTCATCTGCACTTGATACATTTGGTAGCAGTGAGCAAAAAGCTGCTCTTGCTCAGAGCGGGCACTACCTTTGACCTGCTCCGGTGAGAGCATGTCATTCTTCCAGTTGGAAATGGCACTCAGAAGTGAGCGCAGCAGATCCTTATCGCCATCAAGCTCTTTTTCCGTGAGCTCTTTCAGCAATGCCATCTGATCCTGATCATCGAACAGGGAGAAGCCCGCTTTCAGGCCCAGCGCTTTGTACTCACGGCGGATGATATTAAGCCCCATCGTATGGAACGTCGAGACCATCAGCCCTTTTGATTCATGTTTGCCTAAGGTTTGTCCTACACGTTCTTTCATTTCACGTGCAGCCTTATTGGTAAAGGTTACCGCAGCAATATTTCTCGCCTTATAACCACAGCTTTGTACCAGATACGCTATCTTATTAGTAATTACGCGGGTCTTACCGGAACCTGCACCTGCCAGGACGAGGCAAGGCCCAGAGACAAATTTCACCGCCATATCTTGCTGCGGGTTTAGCTTCATTAGATGTGCTCACTACTCACGAATTGTAACGCGCACATAATAGACTGCTAATGCGGACAATGCCACGCTCTGTAGGACTTTTTAACTTTTGTAGAAAGGTGATTAAAAATAGGTTGCGTAAATACACCTCTATTGTTTTATAATGAATGAACGTTCATTCACTACGAAGCGGATGGCTAATGACAACGAATAAAACAAGCGATAAACGACTGCAAATCCTTGAAGCTGCCCAAAAAATGGTAGCGGAAGTAGGAATACAGAGCGTCTCAATGCAAAAACTGGCGAACGAAGCCGGGGTAGCTGCTGGCACGATTTATCGGTACTTCGATGACAAAGATCACCTGATGGAAGAGCTTCGCCTTTATGTGGTATCACGAATAGCTAAAGCGGTTCAGATCGGGGTGGATGCGGATAAACCGCTCAAAGAGCAATATCGCACCATGTGGTTAAACATCTGGCGAGTGGCGGCCTCCAACATCGATGCACTGAAAACTCGTGCCCAGTACGATTCCATTCCCTCGAAAAATTGTCAGTCAACCAGGGAACAAGAGCGCAAAATGTTTGCCCAAGTTGACAACCTATTCACCGAAGGAAAGAAACAAGGGGTTTTTAAAGACCTCGATAATGAAATTCTCTCTGGGCTCAGCTTGGAAGCGAGCGTATCACTCGCCCGTAAGCACGCCCTGGGTCTCTATCAACTCGACGACAATGCGCTGGAAGCAGCCATTGAAGCCAGTTGGGATGCAATTATAAAACACTAATGTGGAGTTCTCGTTAGAATGAAAAAGTGGACATTTTTCATGCTACTTATCGCCGTACTGCTGTTTGGCAGCGTGATAGGTTTTAATCTGTTTAAACAACAGAAGATAGCTGAATACTTAGCGAATCGACCGGAGCCAGAGTTCCCGGTGACGGTGACTACCGTAACACCGGTAGACTGGGTGCCTGTGATTGAGGCTATTGGTTTTGTCGAGCCGAACCAAGGTGTGACCCTGACTTCTGAAACCAGCGGTGTGATCAGCAACATCTCATTCGCGTCTGGCTCACAAGTCAATAAAGATCAACTGCTTGTATCCCTTGACTCCGATGTAGAGAAAGCCAACCTGAAGAGTTCCGAAGCTCGTCTGCCTGCGGCCAAAGCGAAATATCTGCGCTATCAGGGTCTTTACAAAAAAGGGTCCATTTCTAAAGAAGCATACGACGAAGCAGAAGCCAGTTATTACTCGCTGTCTGCCGATATTGAAAGCCTGAAAGCACAAATTGACCGTCGTGAAATCAAAGCGCCATTTGCTGGTGTGGTTGGTATTCGTAATGTGTATCTGGGTCAGTACCTTCAGCCAAGCGATGATATCGTTCGTCTTGAAGACACCAGCCTGATGAAACTGCGTTTTACCGTACCTCAGACTGACTTTTCTCGCATCTCTATTGGTCAGGATGTAGATATCTTTGTCGATGCTTATCCCAACCAAGCGTTTAAAGGCTCTATCAGTGCCATTGAACCGGCGGTCAGCATCCAAAGTGGTTTGATTCAGGTTCAGGCTGATATTCCTAACAACGAAGGCAAACTGCGCAGCGGTATGTTTGCGCGTGCAAATATCATCCTACCTAAACTTGAGAACCAGGTAACACTTCCACAAACGGCGATTACATTCACGCTATACGGTGACAATGTTTATGTCGTTGAAGATGTTGATGGTGTGAAACGCGTTAAGCAGCAAGTGGTAAAAGTGGGTGAACGTACTGGCGATATCGCTCATATTCTAGAAGGTGTGAAAGCAGATGATGTCATCGTAACATCTGGTCAGGTTCGTCTAAGTAACGACGTTAAGGTCAAAGTGGTCGAAAGCGATGCTACTGTACCACCGGCTGAGACACCGATGCTGTAATTGGAGGCAAAATGCGTTTTACTGATGTTTTCATAAAACGTCCTGTTCTTGCGGTATCGATCAGCTTTTTGATTGCCCTGCTTGGTCTACAAGCGGTGTTCAAAATGCAGGTGCGTGAATACCCAGAAATGACGAATACGGTTGTCACAGTAACAACCAGCTATTACGGCGCCAGTGCGGACTTAATTCAGGGCTTTATTACTCAGCCTCTGGAACAGGCCGTCGCGCAAGCCGATAATATCGACTACATGACTTCACAGTCTGTGCTTGGTAAATCCACCATCACGGTCAACATGAAGCTGAATACCGATCCGAATGCGGCACTGTCAGATATTCTGGCCAAAACCAACTCGGTTCGTTCCCAGCTTCCAAAAGAATCGGAAGACCCAACGGTCACCATGTCGACGGGTTCGACAACAGCGGTACTGTATATCGGTTTTACCAGTGATGAATTGGCATCCAGCCAGATCACCGACTATCTTGAACGTGTGATCAACCCGCAACTGTTTACCGTCAATGGCGTATCTAAAGTAGATATGTACGGTGGGATGAAGTATGCGCTGCGCGTATGGCTAGATCCGCTGAAAATGGCAGCTCTGAAAATGACGGCAATGGATGTGATGAACGTTCTAAATGCCAACAACTATCAGTCTGCCACAGGCCAGGCAACAGGTGAGTTTGTTCTCTATAACGGCAATGCTGACACCCAGGTTTCCAATACCGACGAGCTAAGAAATCTCGTGGTTAGCTCAAGTGATGGCCAAGTGATTCGTCTGGGTGACATCGCAAAAGTTACGTTAGAAAAGAGCCACGACGTTTACCGCGCTAGCGCCAACGGTCAAGAAGCTGTCGTGGCTGCTATTAACGCAGCCCCAAGTGCCAACCCGATTAACATTGCTGCTGATGTGTTAGCACTCCTTCCTCAACTAGAGAAGAACCTGCCTAGCAACATCAAAATGAACGTGATGTACGACTCGACCGTCGCGATCAATGAATCCATTCAAGAGGTTATCAAAACCATCCTGGAAGCGGCATTGATCGTACTGGTGGTGATCACCTTGTTCCTGGGCTCTTTCCGTGCGGTACTGATCCCTATCGTGACTATCCCGCTGTCGTTGATTGGTGTGGCAATGGTGATGCAGGCGATTGGCTTCTCATGGAACCTGATGACGCTACTGGCCATGGTATTAGCGATCGGTCTGGTGGTGGATGATGCGATCGTGGTTCTGGAGAACGTCGACCGACACATCAAACTTGGTGAGTCGCCATTCCGCGCAGCCATCATTGGTACACGTGAAATTGCCGTACCGGTTATCGCCATGACACTAACACTGGGTGCGGTGTATGCGCCTATCGCCTTGATGGGCGGTATCACCGGCTCACTATTTAAGGAGTTTGCGTTAACGCTTGCGGGCTCGGTATTCGTCTCAGGTATCGTGGCACTGACACTGTCGCCAATGATGTGTTCGAAACTACTCAAAGCCAATGAAGAACCTAGCAAGTTCGAACAAAAAGTCCATCATGCGCTCGATGGAATGACTAACCGCTATGAAAAAATGCTCACAGCGGTGATGCAGCACCGTCCTGTGGTGATTGGGTTTGCGGTCATTGTTTTTGCTACTCTACCTGTGCTGTTTAAGTTCATCCCTAGTGAACTGGCACCATCGGAAGATAAAGGCGTAGTGATGCTAATGGGTACGGGTCCATCGAATGCAAACCTGGATTACCTGCAAAACACCATGAATGATGTGAACAAAATCCTGTCAGATCAGCCAGAAGTGGCGTTCGCTCAGGTGTTCACTGGTGTGCCTAACTCTAACCAGGCATTTGGTATTGCCTCTATGGTGCCTTGGAGTCAACGTGAAGCCAGTCAGGCGGAAGTGAAAAACCGCGTGAGTGCGTTAGTCTCGCAGGTTCCAGGTATGGCAGTGACAGCGTTTGAGATGCCAGAACTACCGGGGGCAGGCTCAGGCCTTCCGATCCAGTTTGTTATCACGACACCGAACAGCTTTGAGAGTCTGTTCACTATCGCAACCGACATCTGGACCGACGTACAACAAAACGCTCAGTTCGTCTATTCAACGCTGGATCTGAACTATGACTCAGCAACGATGAAGATCAATATCGATAAGGACATGGCTGGCGCTTATGGCGTGACCATGCAAGATATTGGTATCACACTCAGTGCAATGATGGCGGATGGCTACGTCAACCGTATCGACCTTAACGGTCGTTCCTATGAGGTGATCCCTCAGGTTGAGCGTAAATACCGTCTAAACCCTGAATCAATGAACATGTATTTTGTTCGCTCGGATGATGGACAGGCAATCCCACTGGGCAGCCTTATCTCGATTGATGTGGTGGCAGAGCCTCGCTCGCTTCCTCACTTCAACCAGTTGAACTCAGCTACCGTCGGTGCAGTACCATCACCAGGCGTAGCGATGGGTGATGCCATTGCATGGTTTGAATCAACTGCGGAGAACAAACTGCCAAGTGGCTACAATCATGATTACATGGGTGAAGCTCGTCAGTACGTGACTGAAGGTAGTGCGCTCTACGCTACTTTTGGCTTGGCATTGGCGATCATCTTCCTGGTTCTGGCCATCCAGTTTGAGTCCATTAAAGACCCGTTCGTTATCATGGTCTCGGTACCACTAGCGATTTGTGGTGCGCTGATCGCGCTGGCTTGGGGTGCAGCAACCATGAACATCTATTCACAGGTGGGTTTGATTACCCTGGTCGGTCTGATCACCAAACACGGTATCCTTATCTGTGAAGTGGCAAAAGAAGAGCAACTGAATCATAAGAAGAGCCGAATGGAAGCGGTTATGGAAGCAGCGAAAGTTCGTCTTCGCCCTATCCTGATGACAACTGCGGCTATGATTGCTGGTCTGATTCCACTGATGTATGCCACTGGTGCCGGTGCGGCTCAGCGCTTTAGTATCGGTATCGTAATCGTTGCGGGTCTGGCAATCGGTACGCTATTTACGCTGTTTGTGCTTCCGGTAATTTATACTTACCTGGCAGAGAAACATAAACCACTACCCGTATTTGTTGAAGACAAAGACCTAGAGAAGATAGCTCGAGTTGAAGCCGCGTCAGCAGCTTGCCGAGAAAATCGCTCTTAAGGTGATTGCTAACTAGAAAAAGGCCACATTGTGGCCTTTTTTATTAGCCCAAATAACGACTTTCTTGAACGGATTACATAGAATAAGAAGTATCACTTAAGGAGTTACCAGACATGTTTGACCCAAAGAAACTTGAACAGATTGCTAAGCAAATTCACGACTCTATGCCTCAACCAGTGAAAGAGCTTGGTGCGGATGTTGATCAGAAGGTACGCCAAGTCATTCAAGGCCAATTGAATAAACTTGACGTGGTGAGCCGTGAAGAGTTTGACGTGCAAACTCAAGTACTGCTTCGTACTCGTCAAAAGCTCACGGAGATGGAGCAAAAGCTTGCAGAACTTGAAGCAAAGCTTGCTGACAAATAGCAGCAATGCATTTCGATTTATCGCTTAGATAAAAAAGGGGGCTTACCAACTGGTAGCCCCCTTTTGCTATGTTGTGTTTACTTTATTATTTTTGGTTGGTCGGTCGGCTTAGCCGCCTACAGCGATGCGCTTCATGTCTGTCATGTAGCCACGTAGCTCTTCACCGATGTACTCAACTGGGTGGTTGCGGATAGCGCTGTTCACTTCGATTAGCTTGCCGTTATCTACCTGGTTAGATGTCTCACCCAGACCCTTACCAATAACATCCGTACCTACTGATGGCATAAACTTCTCACGAAGCAGTGGTGTCGCTACATTAGCGAATAGGTAGTTACCGTACTCAGCCGTGTCAGAGATTACTACGTTCATTTCATATAGACGCTTACGTGCGATCGTGTTAGCAATCAGTGGCAGCTCGTGTAGAGACTCGTAATATGCAGACTCATCGATGATGCCAGACGCTGTCATGGCTTCGAACGCTAGCTCAACACCGGCGCGAACCATAGCGACCATTAGGATACCGTTGTCGAAGTACTCTTGCTCAGAGATTTCAACGTCAGAAGCTGGGTAGTTTTCAAATGCCGTTTCAGCCGTCTCAGCACGCCAGCCTAGAAGGTTCACATCGTCATTCGCCCAGTCAGCCATCATAGTGCTTGAGAACTCACCCTGAATGATGTCATCCATGTGCTTGTTGTAAAGAGGACGCATTAGGTCTTTTAGCTCTTCAGACAAGTCAAATGCTTTCACTTTTGCCGGGTTAGACAGGCGGTCCATCATGTGTGTGATGCCACCGAATTTCAGTGCTTCAGTGATCGTTTCCCAACCGAACTGAAGCAGTTTACCCGCGTAGCTTGGATCGATACCGTCAGCGATCATCTTCTCGTAGCATACGATTGAGCCCGCTTGTAGCATACCGCAAAGGATTGTTTGCTCACCCATTAGGTCAGACTTAACCTCAGCAACGAATGAAGACTCTAGAACACCTGCGCGGTGACCACCAGTTGCTGCAGCCCATGCTTTCGCGATTTCCAGACCATCACCTTGAGGATCGTTCTCTGGGTGAACAGCGATAAGCGTAGGAACACCAAAGCCACGCTTATATTCTTCGCGAACTTCCGTACCTGGACACTTAGGCGCCACCATTACAACCGTCAGATCTTTACGGATTTGCATGCCTTCTTCAACGATGTTGAAACCGTGAGAGTAACCCAGTGATGCGCCTTGTTTCATTAGCGGCATTACTGTCTCTACAACGTTAGTGTGCTGTTTGTCTGGAGTTAGGTTAACCACAAGATCTGCTTGAGGGATTAGGTCTTCGTAGCTACCTACGACAAAGCCGTTGTCTTTCGCGTTTTTGAACGATTGGCGTTGCTCGTCGATCGCTGCCTGACGCAGAGCGTAAGACACGTCCAGGCCAGAATCACGCATGTTCAGACCCTGGTTTAGGCCTTGAGCACCACAACCGACAATCACTACCTTCTTACCTTTTAGATAATCCGCTTCTGAAGCAAATTCAGAACGGTCCATAAAACGACAACGACCTAGTTGGTCTAATTGCTCACGCAAGTTAAGAGTATTGAAATAGTTAGCCATAGTGGGCTCTCCTGTTGAAATCTGTCCATAACGTCGATGGTTATCATCGAATGACTTCATACTAAAGCAGAGTTTGAGTTGCTTAAAGTGATATATTCACAATTTGTTGTTGCAATTAATGCAACTACCGATATCTTTAGTGTTATGAATATTAAAAGCCTTCAAGCTTTTATCCACCTTTGTGAGAGTAAAAGCTTCAGTAAAACCGCCACCGCCATGCACATCAGTGCATCGGCGTTGAGTCGCCAAATTCAGAAACTTGAGCAGGATACCCATCAAAACCTGTTTCTCAGAGATAACCGTTCCGTCGAACTTACTCCGGCTGGCAAGAAGCTCCTTCCGGTAGCCGTCAATATTGTCAGCGAATGGCAGCAGTTTCAGTCTGACAGTCAACACGGTGAGCATGAGCTTAGAGGCAAACTGAGACTGTTTTGCTCAGTGACTGCAAGCTACAGCCATCTACCTGAGCTGCTTGCTGAATTTCGGCTACTCTACCCCTATATCGAGTTTGAGCTCTCTACCGGCGACCCCGCACAAGCGATTGATAAGGTAATGAGTGACGAAACTGACATCGCCATCTCGGCGCTACCTGAACTTTTACCCGCGCGACTGGAATTCGAACCGATCAGCGAAATACCGCTATCGGTCATTGCTCCTGCGGGCGTAAGCAGCTTTGGAACAGAGCTGGCCGAGAGCATGCCTGACTGGAGCAAAATTCCATTCATTGTGCCAGAAGCAGGGACTGCCAGAGAGAGGGCTAATGGCTGGTTTAAGAAAATGCGGATTAAGCCCAATATCTATGCCCAGGTGTCAGGCCACGAGGCCATTGTCAGTATGGTAGCACTTGGCTGTGGTGTTGGTATTGCTCCCGAAGTGGTCATCGTAAACAGCCCGGTCAGAGACAAAATCCAACGTCTGAAACTGGAGCCCATAAAACCTTTTAAGTTGGGTGTGGTTTGTAAGCGGTCAAACCTGGACAATCCACTGCTTTCCGCATTTTGGAAAGTGGCTGAGAAGGTTTATATACTGCCTTAACAAGGCTGACTGCCATTATAGGAAACGAAAAAGGCCCCGACCTAAGTCAGAGCCTTTGAATATGGCAGGGGTGGATTGGGCCGGCATTCCGGAGATTCGATGGGAATTGCCGCCAAGCGGGATGGCGAGCAAGGGGGATGCCTAGTTATCCCAACATTGCTTCGCAGAAGCAACAGACGTAAAAAAGCCCCAGCATTTCTGCTGAGGCTTAGTATATGGCAGGGGGGACTGGGCCGGCATTCCGGAGATTCGATGGGAATTGCCGCCAAGCGGACTGGCAATTCAGGGAGACGCCCAATTATCCCAACACATCGCTTTGAAAAAGCGAAAACAAAAAAGGCTCCGACCTAAGTCAGAGCCTTTGAATATGGCAGGGGTGGAGAGATTCGAACTCCCAACACGCGGATTTGGAATCCGCTGCTCTGCCAATTGGAGCTACACCCCTAAAGTGATATCTAATCTATGTTATTTAATGATTTAAATCAACACGTTAGATTCAAAAAAGCCTAGTCTTTCGACTAGGCTTCTTAATAACTGGCGGAATGGCCGGGCTTGCGTACAAGCGGGACTCATTCGACCGAAGGTCGAAACCTTCAAATAAGTGGCGGAGTGGACGGGACTCGAACCCGCGACCCCCGGCGTGACAGGCCGGTATTCTAACCAACTGAACTACCACTCCGCAG
>NZ_FNVG01000037.1 GCF_900107935.1 Vibrio hangzhouensis | reverse complement strand
TAACAATAGTGAGTAAGCCTAAGCGGCTTAAATACTTTCAGACCCTATTTGCTATAAGAGTGCGATATGAAACAGAGAGCAAATAACACGAACTGATCGAATAGCTAGAAGCGCCATTTATGTTCACCAGTTGTGTGGCAAACGTGTTTAGCCATACTCCTGGTGCGGTGAGAATATACTCAAGTGACCTCAAGATGAGCTCCCAAAGGGCGAGTTTACTTGGCTTATATGCTTTGTTAGCGATTTTCGATTTAGAGCCACTAGATCTTCAAATCACTGCCGCGCCTAGAAGCCAAGTAATTCTCGCTGAACACGCATCTTGAGTTTACTTGAGTATACAAACTAAACCACATGACAGTACTATTCATAGCAACGACCTGTTTTTGGCTCTATTGCTCAAGTTCAATCGCTAAATGCACATATTATTGCATATGTTATTGTGACTAATTGGTATTGTGACTAATATAGCGCAAAGAAGTCAGGCCCGTCCTGATTGATAAGGCCTTGGCAATCTTCTTCATTTCCTGCACAGTTTAAAACGTTTGAAGTCCCCATCATAAAGCCCTCCCTTTCCACCACAGCATCCAGCGTTAAAGTAACTTTTTACTTTATGGAAAATAAGCTCAATAATAGCGACGTCAAAGAGTACAAAGCGACATTATTTGCGCCATAAGAACTGCGATTAACGCAGCCATTTAACGACTTTGCGATAGCTATCACAACAAATTGCCATTACTTTTTTCCAACCAGAATTAACGTGAATTTTTATGGCGTGATCTGCATCAACATAGTTATCATCAAGAAAAAAAGTCATACAAAAAATACCACACAAGAATAGCGAGCACTTACATCACCTTAAATTTGGAACTAAAGATGTGATATTCATCACCTGCCAGAAGTGCTCGCATTTTAGACAGTGACGATGGTTTTTAACGTAAATGACGAGAACCAACCCGGATTTGACGATTTTGACGGGACGGGTAATTGATAAATTGTCTTTTAAGGTGTTTTCTTAGTAACGCCTAAGGCCTACAGGCCACTCTTTAGGACCATTTCAAAGAGGTAGGCTTTAGCACAATGTGAGGGAGAAGCAGTTGGGTCTCCCAGTGAAACAAAAGCAAATAGTAAGGAATAGCTATGCTTGCGCATATTAAAAAAACAGCACTAGCGACAGCAATTATTGCGACCGCAGCAACAGGCTTTAGCTCTGTTGCAACCGCTTCAGAACGCAGCGAACTCACTATCCACCCCAAAGAGTTCAACACTTTTGTTCGTAACTTCAACCCTTATTTGGGGGCAACTTATCTGCATACGACGACAGATTTCCTGTATGAACCGCTCGTCGTGTTCAACGAAATGCATGGCAACAAGCCTGTATTCCGTCTGGCAGAGAGCTTCACTATGGCTGATGACCTGATGTCGGTAACGTTCAACATTCGCAAAGGCGTGAAATGGTCTGATGGCGAAACGTTCAATGCCAATGATGTACTGTTCTCATTCAACTTAGTGAAAAATAACCCAGCGCTTGACCAAAGTGGTATCAACTCTTGGGTAACAAAAGTAGAAAAGCTGAATGACTACCAACTTAAGTTCTATACGACTGAAGCGAACTCTAACGTTCCTTACGAAATCGTTAAAGTGCCAATCGTTCCTGAGCACGTCTGGAAAGATGTGAAAGATCCAACGACCTTCACTAACGAAAACCCTGTAGGTTCAGGTCCATTCACCGAAATCGATACGTTTACTCCACAGCTATACGTTCAGTGCCGCAACCCGAACTACTGGGATAACGATAACTTAGAAGTTGATTGTTTGCGTGTACCTCAGATTGCCAACAACGATCAGTTCCTGGGTAAAGTAGTTAACTCTGAGATGGACTGGACATCGTCATTCATCCCGGATATTGACCGCACCTACGCAGCAGCATCGCCAAATCACCAATACTGGTACCCACCAGCGGGTACGCAAGCGTTCCTGGTGAACTTCAAGCATCAGGATACTGCTAAGAAAGAAGCACTGACTAACGTAGACTTCCGTCGCGCCTTCTCCATGGCTCTTGACCGTCAGACTATCATTGATATCGCGTTCTACGGTGGCGGTACGGTGAACGACTTTGCATCTGGTTTGGGTTATGCATTTTCTACCTGGTCAGATGAGAAGACTCACAACAAGTTTAAGGGCTACAACTCTTACGACGTTGAAGGTGCTAAAGCGCTACTGAACAAAGCGGGCTTCAAAGACGTCAATGGTGACGGTTTTGTTGATACACCATCAGGTAAGTCTTTCGAACTGCTTATCCAATCTCCAAACGGCTGGACTGACTTTAACAACACTGTCCAACTTGCGGTAGAGCAACTAGCAGAAGCTGGAATCAAAGCGAAAGCACGTACACCAGATTTCTCTGTGTACAACCAGGCGATGCTAGAGGGTAACTACGACGTTGCTTACACCAACTACTTCCACGGTGCTGATCCTTACACTTACTGGAACTCTGGCTACAACTCAGCACTGCAAAGTGGTGAAGGTATGCCTCGTTTCGCAATGCACTTCTACAAGAATGCAGAGCTAGACAAGCTACTAAACAGCTTCTACAAAACAGCGAACAAAGATGAGCAGCTAGAAATTGCTCACGGCATCCAGAAGATCATCGCTCAGGATCAAGTAACCATTCCTGTTATGTCAGGTGCTTACATGTACCAGTACAACACCTCTCGCTTCGCGGGTTGGTGGAATGAGCAAAATCCTCAAGGTCGTCCAAACATCTGGGCTGGTATCCCAGAACGTCTACTTCACGTACTGGACCTAAAACCAGTTAAGTAAGTAAACACAAACTAAAAGCGGTACATCCGTACCGCTTTCTTCCCCCAAAAATATCACTAACAAATGGTGTGGCGCTCGTCGTCAGGGGGGGACTCGTCTTGAATTTCAGGATGAGGTAACCAGCAAGGAAAAGCTGGGTAATTAAGGTGTAAGTTATGGGTTATTTTTTAAGACGTTTGTCCTTTTATTTGGTAGCGCTGGTCGTCGCTGCCACGATTAATTTTATTATTCCAAGAGCCATGCCGGGTGATCCGGTAACCATGATGTTTGCCAATACGACGGTACAGGTGACACCTGAACGTATCGCAGCAATGAAAGAGCTGCTTGGCTTTGTTGATGGCAACTACTTTGTTCAGTACTTCCACTACATGAAGAACATCCTGAGCTGGGAGCTAGGGACTTCGGTACAGTTCTTCCCACTGTCAGTTAATGAGATCCTGGGCAGTGCATTTGGCTGGTCGTTGTTCCTTGCTGGTACGGCGGTCATTCTATCGTTTTCAATTGGTTCGGTGCTTGGTATTTTCGCCGCCTGGAAACGTGGCTCTCGCTTCGACACGTTTGTCACTCCGGGCATGCTCATTATTCAAGCTATGCCTCAAGTCGTTATCGCCATGATGGCCATGTTCATATTCGCTATTGGCCTGAAGTGGTTCCCAACCGGATACGCCTATACCGCGGGTACATTACCTGACTGGACCAGCTGGGCCTTTATCAAAGATATGCTTTACCACGCAGTTCTGCCTCTGTTCTGTGCCACGGTGATTCAGATTGGTGGCTTCCTGGTCAATATGCGAAACAACATGATCAACCTGCTCAACGAAGACTACATCACGATGGCCAAAGGCAAGGGTCTGAGTGAAAACCGTGTCGTCTTCAACTACGCCGCACGTAATGCACTACTGCCAAGTGTTACCGCACTCTCCATGTCGCTTGGTATCGCGATTGGTGGTCAGCTCATCGTCGAAATTATCTTTAACTATCCTGGCCTTGGTTCGGTGATGCTGAATGCGATTCACGCTCGTGACTACCAGGTTCTGCAAGGGCAACTGCTTGTTATGACTCTGTTTATGCTCTTCTTTAACCTAGCCGCCGACATGCTTTATGTGGTGCTGGATCCACGTCTACGTAAGGGAGGCAAATAACCATGAAAGGTTTCTTAACGCTAGTGTGGCGTAACACCACCGCAAGACTCGGACTGTCGATTATTGGCTTATTTGTGTTTATGGCCGTTGCCGCGCCCCTGATTACTAAACACGCACCAGATAAACGAACCGGAAACCCACACGAATATCCAAGCGCCATCGTCAAACTGGCCAAAGCCAGTCCGGACGGTTGGGTAGCAGAAAATCTGGCAAACGATCGCCGCACACTGTTGATGTCGAAAAAAGCAGACCATGTGATGGGCACCACTCGTATGGGTCGTGACATCTGGTCACAAATTGCCTACGGCGCTCGTGTCTCGCTGATGGTGGGCTTTGGCGCTGGCATTACGGTGTGCTTTCTGGCGACGGTAATTGGTATCTCTGCAGGGTATTTTGGTGGTCGCGTAGACGAGATACTGACGTCAGCTATGAACATCATGCTCGTTATCCCTCCTTTCCCACTGCTGTTTGTGGTGGCCGCTTTCATAGGTGAAGCAGGCCCACTGACCATTGCTCTGGTGATTGGCTGCATGTCCTGGGCCTGGGGTGCCCGGGTGATTCGCTCTCAAACGCTTTCGCTGCGTGAAAAGGAGTTCGTTAAGGCAGCAGAAGTGCTGGGTGAGTCGCGCCTGCGCATCATCTTTGTTGAACTGCTACCAAATCTTATCTCAATCGTAGGTGCGAGCTTCATTGGCTCGGTGATGTACGCCATTTTGATGGAAGCGACCATTTCCTTCCTCGGCATGGGTGACCCGAATACAGTGAGCTGGGGCATCATGCTTTACAACGTACAAACCTCTTCGGCAATGCTGATTGGTGCCTGGTGGGAAGTTATTGCACCTTGTTTGGCCCTTACCCTGCTCGTTACTGGCCTGGCACTGCTTAACTTTGCAGTGGACGAAATTGCTAACCCGCAGCTGCGCTCTCACAAGGGCATGAAGCGCTGGAAGAAAATCGCAGAACAAGACAAGAAAGAGCGTGAAGTAGAAGTTGCGCCACAAAATGCACTATGGAGCGGAGATCGTTAATCATGTCAGAACCACTAATTTCAATCCGCAACCTATGCGTTGACTATATTACCGAGGCGGGCGACGTTCGAGCTTGTAACGATGTCAGCTTCGATATTGGCAAAGGCGAAGTCTTTGGCCTTGCCGGCGAGTCTGGCTGTGGCAAATCAACCGTCGCCTTCTCTTTGATGCGCTTGCATAAGCCACCTGCGTATATCAGCGGCGGTGAAGTGCTGTTTAATGGCGAAGACATTCTTCAGTACAGCGATGAGCGCATGCAAAGCTTTCGCTGGAGTGAAATGTCCATGGTCTTTCAGAGCGCCATGAACGCTCTGAACCCGGTACTGACGATGGAAGAGCAGTTCTGCGATGTGATCATGCGACACACTAACATGACCCGAGAGCAGGCGGTGAAGCGTGCTCAGGGGCTGTTAGAAATCGTCGATATTCACCCAAGTCGCCTGAATGACTATCCGCACCAGTTTTCTGGCGGCATGCGTCAGCGTCTGGTGATTGCCATTGCACTGGCACTGAATCCAAAAATGATCATCATGGATGAGCCCACTACCGCACTGGACGTGGTGGTTCAGCGTGAAATCCTGCAAAAGATCTACGCGCTAAAAGAAGAGTTTGGCTTCTCGATCTTATTCATCACCCACGATATCTCTCTGATGGTCGAGTTCTCCGACCGTATCGGCATCATGTATTCCGGTGAGTTAATTGAAGTGGCGCCTTCGAAGCAGATCCTTGAGTCGCCTTATCACCCGTACACCAAGGGGTTGGGCAATTCATTCCCTCCTCTGACCGGACCGAAAACTAAGTTGGCCGGCATTCCAGGTAATCCGCTTAACTTATTAGAGATCCCACAAGGTTGTCGCTTCCAGGCTCGTTGTGATCGGGTACATGAAACCTGTACTCGCGTACCGACCCAACTGCGCCAGATTGAACACAACCGTTTTTCAAACTGTCACTTATACGGCGACACCATCGCGGTAGCGCAAGAGTTGTCATAAGCAACCAGCAACCAATGAGCAAGTTATACAAGGAATTTCTGGAGAAACATGATGAGCAACTATGGTGAACTTTTGATTGAAGGCAACAATGTTGTCAAAGATTTCCCAATTAACAGTAATGCGCTATCGCAACCTATGATGCGTGCTATCAATGACGTGTCATTCAAAATGTACAAGAGCCGCGGCCTTGCCGTGGTGGGTGAATCGGGCTCAGGTAAGTCTACAACAGCCAAAATGATCGCCAAGATGTACGCCCCCAGTGGTGGAGAGATCAAATACCGTGGTCGTGATATTCAGGAGATCAAATCGCGCTCTGATCTGATGCAATATCGTGAAGGAGTTCAAATGGTTTGGCAGGATCCGTTCGGCTCACTGAACCCGACACATACCATTTTCCATCACATCGCCCGACCGCTGTTGATTCACAACAAGGTCTCAAAAGGCAATAAGAAAGAGTTGCAGGAGCGCGTCTATGGTCTGCTGGAGCAAGTAGGTCTGATCCCGCCGAAAGAAACCGCAGCAAAATACCCGCACCAGCTTTCCGGTGGTCAGCGACAACGCGTCAATCTGGCACGAAATATTGCCGTAGGGGCCGAAGTCGTTCTGGCGGATGAGCCAACGTCAATGCTCGACGTATCAATCCGTGCCGGTGTGCTAAACCTGATGGAAGAGATGAAATTCGAAAAGCAGATGTCGTTGCTTTACATCACTCATGATATCGCAACAGCACGCTATATCGCGGAAGACATTTCTGTGATGTACGTTGGTCACATGGTGGAATGGGGCGATACCGATGAAGTCATCGCGAATCCTCAGCATCCATACACCCAGCTACTGGTCTCTGCCGTGCCGGATCCGAAAAAATCGATTCACGAAAAACTAAAGGGCAATAAGGGCGAAATTCCGCTCTGGACACCCGCCTCTGTCGGCTGTCCTTTTGCCGGACGCTGCACCCACGCCACGAGCAAGTGTACAGAAGCCTTGCCAAGCGTGACCCAACTGGCCGAAAACCACTTTGTACGTTGTTACCTGTACGAAGATTAACATCACGCTCCCCGTTATTCGGGGAGCCTCTCACAGAAAAACGTGAACGGAATACACCATGCAATTGCTAACAAATCATATTGGCTATCATAAACACAGTGCGAAACGTGCGGTGTTAATGTGCCCAACGCCTCCTGCAGAGGTAGCCAGCGCCTACTTAGTCGATGCGCAATCGGAAGAGATTGCCATGGAGCTTAACCTGGTGGGGGGATCTCAGGTCGACAACTGGCATTTTGGTGTATTTTTTATTCTTGATTTCACCGATTGGCGTAAAACAGGCCAGTATTACATCCGCTATCGTGATGTCCGTTCACACACCTTTGAGATAGCGTCGCATTCGCTTTATAACCGTAGCTTTTCTGATGTCATTCATTACTTTAAGTCACAGCGATGTGGGGGGACATTTGACGCTCAAGACCGGGAAATTTCCGCCGTCGACAGCGAGCAAAAAGTGGATGTTCATGGCGGCTGGTACGATGCCTCTGGCGACGTCAGTAAATATCTGAGTCACCTGTCCTACGCCAATTACCTTAACCCACAGCAAACCCCTATGGTTGTGTGGAACATGCTTAAGGCTCATGAGGTTCTGTTTGCCAACGAAGCGACCGCGAACTTTGTCGCCTCCCGATTACTGGAAGAGGCGTTGCATGGTGCCGAGTTTTTAGCGCGGATGCAGCATCGTGATGGCTACTTCTACATGACGGTTTTCGACAAGTGGAGCAAAGACACGCAGCAGCGTGAAATCTGCAGTTACGAAACGCAACTGGGGCACAAGAAGGCCGACTATCAGGCCGGTTTTCGACAAGGCGGAGGGGTTACCATAGCAGCCCTCGCCAAGGCCAGCCAACAGTCGCAAATCGGCAAGAAACAGCAACAAGACTTCCTGGAACGCGCCAGGTCAGGCTACTGGCACCTAAAACAGCACAATATTCAATATCTGAATGACGCGACCGTCAACATCATCGATGAATACTGTGCGTTGCTGGCCAGCGTCGAGCTGTATCGTGCAACCGGAGAAGAAAGCTACCTCTCTGAGTCCCGCCTGTGGGCTGACAGTCTGACGCAGCGCGCCCATAGCGATGACAACCTGTCGTTCTTCTGGTCCAGTAATAAAGATGGATCACGACCGTTTTATCACGCTGCTGAAGCAGGTTTACCGGTGATTGCACTCACAGAATACCTAGCGGTAGAGCACAACGAAAAACGACAGAAAGAAGTCGCCAACCTCATCACTCGAGCCTGTCAGTTTGAACTGTCTGTCAGCTCAGAAGTGTTTAACCCGTTCGGCTACCCGAGACAATATGTGAAAGGGGTTAATGAAGCGCCGCGAACCGCCTTCTTTATTCCGCACGACAACGAATCTGGCTATTGGTGGCAAGGCGAGAATGCCAGAATCGCTTCCCTTGCCTCCATGGCTTTCGTCGCCCAACCCGCGCTCACAGATACCGATCTGCAACAACAGCTCAGCGACTACGCTGGGCGCTGCATCGACTGGGTTCTGGGGTTCAACCCATATGACATGTGCATGTTAGATGGCCATGGTTTGAATAACCCTGATTATCTGCCCCAGATTGGTTTCTACAATGCTCTTGGTGGCATTTGTAACGGCATTACCGGTGGCTTCGACGACGAACGAGACATCGCGTTCAATCCGGAAAAGCAAAAAGATGACATGCTGCAGAACTGGCGCTGGGGAGAGCAGTGGATCCCCCATGGCGGATGGTTTTTATTGGCTGTGGCGCTTTGGCATAACCACTATAAAAAATAACAGGTGATTTCAATGGCTAGGTTTAAAGCAGGTATAGACGGCGGCGGCACCTCTTGTCGCGCAAGAGTCGTCGACGACGAAGGTCGTTTAATCGGAGAAGCTAAGAGTGGCAGTGCCAACATCATGTTGGGCGCTCAACTCGCCATGGACGCGATCATTGAAGCGGTCAGCAACGCTCTTAGTCAGGGGGGCTATGATGCCGCTGAGCTGTCTCAGGTAGAGGTGGGACTCGCCCTGGCTGGCGCGGAACACAAAGCAAGTTATCAGGACTTTATGGACACCCCCCACCCATTCGCCAGCGTGACATTGAACACCGATGGCTATGGTGCCTGTCTGGGTGCGCATCAAGGCAAAGACGGTGCCATCATGATTGCAGGAACGGGCTCTGTTGGCTTGTTTATTTCCAATGGGGAACAGCAGGTTGTGGGTGGCCGAGAGTTCCCGATTTCTGATCAGGGAGGCGGTGCTGTCATGGGACTGCGCCTCATTCAGGAAGTGCTGCTTATTCAGGACGGCATTGGAGCCCCTTCTCCACTCGCAGACATCGTAATGAACCATTTCGATCACGATATTGATCGGATTGTCGACTGGTCGAAGTCTGCGCTACCCAGAGACTACGGCCAGTTCTCCCCAGCGATCTTCGAATACGCTTATCTCAACGATGGCCTGGCGAAGAAACTATTGTTACAGACAGCGCAGGACATAGAGATGCTGTTAACAGCACTGAACCAGCGTGGCGCCAAAGAAATCTGCCTGATGGGCAGCATCGCTGAGCGCATTTTCGACTGGTTGTCGCCCGCGGCACAGCGTTGGATCGTTTCACCAAAAGGTGACGCGATGGAGGGTGCTTTAATGATGGCAGGTCACTCTGCCCACAATCTTTACGATTGAGGAATGGATATGGATTTTCGTGTCGATCTGGCAGTGATTGAAATCTTGCCCAAAGGATGTCGATTCGGGTTAACACTGCATAACTTATCAGACAAAAGCTACGCTGCCTGGCGTCTCTGCTTTGCATTCGACCGCCACATCGAACCTCAAAGCTTATCCTGCGGAAACCTGACACAGGTTGGAAGCTTCTGCACATTATCGATTGACGAAGCAGCGCTGTATGCCAACAACCACGTGTACGTTGAATTTGCGATTTCAACCTCACCATTCAGGCTGCTTTCCGATGGGATTAAAGAAGCATATTTAGACACTGAGCAACTGACCCATCTGCCAGTGCATGTCTCCCCTATTGTATTGAAAGACATTGAGGACCATCCAACACCGTTGCCAGAAGTGGTGTCGGCGCGACATAAACTGATCCCACAACCGGCTTCAATGATCTTCTCACACGGTATTTATGAGTTAACGCGCTATAGTCAGATTTCGGTTGAGCATACCCAAAACCAACCGGCGGCTAACTGGCTGGCCGACGAAATGCAGCGCCTGTTTGATGTAGAGATCAAAGCGATTGGCCAGCGAGATATCCACTTTAAGCACTCGCCTATCCTTGATCCTGAAGAATATAAGCTCTCAGTCAGCGAGGACGGAGTGGTTATCGAGTCCACCAGCCAGTCGGGCTTTATTTATGGTGCGGCAACGTTGATTCAATTGATGGATCACGATGCCGACAGGCAAACGCTCTATGTCCCTTACGTACGGATCCACGACAAACCCCGGTTTGGCTATCGTGGTGTCATGCTCGACAGTGCGCGCAGTTTCCAGAGCCTGGATGAGATCAAGCGACTGATCAACCTGTTCGCCCACTACAAAATCAATACCTTTCACTGGCACCTTACTGATGATGAAGGTTGGCGGGTTGAAATCAAAAAACTGCCAGAGCTCACTGACATCGGCGCCTGGCGCGGACCTGAAGAGGTCCTCGAGCCTCAATTCCACCATATCAGTCAACGTTATGGCGGCTACTATCGCCAGGAAGAGATCCGTGAGGTGATTCAGTTTGCTGCGGCGCGTGGTATTCAAGTGATCCCAGAAATCGATATTCCTGGCCACTGCCGAGCGGCGATCAAATCACTGCCGGAGCTGTTGTCCGACCCAGAGGATCATTCCAAATACCGTAGTGTTCAACACTATAACGACAATACGCTGTCGCCCGGTCTCGACGGCACCTATCAGTTTCTGGATATAGTTCTGGAAGAAGTCGCTGAGCTATTTCCGGCACCTTTTATTCATATTGGTGCGGACGAAGTGCCCGTGGGTGTTTGGCAAAAAAGCGCCCGTTGTATCGCTTTAATGGAAAAACATGGTTACGGCAGCGCCAAAGAGCTGCAGGGCCATCTGCTGCGCTACGCTGAAGACAAACTGAAATCCCTTGGCAAACGAATGCTGGGCTGGGAAGAGGCACATTTTGGTCATAAGGTCAGCAAAGATACCGTTATCTACTCCTGGCTCAGCGAGGAAGCCGCGATCAATTGCGCCAAACTCGGTTATGACGTGGTACTGCAACCCGGACAAACCACTTATCTGGATATGGCTCAAGACCACTGCGCCGCTGAGCCCGGTGTTGACTGGGCTAATGTGATCACTCTGGAGCAAGCCTATCAATATGAACCCTTATCGGAGCTCAGCGCTGATGACCCCATTAAAAAACGTATTCTGGGTATGCAAGCCGCACTATGGACCGAAATCGTCAGTCATCCAGAGCGGATAGACTACATGATATTTCCGCGTTTGCTGGCGCTGGCAGAAACCGCCTGGAGTGAGCCAAACCGAAAAGACTACCGAGCGTTTCTGGCAAGACTAAAGACTCACCGCTCTTTGCTGGACAGGCAAGGCATTCAATATCGAAACCCCTGGTGTCGTACCAGGGAACAACAGTAACAACGAACAAGATTACATCTTTCCATAAGGATATCATCATGCAATACGGCTACTTCGATAACGAGAATCGTGAATATGTTATCACTCGTCCCGATGCTCCCGCGCCATGGACTAACTATCTCGGCACAGAAAAATTCTGTACCGTGATCTCTCACAATGCTGGCGGCTACTCGTTCTACAACTCACCCGAATACAACCGAGTCACCAAATTTCGTCCCAATGCGAGCTTTGATCGCCCGGGACACTATGTATATCTGCGCGATGACGAAACCGGAGATTACTGGTCAATCTCGTGGCAACCGGTCGCCAAAAGTCTCGATGTGGCCAAGTATGAAGTACGCCATGGCCTGTCCTACTCAAAATTCAAGTGCGACTATGCTGGTATTGAAGCAACGAAAACACTGTTTGTTCCCAAAGGAGAAGATGCTGAGATCTGGGACGTAGTAATTCGCAATACCAGTAATAAGCCTCGTACTATCAGTGCGTTCTCCTTTGTCGAGTTCTCTTTCAGCCATATCGCGTCTGACAATCAGAACCACCAGATGTCGCTGTATTCTGCAGGAACGGACTATCAGGATGGCGTCATCGAGTACGACCTGTTCTACAACACCAACGACTTTGAAGGGTTCTATTATCTGGCATCCACTTTTGAACCCGATAGCTATGACGGACAGCGTGATAATTTCCTCGGGGCATACCGAGACGAGTCTAATCCGATAGCAGTCGAACAGGGCCGTTGTTCGAACCATACTCAAACCTGCTACAACCACTGCGGCTCCCTGCACAAGCAGTTTACTATCCAGCCAGGCGAGGAAGTTCGTTTTGCCTATATTCTCGGTATTGGCAAAGGCAACGGTGCACGCTTGCGCGCCAAATATCAGGATTTAACTCAGGTCGATGCAGACTTTGACGCCATCAAGGCTCACTGGGCGCAACGTTGTGCCAAATTCCAAGTGTCATCACCCAATGAAGGTCTGGACACCATGCTGAATACCTGGACTCTGTACCAGGCCGAAACTTGTGTGGTGTGGTCTCGCTTTGCCTCCTTCATTGAAGTGGGTGGGCGCACTGGACTGGGCTATCGCGATACGGCGCAAGATGCCATGGCCGTCCCCCATTCCGCGCCTGAAATGACCAAGAAACGCATCGTCGATCTGCTTCGTGGTCAAGTTAAGGCGGGTTATGGTTTGCACCTGTTCGATCCGGATTGGTTCGACCCTGAGAAAGCGGATGTTAAACCTTCTAAATCCCCTACGGTAGTACCAACTCCTAGCGATGAAGACAAGATCCACGGCATCGCCGATACCTGCTCTGATGACCACCTATGGTTAGTTCCAACTATCTGCCGCTATGTGATGGAAACCGGCGAGATGGATTTCTTCAATGAAGTAATCCCATACGCCGATGGTGGTGATGCTACTGTTTATCAACATATGAAAGCAGCACTTGATTTCACCGATCAACATGTCGGGGCTACGGGTATTGCTAAAGGCCTGCGTGCCGACTGGAACGACTGCCTTAACTTAGGCGGGGGAGAGTCATCCATGGTGGCATTCCTTCACTATTGGGCTCTACAAGAGTTTGTCGATTTAGCACGCAAGCTTGGCCAACTGGATGATGTTGCTCACTACGGACAAATGGCGAAGAAGGTGCAAGACGCCTGTGAGACTCACCTTTGGGATGAAGATGGTGGCTGGTACATCCGCGGAATTACCAAAAATGGCGACAAAGTCGGAACCAACGCGCAAACCGAAGGTAAAGTCCATTTAGAGTCGAATACTTGGGCGGTAGTGTCAGGTGCGGTATCCGAAGAACGCGGTAAGAAAGCGATGGACGCTGTCGATGAATACCTCTACTCAGACTACGGTTTACACCTCAATGCTCCATCGTTCGCTACTCCTAACGACGATATCGGCTTTGTTACTCGGGTTTACCAGGGAGTAAAAGAGAACGGGGCGATTTTCTCTCACCCTAACCCATGGGCATGGGTCGCGGAAGCCAAGTTGGGGCGTGGTGATCAGGCGATGAAGTTCTATGATGCCCTCAACCCGTATAACCAAAATGACATGATTGAAACCCGAGTTACCGAACCATACTCCTACGTGCAATTTATCATGGGACGCGATCACCAAGATCATGGCCGCGCTAACCACCCATGGTTAACCGGTACCTCTGGATGGGCTTACTTTGCAGCGACCAATTACATCCTGGGTGTACGCCTGAGCTTTGATGGTCTGGTTGTCGACCCATGTATTCCGACGTCCTGGCCTGGCTTTACTGTCACCCGAGGGTGGCAGGACGCCACCTTCGACATTACGGTCGAGAACCCGAATGGCGTTAGTAAAGGGGTGCAATCGATCACGCTCAATGGCAAACCCATCAGCGGAGCAATTCCGGCTCAACCCGCGGGTTCCGTCAATCAGGTTCACGTCGTTCTTGGCAAGTAACAAGCAGGATGAGAGAGGCCTCTCTCTCATCCGCAAAGGAGTATAGGATGATCAAATTTGGAACAGGTGGCTGGCGCGCCTTTATTGGCGAAGAGTTTACCAAAGATAATGTCAAGCTGGTTGCTCAGGCACTGGCAAATATTATTAATGCTGAAGGGGTCGCGGAGCGTGGTTTCATCATCGGCTATGACCGTCGTTTTCTATCCGATAAAGCCGGCCGCTGGTTTGCCGAAGTACTGGCAGCCAATCAGGTTCCGGTGCATTTTATCAATAAGTTTGTGCCTACGCCGATTGTCATGTTTAAGGCCAAAAGCATGAACTGCGCTTACTCAGCATGCATCACCGCCTCACACAACCCTGCTGACTACAACGGCATTAAGGTGTTTATCGAAGGTGGACGTGATGCAGATGAAATCATTACTGAGAAAATCGAATCGCAAATTGCCGCATTGCAGTTAACCGATGTCCAGTCGGTAGACTTTGATAGTGCAGTGGAGCTGGGGCAGATCATCGAGATCAATCCAATGAACGAGTTCGTCGATTCCATTATCGATCTGATCGATATCGAGTCGATTAAGAAAGCCAATTTACGCGTATTGATCGACCCTATGTTTGGGGTGGCTAAAAATGCGCTGCAAACCGTACTCATCAATGGGCGCTGTGACGTCGATGTCATCAACGACGGTAAGAATCCCGACTTCGGAGGGTTGATGCCGTCACCCAGCGCAGCCACTCTGTATCGACTGAAACATCTGGTGGCAGCAGAAGGCTATGACATCGGTATCGGTACCGACGGTGACGCGGACCGTTTGGGGATCATTGATGAGAAGGGTAACTTTATTCACCCCAATGAAGTGTTAATGCTGCTCTACTACTACCTGCTGGAATACAAAGGCTGGCGCGGTTCGGTAGTTCGCAACATCGCGACGACTCACCTATTGGATCGAATAGCCGAAAGTTACGGAGAAAAGAGCTTTGAGGTTCCCGTAGGCTTTAAGCACATCAGTGCCCAAATGGAGGCGGACGACTCTCTGATTGGAGGGGAAAGTTCCGGCGGTCTGACAATTCGCGGACATATCAAAGGTAAGGATGGCGTGTTCGCTTCCAGTCTGCTGGTGGAGATGCTCAGTGTCACCAACAAGAAACTCTCTGAGTTGCTGAATGAAATCTATACCAAATACGGCTATGCCTATACCGCCGAAGGTGACTGCAGTTTTAAGCAAGGCCAGAAGGACAGTTTGTACCACAAACTGTACGTGGAAAAGCAGCTTCCTGAGTTTGACTATGATATAGACAAAGTCAGTTACTCCGATGGGGCAAAAGTGTATTTCAAAAATGGCGGCTGGGTCATTGCTCGCTTCTCTGGCACTGAGCCGCTGTTACGGATCTTTTGTGAGATGGAAGATAAAACACAAGCCGAATATGTTCTTCAGCAGATGAAAGACTTTTTGTCCTTGTAGTCTCTGTTCCCTTCACTTTTTGCTCTATGGTGCATCGATTCACCTGTCGATACACTCAATGGCAAAAAGCTCCCTATAGGTGAAGAACATTTTAGCCCGGTCGACTGTCACCGGGCTTTTTTTATGTGGATGACAAGCATTAAGCAAATGCCACAATCCCTTGAGATTCAACACTGACTGCAACACCTTGCCCCACTTCCAGCGCTTCCATTGAGGTCGCCACGACTTTATTGCCCTCGATATCAATCACATAGCGGCAGTGGTCACCCATAAAGTGCTGCTCCAGCACCTCAATAGAGCTGCTTTCAGACGCACTCAATTGGACGTGCTGAGGTCTTAATAGTAATTGGCACTGCTGGCCCGGCTCAATCAAAGTACACGATGACGCTTCGATTTGACCAATGGCGGTTTCAAATGATGTCCCTGACAGGTAGTGAGCTGCTAAATAACTCCCCCCACCAAGAAAATCGGCAACAAAACGGCTCGACGGACAGAAATACAATTCAGATGCGCTACCGTATTGCTCAATCACCCCTTGATTCATCACCGCCATTTTATCAGCAAAAGCGAACGCTTCTTCTCGACTGTGTGTCACAAAGATCGCGGTGACACCCTGCTTCTTAAAGATTTTCCGGATCTGCTGAATCAGCTCATGACGCACCTGAGTATCGATATTGGAAAACGGTTCATCCAGTAGCAGTAGATCCGGCTTGTAAGCCAGACTTCGCGCAATCGCGACACGCTGTTGCTGACCGCCTGATAATTGATGCGGATAGCGATCACTGAACTGTTCCAGGTGTACCAGAGTCAGCATTTCATTGACGATGGCCTCCTGCTGTGATTTGGCGACACCTTTGAGGCCAAATGCGACATTCTGTGCCACGGTCAAATGCGGGAACAGTGCGTAATCCTGGAAAATCATACCAATGTTGCGCTGCTCTGGGGGCAACCAGGCTTCGCCATCATCAATCACTCGCTGTCCCAGCGTCATGGTTCCCTGAGACAGAGGGATCAATCCGGCAATCGCTTTGAGCAGTGTGGTTTTACCGCAGCCACTCGCACCAAGAAGACAAACGATTTCACCTTGTTCAACCTGCAACGACAGCGCCTCAAGAATGGTCTGTTCGTCATATTTACAAGAAAGGTTTTCGATAGACAAAGCCGTGGTCATTAGTGATTTTGCTCCAGTGAACGATTGACGATGATAAGTGGTAACAGCCCGACAAAAACAAGCAGAACAGCGGGCATCGCAGCCAGTTCCAGATGTTCATCCGAGGCGAAGTTGTAGACGTAAGTAGCCAGCGTCTCAAAATTGAACGGGCGTAATAACAGGGCGGCATTGAGTTCTTTCATAGATTCAATGAACACCAGTAATCCGGCAATTAACACCCCGCGTTTGATCAGCGGCAAATGAACGCGTCTCAACATCTGATTGCTTTGACAGCCCATGGTCCGCGATGCCATATCTAAAGAAGGAGAGACCTTGCTAAGACTGGTTTCAATACTACCTATCGCTACGGCTGAAAAACGAACCACCATAGCAAAAATCAGTGCAAACATTGAGCCAGAAAAGATCAGTCCCGGACGCTGCCAGTCCATCCACTTGGCAAAATCATTGACGCTATGATCCATAAACAGCACAGTTACCATCACCCCGATAGCCAGAACCGTCCCGGGGACGGCATAGCCCAGCGACGACGCACGCATAAAGACCACACTTTGTCGATTAGGCGACAACCGACGATAGAAATTGACCACCAAAGCGACGATGACACCAATCACAGCGGCAATCAACGACACCTTCAGGCTGTTGAGGGCGTAAACCTGAAACTCTTCAGTCCAGCTCTGGGCGAAATACTTGTAAGCGTAGATAATCAACTGAGCGAGCGGGAAAATGAACGCCACGGACACCAGTCCCCAGCACCAAAACAGCGCCAGCCACTTCTTCCAGCCCGTCAGTTCATAACGAAAATCCTCATGACTGTTGTACTGACTCTGAAATAACTTCTGTTTACGTCGACTGTAACGTTCAGCCCCGAGCAACAGAACAATCGCGACCATCATTAATGCTGAAATTTTTGCTGCTGCGCTTAAGCTGGAATAGCCAAGCCAAGTATCGTACACCGCCGTCGTCAGTGTGCTGACGGCAAAGTAACTGACCGTACCAAAGTCCCCAATCGTCTCCATCGCCACCAATGAAAGACCCACAGCTATGGAGGGGCGTGCCAATGGTAAAGAAATACGACGGAAACTCTCCAGTGGCGAGCACTTCAACAGCCTGGCGGATTGCAGCAAGGAAACGTTTTGCTCCATAAACGCCGCACGACAGAGCAAGTAAACATAGGGATAAAGCACCAGAGATAGCACCATCGTAGCGCCGCCCACAGTACGGATATCCGGGAACCAGTATTCACCGGCCTGCCAGCCTGTCAGGTCGCGTAGCCAAATCTGAATCGGTCCGGCAAAGTCAAACCAATCGGTAAAGATATAGCCAATGATGTATCCCGGCATGGCCAAAGGCAGTACCAACGCCCACTGTAGGATTTTCTCAGTAGGTAGCCTACACATGGCCATGAGCCAGGCACTGGGGACACCCAGAACGAGGGACAACAACATGACACCAACAACCAATTTGACCGTATTCAGGATATAGGTCGGCATCACCGTAGACATCAGATGTGAGAACAGGTCACTTGATTCACCAAGCGCTGTGTAGAAGATCGCTAAAATAGGCAAAACCAGTAGTAGAGTCAGTACTCCACTACTGGTTTTCCAAACAACATTTTTTTCTTTCATTGCCTAAACATACAGCAGGCGACACGAAGTCGGAAGTTCTTAACCAGAATAAATTAGGGGGTATTATACCCCCTTTTTATCCTTTATAGATCGAACTTAACTTCGTCTAACAATTTGATAGCAGCGCTGTGATTTGCGGCAATGTCATCCAATGAGACAGTGTCCGCTTTGAAATCACCCCATGATGCCACAAGTTCTGAACGCTTCACGCCTTCCTTAACCGGGTATTCATAGTTCACTTCTGCGTACATTTGCTGCGCTTTGTCGCCAGTCAAGAACTCCATCAGTTTCAGAGCATTTTCTTTGTTTGGCGAGTGTTTCGCCATTGCCATACCACTCACGTTTACGTGTGTACCCGTAGTGTTCTGGTTCGGGAAGTTAATGTACACCGCATCAGCCCAAACTTTCTGCTCTTTGTCATTAACCATTTTACCTAGGTAGTAGCTGTTACCCAGAGACACGTCACACAGACCTTCTTTGATGGCCTTAACTTGAGCGCGATCGTTGCCTTGTGGCTTACGTGCCAGGTTTGCTTTTACGCCTTCCAGCCACTCTTTCGTTGCTGCTTCACCATGGTGAGCAATCATTGAAGAAACCAGAGAAACATTGTACGGGTGCTTGCCGCTGCGCGTACAGATCTTGCCTTTAAACTCTTCGTTAGCAAGATCACTGTAATCGAAGTCATTACCAAGTTTGCCAACACGGTCGCGCGAAGAGTAAACACTGCGTGTACGCATAGTCAATGCCACCCATTCACTTTCCTTGTCTCTGAACTGAGCAGGGATATTGCTCTCAATCACTTTGCTGGATACTGGCTGCACCACCTCTTTGTCAGACAGTTCAACAAGACGAGCAAAATCACTGGTCAGAACCACGTCTGCCGGGCTGTACTCACCTTCTTGCTGAAGCTTCTCTGCCAAGCCTTTCTTAGCAAACTTCACGTTAACCTTAATACCGGTTTCTTTAGTGAACTCGTTGAACATAGGCTCAACAAGGAAAGGCTGGCGGTAAGAGTAAACGTTGACTTCTTCAGCGGCCATCGCTGGCGCTGCAAAGCTGGCTACAATAGCTGAAAGAGTTAGCAGTTTTTTCATCGTTCAAAATCCTTTAACATTAATGATAACGTTTATCAGTTGCGTTATTATATTCATGTTTATTTGATTAGCAATGATCGAGAACAAAAAAACCTGCCTATAAGACAGGTTTTTAATAAACAAATAACTATATGTTATTTCATGCTAACGAATTCTGGGTAAGCACCAACACCACAATCGTGCATGTCCATACCTTCTAGCTCTTCTTCTTCCGTTACACGGATACCGATTGTTGCCTTCAGTACCGCCCATACCGCTAGACTTGCTGCGAATACCCAACCAAAGATTACCGCTGCGCCCAGAAGCTGAGCACCAAACGTCGCGTCACCATTGCTTAGTGGCACAACCATCAGGCCGAAGAAACCACACACACCGTGAACTGAGATAGCACCTACTGGATCGTCAATCTTAAGCTTGTCCAGACCGATGATGCTGAAGACGACTAGCGCGCCACCTACTGCACCGATTGCCACTGAGTAAAGTGGTGATGGAGACAATGGGTCTGCTGTGATAGCAACCAGACCTGCTAGCGCACCGTTCAGAATCATCGTCAGGTCAGCTTTACCCCATGTTGTTTTACACACAAGCATTGCAGCAATGGCACCCGCTGCGGCAGCTGCGTTGGTGTTCAGGAAGATTTGACCTACCGCTGTTGCGTTCTCGAAGTCAGAAACCATTAGCTGAGAACCGCCGTTGAAACCGAACCAACCTAGCCATAGGATGAACGTACCCAGCGTAGCTAGAGGCATGTTCGAACCTGGGATTGGGTGGATCTCACCGTTCTTACCGTATTTGCCTTTACGTGCGCCCAGCAATAGTACGCCAGCCAGAGCGGCAGCAGCACCTGCCATGTGAACGATACCTGAACCCGCAAAGTCACTGAAACCTGCTTCGGATAGGAAACCGCCACCCCATGTCCAGTAACCTTCCATTGGATAGATAAAGGCCGTCAGTACAACAGAGAAGATGAGGAAAGCCCAAAGCTTCATACGCTCAGCAACCGCACCCGATACTACCGACATTGCTGTGGCTACGAACACTACCTGGAAGAAGAAATCCGACTCAAGAGAGTGGTCTGCGCCCTCACCTTGTGTACCAATCAGCGTACCAAAAGACGGTAGCCAACCCGCTGCAGCATTATCAACATACATGATGTTGTAACCTACAATCAGGTAACAGGTACACGCAATCGCGTACAGACAGAAGTTTTTAGTTAAGATTTCAGTGGTGTTTTTTGAGCGAACTAGGCCAGCCTCTAACATGGCAAAGCCTGCTGCCATCCACATTACGAGTGCGCCTGAAATAAGAAAGTAAAAAGTGTCTAGCGCATAACGCAGTTCGCTGACAGTTGTTGCTAATTCCATAATAAATTCTCCAATCCCTTAAAGTGCTTCAGCATCCATTTCGCCCGTACGAATACGTACTGCTTGGGCCAGGTCGTACACGAAAATTTTTCCGTCACCAATTTTGCCCGTTTGCGCAGCATTGGTGATCGCTTCGATAACTCGGTCGACGTTATCAGCGTGCGTTGCGATTTCAATTTTCACTTTCGGTAGAAAGTCCACTTGATACTCCGCGCCGCGGTAAAGTTCTGTATGTCCTTTCTGACGGCCAAATCCTTTGACCTCAGAAACTGTCATCCCCTCAATGCCAACATCTGCAAGTGCTTCTCTTACATCATCGAGCTTGAATGGTTTAATGATTGCGTTGATAAGTTTCATGGCATCCCCTTCGCCTTTATTCCTGATACGGTTACTAAGCAATCAAAGTACGTGCCAATTTTTTAAATTATTGATAATTAAGAATTTTGAGTTTTTATGTTATGAAAATGAAAATACCTTGCACTTTTATGGTGCAAGGTATTCACAAAAATAATGCGTTTATGGTTATTAGCACTAAGAAAGTGCAAAACTGGGGCAAACCACCCTCAACGATTATGAATGAAGCGTTCCCACTGTTCGATCACTGATTGAAAATCTTCTAATCCACTCTCGCTACAGCTCTCGCTTTCATACAATGAAAACTCTTCTTCTGCGTCCATTAACATGTCGAAAGCTAACGAGTTTTCATACACATACACTTCTGATTCCAGAATACTCATTGAAATTTCTTTGCCCTGCCACTTGTGCTCATTGGCGGGAAACTGTGCTGCTCGGGCAATCAAAGCCTTTATTTCCATGATGGTGCGGTCGTTGGTACTGACTTCTTCTTGTAGCAATCGGGCGATCACTTCTTGACCCATTTCGCACTTCACCAGATATTCGCCAGTAAAACTGTTTTTAATAAACTCGAATTCCATCACTTTTTCTCTTGGTTAACTCGACTTGATTATACCTCATATCGTCAGGCGATCAGGTATACTCGAATGACTTCCACTACAGAATATTTGTCATGCAGCTTAACTCTCTCATAGCTAAACAAATCGTCGACCGCGCCAAAAAGATCATCGAGTACTCGATCAATGTAATGGACGAGAACGGAGTGATCATTGGCTCCAGTGACCCTTCCCGTGTCCATCAGGTCCACGAAGGCGCGTTACTGGCCATCCGAGATAACCGAACCATCGAAATCAATGAGTCCGTTGCTTCCACCCTGTCCGGCGTTAAAAAAGGGATAAACCTGCCTATTCTTTACGGCGAACAGGTTATCGGTGTCGTGGGGATTTCCGGAGCACCCGAGCAGGTTCGCAGCTATGGAGAACTGGTAAAGATGACCGCAGAGCTCATCGTAGAGCAAGCGGCGTTGATGTCTCAGGTTCAGTGGAATAAAAGGCATCGAGAAGAATTGTTACTTCAGCTCATCGAAGGCTCCAGTCTCAACGACGGGCAGTTGCTGTCTATTGCACAAAGGCTGGACTTAGACCTTTCCCAGCCTCGGGTCGCCACAGTGCTCAAGGTCATTCCACATCCCGGAGAGCCGGTTACTCTGGAGCACCTTCAAAAACTGGTTCACCTTCTCGAGCATCCTGAGCGGGATAATATTGTCGGTATTGCTTCTGTCTCTATGAATGAGATTGTGGTGCTCAAGCCAGTCACGCTGGTCAATCACAACTGGAATCGCAAAGAGGAGCAAAAGCGCGTTGCCAAACTCCTCAAGCGTATCGACAACGAATGCGACTTCTCAATTCAGATGGCCATAGGGGATTATTTTCCCGGACTATTGGGGCTGGCCAAGTCGTACGAGACAGCAAAGGCCACCATAGAAACCTGCCGTTCCAATGATGATGCCATTATGTTTTATCAGGATCGCAAGTTATCCGTCCTGGTCAGCAGTATCAAACAGGACCCATGGCGTGCCAGTCAGTTAAAGGCCCCTATTGAAAAGTTAGTCGCCGCCGACAGCAAACAGGTACTTCTCAAGACACTGAGCACTTTTTTCGAACAAAATTGCGATCTGGCTCAAACTTGTGAAACCCTCCATATTCATCGTAACACTTTACGATATCGACTAGACAAAATAGAGCAAGTAACACGCTTAAATATCAATGATTTAGATAGCAAAGTTCAACTCTATCTAGCGTTAAAATGTTTGTAAAAAAAGCGTTAATTTGTGCATTTGCACAAATTAACCATAATCAGCAGCAATAAATTCGTCACTTCGCATAAAGCATATCTAGGCCCAAATGGCTAATCTTCCGCTCAATAAGGGTGAACACACCCAAACAATAACAAAGCAATAAAATTATAACTCGCGGAAAAACTAAACCATGATTGAAGTCTCTACTCTGGGCGCACTGTCGGCACTCGTTGTTGCCATTGCCCTTATCCTTAAAAAAGTACCACCAGCTTATGGCATGATCATCGGCGCTCTCGTCGGTGGTGTGGTGGGCGGTGTCTCATTAACTGACACAGTTACACTTATGATTGGGGGAGCACAAGGTATCGTTACCGCCGTGCTGCGTATTCTCGCAGCTGGTGTGCTTGCCGGTGTATTGATTGAGTCGGGCGCAGCCACCTCTATCGCTGAAACCATCGTTAAGAAAGTGGGTGAAACCCGTGCGCTACTCGCACTGGCTATCGCCACAATGATCCTTACTGCAGTTGGTGTATTCGTTGACGTGGCTGTGATTACGGTTTCACCGATTGCTCTTGCTATTGCTCGTCGTGCTGACATCTCTAAAACCGCAATTCTGCTCGCCATGGTCGGCGGCGGCAAAGCCGGTAACGTCATGTCCCCGAACCCAAACGCGATCGCTGCTGCTGATGCGTTCAATGTGCCACTGACCTCGGTGATGGCTGCGGGTGTGATCCCCGGATTGTGCGGGATGATCTTTGCGTACTTCATTGCGAAGAAGCTGGTCAACAAAGGTTCGAAAGTGGCGGAAAGCGAAGTGGTTGCTGTTGACCACTCCAGATTGCCTAAGTTTGCTGCAGCGATTGTGGCACCACTGGTTGCGATTGCCTTACTCGCACTGCGTCCTATCGCAGGTATTAACGTTGACCCGCTGATTGCCCTGCCACTGGGTGGTCTGATTGGTGCCGTCGTTATGGGCCGCTTTGCCGACACCAACCACTTCGCGGTTTCTGGACTATCCCGTATGGCACCAGTAGCGGTGATGCTTCTTGGTACCGGTACACTGGCAGGCATTATCGCCAACTCAGGCCTGAAAGATGGCCTGATTGATGTACTGACGGCTTCTGGCCTTCCTTCTTATCTCCTGGCACCGATTTCTGGTGCGATGATGGCGCTGGCGACGGCTTCAACCACTGCCGGTACGGCGGTTGCGTCTAGCGTATTTAGTTCAACCATTCTTGAACTTGGCGTTCCGGCTCTAGCAGGGGCAGCCATGATTCACTCAGGTGCTACTGTTCTGGATCACATGCCACACGGTAGCTTTTTCCACGCCACTGGTGGCGCTGTGCATATGGATATTCGCGAGCGTCTCAAACTCATTCCTTACGAGTCAGCTGTCGGTCTGGTGATCGCCTTCATCTCAGTAATGATCTTTGGTGTGTTCGGTCTATTTGTATAAGGTCCTACTATGAAAATTATAATCGCTCCAGATTCATACAAAGAAAGCTTAACGGCAATGGAAGTCGCCGAGGCAATTGAGGCAGGTTTTAAGAAAATCTTCTCTGATGCCGAATACATCAAACTACCAATGGCAGACGGCGGTGAGGGTACTGTGCAGTCATTAGTGGATGCTACTGACGGTAGTATCGTGACCTGTGACGTAACCGGTCCGTTGGGCCAACCCGTTGAAGGCTTCTTCGGTCTGATGGGAGATGATTCAACAGCGATCATCGAGATGGCTGCAGCATCAGGTCTGCACTTAGTCGAACCAGAGCAGCGCAACCCACTCATCACCACCACGTTTGGTACCGGTGAACTGGTTAAAGCAGCGCTGGATCGCGGCGTGAAGCATATTATCGTCGGTATTGGTGGCAGCGCGACCAATGATGGCGGTATCGGCATGGCACAAGCGTTGGGCGCAAGACTACTGGATTCAGAAGGTCGTGAACTTGGCTTTGGTGGCGGTGAACTCAGTAGGCTTGCCAGCATTGATCTGTCTGATTTAGATGCTCGCCTTGCCGACATCAAACTGGAAGTCGCGTGTGATGTGGATAACCCGCTGTGCGGTCCCAAAGGTGCCTCTCATGTGTTTGGCCCACAAAAAGGGGCAACTCCAGAGATGGTGGCAACGTTAGACGCTAACCTTGCTCATTACGCTGACATCATAAAGACGACTAATGGCCGTGACGTGGTAAACACCGCTGGTGCGGGTGCAGCAGGTGGTCTTGGTGCGGCACTGCTTGGGTTATTTGACGCATCATTGCGTCCGGGTATTCAGATTGTGATGGATGCGGTTTACCTGAGTGACGTCGTGAAAGACGCGGATCTGGTCATTACCGGAGAAGGTCGAATCGACAGCCAGACGATCCATGGTAAAACACCGATTGGTGTTGCTCGTACGGCTAAGCAATACGATATCCCGGTGATTGCCATTGCGGGCAGCACCGCCAAAGATTGCGCCGTGGTTCATGAGCACGGAATCGATGCTGCATACAGCGTAGTGCTTGGTGCCACCGATCTGCCCACAGCGCTAAAAGAAGCGGCGTTTAACGTTGAGATGACGTCTCGTAATATCGCTGCCGCATTGGCGATGAACTTCAGCAAATAATTTCCTTTTGCCGTAAACAAAATGCCCGCTCAGTTGAGCGGGCATTTCTTTATTCAAGCTGGGATTAGAATTCGATGTTACGACCGAAGTTCATTGGCCAGTTTGTTGGGTTCTTCTTACCCTCGCGGATATGACGACACTCTGCCAACCATGTTAGTAGCTCCCAACCGAATGCCGCTGTTAGCAGTGCATCTTTCTCATCAGAGTTCTTCTGAGGCGCAAATTCAGCAATATCCGCACCTACAAGGTTGATACGCTTAGTAGCGCGAAGCTTACGGAAAATGTCGTAATACATGCGCGCAGAGACACCGAATGGATCTGGGCTTGAGTTTGCACTGTGATCCAGAAGATCCAGGCCATCCAGGTCAAACGTTAGGTATACTGGACGACCATCGCCTTGCTTCTCAAGGATTTGCTCAACGATGTAGTCGATACCGAGATCGTAGATTTCGTCCGCCAGGAAGAAGTTACCGCCAATGGCTTTTGCCTTGCCTTGCTGTGATGCACACCAGCGACCACGCATACCAAGGCTGAAGCTGGTAGATGGGTCCATTGCACCTTCCGATGCTAGACGGCAGTACCAGTTGCCTGAGTATGACTCGTAGTCAAAGTCTTTACGAGTCAGTAGATCAAAGTGACCGTCGATGTGGATAAGCGATACTGGGCCGTGTACTTTCGCCAGTGCCGCAGGCCCCGGGTAAGCTACTGTGTGGTCACCACCGAAGAAGAATGGTGTGATACCGTGGTTTACCACCATGTCGTCTACCACTTCCTGCGCTGCACGCATTTCTTCATCCAGGTTGAAGTGGCCCAGACCATCCCAGTTTCCGTAGTCGATGATGTTACACAGTTCGAACGGCATTGTGCCATCCTGATGAATCATGCCCATACCCGTTTTTGATGCTTCACGGATAGCTGCAGGACCAAATTTATGACCACCCGCGTTTGGTGAGCACTTGTCCATTGTCAGGCCATACATAGCAATATCAACACCTTCAAAGCTGTTCACGTAAGGCGCGCCAAATGCACCTACGTGCTGCTTGCCTAGCAGGCTGAACGCTTCAACGCCTTGCTCTGCCATGCGAGCTTGCATCGGGGCAATGTCTTCGTTGATATAAAAATCTGCATCTGACTTATTCCAGTAGATGTCTTGGTATAGGTCGAGTTTCTCTTTAGAAATTTCTACACGTTTTGGCTTGAACATGATTCTGTCCTCTTTGCTTTAATTTGCTTTTAAGCGATGTATAGATTGTATCCAACTCACCCTGAACTTATAATTACATTTCCGGCCAATAGAGTGACATTTCAGGACAAGCGTATGAGCTCATTGCATCAGCAACAATTTCTTCAGGCCATTGTGGGCCACTGGGAATCTTTGCTCAGAGATCTTGCCAAGCAACCTTTAGCAATCGATCCGTTTCTCCAGCGGGCTAGAATCAAGCGCATCAGCTATGGTCACTATGAACCAATGACCACTCAACAAGTGTTAACACTGATGAAACTCTCTATGGAGCAACTCAATATCGACGGCATTGGCCTCAGGATCGCCAGTAAGCTGACCATTGAAGATACTGGTGCGCTCGGCTTTGCTATGCTCGGATGTAAGACCCTAAAACAGCTGCTTGAGACCATCATCCATATCCCCTGGATGACCAGTGACTATGTGAATATCCGCATCGCCTACGATAGAGAATACGCGTACATCACCGCAGAAGATCGGTCCGCATTCTGGACACCACAACCCTACACCATTGAAGACAGCATCGGTCACTACTATCTGGGAATAAAAAAGCTTCTGGGCGATCAGTTTGACCCGGACAGGGTTGCCGTATCACTCAGTTATCCCGCCCCGAGTTACAAACATTTGTATCATCAGTTTCTGGGTATCATGCCCAGCTTCAACGCGACAAGTAATCAAATCCGCCTGCCCATTGAATGGATTGATATGCCCGTCTCCGCCAACGAGTCTCTGGTTGCGAAAATTGCCGCCAAACACAGTGCTGACATGAATCAGGAACAACGTACGTCGCATACCAGCGATCAAATCCGCATGCGGCTCTACGCTCAACTGGCTTCTGGAGTCCCAACCATGGAGGAGATGGCCAAAGATCTCAGCTTTACCTCCCGAACGTTAAGACGCAGACTCAGTGAAGAGAACAAAACCTATAAGCAGTTGGTGCTGGACGTCAGAATGCAAATAGCGAGCGAATACCTGCTTAACACCTCGTTGTCCACCAGCGACATTGCCAACCTGCTTGATTATCACTCAGCCCCACCGTTCATTCGTGCCTTTAGCGCCTACTATCAGCTATCACCTTCAGAGTTCAGACTCAGAACGAAAAAAGCCCAGTCCGAGGGGGACTGGGCATAAAATCAAGTGCGTATGATTTTAAAATTACTTGCGGATAGTTTCAGCCGCGCGCTCAGCGCCAACTTTTGCTTCCCACTTCGCGTTGAGTTCTTCGATTGAAGTACCAGAACGTTTCAGGAAGTCTTTGAAACCGTCCCAGTGAGCGTCCATTACCTGGTGCTCATCTGTTGCAGTTGCTAGTGCTTTTAGACCCCACTCATCTGGGATGAATACTTCATTGAAGCCAGCGCGTGGACGGTTTTCTTTGATCGCTTTAACGAACATGTCAGACTTACGCTTCACTTCTTCGATTGGACCAAAGTGGCTTGGGTCGATAACCAGAATGTAAGAACCGCCTACTGGGCAAGGTGCGTCTTCCATAGTGAAGAAGTCACTTGGTACAGCTGGAAGCTCAGGAGCAATCTTACCTTTCGGGTTGATGATTGCCGTCATTACTTCGTTCCAGATGTTTAGCGAGTACAGACGTGGCGTTAGGAACGTCCATGGTGCTTTACAGTCAGCAACGCGGCCGTAACCTTCGATTAATGAGCCCCACTTACGAGCGTCAGCAGTCAGCTCACCAGTGTCTTGGTCAACTAGTGCAGCAACGTGTAGGTCACGGTCGTTTACGATAGCGTCACAGATGTGAGAGTCGTAACCTTCACCGATCATGATAGACGTTACCAGAGGAAGCTCTTCGCCACCAACCAGTGCTGCGTCAAACGGAGGGCAAGACATTGCTGGATCCATACCGCCGAATGGTGCGTTTAGAGGTACAGAGTTGTTTGAAGACATTGCGAACATGCCTTCTTTCATAGCCATCTGTGTGTAGTTTGAGAAGTTACCGCCATCACAGTGGTCGTAACCAAATACGATTGAGATACCGTGCTTACGTGCTTTCTCGATAGCGGTTTGCGCCATTAGCGTACAAACGTAGTGACCAGAAGACTTCTTACCGTTGTAAACAGCCCAAGTTTCACCTTCAGACTCGATTTCTGGAGTCGTAGTTGTGTCAAGGATGCCCGCTTCGTAAGGGATAGTTACCGCTTCGATAACACCCAGACCTTGGTGCAGTTTACCCTGTAGGCCACCTACAAGTAGGTTGTGCGCTAGGATGTCAGAGTGCTCTTGGCTTGCACCGATGTGCTTCCAAGACTCAGAAACGATAAATGAGAAGTACTCGTTATTAAACGTAGTAGTAGGGCTGGTCACTTTAGCCATGTTCTTGTCCTCTGTTAGAGTAGGATTACGTTTTATTGAAAACTGTCACTACTTTAGCCGATAGCCCGGATTTCAAAAGTAACATACTGGAAGTTGTTACCCATTCTGTTACCCATTTAAGTTATACAGCTCACAAAATTCAGACAAAAAAAAGCCGCTCGAATTCGAGCGGCTTCATTAAAGAGTTATTTTAAATCAAACGATTAAGCTTGACCTTTAACTTCTTTAAGACCGTTGTAAGGTGCTTTTTCACCTAGAGCTTCTTCGATA
>NZ_FNVG01000022.1 GCF_900107935.1 Vibrio hangzhouensis | reverse complement strand
CGCTCCAATCGCTATGGACGAAGGTCTACGTTTCGCTATCCGTGAAGGTGGCCGTACTGTAGGTGCTGGTGTTGTTGCTAAGATCTTCGACTAATATTTAGTTGAATCTTGCGATAATCGCATTGAAAAAGAGGAGCATTAGCTCCTCTTTTTTTTTGGTGAAAATTTCTATGACCCTCAGAGAGTTAGTTAAATCTGGTTGTGTTTTAATCAAGGTGGAGTCAAAAAATAGTGGTAACGCTAATGGTTCTCGTTTATATTGGCGTCCAGATTGGTTTGAGGGTGTGTTATGTTTGTTTGTCTTTGTCACGGGATCTCGGATAAGAAACTGCGTAAGTTGGCAATAGAAGAAGGGATCAGTGATATGCGCGCCATCAGACGTTGTACTGCGTTAGGCTCGCAATGTGGTAAGTGCGTCAAACAGGCCAAAGAAATACTCAGTGAATTTCAACCTGAGCCATTAGCGAAAGCGAGCTAATCAACCTCTTCTTTTTCGGTCACATTGACAGCGTCCCGTTTGGTTCTAAAGTTACTATTGAGCCAAAGAGGAGGGCTGTTCTATGAAAGGTGATCCGATCATTATCCAACATCTCAACAAGATTCTCGGCAATGAACTCGTTGCTATCAATCAATATTTCTTACACGCCAGAATGTACAAAGACTGGGGATTGAAACACCTGGCTGATAAGGAATATCACGAATCGATTGATGAAATGAAGCATGCTGATCACCTGATAGAACGAATACTGTTCCTGGAAGGGCTGCCCAACTTGCAAGATCTCGGTAAATTGATGGTGGGTGAAGACACCAAAGAAATGCTTGAGTGTGACTTAAAACTGGAGATGATGGCTATCCCTGATCTAAAAGATGCCATTGCTTATTCAGAGGACACCCGTGACTTTGTTTCTCGCGATCTGTTCCAGGATATTCTCGAAGATGAAGAAGAGCATGTAGACTGGCTCGAAACCCAGTTAGGACTGATCGACAAAGTCGGTATCGAGAACTATCTGCAAGCACAGTTTGTTGATGAGGAATAAAAGAACCTTACGCCAGGGTCTGGGATCCCAGGCCCTGATAATCTGTAATCTTGTTTCTACTCCCAAAGCCAGCCCAAAACATTTTCTGATTAATTTTCCTCCATCTATTGCATCCCGTTTTGTGATCTGTATAATACCGCGCACTGGCTTGTTCCAGTTGTGAACCAATGAGCAAAGAGGAGTAAGCAATTTGCCAAGGCAAAATGCTTAGTAACGTAGACTCAGCTTATGTTCGCAGTTAATACAATTAGGCTGTTTATTGCTAACAGCACTAATCGAAAATTAGCTGACAATGTACTCAATCAGAGTACTACGGTTTCACATAAATCAATCGGCATTCTCTCGCCTTCGCGAGTATGAGTGGCGATATTGTTTGTGTAATTTTTAATTATTGGAGCTCTGTCTCATGCAGAACCAACGTATTCGTATCCGCCTAAAGGCTTTCGATTATAAACTAATCGACCAGTCAACTGCGGAAATCGTTGAAACAGCTAAGCGTACCGGCGCACAGGTTCGTGGTCCAATTCCACTACCTACTCGTAAAGAGCGTTTCACTGTTCTTATCTCTCCACACGTCAACAAAGATGCACGTGACCAGTACGAAATCCGTACTCACAAGCGTTTGATCGACATCGTTGAGCCAACAGACAAAACTGTTGACGCTCTGATGCGTCTTGATCTTGCTGCTGGCGTTGATGTTCAAATCAGCCTAGGTTAAGGGAGATTAGAAGAATGATTGGTCTAGTCGGACGTAAAGTGGGTATGACCCGCATTTTTACCGAAGAAGGCGTTTCTATCCCTGTAACAGTTGTTGAGGTTGAAGCGAACCGTGTAACTCAAGTGCGTACACTTGATACTGACGGTTATGCAGCAATCCAGGTAACTGCAGGTGCTAAGAAAGCTAGCCGTGTTTCTAAGCCAGAAGCTGGCCACTTTGCGAAAGCAGGTGTTGAAGCAGGTCGCGGTCTTTGGGAATTCCGTTTGGAAAACGGCGAAGAGTTTGAAGTTGGCGCTGAGCTAAACGTAGAACTATTCAACGACGTTAAAAAAGTAGACGTTACTGGTACTTCTAAAGGTAAAGGCTTCCAAGGCGCTGTTAAGCGTTGGAACTTCTCTACTCAAGATGCTACTCACGGTAACTCTTTGTCTCACCGTGCTCCGGGTTCAATTGGTCAATGCCAAACTCCAGGTCGCGTATTTAAAGGCAAAAAAATGGCAGGTCACATGGGTGCTGAGCGTGTAACGACTCAAAACCTAGAGATCGTACGTGTTGACGCTGAGCGCAATCTGCTTCTTATTAAAGGTGCAGTCCCAGGCTCAACTGGCGGCAACGTGATCGTAAAACCAGCTGTTAAAGCTTAACGTCTAGGAGTAAGTAATGGAATTGATGGTTAAAGGTGCTGATGCACTAACTGTTTCCGAGACTACTTTCGGACGTGACTTCAACGAAGCTCTTGTACACCAAGTAGTTGTTGCTTATGCAGCAGGTGCTCGTCAAGGTACTCGTGCTCAAAAGACTCGTTCAGAAGTATCTGGCGGTGGCGCTAAGCCATGGCGTCAAAAAGGTACTGGCCGTGCACGTGCTGGTACAATTCGTAGCCCTATCTGGCGTACAGGTGGTGTTACTTTTGCTGCGAAACCACAAGATCACAGCCAAAAAGTAAACAAGAAAATGTACCGCGGTGCTATGAAGAGCATTCTTTCTGAGCTAGTTCGTCAAGAGCGTCTAATCGTTGTTGATAACTTCTCTGTAGAAGCTCCAAAAACGAAAGAGCTTGTAGCTAAGCTTAAAGAGCTTGAGCTAACAGACGCGCTAATCGTGACTAGCGAAGTAGATGAGAATCTATTCCTAGCAGCTCGTAACCTATACAAGGTTGACGCACGTGATGTTGCTGGTATCGACCCAGTTTCACTGATCGCGTTCGACAAAGTTGTAATTACTGCAGAAGCAGTTAAGCAAGTTGAGGAGATGCTAGCATGATCACTGAAGAGCGTATCCTAAAAGTTCTACGTGCTCCGCACATCTCTGAAAAAGCAACTATGGCTGCTGAAAAAGCGAACACTATCGTTTTCAAAGTAGCAAAAGATGCAACTAAGAAAGAGATCAAAGCAGCTGTAGAAAAGCTATTTGAAGTTGAAGTTAAGTCTGTAAATACTCTTGTTCTTAAGGGTAAGACTAAACGTCAAGGTCTACGTCAAGGTCGCCGCAGCGACGTTAAGAAGGCGTATGTGACTCTGGCGGAAGGTCAAGATCTTGACTTCGTTGGCGGTGCGGAATAACAGGAGTAGTTAAACAATGGCTATTGTTAAATGTAAGCCGACTTCCCCTGGTCGTCGTCACGTAGTTAAAGTTGTTAACGCTGACCTTCATAAAGGTAAGCCGTATGCACCACTTCTAGAGAAAAACTCTAAGAACGGTGGTCGTAACAACAACGGTCGTATCACAGTACGTCACATCGGTGGTGGTCACAAGCATCACTATCGTTTGGTTGACTTTAAACGTACTAAAGATGGCATCCCAGCGAAAGTTGAGCGTCTAGAATACGATCCAAACCGTAGCGCAAACATCGCTCTAGTTCTGTACGCAGACGGTGAGCGCCGCTACATCATTGCACCTAAAGGCATCCAAGCGGGTGACCAAATCCAATCTGGTGTTGATGCGCCTATTAAAGCAGGTAACACTCTGCCAATGCGCAACATCCCAGTAGGTTCTACTGTTCACTGTGTTGAACTAAAACCTGGTAAAGGTGCACAAATTGCTCGTTCTGCAGGTGCATACGCACAAATCATCGCTCGCGATGGTGCATATGTAACTCTACGCCTACGTTCTGGCGAAATGCGCAAAGTACTATCAGAAGGCCGTGCAACAATCGGTGAAGTTGGTAATGCTGAGCACATGCTACGTGAACTAGGTAAAGCTGGTGCTAGCCGCTGGCGCGGTGTTCGTCCAACCGTTCGTGGTGTTGTGATGAACCCGGTAGACCACCCACACGGTGGTGGTGAAGGCCGTACTTCTGGTGGTCGTCATCCAGTATCTCCTTGGGGTCAGCCAACTAAAGGCTTTAAGACTCGTAAGAACAAGCGCACTGACAAGTACATCGTACGTCGTCGTAACAAGTAATCTATAAAGAGGAATCGCCATGCCACGTTCTCTCAAGAAAGGTCCATTTATTGACCTACACTTGCTGAAGAAGGTAGAGAAAGCGGTGGAAAGCGGAGACAAAAAGCCTGTTAAGACTTGGTCCCGTCGTTCAATGATCATTCCATCAATGATTGGTTTGACCATCGCTGTCCATAATGGTCGTCAGCACGTACCAGTTTTCGTTACCGAAGAAATGATCGGTCACAAACTGGGTGAATTTGCACCAACTCGCACTTATCGCGGCCACGCTGCTGATAAGAAAGCTAAGAAGAAATAAGGAGTAGATGATGGAAGCTATCGCTAAACATAACTTTGCTCGTATTTCTCCACAGAAAGCTCGCTTAGTTGCAGACCAAATCCGCGGTAAAAACGTGGATCAAGCTCTTGAACTACTGACTTTCAGCAACAAAAAAGCTGCTGTACTAGTTAAGAAAGTTCTTGAATCAGCAATCGCGAATGCGGAACATAACGAAGGTGCAGATATCGACGATCTATCAGTCGCTAAAATCTTCGTAGATGAAGGCCCAATCATGAAGCGTATTATGCCTCGTGCTAAAGGCCGTGCGGACCGTATCTTGAAGCGTTCTTGCCACATCACTGTTGTTGTTGCAGACGCTTAAGACTAGGAGATAAGCAATGGGTCAGAAAGTACATCCTAATGGTATTCGTCTTGGCATCGTTAAGCCTTGGAATGCTACATGGTTTGCTAACACCAAAGAATTCGCTGACAACCTAGACGGCGACTTCAAGGTACGTCAGTTCCTTACTAAGGAACTAGCAAAAGCGTCTCTTTCACGTATCGTTATCGAGCGTCCAGCTAAGAGCATCCGTGTGACTATTCACACTGCTCGTCCTGGCGTTGTTATCGGTAAGAAAGGTGAAGACGTTGAGAAGCTACGCGCAGCTGTAGCTAAAATCGCAGGTGTACCAGCGCAAATTAACATCGCTGAAGTACGTAAGCCTGAGCTAGACGGCCAACTTGTGGCTGATAGCATCGCGTCTCAACTTGAGCGTCGTGTTATGTTCCGTCGCGCTATGAAGCGTGCAGTACAAAACGCAATGCGTCTTGGCGCTAAAGGTATCAAAGTGGAAGTAAGTGGTCGTCTAGGCGGCGCTGAAATCGCACGTTCTGAGTGGTACCGTGAAGGCCGTGTGCCTCTACACACTCTACGTGCTGACATTGATTACGCAACTTCTTCGGCTCACACTCAATACGGTGTGATCGGCATTAAAGTTTGGATCTTCAAAGGTGAGATTCTAGGCGGTATGCCAGCAGCTAACGCTGTAGAGCCAAAAGGCGATAAGCCTAAGAAGCAGCGCAAAGGCCGTAAGTAAGGAGTCGACAGATGCTACAACCTAAACGTACTAAGTTCCGTAAGGTTCAGACTGGTCGCAACCGTGGTCTAGCTAAAGGTACAGACGTAAGCTTCGGCACATTCGGTCTTAAGGCTGTTGGTCGTGGTCGTCTTACTGCTCGTCAGATCGAAGCGGCACGTCGTGCAATGACGCGTCACGTTAAGCGTCAAGGTAAAATCTGGATTCGTGTATTCCCAGACAAGCCTATCACTGAAAAACCACTTGAAGTTCGTCAAGGTAAGGGTAAAGGTAACGTTGAGTACTGGGTAGCCCAAATCCAACCTGGTAAGGTTATGTACGAAATGGACGGTGTACCTGAAGAGTTGGCACGTGAAGCGTTCCGCCTAGCGGCTCGCAAACTGCCGTTCAAAACTACATTTGTAACTAAGCAGGTGATGTGATGAAAGCACAAGATCTACGCGAAAAAAACGTTGAAGAGCTTAACGCTGAGCTTTTGAATTTGCTACGCGAACAGTTCAACTTGCGTATGCAAGCTGCAACTGGTCAGCTACAGCAAACTCATACTCTGAAAGCTGTACGCCGTGATATCGCACGTGTGAAAACTGTTTTGACTGAGAAGGCAGGCGCATAATGAGCGAACAAATCCGTACTCAACAAGGTCGTGTAATCAGCAACAAAGCTGACAAGTCTATTGTTGTTGCAATCGAACGCATGGTTAAACACCCAATTTACGGTAAATTCGTAAAGCGTACGACTAAACTACACGCACATGACGAAAACAACGAGTGTGGCATTGGCGACACAGTTGAAGTTCGTGAGTGCCGTCCATTGTCTAAGATGAAGTCTTGGACTTTGGTAAGCATTGTAGAAAAAGCGAAAATCTAATCGTTTTTCTATAGCGAAATCAAGCGGCTCCAAATTTTTTTTGGAGCCGCTTATTTTTTGTCTACCCAATCACAAAAAAGGGTGGTACAATTCGCGTCCCTTTAAAGAGGCAGCCCGACCCGAGAGGGTCTAGTTTTTAATATTTAGCGGAGCACTAACAATGATCCAAATGCAAAGTACACTTGACGCAGCAGATAACTCTGGCGCGCGCAAGGTAATGTGTATTAAGGTTCTGGGTGGCTCACACCGTCGTTACGCACACATCGGCGACATCATCAAAGTTACTGTGAAAGAAGCAATTCCTCGCGGTAAAGTTAAAAAAGGTGATGTTCTGAAGGCGGTAGTAGTTCGCACCCGTAAAGGCGTACGTCGTCCAGACGGTTCTGTCATTCGCTTCGACCGTAATGCTTGTGTATTGTTGAACGACACTACTGAGCAACCAGTCGGCACACGTATCTTTGGTCCAGTGACTCGTGAACTTCGTAACGCGAAATTCATGAAAATTGTTTCACTAGCACCTGAAGTACTGTAAGGAGCTATAAAATGGCAGCTAAAATCCGTCGTAATGACGAAGTAATCGTTCTTGCTGGTAAAGATAAAGGCAAGAAAGGTAAAGTAACTAAGGTTCTAGCAACTGGTAAAGTTATCGTTGAAGGTATCAACCTTGTTAAGAAGCACCAAAAGCCTGTACCGGCTCTAGGTCAACAAGGTGGCATCGTTGAGCAAGAAGCAGCAATTGACGCTTCTAACGTTGCAATCTTTAACGCGGCTACTGGTAAAGCTGACCGCATCGGTTTCCGTATCGAAGATGGCAAGAAAGTTCGTTTCTTCAAGTCTAACGGCGAAACTGTTTCTAACTAATAGAAAGTAATTTGGAGTTCTACTATGGCGAAACTGCATGATTACTACAAGTCGTCTGTAGTTGCTGAATTGACCAAACAATTCAACTACTCAAGCGTCATGCAAGTCCCTAGGATTGAGAAAATCACCCTAAACATGGGCGTTGGTGAAGCAATCAACGATAAGAAACTGCTAGAAAACGCAGCAGCTGATATGGCAACGATCTCTGGTCAAAAGCCTCTTATCACTAAAGCGCGTAAATCTGTAGCTGGTTTCAAAATTCGTGAAGGCTACCCAATTGGTTGTAAAGTAACCTTGCGTGGCGAACGTATGTGGGAATTTTTAGAGCGTTTAATCTCTATCGCACTTCCACGTGTACGTGACTTCCGTGGCGTTAGCGCTAAGTCTTTTGACGGACGCGGTAACTACAGCATGGGCGTTCGCGAGCAAATCATCTTCCCGGAAATCGACTACGATAAAGTAGACCGTGTTCGTGGCCTAGACATCACTATTACGACGTCTGCTGCAAACGATGAGGAAGGCCGAGCTCTGCTGGCTGCCTTTAACTTCCCATTCCGTAAGTAAGGTGAAGGGTTACTGTTATGGCTAAACAATCAATGAAAGCGCGCGAAGTAAAACGCGCGAAGCTAGTAGCTAAGTTTGCTGAAAAGCGCTCAGCTCTAAAAGCTATCATCAGCGATGTAAACGCATCTGAAGAAGATCGTTGGAATGCAGTTCTTAAGCTGCAATCTCTTCCACGTGATTCAAGTGCTTCACGTCAGCGCAACCGTTGCAACCAAACTGGTCGTCCACACGGTTACCTACGTAAGTTCGGTCTAAGCCGTATCAAAGTTCGCGAAGCTTGCATGAAAGGCGAGATTCCTGGACTTCGTAAGGCTAGCTGGTAATTGCCACTTAATCATTTGGAGTAAATCTTATGAGCATGCAAGATCCGATTTCGGATATGCTGACCCGCATTCGTAACGGTCAGGCAGCAAACAAAGTTGCTGTTAAAATGCCTTCTTCAAAGCTTAAAGTTGCAATCGCTGCACTACTGAAAGCTGAAGGTTACATCGTTGACTTCGCTGTTGAAGGCGAAGCAAAACCAGAGCTAGAAGTTACCCTTAAGTACTTCCAAGCGAAACCTGTAATTGAGCAAATCAAACGTGTTTCACGTCCTGGTCTGCGTGTCTACAAAAACAAAGACTCGCTACCAACTGTGATGGGCGGTTTGGGTATTGCTGTTGTTTCTACTTCCAAGGGTCTGATGTCAGACCGCGCTGCACGTAAAGCAGGTCTTGGCGGTGAAATCATCTGTTACGTAGCTTAATAGGAGTAGATTATGTCTCGTGTTGCTAAAGCACCTGTCGCTATTCCAGCTGGCGTAGAGGTGAAACTTAACGGTCAAGAAGTTACTGTTAAAGGCGCTAAAGGCGAACTATCTCGCGTACTAAACGACGCTGTAGTTATCGCTCAAGAAGAGAACAACCTTACTTTCGGTCCTCGCGACGGTGTTGCTAACGCATGGGCACAAGCAGGTACTGCTCGTGCACTAGTGAACAACATGGTTGTTGGTGTTACTGAAGGCTTTACTAAGAAGCTAACTCTTAAAGGTGTTGGTTACCGTGCTGCTATCAAAGGCAACGCTGTAGGTCTTACACTTGGCTTCTCTCACCCTGTTGAGCACGAGCTGCCAGCGGGTATCAAAGCTGAATGTCCAAGCCAAACTGAAATCGTGATCACTGGTTGTGACAAGCAACTTGTTGGTCAAGTAGCGGCTGACATTCGTTCTTACCGTGAGCCTGAGCCTTATAAAGGTAAAGGTGTTCGTTACGCAGATGAAAATGTGCGTACTAAAGAAGCTAAGAAGAAGTAAGGTAACACTATGGATAAGAAAGCATCTCGCATCCGTCGTGCTACACGTGCACGTCGTAAGATTGCAGAACTGGGTGCAACTCGCCTAGTAGTACACCGTACTCCTCGTCACGTTTACGCTCAAGTAATCGCAGCGAACGGCTCTGAAGTTATCGCAGCCGCTTCAACTGTTGAAAAAGCGATTCGTGAAGAAGTTAAGAGTACTGGTAACATCGATGCAGCTAAAGCAGTTGGTAAAGCTGTTGCTGAGCGCGCTCTTGAGAAAGGCGTATCTGCTGTTGCATTCGATCGTTCTGGTTTCCAATACCACGGTCGAGTAGCGGCGCTAGCAGAATCTGCTCGCGAAGCTGGTCTGAAATTCTAAGGTAGGGTTGGAAGATGGCTAAAGAACAACAACAAGCTAGTGATTTGCAAGAAAAGCTAATCGCCGTTAACCGTGTTTCTAAAACGGTTAAAGGTGGTCGAATCATGAGCTTCACTGCACTAACAGTAGTTGGTGACGGTAACGGTCGTGTAGGTTTCGGTTACGGCAAAGCCCGTGAAGTACCTGCTGCGATTCAAAAAGCAATGGAAAAAGCACGTCGTAACATGACTACGATCGCGCTTAACGAAGGCACTCTTCACCACCCGGTGAAAGGTCGCCATTCTGGCTCTAAAGTTTACATGCAGCCAGCAGCAGAAGGTACGGGTGTAATCGCAGGTGGTGCGATGCGTGCAGTACTAGAAGTTGCAGGTGTACACAACGTACTATCTAAAGCATACGGTTCTACGAACCCTATCAACATCGTTCGTGCAACGATCGATGCTCTAGGTAGCATGAAGTCACCAGAAATGGTTGCTGCTAAACGTGGTCTAACTGTTGAAGCTATTTCGGAGTAAGAACACCATGGCAACTATTAAAGTAACTCAAACTAAGAGCTCAATTGGTCGCCTGCCAAAGCACAAAGCTACTTTGCGCGGTCTAGGCCTTCGTAAAATCAACCACACAGTAGAACTTGAAGATACTCCGTGCGTTCGCGGCATGATCAACAAGGTTTACTACATGGTTAAAGTTGAGGAGTAATCAGAATGCGTTTGAATACTCTATCACCGGCTGCGGGTTCTAAGCCTTCTAAGAAGCGCGTAGGTCGTGGTATCGGTTCTGGCCTAGGTAAAACTGGTGGCCGTGGTCACAAAGGCCAAAAATCACGTTCTGGCGGCAAAGTTCGTCCAGGTTTTGAAGGCGGTCAGATGCCTTTGAAACAACGTCTACCAAAATTCGGTTTCACTTCTCGTAAGAGCCTAGTGTCTGCTGAAGTTCGTCTAGCTGAGCTAGCGAAAGTAACTGGTGATGTTGTAGATCTAAACAGCCTTAAAGCAGCTAACGTTATCACTAAGAACATCGAATTTGTTAAAGTTGTTCTATCTGGTGAAATCAACAAAGCTGTGACTGTTAAAGGTCTAGGCGTGACTAAAGGCGCTAAAGCTGCAATCGAAGCTGCAGGCGGTAAAATCGAGGAATAATCTCGAGGGACGAGGTACAGATGGCTAAGAAACCAGGACAAGATTTTAGTAGTGCTAAGAGCGGCTTAAACGAGCTAAAGTCGCGACTTTTATTCGTTATTGGTGCACTTTTAGTGTTCCGAGCTGGCTCTTTTGTGCCGATTCCTGGTATTGACGCGGCTGTACTTGCCGATTTGTTCGAACAGCAAAAAGGTACCATCGTAGAAATGTTTAACATGTTCTCCGGTGGTGCATTAGAGCGTGCATCTATTTTAGCACTGGGCATCATGCCGTATATTTCGGCTTCGATTGTTGTCCAGTTGCTAACTGTAGTTCATCCAGCGTTAGCCGAACTCAAGAAAGAGGGTGAGGCAGGGCGTCGTAAGATTAGCCAATATACGCGTTATGGTACGCTTGTACTTGCAACATTCCAGGCAATAGGTATCGCAACTGGCCTTCCAAACATGGTCAATAATCTGGTTGTTATCAACCAAACCATGTTTACGCTAATTGCTACCGTAAGTTTAGTAACTGGTACCATGTTCCTAATGTGGTTAGGTGAACAAATTACAGAGCGTGGAATCGGTAATGGTATTTCCATTCTGATTTTTGCAGGTATTGTTGCTGGATTGCCTTCGGCAATCGGTCAGACAATCGAGCAAGCGCGTCAAGGTGAACTGCACGTACTTCTTCTGCTGTTGATTGCTGTATTAGCTTTCGCAGTGATTTACTTTGTGGTGTTTATGGAACGTGGTCAACGTCGTATCGTCGTTAACTACGCTAAGCGCCAACAAGGCCGTAAGGTTTTCGCTGCACAAAGCACACACCTACCGTTGAAAATCAACATGGCAGGTGTTATTCCAGCAATCTTTGCATCAAGTATTATCCTGTTCCCAGGAACATTGGCTCAGTGGTTTGGTCAGAATGGTGAGAGCAGCGCGTTCGGTTGGTTAACTGACGTGTCATTAGCTCTTAGCCCAGGTCAACCATTGTATGTAATGCTTTATGCTGCAGCGATTATATTCTTCTGTTTCTTCTACACGGCGTTGGTATTCAACCCGCGTGAAACAGCAGATAACCTGAAGAAGTCTGGTGCGTTCGTACCCGGCATCCGCCCAGGTGAGCAGACAGCTAAGTACATTGATAAAGTAATGACTAGACTTACTCTTGCGGGTGCTCTATATATTACCTTTATCTGTCTGATTCCCGAGTTCATGATGGTCGCTTGGAACGTACGTTTCTATTTCGGCGGCACTTCACTACTTATCGTAGTGGTGGTAATTATGGACTTTATGGCACAGGTACAGACTCATCTGATGTCACAACAGTATGATTCTGTGTTGAAGAAAGCAAATCTGAAAGGGTACGGCCGTTAATTCGGCGGTATTCTCAGATTTCATTTACGGAGTTTAGCAATGAAAGTTCGTGCTTCCGTTAAAAAAATCTGCCGTAACTGCAAAGTTATCAAGCGCAACGGTGTTGTGCGTGTTATCTGCAGTGAGCCAAAGCACAAACAGCGCCAAGGCTAATTAAGCAGAAATTTTTACTTGAAATATAAGGTATGGTCGAGTATATTCCTCGGCCTACCTTTTGCGTGCAAAAGAAGTAGCACTCCGCAGCGTATCCATAACGGGCTTTGCTGCGGCTATTCTTTTTAAGAAACACTAGGAGTGAATAATGGCCCGTATAGCAGGCATTAACATTCCTGATCAAAAACACGCTGTAATCGCACTAACTGCGATCTACGGCATCGGTAAAACTCGCTCTCAAGCTATCCTAGCTGAAGTGGGTATTGCTGAAGATGTTAAGATCAGTGAACTAACTGAAGAGCAGATCGATCAACTGCGTGATGGTGTAGCTAAGTACACTGTAGAAGGTGATCTACGTCGTGAAGTATCAATGAACATCAAGCGTCTTATGGACCTTGGCTGTTACCGTGGTCTTCGTCATCGTCGCAGTCTACCACTACGTGGACAGCGTACTAAAACCAACGCTCGCACCCGTAAGGGTCCGCGTAAGCCGATCAAGAAATAATCGGGAAGGTAGAGTACAATGGCTAAACAACCAACTCGCGCTCGTAAGCGCGTACGCAAGCAAGTTGCAGATGGCGTTGCGCACATCCATGCTTCTTTCAATAACACAATCGTAACTATTACTGACCGTCAAGGTAACGCTCTAGCATGGGCTACTGCAGGTGGTTCAGGTTTCCGCGGTTCTCGTAAGTCTACTCCGTTCGCTGCACAGGTTGCTGCTGAGCGTTGTGCTGAAATGGCTAAAGAATACGGTCTTAAGAACTTGGAAGTTATGGTTAAGGGTCCAGGTCCAGGTCGTGAATCTACTGTTCGCGCACTGAACGCTGCTGGTTTCCGCATCACGAACATCGTTGACGCGACACCAATCCCTCATAACGGTTGTCGTCCACCTAAGAAACGTCGCGTATAACGTTTCTAGGATAATTGGAGAAGAATCATGGCAAGATATTTGGGTCCTAAGCTGAAGCTTAGCCGTCGCGAAGGTACTGACTTATTCCTTAAGTCTGGTGTACGCGCGATCGATACCAAGTGTAAAATTGATAACGCACCAGGTGTACACGGCGCTCGTCGCGGTCGTCTATCTGAGTATGGCGTTCAGCTTCGTGAGAAGCAAAAAGTTCGTCGTATCTACGGCGTTCTAGAAAAACAATTCCGTAACTACTACAAAGAAGCCGCTCGCCTTAAAGGCAACACGGGTGAAAACCTACTTCAGCTTCTTGAAGGTCGTCTAGATAACGTAGTTTACCGCATGGGCTTTGGCGCAACTCGCGCAGAAGCACGTCAGCTAGTTAGCCACAAAGCTATCCTAGTTAACGGTAAAGTTGTAAACGTTCCTTCTTTCAAAGTTGCGGCTAACGACGTTGTTTCTATCCGCGAGAAAGCTAAACAGCAAGCTCGTATTAAAGCAGCTCTAGAAGTTGCAGAACAACGTGAAAAACCAACTTGGATTGAAGTAGATGCTGGCAAGATGGAAGGTACATTCAAGCGTATGCCTGAGCGTTCAGATCTATCTGCTGACATTAACGAACACTTGATCGTCGAGCTTTACTCTAAGTAAGGTTTAAACTAAAGAGAGGACACAATGCAGGGTTCTGTAACAGAATTTCTTAAGCCACGTCTTGTTGACATCGAACAGATCAGCACGACACACGCAAAAGTAACTCTTGAGCCATTAGAGCGTGGCTTTGGTCACACTCTAGGTAATGCACTTCGCCGTATTTTACTTTCGTCTATGCCAGGTTGTGCAGTGACTGAAGTTGAAATCGAAGGCGTTCTGCACGAGTACAGCACTAAAGAAGGCGTTCAAGAGGATATCCTTGAGATACTTCTAAACTTGAAAGGCCTAGCTGTTCGCGTTGCTGAAGGCAAAGACGAAGTGTTTATTACACTGAACAAATCAGGCTCAGGCCCTGTTGTTGCAGGTGACATCACCCATGATGGTGATGTAGAGATCGCTAACCCAGAACACGTTATTTGTCACCTAACGGATGACAACGCTGAGATTTCTATGCGAATCAAAGTTGAACGTGGTCGTGGTTACGTTCCAGCTTCAGCTCGTATCCATACTGAAGAAGATGAGCGTCCAATCGGTCGTCTGCTTGTTGACGCAACTTACAGCCCAGTAGACAAAATTGCCTACGCTGTAGAAGCGGCACGTGTTGAGCAGCGTACTGACTTAGACAAGCTTGTTATCGATATGGAAACGAACGGTACTCTAGAACCTGAGGAAGCTATCCGTCGCGCAGCTACTATCCTAGCTGAGCAATTGGATGCATTCGTAGATCTTCGTGATGTACGTGTTCCTGAGGAGAAGGAAGAGAAGCCGGAGTTCGATCCTATTCTACTGCGTCCTGTAGACGATCTTGAACTAACAGTTCGCTCTGCTAACTGTCTAAAAGCAGAAGCGATTCACTACATCGGTGATCTTGTACAGCGTACTGAGGTTGAGCTACTTAAAACGCCAAACCTTGGTAAAAAATCTCTTACTGAGATTAAAGACGTACTTGCATCACGTGGTCTGTCTCTGGGCATGCGCCTAGAAAACTGGCCACCAGCGTCTATCGCTGAAGATTAATCGATACTAGTTAGAAGGATTAGGTCATGCGCCATCGTAAGAGTGGTCGTCAACTCAACCGCAACAGCAGCCATCGCAAAGCGATGTTCAGCAATATGGCTAGCTCTCTTGTACGTCATGAAGTAATCAAGACTACATTGCCTAAAGCAAAAGAGCTACGTCGCGTAGTTGAGCCTTTGATTACACTAGCTAAGACTGACAGTGTTGCTAACCGTCGTCTAGCATTTGCACGTACTCGTGATAACGAAGTAGTTGCGAAACTATTCAACGAACTAGGTCCACGTTTTGCTGCTCGTCAGGGCGGTTACACTCGTATCCTAAAAGCTGGCTTCCGTGCTGGTGATAAAGCTCCAATGGCTTACATTGAGCTTGTAGATCGCCCAGAAGCATCTGAAGAAGCTGCTGCTGAGTAATCAGTAAGTTCGTAGAACTGAAAAGCCGAGCATTTATGCTCGGCTTTTTGCTATCTGGTTTTTTGTCGTGGCCAGTACATTGTTCATTGCCACAATGTCGTCAGAGACCCTATCAAGCCCGAGCTTGCCCCCTGAGAGTTCAGATACTGCAGTACTATTGGTGCGAACTGAGCGATCATCGAGGCATCCAGACCCACTGAAGAAAACGCGTTTTGAACACTTTCCATGCTCTCTATAGAAGAAAGCAGCCCACTATTGGTCAATGTCTCCAGTCCCGGAATTAACGAACTGAGTTCGCTTTGCTGCCCAGTACTTAATGAATTCTGCGCCAATGACAGTAATGCCCCGGCTCCTGTTGTCGCTTGCTCCGGTGAGATCGATAAGTCACTGACTAAGCTGTTAACTAGCGGAGAGCTCTGAGCTTGCATCATCGTATTTGCGCTGGATAGAAGAGTGTTGGCATCCTCACTTGATACCCCGGAAAGATCGAATTCTGCATGGGAGGGGAAAGAGAGGAGTAGTACAGCCGATAGGCGAAATAGTGATCTCATAATGCGTATCCGTTTTATTGTCAGTTTATTAAGCTTAGACAATAAAAAAGCAGTGACGAGTCACTGCTTTTAAAAATGGAGTATCAGCGCTGAGATTAAGCGATGATGTCTAGAAGTTCTACTTCAAAGACCAATGCTGCGAAAGGAGGAATCGCTGCACCTGCACCACGCTCACCGTATGCTAGGTCTTGAGGGATGTACAGTTTCCACTTAGAACCTACAGGCATAAGCTGTAGTGCTTCAACCCAACCTTTGATTACGCCAGTTACCGGGAACTCAGCAGGCTGACCACGAGATACAGAGCTGTCAAAAACAGTGCCGTCAGTCAATTCGCCGTGGTAGTGAACGCGTACAGTTTTGTCTGAAGATGGAATTTCACCCGTACCTTCAGTGATCACTTCGTATTGAAGACCAGACTCAAGCACAGTTACTTCTGAACGAAGTGCGTTGTCTTTTAGGAACGCTTCACCGTCTGCTGCTGCTGCTTTCGCTGCTTCTTGACGAGCGGCTTCTGCACGAGTGTGTAGCTCTTGCAGCGCTTTGTTGATTTCGTCAACTTCGATTTCTGGCATGTCGCCAGTTAGTGCAGTTGCAATGCCTTTAGCAATTGCGTCTACGTTAAGACCTTCAAGGCCGCTACCTGCAAGCTGTTGGCCCATTTGTAGACCAATACCATAGCTTGCTTTCTGTTCTACAGTTTCTAATTTCACGTCAGACATGACGGTCTCTCTTGCTATTCGAATGAAGGCCAAAGGATACCAGTTCTCACAACAAACCGAAACGCTCTAACTAACTTTTACCAATTAATTCGCTTTCATTGTTAAAGTTGTGACATTCGACTGTTATAAACCGATTTTCCTGCGATTTTTCTATACTCTAAACGCAGGTTTTCTTAAACTGAAACGGTTGTGTAGTAGGAGACGGAAAAGAATGAATCGTCGTCACAGGAAGAAGCAGAAAGTTGACCACGTTCAAGTGCTGAAAGATAAGATGCAGGCGCTCGACATTGCGCGCTTAAAAAAACTGGATAAGCCTGACTTCTCGGCGCTCAAGTTGAAATGGCAGCAACAGTGGATGCGTTTGCCGCGTTTGCATCGACGTTTACTCAGCATTCTTATTCCGTTGGTTGTCATCTTACTGTTGTTACCTTCTCCACAAACAGATTCTTTGCAGGCTACGCCTACTCAGCAACGCGTTGCCGTCAGTGTGAATACCCATTCGTTGAGTGAGCAGCCGGGCAATATAGAGACCGAAGAAGTGGTGGAAACCAACTGGCGCGAGTATACGGTGAAAAAAGGCGATACCCTGGCTCAGGTCTTTCGTAAGAATCAGTTGTCTATGGCCGACCTGAATGCACTGGCTCGAATCGAGGGCAGTGATAAACCACTAAGCCGTATCACACAAGGCCAGCTTATCCGCTTCAAGTTCAGCCCCGAAGGACAACTGGATATTCTGCAGATTGAGCGCGGTGACCAGTCGATCATGTTTTTCCGGTTATCCGATGGTGGTTTTGGTCGCAATAAGTAACCAAATCAAACAAAAGGGGCCATCGGCCCCTTTTGTTATTTCAGCAACTTCATGTCGATATGAGGTATATCATCTTCAAGATATTCGTCGGAACAGGCTTTGAAGCCGTGTCTGGAATAGTAATTCTGTAGATGCGATTGTGCACCGATTTTGATGGTTTCATCGGGCCATAAACGCTGGCATTCCTGTTTCGCTTTAGCAATGAGGTCGTGACCTAATCCACCACCTCGGTGCGTTTCTTTTGTGGCGACTCGGCCGATACTTACGTAGTCATAAGTAGTTCCTTTGGGTAGCAGTCGAGCACAGGCCACCAGAACGTCACCATCATAGCCAAGTAGGTGATGCACGCCATCGACTTGATCATTGTTATCAAGCTCAGGATAGGGACAAGTCTGTTCGACCACAAACACGTCAACGCGCAGTTTGAGCACCTGATACAGCTCATGAGTTGTCAATTGTTCGAATGTTTTACAGATCCAATCAGTCATAGAATTCGCTCATTATCATTGTTGTTGATTAGACTAAACCGCGAGCACAAAAAAAGCCACGCATACAGCGTGGCTTACTGATCATTCCGATAAGAATGTCGTTATTTTTGCAGATCGATGCTGTAAACCGCAAAGCCAACATCATCGGTAGCCACTTTGCTCATCGGATATTGCCCTTTGTCTTTAATGAACTGAGCCGCTTTGTCTGATGGCGAGGTCTCAAATCGTACATCAAGCGTGATATCAGACGTTACTGGCGCAAAGGTCCAGTTATTGTCAGCGCTTGGTGTCACTTCACCTTTCTCCTTGCTCACTTTTGAAATGTAGTTCGCAACGATCGTGCGGTTTTCATCTGGAGAGTCGAAGGCGACGAAATCACTGCCTGTACCAGGGAACTTGTTACTGTATGCACGGTAGTTGTTGGTCGCAATGATAAAGGTCTGCTTGATATCAATAGGCTGACCGTTGTAGGTAAGTCCGACGATACGTTCGCTGTTAGCATTGAGTAGTTTACAGTTGCCATCGTAGCGTGCTGGTTTGGTCACATCGATTTGATAGTTCACGCCATCCATCACGTCAAAGTTATACGTGCGGAAGCCATCCCAGTCGATCAGCGATTGCGGTTTGTCAGATGCGGTATCGATCTGCTTAAACTGACCTGCTGAGCACTCAAGCCATTCTTTGACTTCTTTACCAGTGACCTTCAGCGCTACGAGCGTATTAGGATACAGGTAAAGGTCGGCGGCATTACGGAACGTCAGCTGACCTGATTCTACTTCGGTGAAGTTTGCAGGATCATTCTTACGACCACCGGCTTTAAATGGCGCGGCTGCGGAGAGTACGGGTAGACCGTCTAGATCCGGATCACCCTGGATCATGGTCTCAACATAGTCTTTTTGTGCCAGGTTGACGATTTGTACCGTCGGATCATCCTGGACCAGCGCCAGGAAGCTGTACATGACGTCGTTTGCCTTGCCGATAGGTTGGTTTACGAAATCGCGTGTTGCGTCATGGTCGCCTTTGACTGCGTCGACAATGCCCTTATCTGCATCGACTAGCGGCTTTTTGTTATTAGCATCAAAGATTGGGCGAGCTTCGGTTTGATTTGTCGCGACTTTCCAGCTATCGCCGTCTTTTTCAAGCACCAAGTCCATAACACCAACGTGGCTACCCCAACGCCCTGGCATAACAGCCGCTACGCCATTGATGGTGCCTTTTTGGTTGTCAACGCCTTGGATATTGTCGAAACCTTTGCCCGGGAACACAGCATGTGAGTGGCCGAATGCAATGGCATCGATACCTTCCACTTCAGAAAGATAATAAGTTGAGTTCTCGGCACCGGCTTTGTATGGGTCACTGGAGACACCAGAGTGAGGAATAGCGACAATAACGTCAGCGCCTTCTTTCTTCATCTGCGGCACTAGCTTTTCAGCGGTCGCTTTAATGTCTTCAGCGTAAACTTTGCCCTCAAGGTTTTTCTTATCCCAAACCATGATTTGTGGTGGAACAAAACCTATATAACCCACTTTTACGTCATGAGCGTTGCCATCGGTATCTTTAAAGGTGTGCGTTTTGATCAGGTAAGGTTTGAAGTAGTGCATGCCCGTTTCTTTGTCAAAGACGTTTGCACTAACGTAAGGGAAGCTTGCCCCTTTGAGCGTCTTAGCAAGGAAATCCAGGCCATAATTAAACTCATGGTTACCGATATTGCCCACATCGTAGTCTAGTTGGTTCATTGCCTTATAGACAGGGTGTATCTCTCCGACTTCGATCCCTTTGGCGGCCATATAGTCCCCCATAGGGCTGCCCTGAATAAGGTCACCATTGTCTACTAACACGCTGTTGGTCACTTCGCCACGCGCTTGTTTGACTAATGTGGCGGCTCTGGCCAGCCCGATCTTTTGCGAAGGCTTATCTTTGTAGTAGTCATAGTCCATGACATTAGTGTGAATATCGGTGGTTTCGATAATTCGAAGTTTGATCTCGTCCGCCATCGCAGGCCCAGCAATGGCCAGCATGCCGCCAAGTACTGCAATGGAGATAGGTTTCACTGCCACTTTCATTTTGGTGTCCTTTCTATGGGAGTTTATTTACAAAACTTGCTAATTGTATCAATTTGCACTGAACGTCCCGTTACATATTCATAAAAAATGTGATCGTGAATGTAAATTCAAATGCAATCTGATACATATCTCTCAATTCTTATTCAACCGCTTTTAAAGGATAGGCTTAGATTTGAACACCGCAATGCGAACCTGATTAGCAGATCAGTACGACAACTACGTTCTTTAGTGGCTTTTGGAATAAAAAATGAAATTTTAGAATTTCAAGTAATATAGAGGAGTGGTCATAATGCCATCATTCGATTAGCGAAGGATTGTCATTATGGACGCATTTCAGTCATCACCTCGAGGCAAGGTTGCCACACCAACACTGGTCAGCAGTCAGGTCAAACCGCGTCTGCCAGTATCTACTTTAAGGGCTGGTGAAGTCGCTTTGATTGGTGCTGGTCCCGGGGATCCCGAGCTTTTGACGCTAAAGGCTCTTAACCTGCTGCAGCAAGCTGACGTTGTCCTCTACGACTATCTGGTTTCAGAGGAAATTATGGCGCTGATCCCAGACAGCACCATCCTTGTGTGTGTTGGTAAGCGAGCGGGTCACCACAGTGTGCCTCAGGATAAGACCAATCAGTTGCTGGTTGAGTTCGCACAAAGTGGCCACAAAGTGGTTCGTATCAAAGGTGGCGATCCTTTTGTATTTGGTCGCGGTGGTGAAGAACTGCAGGTTCTGGCGGCTGCAGGCGTCCAATTTCAGGTAGTGCCTGGCATCACTGCAGCAGCGGGTGCAACGGCTTATGCCGGCATTCCCTTAACTCACAGAGACTACGCGCAATCGGCACTGTTTGTGACCGGTCATCTCAAGCCTGATAGCGATGAGATGGATTGGTCGACGCTGGCACGCGGCAACCAGACGTTAGTGATCTATATGGGCTTAATGAAGTCGGACTACATACAACAGCAGTTGATCGCTCATGGACGTCACAAACAGGTACCTGTCGCCATCATAGAGCGTGGTACACAGGCCTCACAGAAAGTATTGCGAGGTCAGTTATCGAATTTATCAGAACTGGCACAACAAGCGTCGGCTCCAGCTCTGATTGTGGTTGGCGAGGTGGTGGCACTCGCTGATGAACTTGCATGGTTTGGTCAAGATGGCGCTCGTTGTAACCAAGCCGCAACCATTAGCAGCAAAAGCGCGTAACAGACCGCACACTCGAACTCAGTCTTGTGCTGGTGACCAAGCGACCAGCATAACTAAAGGAAGCACAACTCATGGACCAACAAAGACTCACGCATTTAAAACAACTGGAAGCAGAAAGCATCCACATTATTCGAGAAGTGGCGGCCGAATTTGATAATCCCGTCATGATGTACTCGATCGGTAAAGACTCTTCAGTGATGCTGCATTTGGCTCGCAAAGCGTTTTATCCGGGAAAAATTCCATTTCCATTGTTGCACGTTGATACCGACTGGAAATTCAAAGAGATGATTGAATTTCGCGATCGTACAGCAAAAAACTACGGTTTTGAGCTTTTGGTGCACAAGAACCCGGAAGGTTTGGCCATGGGCTGTAGTCCGTTTGTGCATGGTTCATCAAAGCATACTGACATTATGAAGACTCAAGGCCTGAAACAGGCTCTGAACAAATACGGTTTTGATGCGGCATTTGGTGGTGCGCGTCGTGATGAAGAGAAGTCTCGAGCCAAAGAACGAGTCTACTCATTCCGTGACAAGAACCATACGTGGGACCCTAAAAACCAGCGTCCTGAACTGTGGAAGACCTACAACGGTCAGATCAACAAAGGCGAAAGCATCCGTGTATTCCCACTTTCTAACTGGACTGAACTGGATATCTGGCAATACATCTTGCTAGAAGGCATTGAAATCGTGCCTCTGTATCTTGCAGCGCCGCGTCCAGTGGTAGAGCGCGATGGCATGCTGATCATGGTGGATGACGATCGCATGGAGATCGGCCCTGATGAAACAGTTGAACATAAGAGTGTGCGTTTCAGAACGCTTGGCTGTTACCCATTGACCGGTGCTATCGAATCAGAAGCGACCACGCTCACAGGAATTATAGAAGAGATGCTCGTCGCCACTTCTAGTGAGAGACAAGGGCGAGCGATCGACCACGATCAGTCAGGATCGATGGAGCTTAAGAAACGTCAAGGATACTTTTAAGGATCGAAGGAACAGATTATGAACAGCGCAGTAGAAGCACAACTTGCCGAACTCGGTATTGAAGGTTACCTGAGTCAGCACCAGTACAAATCGTTACTTCGATTCCTGACGTGTGGCTCGGTCGATGATGGTAAAAGTACCTTAATTGGTCGCTTGCTCCACGACTCTAAACAAATTTATGAAGATCAGCTAGCAGCCGTTCACTCCGACAGCCAGCGTGTGGGCACTACGGGTGAAAAGCCTGATTTGGCGTTGCTAGTGGACGGTCTGCAAGCGGAACGTGAACAGGGGATCACAATTGATGTGGCATACCGCTACTTCTCGACCCAAAAACGTAAGTTCATTATCGCCGATACGCCAGGACATGAGCAGTACACACGAAACATGGCTACGGGCGCATCGACGTGTGATCTTGCGGTGATCTTGATTGATGCGCGTAAAGGCGTACTCGATCAAACTCGTCGCCACTCGTTCATTTCCAGCCTACTTGGTCTAAAGCACTTTATTGTTGCGGTGAACAAGATGGATTTGGTTGATTACTCACAGCAGCGCTATGAAGAAATTCGCGATGAGTATCTGACGTTTTCGGAAAACCTTGGTAAGGATATTGATATCCAGATGATCCCTATCTCTGCGCTTGAAGGGGATAACGTCGTAGATCTCAGTGACAAGATGAGCTGGTATCAAGGTGAGCCTTTGCTCGATCTACTAGAGAAAGTAGATATCGACCAGGGTAAGCAGCAAGGCGAATTCCGCTTCCCTGTACAGTACGTTAACCGACCAAACCTCGATTTCCGCGGTTTTGCGGGCACGATTGGCTCGGGTGAAATCCGTGTTGGCGATGAAATTAAAGCATTGCCGTCTGGTAAGACTTCAAAAGTCGAGCGTATCGTGACATTTGATGGTGACTTGCCTAGCGCATTTGCTGGTCAAGCAGTGACGTTAACGCTGACTGATGAAATTGATATCAGTCGTGGTGATTTGATAGTGAAACAAGATGCCAAAGTTGCTTCTTCGAATCGCTTACTGGCAGATGTGGTGTGGATGACGGATGAGCCATTGGCACCAGGTCGCAGCTATGACATCAAGATTGCTGGTAAGAAGACTCAGGGCTCGTTGGATGCGATTCGCCATCAGTACGATATTAATACTCTGAAGTCGTTTGAATCAGATTCATTACCACTCAATGGTATTGGCTTGTGTGAGTGGTCACTTACTGAATCAGTCGCGATCGACAGTTACGATGCGGTGCAGGATACCGGGGGCTTTATTGTTATTGATCGTCTGACGAACGTGACTGTTGGTGCCGGTTTAGTTCGTGATGCGCTGGCTGAGCAACAACGCTCACCGCAAGAACGTATCAGTGCGTTTGAAATCGAGCTTAAGGCACTGATTATGAAGCACTTCCCTGAGTGGGATGCCAAAATTTAATCGTTCGTAGTAGTACGAATAATGAAACGTAGTACTCAGCAATAAGGATGAGGTAAATGTGGGAACAAGGAGTGGTGCTTGCATTGTTGATGTCTATCATCGCTTGCTTAATAGCAACCCAAATTAAACCGAGCTTTATTTTTGCTGGTGCTGCGTTTTTGGCGTTCATCTCGGGAATGATTGAGCTCAATGCTATCGCAACCAATTTTACCAATTCGTCGTTGCTGACACTGGTGCTGTTGATCTTATCTTCAACGGCACTGGAGAAGACACGTTTGATCAGTTGGGTCAGTCGTAGCATAGCGACAGGACGCCTGGGGGCGGTGGTGGCCAAGCTTGGTGTCTCAACGGCGCTATTGTCGTCGTTTACCAACAATACCGCCGTGGTCGTCTCCTTGATTGGGGCAATCAAACGCAATCAGCGCCACGCTCCATCCAAGTTGTTGATTCCACTTTCTTATGCAGCAATTCTCGGTGGCACGCTGACGCTGATTGGTACGTCAACCAACCTGATCATCAATAGTTTCGTTGAAGATGTCGGCTTGCCCAGTCTGGATTTTTTTGCACCGACCTGGATTGGACTCAGTGTGCTGGTAGGGGGCGTATTGGTGCTGATCCCACTCAGCTATCTGCTACCAAATTACGATGATGCCAGTCAGGATGAACTGCCGTACTTTCTGGAGGCACGAGTCGAGCCGGGCTCTCCTCTGGTGGGGCGCAGCATTTCACAGAACAACCTCAGGGCACTACGTAAACTGTTTCTTGCTGAGGTGGTTAGAGATGGCGAGACGTTGGCCTCGGTCGACCCTCACTTTGTGTTGCAGGCCAAAGATCGCCTGCTGTTTTGTGGGGATGTCGAAAGTGTGGCCACCTTACAGGAAATCCAGGGCTTGACGTTCTTTGGACAGCATCACCTCAACGGGCAGAATTTATTGGAAGTGGTGGTTAGCTCTTCGGCGACGTTTTGCAATAAGACGCTTAAATCAAGCCAGTTCCGAGATCGTTTCGATGCGGTTGTGGTCGCGATAAGGCGCGGACACGAAAGACTCGAAGGCGGTCTGGGCAATATTCTGCTTCAGGCCGGTGATACGCTGGTACTGGCACCCGGTAAGCGTTTTGAGACCGAGCGTCGCAAGCACCGTAAAGAATTTGTACTGGTAAATGATCTGGACTCCAGTGCCAGACTGGATTTTGCCAAATCAAGTTACGTATTAATCGGTTTCGTTGCGGTTATTGGGTTAGCGCTTACTCACGTTCTGCCCATTATCAAAGGGTTAGCACTGTACCTGATTGCCGTACTGGCGTTTGGTATTGTGAATATTGGTGAACTACGACGTCGTTTTCCAACTGACATTGTGGTGATTGTTGGCTCTGCACTCTCTATAGCTCAGTTGATGATATCCACCGGCTTGTCTGCGCGCATGGGTGATATGTTTATCGAACTGTTTAATGGCTGGGGGGTGTTTGGCGCGTTAGTGGCTACTTACTTAGTGACTTTAGTGCTTACCGAGCTCGTCACCAATAATGCCGCTGCTGCTCTGGCGTTTCCCATCGGCTACAGTATGGCTGTGGGTTATGGTGTGGATCCTATGCCGTTTATTATGGCGGTGCTGTTCGGAGCCAGTGCCAGTTTTGTCTCCCCTTATGGTTATCAGACCAATCTTCTGGTGTACAGCGTGGGGAATTACCAACTGAAAGACTATATGCGAATCGGTATTCCCATCTCCATCGTCTACTCGGTATTGGTATTGACGCTGATCCCTTACTTTTTCCCGTTTTAACCGATGTTTATGAAAGGATTTAATATGTCAAACAGTGTGGTGACAACTGCTGCAATCGAAAAAGATGACAATGTAATATGGCATCAACACAATGTGACCAAAGCGGAGCGAGCACAGCTAAAAAGCCAACAGCCCGTCGTGTTGTGGTTCACTGGCCTTTCCGGTGCGGGGAAATCAACGGTTGCGGGTGCATTAGAAACGGAGCTTGTCAATCAGGGCTATCACACCTATCTGTTGGATGGTGACAATGTCAGACACGGCCTGTGCCGGGATCTGGGGTTCTCCCAGCAGGATAGAAGAGAGAATATCCGACGGGTAGGGGAGTTGACTAAACTGATGGCAGATGCGGGACTGATTGTACTGTCTGCGTTTATCTCTCCTCATCGTGCAGAGCGTGCTCTGGTTAGAGAGTTGTTGCCTCAGGGGGAGTTTCTGGAGGTCTTTGTCGATGCTAGTCTGGCGGTGTGCGAATCTCGCGATCCTAAGGGTTTGTACAAAAAAGCCCGAGCTGGTGAGATCCCGAACTTTACCGGAATCGATTCTGAGTATGAGCAGCCGGAGAAACCGGAAATCCACTTGAAGGCAGACGAACACTCGGTTGCTGAGCTGGTGGAACAGTGTCTAAGCGTGCTTCGCGCACAAGGCGTGATTGGCTAAACGGTATGGTGAAATGAGCTGGCTATGTCGCCTTTCACGGTAAATTTGCGATTGAGTAATTCAAGTAGCTTTTCCTGATACTGATGGTTGGGTCGGTTACCGAGTAACTGACATAGCTCGTTGCCAGCTGGCGTAAAGCGATAGTAAGTCAGTGTGATGCCCTTATATTTAGGTTGTAAGGTCATTTCTTTACCCTGATAGCTGAGCTTTAATGCCGGCTCTTTGGCTATTTCGCCCGAAACCAGTTCGCTGGTCAATAAAATCCCCAGTTCCACCAACAGCAGAAGACTGGAATAGGGAAGCTGAAATTCGCCTAAACTCAACTCATCAAGGCTTTCTCGTTTCGAAAAGCTAAAAAGTCCGGACTGATGACGAATGCCCAGCAGCAGTTTCCGGCTGGTATCGGTGCCAAAACTGCACGCCAAAGACGCCGCACGCTGCAACGTCTGTGCTTCTTTTGGTGTCATATCCCGTAAGGTTTTCAGTGCCTTTAGTGATGTTGAGCCCGGATTGGTGACTTCTCTTTTCAGTACCTGTGCCCACAACTTTTGCATTGAGCTGTTGTGGATTTCCTTGGCCATATCGAAGTACCGCACCAACCAGTCAAAATCCGGTTCCCCGGCCACCTCATTTTTACAGGACCCCAGAGCGGCCTTGACGATTTGCTCAAGGTTTTTTTGACGCTGTTCCTTGCTCTGCTTTTCTCTGATCATCGCCCGTTCAAATAAGGTTTTGCTCGGGGTTTCTTCTGCGATCAGTGCATCAAGGCTGTGCGCTCGAGCAATGGCGCGAATACGGCTGCCACTGTCTTTCATATGATGTGTTTTTTTCTGGCCAGATTCAGTGTGCGAAGCGGTCTCTGTAATGGTGGAGGTGGTATCGACAGCAGGTTTGCTCATAAAACAGGCTCAAACAGTAGCAAGGATCATGGGTGATTACACAACAAAGCGGAACAACTTGTCGCGATATTATGTCAATGTGAGTATAAGTTCACCAATTTAGCGGGAATTTTCGGTGGTGACTAGAACTATTTGTGTGAGCTATTTTCCGATTTAACAATAACGTACAGATGATTGTAAAAAAGGCTGGGCTAAATGATAAGAGTTTGTTAAATTTAAAGGGCTAGTTAAGGAGGGCTTTATGAGGCACTCGGAAGAAAATAAAGTTAAAAAACACGTGTCAGTCGCGTTACTGCTTTGTGTTTACATTGGAGTGTTAGCGTATCTCTCCACGTTTATCAGCTAAGTGACAAGCTAACACTGTTAACGAATTGTTTACTTTTCGACATTTGCGCACAATGCTGCGTGCATCCTAGTTTTCGTCGTAATCGTCGTAATCGTCGTAATCTTCGATTCGGATTCCATCAATGAGGTAGCCGGTTTCTGCCAGCTCAGAGTTGATGGTTTCCGTTTTCAACGTCCCCACCACGTAGATCACATCCCATAAGCGGTGAACCGGGGCGCCTTCTGCAAATTTTACATAAACGATTTGATTCGGCGGAGGTGGCGGCACGTGAATACAGGCTCCAAAATAGGGCACTAATAAGAACTCAGTGACGGTATCTTCATCCCCTTCAAGTGGAATTACAAACCCAGGAATTTTCACCGTACTGCCATTTAATTCCTGACGCACTGTACCCACTTTAGACTGTGCCATGACGTCTCCGGAGTGATCAACCGCAGGCATCCCCATGGCGTCAAATTGATTCCTTTCTTTTTCTGGAATGAGATCGATCCAGTCCAGTTTGAGGAGGTCGGCTTCTGATTCTGCCAATGCGACCTGAGGCGTGAATATCCCCAGAGACAGCATCAGGATATAAAACAGTTTATGCAGTGTTTTCATGTTGTTCTCACTAAATTCGGATTGTCATACCATCGCTTAATGACTGGCGGTATGCACGCAATGCCGGGAAGAATCCAATCACAATTCCAGCCACTTGAACGAATCCTAGAAGCATCCACTCATGAGATGTGATACCCGACAAGGCGATATTTATACCATAATTTGCACTAATGATGGGGGCGGCGACGGCAAGCATGGTGTACATGCCCACCACACCACATAGGATACCTATGCTGGTAAGCACGGTCGCCTCACTAACTAACAGCGTAAAGACATGGCGTGGCCTGGCCCCCATGGCTCTGAGAATGGCCATTTCTCGGCGTCGTTCCTGTAAGCTGGTGAGCAGACTCGAGAGCATCCCCATTAGTCCCGCGACCACAACAAAGATGGATACCACCAAAAGGGCTTGTTCTGCCACGCTCATCATGCCCCACAATTCATGTAAGGCGACCCCCGGAAGGATGGCACTAAGTGGCTCCTGTTTATAGGTGTTGATTTGCCTCTGTAGAGCAAAGGTCTGAATCTTACTTTTCAGGCCTATCATCATCGCTGTGATCTGCTTTGGCTGAAAGTCAAACTGTTCAAGTTGTTTTTTGGTCGGCGTATTGCCAAGGTTGGCGCCCGATTCCCAACCAACGTGTATGGCTTCGATGGCTTCCAGAGAAACGTGAACGGTTTTGTCGACAGGGGTACCCGTTGGTGCCAGAATGCCTACGACCGTAAACGGCAGGTTGTCGTGGCGACTGAAACCCACATCACTGATACCGTGAGCAATTATGATGTCACTGCCGATATCGTAACCCAGAGATTTGGCAACATCGGCACCCAATACGGTCTCGAACAATCCATCAAACTCTCGGCCAGAGGCCAGCGTCAGATTCTGCTTTTGCCCATATCGATAGTGTTCGAAGTAACTGTGATTGGTCCCCATCACACGAAAGCCCTTGTGGGAGTCTCCCAGTGAAATGGGAATCGCCCAGTCTACTGAACGGTGAGCGCTGAATTCTTTGAAGCTTTTCCAGTCGATGTTGTTGGTGGCGTTGCCAATTCGAAACACAGAGTAAAGCAGCAAATTTACCTGGCCTGAGCGTCCTCCAACGATTAGGTCTGTTCCGGAAATGGTATTGGCAAAACTGCTTTTGGCCTGAGTACGAATGCGCTCGACTCCCATCAATAGAATCACAGAAATTGCCACAGTCAGTATGGTGAGCATGGCGGTTGTTTTTCTGTTTAACAGACTCTTCCACGCCAGTTTGAAGGTGATGCTCATAATATTGCCCCTACCTGATTGATATCCTGAAGATTCTCTGTGCGGGAGAATAGTGACTCCAGTGTGGGATCGTGACTGACAAAGATCAGCGTCGATTGAGCCCGGTTCGCTTGCTCCATCAACAATTCTATGAATGCTTCTCGGTTGTCATGATCCAGAGCAGAAGTAGGCTCATCGGCAATCAGGAATTCGGGTTGCCCAATCAGCGCACGGGCGGCGGCAACGCGTTGCTGCTGACCAATACTAAGCTCAATGACTGGTTTGCTCCATAAGGCTTCTGGCAGCCTAAGGTGACTGAGTAGGTGCTTTGCCTCATCCCGCAATGAGCCGGTTACTTTGTTTTTCCGTCGCGCAGAAAACTGGCAGGGTAAGGTGACATTGTCTATCACGGAGAGGTAGGGAAGCAGATTAAATTGTTGAAATATATAACCGATATGGTCAGCCCGAAATTTATCCCGTGCACTGGCAGAAAGCGACTTTAAGTTATTACCGAGCGCAAAGATTTCTCCGGATGTGGCAGTATTGATGCCCGTGAGAAGCCCGAGCAGAGTGGACTTACCGCAACCACTGGGGCCTTTAAGAAACAGGTGTTCCCCTTGCTCAATGTGAAGGGAAGGAATATTCAACGTCGGGGATTGATCTGGGTGCCACTGAAACGTGACGTCTTTGAGTTCAATTACTCTAGCCATACTGTTCTCTTCAGAAAATGCCCTAAGGCGTGTGTCATCACCTTAGGGCAGGACGATCAGAATTTAATAGTGCTGCTACCTGAAGTCAGCTCTGTGGCTGATTGGGTTTGGTCAGTCAGTAGATTGACAGACACTTTTTCAGTAGCAGGGAAGTGCTTGAACCATTGGCTGTCGATTTGATTCACTTTGCTAAAGTCTGCACAGCTGAACTGGTATTGCGCACTGAATTCACCATGGCCATCATTATGGTCATGGTGATCATCATGAGCTTTGTGATCATCGTGAGCTTTATGATCATCATGATCCTTATACTCGTCATGGTGATCATGTTCGTCATGATGTTTATCATCATCGTGGTGACCATCATCGTGGTGACCATGATCGTCGTGGTCTTCGTGCTCACTATCGCGATTCAGGCTATGCTCGACATGGGCGTCCACGACTTTACAGCCTGCCGCCGCAGGAATATCAAACAGGGTTGCCACATTCAATAGTGTCGACGTTGCAGCCTCTAGTTTTGCTTTCTCCGCATCGGTTTTTGGTGAGTGTTCAAACCCCACCACATCGGCACCCGGAGCCGTGATTTCTATCAACAAGTCCTGGCCATCTTGTGCAATGTTAAATTCTACATGGCCGTGTACGTGAGCATCGTGTTGACGGAAGTTATCTTCTGCTACCGCGAACTGGGACGCCATAAGGCCCGCGACAAGTGTTAGGTGCAATTTCATGCTGTTTCCTCAAATCTTATATGTTCTAACAATAGGTGAATTTTGCTGCGTCGCCATTTCGAGGGGGAGCACGAGCGAAAATGACTTGTGGTTTAACATCAACAATACCGTTACTTTGGGTAATCCGCGGCGGTTCAGTTAAACGCGATGGGATGAGGCAAGGTGAATCGGTCGTGAGGGAATGGGTGCCTTTACTGAAAAGGGAACACTGGTGTTCATGATGATCACTCTTTACATCGTAGCTGTGCTCCAGTGCCACTGCATTCAAAGCAAGCAGCAAAGCAGCCAAGCTCAGCGCAAAGCGAAGTTTCAGCTTGGGATGTATTGATGAAATGAGCGACATGCGACTGGTTCTCGTTCAGTAGTGGATTGTTATACTATAACAATGAGGATTATTTTCCAGCGTAAACGAGAATTGGCACGAGGTTTTGGATAGTAAGCAAACACAGAGAGCAAACTCTCTGTGTTTATATCGCTTGGCGTTATAGGTTGTCGCGAATCATAGCAAGCACGTTTTCCACTTCGCTGTCGCTCAGGACGCCCTGTTTGACGTAAAGAATTGTTCCTTGTTTGTCCTGAACAATGATCGCAGAGCTTTCTTCCTGCAATTGCCAGGCGCTGGCGACCAGACCGTGTTTGTCGAGTACCATGGATGACCAGGGAAACTCTTGCTTACTGTCTTCTGCCGAAGACTTAACAAATGAACCTGTTCCCCAGATGGCATCATCCTGGTTGATAATGGTCGTCGTCTGATATTGGTCTTCCGGAAATTTTGCTGCAGTAATGGCACTCATCAACGGTGCATTCATCTCTTTGGCGCTGCTGCGTCCAGCGATGGCCTGAATGACACGCACTTTGCCCTGCATATCCTGGCTGGTCCATGCCTGATAATCAACGGCGCCATCCTTTAGGACGATCTCACCGTGATCCTTGACAGAGACGGAACGGGCATTGCTACCCACTTGTAAGTTGGTGGCCATAGCAATTGTAGGTAAACATAGCATGGCTAGAGTTAGGAGAGGCTTTAGATTCATTATAATTGTTTCCATTGCTTAATTGGGGTGGCTACCATAGGTTAAGCGTGTGGTAACCACAACGATGTTTTGATGATTTGACCAAGAGATGTCCCTAACTTGATAAAATCATAGCAAGCATACCAGTAATTTATAGTTTGTTGCAAAGTTGTTAAATGCGTTTTGTGTCTTTTGAGTTTTGCAGTATAATTGCAGACGAAAACAAAAAAATATTGCGAAATCACTCGCATAAAGCAAAAGACATGATGTTGTACTCAAACGGATATTGAGGTTAGGTTATGCTGCGAAAATTCGCTGTCTATCGTCCAAGACAGATCGCTAAGTTTGTAAAGACTCTTTTTAAAGGGCAGTTTTTTATCGCCGGAATTGGCTTATTCCGTTTTGATAATGGCAAGGTGCTATTACCGGAAGTGGAAGATAAGCAAAAGCTGGATGCTTATAAAGAAATTAATGGGGAGATAGCGGCTCTCGCCGTCGCGGCGTAACTGAGTCGTAGAGAAAAGCGCCATCACAATGAGCAAGATTTGACAAACGCCCCTGCCAGCAGGCAAGGGCGTTGTTACGTTGCTGGAACCCGATTACTGAGGTGGGAAGCAAACGCCAGTGCCACCAATCCCGCAGTAACCGTCCGGATTCTTGGCCAGATACTGTTGATGATACACCTCGGCAAAATAGTAGTTGGGTAGTGACTGAATCTCTGTAGTGATGACGTGCTCCGCTCCCAGAGCCTCTTGATATCGTTCCATTGTGGCTTTGGCAACGGTCTGTTGTTCCGCCGTTAAGGTGTAGATGGCCGAACGATATTGAGTACCAATGTCACCGCCCTGACGCATGCCCTGAGTGGGATCGTGCTTTTCCCAAAAGACACGGAGTATCTGTTGTAGCGAGATGATTTGTGGATCAAACACCACTCTGACTACTTCGGTATGTCCGGTCAGGCCAGAGCATACTTCTTCATAGGTTGGGTTTGATGTATAGCCACCAGCGTAGCCTACTGATGTCGAAATCACGCCATCTAGTTGCCAGAATAAGCGTTCCGCACCCCAGAAGCATCCTAACCCCAGTACGATACATTCTTCATGAGGCAGTAATGGAGCGGACAGATCGGTTTGGTTAATGAAGTGCGGCTCCATTTGGGCGATAGCGGTCGCTCTTCCCGGTAATGCCTGATCGGCCGAAATCATATCCGTTTTTCGCATTAAAGATTCCTCTTGTCGACTAACATTGCTGGTGCGCTATGTCCGAATTGCATGAAAAATAACAGCAATATGTATTCATGTGTGTTGTTACCTACAGACTTCTAAATTGAACGGGGTTATCATTCTGAGTAACAACAATAACAACGCATCACAGTCTCAACAATAAAGCATGATAAAGAGAGTTTTACCACCGCTAATTCTGATCCTGTCGTCTGGTTATACCTTTGCAGACGACAATGTGTCTTTGGACATTTCAGGTCTCAGTGGAGCGCTGAAAGACAATGTGGATGCGTATGTCTCAGCTATAGCCTCTGGTGAGTATTCCACGTCATTGCGTTTTCAGTCTCGGCTGACCAAAGAAATTACCGCAGCTCTAAATGCTCTGGGCTACTACAATCCCTCGATCGACTTCTCGGTCAGTGACAAAGGGGATGTACTCACTGCGCAAGTCAATCCGGGCCCCGCTACACTGATAAAACTGGTTGATATCGAGATTCAGGGGGAAGCGAGACACGATGAAGACTTCCTGCGCCTTATCCGTTTGTCTCCTGTTAAGGAAGGCCGGCGCCTGAATCACAGTCAATATGATGGATTGAAGTCCAGTATTCGGAACTTGTCGTTGCAGAAGGGCTACTTTGATGGCGCTTATGAGCTTAGCCGGTTGGAAGTGGTGCCTGAGCTTAATCAGGCGTTTGTGCGCCTGCATTATAACAGTGGCATCCGCTATCAATTTGGTGAAGCGACCATTACTGGCAGTCAAATCGATATCCAGAAAGTGCAGTCTCTTCAACCTTACAAAACCGGCGATAACTATCAGGTCGCCAAAGTAGGCGAACACAACCAGAACCTGTCTAATACCGAGTGGTTTTCTTCGGTATTCGTTGAGCCTGACTTGAGTCAGGTGGGACAGGGGCGTGAACTGCCAATGAAAGTATCACTGGCGCCGCAGGTCAAAAACCAGTTCGAGACTGGTTTGGGTTACTCAACGGACGTGGGTGTTAAGGTAAAATTCAAATGGAAAAAGCCCTGGCTCAATGAACACGGACATAGTTTTAATACCAGCCTGGATTTGTCCATTCCGGAACAACAGGTCACGGCTAGTTACAAGATCCCGCTTGATGACGTGCTTAAAGATTATTACCTCATTCAATACGGCCTGAAAAACGTCGACCGAAGTGACAAAAAGACCCTGGAGTCAAACTTGGCGCTCGAGCGACACTGGGTACTGGACAGCGGTTGGCATCGCACCGCTTATATTCGTTATCTTATTGAAAATTATGAGTTCAATGCGCAAGGCGAGTTAGGTCAATTTGTACTTCCCGGGATTTCTTACTCACGGGTCCGATCTCGGGGCGGCGTTCTGCCAATGAGTGGCAACAAGCAAACCATTATGTTTGAAGTGGGCGATAAAAACGCGTTCTCTGAAACGTCACTGTTCAGACTGAGGGGCACCTCAACCTGGATCTCCAGTATTGGTGAGAACCACCGTGGTCTGTTTAAAGTGGACGTCGGCGCCAATATTGCCGATGACCCGAGCAAGTTGTCCCCTTCACTGCGTTTCTACGCTGGTGGTGACAATAGTATACGTGGTTACGACTATGAGAGCATTTCGCCCGTCGATGATGCAGGCAATAAGACCGGTGGTCAGTATATTGCAACCAGCACCCTGGAATACCAGTATCGAATTACTGGCAACTGGTGGGGGGCGGCCTTTTATGACGTGGGTGATGCGTTTGATGACACACCGGAATGGAAGCGTGGTGCAGGTTTCGGAATACGTTGGGTGTCGCCAGTGGGACCGGTTAAATTCGATTACGCCAAAGGTTTGGACAAAAAACCGCAAGCCGAGTGGCGTATACACTTCAGTTTGGGGCCAGAGCTATGATGTTAAAAGTTTGGCGATTTACCAAGTGGTTTTCTATCGGCATCGTCACCCTGACTATATTGATTCTGGCGGCGTTGGCGTTTGCCCTCTTCACCAATCCGGGGCTGAATACCATTCTATGGGGCGTGAACAAAGCTTTGCCTCAGTTAGAAGTGGGCGATACTCAAGGTGCGCTGTTCCCACGTTTTACTCTCAATCAAGTCAAGTTTGCCGATCCGGATCTGTTCATTGATCTCGATGCGCAATCATTGACACTGGCAGTGGATTTGAACTGTCTGTCCGATCCCCGCGTGTGTATTAATGAACTGGCGATTCAGGGCCTGAATTTCAGCATGCCACAGCTACCACCCAGTGAGTCTTCAGCGGAACCCAGTGAACCTCTGACATCGATCACGGTGCCACTGCCTATTGCGGTTGGCAAAGTGTCTTTCAATGACATTGATCTCGATATTCTGGGTACAAAAGTGGCCTGGGATACGTTTAAGACGTCGTTTTCGATGACAGGCTCTAACCTGTCGTTAGGCGATACCTTGTTAACCTCACCCGTTGTCAAACTCGTACCAGCCGATCCGGACTTAGTAGAACCCGAGCCGGCTGTGAGTAGCAGTGAGGAATCGCAAGCTGTCATCTTGCCTGACGTGTTGATCCCTTTGTTTGTTAAAATTGCTGGGATTGAAATTCGCGATTTTAAGTTGGATCAGGCAGAGCCTATCGTTGTCGATAAGCTCAAATTGGTCGGTCGGGCTGGCGAGCACGATGTTCATGTCGATAATTTAGAGCTGGTAATGCCTCAGATCGAGGCATCGTTAAATGGCAATATCTCGCTGATACAAGGTTACCCATTGGATCTGTATTTGCGGGCTCACTTAAAACAGACTGAACTGGCCGGACAACATTTGGTCCTGAAAGCCAATGGCAGTGTCGACTCACTGTCTCTGGATGGTGAGTTTTCCGGGGTCGTTGCCGGGGTGCTGAAAGGGGATATTCAACCTTTGCAACCGACGTTGCCATTCGATGCCATTCTCTCAGATGCTAAGGCGAGTTGGCCGCTCAAAGGAGACAGTGACTACCAGTTGCAGATAGACAACTTATCAGCCTCAGGGTCATTGGATGGTTATGATGTGTCTCTGAAAGCGCAAGCCTCGGGGACCCCGATCCCAGATGTTGCGGTAACACTGAAAGGAAGTGGCGATCTTAAACACATTGCGCTGAGCGAATTGTCAGTCGATACCCTAGGTGGCAACGTGGCAGGACAAGTCATGGCGAACTGGGAATCGCCGGTTAATTGGCAGGGTGATCTTCAGCTCACACATATCCAGCCAGGATTGCAGTGGCCGGAAGCTGAAGGGGACATCAGTGGTCATATTGTGACGTCTGGTGCGTTAACCGATACCGGTGGGTGGCAGGTTGAAGTGCCAACTCTGGATATTGTCGGTGTTTTGCGGGAGTACCCCTTGAATGTCCAGGGTCAGCTTGATGCCTCGGATGTGACGGGCAAAGGGGAATATCAGGTCGAAACTCAAGGGTTGTCCGTTGCTCATGGTCCTAATTCACTTAGTGCCCAGGGACGTCTTAACAAAGATTGGGATATGAGCCTATCTATTGATTTTCCAGAATTAAGTAGCTCAGTTCCTGATGTGTCAGGTTTGCTTCAGGGCCGGGTTCAGTTGTCAGGGGCCATGCTTGAACCGGACATTAGTACCGACATTACGGCGGAAAAAGTGCGTTGGAAGCAGGAGGCCAGTGTTGAGACACTGACGTTGTCCGGTCAGGCGCAACCGCTTCCACTGACGAGTGCGCAGGCTGACATCCGTATTCAGTCTTCTGGTATCCGGTATCAAGAGCATACGGTGGACCGTTTAACGGTTGACCTCACCGGTACGCAGGCAGAGCACACTTTGACGCTGGACATGGTTTCCAGCCTGTTGTCTACCAATATTTCCCTGAAAGGTATGCTTAGTGAGAAACCGTCACTGGTTTGGCAGGGAGAGCTGTCGAATGTGCATATTGAAACGGAGCAGGGACCACTCGACTTGGTGGATCCCATAGATATTAAGGTTGATGTCGACAAGCAGATTGCAGATGTCTCCGCTCACTGTTGGGCGCAAGCTGACTCCAGAGTATGTCTGGAAAAAGACATACAGGCGGGCAACTCTGGTGAGGCTTTGGTGACGGTTAAGAACTTCGACTTTGAGCAAATCAAAGCTTATCTTCCAAAGGAGACGAAGCTTAAGGGTAGTGCCAATATCACAGCCTGGGCCAGGTGGGCACCGGAAACCTCTCCAGAAGTTAAACTGGATGTGGCTCTACCAAAAGGCACCGTGACTCAGTCTTTGGATATTCCGCTGGTGGTGGGGTGGGACAAAGTGAATGTCAAAGCCAATCTGGCCAATGACAAACTGCAAGCCAGTTGGATAGTTGATGTCACTGATAATGGAGACTTATCCGGTCAGCTGATGCTACCGGATGTGTTTGCCGAGCAGAAACAGCTTGATGGGGAGTTGAATCTTTCCACGTTTAACCTCGATTTCTTACAGCCCATTGTTGGAGAGTTTAATCAGGTCAAAGCCAATTTGGACTCCAGTATCCGAATCAAAGGGAATGTGCTGCATCCCCAGATATTCGGACGTTTTTCGGTGTCCGATTTGCTGTTACACGGCGATATCTCACCCATACAAGTGGATTCAGGCGATATTGATATTGCCTTTAATGGTTACGATGCCAAATTGGATGCCAGTATTCAGACCAGTGATGGTGAGTTGAAGCTCAATGGTGACGGGAATTGGCAAGATCTAAAAGCCTGGCGTACAAAATTACGTGTCTTTGCGGATGAGTTGAATGTGAATGTACCCCCTATGGTCAAAGTGAAGGTGATTCCGGATATGACCATAGAAGCCACGCCGACGTTGGCAAAAGTCACGGGGAACATCAACTTGCCCTGGGGACGTATACTGGTTGAGCAACTGCCTCAGAGTGCGGTCGCGGTGTCCGGTGATCAGGTGTTATTGAATCCGGATATGACGCCAATTAATGAAGAAAGAGCGGTACCGTTCAATATCGAAACGGACGTCTCTATCTCTATTGGCAACGACTTTAGGATCTCAGCCTTCGGTTTGAAAGGGGGATTGCAGGGCAAGTTGCATGTTTCTCAAAAAGATCAGGGTCCGTTTGTTCAGGGTGAAGTCAATATTGTCAATGGTTCTTACAGCTCGTTTGGTCAGGATCTACTGATAGAAGAGGGGAAGATCTTGATGACAGGGCCTGTAGATCAACCTTATGTCAATATCACGGCAGTACGCAACCCGGATACAACGGCTGATGACGTGAAAGCCGGAGTGAAAGTAACCGGGTTGGCCAGCGAGCCAAGAGTGGAGATATTCTCTGATCCAACGATGCCACAGGCAAATGCACTGTCCTACCTGTTACGTGGTCAGGATATCGATGGTGAGACCGGGGGCAATGCGCTGACGACCACCTTAATTGGCTTGAGTCTGGCACGAAGCGGTAAAGTCGTCGGAGAACTGGGTCAGGCTTTTGGCGTACAGGATCTGCAGTTGGACACGGCAGGAAGCGGTCAGGAGTCACAAGTAACGGTCAGTGGATATATATTACCGGGACTTCAGGTCAAATATGGAGTAGGCATATTTAACTCATTGGGTGAGTTTACCGTTCGCTATCGTATTATCGAAGACTTCTATGTCGAAGCTGTCTCCGGCCTGTACAGTTCGGTGACTTTCCTGTATCAGTTTGAAGTCGATTAAACACAGCGGAGCCGATAGGGCTCCGTTTTTTTTGGTAATCGAAAGGTCGGATTTTCTCGTATACTCACTATGAGAATAAAAGGAGAGAGGCGATGAGAATCTTGGCCGCCATCGGCTTGGTACTGCTAGCCGGATGTGTCCAGCTTCAGCCACCGGTAGAGGGAAGTGAACAAAGCTGGCAAGCGTTTGGTCAGCAGTGGGCACTCAAAGGGTATGTTATCGAACCGGAAGGTAAGCTGACGCAGAAAGTAGCGGAATTGACTTCAGCCCAGTTTGCTGCTTACGAGGCTGGGTATCAAGTTGGGAAGGATGAATACTGTCAGCAAGACCCGTTTGTGATGGGGCGGAACGGCAAAATCTACTATGGCATTTGTAATGATGTCGACAGACGGTTTTTGGATGAATACTGGCGTGGCAAACGAGCACGTTCAAAACGTTAATGGCTTGCTTTGGAGTCTATTATGGTGCGGTTGTTTTTTACTCTGGTTGCGGTAATGCTGACCGCTTGTGCATCACAGCTTGGGCCGGGCACTTCATTGGCGCAGGACTGGACTTTGTTCGGTGAAGAGCAGGCTCAGGTCGGTTATGAGAAATTGAGTTTTCAGGAACTGCAGTCGTCGGCGAAAATTGAACTGACGGATCCGCTTTATCAGGCGTACTCATCCGGGTATGAAAAGGGGCGGACGGAGTATTGCCAGCAAGATCCGCGGCTGTTGGGTAAGCGGGGTGAAATGTACCGGGGTATCTGTGATGAGCTAAGGCCGACTTTCCGAACCTGGTACATGAATGGTAAGGCGTCCCGGGGGCGCTATAGCTACTGAACCGGCACTGTTAGCGGGATGACAACAAGCTCTGTCCAACTGACAGAGCTGCTGTTTTTATCGATTATTTTGCCTGAGCCCGTTCGAAAGAGGTTTGAATTTCTTCTCTGGCGGCCTGCACATCAGCCCAACCATCGACTTTTACCCATTTCCCTGATTCCAACTCTTTGTAGCGTTCAAAAAACTGCGTGATTTGTGCTTTGAGTAGCGCCGGAATGTCGTCGACATTCTGTATGTGATCATACTCTTTGGATAATTTACTGTGTGGTACCGCGAATACCTTGGCATCTTCACCCGATTCATCGGTCATCTTAAGGACGCCAACAGGGCGGCAACGAATGACGGAGCCTGGCATCAGAGGATAGGGGGTCGGGACCAACACATCGACCGGATCGCCATCAAGAGACAGGGTATGATTTACATAGCCATAGTTGCACGGATAAAACATGGGGGCAGACATAAAGCGATCGACGAATACAGCGCCAGAATCTTTGTCCACTTCGTATTTGATTGGGTCGGCGTTCGCTGGGATCTCGATGACGACATAGATGTCATCAGGAAGCGATTTACCTGCCGGAACATTGTTTAAGCTCATTTGACTTTCCTTTTCTTAGTATCTCATTCCTTTGAACTACAGGAATGTAGGGCTGAAATACGAATCGTTTACTTGAGTATACTTGGTTACTTTTAAAACAAAAAGTGCCTCTATTGAGAGGCACTTCTAAGCTATCAGTCTTGGTATTCTTCGAGGAAAGACTCGACCTTTTCAACCATATGTCTTGAGCCGACAAAGAAAGGAACACGCTGATGCAGTTCGGTGGGTTTGATGTCCATGATGCGCTGTTTGCCGTCAGAGGCCAATCCGCCAGCCTGTTCCATCAGAAACGCCATTGGGTTGCACTCATACAGCAGACGTAGCTTGCCACTCGGGTGACTCAATGTGCTTGGATACAGGTAAATACCGCCTTTAAGCAGGTTTCGGTGGAAATCCGACACCAGTGAACCGATGTAGCGTGACGTATAAGGGCGGTTCTCTTCTGGTACATTTTCCTGGCAGTACTTGATGTACTTTTTCACGCCCATAGGGAAGCGGATGTAATTGCCTTCGTTGATCGAGTAGATGGTGCCGTCTTGCGGGATCATCATGTTCTCGTGAGACAAGCAGAAGCTGCCAATAGATGGGTCGTAGGTAAAGCCATTGACTCCTTTACCTGTGGTGTAAACCAGCATGGTTGAAGAGCCATACACGACGTAGCCTGCCGCTACCTGTTTGTTACCTGGTTGCAGGAAATCCTCTTGTGTCGGTGGTGTGCCAACCGGAGAAATTCGGCGGTAAATAGAGAAAATGGTACCAACAGAGACATTCACATCAATATTGGAGGAGCCGTCCAGCGGATCCATTAATACTACATACTTAGCGTTTTTATTGAGTTCTTTATTGAACGCAACGGCCTCGTCTTCCTCTTCACTCGCGACGCCGCAAACCTGGTCACGCGCTTCTAAAGCGGCTTTGAACTTTTCATTCGCATAGACATCCAGCTTTTGCTGAGCTTCGCCTTGAACATTCTCTGTACCGACTGAACCAGTAATATCCACGAGACCTGCTTTGTTGATTTCACGGTTTACGATTTTTGCAGCGAGTCGAATTGAAGATAAAAGGGAAGATAAATCACCGCTAGCATGGGGGAAGTCATTTTGCTTTTCAACAATGAACTCGCCTAGGGTGCGCATTTCAGACATGTTATATCCTTAACTTTTCTGCTTATTTCTTGGGGGAGCGTGTGTGATTGGAGTGACACGCAACCAAACGATTGCGTATTTTGGGGGTATTCATCTACACACATGTGTATTGTAGGGGGCAGAACTTTTTAATGGTAATGAAGTAACGGTGGCGACGGGGATTATATTTGACCAAGGTCACATTTATCTGTCCAACCACTAACTTTCTCGCTTTTGACACGCGCTTTGGGTATATATAGCGACAAGTGCGTAAAATACAGCGCAAAGATTTAAGAGAGCTTGCTATGCATATTCATATTCTCGGTATTTGTGGCACCTTTATGGGTGGCGCGGCCGTATTGGCCCAACAGTTAGGGCACAAAGTCACAGGCAGCGACGCCAATGTCTATCCACCCATGAGTACTTTGCTAGAGTCAGAAGGTATCGAAATCATTGAGGGGTTTGACCCGGCACAGTTGAATCCGGCACCTGATCTCGTGGTAATCGGCAACGCCATGAGTCGTGGAAACCCCTGTGTAGAGTATGTACTGAACCACAACCTTAAATACACCTCTGGACCACAATGGTTGCAGGAGTTCTTGCTTCATGACCGTTGGGTGCTGGCGGTGTCCGGTACGCACGGCAAAACCACGACCTCAAGCATGTTAAGTTGGATCCTGGAAGACTGTGGTTATCAGCCTGGCTTTTTAGTGGGTGGGGTACTAGGCAACTTCGGCCAGTCCGCCCGTCTGGGTGAGTCGATGTTTTTTGTGGTAGAAGCGGACGAATATGACAGTGCTTTTTTCGATAAGCGTTCAAAGTTTGTGCATTACCACCCCCGTACGTTGATCATGAATAATCTGGAATTTGATCATGCGGATATTTTTGATGATCTCGAGGCCATCAAGCGCCAGTTTCATCACCTGGTGCGTACGGTGCCGGGTAATGGACGTATCATGGCACCTAAAGCCGATAAGGCTCTGGTTGATGTCTTGGGGAGAGGGTGCTGGAGCGAGGTTGAACATACCGGTGCCGATGCGGACTGGAGCGCGTGTAAACTGAGCAAAGATGGTTCTCACTTTGAGGTTTGCCTTCACGGAACCAAAGTCGGTGAGGTGCGCTGGGATTTGGTCGGCGACCATAACGTCGATAATGCGTTGATGGCTATTGCCGGTGCCAGGCATGTGGGGGTCACTCCGGAGTTGGCGTGTGAAGCGCTGGGTAAGTTCATCAATACCAAGCGTCGAATGGAATATAAAGGCGAAGTGAATCAAATCACGGTGTACGATGATTTTGCTCATCATCCTACCGCCATTGAACTGACGTTAGATGGGCTGCGTAACAAGGTCGGTGAAAACCGCATTCTTGCCGTCCTCGAACCGCGCTCAGCGACTATGAAGCGTGGCGTACACAAAGAAGCGCTGGCGCACTCACTGGCTAAGGCCGACGCGGTGTTCCTGTTTCAGCCGGACAATATTGATTGGTCGGTACAGGACGTCGCAGACACTTGCTCCCAACCGGCAATGGTCAGTCACAGCATAGAGGCTCTGGTCGGGGCATTGAGTCAAGAGGCTCTGCCCGGTGACCAGATACTAGTGATGAGCAATGGCGGTTTTGGTGGGATCCATCAGAAACTATTAGAGGCCTTAGCGTAATGAAACCTGTAGAAAAAGCGATAACATTGGCGTTCACCGGAGCGTCTGGCGCGCCTTATGGAATGCGCTTGTTGGAATGCTTACTGGCACAGGACTATACCGTTTATCTGCTGATATCGTCGGCAGCCAGAGTGGTGTTAGCAACAGAACACAATATTAAACTACCAAGTGGCCCGGACGCGGCACATAAGGTGCTGGTTGAGCGGCTTAACTGTGCAGCTGACAAACTGGTGGTGTGTGGCAAAGAAGACTGGTTTTCGCCGGTAGCTTCTGGTTCTGCGGCGCCGAAAAAAATGATCGTCTGTCCATGCTCTGCGGGCAGTGTTGCTGCTATCGCTCACGGCATGTCGGACAATCTGATAGAACGTGCTGCTGATGTCGTCATTAAGGAGCGGGGGCAGTTAGTATTAGTCGTGAGAGAAACGCCGTTCTCAACCATTCATTTGGAAAACATGCATAAGCTGTCACAAATGGGGGTGACGATCATGCCGGCAGCACCGGGTTTTTATCATCAACCACAGTCAATCGATGATCTTATCGACTTCATTGTTGCCCGGGTTCTGGATCACATGGGGATAGACCAGGCACTGGTTCCGCGCTGGGGATATGATCAAAGGTAATTAATAGATTTGGCGAATCTGTGACAAAAAGGTTACAATTCGCCGAGCAAGATTGTGACTCACGGGGTGCACTAGTAGTGGTGCTGAGAGAAGGTTGAGCCTGACACCCGTATACCTGATCCAGATAATGCTGGCGTAGGGATGAGAACTCAAGACTATGGGGGCTTTTCTGGATCAAGAACTACTAACTAAGGATAGAACCAGTGAAAGTACACCAATTCTCGAAAATTGCGCTAATCACCGCGCTAATAAGTGCCCCTCAACTCGCTGCTGCGAATTCCCTGACCGTCTATACCTATGATTCTTTTGCGTCTGACTGGGGCCCTGGTCCCGCTATCGAGAAAGCGTTTGAAGCTCAGTGTGGCTGTGACCTCAATTTTGTCGCGCTAGATGATGGTGTGTCTATCCTCAATCGCTTGCGTCTGGAAGGCAGTAACTCTCAGGCGGATGTAGTTCTGGGACTGGACAACAACCTGATGAGTGAAGCTCTGGCATCGGGATTGCTTGCCAAACACAATGCAGACCTTTCAGCCGTCACCTTGCCTAACGGTTGGAGCAGTGACGTGTTTGTTCCGTTTGATTATGGCTACTTTGCGTTTGTTTATAACACTGAAACGGTAAAAAATCCGCCGAAAAGTCTCAAGGAGCTGGTGGAGCAAAGGGATGACCTGAAGGTGATTTACCAGGATCCACGTACATCAACACCGGGGCAGGGATTATTATTGTGGATGAAGTCGGTCTATGGCGAAGATGCCAGTAAAGCGTGGCAACAGCTGGCACAAAAAACAGTTACGGTAACGAAAGGTTGGTCGGAAGCCTACTCGATGTTCCTCGAGGGAGAGTCAGACTTAGTTCTTTCTTATACCACTTCTCCTGCGTATCATATTATTGCGGAGCAAGACAAACGTTTTGCTGCGGCAGATTTTTCTGAAGGACATTACACGCAGGTGGAAGTCGCCGCCAAAGTGGCTGGTAGCAGCAATCAGAAGCTGGCGGATGAGTTTATGCAGTTTATAGTGTCTGAAGATTTTCAGTCACAGATTCCAACTGGCAACTGGATGTACCCAGTGGTGAACCGTTCATTGCCTGCAGGGTTTGAGGCATTGACCGTTCCTACGCAAGCGCTGTCTTTCAGTCCAGATGATGTTGCCAGCAACCGTAAAGCCTGGATCAGAGAATGGCAGGCGGCGTTAATTAAGTAATAACACTGTGGGCTCAGTGCAGTTTCAGTCAAACTGACTTGGTTCGTAACGGCCCTTCAGGGCCGTTTTTCATTGAGGTGGATGTGATTCGAACACCAAAAACCGGATTGGTTGTCGCGCTACTCATCGTAGTGTATGTCGTGGCATCGCTGTGGACTCTGCTGTCATACTCGTCACTGCAGGACATCGGGCTGCTGTTCAGTGATCCTTATTATCGTCATGTCGCCAAATTCAGCTTCTGGCAGGCCAGTTTATCAACCATATTGAGCGTGGGGTTTGCGGTTCCGGTTGCTCATGCCTTATCAAGGCGTCAATTCAAAGGACGTTCCCTGATCCTAAAATTGTTTGCCACCACCCTAGTCCTGCCTGTATTGGTGGGGGTGTTTGGTATTATCGCCGTATACGGCAATCAAGGCTGGATTGCCCGATTGCTGAATTTGCTGGATATCACCATGCCCTTCTCATTGTATGGTCTTAACGGGATTTTGCTTGCGCACGTGTTTTTTAATCTGCCCTTTGCTACCCGGTTACTGTTGACGACCATTGAGAGTGTTCCCCAAGAGCAACGAAAGCTGGCGTTACATCTTGGCATGGGCAGTTGGCAGTGCTTTCGTCTGATCGAATGGCCGAGGCTCAGAGCGCATTTGCCTCATGTCATAGGTCTGGTGTTTATGCTGTGTTTCACCAGTTTTGCGACGGTGATGGCATTAGGGGGGGGGCCTAAAGCAACCACCATTGAATTGGCAATCTATCAGGCAATAAAGTTTGATTTTGATCTGCAGACCGGCGCAGTGCTCGCCTTGTGGCAGATGGTGATCTGCGCAGGATTAGTGCTCTTGATTGGTAAGCTGTCTCGTAATCTGGATGGCCGGACGAGTTTTTCTTTGCAGCCAGGTTTACAGCCGCGAGATTCACGATGGAAAAAGAGCTGGGATAGCTTTTGGATCATGGCAACCCTAACGCTAGTATTGCCCCCACTGGTTGCTGTTGTTGCCAGCGGTCTGAATGACAGGTTATGGCCGGTCGTGACCGATCAGCGTTTCTGGCATGCGCTAATGACCTCTCTGGAAGTGGCGGCTTTGGCGGCAAGTATCGCGTTAATGGCAGGTATTGTGCTGTTGAATACCGCCCGTGTACTCAGGTTGAAAGTACGTTACGGACAAGCGGACTGTCTCGAGCTGGTGGGCACCATCATTCTGGTGACACCGGCACTGGTGCTGAGTACCGCGACATTTTTGTTGCTGCGAGGGATGACCAATGTTTTCAGCCTGTCTCTGGGTATTGTGGTGATGGTGAATGCGCTAATGGCGCTGCCATATGTGATTAAAACACTGAACCAACCGATGCTGCGCATGGCCCAACAATATCACCCTCTTTGGCAAAGTCTGGGAATGAGCGGATTGCGCCGATTTTGGTTGATGGAGTGGCGAGCTTTACGAGCACCGTTACTGCATGCGTTTTCGATCAGTTTTGTCCTGTCATTAGGCGACTTAACCGTGATTGCTCTGTTTGGTAGCCAGGACTTTAATACCTTACCACTGTACCTGTATCAATTGATGGGCAGCTACCAACTGCAGGCCGCGGCCGTAGTGTCATTGGTGTTGTTTGCCTTGAGTATCGGCGTGTTTTCTTTGACCGATTCATTGATGAATCCTTCTTCTCGAGAGGTAGAAAAATAGATATGTTAGTGTTGAATGACGTCACTTATTGCTATCACAGCGACTGGTTTCAATTCTCGTTACAGGTGAAACAGGGAGACATTCTGGCACTGATCGGTCCCAGTGGCGCGGGTAAGTCGACGCTACTGGCGTTAATCGCTGGCTTTTGTCATCCCGAATCCGGTGAGGTGCTGGTTAACGGGCGCTCAATCCAGCAGCTTGAGCCTCATCAACGTCCGCTCTCGATGCTGTTTCAGGAACACAATCTTTTTGACCACCTCAATGTGTTTGACAACATCGCGTTAGGTTTAAGCCCCGCCTTGCGTCTTTCTCAACAAGACAAGCGGGCGGTGAATCAGGCTGCTGAGAAAGTCGGGTTAGAGGATAAACTGACTCGTTTACCGGGGCAGTTGTCTGGCGGGCAGAGACAACGGGTCGCGCTGGCACGCTGTTTTGTTCAGCCTCACCCGATATGGTTGTTGGATGAACCTTTTTCGGCTCTGGATCCCATATTGAGGAAAGAGATGCTGGCGGTGGTGCAACAGCTGGCGCAAGAAAAGCAGGCAACAGTCATTATGGTTACCCATCATTTGAGCGATGCGCGTGCCATCGCCAATCGCTTTGCTTATTTAGCCGATGGTGTTATCGCCAATCACGGAGAGATCGCAGCCCTCACGCCAGAGCACGCCAATGAAAAACTGGCTCGTTTTGTTCAGGCAGCACACTGACACCGGCGACGAGCGGATCGCAGAAATAACAACGGCAGCCAGAAACAGGCTGCCGTTGTACGGTCCAACAGAGTGATTAAAACTCTTGTTCTTCTTCGTGCTTCAGTGCCTGGAAAATTTCACGGAATGCTTTTGCTGGCTTACCGGCTTTCTTCTCTTTATTGGCCTGACGCGCGAGCTGACGAAGACGTTGGCGATCCAGATTTGGATACTGCGTCATTGCCGCAGCAATAGCTTCGTCACCTTCCTCAACAATGCGATCGCGCAACTGTTCAAGTTTATGCAGGGCAGCGGTTGATTGAGAGTGTTTATTGCGAACTCGATCTAATGCCGCTTGAATCGGCTCAGGATCTTCGTTACGCATCAGCTTTCCGATGTACTGCAGTTGACGGCGTCTGGCTTCATTCTTGAAGCGTTGCGCGTCTGCGATAGCTTCTCGCAGGTCGTCACTCAGAGGAAATTTATCCAACACTGCTGGCTTAAGATTAACCAGCTCTTCACCGAGTTTCTGTAACTCTTCCATGTCGTTTTTCATTTCGGTTTTACTTACCCAAATGATCTCTTCTTCTTCTTCCCAAGGCGCTTTCTGATTTTTGCGGGCCATGATTATTGCCTATATCACTATCTCATTACGAATATTGGCTATTTTAGCAAGAAATCTGGGGAGAATGCGAAAACCTTGTTATTCTAGTCTCAATTGAACGATAAAAGTTAGATGAATTATGGATGTAAGAGAGCAAGTCGCTCAGCAGCAGGCTGAGTTAGAAGCTGCGGTCGCCAGAGCACTGGACATGGCATCGGTGAGTGCGGATGCGGCGGAAGTTGCCATTACCAAGAGTACTGGCCTGAGTGTCTCTACCCGTATGTGTGAGGTAGAGAATGTAGAGTTCAATAGTGATGGAGCGCTGGGTATCACCGTATATCGTGGTCAACGTAAGGGTAGTGCCTCAACATCAGATTTGAGCGAGAAAGCCATAGCACAAACGGTCGCAGCCGCGTTAGATATTGCTCAATACACATCGGAAGATCCCTTTGCAGGGCCAGCACCAAAAGAGCTGATGGTGAAGACTATCCCCGATCTGGATCTGTTTCACCCGGATGAGCCGAATCCTGACCGTGCTGCAGAGCAGGCGATTGCTGCAGAAAGGGCGGCATTGGCTTATAGCGATAAGATCAAGCAAAGTGATGGTGCCAGCTATGACAGTCACTATGGTGTCAAGGTCTACGGCAACTCTCATGGTTTACTGGCAGGTTATGCATCGAGCCGACACAGCATCAGCTGCAGTGTGATTGGTCAGGGGGTAAATGGCGATATGGAGCGTGACTACAGTTATACGCTGGCACGCCATTGTGATGACCTCTGGACGCCGGAATCGGTGGGAGAAAAAGCTGCGATTAAAACGGTACAACGTCTGGACCCTCGTAAAGTGAAGACGGGGCAGTATCCGGTATTGTTCGCCAATGATGTGGCCACAGGTCTTATTGGTCATCTAGTGATGGCTATCAGTGGCGGCAACCTATACCGTAAGTCGTCATTCTTACTCGATAAACTGGGAGAACAAATTCTGCCAGAGTGGTTTGCCATTGAAGAGAAGCCACATGTATTGAGAGGGCTGGCCTCTAGCCCATTTGACAATGAGGGAGTCGCGACTCAAGACCTGGATATCATTACGGATGGCAAGTTGGCGACCTATTTGCTGACCAGTTATGCAGCACGCAAACTGAAGATGACTCCTACCGGTCATGCGGGTGGCATTCACAACTGGTTTGTCAACTCGACGGGTCAGGACTTTGACGCCATGTTGAAAGCGCTGGGAACTGGCTTGCTGGTGACTGAAGTGATGGGTCAAGGTGTGAACATCGTTACCGGTGATTACTCTCGTGGTGCCGCTGGTTTCTGGGTCGAAAACGGTGAAATTCAATACCCGGTTTCGGAAATTACCGTTGCGGGTAATTTGGCTAACATGTTTAAACAAATTGTTGCCGTTGGGACTGATGTCGAAACCCGCTCACAAATTCAGACCGGCTCCATTTTGTTAGAGTCGATGAAAGTGGCCGGTGAGTAAACCGGGGCTCTCTGAGCACTGATTAATGAAAAAGGGGCGAAGGCCCCTTTTTTATTACTGGTATCCGCTCACATAATCATGATGGTGGCCAATCCTAAGAAAACCGACAGGCCGATCACGTCGGTGATAGTCGTCAGGGCCATTCCACCCGCCAGCGCGGGGTCAATGTTCATCTTCTTCAGCAAGATCGGGATGGTCACCCCAGCGATACCGGCGACCAGCAAGTTGGTCATCATGGCGGCGGAGATAATACCACCTAACATCCAGTCGCCCTTCCAGGCCACTACAATCCCACCGATGATCAGTGCCCATAACATACCATTTAAGAAGCCGATTGCCGCTTCTTTTAACAGAAGCTCTCGGCGGTTACTCTCACCGATATGACCCAAAGCCAGGCCGCGAATGACCAGTGCGACGGTTTGGTTGCCAGCCACGCCTCCCATTGAGGGTACGATGGTCATTAATACCGCTATGGCCGCCATTTGATCTAAAGTGGCTTCAAACATGTTGGAGACCGAGGCTGCGGCAAGGGCCGCCAGTACATTGGCACCCAGCCAGACACTGCGCCTGCGGGCAGACTTGACTACTGGCGCAAAGGTATCCTCGTCATCGTCCATACCGGCCATACTCATCATCGAGTGCTCCGCATCCTCACGGATAATATCAACGACGTCATCGATGGTGATACGACCCACGAGGTGATGATTGCTGTCGACGACAGGTGCCGAGACCCAGTCACGACGTTCGAACAGCGAGGCCACGTCCGAGTCACTGGTTTCTACGTGGATCGCTTCGTCCGCATCATCCATCACATCACTGACTTTGATATCGGGCTGAGTGGTGATCAGAGTAGTAAGAGAAAGGTGACCAATCAGCATATCTTCTTCGTCGATGACATACAGTGCATCGGTAGCCTCTGGGAGTTCGCCTTTCATGCGTAAATAACGCAGTACAACATCGACGTCTACGTCACCACGAATCGTGATAACGTCAGTGTTCATAATGCCACCAGCGGTGTCTTCCGGGTAGGACAGAGCGGTTTCAACGCGCAGACGGTCAGCGGTATCCATTTGTGACAGGACTTCGCGTGATACATCATCGGGCAGGCTACGTAAGACATAGGCGACGTCATCAGTGTCCATACCTTCGGTGGCTTCGGCGAGTTTCTCCGGGGCCATTTTGGACACTAAGCTGTCTTTGACATCCTCATTCAGTTCATCGAGGATTTCACCATAATCTTCAGGATCGGTCAGTTGCCAGAGAACTTCACGACTTTTACGTGGTGATGCTTCGAGAAGATGGGCGATGTCTTCAGGCTCCATATCCTGAAGTTGTCTGCGGACGTGAACGAAGCGACCATTTTCTAGTGCTTCACTAACTTCTTGGAGGGTTTGGTGAGCTTGATCGAATTCTATTTGCTCTGCCATGGATGCCCCCTACACTCAACTGCTTTTTAATGTACTGAATAGTAGCCTAATTTTATACTCAAGTAACCAAGAGTCGGGAAAGAAGTTGCCAAAGATTGGAAAATTTCCTGTGAATTGGAACGATGTTATTCGTCTTCGTCGAATCGGTGTTCAACCAAATCACAAACGGCGGTCAGGGCCGCTTCAGCATCCGCTCCTGCCGCTTTGATGGTGATGTTTTCGCCCTGAGCGGACTCCAGCATGAGTAGCCCCATAACACTGTCAGCGGTCGCTTCTTTGTTCTCGTAATTGCAGATGGTCACTGTGGCTTCAAAGCTTTGTGCAAGCTCTACCAGTTTCACTGCGGCCCGTGCATGTAAACCCAGGCGGTTTTGGATCAGTACGGTACGAGATAGCGACATCGGGGCTCCTATGACTGGTTTTTTTCTAATGAGGCGTGACGTATTTTGACCTGGTGACCGAGGCGTTCGAAGTACTCTCCGAGTTGTTGCGTGATATACACCGAGCGGTGTTTACCACCAGTACAGCCAATGGCGACCGTCAGGTAACTGCGATTATTCTTTTCCAATAGTGGAAGCCAGCGTTCAACGAAGCTCTGAATTTGATGTTTGAGTTCAATCACATCCGGGTAGGATTCCAGAAACGATTTAATAGGGGCGTCCAGGCCGGTCAGCGGTCGCAACTCAGGTTGCCAGTGTGGGTTAGGCAAAAACCTCACATCAAACACATAGTCGGCATCACTGGGCATGCCGTATTTAAAGCCAAACGACTGGAATACCATCACCAGCTCTTTCTTTTCCTGACCTTCTAGCTCAAAGCGAATGGTTTCACTGAGGTCGTGAATGGATTGCTCGCTGGAGTCAATCAGGAAATCGGCACGCTCTTTTAACGGTTTGAGCAGTTCACGCTCAAGGTCAATTGCCTGCTCAAGGGAGAGCTTGTCTTTACGTTGCGAGAGAGGGTGGATACGACGTGTTTCACTGTAGCGTTTGAGCAGCACAGGCTTTGATGCATCCAGAAACAGTACTTTCACTTCGTGCAACTGTGAGAGCTCGTCGAGCTTGGCTGAAAGGTTGGCAAGGTTGTCCGGCAGGTTACGAATATCAACGCTCACGGCAACGCTTTGTTGTGAGTCTTTTGAGGAATCGACAAACGGCTCCAACAAGTCGATAGGTAAGTTATCGACACAGTAGTAACCAGAATCTTCCAATACGCGTAAGGCGACGCTTTTGCCCGCCCCGGAATGACCACTCACAACGACTAATCGCATGATGTTTCTCAGTTATCTCTAGTGACTGACGATGATATCGTAAAGCTCTTGATCACTTTGAGCATTACGAAGTTGTTTGAGGACAGTTTTATCATTTAATCGCTCTGCCATACATGACAAAGTTTTTAAATGTTCTTTACACTGCGCATCAGGAACAAGCAGAGCAAACATAAGGTCGACAGGGCGGTTGTCAATAGCGTCAAAGTCAACAGGAGCCTGACACTGAACTAAGACCGCGACAGCTTTATCACTGTCCTGCATACGGGCATGGGGAATCGCAATACCATTGCCGATACCGGTGCTGCCCACTTTTTCACGGCTTAGCATGCATTCAAACAGTTCAGTGGAATTCTGGCCAGTATGCGCTGCGGCAATTTCACTGATGATTTCAAGGGCGCGCTTCTTACTTGTACAAGGGACTGCACTTTTGGTGCAGTCCAGAGTCAATACTTCACTTATTTGCATTTTAGTGATTACTTAGTTTTTCTTTGTGCTTGTTCAACTGTCTGGTTAGTTTATCGACTAACGAGTCAATGGCAGCATACATACTTTCGTCGTCCGATGCTGCGTGAATTTCAGCTTGATTTACGTGGAGCGTAGCTTCCGCGATTTGGCTCAACTTTTCAACTTTTAATACAACATGAATGTTATTTATATGATCGAAAAAGCGTTCAAGCTTTTGGAATTTACTATGAACGTAGTCTTGCATTGAATCAGTGAGATCAACATGGTGGCCTGTAATTTGAATTTGCATAGACTTTCCTTCTTGGTTATTGGCCTTATAGTAGGCGTTTACGCTGACTGGATGGGGCAATCCCCAACGATTCACGGTATTTAGCTATGGTTCGCCTAGCAACCTGAATTCCCTGGTCAGCTAGTTGAGCTGCGATTTTACTATCGCTCAATGGCTTGGCTGGGTTTTCCGCAGCAACAAGTTTCTTGATTAAGGCTCGAATGGCGGTAGAAGAACATTCACCACCATTATCTGTGGACACATGACTTGAGAAGAAATATTTCAACTCAAAGATGCCGCGAGGCGTGTGCATGTATTTCTGCGTGGTGACGCGAGAAATGGTTGATTCGTGCATGTCCACAGCCAGAGCTACATCATTGAGAACCATGGGTTTCATGGCTTCTTCACCGTACTCAAAAAAGTCATGTTGATGTTCCACAATACATTTGGCAACCTTCAGCAAGGTTTCATTGCGGCTCTCGAGGCTCTTGATCAGCCACTTCGCTTCTTGCAGGTTAGAGCGAATATATTGACTGTCTGCACTGTTTCCGGTGCCCAACTTGGCATATTGCTGATTGACTCTGAGTTTCGGTACGCTATCGGGGTTGATTTGCACTACCCACTTGCCGTGATCTTTAAAAACGGAAACATCAGGCACCACATACTCGGTTTCGTCCGGAGTGATTTTGCTGCCCGGACGAGGGTCAAGTTGCTGGATTAACTTAAGAACTTCTCTCAGATCCGCTTCTTTAAGCTTAGTCTCTTTGATGACAAGTTTGTAATCTCGGTTGCCCAATTGATCGATATGATCACTTAAGACCAGTTTCGCTTCAGCCAGCCAGGGGGTATCTTCAGGGAAGGTTGCCAATTGCAGCAACAGACAGTCTTGAAGATTCAGGGAGGCGACACCCAGAGGATCAAACTGTTGGACGCGTTTTCTAACCGCTTCAATTTCATCCAGTTCTACGTCTTCGATGTCGACACTCTCTAAAATTTCTTCGCAGGAAAGGGTTAGATAACCATAGTCGTCGACCGCATCTATGATGGCCAGAGCGATCGCTCGGTCAGTTTCGGTGAACGGCGTTAAATCCAGTTGCCATACAAGGTAGTCTTGTAATGACTGAGTTGTTTCACCCTGATAGAGAGGCAATTCGTCATCAACAGCGATGCCGGTATTGCCAGTGTTCGCGCTGTAGACATCATCCCATGTGGTGTCCATCTCCAGTTCGGTCGCGATTTCGGAGCTTTCGATTTGCTCTGAGCTATCTTTGGGCTCCGGTTCACTGGCAACTTCGCTGTTGCCCTCATCTTTACTTTCAGTGCTCGATTTATCCTCGCCAGACGACGTTTCTTCAGTGGTCTCTTCCACGTCAAGAAGTGGGTTGGAGTCCAGAGCCTCTTGAATCTCTTGTTGCAGATCGAGCGTCGACAACTGCAATAAGCGAATGGCTTGTTGCAGCTGAGGCGTCATTGCTAACTGTTGACCTAGCTTGAGTTGTAATGAGGGTTTCATGCAGTATTGCTAGCCTATTATTAAAATTTTATCCAAGCCTATTAAATCATAGTCTGAATTGTTCACCGAGATAAACCTGTTTTACATGTTCATTATTGAGAACATCTTCAGGAGTTCCTTCGGCAATCAAGTGACCCTGACTCACGATATAAGCTTTTTCACACACATCGAGTGTTTCACGAACGTTGTGGTCGGTGATGAGTACACCCAATCCTCGGTCGCGCAAATGTTCGATGATTTTTTTTATATCAATTACCGATATGGGGTCAACCCCAGCGAAGGGTTCGTCAAGCAGAATAAACTGCGGGTTTGCTGCCAGTGCTCTAGCGATTTCAACTCGTCGTCGCTCACCACCGGAGAGCGCCATACCAGCACTTTTGCGTATATGCTGGATATTAAACTCATCCAATAAATCTTCCAGACGGTCCTGTCTTTCCTCCTGAGTCAGTTCATTTCGGGTTTCCAGTACCGCCATAATGTTGTTTTCGACACTCAGTTTTCTGAAAATCGACGCTTCTTGTGGCAGATAACCTATGCCCATTTTGGCACGGCTGTGCATTGGCAGAATGCTAATGTCTTTGTCGTCGATGGTGATGGTGCCTTCATCGCGAGCGACTAGCCCCACAATCATATAGAATGATGTGGTTTTACCCGCGCCATTTGGGCCGAGCAAACCAACGATCTGTCCGGATTCGACCGACAAGCTGACATCTGAAACAACTTTACGGTTTTTATAGCTTTTTGCTAAGTGCGATGCTTTTAATAACGCCATGGTCGATCTATTTCTCTTGCACTTGTTGAGGTTGCAGTATGGTAGAGACTCGCTCTTTTGAGTTGCCATCCGCAACCAGTTTTTGTAACGAAATGCGATAATTTATCGTCGTGCCCCTGATTTCACTGTCATCTTGCGACAGCATGGCTTGCTCTGTCATGGTCAATTGATCGTCTTTCAACGAGTAATACAGGTTTTTTGCCTCGCCATAGAGTGTTTTGCCATCGTCCGTTAGCTGCGAAAAAGTCGCAAGGTTGCCAAAGCCTTCAATGACTTGAATGGCTCCTGTTTTTGCGTCTCGGGTAACAATGACCTTATCCGCATTGATGTTGATGCTACCTTGTTTCAATTTCACATCGCCTTCGAAGGTAACACGATTGCTTTTCATGTCGAGTTGCTGCGTGTCCGAATCGATGTAAATTGGCTGCTCAGAATCGGTTGATAATGCCATGGCCGGTAGAGGCAGCAGTAGACAAAGACCAAGACTAAGGTGTGAGAGTTTCATATTTACTGTTCACTTTGTTGTAGAGCTCAGCGAGGTTGTCGGCAAAGTTTCCTTTCATTGCCTCCCCACGAGTTTCAAATTGCGGGCCCAACATCAGTACGCTGTTGTCGGCCCAAAAATCACGATTATCAAGTTGAATGCTCATCTGCGTTGTCGATAGAGTGTCAAAACCTGATTCAGGAAGCAAATTGTGTGCAACGACATCGTTGTAAAGCGTAAGCACTTCTTCACTATCCAGTACGGCTTTCGCTGCAGAAATCTCCCACTCTTGGGTTGAACCATCGGCAAAAATGCGCAGTACTGGTTTCTGAAATACGGTTTCCCCTTTCTTCGAGAAATGCTCCAGATGATCGGATGTGATGCTATAACTGCGTATGCCGTCGTCACCGAATGAAGTGTTGGTAACGTTCATTCCGCTAAACGCGGGTAACTCAATATCGGGAGACACCAGAATCACGTCCGAGTCGTCCTTGGTGTACAGGTAATAGGCACACCCAATGGAAACAATGGCAAGTAAACTATAAAGAATACGAGACAAACTCATATACTCAGACCCTTGTGAAGCTCAAGTTCTCCTTTTGATTCTAGGATCAGATCGCAAATTTCCCTAACAGCACCGCGACCACCTGGTATCGTCGTGACGTGGGTCGCTTTTTTGGCCAGTAGTGGGTGACCATCTGCCACACAAACACTGAGACCGACCTGCTCCATCACCGGCCAATCGATGAGGTCATCACCAATGTAGGCGGTTTGTTCCGCTGGAATCGCCAGTTTCTGACAAATGTCCTGATAGGCCGCAACCTTGTCATCCTGACCCTGATAAATCAGGGATATGCCCAACGCGGTCATTCGGTTCTCGACGATCTGTGAACGTCGGCCAGTAATGATGGCAACCTGAACGCCCGCACTCATTAGTGCCTTGATACCGTAGCCATCACGGGTATGGAACGTTTTTAGTTCTTCACCCTGATTCCCCATGTAGATCAGGCCATCCGAAAAAACCCCATCGACATCGCAAATCAATAGCTGAATATTGGCGGCCTTTTCCACGGTAGAAGTGGCGACAGGGCCGTAAAGAGTTTCGGTTTTATCAGACACTACATCACTCCCGCTTTGAGTAGATCGTGCATGTTCAGAGCACCCACGACTTTATGGTCATCCAGTAAGATGAGCCCGTTAATATTCTTTGACTGCATGAGATTGAGCCCCTCTGCTGCCAACAGATTTGGTGTCGCCGTGGTTGGATTGGCAATCATCACTTCACCGATGGTCGTGGTGTGAATGTCGACACGCTTATCCAGAATTCGACGCAGATCCCCATCGGTAAATATCCCCAGTAGCGTCTGTTTCTGGTCAACAATGGTGGTCATCCCCAGTCCTTTGTTGGAGATTTCCAATAACGCATCGCGGATCAGCGTATCGGGACCGACCATTGGCAGGGCGTCACCCTGATGCATGATATCACTAAGTTTGAGTAGCAGTTTTCGGCCTAACGCGCCACCCGGGTGAGAAAGAGCGAAATCTTCTTCACCAAATCCCCGGGCTTCCAGCAGTGCGATAGCCAGTGCGTCGCCCATGACCAGCGTTGCGGTAGAGCTTGATGTTGGGGCAAGACCTAATGGACAGGCCTCTTTCGGGACAGTGATCTGCAAATGGAAATCGGACAGCTTAGCCATATTGGACTCTGGTTTCCCGGTCATGCTGACAGTGGTGATACCCAGACGCTTGAAAACGGGAAACAGGCTGATGATTTCATGTGACTCACCTGAGTTAGAAATGGCGATCACTAAATCACGGGCTTCGATCATTCCCAGATCACCGTGAGCGGCTTCTCCTGGATGGACAAAAAAAGCAGATGTTCCGGTACTGGCCAGGGTGGCGGCAATTTTTTTACCTATGTGCCCTGACTTACCCATTCCCATCACTATGACTTTGCCCTGATGGTTCAAAATCGCATCACAGACGGCATCAAATTGTGCGTCAAAATAACGCTCCAGATGCTGAAGAGCCTGAATTTCTGTGTTTAGAACGCGCTTGGCGGCACTGATATAATCAAAATCAGACATGGTAACAACTCCTAAGCGGACATATTGGCAAACAGATAGATCTGATAACCGAGAAACAGGGCGAATAAGGCAAAGCCCTCAAAACGGTTGATGCTCTTTGATTTTCCTAATGCCATGATCACCAGTAACAGTGACACGCCTAACATGACCCAAAAATCTCGCCCCATAGCGTGTTCGCTGAGGATTGACGGATTGAGGATGCCCGGAATCCCCATTACGGCGAGAATATTGAATACGTTGGAGCCAATGATGTTACCCACCGCCATATCGTCTTCGCCTTTGAGTACGCCCGCCAGAGACGCAGCAAGTTCGGGCAGACTGGTACCAATGGCAATGATAGTCAGACCGATGACCAAATCGCTCATTCCAAAATATTGGGCAATGGTCACGGCACTGTCGACCAGTCGATCCGCCGCAAGCGGTAGGATAATCAGACCTATCACTACCCACATCGCGGCTTTACCATTGCTCACGCCTTCCGGAATTTCCGATTCTTGTTCTTCGAGCATTGCGTCGCTATTACCACTTTCTTTTTCCGCTCGGCTGATTCTGAGCATCGCCAGAATAAAGGCGGCGAATAAGGCAAACAGAACGATGCCTTCATAGAAACCTAAGTGGCCATCCCACAGGATCATGCCAGCAATTAATGTGACAGCAATCATCAAAGGAAGTTCGCGTCGTAACACCGCCGATGAGATAGAGAGCGGCTTGATCATCGCGGTTATCCCAAGAATCAACGCAATATTGGCAATATTAGACCCTAAAACATTACCCACAGCGGTGTCGGTTTTGCCTTCCAGTGCCGCCGTGGCGGAGACCATCATTTCTGGTGCAGAAGAACCCATGGCCAGAATAGTCATACCGATGACCAGAGGAGAGATTCCTACATTGCGCGCCAGAGCGGCTGCACCGAATACTAACTTGTCGGCACTCCAGACCAGAAAAACCAATCCGATTATCAGAAACACCACAGCTTCGAGCATGTTTTTATCCACTTTTATTTTTTCTGAGACATTTGGCGGCTAATTTTGACGCTTTGGCGACCAAAATGGAAGTCGAACAACAAATAAAATCACAATAGTCAGCAGAACCTAATACGCTATTACTATGTGCTTTTTTCTTTAGGGGGGATAAAGGAGTGTTTTGTTGTGTCAGATGAGGAAGCCTAAGAGTGTAAATTGTTCAGCAAGTTAGCGTTATGGGTTTCATTTGTCACTGTGTGTCATTATTATGGATGAACAGAGGATATTGTTAAGTGACAAGTAGGGAAATGTATGTCAAACAATGACTTGGTTTCCGTTAAGGGACTGTCTTTTTCGCGTGGCTCACGTGTCATCTTTGATGACATTGATTTGCACGTGCCTCAAGGAAAGATCACCGCCATTATGGGGCCTTCAGGCATTGGCAAAACCACACTGCTTCGACTGATTGGCGGGCAGATCGTGCCAGAACAGGGTGAGATTTGGTTTGAAGGTGACAATATTCCCGTACTTTCCCGCAAGCGCCTTTATCAGGTGCGTAAAAAAATGAGCATGCTGTTCCAGTCGGGTGCGCTGTTCACCGATCTGAATGTTTTTGACAATATCGCCTTCCCCCTCCGGGAGCATACCTTGCTAGATGAATCGATGATCCGCACCTTGGTGTTGCTCAAACTGGAAGCTGTTGGTCTCCGAGGAGCGGCCAATCTGATGCCTAGTGAGCTATCCGGTGGTATGGCGCGACGGGCCGCACTCGCTCGGGCCATCGCTTTGGATCCACAGTTGATTTTATATGACGAACCTTTTGTCGGACAGGATCCGATTACCATGGGGGTGTTGGTGGAACTCATCAGTAAGCTCAACCAAGCGCTGAATCTGACCTCGGTTGTGGTTTCCCATGATGTGCCAGAGGTGATGTCGATTGCTGACTGGGTGTATCTGCTGGCCGATGGCAAGGTGGTCGCAGTTGGCACGCCCCAAGAGCTCAGGGATAATCCTGATGAGCGTGTTCAGCAGTTTCTTTTGGGGAATGCCGACGGCCCAGTACCGTTCCGTTACCCTGCAAAGTCGTTGAGTGAGGAGCTGTTCTAATATGTCATCACCAACTCTGTGGATTCAGAAAGCTGGCCGGCGAACCTTGTCTTTATGTCAGGCATGGGGCAGAGCCAGCTTCATGTTAGCCGGTGTCCTGTTGTCTCGACCGCAGCCCAAAAGACATTTCCCTCTGTTGCTTAAGCAACTGCACAATGTCGGGGTACAGTCGCTGGCTATCATTATGGTGTCAGGGTTGTTCATCGGTATGGTATTAAGCCTTCAGGGTTATGTGGTACTGGTGGACTATGGCGCTGAGGGCAGTTTAGGCCAGATGGTAGCACTGTCGTTACTGCGGGAGTTGGGCCCCGTCGTCACTGCGCTGCTTTTTGCTGGTCGTGCAGGTTCAGCACTAACGGCCGAGATTGGCCTGATGAAAACGACTGAACAACTGTCGAGCATGGAAATGATGGCAGTCGATCCATTAAAACGGGTCATCGCTCCCCGCTTTTGGGCCGGGGTGATTTCCATGCCGTTATTAGCCATGATTTTTATGTCGATAGGTATCTGGGGAGCTCAGTTGGTCGGCGTAGACTGGAAGGGCATCGATCATGGCAGTTTCTGGTCAGCCATGCAGTCATCGGTTGAGTTAGGCCGAGACATTGGTAATAGCACGGTTAAGTGTCTGGTGTTTGCAATCACCGTCACCTGGATTGCACTGTTCAATGGCTATGATGCGATTCCGACCTCTGAAGGTATCAGCCAGGCAACGACCAGAACGGTGGTGCACTCTTCTTTGGCGGTACTAGGACTGGATTTTGTGCTCACAGCACTGATGTTTGGCAATTAGGATTAAGGGCAGGTTCATGCAACAAACAAAACGATTAGAATTGTGGGTAGGCAGCTTTGTCATTATTGGTTTTTGCGCAATTCTGTTCATGATTTTTCAGGTCGCTGACGTGAAAGGGCTGGGTTCTGGTAAAACCTATACCCTTGAAGCCAGGTTTGACAACATTGGTAGTCTGAAAGTGCGCTCACCGGTAAAAGTCGGTGGGGTGGTGATTGGTCGGGTAAGTGAGATTCGTCTTGATAGTGAGAGTTACTTGCCAATGGTGATGTTATCGATCAGCAGTGATTACCGCTTTCCAGACACATCGAGTGCACAGATCCTCACATCCGGACTGATTGGTGAGCAGTATATCGGTCTGGTACCGGGCTTTATTTTTGATGATGAAGGCTATCTGGCGGACGGTGATCGAATTGAAGACACTAAGTCAGCGCTGGTACTCGAAGATATGATTGGTCAGGTGCTATACAGCATCGGTGGCTCTGACGGAACGAACAAGGAGTAAGGAAATGCTGAGGAAGTGGTTGTTATTGCTGTGTGCGTGTTTCGTCTCTCTGGGAGTTCTGGCTAATGAGATTGATGCGACCAAACCCTACGATATGATGCAGAAAGTCGCAGCCAAGACCTTCAAGCGCCTGGCGGATGAGCAAGGGCTGATTCGGGAAAATCCGAACCACCTCAAAGTAGTGGTTGAAGAAGAGTTGATGCCGTACGTCAATGACCGGTATGCGGCACTCAAGCTGTTGGGGCCTAACTTGAAGGGGGCCAAGCGTGCCGATGTACTGGAGTTTGCCAAAGCATTTCGTGCCTACCTGGTGACTTCCTATGCTCAGGTGCTAACCCAGTATAGTGATCAGGATATACAGTTCGGGCCAGAGCCAGTTATGGATGACAAAACAACCATCATTGGGGTTCGGGTGACGATATTGGACTCACCAAGGCCGAATATTAATCTTGAGTTCAAGTTGAGAAAGGATAAAAAAACCAGTGAATGGAAAGCGTTTGACATGATAGCCGAAGGCATCAGTCTGCTATCCAGCAAACAGTCGGAATGGAATACCAAAATCCGTCAGGAGGGGATTCTCACCGTTGCTAAGGAACTGGAAACACTGGCTGAGGCACCGATTCGATTTGAGGGTAGTCAGAAATAATGCCGGCGCAACTGAAGCAAACAAGTCAAAATGTGATGGCCTTGAGTGGTGACATCGATCGGGATACTGTTCCTGAGCTTTGGAAGCAGTTTCAATCGGTTAGTTTCGGTAGCCCTCATTTTGAGCTGATGCTGGAGAAGGTAAATCGCATTGATTCTGCCGGATTGGTGATGCTAATCCACTTATTAGAGCATGCAAAAAATCAAAAGTGTCATATAATGCTCAGCTTCGTGCCCGATGAGCTGAAAATACTGTTTCAGCTGTACAACGTTGAATCAGTCTTTGAAAAACACATTTAGGAGTATCTTGTGGATAGCACAAAAGTACAGGAACTATTACAAAACGCATTGAATCTAGAAGAGCTGCACGTTAAAGGTGAAGGCAGCCACTATGAGGTGATTGCGGTAGATGCTCAATTCGAAGGCATGAGCCGAGTTAAAAAGCAGCAGATGATCTATGGTCCTCTGATGGAATACATTCAGCGTAATGACATCCACGCAGTTTCAATTAAAGCCTACACTCCTGATGAGTGGGCTCGTGATAAAAAGCTGATGTCTCTGTAAGGTTTATTGATGGATAAGTTTCGAGTAATTGGATCGAACCAGCCACTTTCTGGTGAGGTGTCGATCTCTGGTGCTAAAAATGCAGCACTACCTATTTTATTTGCTTCTATTCTGGCGGAAGAGCCGGTAGAGGTGGCCAACGTACCACATCTTCGTGATATCGATACGACAATGAAATTGCTGGGTCGCCTGGGTGCCAAAGTGCATCGCAACGGCTCAGTGTTCGTCGATGGTAGCGAAATCAACGAGTTATGTGCGCCTTATGACCTGGTGAAAACCATGCGTGCATCCATCTGGGCTCTTGGTCCACTGGTGGCTCGTTTCGGTAAAGGCCAGGTTTCTTTGCCAGGTGGCTGTGCGATCGGTGCTCGTCCAGTGGATTTGCACATCCACGGTCTGGAGCAACTGGGGGCGACTATTACCCTTGAAGATGGCTACGTGAAAGCGGAAGTCGACGGTCGTCTGAAAGGGGCTCACATTGTCATGGACAAAGTCAGTGTAGGTGCGACTATCACCATCATGTGTGCCGCGACTCTGGCGGAAGGGAAGACCGTTCTTGATAATGCAGCGCGTGAGCCTGAGATTGTTGATACCGCGGATTTCCTTAATAAACTGGGAGCTAAGGTATCTGGTGCAGGTACCGATACCATTACGATCGAGGGCGTTGAGCGCTTGGGTGGTGGTAAGCACTCTGTGGTGCCGGACCGCATTGAAACCGGTACGTTCCTGGTTGCTGCAGCGGTTTCGGGAGGCAAGATTGTCTGCCGTAATACCAATGCTCACCTGCTTGAAGCGGCGCTGGCTAAGCTTGAAGAAGCGGGAGCTAAAATTGAAACGGGTGATGATTGGATTTCACTGGATATGACGGGACGTGAGTTAAAGGCGGTCTCGATTCGTACCGCACCACACCCAGGTTTCCCTACGGATATGCAAGCCCAGTTCACTTTGCTGAATATGATGGCGAAAGGTGGTGGTGTCATCACTGAAACGATTTTCGAAAACCGTTTTATGCATGTACCTGAGCTGATGCGTATGGGGGCAAAAGCGGAGATTGAAGGCAATACGGTGATCTGTGGTGATGTAGAAACCTTAAGTGGTGCCCAGGTGATGGCAACGGATTTGCGTGCATCAGCCAGTCTGGTTATCGCGGGTTGTATTGCTCACGGTGAAACTATCGTCGATCGCATTTACCACATCGATCGTGGTTATGAACGTATTGAAGATAAATTGTCAGCACTTGGCGCGAACATTACGCGTGTCGCCGGTTCTGAATAACCGTATCTAGATATTGATAAGCCGAAATCTGAAGGTTTCGGCTTTTTTTTGAAGCAATTGTCGGAGAACAAAATGGTTGCTTTCCTTCGCTGCATTGCAGTGGTTATATTTGCGGTGATCATGTTCGTATTTGGCTGTGGTTACTGTTTACTGAGTCCGAGAAACCCTAAACACGTGTTCACGTTTGGGCGTTACTTTGGTGCTATGTCGAAGATTTTTGGTGTTAAGTTAGAGCTTCGCTTACCTGAAGATGCTTACAAACGTGGTCAGCATGTCTATATTGCCAACCACCAGAATAACTGGGACCTGTTTACCGTATCGTCAGCAGTGACGCCCAATGTGGTCACTGTGGGCAAAAAGAGTTTGTTGTGGATGCCATTGTTTGGTCAGCTCTATTATCTGACAGGCAATATCCTTATTGACCGCGCTAATCGCAGTAAGGCCAAAGGGACGATCGATCAAGTGGTCGATAACATGAAGCAGAGTAACTTGTCAGTGTGGATGTTCCCGGAAGGTACGCGTTCGCGTGGACGTGGCTTACTGCCCTTCAAAACAGGGGCATTTCATGCCGCAGTTGGTGCCGAGGTGCCGATCATTCCTATCGTTTGCAGCAGCACGGGTCACTTAAAGCTGAACAAATGGGATAACGGACATGTTATTGTAGAGATGCTTCCGCCAGTTTCGATAGAAGGTTACGGCAAAGATAATGTCAGAACGTTAGCGAAGAACTGTCATGCTCAAATGGCAGAGAAACTGGAGCAGCTTGATGCTGAAGTCGCTGAACTGAATGCTCGAAAATAAACAAAAAAGGGTTGTCTGAGACAACCCTTTTTTACATTCGCAGCGGGATTATTTGCGTACAGCAATCGCTTCGATTTCGATTTTCACATCTTTTGGCAGGCGAGCGACTTCCACACATGAACGTGCCGGGTAGTGCGCCACCTGATGCTCATCAAAGAACTTGCCATACACTTCATTTACGGTACCAAAGTCGTTCAGATCTTTTACGAAGACCGTCATTTTCACGATATCTGTAACCGTCAGACCAGAAGCTTCGACGACGGCTTTCACATTATCCAGCGACTGGCGTGCCTGTTCTGCGATGTCTTCTGACACTTCACCCGTTTGTGGGTTTACCGGGATTTGGCCTGAAGTAAGCACCATGTTGCCTAGGTCTACACCTTGAACATAAGGGCCGATTGCCGCTGGAGCAGCTTCTGTATGAAGTACTTTTGTCATCGTTTTTTCCATTCTTATTGGAGTAGTAAAGAGGCTTAAGACTGCCTCCAGGCTCAATAAAAATCAAGCCTACAAATAGCAGGCTTGAACATTATTGATGATAAGACTAACGCTCTGTCACGATTTCACGTGAGTAAACCTTTTCGCAGTACTTACACTTGAGACGGATATCGTCGTGCTTTTCAAACACCTTGAAGCTGCTGTCTACGGGTTCATTGTGGGTGATGCAGTTGCTGTTTGGGCACTCAAACACAGCAGTGATGGTTTCTGGCAGTTCTAGCGCCAGCTTTTTACACACCTCGTAGTTTTCAATCTGGTTTACGGTTGCGTGAGGTGCGTACAGTGCGAGCTTGTTGGCTTGTTCTTCCGTGATGAAAACATTTTCAATCTTGAGTAAATCTTTGCTGCCCAGCGCCGATGAAGGCAGGTTAAGGCCAATGGTGACGCGCTGTTTTGACTGGTCCATCGCAAACAGTTTCAGTACTTTAATGCCGATGTTTGCCGGGATGTGGTCGATTACCGTGCCGTTTTTGATCGCTTCGACTTGCAATTGTGTTTCTTTAGCCATGACAGATATCCCCTTAAAGTACTTCGTTAAGAACAAGAGCGAGCAGAGCTTCGCGTGCATACACACCGTTTTCAGCTTGCTGGAAGTAGTAGGCGTAAGGTGTTTTGTCGACATCGACGGTGATTTCATCCACACGTGGCAGTGGGTGTAACACCTTCAGGTTACTGCGCGCTTCTTTTAGCGTGTCGGCAGACAGGATATAAGCGGATTTGATGTGGGCGTATTCTGATTCATCAAAACGCTCTTTTTGTACGCGAGTCATGTAAAGAATATCTAGCTCAGGCACCACGCTGTCGATGTCAGTGTGCAGGCTAAACTGGATACCTGCTTCTTCCAGTTCCTCACAGATATAGTCAGGCATAGCAAGCGCTTCTGGTGCGATGAAGAAGAAACGTACGTTGTTGAATTTCGCCAGTGCCTGGGTTAACGAGTGTACGGTACGGCCGTATTTAAGGTCACCGACAAACGCCACATTGATGTCGTCCAGACGGCCTTGGGTTTCATAGATACTGTAGAGATCGAGCAGGGTCTGTGTTGGATGCTGGTTTGCGCCATCTCCTGCGTTGATAACCGGAACACCGTTGGAGAACTCAGAAGCCAGACGTGCTGCGCCTTCTTGCGGGTGGCGCATCACGAAGGCATCGACATAGGAAGAAATTACCTGCACAGAGTCTGCTAGCGTTTCGCCTTTTTTCGCCAGCGACGTGTTGCCACCACTGTCGAAACCAATCACATCACCGCCGATGCGTTGGATAGCCGTTTCGAATGAAAGTCGGGTACGTGTCGACGGCTCAAAGAAACAGCTCGCGACGACTTTATTCTTGATTAACTCGGGTTGAGGGTTGGATTTCAGTTGACCCGCCGTCTTTACAATGAGCTCAAGCTCTTCGCGTGACAGTTCCGGAATCGAGATAATGTGCTTTTGATAGAGCGTATTCGCCATGTTTATCTTCCCTTTAGTGACAACCAGACCAGATATTTTCTCTAAGCGAAGTTAGAGATTAACGACCATAAAAAAGCCCCCCATATTGGGAGGCTTAGAATTCGATAGGAAATAATAACGGTGCGTGATAAGCAAATTGCTTATCGAGTGTGTGCAGTGATGTCAAACTCGCTTGCGCCATTAATCGTTCCCCTGACAAATTGCCGAGAATTATACGCCCAAAATTTGCGAGCGCAAGCGATTACATCAAACATTTAGCGTCGATTATTGTGAACTTTGTTAACTGCCTAACGTCGCCACCATGACCGCTTTGATAGTATGCATACGGTTCTCTGCTTCATCAAAAACGATTGAATATTCAGACTCGAACACATCATTGGTCACTTCAAGACCGTTGAGCCCATATTTATCCGCAATTTCTTTACCTATCGTCGTCTGATCGTCATGGAAAGCGGGTAAACAATGCATAAATTTCACGTTTTTATTGCCTGTGGCACGAATCATGTCCATGTTGACCTGGTACGGTTTCATAAGGGTGATACGTTCTTCCCAGGCTGATGCCGATTCCCCCATAGAGACCCAAACATCGGTATATAAAAAGTCGCAATCAGCCACCCCTTGTTGCACGTCCTCTGTCAAGGTGATGCTGGCTCCTGTAGACAGAGCGATGCTCTGGCATTCATCGATAAGGCTCTGCTCTGGCCAGAAAGCTTTGGGTGCGACCAAGCGTATGTCCATGCCCATCTTCGCCGCGCCGACCATCAACGAGTTACCCATGTTATTGCGTGCGTCGCCGAGGTAAGCGAATGTCATTTGGTGGAGCCGTTTGCCTTTGCCATGTTCCAACATGGTGAGAAAATCGGCCAGGATCTGGGTGGGGTGGAACTCGTCTGTCAGGCCATTCCATACCGGCACTCCGGCATGAGCGCCCAACTCTTCGACAATCTCCTGACCAAAACCGCGGTACTCAATACCATCGTACATTCTGCCCAGAACCCGAGCGGTATCTTTCATCGACTCTTTGTGTCCGATCTGTGACCCTGACGGGCCGATATAAGACACCTGAGCACCTTGATCAAATGCAGCCACTTCAAAAGCACATCGGGTACGGGTTGAGGCTTTCTCGAAGATAAGTGCGATGTTTTTGCCAACCAGTTTTTTCTGTTCCGTGCCAGCATACTTTGCTGCTTTGAGTTCTTTTGAAAGGTCGAGTAAAAACTGAATCTCTTTTGGCGTAAAGTCGAGAAGCTTGAGAAAGTTTCTATTCCTTAAGTTGTAAGCCATATTCCGTACCCCTGTTGTCTAGTTTGCGTTCTATTTAAACATATAAATTCTTATTTTGTGAATAGTTATTTTGTTTTTTTGCAAAAAAAGCCCCTTAAAGGGGCTTTTGGTAAATAATTATGTTCTTAGATGCCGTCACGTTCAATTGGACAGCTCATACAGCGGGCTCCGCCCCGTCCTCGTCCCAGTTCGTTACCCGGAATCGTGAGAACCTGAATGCCCGCCTTATCATATTTTTCATTAGTATAGACGTTACGCTCATAACCAATCACAACACCCGGTTTGACGGTCAACACGTTGTTCGCGTCATTCCACTGCTCTCGCTCGGCCTCGTAATTGTCACCGCCCGTAGTGATGATCTTGAGGTGATCAACATCCAGAGCACTTTCAAGTGCGCTTAGGTAGTTGGGCAGTTTTTCCACTTGCATCTGACCACTGCTGGCTGGCGTCAGCCTCCAGGTGTCCAGTTTGTCATTGATGATTTCTGGATACACAGAGAAGGTATCCACATCCATATGTGTCATGACCGTATCCAGATGCATACATGAACGGTGTTTCGGTAGATCGATAGCGATAACCTGACTTGCCTGACCGGATTTAAACAGGTTGGCTGCCAAATTCTCAACCCCTTGAGGGGTGGTGCGCTCAGAAATGCCGATCAGAACGGCACCTTTGCCTATAACCAGGACATCGCCACCTTCGATATTGGCGTTGTCATAGTGAAGGTCTTCATTACCAAAGTAGTTTATGAAGTTCTGACCTGCGAAGATCGGGTGCCAGCGATAAATGGCTCTCAGATGGTTCGTTTCACGTTGACGAGCGGGTTTCATCATTGGGTTCAGTGAGACACCACCATATACCCAGCATGACGTATCACGTGTGAACAGGTGATTAGGCAGCGGCTCGATGACAAAATCCAGCGGTCGGCTCATTTTTTGAAGGATGGAAGGGGTCTTGATCGGAAGTTCCGAGTAGGCCAGACCACCCAACAGAATTGACGCCAGCGGATCGTCGTCCAGGTCGGCAAGATAGTTACGTAGCTCTCCTGCGAAGATGGGCCCGTATCGAAAATCTGAAATCTGAGTATTGAGCAGCCACGCCTTGGCTTCAGGGACTGCCAGCGTCTCGACCAAAAGATCGTGTAACAGCAGTACTTCCACATCCTGACTACGCAGTGTGTTGGCAAATGCGTCGTGTTCCTCGCCAGCCGCTTCAACCGCTAATACGTCATCAAACAGCAGCTCATGACAGTTCGATGGGGTGAGGTGGGTTAGGGCTCTCTCTGGACGGTTTAACAGTACACGGCGCAATTGGCCGACTTCCGATCCAACGTACAACTTACTCATTGTGATTCCTTTCAGCTTTGACTGCCGCTATTTATGACAAGCTTGTTATCAAGATGCAAGTCAAAATGTCAGTGTATGTTGCTGCAATAGCTGTAATTTGCAGTGATTTTAAGGATAAAAAAAGAAAAATGCAGATAATGTCTTTACCGTCATTTCTCGATTTTGCTGCGAGAAGAGTGCGTGCTTATGCAGTAAAATGTCCGATGTCAGCCGTACTATTCATGAACATTAACTGCATAAAAAAACGAATCTATGCATTTTTGTCGCGGTTTAGTGACTAAAACAAGGACAGTATCCAGTGTAGCTTGCAAATAGGATATGCAAAATTGCCTCATAACCTTGCTGGCACAAAATCAGGAGACAGGTTATGCCTGCCACTTACATTACGCTGAAATAACCAGCGGAGACAAAAATGTTAAAATAATGTTTCTGTGATCTCGATCGGATTGAAGCGCAACCAAGCATTCGAAAATTTGTTATGAAAGATCTCGCTTTGATCTTTCGATCTTTGCTCACATCTCGTATCATTCATGCCGTTAACCTATTTATAGCTGGAGCACTCTATGTCTCAACAAGATGAGTATATGTCCGTTGAAGAACTGATCGAGATTCAAAAAGAAGAAACTCGCGATATCATTCAAGCCCTAATTGAAGATGGAAGTGATCCAGAGGCGTTGTATGAGATCGAACATCACCTGTTTGCTGAAGACTTTGATCGACTAGAAAAGGCGGTTGTTGAAGCATTCAAGATGGGCTTTGAAGTACTGGAAGCGGAAGAGACAGAAGACGAAGACGGGAACAAGTTGTTGTGTTGTGATGCGACGATGGAATCTACGCTGAACGCAGAGCAAATTGACGCTCAAGTTGAGAAGCTAGTTAATCTGGCCGAAAAATACGACATCATTTATGACGGTTGGGGCACTTACTACGAAGGTGAGGATGCTCTGTATACTGACGAAGATGATGAAGACGAAGAATAAGTCCTCTAGTTTTCCGAAAAGGCCAGCCATGCTGGCCTTTTTGTTGTCTGCCTCAGGTTGACTATCTTTCCCCCATTGATTTGATTATACTGCGCTAAATATGATCTAGGTCAATTCACACCATGAAGAAAAAATTGGCTGGCTTATGGCAGCTTTCCCCCCTCAGCGATCTTTCCATCCCTCAAGATGATCTCTCTTTTCCTGGCGCACTGAGCCAAGTTTTACCTGATGCTCTGTCTGAACAGGCGATCACGGAGCAGGAATGGCATTTGATGCACGACTTCGAGCTTAGTGAGGCGGAGCTACAAAATCCGGCCGTGGATCTGGTGATCGGCGGTATCGACTATTATGCCGAAATTCGTATTAATGGGCGCGCAGTGCTGGACTGCGACGGAAGCGAAACCGTTTATCGCAGAGAGATCCGAGCTCACCTCCAAGAGGGGCTCAATCGCATTGAAGTGTTGTTTCTGGAACATGATGAAGATGACTATCTGATGGATGACGAGCCGAGTCTGCTCTGCCCGTTAACCGTGCCAACTCGACTGTCAGAATCGAGAATGGGGATATGGCAGGTCCCGTTCTTACAGTTCATTCCTCACGTTCGGCTTGAGCATGTCGCCATGGAACAGATCTGGCACCATGGTGGTGGCTGTGAGTTCAAAGTTGATCTGCATTATCAGACTTTCAAGGCAGGACTGGTGTCTGCTATGGTCAAATTTGATGGTATGACCTATCAGTTGCCAATTGATGTAAGAGCGCAGCGTGCGTCTGCCCTGTTTCAGATAGAAGCGCCAAGGTATGCCGATCCAAAGAATCCAGATACCAAGGATCTCTATAAGTTGAATGTGGAGTTAGATGGTCAGTTACAGCAGTTTGATGTGGCATTGAGTGAGTCGTTGTGTGTTACTCATGTCGCGGTGTAAATGCGTCAGCGATGTCGGTGCTATTACGAGCTCATTGTTGAAAGTCAGGATTGATGCCCTCCACAAAGGGAGGGCTTTTTGCTGTTAGCGGGGCTACAGCAATTGTTTCAATCGGTACAACTCTTCTAGCGCCTGTCGTGGCGTTAAGTCATCGGGATTGATTTGCGCCAGTGCTTCTTCTACCTCACTAGGTTCAGGTATTAAACTTAGCTGATTCGCGATGTCGACCTGAGGAGAGTCTGCTTTAGCTGGCTTTTGTCCTAGCTGCTCAAGCTGGGTCAGCTTTTGTCTTGCATTCTTTATTACGGCCTTCGGTACACCAGCCAGTCCGGCGACTGCCAGACCGTATGATTTACTTGCTGCGCCTTCTTGAACGGCGTGCATAAAGGCAATGGAGTCACCATGCTCTACCGCGTCTAAATGGACATTGGCTAAATGGGGAAGCTGATTCGGCATTTCGGTGAGTTCAAAGTAATGGGTCGCAAACAGTGTCATTGCGCCGACCTTGGTCGCCAGCCATTCGGCACTTGCCCACGCAAGGGACAGACCGTCATAGGTACTGGTACCCCGACCGATTTCATCCATAAGCACCAGGCTATGTTGCGTCGCATTGTGCAGAATATTGGCCGTTTCGGTCATTTCGACCATAAACGTAGAGCGGCCAGACGCCAGATCATCTGATGCACCGATACGGGTGAAAATGCGATCCAAAGCACCGATTTCTGCGGACTCCGCCGGAACGTAAGAGCCTATGTGGGCCATCAGGGCAATCAGGGCCGTTTGGCGCATGTAAGTCGATTTACCCCCCATATTCGGACCGGTAATGATCAACATCTTGCGTTCCGGGTGGAGAGCGATTGGGTTGGCAATAAACGGTTCATCCATTACTTGCTCGACAACCGGGTGGCGACCCGATTGAATGTGAATGCCTGCACGGTCACTCAGCGTTGGGCGGCAGTAATCCAGGCTTTCAGCACGTTCGGCCAGGTTTTGCAGTACATCCAGTTGAGACAGTGCTGAAGCCAGGTTTTGTAGTTGCTCAAGGTGTGGAAGCAGCAGATCAAACAGCTCATCCCATAGCTTTTTCTCAAGCGCAAGTGCTTTGGACTTGGAGTTCAACACCTTGTCTTCATGTTCTTTCAGTTCTGGAATGATGTAACGTTCGGCGTTTTTCAAAGTTTGACGACGAATGTAATGTGGCGGTACCAGGTGACTCTGGCCACGACTGACCTGAATATAGAAGCCGTGTACATTGTTATAACCTACTTTCAGCGTATCGATGCCGTGGCGATCCCGCTCGTCATGTTCCAATTTCTCCAGATAAGCGGTTGCCCCGGTCGCCAAATCACGCCATTCATCCAGTTCTGCGTTATAACCATCGGCAATTACCCCACCGTCTCGTATTACGACTGGCGGATTATCTTTTATGGCTTGCTGCAGAAGCTCAGCCAGCGATTCCATGGGGGCTGAATACTGGGCCAGTTGCTGCAGATAAGGATGGCACACCGTCTCCAAGCTGACGGCTAATTCCGGTAACTGCTGTAATGCACTACGAAGGCGTGCCATGTCACGTGGCCTTGCTGAACGCAACGCAAGACGAGCTAATATACGCTCGATGTCACCAATGTGCTTCAGCGTTGGTGCCAGTTCAGTAAATAGGGCATCCTGCTTGATTTCAGCAATTGCATCCAGTCGGTAGTTCAGCGTTTTTTGGCATCGCATGGGCTGGTGGATCCAGCGTTTTAACATTCGGCTGCCCATAGCGGTGGCGGTATAATCCAATACCTCTGCTAGCGTGTTGTCCTGGCCACCTGAAAGGTTTTGCGTTAACTCCAGATTGCGCCGAGTTGCGGCATCTAGCACCACGGATTGATCCTGACTGACCAGAGTCAGCGAGCGGATGTGCGGTAAGGCGGTTCTTTGGGTATCTTTTACATATTGGATCAGGCAACCAGCAGCGCACAAACCCAGTTCGCAGCTTTCAACACCAAAACCGACCAGATCTTTGGTGCCAAATTGTTGATTGAGCTGCTGCCTCGCGGTATCAATCTCAAATTCCCACACCGGGCGGCGGCGATTGCCGTTGCGTCCAGCCATCACTTCTACTGGTTCAAAGTCTTCCGGAAAGAGCAACTCTTTGGGGGCTGTACGTTGCAGTTCGGCCAGCATGGCTTCTTCGCTACCCGGTTCACAAAGTTGAAAACGTCCAGAGGTAATATCCAGAGTAGCGTAGCCAAATTTACCGTTTTGGTGATAGATTGCGGCAATAAGATTATCGAGTCTTTCTGAAAGCAGGGCTTCATCGGATACCGTTCCCGGGGTGACGATGCGAACCACTTTGCGTTCTACTGGACCTTTGCTGGTCGCAGGGTCACCAACTTGCTCACAAATAGCGACGGATTCCCCAAGTTGAACCAGTTTGGCTAAGTAGCCTTCAACTGCATGAAATGGAACTCCCGCCATCGGGATAGGTTCACCTGCGGATGCGCCGCGTTTGGTCAGAGAGATATCGAGCAGTTGCGAGGCACGCTTGGCGTCATCGTAAAAAAGCTCGTAGAAGTCACCCATTCGATAAAAGAGCAGAATATCTGGATTCTCGGCTTTGAGCTTCAGGTACTGCTGCATCATTGGCGTATGTTTTTGTTCCGCTTTCACTGTCACATCTTTGCTGCTGGTTTCAATTGCAGCTAAGGATACGTGAAACCGACCTGAGCGGAAAGAGGTTACTTGGCGATACGCAGAACTGACCACCCTAAGGGGGCGAGGTCTAATATTATCTGGCGTTAGGAGATTGATGGATGAACAGTATTTCAGAGGTAAGCTTGAATCTGGGTCTGTTGCTAGAGCAAAAGAATCAAATCGTAGTGACAGCAGAGTCGTGCACTGGTGGTGGCGTAGCGGCGGCGATTACCGATATAGCAGGCAGTTCAGCGTGGTTTGATCGAGCATTTATAACCTACAGTAACGATGCAAAAATTGATATGTTGGGTGTGGCTACCGAAACGCTTGGTCGGTATGGAGCGGTGAGTGAAGCTGTGGTAACTGAGATGGCGCGAGGTGCTTTGCGATACTCTAAGGGAACATTAAGTGTTGCTATTAGCGGCATTGCAGGGCCCGGAGGAGGCAGTGAAGAAAAACCGGTTGGCACCGTGTGCTTTGCATGGGCTTCACAAGAGGGCTGGTCGAAAGTAGACACTTGCCTGTTTTCAGGCGATCGTGCAGCGGTGCGTGAACAGGCGGTCATGCACGCACTGCTTATCCTGTATCGACATGTATTGGAAGATGAGTCTTTTTGCTAACTCTTCGACAATTGAACCCGATCGCAAGAAAATTTTCATACAGGTATAGACACTGTATGAATCAACAGTATAATAAAACTCATATCGCGATGTTTTTGAATGCATCGCTTACCCGATTAAAAACAGCCAAAGCAAGCAAATTGCTAAGAGCGTATATCCGTAAAGGATAGTTGTGGAGAAAGTAATGGACGAGAATAAACAGAAGGCGTTAGCCGCTGCATTAGGTCAGATTGAAAAACAATTTGGTAAAGGCTCGATTATGCGCCTTGGTGACAACCGCACCATGGACGTTGAGACCATTTCTACAGGTTCACTTTCTCTTGATATTGCCCTGGGTGCCGGCGGCCTGCCAATGGGTCGTATCGTAGAAATCTACGGTCCGGAATCATCGGGTAAGACAACGCTTACGCTTGAATGTATTGCTGCTGCTCAAAAAGCAGGTAAAACTTGTGCGTTTATCGATGCTGAGCACGCGCTAGACCCAGTCTACGCGAAAAAGCTAGGTGTTGATATCGATGCGCTATTGGTTTCTCAGCCTGATACGGGCGAGCAAGCGCTGGAAATCTGTGATGCGCTGGCACGTTCAGGGGCGATTGACGTCATGGTTGTCGACTCGGTTGCAGCGCTAACACCAAAAGCCGAAATCGAAGGTGAGATGGGTGACAGCCATATGGGTCTGCAAGCGCGTATGCTTTCTCAAGCAATGCGTAAGCTGACCGGTAACCTTAAGCAGTCTAACTGTATGTGTATCTTCATCAACCAAATCCGTATGAAGATTGGTGTGATGTTTGGTAACCCAGAAACCACCACTGGTGGTAATGCGCTTAAGTTCTACGCATCTGTTCGTCTTGATATCCGCCGCACTGGCTCTATCAAAGAAGGCGATGAAGTCGTGGGTAACGAAACTCGCATTAAAGTAGTTAAGAACAAGATTGCTGCGCCATTTAAACAAGCAGAAACTCAAATTCTATACGGTCAAGGTTTCAACCGCTACGGTGAGCTTATCGACCTGGGTGTTAAGAACAAGCTTGTTGAGAAAGCAGGTGCTTGGTACAGCTACAACGGTGACAAGATTGGTCAAGGTAAAGCAAACGCGTGCAAGTTCCTGCGTGAAAACCCAGAAGCAGCACAGGCGATTGACAGCAAATTGCGTGAAATGCTACTGACTCCTGCGATGCCAGAAGAAGCAGAAGCAGGTGAAGCGCCAGCAGAAGAGTTGTAACTGACCACAGTATGACTGACAAAGCCCTGCGATGCAGGGCTTTGTTGTATCTGCACTACGACGTTAATCCACTTTGAGTTATGACATAGTATGTATCAACGTAAACCGCCCACACTGTCAGCAAAAGAAGCTGCGATCCAACTATTGAGCCGCAGGGATCACGGTGAATACGAGCTGTTTCAGAAGCTCAGTGTCAAAGGCTATGAAGACGGCGACATCGAATCTGCCATCGCATTCTGTAAAGAATGTCGTTATCTGGATGATCTGCGGTTTGCAAAAAGTCAGATCAGGCAACATGTGTATAAAGGGCATGGGGAGCGACGTATTCGTCAGGAGCTTAGCCAAAAACGGGTGTCGGAGTCGGTCATTGATGAGGCAATGGCAGAAGAAGAAGTGGACTGGTTTGAACTGGCGAAGACCACCGCCGGGAAAAAGTTCCGCAACGGCAAGTCGGCCGATCCCAAGGAATATGCTAAGCAAGTCCGTTTTTTACAGTATAGAGGCTATAGTTTCGAGCAGATCAACTATGCTTTAACTGCTTTGGAGAGTGATTAACCTGCCTGTAACTGCTTGTCTTGTCGTGAATACTCTCCAAATTTCCTTCGTTTCATGCCTTTTTTGCCAGAACACTAGGCGAATCCTTATTCATGGGGTTACAATATGCCCCCAAAATCTAACTCGAATTATTTCAGGAAGAGCTGCATGTACATGAGCACAGATGAGGTTCGCAACGCGTTCCTTAAGTTCTTTGAGAGCAAAGGGCACCAAATCGTAGACAGTTCATCGTTGGTTCCACACGATGACCCAACTCTGCTTTTCACTAACGCCGGTATGAACCAGTTTAAAGACTGCTTCCTTGGCCTTGAGAAGCGTAACTACACTCGTGCCACTACGGCCCAGCGTTGTGTTCGCGCTGGTGGTAAGCACAACGACCTTGAAAACGTTGGCTTTACTGCTCGTCACCATACTTTCTTTGAGATGCTGGGTAACTTCAGCTTCGGTGACTACTTCAAAGAAGATGCCATCAGCTTTGCCTGGGAATTCTTGACTGACACGCTCAAACTGCCAAAAGACCGTCTGCTGGTTACTGTTTATGAAACCGATGACGAAGCATTCGAGATCTGGAACAAGCAAGTTGGCGTACCTGCCGATCGCATTATTCGCATTGGCGACAAGAAGGGCGGTAAGCCATACGAGTCAGATAACTTCTGGCAGATGGGTGACACTGGTCCTTGTGGTCCTTGTACAGAAATTTTCTACGATCACGGTGAGCATATCTGGGGCGGTCGTCCTGGTACTCCAGAAGAAGACGGTGACCGTTTTATCGAGATCTGGAACAACGTATTTATGCAGTTTAACCGTCATGCCGACGGCACGATGGAACCGCTACCTAAGCCATCTGTGGATACCGGTATGGGTATTGAGCGTATCTCCGCAATCATGCAGGGCGTTCACTCAAACTACGAAATCGATGTATTCCAAACGCTAATCAAAGCAGCGGCAGAAGTAATCGGTTATGAAGACCTTTCTAACCAGTCACTGCGCGTAATCGCCGACCACATTCGCTCGTGTTCATTCCTTATCGTTGACGGCGTAATGCCATCAAACGAAGGTCGTGGCTACGTGCTTCGCCGTATTATTCGTCGTGCAGTGCGCCATGGTAACAAGTTAGGTGCACAAGGTGCTTTCTTCTACAAACTGGTTGGCACACTAGCATCGGTAATGGGCACGGCAGGTGAAGAGCTTAAGAAGCAACAAGCGGTTGTGGAAAAAGTACTGCGTATCGAAGAAGAGAACTTCGGTCGTACTCTTGAACGTGGTATGACAATCCTGACCGAAGCACTTGATAATCTTGGTGATGAGAAAGTGCTAGATGGCGAAACCGTATTTAAGCTTTACGATACCTACGGCTTCCCGGCAGACCTGACTAACGATGTGGCTCGTGAGCGTGAGTTTGCTATCGACGAAGAAGGTTTTGAGAAGGCGATGGAAGCTCAGCGTCAACGTGCACGTGAAGCTGGCCAATTTGGCACTGACTACAACGCTGCAATCAAAGTTGACACTAACACTGAGTTCTGTGGTTACACTGGCACAGAAGGCAGCAGCACCGTTGCAGCAATGTTTGTTGAAGGCAGCGAAGTTGAAGCGCTATCTGCTGGTGACAAAGCGATTGTTGTTCTTGAAGAGACACCGTTCTATGCAGAGTCAGGTGGTCAATGTGGTGATGCTGGCGTACTGAAAACGTCATCAGGCCTGTTTAAAGTCGAAGACACTCAGAAGCTTGGTAACGCGATTGCGCACCACGGTGAGCTAACTGAAGGTGTACTGGCGAAAGGCGACGACGTTGCGGCAACTGTCGATGCAGAGCGCCGTGCGGCTATCTCACTAAACCACTCAGCAACGCACTTATTGCATGCGGCACTTCGCCAAGTTCTGGGTGAGCACGTAACGCAGAAAGGCTCACTAGTGAAGCCTGACAACCTACGTTTTGACTTCTCTCACCTTGAGGGGATGACCAAAGCGGAAATCAAACAAGTTGAGCGCCTGGTTAACGCACAGATCCGTACTAACCACGTGATCGAAACCAACGTAATGGACATCGAGTCTGCAAAAGCAAAAGGCGCGATGGCTCTGTTTGGTGAGAAGTACGATGATGAAGTTCGCGTACTTTCTATGGGTGAGTTCTCCACTGAGCTTTGTGGTGGTATCCACGCAAGCAACACCGGTGATATTGGCCTATTCAAAATCACTTCAGAAGGTGGTATTGCCGCGGGTATCCGCCGTATCGAAGCCGTAACCGGAGAAGCGGCCCTTGATGCTGTTGAAGCGCAGGCATCTCAGTTTGAGGCGAAACTTGGCGATGCAGCGAGCAAAGCGAAATCGCTAGAAAAAGAAATTCAGCAGCTAAAAGATAAACTAGCGGCTGTTGAAAGTGCCAATATTATGGGCAAAGTAGAGCAAATTGGTGGTGTTCAGGTACTTGTTGCAGCTCTGGAAGGCGCTGATAGCAAAAACCTACGTACCATGATGGATAATGCTAAGAACCAGATGGGTAGCGGTATTGCACTTATTGCTAATGTTGCTGATGGCAAGGTTGGTTTGATTGCGGGTGTGACTAAAGACCTGACTGGTAAAGTAAAAGCTGGCGATCTGGTGAAAATGGTCGCTGAGCAAGTTGGCGGTAAAGGTGGTGGTCGTCCTGATATGGCTCAGGCGGGTGGTACCGATGTGGCTGCACTACCTGACGCACTAAAATCAGTGAAAGGTTGGCTGGAAGAGCGTCTTTAACAATTTGATTTATTAAATAAATGCCCAATCAATGAACATTGATTGGGCATTGTTGCTTCTGGTCGATATCTATTCAGACGATCAATTGCACAGTGCATTACTGCACATTTATTTAATAAGCGGCGCTGTTTGTGTCGCTTACTAATAGGGAGCGGTCTTTAAAGATCGTGAGATGAAAAACTGGCAACCAAAAGTTGCCTTGGGAAGGTGAAGACTGGTGAAAAGACCACTTATTGTGCAAAAGTTCGGTGGAACTTCTGTTGGCTCTGTAGAGCGTATTCATAATGTTGCAGAGCATGTAATTCGAGCTAAAAATTCAGGTAAGCAAGTTGTAGTCGTAGTGTCGGCGATGTCGGGAGAAACGAATCGTCTGGTGGAACTTGCTAAACAAGTGGACAAAGTGCCCAACGTAAGAGAGCTGGATGTATTGTTGTCCGCCGGAGAACAGATATCCATGGCTTTGCTGTCTATGACGTTATGTAAGCTGGGCTATTCAGCAGTATCTCTGACTGGCGGTCAGGCACGAATTACAACCAACAATCACCACAACAATGCGACGATCAGTGATATAGACACCAGCGTGATAGATGATCACCTTGCCCAAGATAAAATAGTGATAGTCGCTGGGTTTCAGGGCATTAACGAGATTGGTGATATTACCACCTTGGGGCGTGGTGGCTCCGATACAACGGCCGTCACATTAGCTGGTGCCCTGAACGCGGAAGAGTGTCAAATCTTTACCGATGTTGATGGTGTGTACAGCTGCGATCCGCGCGTGGTTGGCGCGGCAAAGAAACTGGACACTATCGACTTCCCTACCATGCATGCTATGGCCTACAAAGGAGCAAAAGTACTCCACATGCCTTGTGTGACTTACGCTTGGGAGCATCAGGTGCCGTTGAGGGTGTTGTCCAGCTTCGAAGCAGGCAATGGTACTTTGGTTGCTGGTAACGATCCTCAGCCTGGGATTGGTGGTCTGGCGATTCAAAAGCAGATGATGGCGTTGACCATTGACACGGCTCATGTTGATTTAGTCGACAAGCAAAAACAGATGCTTGGGGTCGAGGAAAGCCTTTGGGTGACAGATTCTGCCTACAACCATTTGGTGGTGAAATTAGATTGTTGTGACAAACTAAAAATGGTCATTGACGACAAAATTGTCGTTGAGCAAGAAGTGGCCCTATTAACGTTAGTCGGTCGCCAAGCGATAGAGCAAGCATCACAGTATCAACAACTTCTCAACTTATCAGACATTTCTGTTCTACACTTTTGTGAGGATAAGCACTCAATTACATTGGTATTGGAGCCGGGAACTATCGACAAAGCGGCTAACGTACTGCATGATAACTACATTATCACCAGTGAATCCGTTGAGAGAGCAGAAAAACAGGTACATTTGGGGTAAATACTTTACATAAGATAGTTTACGAAAATATAACTTTTGTTGGATAATAAGTTTCGTAGCAAGATAATTAGAGAATACTCAAGGAGCTAAGAATGCTGATTTTGACTCGCCGTGTTGGTGAAACGTTGATGATTGGTGATGAAGTCACTGTTACTGTACTAGGTGTTAAAGGTAACCAAGTTCGCATTGGTGTAAATGCTCCTAAAGAAGTTTCAGTGCATCGTGAAGAGATTTACATGCGCATTCAAGCGGAAAAAGGTAATGGTAACGTTGCGTCTGGCAACTACTAATCCTTAAAAGAGGGCTGGCATTATGCCGGCCTTTTTGATGCGTGAAATTCGGCAGTTTATAGAGGTGTAAAGTCGGATTTTGCCCAGGAAAGCTACGATTAAATGGTGGTTTGGTTAATTTGCCAACGGTCGGTCTGTTTTTTCCTAATTTTACCAAGAAAATGTTTGACTTATTTTTGGTAAATCGTAATATGTGCCTCCGCAAGACGGTGAGGTGGCCGAGAGGCTGAAGGCGCTCCCCTGCTAAGGGAGTATACGGTTTGTAGCCGTATCGAGGGTTCGAATCCCTCCCTCACCGCCATT
>NZ_FNVG01000053.1 GCF_900107935.1 Vibrio hangzhouensis | reverse complement strand
CGTACCACATCTCACAACAAGGCAGGCCATTGGTCTCGCACTCTGACATACACGAACGGCACTTATGCTGAGCAGTGTTCTTACGACGCAGGGACGAGCTGGACAGCTAAAACGGGTGACTCTTGCGAGCCGTAATTTAGACATTAACAAGTAGACAAAAGGTGCTCACGTGAGCACCTTTTTTGTATCAAAGGCAGTCATTCTAATCTTCTCGCTACAAAGTTAACGCGCTTTCAGATTACCAAGCATTTTAAGGTAGTCACTCGCTTTAGAAGATCCTCATTTGCATGAGGATGACGGCATTTTTTTTGTTTTTGTTCAGGTAGATAGAACGAAAAAGCCCCAGCATTTCTGCTAGGGCTTCGAATGTGGCTTTGTTGCACTTTGAACGGCTTTCTGCCAAAAATGGAAGCTTCGTTATCCAATCGGCGTTTTTCAAAACTTGATGCCGATTATGCGAATTTTCTATGTCCCGTCATTGTCGTCCCCAAGCTAAATATATATTGGCGTGCCTTTATCAAAGCAATAACCCTGAAAACCCCAAAAGACACTTTGAAGATCCAAAAGAGTATGGAAAATGGACACGGATTCAACTCGCTCAATGATGACTTTCTCAGGTCTTAGGTGCGTGAACACAACCAGTTTCTCAATATCCTTTTTCGTCTCCGGAGACTGTATCTTAATAAACTCATACCATCCTGTTTCCAATTCTTTATGACGAAAATCTCCATTATAAATATCAAAGTCATCGGCAGCGGTGACAATCCCATTTTGCTTTAGCAAAAGCAGTCCTTCTCCTATTCGGTTGCAACTTCCGCATACATTTCTTTCCGTCACTTCGACAACGAGCACTATCTGTCTTTGTAACAGGTAATGATTAAGCTCTACGAGTCTCGTCAGTAATGTAATGTCGCATAAGTTACTTCTTTCCACATTAAGGAACAGATATTTCCCTGACCATTCCGACTCGAAACGGCGATTTTCAATGGCCACCTTAATACGTTGAATCAGGTAGTTTGTTGAAGACGAAAACGTGAGATCACTATGTACATTTGGCCCTGGCAATATCTCTTTGCTACGCTGTTGATCTATCAGGACTTCGTAGCCAATACACTCTCCACTAACGTCAAATAGCCCTTGCATTTTGTATTGGTAATTCGCACTAGTGGACTTTATTCCGTTAATGAATCTGTCAATTTCCAGACACATAAATTGCACTCTCCCCTTCTTAGAGTGAGTATCCTACGCCTCGTATATTTGTTATTCTTCTATTCTTCTCTGCCAGGTTCCTGATTTAAGCAACAAAGCACTTCGAATGTGGCGATAAGTGAACACCTGAATTGGTAATTGAGAGCATTAAACCAATACAAATTGATTCCAAGTGAGAAGTTCCGCATGGTTCAATTTCAATTAAGAAACGGCCCTACTTCAAAAGATCATCAGAAACTTTCAGTTCTCTTAATACTGATGATGATATCAAATACTTTTTCATTTCTATTAATGTAACGGGAGGCACATCTCGATACCTTTCCGTTGCCTCTAACCAAGTTTCTCGGTTTGGCCATTGTGCGTATGCCACATAGGTACGGTCTACATTAGTAGTGTGTAGTCTAGAACCTAAACTCCCACAATCGGCAAATACGTATTCGGTATGATCGATCCAAGCCTCTCTGAATTCGATATCAAAGCCTTTTTTTATTACAAACTCATAGATTACCGTAAACATTCTCAGCTCTCCTTATCATTAATGCATTATTTTAACCAGAACAACCGCCCTCAAAAAAATCAACCACCCCAGATAAAAATTCTAGTTTTTCGCATGGAAAACAATCCATTAAGAGACGACATTTGATTTTTAATGAATAGTCTTATCCGCACTAATTACAAAATAAAACTATAGGAGAAGACTCAACACTTTTAAACCCCTAATTAGTAAACAGTCAATTTACCAATTAGGAATTGCAATAGGGCCCAATAAGTAAATAATTATTATCATCTTAGAAAGTTTTGGAGAACATAAGATGCTTGCTCTAACTTTAACAACAGCTCTAGCTCCTATAATCTGGGGAACAACATATTATTTGACTACAGAGTTTCTACCTCCAAATCAACCATTTTTGGCGGCCGCGATTAGGTGTGTACCATCAGGTTTGATTTTGCTACTCATTTTCGGTGAAAGGACAAATAAAACAACAGCAAAAAGGCTTTTTATTTTGTCCATTTTAAATATTTCTCTTTTTCAAAGCATGCTTTTTATCTCCGCTTATAAACTTCCTGGCGGTGTAGCTGCATTAATAAACTCATTACAGCCAGCCATTATTTTATCATTAGCATTTTTATTCAAAGGGGAACGAGTTGATAAGGGAAAACAATTGATGTTGTTGATTGCTTTTATTGGCCTGTGCTTTATCTTTTTAACACCTAAAGTCTCCTGGAACTTAGCCGGAGTTGCTGCTGGCCTAATTGGGGCAATATCGATGTCTTTCGGTACATTTTTGTCAAGAGAATGGTCCACAAACATGAATATTTTTGCATTTACCGGTTATCAATTGTTATATGGCGGTTTAGTATTACTTTGCATTTCTCCCTTTTTTGACGTTTACCCTACATCTATAGAGTCTAAAAACTTGTACGGATACGGCTACTTAGTATTATTCGGTGCCATTGTGTCATACACCATTTGGTTTGATGGCGTAAAAAAGCTCCCGCTTGGAGTAGTTACCTCTCTCGGTTTTTTGAGTCCTATTACAGCAATTACCTTGGGCTGGTTAGCTTTAGACCAATCAGTAAGCGTGTCACAAGGGACCGGTATCGCCCTTGTCCTTTTTTCAATTTGCAAAATCGTTATGCCAAAACCAACAAGCTCTAAATTCGCTCCAGGCGATCGACTAAAAAATCTATAAAACTTCTGACAAGCTGTGAGTTTGCTCGGCTACTAGGATAAACAGCATATAAGCTGTGCTCCTCCGGAGACCAGTCTGGGAGGAGTTCTATTAGCTCCCCATTTTCCAACAGGGACTTAACATAGATGCATGGTGTCAACGCAATACCTTTACCAAACTTACAAGCTTGTACTAAAGCCAAGCTATTATTAACTATATAGTTTGAAGCAACAGGCTCTACGTCTTCACTTTCATCACCTCTACTCAACCTCCACTTGTTCGTCGACGCCAAACTATAAACAAGACTCTTATGTGACTTAATATCAGTTGGACTTAGAATTGGTGGAGAAGACTCTAGATACTCAGGGGCGGCACATAAGACCCGTTTTAGTCCAAGCAACTTCCTTGACCTCAAAGAAGAATCAGACAAAGTGCTGCTGCCTCGTATTGACACATCTGCACCTTGAGATATTAGATCGATTTGTTCATCATCCATTACAACTTCAATGGAAACAGATGGGTAGTGGTCTGAAAATTCACAGATAAGTTCGTTAATCAACACTATGCTTAGTGACAGCGGGGCACCGATCTTAAGCTTTCCGGCGATATGCTGTTGATTAAAAGAGAGTGTTTGCTCCGCGTTTGAAATAGTATCCAAGGCCAAACACACTTCTCGGTAGTACTCTAGACCAGCTTCTGTTACGAACAACTTCCTTGTCGTACGATTGATTAGAGGGGTATTTAGAGCTAGCTCCAACTCATTCATATTCTTTGTAACTGCGGCCTTAGAAAGCTTCAAGTCGTTTGCCGCAGCTTGGAAGCTACCAAGTTCAACTATACGCCTAAATACAGTTAGGGCTCTAATCTTATCCATATCCATCTCCGCTAAAACCACTATTATAGCTTATCAACACGCCAATCCCCCTTGGTAATATAAAAGCTGACACCATACTTGTGTCAGCTTTTATCATGTTTACAAGTGTATCCAATTTGGCTTTAAAATATACCTCACCGTTACATCCAAAACCAACCACGTTCAAGAAGGAAATCAGATATTCATAGTAACTTAAGTACTCTTTTCGATTCACATCCAATCAGCCCAGTCAACGTAATAACCATCACCGGTGCTTAAGTAATTTTGAACTAACATATGCAGAACATCAATTTTGTTCTCAATACATACGTTGTTGACACTCCTCTTCACTTCTTTCACCTTGCTAATGCTCAGCTCAAAAATCGTTATCCTGCCATTCCCTAGCGAGTTCTCTGCCAATCACGACGAAGAAAAGCCATTTGATACACCAACTACTAGAACTCACTCTGGTTAGAAAAAATGGCAAAAATTCACCACGTATTTGTTTTCTTTTCTAGCGTGGAGAAACACTTTCTGCTCCTTTTATCCCCATATAATATTCACTATTCAAGATTCACAGCCCCCAAATTTACTAATGTATTTACTAAGTCTTGATACTTAGTTGTAGAACGGATTAGATATTTACTATCAACAACAAGTGTCGGAATTGAGCGCACGCCATAGTTGAGCGCTAATAGTGAGTTTTTATTCAAATCATTTTTAACATTTTCAGAGAACATAACATCTAAGAACTTTTCCGGTTCATAATCAAGCTCAGTTATTGCTTCTTTAACCACATCAATATCTCCAACATTCTTTGCTTCTTGAAGATGATACCTTTGAAGAACATCAAACATGTCCCAATGCGCTTCTTGTCCCCCGAGAATCTCGGCAGCCTTAGTCGCTTGAGCAGCTATAAGACCGTTAGGATAGTGAAAATCCGCCTCGCGCATACCATCGATATTGAACCTGTCAGATTTTCCCTCAAAAGCTGAGCAAGATTCCCAATGTTGCAAAATTTGCTCTTTAGCGCCTTCGAGTGAGCCCCACTTAGAAATCATTTCTCTGTCATTTCTCTGTAGAATAAAATTGCGATGAACAACTTTGACATCAATTTTTGCCTGTATAGCTCTAAGTACTGGTGATTGTATATAACACCAACCACAGACTACGTCATGAAAAAACTCTATCTTCATCTAACACCTCGTTATAAACCAACCAAAAACCACATCCTTACAAATATATTACATTCATTAATTCATTTCCGTGAAAATACAGTTAACCAACAGTAAACAATGAAACTGCTATTATTAACCAGACACTAAACGACTTGTGACCTAAAAGGAAAATATTATGGAAAGCATGCTAAATTTAATTGTTAATCGAAAAACGACAGGTATATACAACCCAGAGATTTCTATTTCAAAATCTGAAGTAGAAGAGATTGCAAACTACGCCTTTCAAAGCCCATCGGCATTCAATTTACAAAATTGGTATATTTTGGCTGTACACTCTACAGAAGCCAAAGAGAAACTTTGTGAAGCAGCATATGGTCAACCTCAAACTAAAGATGCCGCGGTTACATATGTGGTTTGTGGTGATAGTGAAGGGTATCAGCACATTAGTGATATTTTAGAAAGTGATGTGGAAGAGCAGATCATCCCTGACACTATTAAGAATGCGTGGGTTGAGATGGCGACTAACAGCCACAAAAACAGTGCAACGCTTCGAAGGGATGAAGCTATTCGCTCAGCTTCTCTTTTGGCAATGAGTTTGATCTATGCTGCCGAAGCCAAGGGATACGATACAGGTAGTGTAGGTGGCTTCGATCCTGAAATGGTCAAGCGCTCATTCAATCTAAGTAATTCACTAATCCCAACAATTTTAATTACCGTAGGCAAAGCTGCAGATGGGAACTGGCAAAAAAAGACCAGAAGGCCCCCTGAAGAAGTTCTTACAATTGCATAAAATTTGGGGGGATGACTTTTCATCCCCGTTTTAGAAAAAGGGAGATTTATATGAACACTAGGCAAAAGCAACAAACGGAGTTTGAAGCAAGTGGGGACAACATTGAAGTTGGCACTCCTGAAAACTGTCCTTTAGATCCTTCTATCTTAGCAAGCATTAACGAAGCTTCAGATTATGTAACAAAATCAATAGATTCAGGCCTGACCGCTGAAGTTTATCAACTTACTATTAATAGCAAAAAATATACTCTCAAGAAAAAGAGAGCTTCGGCACTCGTTTCTAACATAGATGGTAAACTCTCATTTTTGAATGAAGTTCAACGTAGAGCTGATTTTTACAAATTAAAATCCACCCAAGATGCTCCTGAAGTCCTGCCTAACATCGTAGATACTATATATGCTAACTATCGATTGGGTATAATCCTATCCCCTTGGATCGAAGGTAAGCCGCTAGAAAATTTAAATAAAAACATTTTCAAGCAAATATTAGAAACCACGTCACTATGTGAGCAATATGGGCTAATGGAATGGGATCTTTGCGAAGGTAACATTTTAATTACTGAAGATGGTAAAGTTTTTCTATTCGATTTTGGTTATATGTATCCGTTTAACCCACTCGTCGATATAAATAGCAACGGTATGTCTGATCCTATTTTTCATAGCGTTGAACGGTTCGAGACCCGATTTTTCTTTGGATGGCTTTTAGATAGAAATAATCTAAGTGAAGATGATAAAGTAGCTTTGTTTTTCGACCTAAAATCTGTAGCAATAGATGTCTTCAACAAAAAAATATCATGGTTGAAAGCAAGCAATGCATCATCTGAGGTTATTCAACACTTCCAAGATATCGCCAATATATGGGCTGAAGCTTTGAAGAACGGTAACGCATTGAGAAATCTCTACAAAGCTGAATCATTCAGATCCCATGTGCTAGATATTGAAGACGACTTACATGGCAAAAGTTGTACAAGTAAAACCTTAGCAAGGATTGATTATGTTTTGGATTCTATAGCCAATCACTATGAATTCTTGAGTTCAAACAACTGTCTTTTTTACGGAAACGCTGGTAAGTCTCAGCAGAATCTAATCGAAACATACCAACAAAAACATAAGCTTGCACAACAACATTTGATTGTGCAGCCACATAAAAGTTTGAAAGACTGATCCGCACCAGCAGTTTTGGACACCGAGTTAAGTAAGTAAAATCACTGACGAGGTGAACCATGACAAGCAAGAAAAAACGTATTATCCGTTCTCCTGAATTTAAAGTAGAAACCCTTAAGGCAGCAAAGAAAGTGGGAGTAGCTGCTGCAGCGAGGCAGATCGCCAAGAGCAACGAGACCTCACAACACTTCTTTGCCAGTACAACGGAAACCGGTTTAGGCCATCTTGTCATAGTTGACCCAAACTCTGTAGACGCCAGTGAATTTGATGCCGTCAACTTCATCAGTACTGATTTTAATAACACTAATGACTATGGCACCTACTTATGGGGACGTATCTTGGCAGAGTACGAGCCAACCGCTGAACTGGCCCAACGTACCACATCTCACAACAAGGCAGGCCATTGGTCTCGCACTCTGA
>NZ_FNVG01000055.1 GCF_900107935.1 Vibrio hangzhouensis | reverse complement strand
CGCCCAGGTCACTTTTTTGGTCACTTCCGGACGCTCTTCTCGCCACAGGTAATCGAGCTCTTTTTTCAGCTTATCGTACCCTTCACGGGTAATCAGGTTTGTTTTCATAACAATGGGCTCACGACAACGTCGGATATTCAAAAGAAATCTATACTCAAGTAACCTCAAGATGCTTGTTCAGCGAGAATTACTTGGCTTCTAGGCGCGGCAGTGATTTGAAGATCTAGTGGCTCTACATCGAAAATCGCTAACTAAAGCATATAAGCCAAGTAAACTCGCCCTTTGGGAGCTCATCAAGGTGCCCATTTCTGCGTCAAATAGCTTCGAAAGGGAATAGCCATTCCTTCAACTATTTTCCCTGAACTGAACACCTTGATGAAGCTCTGAGTCCTGCATCTTGAGGTCACTTGAGTATATCGCTTTATATTGCCACGAAAATGAAAAACCTCAATCTAGGCAAAGCACTCGGCATCCTTCGTCGTCTCGTTACGGCGATGACGCTGAACTTTCTGATGATGGCTGAGCAGAGTCAACACGCGTCCGTCTTCATGGATCTGATCGAAAAACGGGTTGGCGGTTAGTCGATCTAGCTGGCATTCGTACACGCTGATCTCGCCGATTTGGTATTTTTCCGGAATAAAGATGTCTGACACCAGAGTCTTAGCATAAGGTTTGATGGCGGTGAATAGCAGTTTCTTACCTTCGAATAATTCACAGGCGTGCAGATGCACTTGTCGGTAGAGATGCTTATCCAGCGCTATGTAGCTGAGCAGACAGTCAATGCCTTCGTGGTTTTTGCCATAGACAATGTGCCCGACGATCGCTTGTTTGTGCTTAGCAACCACCACGTGCATTTCGCGCACGGAGAGCACTTCGATTAGCTTGGAAAAGTTGCCGTAGCGGTAATGCTGCTGAGCGTACATCACCTGTTCGCGATAGGCTGGTGGCAGGCTATCCCAGGTATAGGTTTCAAAGCAGTCAATGGTATACGGGTAAAGGGTATCGAAGCCGCGAAAGAAGTCGTCATATTTCTCCACACCCTGAATAATACGTTTTTCATCTTCGCTGTACTGATAAGGCTGTTGGAAAAACGTAGCGACGCCGACTCGTCGCATCAGGGATGGTTGTCCATTGCCATGCTCCCATTTACTCAGCATGGGTTGATTGATACCCAGAAACGCTCGATGCGAAAGACTCAATGCTTCTACTAACTCCAGCTGTGACATGCCGTTAAAGTTACGCCAGTATTTGAGTGCATGTGCAAAATGGTCGCGCGAGAAAAAAACCTCGGATGGGTTTGCAAACGTCATAATCTCTCCCTGGGTTTGGTAAAAACCGTGGATTTGTAAAGGTTACTGATAGTCTGCTTAGGTTAAATGATATACAGCCTGAGTCGGGCACAAAAGCCTATTTCAAAGCGTTACAAAGGGTTAGGGAAGGAAACGGATTTAGCTCAATCGTTAATCAGGTTTCAAGTGGCGTATTCTGGCAACATCTGAGATACATTACCTATATCACACAGAAAATTCTCTTGTGCGCCTGATATGGCCCATAATTAATAAACGTTAACAATTCTGTGCGCAAATCTTGCCCATGAAATGTTACATTTAGTGCAGTTACTCTTTTTGCACTCCCGAAAGTGTCAGTGAGAGTAGGTAAATTGCTTTTTAGTGGTGGAATCGAATATGCAAGAAAATCATAAGATTTTAGTTGTTGATGATGATGCACGTCTACGTGCATTACTAGAGCGTTACTTATCAGAGCAAGGATTCCAAGTACGCAGTGTTGCTAACAGTGAGCAGATGGACCGCCTGTTAACCCGAGAAACTTTTCACCTGATGGTATTGGATTTAATGCTGCCTGGTGAAGATGGCCTGTCGATTTGTCGTCGTTTACGTAACGCCAACAACATGTTGCCGATTCTGATGCTGACAGCCAAAGGTGATGAAGTAGACCGCATTGTTGGTCTTGAGGTGGGCGCGGATGACTATCTGCCAAAGCCGTTCAACCCGCGCGAGCTTTTAGCTCGTATTAAAGCGGTATTGCGTCGCCAGACAATTGAAGCCCCGGGCGCTCCGAGTCAGGAAGAGTCGGTGGTTGAGTTCGGTGACTTCCGCCTTAACCTGGGAACACGCGAAATGTTCCGTGGTGAAGAGGCGATGCCATTAACGTCTGGTGAGTTTGCTGTGCTTAAGGCACTGGTGACCAATGCTCGTGAACCTATGTCGCGCGACAAACTGATGAACATGGCTCGCGGACGCGAATACTCGGCAATGGAGCGCTCCATTGACGTTCAGATTTCCCGCCTGCGCCGTATGCTGGAAGTGGATCCGAGCAAACCCCGTTACATTCAAACTGTATGGGGGTTAGGTTATGTGTTTGTGCCGGATGGCAAAGAAGCATAACTAAAAAACTGTGATAAGGCTCTGGATGGATTCAGAGCCTTTTGTTTATTATTTGGGTATCACCATTCAATTCTCTCGCCTTCTAAGGAAAACCTATGCGATTTCGTAGCTCCTTCACGCAATCCATTCTATTGTTTTTTTCTCTGTTAATTGCCAGTCAGGTATTTTCTTACTACGCGGTATACAACTACGCGTTAGTTCCGAGCTTACAGCAGTTCAATAAGATCCTGGCGCATGAGCTATCGTTCTTTCTGGAAGATAACCAGGGGGTAGATGAAGAGTTGGAAATGGATGCGCCCTTGCGTCGACGAGTGCTGGAACAGTTGGGCGTGACGATTCACGCTGACACCAGTGCGATGGCCAACGAATTTAATCACGCCATGCCTATCGACCTGATGAGCGAAGAGATGTCCGAAGAGCTTCAGTCCAGTACTGAGGTTCGACTGATACTGGGTGAAGAGAGTTACATCCTGTGGATGAAAATTGATGCGCTACCGAACTCGTTGATTCGCATTCCATTGTCTGAGTTGCAGGAAGAAGACTTTGCTCCGTTATTCAGAAACAGTCTGATTATGGCACTACTGGTTATTGCGGGTGGCTGGCTGTTTATTCGTTTGCAAAACCGACCACTCATGGCACTCGAAAACGCGGCGAACTTAGTGGGCAAAGGGGAGATCCCACCACCGTTACCGGAAAAAGGGGCGTCGGAAATTCGTTCGGTCACCCGAGCGTTCAATCAGATGGCAAAAGGGATACAGGAGCTGGAGCAGGACCGTACTTTGTTAATGGCCGGTATTAGTCACGACATTCGTACACCGCTGACCCGAATTCGTTTGGCCACGGAAATGATGTCGCCAGAAGACAGTTATCTGGCGGAAGGGATCATCAGTGATACCGAAGAGTGTAACGAAATCATTGGCCAGTTTATGGATTATCTTAAACCGGTAAACACCCAGTCGTTCGAGTCGCTGAGCCTGAACGACATTGCCTCGGACATCGTCTCTTCCGAAGGTGGCTATGAAATCAAGATCGATTATCAGCCGATGAAGAAAATCAAAGACATCGAGGGTAGTCCCATTGCCATCAAACGTGCCATTACCAATCTGGTGGTGAACGCAGTGCGTTACGGTAACGGCTGGGTGAAAGTGACCACGGGTATGACGGTGGACAACAAACTGGCCTGGGTAACGGTAGAGGACAATGGCCCGGGTATCGAGCAAAGTCAGATAGGACGCTTGTTTGAACCGTTCACACGTGGTGATACCGCGCGTGGCAGTGAAGGCACCGGGTTAGGACTGGCGATAGTGAAACGGATCATCAGTCAGCATCATGGTTCGGTGAGTATTTCTAATCGCAGTGAAGGTGGGTTGAAGGCTCAGGTGAGCTTCCCGGTGGTTAAGAATGGAAAGAATATGGTTCCTAGGACCTAGGCGTGAGAGGCTGGTTCCTGGTTCCTGGTTCCTGGTTCCTGGTTCCTGGTTCTTGGTTCCTAGTTCCTAGAGCCTAGGAACCAGGAACCCGTTTCCGTTACGCCTTGGCATAAAACTCTCGGTCCCCTAACCAGCGGTCAATGATCTTCTTGGCGTTCTCTGGATACTGCTCGTGCACATGGCGCGCGATGCGCTGTACTTCTGGCACCAGACGCTGGTCACGCACCAGATCGGCGATCTTAAAGTCGGCTAAGCCAGTTTGCTTGGTGCCGAGTAGTTCGCCCGGTCCACGTATCTCCAAATCCTTCTGAGCGATCACAAAGCCATCGTTACTCTCCCTGAGAACCCCTAGGCGTTTCTGAGCGGTTTTAGAGAGCGGAGAGTGGTACATGAGTACACAGTGACTTGCGACGCTTCCACGGCCCACACGGCCTCGTAACTGATGCAGCTGAGCCAGACCCAGACGTTCTGGGTTCTCAATGATCATCAGACTCGAGTTAGGGACGTCTACACCCACTTCAATCACGGTTGTCGCCACAAGCAGGTGCAGCTCGTTGTTTTTAAATCGCTGCATCACGTCTTGTTTTTCCGCTGGTTTCATTCGGCCGTGGACCAGACCAATTTTCAAGTCGGGAAGCTTGCGTTGTAAGTCTTCAGCGGTATCAGCAGCGGCTTGCGCTTCCAGCACCTCGGATTCATCGATTAATGTACACACCCAATAGGCTTGTTTACCCTCATTAAGGCAGGCGTTCTTGACCCGTCCAATTACGTCATCCCGCTTGGTATCAGGAATCGCAACCGTCTGAATCGGAGTACGTCCCGGTGGGAGCTCGTCAATGACCGACGTTTCCAGATCCGCATAGGCGGTCATCGCCAGCGTTCGGGGGATGGGAGTGGCGGTCATGATCAACTGGTGAGGATAGAAGCCCTGTTTGGCTCCCTTCTCACGTAATTCAAGACGCTGGTGGACGCCAAAGCGGTGCTGTTCATCAATGATAACAAGCGCAAGGTTTTTAAATTCAACGGATTCCTGAAACAGCGCGTGAGTACCCACCACCATTTGCGCCTCACCGTTGGCAATACGTGATAGCTCCGCTTCTTTCGCTTTGCCTTTCTGTTTGCCAGACAGCCAGCCGACTTTGATGCCCATAGATTCGAACCAACCAGCAAAGTTAATCGCATGCTGCTCGGCAAGCAATTCAGTCGGTGCCATCATCGCTACCTGATAGCCGTGTTCAATCGCACGCACCGCAGCCAGTGCTGCCACGAGCGTTTTACCGGAACCCACATCACCCTGTACCAGGCGCATCATAGGGATCGGCTTCGCGAGGTCGGTTTCAATTTCCTGGACGACGCGTGCCTGCGCACCGGTCGGGGAGAATGGCAGTTGATTTAATAGCTGCTGCTTGAGTGTGTCTGCCTGGCCCAAGGGTTTGGCCGCATCTTGCTGGCCTTTACTGCGCACGGCCAACATGGATAAGTTCTGCGCCATCAACTCTTCGATGATCAGTCGTTGCTGAGCCGGGTGCTTGCCTTCGTCAAAGTCATCAAGGTTGATGCTTGGTGGCGGTCGATGAATGGTGTGCAGAGCCTCAGCTAATGTGACTTGCTGGTTGTAAAGACCGCCAGGCAAAAGTTCGTCCACTGCCGCTTTGTCCATCAGTTCTAACGCCTGATCTGTGAGATTTCTCAGTGTGATTTGTCGCAGACCCTCTGTGGTCGGGTAGACCGGTGTCAGGGTTTGCTCTAATTGAGGGGTCTTACCTTCTGCCTGAAACTTGTATTCGGGATGGATGATTTCCAGACCATGATTACCACGTTTGACTTCGCCATAGGCGACAATGATTCGCCCCAGGGAGAAGTTGTTTTTCATGGCGGCAGTAAAGTTAAAAAAGCGTAGCGTGATGGTGCCATTTCCATCGCTGACTTTGACTGTGAGCATCTTGCGGCGGCCAAAGGCGACGTCACTGCTCATCACAGTCCCCTGCACTGAACCCCAGAGCCCGGGATGCAACCGGACAATCGGGTAAATACGTGTGCGGTCTTCATAGCGATGCGGAAGGTGAAACAACAGATCCTGAACTGTATGCAAGCCAACCTTCGCCAGTTTTTCAGCGACCTTAGCCCCTACGCCTGACAGCGAGGTAAGAGAAATTGCCGACAACAACAGCGCCATGTTCACCATCCATCAAAATGTTCGATGCAGATATTCAAGCATTTTACTGTCTTTTTGTACAGTTTAAGTTGAAGGGCGGTTAAAGAGCGGAACTATGGCCCTGTGGCCCTATAGGGTTTGATGAATTATACTTTGCATTAACTTATTGATTAATAATGTTTTATTTGTTTTTGTGAACCACAGAACCACAGAACCACAGAACCACAGAACCACAGAACCACAGAACCACAGAACCACAGAACCACAGAACCACAGAACCACAGAACCAC
>NZ_FNVG01000059.1 GCF_900107935.1 Vibrio hangzhouensis | reverse complement strand
TAGACCCATAGACCCATAGACCCATAGACCCATCATCGCTTTCTGCTATCCTGCTAACAATCCTCGATTCATCAGTTCATTGCGTACTCTGAGGTTTTTCTATTCAAATGACTGAACGGTTTACTCGACACCTTTCGATAAATCTTAAATAAAAAAGATATTTTTGTTCGCGAATTTAATCCCGATCATAGTTTCTGAACTGGTGGCTTTTCATAGAAAAATGGTGAGGTATTCTGCATGAAAATACTGATATCGATATGATATACAAATTGAGTACGGAATATGACACTTAGGAAACAAACATATTTATTATCAATAATTATCTTGTTGGCACTGGTTATGGTCATGGCTACTGGACTGTGGTCGCTTAAAGTCGCCAGTAACAATGACAACAAATCTCGTGTGTCGGAGATCTTTGCAAGTACCTACTCTACTGTAGTCCAGCTCGAACAATTGGCTCTAGAGGGCTCATTGTCAGAAGCGGAGGCCAAAAAAATTGCAACGAGGATTCTGCGTAACAACGTCTATAAGGAAAACGAGTATGTCTATGTTGCGGACAGCAACATGGTCTTTATAGCTGCGCCTCTAGACCCTCAGTTGCACGGCACCAGCTTTCATGACTTTAGAGATAGTTCTGGCAACAGTGTCGCCGATTTGATTCTAAAAGCATTGGGTTCAAGCTCAGACAGGTTGATTGAGTATACCTGGTCACAGCGTCTTGCTGATGGGACGGTAGAGGAAAAGCTCTCAATTGCAGAAAGAACGCCACACTGGAACTGGGTTGTGGGTACCGGAATTGGTTTTAATGAAGTGAATGAGCGTTTCTGGGCTACTGCTAAGTGGCAAGTAGCCTTATGTCTGAGCATCATAATCTGTATTGTTAGCTTATTGTTGGCTTCGCTCAGGAAGATCACGTCTATTCTGGGCGGAGAGCCTAACGATGTGCTGCTGGCAGTGCAGAGTGTTGCTGATGGTAAGATCAATACTCAATTCGAACAAAACGCGAAGCAAGGCAGCATTTTTCATTCTGTACAGCTCATGAGTGCTTCACTGGCGTCACTACTGACCAGTATAGAGAAAGTGACGGGCTCTATTTCATCGCAACTCATTGAGTCGGAAAGGCGGACATCGTCCATTTCTGCTCTAACGGCAACTCAACAACAGAGTACTGAAATGATAGCTACGGCAATGACGGAAATGGCATCATCAGCAGCTCATGTTGCTCAGTCAGCCAGAGATACTGCGGTCAGTACAGATCAAGCAGATAGACAAAGCCAACATGTAAGCCAGCTTATTCTGGCTACCGTATCTAACATCGAAGGATTAGCCGTTCAACTCGATGGTGCCAGTGGCGCTGTGGCGGATCTGGATTGTGATGTCAATAATATCGCTCGTGTCCTTGAGGTGATCGGTGATATTGCGGAACAGACGAACCTATTGGCACTAAATGCGGCCATTGAAGCGGCAAGAGCGGGTGAGCAGGGGCGTGGCTTTGCTGTTGTTGCAGATGAGGTGAGAAACTTAGCAGGACGAACACAGCAAAGTACTAAGGAGATCCAGCAGATGATTCTCAACCTACAGGCTGGCTCACAGAATGCGATTGAGAGCATTCGGCTTTGTGCTGAGACTAGCCAGGCTACTGTTGTGGAGTCACAAACCGCTTCACAAGCACTTCAGGAGGTCGTCGGTAGCCTTGAAGCAATTACTGAAAGAAGTCAGCAGATAGCGACAGCGGCCGCAGAGCAGACAGAAGTGAGTGATGATATTTCACAACGTATTAATATGATAGAGCAGAGTGGCGGTGAGCTTCGGGGCGTGGTTGACCTAAGTCGTGAGGCCACAAGTGCGTTGAATAAGCTTTCTGAAGAACTAAATGATAATGTGGCGCGATTTGAAGTAAAAAAATAACTCTAAGGGTGAAACTGATGGTGAAAAAAAGCAGTTAAATGTAGTTTTATTTAACGTCTAAAAGGTGGTTATCTATCTGTGAAAACCAAGCTCGCCTACTGGCAGGGCTTGTTTTTAAGCGCTAAATGAATAAAAACAGAACGCTAAGTATAGAAAAGCACCAAACGATATTTTTTTTGCAATTTAGTGTTGACGTTAAGGCTGAAAAACCGTTTAATACACCCCGTCGCCCGGATAGCTCAGTCGGTAGAGCAGAGGATTGAAAATCCTCGTGTCGGTGGTTCGATTCCGCCTCCGGGCACCACAATTTAGATTGTTGGTGC
>NZ_FNVG01000060.1 GCF_900107935.1 Vibrio hangzhouensis | reverse complement strand
TTTCGTATAAGGAGGTGATCCAGCCCCAGGTTCCCCTAGGGCTACCTTGTTACGACTTCACCCCAGTCATGAACCACAAAGTGGTGAGCGTCCTCCCGAAGGTTAAACTACCCACTTCTTTTGCAGCCCACTCCCATGGTGTGACGGGCGGTGTGTACAAGGCCCGGGAACGTATTCACCGTGGCATTCTGATCCACGATTACTAGCGATTCCGACTTCATGGAGTCGAGTTGCAGACTCCAATCCGGACTACGACGCACTTTTTGGGATTCGCTCACTTTCGCAAGTTGGCAGCCCTCTGTATGCGCCATTGTAGCACGTGTGTAGCCCTACTCGTAAGGGCCATGATGACTTGACGTCGTCCCCACCTTCCTCCGGTTTATCACCGGCAGTCTCCCTGGAGTTCCCGACATTACTCGCTGGCAAACAAGGATAAGGGTTGCGCTCGTTGCGGGACTTAACCCAACATTTCACAACACGAGCTGACGACAGCCATGCAGCACCTGTCTCAGAGTTCCCGAAGGCACCAAAGCATCTCTGCTAAGTTCTCTGGATGTCAAGAGTAGGTAAGGTTCTTCGCGTTGCATCGAATTAAACCACATGCTCCACCGCTTGTGCGGGCCCCCGTCAATTCATTTGAGTTTTAATCTTGCGACCGTACTCCCCAGGCGGTCTACTTAACGCGTTAGCTCCGAAAGCCACGGCTCAAGGCCACAACCTCCAAGTAGACATCGTTTACGGCGTGGACTACCAGGGTATCTAATCCTGTTTGCTCCCCACGCTTTCGCATCTGAGTGTCAGTATCTGTCCAGGGGGCCGCCTTCGCCACCGGTATTCCTTCAGATCTCTACGCATTTCACCGCTACACCTGAAATTCTACCCCCCTCTACAGTACTCTAGTCAGCCAGTTTCAAATGCAGTTCCGAGGTTGAGCCCCGGGCTTTCACATCTGACTTAACTAACCACCTGCATGCGCTTTACGCCCAGTAATTCCGATTAACGCTCGCACCCTCCGTATTACCGCGGCTGCTGGCACGGAGTTAGCCGGTGCTTCTTCTGTCGCTAACGTCAAAT